>NZ_JAOTIS010000002.1 GCF_025628935.1 Macrococcus capreoli
TAAAATTCATAAACGATTTGAATAATATTACTTATAAACTTAATACTTCTTTCACTACATTATCAACCGTGAAGCCATATTTCTCCATCACTAATTCGCCAGGTGCACTCGCTCCAAATTGATCGATACCAATTACCTTACCTTGTAAACCGACATATTTGTACCATGCAGCTGTTGCGCCCATTTCAATTGCAACACGTTTCGTTAAATGGCTTGGCATAACCTCTTCTTTATAGTTTGAATCTTGTAAGTCAAAAACTCTCGTATTTGGGACTGAAACGACTTGTACACCTTTACCTTGTGCTTCCAGTACTTTCGCTGCTTCAACCGCTAATCCTACTTCAGATCCAGCTGCAATTAATAAGATTTCAGGTGTTGCTGATTTATATACAACATACGCACCTTTTCGTACACCCGCTTCTACGACTGCTTCTGAAACATTTGTAACGTTTAAGTTTTGACGCGTTAATACTAATGCTGTTGGTACATCTTTAGATTCTAATGCCACTTTCCAAGCAACACGTGATTCGTTTCCGTCAGCTGGTCGAATAACATTTAAATTAGGAATTGCACGTAAGCCTGCTAATTGTTCAATCGGTTCATGTGTTGGACCATCTTCACCAACAGCAATCGAATCATGAGTAAATACATATGTTACAGGTAATCCCATTAATGCTGATAAACGCACTGCTGGTTTTAAGTAATCGCTAAATACGAAGAATGTCGCACCGTATACTTTTAATCCACCATGTGCCGCCATACCATTTAAAGCTGCTCCCATCGCAAATTCTCTAACACCAAACCAAATATTCTTTCCTTCTGGCGCTTCAGCAGAGAAATCTGCTGTATCTTTTACATTTGATTTATTAGAAGATGCTAAGTCAGCTGATCCACCAAAAAATGACGGTACTGTTTTAGCGATGGCCTGAATCATATCACCTGATGTACTACGTGTTGCAGCAGAAGTCCCTACTTCATATTTCGGTAATTCAGCATCATAACCATCAGGTAAATCACCTTTAATTGCTAATTCAAATTGTGCTGCGAGCTCAGGATTCTTTTCCTTGAATTCTGCTAATTTAGCATGCCATGCAGTTTCTGCATCATTTGCACGTTTAATCATCGTTTCATTAAAGATATCATAAACTGATTGTGGTACATCAAATGTAAGATTTGCATCTAATCCGTATGTTTCAAATGCTAAAATACGTTCTTCATTACCTAATGGTGCACCGTGAACGCCATTAGTTCCTTGACGGTTTGGCGAACCGAATCCAATGATCGTCTTAATTTCAATAATCGTTGGTTTATCTGATTGTTTCGCCTGAACAATCGCTTGATCGATTGCCTCACAATCATTACCATCAGTAACGAGTATATGTTCCCAGCCATAAGCTTCAAATCGCCCTTTAATATCTTCAGAAAATGCTTTATTTAACTTACCATCTAATGATATATCATTTGAATCGTATAAAGCAATTAACTTATTTAATTTTAAGTGCCCTGCTAAACTTGCTGCTTCATGCGAAATACCTTCCATTAAATCACCGTCTGAAACAAGCGCATACGTATAATGATCAACAATATCAACATCTTTATTATAAGTTGCTGCTAAATGTTTTTCTGCCATTGCAAAACCAACACTCATTGCAAACCCTTGTCCTAAAGGCCCAGTTGTAATTTCAACACCTTCAGTATGACGATACTCAGGGTGACCAGGCGTTTTTGAGTCCCATTGTCTAAAGTTTTTTAACTCTTCTAATGCTAAACCACCTGATACATGTAATAAAGAATAAAGTAATGCTGAACCATGACCAGCTGAAAGAATAAAGCGGTCTCTGTTAAAGAAATTACTTGAATTTGGATTAAAATTTAAGTGACGTGTCCATAACGTATAAGCAAATGGCGCTGCTCCCATCGGTAAACCTGGATGGCCTGAATTTGCAGCTTCAATTTGGTCAATACTTAATGCTCTAATCGTGTCGATTGCTAATTGATCTTCTTTTGTAAACATTGTTTTCTCCTTTAAAATGTATATTTTGTATTATTCGCGTATTGATTAATCTCTTAACTGATTCATACGTTGAATCACTTTTACTTTTTCTGGTGTCACATCATTTCCTTCAGGATCAATCACTTTTGAATTTTCAATTGTTTTTTGAAAACTATTGCGGAACGTTTGAAGATATTCTTTACGTAACATCGTTTGTTCACGACCCTCTTCTTCAGTTAATCCGACTGTTTTCTTTTTTTGAGCTAACTGATTAATTCTGTCCATCTTTTCTTGTTCTAGCATACACTCAGTCCTTTCCTTCTTAAGATACCAAAAAAAGCGAATGAAACCAACTGGTCGCACTCGCTTTTTATTAAAAATATATGACAATATTAATTTACGACACCCAGGACTTCACCATTCTGTACTGGATCATGAACAACTCGTTCTGAATTCGTACGAACAGAAGCTTGTTCGTATGATTGTTCTGAAACTTGGGTTGAAGAATGTTCATAAATATATTCAGATTGTAACATATATAAAAGACCGAAGACTGTGATAACAATAAATAATAATAAATACATCATAAATTCTTTAGAAACTGTAATTGTCATTGCAAATTCCTCCTAGAACATTTGTTTGTATTTATACTTTAACAGAACGTTTGTTCTATGTCAATCAAAACACGAACAAATGTTTGTTACATACGAACGTATATGCTATAATATGAATAACACCAATATAAGGAGTGTTTAATAATGAGAGAACTCACAAAAAGGCAAGAAGAAATATATGAATATTTAAAACATGTTGTTTCAACAAAAGGTTATCCACCGAGTGTACGTGAAATTGGTGAAGCGGTTGGACTCGCATCCTCTTCAACAGTACATGGGCATTTATCCAGACTTGAAGAAAAAGGATATATCAAACGAGATCCGACAAAACCACGTGCGATTGAAATCGTTCAGGAAGAGTCTCCAATAGATTATTCTGAAACCATCCATGTCCCGGTGATCGGTAAAGTTACAGCTGGTGTGCCTATCACTGCAATCGAAAATGTAGAAGAATACTTTCCGTTACCTGCACATTTTACGAGCAGTCATAATAGCGATATCTTTATTTTAGATGTTGTCGGAGAAAGTATGATTGAAGCTGGTATATATGATAAGGATAAAGTGATTGTCAGAAGACAGTCTATAGCAGAAAACGGAGATATTATCGTGGCGATGACCGATGAAGATGAAGCAACAGTAAAACGTTTCTATAAAGAAAATAACCGATATCGTTTACAGCCTGAAAATAGTACGATGGAGCCAATTTATTTAGATTCAGTGACCGTACTTGGAAAAGTTGTTGGTCTTTTCCGTGAATTTTAATATTTATATAAAAAAAGCGAATGACAATAAAATCATTCGCTTTTTTTAAATTAAATTCGTCTATTTAGTAATATAAAAATAGTATCATCGTCTAAAGAAAATACTTAATTATTTTCTTCCAATGATTTCTTTAACTTGTTCTAATATGTCTTTATGTTCTTTCGTTTTTGTTTCCATCTTACTATCCCCTTATAATCAATGTTACATTATAACAAACTTACAGAAATATATTACCCGAACATACATTTCCTAAACATATTGTTACTCTAGCAATTTTGATTATTCTAAGGTTTGTTAAATATCCTTGTCTATAATACACTACAAAGACTAAAATTACAAATTAATCGTAAAAATAAAACGTCATTTTCCCCTTTTATTGATTAGCATCGCACTAACAAACCCAGCAACTAACAATAATATCGTAATTTTATCGTCTATTATCATTAATCCATATCGACATATAAATAATATGAATACATAAATAAATAACACGAGTATTTTTAAATGATAATTACTCATAATAATCGTAACCTACTTTCAATAGCATTATATTTATCATACCATCAATTGAGTTCACTATCACAACATCAATTAAATAGTAATTATTCCTATTTACATATAAGAGCAACTCCTTTAATATAATACGTAACGATTACGATTAAGGAGTGTTAAAATGAAAAAAACTTTATTAACAAGTATTGGCTTACTTTCAATGAGTTTATTATTTGCCGGATGTAATGCAAATGATAGTACAAAAGATCAGCATGAAGCATCGAATGAAACAAAAACTGAAACAAAACAGGAAAAACACGATTCAAAAGAACATACTCATGATCATAAACATGAACATCATCATCATGCACAATCGAAAGAACAGCAACAAATTTATAAAGGAAACTTTAAAGATGAACAAGTAAAGGATCGTCAATTAACTGACTGGGAAGGTGATTGGCAATCGGTATATCCGTATTTACAAGATGGCACATTAGATGAAGTGTTTAAACATAAAGCTGAAACAGATCATTCTAAATCTGTAAAAGAATATAAAGCTTATTATACGACAGGTTACAAGACTGACATCACTCGCATTAATATCGGTGAGAAAAAGATTGCTTTCTATAAAGGGAAAGAGAATGTAACGGGTGAATACGCATATGACGGCAAAGAAATCCTTAACTATAAAGCTGGTAATCGCGGCGTTCGCTTTATATTCAAAAAAGTTAATGGTGATACAGCTGCACCTGCATATATCCAATTTAGCGATCATATCATTGCCCCTGAAAAAGCATTACATTTCCATATTTATATGGGGAATGATCGTGCTGAACTATTAAAAGAGCTGGACCACTGGCCAACTTATTATCCAAGTGATTTATCAGGTCATGAGATAAAAGATGAAATGTTAGCACATTAACAATAAAAAAATGTGGTAAGCATCTCATTGGATGGTTACCACATTTTTATTATCAATGATTTTTTTCATAAGTTATGCAATCCAGAATTTAAACATATGCATTAATATAATACTGATTAAAAGTATCATAAAAAAACTTACATATCTTTTACGTCTCTGGATATTTCCAAATAATGCACTCATATATAAACCGAGTAAAGTTGTCACATAAAGCAACATTTGTACATATAAATTAATTTGTCCTCGCCCATGAATAAAAGGCGTTACAATTAATAAAATTAAGCTCATAATACTTAACACAACTACAATTAATCGATACATTGTTTATCCTTCCTTTAAGCTACATAACGATGACATTAAATAGATGATTATCTAAATCAGTAAATGTCAAACCGTAATAGCCATTCTTTTCACCTGGTTCACTTAATACCGTCCCACCGTTTATTCGTATACGTTCTGCAAACGCATCGACAGCTGCTCTACTTTCCATGTCAAATGATATAATTGTTTCAGGATAATCCGTACTACTTCTACTTTCTTTTCCAATAAATGATTCCAATACATCTTTACGAAACAGACAAATCACTTGTTTGCCAACCATTATGCCAGCCAGTGTTTCATCATTAGAACGTTCTTCATTGATTTCAAATCCAATATTTCTGAAAAATGTTGTAGATGCTTTTACATCTGCAACAGGCAAGTTAATCCAGTATGACTTCATATGCTAACCTCATTTCGATTTATGTAAGTTAATTAATGGTACACTTGATTTAATCACTTGATTAGACACTATTAAATGTTTAAGTTCTTCTGCTATATCCAATTGATTTAAATAATCAAAATCTAACCATGCATATGGTGCACGGACTTTAAACTCTTTATTATTTTTTGCATTAAAAACAAATGCAGTATCATTTGCTAGTTTCTTCCCAAACCATGTATTGAATAATTTTTGTTCTTCCACAACGAACAATATCCCACCCACTTTAATATCGTGGTTCAGTTTTTTAGCAAATTGTTCTGCTGTATCTTTTATTGTCGTTTGTCCTGCTTTCACAACACTCGGTAACTTCATTTGTTTATTACCAAAATCCTGTACTAATATTTTATCTTCTGTCGTAATTAGTAATGATGCTGATATTTTCTCTTTCATTGCATGAACTCCTTAAAAACATAATATTACAAAATGTTTATTTTTTTAATTATTTGAAAGTTTTATATAAATACAATCGATTCCAAACAGCAATGGCGCAAACAATTTTTGACCATTAAGATGATTTGATCGGGTAACTGAAGTACATTTAAAGGAAAGATTAATACAAATAATATTAATAATACAAGCACAATAAATGTAAATGTTATTTGTTTCATCGCTCACCTCAAAAAATTAAGAACATACACATTGTGTATGTTCTTAATTATAACAAATTTATGCATCAACTGTTAATGATGCTTAATAATCTTTATCACCATTAAAAATTGAATTTTTAACAATCACATAATCTACAGTCGTTAATGCTTTTAAATCTTTACCACCCGCATATGAAATAGAAGATTGTAAATCTTGTTCCATTTCAATTAATTTCTCTTTTAAAGAACCTTTATGTTCAACGAAAAGCTTCTTACCTTCTACGTTTTTACGTTCACCTTTTTGGTATTCAGATGCACTACCAAAATACTCTTTATAAAGCTTACCATCTTTTTCAATCGTTTCACCTGGTGATTCATCATGTGCTGCTAATAAAGATCCGATCATTACCATTGATGCACCGAAACGAATTGACTTCGCAATATCACCATGTGTACGAATACCACCATCAGCAATTAAAGGTTTACGTGCTGCTTTTGAACATAAACGAAGGGCTGCTAATTGCCATCCACCTGTTCCGAATCCTGTTTTAATTTTTGTAATACAAACACGCCCTGGTCCGATACCAACTTTAGTTGCATCTGCGCCTGCATTTTCTAGTTCACGCACAGCTTCAGGTGTTCCGACATTTCCTGCGATTAAGAACGTATCTGGAATGTGTTTTTTGATGTGGTGAATCATATCAATAACTTGATCTGAATGACCATGTGCAATATCGATTGTAATATATTCAGGTATTAAATTTTCTTTCGCTAACGTTTCAACAAATTCATATTCTCCAGGTTTAACACCTACAGAGATTGATGCGAATAATCCTTGAGACTGCATTTTTTTAATGAACGGAATACGCGCAGCTTCATCGAAACGGTGCATTATATAAAAATATTGATTACGCGCAAACTTTTCTGCTAATGCTTCATTCATTACTGTTTGCATATTAGCAGGGACAACAGGAATTCTAAACTTTAAAGGACCAAACTGAACTGAAGTATCACATTCTGAACGACTTTTTACGATACACTTATTAGGAACGAGTTGAATATCTTCATAATCAAATACATCTTGCATTGTTAAAAACCTCTATTCATATAATTTATTATTCACGAATAATAATCCTTATTTCTCACTTATTATTCGTCCAAATGACACTTTACCTTTAATTTGATAAAAAGTAAAGCATAAAATAAAGAAAAAAACGAATAAACGACAAAAATGCAATGCTCGTTGTGTTTATTCGTTCATAACAAAGTCGTGTCCATTGCCTATACAATGACATGAATACGAATGTAATATAATCAAAATTATATTTACCAACTCGATTTTTTTACGCCAGGAATTTGGCCTTTATGCGCAAGTTCTCTAAATGCAATTCTCGATAGTTTAAATTTACGATAAACACTTCTCGGTCTTCCTGTTACTTCACATCGATTGGTTAATCGTATCGGTGCAGAATCTCTAGGTAGCTTTTGTAGTGCTTGATAATCTCCTGCTGCTTTTAATGCCTCTCTTTTTTCTCTGTATTGCGCTACTAATGCTTGGCGTTTTGCTTCTTTTGCTATTTTAGATTTTTTAGCCATAAGTTCTCCTTTGAATTATATTTTTTTAATTTGCCAGCCATATGGATCTTGAAAGGTTTGCCAGTCTTCATTGATTTCATTCGTTTTAAGTAAACAATCATCCAACTGTGCTGTTAATTGCTGTGGATTTAAATCCGTACCGATAATGACTATCTTTGTATGGCGATCGCCGTATTCTAAATCCCATTCATTTAATACTTCAGGGCGTTCGCTCAATATGCTATCTCGTTCATGTGAGGGCATTGCTGCAACCCAGTAAGTAATTGGTGAGATATCTACAGATGGTCCAGCTTGTGAGAATAAACATGCGACAGTATTATAATTTGCCAGCCACGTAATGCCCTTTGCACGTACAACAGATGGATCAATCGATTGCGTCCAGTCATAGAAACGTCTCGGATGAAATGGTAACGTTCTATGATAAACGAATGAACTAATGCCATATTCTTCAGTTTCTGGCGTATGTGTATGATGCCCCCCTTCAGTCAGTTCTTTTATCCACCCGGCTGAATCAGCAGCTGTTTCAAAATCAAATAAGTGCGTATTAAGTATTGCTGTCGGGTCAACACCCGCGTGACTTGTTTCGAGAAACTTCGCTGTTGGTTGCAATGTTCTAAGTACTTTGATTAATTTCTCCTTTTCAGATGTTGATATTAAATCAACTTTATTTAATATTAATACATCACAAAATTCTATTTGATCAATGAGTAAATCTGCAATATTACGTTCATCTTCATTACCTACTGCTTCTTTTCGATCTAATAATGAATCTCCTGACTGAAAATCTTTCATAAAGCGATTCGCATCAACAACTGTTACCATCGTGTCTAAACGACAAAACTCAGATAAATCGATATTCAATGTTTCATCAACATATGAAAACGTCTGTGCAACTGGTACAGGTTCTGATATACCTGTTGACTCAATAATGATATAATCAATGTCACCTTTTGATGCTAGTTTTTTCACTTCAATAAGTAAATCTTCTCTCAACGTACAGCAGATACAGCCATTAGATAATTCGACTAACTTTTCATCTGTACGAGATAATGCACTGCCATTTGCAATTAAATCTGCATCGATATTCACTTCGCTCATATCATTAACGATAACTGCTATTTTCATATCTTTTGTTTCATTTAATATATGATTTAATAACGTCGTTTTCCCGGCACCTAAGTATCCACTTAATACTGTGACTGGTATTCTTTTCATACTATACAACTCCTAAATCGTAATTGTTACGATTCATAATATAGCATATCATAAATTTGAAGTAAAATAAAAATTGAGCTCGGAATATCCGAACTCAATTGTATTAATTATCATTTAATGCTTTATTTAATGATTTAATGTTTTCTTTCATTAAATCCTGATAGGTGACATCTTTCTTATCTTTATCCGTTAAGACTGCCATATTATGAAACGGTGCTGCTTCAGCTTTCGTTTTATCTTTAATAATATCAACTGTTTTTGTCGGGATGTTTTGTTCATATAAGATTACTGATGCTTTCGCTTTATTAATATCATTAATCATTGTAATGATATCACTTTGAGAAGGTTCTTCATTATTCATACCAGATACACCTTCTTGTTTAAAACCATATCGCTTCGCTAAATAACCAAGAGAATCGTGAGAAATGAAAACTGTGTCATGTTTTTTATTTTGTGCAATTGAAGCTAATTCTTTATCCATTGCATCAATTTCTTTCACAAGTTTTTCGTAATTTTTAGTATAATCTTTTTCGTTCTTTTTGTCTTTCTTAATTAATTCGTCTTTAATCACTTTTGCAAAAGCTTTATTAAATACAGGATCTAACCATACATGTGGATCATGTGCACCATGGTCGTGATGGTCATGCCCTTCTTCACCGTGTTCATGTTCATGCGCTTCGCCAGCTAATAAATCATGTTCATCGATACCTTTAGCTAACTCAACCGTTTTTTCTTTTTTGTTGACTGATTTTGCAATTTTGCCTGCAACTTGGTCTAGTTCAGCACTTGAATAAAAGAATAAGTCACTTTTTGCAACTTTCATAGTATCTTTTTGTGTCGGTTCGAATGAATGAATATCAATACCGTTTGGATAAATACTTGAAACATTTACATGTTCCCCGCCAATTTGTTCAATCATACTTTTGAACGGGAATACTGTCGTATAAATTTCCAGCTTACCACTATTATTTTGCTTACTTGCTGTATTACCGCACGCTGCCATTAATATTAATGTAGCGATGAGTAATAATGAAAAAATCTTCTTCATATTTGTCATCTCCTATTTCGTAATCATTACGCTTTAACATTCTATACTTATTATATAAGAATTGCAATACTCATTTCCACTTTCAAAATATTCTATAGTTTTATAAGACAATACAAATTCATTCACAACAAATCTATAGAAGAAAAAAAAGAAATTCTGTTAATTTAATAAAAAATGCTTTACAAAATAAAAATAAGCGCGTATTATTGTAAATCGTAAAGATTACGAATTGGAGGCAACAACTTGAAAGTCCCTATTACAGTATTAAGTGGATTCTTAGGAAGTGGTAAAACAACATTACTGAATCATATATTAACGAATAACGAAAATAAGAAAATTGGTGTAATCGTCAATGATATGAGTGAAGTGAATGTTGATGCAGATTTAGTACACATGTCACGTACGGATGAAAAAATGATTCAGCTTCAAAATGGTTGCATTTGTTGTACATTAAGAGAAGATTTATTAATCGAAATCGATAAATTAGTGAAAAATAGTGAACTTGACTACATAGTCATTGAATCAACAGGTATTTCAGAACCGGTACCAGTTGCACAAACATTAACATTAAACGATGAAGTACTCAATATTAATTTAGCTGAAACAACAATTCTAGATACAATGGTAACCGTTGTTGATGCCAATCGTTTCTGGGATGATTATGCTTCTGGCGATTCATTAATCGATCGTAAGATGGCCAATGATGAAACGGATACGCGTGAAGTCATTGACTTATTAATTGATCAAATTGAATTTGCAAATGTCATTCTATTAAATAAATGTGATTTAGTGCATGATGAAGATTTAAAAGAATTAGAAGCATTATTACATCAATTAAATCCAGAGGCTAATATTTACCGAACAGAGCATTCTATTATTGCGTTAGACAACATTTTAAACACGCGTTTATTCGATTTCGATAAAGCAAGTCAAGCAGCTGGCTGGATTAAAGAACTTAACGAGGAACATACGCCAGAAACTGAAGAGTATGGCATTGCATCTTTTGTTTATAAACGACAACGTCCATTTCATCCAGAACGCTTCATGCATTTCTTAGAGCATTTCTCTTTAGATATCATTCGTTCGAAAGGTTTCTTTTGGTTAGCAACACGCAATAATATGTGTGGCTTATTATCTCAAGCTGGGAATTCTATGCAAATTCAAGGTGCGGGCGAATGGATTGCTACGTATAGCGAAGCAGATATTGAAGCGAAAATGCAGGAAGATCCAACACTAAAAGCAAGATGGCATAGTGAATTTGGTGACCGCCAGACTGAACTTGTATTCATTGGTATTGAAATGAACAAAGCACAAATTATTCAAGAACTTGATGCTTGTCTTTTAACAGATGAAGAATTGTCGCAAGACTGGACAACATTTAACGACCCTCTTCCACAATTCACTGTCGCTGAATCTGTTGAAGCAGATGTTGTTTTATAATTGAATTTAATCAAATAATTTAAAAATTAAAGGAGACGAAAAAAATGAGAGTAAATGTAACTTTAGCTTGTACAGAATGTGGAGATCGTAACTATATTACAAAGAAAAATAAAAGAAATAATCCTGAGCGTATTGAATTAATGAAATACTGCCCAAGATTAAAAAAATACACTTTACACCGTGAAACAAAATAATTATCGTTAAACGTGCAAAATTTTTGCGTTTATATATATTTATACGACAACAGGCATCCCCTTTCGGATGCCTATTTTTATAAGGAGGATAAAATGAGAACCATTATCATCGGCGGTGGTATACAAGGTATTACAATCGCATTAAAACTATTAGAAGAACGAAAACTAACCATACACGATTTATTAATCATCGACCCTTATCCTTTTATTTCAAGATGGAAAACCATCACTAATAAAATCGGAATGGATTATTTACGTTCACCACTTGTGCATCACGTTCATCCGAATCCGATGCATTTGAAACAATATGCAAAAGAAGAAGACTATGCTCAAGGCTTCAGTGGCTATTATCAAAAACCTCAACTTGAAATGTTTAACAACCATATTAATGATCAAATAAAACGATATGCATTAGATCACTGTTTCGAACAGGATAAAGTAATCAACTTGAAGCGTAACAATAATACATTGACTTTAATCACTGAAAAAACGACATATCAGTGTGATCGTGTCATTCTAGCAACAGGTATGAATCACTTACATGCTGTTCCTGACTATATGAAATCTGTTGCACAAGATAAATACGACCATGTATTTAAACAAAATGAAGCAATTGATAATCAAACAGACGTGATAGTAGGAGGTGGTATTACTGCTTTCCATTTAGCACGAAAATTATCATCAAACAAAAAAATAACATTAATTATGCGACATGATATTCGTTGTCATGAATTAGATGCAGATCCTGGATGGCTCGGACCCAAAAATATGAGTCAATTTGAAAAAGTAACTGACTACAGTGAACGTAGAATGATGATAAAAACAGCCCGTCATAGAGGTTCTGTTCCGTTACATTTGAAACAATCAATACTTAATCTCAAACGTCAAAATAAAGTGGAAATAATTACACAGACCATTGATAAAGTCAACGATACAAGTATCTATTTCTCAGATGGTACAAGTCTTGCCTATCAAAAAATAATACTCGCAACAGGCTGCGAACCTAGTTTAAATAACGATGTATTGATTCAAAACATTATTCGAAGTTTCAATGCACCTATTGCTGAATGTGGTTTCCCAATCGTAACTAAAAACTTAGAATGGATTCCAGGTATATTTGTAGCTGGCCCATTAGCTGAATTAGAACTTGGTCCAATCAGTCGTAATATTATTGGAGGACGTAAAGCTTCTGAAAGAATAGCTGAAGCGATATAAAGAAAAGAAAAGAAAAGAATAGATTAAAAAAATAAATCAAGAGGATGAGACATTTGTCTTCATCCTCTTAATATTAATAACATAAACGGCGGAACACTTCTGTCCCTTCCTTTATCTTTATTCCACTGTTAAATCTACTTCATTAATATCGATATGCATTGCTGCTGCAACACCTTGTCCATATAAAGGATCCGCTTTATAACAATGTCTAATATGACGATGCTTAATTGGTGTTGAAACATCTTTCATTTCATTCGCTGTATTTTCAAATAAGCGCTTCTGTTCTTCCGGAGAAAGAATGTTAAATAATCGACCTGGCTGTTCAAAATAATTACAATCGTCTTCTCGGAAATTCCACTCATATACCGCACTATCAACAGCTAAAGCAGGCTTTTTAAATTGCGCATTATCTTGATGATGCTGATATTGGTTAGGATAGTAATTCGTATGACTACCTAAATTGCCATCAACACGCATCGCACCATCTCTTGAAAATGGACAGCCCCCTGTTACAGCTTTCGGTGAATTTACTGGAATTTGATGATGATTCACACCTAAGCGATATCGTTGTGCATCACCATATGAGAATAAACGGCCTTGTAACATTTTATCTGGTGAGAAATCAATACCAGGGATAATATTTGTTGGTGCAAAAGCTGCTTGTTCTACTTCAGCAAAATAGTTTTCTGGATTTTTATTTAATTCAAATTCTCCAACTGGAATCAATGGATATTCTGATTTATACCATACTTTCGTTAAATCAAACGGATTATCTTTATGATTTCTTGCTTGTTCTTCTGTCATGACTTGAATATACATTTTCCATTTTGGAAAATCACCTGCTTCAATTGCATTAAATAAATCACGTTGACTTGATTCTCTATCTTTCGAAATAATTTGAGCAGCTTCATCACTTGTTAAATTCTCAATCCCTTGCTCTGTTCTAAAATGGAATTTAACCCATACACGTTCACCTGCATCATTGTACATGCTGTAAGTATGAGAACCGAAACCATGCATATGTCTAAATCCTTTCGGAATACCACGGTCACTCATCAATATCGTTACTTGGTGTAATGCTTCAGGTAAAGACGTCCAGAAGTCCCAGTTATTTTCTGGGTTATGCATATTCGTTTTTGGGTCACGTTTCACGACATGGTTTAAACTAGCAAATAACTTTGGGTCACGGAAGAAGAATACAGGTGTATTATTCCCTACTAAATCCCAGTTGCCTTCTTCTGTGTAGAATTTTAAGGCAAAACCACGAATATCACGTTCTGCTTCTGCAGCGCCACGCTCACCTGCAACAGTAGAGAAACGAGCAAACATTTGTGTTTGTTTCCCAATTTCACTAAATATTTTAGCATTTGTATATTGTGTAATATCATGTGTTACTGTAAATGTACCATAAGCACCACTCCCTTTAGCATGCATGCGTCGCTCAGGAATTACTTCTCTATCAAAATGTGCCATTTGTTCTAAAAAATAAATATCCTGCATCACTAAAGGACCACGAGGACCAGCTGTCATTGAATTTTCTCGATCACCTACTGGCGCGCCAAATAAACCTCTTAATTGATTATTATTTTCTGTCATGCTTAATTCCCCCTCAAAATTATAAGAAAATGATTTCTTATTTATAGTAAATATAAATGAGAAATGCATGAAAAATCAAATGATTTACACTATTCAAAAATAATCTCTATTTCACTTTAACGCTAAAAAGCATAGACGCGTTAAAACTTTTACTTGATAAATCTTTTGAAACATCATACAATAGTAAACATATTCTCTAAAGTACCATTTTTAATCATTATTTTATTAAGAAAGTTAGGTGTTGTTATGGAAACGAAACAAATGGACAGAGATTTGAAAACACGCCATATTTCAATGATTGCAATTGGTGGATCAATTGGAACAGGATTATTCATGGCTAGTGGCGCAGTGATTTCACAGGCTGGGCCAGGTGGTGCACTGATTGCATATGCCATAATAGGTGTCATGATTTATTTTCTAATGACAGCACTTGGAGAACTTGCAACGTTTTATCCTGTATCTGGAGCATTTAATGCATACGCAAGTCGTTTTATCGATCCAGCAGCAGGGTTTACTGTCGGATGGTTATACTGGATAATATGGAGTTTAGTAACGAGCGTTGACATTCTCACTGCAGCACAAGTATTAAGTTACTGGCATATATTTTCAAACATACATCCGTTTATTTGGTGTCTTATCTTTTTAGGGTTATTATTTGCACTGAATGCTTTTTCTGTAAAATTATTTGGTGAAGCTGAATTCTGGTTTAGTATTATTAAAGTCATTACGATTATTATCTTTTTAATTATGGGATTATTATTAATCTTTGGTATCATCGGAGGCGAGCCTATCGGATTTAAAAATTTCACAATTGGCGATGCACCTTTTCATAATGGCCTACTAGGACTATTAGGAGTCCTTGTTGTTGCAGGATTTTCGTTCGGTGGAACAGAAGTGGTAGCCGTTACAGCGGGCGAATCAGAAAATCCAGAAGAATCGATGCCTAAAGCAATTAAACAAGTCTTTTGGCGTATATTACTCTTTTACATTGGGTCAATATTTATTATTGCTTGTATCATACCGTATACTGATCCAAGATTACTGAATCAACATAGTGATATTGCAATGAGTCCATTCACGATTATCTTTGAAAAAGTCGGTATATTATTTGCAGCATCTGTAATGAATGCCATCATCTTAACTGCTGTCCTGAGCGCTGGTAATTCAGGCTTATATGCAACGAGCCGCTTACTTTTCTCACTGAGTCAAGATGGTAAAGCGCCGCGTTTCCTTGGTAAGTTAAGTAAAAAAAATATGCCATTTAATGCATTAGTCGTTACAACTGTATTTATTATTATGACTTTAATTTATGCTAATATTAATATAGGTGGCTACGGTAAATTATTAAATATGATTGGTACACTTGTATTACTTGTCTGGAGTATTAGTATTATTAGTCATATGCGTTTGCGTAAAGCAATTAAAGTACAAAATAAAGATATTAATGCATTACTTCCATTTAAAGCACCACTTTATCCAGTTGGGCCGATCATCGTATTATGTACAATTGCATTTTTAATGGTGGGTCAATGTTTCTCTGATATTCAAGTTGGCAACTGGCCGAAAGTAATTGAAACATTTATTCCATTATTCGTAGCGATGATCGTTTATATTGCTTATAAATTCATTAAGCAAACGAAATTCATAGCATCAGACGAAATGGATTTATCAGAACATCGTTTATAACGACAAACCCCTTACAAAACTGCTGTACTTTGTAAGGGGTTTCTTTGTATAATGAAGTTAATAAGGAGTGAGGTCAATGACAGCAGGTCAAACAAATTTATTTGATGATGTATTAAAAACAGGTGAAAAATTTGTTATCGTTGTTCAAGGCGTTTATGAAAAAAACGGTCAAATCATCAAAAAAATATTACGAGAATATCCAAGTCTTGATAGCCATGCAATGCATCGACTGTTTGATCATTTAAAAGATACGTATACAAATGAACCATTTGAAGATGGTATGGTATTTTATGATATTACAGTTTATACAAATGAAGATTATGCAGCTGATCACATTTTTGCGCATACGAAACTTCATCGCGGTAGTCATGACTGGACACATACCTCAAAATAAATGAAGAGGCTGGGACAGAAGTATTATGCTCGCAAAACAACCGAACGAAACGCATAAATCGCGCTTTGATTTATCGTTTTCGTTCGGTTGTTGTCGTAGTGGCTACTTCTATTCCGCCGTTTAAGCTGTTAATCGTATGAGGGCAAAGCATTCTGTCTCACCCTCTTCTATTTGTGTACTTTTATAAGACGATTGTATTTGCTGTCTCATGTAATAATTGTTTAATTTGATTGTTTTCATCCATCACTGCAACTTTAGGCACATGATGTTTAATTTCTTCATCATTCAATTGTGCATAAGAGATTATGATCACAATATCATCCACTTGCACTAAACGCGCTGCAGCGCCATTTAAACAAACAACGCCACTACCTCTTTCCCCTGAAATCACATATGTTTCAAGACGAGCACCATTATTATTATTCACAATTTGCACTTTTTCGTTCGGTAAAATATCAACCGCGTCCAGTATATCCTGATCAATTGTAATACTGCCTACATAATTTAAATTTGCTTCAGTAACTCGTGCACGGTGAATCTTGCCATTCATCATTGTTCTAATCATTTATTGTTCATCCTTTAAAATTATATTATCAATCAATCTTGCGTTACTATACTTTACGGCAAGTGAGATAAATACTTGTGATTTAATCACTTCAACTTGCTTTAACTGAGGGTAACTATAAATGGCTACTTCATCAATTATACCTGCTGTATGCTGTGTTAAAAAGGTTTTAATCGCATTTTCAATCACTTCAACATTACGCTCACCTTTATCAAATAAAGTCTTGGCAACTTGTAAACTTTGTGATAAGGCGACTGCTTCTCGGCGCTCATTTTCAGTTAAATAAATATTTCTTGAACTTTTCGCTAATCCATCAGCTTCACGAACGATATCTATGCCTACAATTTCTATAGGGTGATTCATCTCTATAACCATTTGTTCGATAATCGCAAGTTGTTGTGCATCTTTTTTTCCGAAATATGCTTTATCAGGTTGAACGATATTAAAGAGTTTATTGACAACCGTTACAACACCATCAAAATGTCCTGGTCGCTTCGCCCCTTCTAATACTTGTGCCATTGCACCTACTGTCAGTTGTATTTGCAAAGGGTTTGAATACATTTCTTCTGGCGAAGGCGCAAATACATAATCAATACCGTTGTCAGCTAAAAAGGCCTGGTCTTGATCAATTTGTCTTGGATAATCATCATAATCTTCATTCGGTCCAAATTGTAATGGATTCACAAACACACTAGCGATAACGACATCGTTCTCACTTTGTGCTCGCTTCATCAATGTCATATGACCTTCATGTAATGCTCCCATCGTTGGCACAAGTCCAATTGATTTTAATTCTTTTTTCAATGATTTTACAATTGCCTGCATTTCTTGTATCGTCGTAACTTTTATAGTCAATGTTAACCTCACCTTTATATATTAAAATTGGTTATTTTAATTCATCCATAATCTTTACTTTATATGTGTAGTCCTCACTTGGGAATACACCCGATTTTACTTCTTCATTAAATTGTCGTATGGCTTCGACACCTGTAGAAAAGTCACCATAAACTTTTACAAACTTAGCACGGTGATCTTGCTCATATTGTAAAATATCATGATATACAAGCACTTGACCATCTGTACCGCTACCCGCTCCGATACCGATAATCGGAATGTTCACTGACTGGCTGATCGTTTCAGCTAAGTCACTCGGAATCACTTCTAATACGATCATAATTGCGCCAGCCGCTTCCATCGCTTTACAATCTTCAATGAGTTGGGTAGCAGCATCTTTCGTCTTCGCTTGTACACTATACCCCATGACACCAACAGATTGTGGCGTTAATCCTAAATGGGCGACAACTGGAATCCCTATTTGTTTACAACGTGCAACGAAATCCGTTAAGTGTGCACCTTCTGCTTTTATTGCATTCGCATTCGTTGTTTGATATAACATTAATGCATTATTCAAATCCTGTTCCATACTGATACCGACACTACCGATTGGCATATCTACGACTACGAATGTATTCGGAGCACCCCGACGAACTGCACGACCATGGTGTATCATATCTTCTAACGTCACTTGTACCGTCGTTTCATATCCAAGGACAGTCATACCTAAACTGTCACCTACTAATATCGTATCAATCCCAGCTTTTTCAACTTGTTTCGCACTTGGATAATCATATGCAGTTAACATAGTAATCTTCTCACCAGTTTGTTTCATCTTAAATAAATCTTGTGTAGTTCTCAAAATAATCACCCTTTTTACATAGTAAATACATTATAGAGTGTATTTATTAAAGTGTATAGTTTAATATTAAATTATATATAATTAACATGTAACTAGAGGTGAAAGATTTGAAAGATATCGCAATCATCGGCGCAGGTGCCGTCGGAAGCATCATTTTGCACCTCATAAAAGACAGTCATTTTCAAATTGATATTTTTGCAACAGAAATTAGAGACATCAACATTGAAAAGGATGGCGTAATCTTACCTACTGGATTTACGACTAAAACACTAACTAAAGTAAATAAGCAATATGACATTATTTTTATTACAACTAAAGCTTTTATGATTGATCGAATAATGCCAAACATCGAATCGATGATCCATGAAGATACGAAGATTATCATTTGTCAAAATGGTTATTCACAAAATGAACGCTTTCAACATTCTATCGTCTATCATGCAGCAGTATATATTAGTGGTCAAAAAATGCAAGATAAAGTGATTTATTTCAGAGATAACAAACTCGTCCTGCCTATTAATCCCCACACTCAAACGATTCAAAATGCATTTAAGGATACGCAACTGAACATTATATTAGCAGATGATTATTTATCTCAGATCTGGTTTAAATTGCTTGTAAATCTTGGTATTAATTCAATGACAGCACTCACAAAAAATACAGCACAAATTCAAAAAGTGCCTGAAATACAACAATTAATCATACAGCTATTGAAAGAAGGCGTAATGGTAGCAAATGCTGAATCACAACACTTTAATGATAAGACGATAGACCAAATATTAAGTATTTATGCTGGTTACCCTGACCATATGGGGACTTCGATGTATTATGATATGCTGAATCAATCGCCAACTGAATATGAATTTATTCAAGGATATATATACGAACGTGCACGCTATCATCACTTAGCAACACCTACATTGGATATCATTTACGCATTACTTAAAGGCTATCAATTTAGCAGAATATAAAGAAATCTATTAAGAATATCTTAGAAAAATATATAAAATGAACACGCAATGATGAATTTCATTGCGTGTTCATTTTATATATATTTGTTAACAATATTAGCTATACCATCTTGATTATGGTCATCTGTAATAACGTCAGCGATTTGTTTAATATTATCATTTGCGTTTCCCATCGCAACACCAAGACCTGCATACTCTAACATGTCTTTATCATTATTACTATCACCGAAAGCCATTACTTCTTCTTGTTTAATCCCTAACTTTTCTACAAGCTGCTTTAACACTTTACCTTTTGAAACATCTTTATTCATAAACTCTAAGAAAAATGGTTTAGATGTTGTCGCATGAATGTCTTCATTAAAGCTTCCGCCAATTGCTTCATTCATCGCGCTAATTTTCTCTATATCATCAACGCCCATTAACTTTGGAACATCACCAGTTACAAAAGCTTTTAAATCTTCAACAGGTTGCATCGGTAATCCCGTTAATTCATGTTCAACATTCATATATTCATGCGTACCTTCAAATACAATCGTATTATTAATATATGTTAATACAAACACGTCGCGCGCTCTTAAATAATCATATACTGCATCAAAAGATTGTTTACTAACATGTGTTGCAGCTATTAATTCTCCTGTTGACATATCAGTCACTTCAGCACCGTTATAACTTAATATATATGAACCAAAGTCAGCTAGCTGTAATGCTTTAGCAGCAGCTAACATACCACCTGTTGGTCTTCCTGAAGCTAATACCACTTTGATACCTTGTTGCTGTGCTTTAATTAAAGCATCTTTTGTAGATGGCAAAATAGTATTATTAGAAGTTAATAATGTATCATCCATATCTAACACGATCATTTTGTATTGCATTATATTCACTCCATATCATTTTAATACTTATATCGTATCATAAATGATTATTTTTCGTATGATATGACACCGTTTACATCCACCTGAATATGTTTCACTTCACAATTTTGTAAAAGATTTAATGCGCGAAAATTTTCATTAAAGTGATCTGGACTACAAACAACGAAAATTGACGGTCCTGCACCGCTTAAAAACGCAAAACAATCGCCTGTTATTGCATCTCTCACGAATTGATAATGTGGTACTAAATGTTTACGATACGGTTCGTGATACATATCTTGCTGCATCATTTGCCCCGCTGTGACGTAATCTTTTGCATAAAGTGAGGCAATTAACATATTACCGATAGCGCCTGCTTCAACAGCTGTACTATACGCTAATTCGTTCGGCAAAACATCACGTGCAACACTTGTTTGTAATTCATAATTCGGGATCACAACAAGTATTGGCCATTCTATGACAGGAACTTGCAACGTCTTCGTAATGTGCTGTTTCTTATTATAATATCCGACAACAACACCACCTAAGATGCTTGGTGCTACGTTGTCGGGATGTCCTTCTATTTCAGATAAAAGTCTCACTTTCTCTTCCTTCGATAGTTTCAGTCCGTAAAAGTAATTTATTATTTCAAGACTGGCAATAAGTGCTGAGCCGGAACTACCCAAACCTCTTGCAAGCGGGATATCTGAATGCATTACAATTGAAAAGCATCGCGCTTCTAAATTAAATTTTTCAAAAAAGTATTTACAATATTTTCGAATATAATGATTTTCGTTATTTTCTAAATCTGCTATTGCTTCACCGAAATGGTGAATATCCCATGTTTCATTTTCACATACTTCCAGTTCTAAATATAAGTTAACAGCCATACCAATTGAATCAAACCCTGGACCTAAGTTTGATGTCGAAGCGGGTACTTTAATATATAACATTATATCACCGACTCAATATATGAAATTATAGCTTGTTCATCGTTTTTCAACGCTTTTTGTTTAACATCAATTGTGTCAATTGCAGTTTGAGGATCTTTCAGTCCATTTCCTGTTAATACAGCGACGATTTTTTTACCTTTAGGGAGTTGACCCGCTTCATGCAATTTAATTAATCCTGCGATACTCGCGTTACTACCAGGTTCTGCAAATACACCTTCCTTGCTTGTAATGATACTGTATGCATTTAATATTTCTGCATCCGATACTGCATCAATGAGGCCTCCAGATGCATCTCGAGCATCCTCAGCTAACTTCCAGCTTGCAGGATTTCCAATTCGTATTGCTGTTGCAATTGTTTCGGGCTGTTCAATGACATCACCTTTCACGAGCGGTGCTGCACCCTCTGCCTGGAAACCATACATTTTTGGTAATGCTGATTGATTTTTCTCTGCATATTCTTTAAACCCTTTCCAGTATGCTGAAATATTCCCGGCGTTACCGACAGGTATTGCAAGAATTTCTGGCGCCTCACCTAACTGCTCAATGACTTCAAAAGCGGCTGTCTTTTGACCTTCTAAACGATAAGGATTCACTGAATTTACTAATGCAATATCGTCACGCATTTCGCTCACTTTACGAACAATATTTAATGCTTCATCAAAGTTTCCTTCGATTGAAACAATCTCGGCACCATAAATAATGGCTTGTGCTAGTTTACCCATTGCAATTTTCCCTTCAGGGATTACGACGATTGTCTTTAATCCAGCACGAGCAGCGTATGCTGCGGCTGATGCAGATGTATTCCCTGTAGAAGCACAAATAACGATTTCTTTACCTTGTTCTTTTGCTTTAGCAACAGCCATCACCATTCCTCGGTCTTTAAATGAGCCTGTTGGATTTGCACCTTCTAATTTGACATACACTTCATTCTCTAACATTTCAGATAAAAATGGCATATGAATTAATGGTGTGCCTCCTTCATTCAAACTAAGCAGTGGCGTATTCTCGTTAATAGGTAAATATTCCTTATATTCAGCAATTAATCCTTTCCATCGTTTCATCTTAAACACCTTCAATTCTATAGTTTTTATAATGCATGTCTAACGTTTCTATATATGCATTAATTTCATTTATTTGTGCTTGATTTAAATTAAGACATTCAATTGCTGCGATACCATCCTGAACAATAAACTGTTTATAAACTATTTCACTTAAAATTTGATTCAAATTACTATCTGCGTATAAATCAAGCATAATGAGTTGATGGAATAATTGTTCGTCCTGTTCACTACGTGTTGTCACTTCTAAATGTAACGGTAAATTATGATTATCCGTATCAAGTATTTCAATGACATGTAATAAATCACTTACAACAGCACTACCTGTTGCTAAACTGCCTGCACCTTTGCCGTAATACATCGTGTCACCTACAGCATTGCCATCTATATAAATTGCATTGTATTCATTCTCAACATGGGCAAGTTGATGATATAAAGGAATCGCAGTTGGTGCAACTGATAAATGTGCTTGCTTACCATCATACAACCCATTACCAATGAGTTTAATGCGATACCCTAACTGTTTCGCCAGTTCAATATGACTAAGACGAACATCACGAATCCCTTCTACAGAACAATCAGTTAACGCATTAAACTGATTAAATGCTAAATAACTCATAATCACGACTTTACGCTGTGCATCAATCCCATCAACATCTGCAGTAGGATCAGCTTCTGCATAACCTAAATCCGTTGCAATTTGTAATGCATCATCAAAGGTTAATCTTTCTTTACTCATCTTACTTAATATGAAATTACTTGTGCCATTAAATATCCCCATAAAATGCGTTATACCATTTGCACTTAATCCATAATTTAACGCATTAATAATCGGTATCCCACCTGCAACTGCCGCTTCATATTTTAAAGACACACTGTTCTCACGAGATAACTTTTCTAACGCTTCAAGATGCTCAGCTAGTAAATCTTTATTTGCTGTAATAACATGAATTTTATTGTTTAAAGCGGTAGCAATTAACTCATATGTATGTTCAATTCCGCCCATCACTTCTATTAAAATATCAATATCACTTTGTACAATAGACAATAGATTATCCGTCAAATGATACTTTTTGACATCGATATCACGTTCTTTTTTTATATTTTTTACGCCAATTGAGACGATTTGAATATCTATATTTAATTTTTCTTTTATTTGTTCATAATTATCTTCAATAATACGTATCACACCTGTTCCAACCGTTCCTAAACCAAGTAATCCAATCTTTAATTGTTTCATTGCAACCTCCTGTTTTTCTTAAAAATACAAATGTATTCTTAAAAAAGAATTATATATATAGTATAACTAAGTCAACCATAATGTAAAGTTAAAATGTTTATAGAAAGAGTGATTCCATGATTGTATGTAAATTTGGAGGCAGTAGTGTCGCTAATGCAGCACAAATAAAAAAGGTACTCGACATACTCAATGAAAGCGACAACCGAAAAATAGCGATTGTTTCAGCACCCGGGAAAAGATATACAGCAGATATTAAAGTAACTGATTTATTAATACAGTTATATAACAAAGTGATATTAAGTGAAAAATACGACGATGAAAAACAACGTATTCTCGATCGTTTTCGTTCCATTGAAGAAGAACTTCCATTAAAAAATTCATTACTAATTAAATTTAATGCACAATTAGAACAATATATTAACCAATATCATAACCAGCCTCTCCGTTTACTCGATGCATTAAAGAGTACCGGCGAAGACTTTAATGCACAGATCATTGCAGCATTTAATTGTCAAAACGGAATCAAAACGACTTATTTATCACCAAAAGATATAAAAATGATTGTTAGTGATGAACCTGGTAACGCCATCATTCTTGAAAAAAGTTACGATTTAATCAATTCAATGATTCAAAATACTGATGGCAAGATTATTATTCCAGGCTTTTTCGGTGTAAATTATCACGGTGATATTGTTACATTTTCTCGCGGTGGAAGTGATATTACGGGTGCAATTTTATCAAGAAGTGTACAAGCCGAAGTATATGAAAACTATACGGATGTTTCAGGTATTTTCGCAGCAAATCCAACGATAATTGACAATCCTGCTGCAATTCATAATTTAACTTATGCTGAAATGCGCGAATTATCATATGCCGGATTTAATGTTTTTCATGATGAGGCGTTGATGCCCTTATATAAAGAAGGTATCCCAGTGAATATTAAGAATACGAATGATCCTGATCACCCCGGAACGATGATTACAAAATCACGTGAATCTACAGGTGTTGTTGGTGTGAGCTGTGACACTGGCTTTGTAAGTATTAATATTACAAAATATTTAATGAATAGAGAAATTGGGTTTACACGAAGATTATTAACAATATTGGAGGATTATCAAATCTCATATGAACATATGCCTTCAGGGATAGATGATCTGAGTATTATCATAAGGAAGAATCAATTTAATAATAATCTCAATACATTATTGAATGAAATCCAAACGACGCTACATGTCGATGAAATAACAGTTGAGAAAGATATTGCGATATTAATGGTTGTTGGTCTTGGCATGAAGACGTTGATTGGTACTGCAAATAAAGCGACAGAAGCATTTAAGCAGCATCAAATAAATTTAAAAATGATTAACCAAGGGTCATCAGAAATTAGCATGATGTTTGGCATCTGTGAAAGTGATGCTGATCAAGCGGTTAAAGCGATTTATGATGCGTATTTCACTGCATCATAAAAAGACTTTATGTTTATTGCAACGACGACGAACAATAAAATTCAAAAAAAATTGTCTAACATCAAATTACGATGATAGACATTTTTTTTTTTTTTTGCACATTCAATTTGTTAAATAACAGTACAATACATTAAAATATGACTTTTTGATTATGCAACCATTCAATCGTTAACGCATTTAAATCGAAATTCGCTAATTTCAGTCGTTGTAATTTACCATCGATAAATGAATCTAAATAAATATCATTATTAAATATTTGATGATGCACATGATAAATTTCATGCGTTTCTGAAAATGCACTAATGATTTGCATCAGTTGCTGTTTCTTTTCATCTGACCAATTTTTTGTAACATGCACGTGGAACAAAATAACTGCTTCATCCTCAGGTAAAGATGACAATACAGTCGGCAATATTTTCAGTTCTTCCCCCTCTAATATTTCTACCGGATGATCTAAAAATACTTTACGCGCTTTAATAAAATGTTTACGACGTTTCGTTTCTTCCGGATAATATAAACTCATAAGCCAGTAATAATCTTCATCCAGCGTTAAGTCAATTTTATTTTTTGTAATGCCTACTTTTTTATGTGGATGCGCAAGTGTTGTGATATCGAAACCATCATCATATCCGTTGATTTTTACTTTTATATTAAAGTCATCGGTGTTACCAATTTCAATTTTCTTGTTAAATGTATAACCATACCAATCATAATTCAGTAATAAACCGCCCTTTGAACCCAGTTCAACAACATTAAACTTCTCCTGACCACTTAGTTTAATAATGTGTTGAAATACTGGAATCAGTACTGACGAGCGTTCTACAATGTTTTTCTTTAAATTATAATGTTCGATATCTTTTAAGATGCCACCAAAATGTTCCTCCTGAAATTCTAAAAATAACTTTATCATGTCTTTAGAAGGTTTCTTCGGGTCATTCGTAAAATTTAAAAAATAATCTCTCAATTCACTTTCATGTAAGTATAAATGCTTAACAACCGATGCTAAATAGAGTGAAATAAAATGCGCATTAAAAAAATGTGGTTTAATTTTTAACATTAATGCTGAATCCGTCACAATATGTTTCGTTATATAACTATAGAGCGGAGAATCTATCTTTACCGCTTCAGAATACGCTTCAAATTGTTTCTTAATCTTTTCCGGCATTATATTGCCCCCATCATGTTCATTTATACATATTATTTCTATTTATCTCATAAATATACAAATAATATTTATACCTAATCTCAAATATCATATAGTAAATTGAAAAAATATTCAATAATTGTTTAACATAAAAATAAAAAATAGCATCCATAACCTTTTTTTAGTAAAAATAATTGTGTGATTTATTTTATCTTTATCATACTAAAAAGATATTAATTTTGTGTAAATATATGTAGTAATACAGAAAAAACGAAACTTAAATGTGTTCCAAGAAAACTTCTAATCTTTTTAGGACACATAAAGAAAACCCTCAAAGTCAATGACTTCAAGGGTTTAAACTAATTAATATTGTTTCATATACTGCTCGCGTTCCCATTCAGATACTTGAATTCTGTACATATCCCACTCAATACTCTTAGAGTTAATGAACTGGCGATAAATATGGTCACCTAAAGCTTCTTTCATAATTTTATTTTCTTTCATCGCTTTAATCGCAGTGTATAATGTTGATGGTAAATCTTCAACACCAACCGCTTCACGCTCTTCACGATTCATTTCATAAATATTTTGATCGACTGGTGCTGGTACTTCTAATTTGTTCTTAATACCATCTAAACCTGCTTGTAATATAGTCGCTAATGCTAAATATGGATTTGCTGCAGGGTCTACTGAACGTACTTCTACACGTGTAGATAATCCGCGTGAAGCAGGAATACGAATTAATGGTGAACGGTTTTGGCCACTCCATGCAACGTAACATGGTGCTTCATATCCTGGTACTAAACGCTTATATGAGTTGACTAATGGGTTACAAACAGCTGTGAACCCACGCGCGTTTTTAATAATACCAGCGATAAAATGACGTGCATCATCTGATAATTCCATTTCACCTTTTGGATCATAGAATGCATTTTCTTTAGGCCCTTTAAATAATGATACGTTAAAGTGCATACCAGACCCGTTAACACCAAATAATGGTTTTGGCATAAACGTTGCATGTAAATTATGTTTACGTGCAATTGTTTTTACAACTAATTTAAATGTTTGAATATTATCGCACGCAGTAACAGCATCTGCATATTTAAAGTCAATTTCATGTTGCCCTGGAGCAACTTCATGGTGACTTGCTTCAATATCAAAGCCCATATCTTCTAATTCTAATACGATATCACGACGGCAGTTTTCACCTAAATCTGTTGGCGCTAAGTCGAAGTAGCCTCCATTATCATTAAGTTCTAAAGTTGGTTCACCTTTTTCGTCCAATTTGAATAAGAAGAATTCAGGTTCAGGTCCTAAGTTAAACTCAGTAAATCCTAGTTCTTCCATTTCCTTTAAGACACGCTTTAAGTTAGCACGAGGGTCACCAGAGAATGGTGTGCCATCTGGTTTATAAATATCACAAATTAAGCGAGCGACTTTACCTTTATCAGAAGTCCATGGGAAGATGACCCAAGTATCTAAATCTGGATATAATTTCATATCAGATTCTTCAATACGAACAAATCCTTCAATGGAAGATCCGTCAAACATCATTTCGTTGTCTAATACTTTCTCTAATTGACTAATCGGTACTTCTACGTTTTTAATTGTCCCTAAAATATCAGTAAATTGTAATCTTAAATAACGAACATTTGATTCTTCTGCAAGTCTAACAATATCTTTTCTTGTGTATTTAGCCATAATAGCCTCCAATAATATTTATTTGAAAAATCTTGATAAATCCCCACGGTTAATTGGTATATCTGTCGTTCTATTCAGCTCACTCACATCAGAATATAACATTTCTTTCACTTCATAAGAAGTTCGGTAGTCATGCTTTTGCTCTGCCATCATTACTTTAATCCGTTTCATATTAAAGCCTTTTTCAAGTAACAGTTTAATTTCTAATAAAGTATCTAAATCATTCATAGAAAACAATCGTTGATTACCATCTGACCGTTCTGGTGTAATGAGTTTCTGTTCTTCGTAGTATCGTATTTGCCTAGCACTTAAAGCTGTTAATTTCATAACGATACCGATTGGAAACACTGGCATATTTCTTCTGACTGTATCACTTGACATATCAGCACCTCCAATAAGAACTATCTATAAATTAACACATCTTTTTTCAAAAAACAAATCCATGTAAGAAAAGCTTACATGGATTTGTTTTAAAGGTGAATTACCTTTTTTTCTATTAAATTTTCAATGGCTTTTATCGTCGCCAGTTTAACATGCTCGTAAGTTAATCCACCTTGAATATAGGCTTCATATGGCGCACGAATTGGACCGTCTGCAGTCAGTTCAATTGAGGCCCCTTGTATAAAAGTACCCGCTGCCATAATAACGTCATCGGTATACCCCGGCATATATGCTGGCATCGGTAAAAATTGTGAATTTACTGGTGAAGCACTTTGGATTGCCTGACAGAATAGAATCATTTTTTCTTTATCATTAAATGTTACTGATTGTATTAAATCTGTTCTAAAATCATCATATTTAGGCGTCGTCTCTAATCCCAGGGCTGTTAATATCGCACTCATAAAGACTGCCCCTTTTAACGATTGACTTACAACATGCGGACTTAAAAAGAAGCCTTGATACATTTCATGCAAACTGTATAATGATGCACCAGCTTCTTTTCCAATCCCCGGTGCTGTAAGGCGATAACCGATACGCTCAATTAAATCCTTTCGCCCAGCAATATACCCCCCAATTTTGCAAATACCACCACCAGGGTTTTTAATTAAACTACCTGCTATCAAATCTGCTCCTACTTCTATCGGCTCACGATCTTCAACAAATTCGCCGTAACAATTATCAACGAAGACAATAACGTTTGGGTATGCTTGTTTTACCGCATGAATTGTTGATTCAATTTGTGCTATCGTTAACGAGGGTCTCGAACTATATCCTTTTGAACGTTGAATCGCAACCATTTTCGTTTGATCCGAAATAACAGATAATACGCTCTGTATATCGATTTGATTATTTTTTAATTCTACATGTTGATATTTCACACCTGATTCCATTAATGAGCCAATTCCATTACCTTCTACTCCGATTACTTCAAGTAACGTATCATATGGCTTTCCTGTTATATAAATCAGTTCATCACCATGCATTAAATTAGCTTGTAGCGCTAATGTAATGGCATGAGTACCCGAAATAACTTGTGGTCTCACAATCGTATCTTCTGCTTTAAACACATGACTGTAAACCGCTTCTAAATTATCACGTCCCATGTCATCATAACCATAGCCATTCGACCCTACTAAATCACCTTCAGAGATTTTCACTGCATTAAATGCATCTAAAACTTTCTTTTGATTAAATAAAGCCATTTGCTCAATACGTTTAAATTGTTCCATTACTGTTATATCAGCTTTGTCAATTAATTGTTGTAGTTTTTTATTGTGTGTTATTTCCATTGTCATCCTCAGTTCTCGTCATAATATTTTCAACGACACCACTCTTTAGTAAATGTGCCGTCACACCATTTAGTGGATTTTCGTAACCTGAAATTTCATATAGATTGATTGCCTCATTAAATGAAATATCATCTACTAACGTTGTTTGTTTTAAAATCGAAATTGTTTGACCATCATAATTGAGCATTTGAACATGGTAAGGTGCCATTTCATTTTTAATGATTTTAATTAACGCTGTCTTTAGACGATGTTCATCTTCCGCGTCATATACTGAAACAACGATTTCATTCGGTCCTATCGGTAATACTTCAGGTTGTATTAAATCCTTTTTATTATACACAGTTAATATCGGTATATGTTTCATTTCAAGTTCAGATAGAATGGTATTAACCGTATCAATATGGTTTAAGTAATTTGGATGGCTTCTATCAACGACATGTATTATAACATCAGCATATTTCGCTTCTTCCAAAGTGGAACTAAATGCCTCGACTAAATGCGTCGGTAGGTGCTGAATAAATCCAACTGTGTCGCTCAATAATAAATTGAACCCATCATTAACTTTCATAATTTTACTTTTCGGATCAAGCGTTGCAAACAATTTATCTTCCATAAAAGTATCGCTTTCAGTCAATTGATTAAACCACGACGATTTACCTGCATTCGTATAACCGACTAATGCAACTTGAAACATCTGTTTCTTTTGTCTATTCTCACGGTAGCGTGTTCGGTGCGCTTTAATGACTTCCAATTGCGTTTTAATATCGTGGATCTTATTGCGGATATGTCGTCTGTTCATTTCCAGTTTCGTTTCTCCCGGACCTCGTGTTCCTATACCCCCACCAAGTCTTGATAACGACTGCCCATGCCCTGATAATCGAGGTAATAAATACTCTAATTGCGCTAATTCTACTTGTAATTTACCTTCTCTACTGCGTGCACGTTGCGCAAAAATGTCTAGAATTACTTGGGTTCTATCTATTATTTTGACATCCAGCATATCATTTAAATGTTTTGATTGTGAGTTTGTTAATTCATCATTAACGACAACAACATCAAACGATAAATCTTCACGTTCTTTTAATTCGATTATCTCTTCAACTTTACCTTTACCAAGATAAAATGATTGATCTTTTCTATCTTTATTTTGAATAATTGTATCGACAACTTCCAGTCCTGCTGTCTCACATAAAGCTTTTATTTCTGAAACACTCGCCTGAAAGTCAAATTCCGGTTCTTTTTTTAAATGAACTGCTATAATAAGAGCACGTTCAATTGTTACATGTGTCTCGTTCAAGTGATCACCTCTTATATTAGTTTGCGTTAAATGATAAAAATAAACAAGCAGGAAGGAAGAATTTTTATGTCAATTTACGATATTTCAGTAACGACAACAAAACATGAAACATATGCATTATCAAAATATGCAGGTCAAGCAATGCTTATCGTTAATACAGCGAGCGAGTGCGGCTTCACGAAACAATTTGATGGACTTGAAAAAGTATATCAACAATTTAAAGATCAAGGCTTTGTTGTACTTGGATTTCCATGCAATCAGTTTGGCAACCAGGAACCAGGAGATGGTGCTGAAGCAGAACAAAACTGTCGCTTAAACTACGGAGTCACTTTTCCAATGCATGAAAAAATAGATGTAAACGGCGACAATGCACATCCACTATTTCAATATTTAAAAAAGGAAACGAAAGGTCTGCTCGGAGACAATATTAAATGGAACTTTACTAAGTTCTTAGTGGATAAAGAAGGTAATGTTGTTGGACGTTACGCGCCAACTAAAACGCCAGAACAACTCACTTCAGCGATTGAACAATATCTATAAATTAATATTTATATTAAAAAAAGAACAAATCCATCACTGGATTTGTTCTGCCATTTTGTTTGCATCACATTATTCTACGAAAGTACTTATAGCATGTTTATAAATTAAGTTCTCTTTATCGCCGACTTTTAATAAAATAACATATTTATCAAAGTCAAGAACTGTACCTTTCATTTGAAAGCCGTTCGTTAAGAAAACAGTTAGTTCCGTTTCACTTGTTTTGTACTTCTCTAAAAATGCATCCTGCAGATTACCTGAATTTGTCATAATAATTCCCCTCTATATTTGTCATAATTTGATTTACCATCGCTTGCATGGATAAATCACTACTGTCAAGCCATTCAATCGACATTTGATTATTAAACCATGTCAATTGACGCTTTGCGAAATTCCTAGAATTTTGCTGCAAACTTTCTACCGCTTGATTCAATGAAACTTCTCCATCTATATAAGGAATTATCTCTTTATACCCTATTGCAGTCATGCTTTGTTTATCTCTATAGCCACTGTCTATTAAGTTACTCACTTCTTGTACCAATCCCTGGTCAATCATAAGTAATACACGATGGTTGATTCTATCATATAATTTAGGACGCGGCATATTAAGTCCTATAATAAATGTATCATACTTTTCGTTGATTGTCTGACTTTTTTTTTGCAACGTGATTGATTTTTTATGCATTTCAAAATAGATTAATGCTCGCATTACCCGTTGTTTGTTATTATGATGAATAGATTCTGCTGCACGTGGATCTGTTTTTTGTAATAATTGATAAAGTACTTCGGTTGAATAATGATTATATTTTTCTTGTAATTTATTTTTTAATTGTTGATCTTCATCTTCAAATTCGTACTGATACAGTAGACTCTGAATATATAAACCTGTACCACCAACAATCATCGGTGTTTTACCACGATTGAATATATCTTCAATAATTGGCTCTGCATGCGTTTTAAATTGCGCAGCTGAATAACCTTCATCAGGGTTAAGTATATCGATTAAATGATGGGGAATGCCCTCCATCTCTTCTGAAGTTATTTTCGCGCTCCCGATGTCCATACCACGATATACTTGAATTGCGTCTCCACTAATGATTTCACCATTCACACGCTTAGCAATTTCAATACTTAATGCTGTTTTTCCAACAGCTGTTGGCCCAACTATAACAATTAAAGGAATTTTATTCATTACGATTTAACCACTTTCTAATATTTTCTAATACTACTTGTCGATTGTTCTCATTTAATACTTCATGTCGCGCATTTTGATAAAGTTGTACAGTGACATTGTCAATCCCACTATGCTTATATTTTTTCGCTAATTTATGAATACCTTTACCAAAATTAGAAAACGGATCGTCCATTCCTGAAACAAATAGCACATTAACTTTAGAACCCATCTTCTGAATGACTTTTCTTTGTTGTGTTTCACCCATCGATTGCGCCACTGAAAGTAATACGCTTAATGAAACATCAAATCCGCAATAATCATCTGCGACAAACTGATCGACGTTTTCCTGATTTAGACTTAACCAGTCACTTTGCGTGCGCAACGGTCGAAATCGTTTGTTAAATTGTTTCGTACTAATATTGTTTATTTTAGGCAATATTGCTGTTGGTCCATGTAATTTGATTAATGATTTCAGCAAAGCAATCGAACTTTGATACTTATAATCATAATAACCTGTGCCTACAAGAATACAGTCATCAAACACATTCGGATGTAATGCTAAATAAAGACGCGCAATAATACTCCCCATTGAATGACCTAATACGATTGTACGTCCAGGTACTTTAAATGTTTGCAATACTTCGTATGCATCATGAACAAGCTGCTCCACATTATCGAAATGCCCACGCGTACTTTCATCGATTCGCTTACCATGTCCGCGATGATTATGCATCACAACAACATATCCTAATTGACTGAAATATTGTGCGATTGGAATATAGCGTTCAATATGTTCAGACATACCATGTAATATTTGAATTGTTCCAATGGGTTGACTTGGGACACTTACAATCAATTCAAGTTGCGTATTATCTTTAAGTGTAATAAATTTATGTTCAATCATGTTGATTATCATCACCTCTCAACTATTATACATGAAAAAAAATAACCTGCCATGTCGACAGGTTATCCTTAATTACGATTTAACACGTTTATTCTTTTGAAACTTGAACAGATGGTGAAATCGCTTCTGTAATTTTATCTTCTAAAGCTTTCGTGTACATTTCGATTTCGCTTTGATCATATTGTAATAATTCGGATAATACTTGAATGATTGCTGCTTTATATTGAAATACATTTTGAATATTAAAATATAAATCGCCACTTCTGCGAATGATGAAATCAACCGGTTGATAAACCATTTCATTTTGTACGCCGTAAACGAGTTCTGCATATAAACTGACTGGCATATCTTTATAAGTCGATGACCCGCAGATTTGAGCAATTGCAAAAAGATCATCATAATTAGATCCGTATTTACGGATAATTGCTTTTTGTTCTGCTTCAGACAATATATTAAAAAGTTGTGGGTTAATATGTTCCTGAACATAGCGTTCAAAGTTTGCACTGCCCCCAACATCTCCACCAGAAATAGGAGTATGCTTCGTTTTACTTTCCGGGAAAGACAATCGGTATTCTTCTTTTAAACGTTGTGCAACTAAATCTACAATATCTTCAGCCATATGGCGGTAGCCCGTTAATTTTCCCCCTGCAATGGTCAATAAACCTGATTTGCCTTCCCAAATTTCATCTTTACGTGAGATTTCAGAAGGGTCTTTTCCTTTTTCTAAAATTAATGGTCGAATACCTGCCCACGTTGATTCAATATCATCATCACTAATTTCCACACTTGGAAACATGTAATTAATTGCTTTAATAATGTAATCTCGATCTTCTTGTGTTACTTTAGGATTTTGTTTGTCATTATTATAGAATGTATCTGTCGTACCTACATATGTTTTTCCGGCACGTGGGATGGCAAATATCATACGTTTATCATGTTCTGTATCAAAGTATATCGCCTGGCGTAACGGGAAATCACTTTGATCAAATACTAAATGCACGCCTTTAGTAAGTCGCAATTGTTTATTATTTTTAGAATAATCCTGACCTCGTACTTCATCTACCCAAGGCCCAGATGCATTAACTACTTTTTTAGCGGTAATATTAAACTTTGTATTACTTATTAAATCTGTCGCTGTAATACCATTCACTTTCTTTTTCTTGTCATAAGTGAAACCTGTTGATTTCACATAATTCAGAACATCTGCACCGAATTCTGACGCTTGTTTCATTACTTCAATAGTCATACGCGCATCGTCAGTACGATATTCAACATAAGAGCCACCACCCCTTAATCCATCAGGTTTAATTAACGGTTCTTTTGCTAACGTCTCTTTCGCTGAAAGCATAACACGACGCTCAGACTTCTTAACTTCTGCTAAGAAATCATATACTTTTAATGCAAGCGAGGTCGTTGTTGGACCAAATGTACCCCCTTTATGCATCGGTAATAACATACGTTCCGGTGTTGTGACATGTGGTCCATTTTCAAATACAATTGCACGTTCTTTACCGGTTTCGGCAACGACACCCACTTGTAATTGCTTTAAATAGCGTAATCCGCCATGTACTAATTTCGTAGAGCGGCTTGAAGTACCAGAAGCAAAATCCTGCATTTCCACTAGAGCAACTTTCATGCCACGTTGTGCTGCATCAAATGCAATACCAGCACCCGTAATTCCACCACCAATAATGACAACGTCATACTCCGTTTGTTGCATGCGATTTAAGACTTTTTTTCGATTTAAACTTGATAGCTTCATTTTCATACCTCCAAATAATATTACTACTCTATACCCTAAATTCTATGAAATTACTGTTGCTGCGATATAATTATTTATTTCTTTTAAATACTTGTGTAGCACGCACAGCTGTTTGCCATCCATCATATAAGTCTTCTCGTGTACTTTCGTCCATTTGAGGATCAAACTGATGATCTAATTGGAATTTCTCTTTAATTTCATCCTTTGATGACCAGAATCCAACCGCTATTCCTGCTAAATATGCCGCACCTAAAGCAGTTGTTTCATTGTTTTCCGGACGTTCTACCGGCACATTTAATATGTCAGACTGGAATTGCATTAAGAAATCATTTTTAACTGCGCCGCCATCTACACGTAATTTCTTAAGTTCAATGCCTGAATCTTTTTCCATCGCATCTAATACATCACGTGTTTGATACGCTAGACTTTCGAGCGTCGCACGAATAAAATGTTCTTTCTCTGTGCCTCTTGTAATACCAAATACAGCACCTCGCGCTTCTGAGTCCCAATATGGTGTACCTAATCCAACAAAAGCCGGAACAACATATACACCTTCACTTGATTTAATACGTGTCGCATAATTTTCAGTGTGAGATGCATCTTTTATCATGCGCATTCCATCTCTTAACCATTGTATTGCGCTACCTGCAACAAATATTGAACCTTCAAGCGCATAATTGACTTTCCCATCAATGCCGTAAGCCAGCGTCGTTAATAATCCACTTTCAGATTTCACAGCTTTCTCGCCAGTATTCATTAACATAAAGCATCCAGTACCATATGTGTTCTTCGCTTCACCCGCATTAAAGCAAGCTTGCCCAAATAAAGCTGCTTGCTGGTCACCAGCAATACCTGCAATAGGTATTTCATTACCAAAGAAATGTGGTGAGTCCGTATGCGCATAGATTTCACTTGAAGGTTTCACTTCTGGTAACATCGATTTCGGAACAGTTAAATGTTCAAGTAACGCTTCATCCCACTTTAAGTCATAAATATTATACATTAATGTACGGCTTGCATTAGAGTAATCTGTAACGTGTGCCTTTCCGCCTGATAATTTCCATGCGATCCACGTATCGATAGTACCAAATAGTAAGTCACCATTGTCAGCCTTTTCACGCGCGCCTTCAACATTGTCTAGTATCCATTTCACTTTTGTCCCAGAAAAGTATGGATCAAGTAATAGCCCTGTTTTATCTCTAAATTCCAGTTCTAATCCTTTCGCTTTTAAATCGTTACAAATATCCTGTGTTTGTCGTGATTGCCAGACAATCGCATGATAAATTGGTTTTTGAGTCGTTTTATCCCACACAACCGCCGTTTCACGTTGGTTCGTAATACCAATACCTGCAATTTGTTCTGCTTTGACTTCTGATTCGATTAATACACTTGAAATACATGATAATACTGATGACCATATTTCATTCGCATCATGTTCTACCCATCCCGATTGGGGGAAGTATTGTTTAAATTCACGTTGTGCAACGCCTTTAATATCACCTTGATGATCTACTAACATTGCACGCGTACTCGTTGTACCTTGGTCGATACTTAAAATATATTTTTCCATTTTATGATTCCCCTTTATTTCATATTATTATTCTCATTTTATAATAATGATGCTGCTTTTTCTTTTAGTAACATTTTATTTAGGATTACGCCTAATATTAATACTACAATGAATACCACAAATGATATCATATCAATCATTTCAAATTTTCCTTTGAATAGCAACCTGAATAGTGAGGCACCTAACATGCCACCCGCAATCGGACCTAAAATCGGAACAATTGCATATTTAAAGTTTGATGTCCCTTTCCCTGGTATTGGCAATAAATAATGCGCAAGACGCGGACCAAAATCTCTGGCCGGATTGATTGCATAACCTGTCGTGCCTCCTAAACTTAAACCGATGGCAATAATTAATATCCCAACAATAACAGGATTTAATCCATCCGCAAATTTGTTACCTCCAATAAATAATAAACCCATCATTAAGATAACTGTGCCAATGATCTCTGATATAAAGTTAGCAAAGTAATTCGGATATGCTGGACTCGTTGCAAATACACCTAGTTTCGTGCCCGCATCCGTTTCATCTTTAAAGTGCGGCATATAGTGTAACCATACGAGCGTTGCACCAATCATTGCACCTATCAATTGTGCGATGATATACCCTGGCACTTTTTACCACTCAAAATCACCATTCACAGCTAATCCGATTGATACTGCAGGGTTAAGATGTGCACCGGAAATTGAACCAACAGCATAGACCCCCATCGTTACTGCAAGTCCCCATCCAACTGCAATGACAATCCAGTCCGCGCCACGTGCAAATGTTCCTTTCAAACTTACATTGGCACATACACCCGCACCAAATAAAATTAATATCGCTGTACCAACGACTTCTGCAATATAAGCATTCATACAATCACCTCTTTTTAATATTAGTTAAAAAAAGACAAAAAGAACCCTTTATCCAAAGATAAAAGGTCTCTTTTACTCGTCCTAATTTATTAACTTATAATTATCGTAATATAACGTGAAAACGTTGTCAATTTATTTCTTAGGATTAAAGTGTTTCCATAAAATATTGTTGCTACTCGTTATATGCGTTGCACCGTGCTGAAGTGCAGTACCGACTTCTTCTACCGTTTCAATTAATCCTCCGGCAATAATTTTAGGGCGAATACATTCACTGAGTTCTTTTATTACTTTAGTTGCAATACCCGGAAGTACTTCAACATAATCCGGATCACTTTGTTCTATAAAACGATAACTTTTACTCAGCGCAGATGAGTCGATAATAAAAATACGTAAAATCGTTTGTGCACCTAACATTTTTGCCTTTTTAATGAGTTTAGGTTTCGTTGATACGATTCCATAAACTTTAAATTTTTGAATTAAATATTCAATTGCCGCTTCATCAACTGCCAACCCTTTAATTAAGTCAACATGAAAGAATGCATGCTTGTCATGAGCCATTAACATATTTAATATGTTGTCTAATTGACTAATATGAACATCTAAAATGACACAATAGTCATATTGCGTTTGAATAAATATTTCTAAATCTTTCATCGATCGAATGGCTGGCAGTATCATCTTTACATCACTCTCTTAAATAATTTTTCTAATTCATACGTTGTAAATTGTATCGTTATCGGTCGACCATGTGGACATGTATAAGGTTCATTCGTATACGATAATGCATTGATTAATCGTTCCATATCTTCCTTTTTTAAATAATGATTCGCTTTAATTGATTTTTTACAACTCATCATAATTGCAGTTTCTTCTCTAAATTTATTTAAATTAACTTGTTGGTGCTCAAATAAATAGTCAACTAAGTCTTCTACAGTTGATTTCGCGTCTTCAGGAAACCAAACGGGCACTTCATTCACGACATAATCACGACCACCAAAATGTTCAAGATTTACGCCAATTTCAGATAGTTTATGTTGTAACATTTCAAATTTCAACGCTTCATCCTGGGTTAACTGAATATTGATTGGAAAAAGCAACGTTTGTAATTCATGACTGACTTCCCCAATTTTATTTTTATAATATTCATATTTAATACGTTCCTGTGCGGCATGCTGGTCAATCATAAACATCCCTTCATCATTTTGGCAGACGATATATGTACCATGAACTTGTCCAACAACTTCTAAATAGGGTAGTTTCCGTGAACTATTCGTTTGAGTTGCTGTTAATCCTTCTTCTATTTGAATCGCTTCCTCATGTGCTGCACGTGAATCATTTATGATATTTTGATGAACATCGTGTTCCATTGCGACTTCCTGTACTGGCACTTTAGGAACAGGTGACTCACAAATTTCTTCAATTTTTTCTTCATCGATAGCAGGTAGTACATGTATTGTAGACGCGGTATTCATTTGAGCATTACTTGCCTTCACATCAAACTGACCATCTGGATTGTACGTTTCTTTTACAACCTCTTTTGATATGCGTTGATCATATTCGAATTTCTGTTGTTCAAATTGTTCCAGTACTTTTTTCTTTGTGCTCACCTTTGGTATTAAACTTTGACCGAGCAATCGCTCTTTTATTAACTGTTCGATAAGTGCCATTAACTGTGGCTCTTTCGATAAACGAACTTCTTGTTTCGTAGGATGAACATTGACATCAACCAGACTCGGATCCATTGAAATATGAATACTTACGATAGGATAACGCCCAATCGGTAATAATGTATGATAGCCATTGATGATTGCTTTAGAAATCATAAAATTTTTAATATAACGGCCATTAATAAATATCGACATATAATGGCGATTGCTTCGCGTGTGTTCCGGTTTAGCAATATAGCCATTAACTTTATAGTCACCCGTTTCCCCTTGAATTTCTATGATATCTTTTGCAATCTTCATCCCATATATGACCGCCATCGCTTCATTTAATTTACCATTACCCACTGACTGAATCAGCAGCTTATCGTCACTTAATAATGTAAATTGGATATTCGGGAAACTCATAATAAATCGGTTCATGATATCTGTAATTTTTCCGAGCTCTGTCTGTAAACTTTTTACGTATTTCAATCGTGCAGGTGTATTATAAAATAAATCTTCAACAATCATTTCTGTGCCCAATCGTGCTGCGTGTAAATTTCGACTGACAATCTTGCTGTTCTCAACTTTAATCTGATGCCCCACTGCTCCGTCAAAACACGTATTCACTGTCACACGACTTACAGATGCAATGGACGCTAATGCTTCACCACGAAATCCAAGTGTTCGAATATGGAATAAATCATGATCATCTGATATTTTACTCGTCGCATGTCTTAAAAACATTAACTCGAGATCATCTTCTGCAATACCCGAACCATTATCTGTGATTTTAATTTTTTTTAATCCTGCTTCTTCAACGGCAACTGTAATTTTAGTAGCGCCAGCATCAATAGCATTTTCCACAAGTTCTTTAACAACCGATTGCGGTCGCTCGATCACTTCTCCTGCAGCAATTTTATTACTTAATGCCGCATCCAGTGTTTTAATAATTCCCATGACTTCACCTACTTAATTTGTGACTTCAATTGCTGTAATTTCAATAACGCTTCAATTGGCGTCATCGATTCTATCGTTAATTGTTTCAATTCTGAAATGACCGCATTGTTTTCTGATTCACTGAATAAATCAAATGCTGGTTGAATAACAGCTTGACTTTCTTTTATTACTTGTTCATCTGGATTTACTTTTTTGTGTTGTGCTTTCAATTCATTTTCTTTTTTTCGATCATCTCTACCGACAAAGTTTAAATCTTTAATACTGTAGTTTTCGAATGATTCCAGTAAATGTCCTGCACGACTAATGATTTCATCTGGTAAATCAGCTAGTTTTGCAACGTGAATACCGTAACTATTTTCGACTGCACCTGGCATAATCTTATGTAAGAAAATGAGCTCTCCGTTATACTCTTTCGCAGCAACATGTATATTGTTTAATCCATCAAGCGAATGATCTAAGCCGACTAGTTCATGGTAATGCGTTGAGAATAATGTTTTTGCACCGATGTGATTGTGTACGTATTCAATCATTGATTGTGCGAGCGATAAGCCATCATAAGTTGAAGTCCCTCGCCCAATTTCATCGAAGATAATCAAACTATTTTCAGTTGCATTAACTAGTGCATTGCGAGCTTCAAGCATTTCAACCATAAATGTACTTTGACCACTGACTAAATCATCTGCAGCACCAATGCGCGTAAAGATTTGATCGAATATCGGTAATTCTGCAGAACTTGCCGGAACATACGAACCCATTTGTGCCATTATGCTGATCAATGCGACTTGTCGCATATACGTTGATTTACCACTCATATTGGGACCTGTTATTAAATAAATAAAGCCATTATCATCTAATAAACAATCATTTGGAACGTATTGATCACGTTCCATCACTTGTTCAACAACTGGATGTCTGGCATCTTTTATTTGCAGTACACGTCGATCCGATATTTTCGGTTCTGTGTAGTTATTATTTGTTGCCACTTCACTAAAGTTTTGCAAACAATCAAGTTCTGCAATGCGTTTCGCCTGGCGTTTCAAATTCGGGATATAAGCTTTGACTTGTTCACGCAACTGAATAAAAGCTTCGTATTCAAAATCAATTGCTTTTTCTTCAGCACCTAATATGAGTGCTTCCTTTTGTTTCAATTCTTCTGTAATGAAACGTTCAGCATTGCTCAGTGTTTGCTTACGGTCATATCCAAATTCAGCAATATCAAGATTTACTAAATTCGCCTTAGAAATTTCAATATAATAACCAAATACTTTATTATAGCTAATTTTTAGTGATTTAATACCCGTACGCTCTCGTTCTTTCGTTTGTAATGCTGCAAGCCATGCTTTTCCATTCTTTTGTGCGTTGCGATACTCATCTAGTGTTATATTATAGCCATCTTTAAAGATACCACCTTCTTTAATTGTTGTCGGGGGTTCTTCAACGATACTTTCCTCTAACATTTGATACAGTGGCGCTAAACTTTGAATGCCTTCTAGTCCACTAACGATATGACTAAAAGGATTTAGTAATTCATTAATGCGCGGTAATTGCTCTAAAGAATACTTTAATTGAATTAAATCCTTTGCATTCACGTTTCCAAATTGTACACGACCTGCTAATCGTTCTATATCATACACGTGTGTTAAGGCTTCTCGTAACTGATGTCGTAATAAAAATTCATCATTAAATAATCGAACAACGGTTAAACGATCTTCAATTTGTTCTTTATTCACTAACGGACGTTCAATCCATTCTTTCAGTCGACGATTACCCATCGGCGTTTTACATTGATTATAAATTGATAACAACGTTCCTTTTTTCGTTTTGAGACGAATACTTTCAGTGAGTTCTAAATTACGCTTTGCATACATATCCAGGCGCATATGTCCGAGTGCTGCATATTCTATTGGTTGATCAATATGATCTAATGCACGCATTTGCGTATCACGGATATAACTTAATAGTAAGTTCACGGCTGGCTGAAGTTGTGCGCTTAAGTTAGAAGTGATATCAAACGTCACATCTGATTGATATAATGAAACAACATTTGTCATCAGGCGCATATGCTGATCAATATTTGATGGTAATGCAGCATTAATAATAATTTCTTTCGGTGCAATGCTACTCATTTCATTTAACATTGTCGTTTCGTCACATTGTGTGACTTTTAATTCTCCAGTAGAAACATCACTGTATGCAATGATATAATCCTCGCCTGCATCAAATAAACATGCTAAATAGTTGCTCTCGTTTTCACTGATCATATCATCCATCACAGTTCCTGGCGTAATAATCTGAACAACTTCTCGCTTGACCATACCCTTTGTCATTTTAGGATCTTCCATCTGTTCAGCGATTGCAATTTTATAACCTTTTTCAATTAAACGTTCGATGTAGCCTTTTGCAGAATGATGAGGCACGCCACACATCGGTATGGCATTCTTTTTATCGCGACGCGTTAAAGTGATTTCTAATTCTTTCGCTGCAAGTATCGCATCATCATAGAACATCTCATAGAAATCACCTAAACGAAAGAATAGAATTGCATCTTTATACTGCTCTTTCATTTGTAAATATTGCGTCATCATTGGTGTTGGTTTAGACATCTTTATCCATTCCTTTTGTTTAATAAATTTCTTTTATTTAATAATAATAAGAGTATGTATGCAATGATACTCCCAAATAGACTGCTTAATAAAAAAGCGTAAAATATGGGCATAAACCCCTTCAAATCTAAATGCATTATCCACATGAAAGGTATCGTACAAATGCTACCAATAAAACCCGTACCGATCCATTCACCGATTGAAGCCAACTCAATTCTTTTGAACTTGCGGTACATTAATGCTGCAAATAATACACCGATCATACTACCAGGGAATGCAAACAGCGATCCTGTGCCAAATATATTTCTGAGGATTGAACTAATCAAAGCTTGTGCCAAGCCGAACCACGGTCCAACAAACACTGCACATAATACATTAATAAAATGTTGCATTGGAAATGCTTTAATCGGTCCTACTGGAATATAGATCATCTGACTTAAAACAACATTTATCGCAATAAAAATGCTCGTTAACGTTAGCTTTCTCGTTTCGTTTTTCATATATCCTCCTCGATTAATAAAATAATGCCGATTCTAATGAACCGACATTATTTGAGTTGTATATAATTAGTTACCACATCCAGGTGCTGCATGTTCAACAGCTGCGCCCGTTTCGCCAGTTAATAAGTCGCCACCCGTTGAAACGATAATTTCATCTGTAACAGTTTGACTAATTGCATGTGAAACCATTTGAAGTAACGCATTCACTTCACCTTGTGCTTCTTTAAATTGATCGACGATTGGCATTTCATCAAGTTCTGCTTCTACTTTAGCAATTTTTTCTTCAACCATACCTAAAGCTTTTTCTTTACCGTAATTCTCGAAATTGACAGCTTGTTTTTGTAATGATTTTAATGATGCCATTTTTTCGCGTACGTTTTGGTTTTCATGAATTTGTGCTTCTGCACGCTTAAAGAAATCAACGGCTTCTGTTTCAGCCATCATTTTTCCTAATTCTTTCGCTTTTAAAAGTATTTCATCATTTGTATACATTAATTTTCCACCCCAACTGGTTCTAATATTTCAAGCAATTCCCCATTTAATGAGTAACGCATTGTTTCAGTAATTTTAACTTTTACAAGTTTTCCAATTGCTGCTTCAGGTCCTGCAAAGTTAACAAGTTTACTCTTATCGGTATATCCCGCTAAAATATTTTCGTTTTTCTTTGAAGGTCCTTCACATAATACGATGACTTCCTGATCCTGATATTTTTTCAGTGCACATTCTGTATGATGTTCAACAACTTTATTTAAACGACGTAAACGATTCTTTTTATCTTCAGTTGATACATTATCTTTCATCTTCGCTGCAGGTGTGCCTTCACGTGGCGAATATAAATACGTATAAGCGTGTTCAAATCCAACGCGTTCATATAAATCAATTGTATCTAAGAATTGTTCTTCTGTCTCGTTTGGATAACCGACAATAATATCAGTTGTTAATGCAACGTCAGGAATAGCTTCTTTAATCTTATCGACTAGTTCTAAATAACTTTCGCGTGTATATTTACGTCCCATAATCTTTAACACATCATTATTACCACTTTGTACTGGTAAGTGAATATGCGGTACGATATTTCCACCTTGCGCTAATACTTCGATTAAACGATCATCAAAGTCCCAAGGGTGACTTGTCATAAATCTTACACGCGGGATATCGATTTTCTGAATATCTGCCAATAAATCGCCTAATCCATAGTTTAAACCTTCAATATCTTTACCGTATGCATTAACGTTTTGACCTAATAAACAAATCTCTTTGTATCCACGTCGCGCTAAATCACGTACTTCAGCAATAATCTCCTCAGGTTTACGACTACGTTCTTTACCGCGCGTAAATGGCACGATACAATACGTACAGAATTTATCACATCCATACATAATATTAACCCATGCTTTCGTTTCACCCATACGAACCTTTGGAAGGTTCTCGATGACGTCACCTTCTTTAGACCATACTTCAACAACCATCGCTTTAGACATATATGCTTCATCTAAAATGGCTGGTAAGCGGTGAATATTGTGCGTACCAAAGATCATATCAACATTTTGATACGACTTCATAATCTTGTTTACTACTGATTCTTCTTGAGACATACAACCACAAACACCGATTAACACATCCGGTTTTGCTAACTTAATATGTTTTAAGTTCCCAATTTCACCGAATACTTTGTTTTCTGCATTTTCACGAATCGCACACGTATTCAGTAATATAACATCCGCTTCATTGACATCATTTGTTGCTTCATATTCTAATGCTTCAAAGATACCCGCCATTACTTCAGTGTCATGTTCGTTCATTTGACAACCGTACGTACGAATAAAGAATTTGCGACCGCGACCTAAACCTTTATACTTTTCATCGATTGAGAAAGCATGATGTTCTACTGATTCTTTACCACGTTTTTTCGCATCTTTTAAACTTGGTGGCTGATACACTTTTTCGAAATACTTACTGTAATCTTTCTCAGGTGCATTTTTACCGCGCACTTGAGAAGCATCTATTCTACTTTCTTCATTCATTTCATACTAACCCCATTTTCAACTTAATCATTCCTATAGTATAACTTTTTAAAGATGCTTTTTCAAAGTATTTTTACTTGGAGGATAAAATTTAAACAATTAAAAAACACCTCATAATAATATGAGATGCTTATACTTTACGATGAACTTTAAATGATAATAAACACAGTCCTAATCCGAATGCATTCACCACATACGGGAACTGATATAAGTATAAACGCCAAAAATCACGTTTACTTAAATTTAAGTTTAAATTGATATCATTCATGATTAGTAAATAGTGAAAACCAAATGCAAGAATAAATAGAACACTCGCGATGCTCACCAAAAGTAAATAAGTAAGATTGTTTTTTATACCTATCATTAACATAAAACCATTCATCGTTAAGCTGATGCCAAACATTAATATGATTGCTTGAATATTGATTAATTCATTATGAATAGCATAGAAAACAAATGCGAAAATTAATAGTATTGCATGAGATAGCAATACGAGTATTATATTTTCCATTCTTATATCTTTTTTATTAACAGGTAAAGTTTCATACCATTGAATTATTTTATGTTTTCTTAAAGTGTCATATTTCTGAGCGTGTATAAAGAATACACAAATCATTGTTAAGATGAAAAAAGTATCGGTAAAACTAAATGTAATCTCTTTTTTGTCAACTTGCATATCATTGTCATAACCTACAAAAACTTGAGTTGCACTGTCATAACCAACGAACACTTTGAATAATATAGCAGCAATAAATAAAGTTAATATAATATATGGAAAGAATCTTAATAATTTAATATCTAACATTAATAAACGCTTCATTTTTAATCACTCCATAAAAGATGTTTTGAGTGTGCATTTTTTTCTAAATATTGCTTTGTCCAACAAGTAAAAATAAATATTACCACAACTATTGGCAGCCAAGTGAAATAAAATGCATGTGGATTTAGCATACCCCTATCAAATAAGTTCTGCATCGGCATTTAGCCAAATAAAAAGCATATAGATGACATAATATTAGTGTAAGTGTGGCAACTGAAAATAATATTACATAATTAATTTGTGATTTTAGTAGGCTACATATTAATTTTAATTCTCTTATCACTGAACCACCCGCTTCTTATAATTCTTATCAACCATCCTATATTAAACAATTATGAGATGGTTAGTAAATTACTAGTTTAATAATAAACACTCAAATTACTTTTGAACTGTAGAAACAACTTTAGCTGATTGATCATGGTGCATACGCTCCCTTTTCTTGAAATACATGAGCTCATCAATGTTTGCCTTACGAATCGACACTTCCTTACCAAATAACTCATCCAACGTCTGCGCCTCTTTCGTCAACGCAGTAAAACTGTCATCAAAGTATTCAATACCAATTAATAGTGTATTAATTTCATCATCTAATACTTTTACCGGCCCTCTAACAATTTGATATTCATCTAAGATAATATCTTTTTCATCCATCATAATCAGCTTTCCTTGCTCAATGTAGCAAATGTAATCTGCAATAGATTCTAAATCTGATGTTATATGCGTTGAGAATAGTATCGTCATCTCTTCATCTAACATTAAATCCTGAAAAATTTTCAGCAATTCTACTCTAAATGTTGGGTCTAAGTTAGAAGTCGGTTCATCAAGTACTAACAATTTTGCATGGTGACTGAGTGCTGTTGCTAAATTCAGTTTTACTTTCATCCCTTGAGATAACTGTTTAATCTTTTTATTTGTTGGCACTTCAAATCGCTCAAGATAGCTATAATATGCTTTACTATCCCAATTATCGAAATACATCTTCATAATCGTTTCTAACTTCTTTGCATTCATCCAATCCGGAAAGTGATTCTCACTAAACACGATACCGATTTCAGAAAGTATGCCTGCTCTATCTTCTAAATACGATTGATCAAATACTTTAATTTCTCCCTGGTCTGGTGACGTCAAGTTTAGTAACTGATAAATTAAAGTTGTTTTACCCGCACCGTTCTCACCAATTAATCCAGTAATATAACCTTTTGGTATCTCAAGATTCGGAATATCTAGTACAAATTTATTCTGTTTGAACATTAAGTTTCTTACTTCAATCACATTTGGTTGCATCGTTATTCCTCCCATAAATCGTTTATTAGTTCATTGAAATCTTTTTTGTCAAAATTTAAGCGTTTGGCAAGTTGGATTGAAGACATTATTAAAGATTCTAATTCCTTATTCGATTGTTCTTCTATCATTGCAATATTCCCTTGTGAAACAAATGTCCCTTTTCCAGGAATCGTATATAGGTAGCCTAAATCCTCTAAATCTTTATACGCCCGCTTCGTTGTAATCACACTGATGCCTAACATTTTTGCAAGTGCTCGCATAGACATAAGTGATTCACCTTCTTTTAATTCCTTTGCCATAATCAATCGAATGATTTCTGATTTCAATTGCTCGTAAATCGGTTGATCACTCTTTGGGTCAAAATGAATGTTCAATTCATCACCTTCTTTGTTGTTATACTGTATATATACAATATATACAGTATGTACAAATTTGTAAAGCATTTATCTTTTCAAATATTTACTATATAATCGAAATACGAGGAGATGAAGATATGAAACAAGAAGATAAAATTATTGAACTTGCACCAGTAGATGCGAAAATTTACGAAATGGTTGAAAGAATCCCGAGAAAATGGTCAAATTTTGTATTGGAATATATTGCAAACCAAACCATTGGTAATCCAAGATTTATTAGCAACTTTTTTAATCCTAAAAGGTTCTATATCGTTCTTTCAAATTCATCTGCAACTTTGTATGATATTAACGAAAAACTAGTAGTTCACTCAACTGATGTGACACACTTAGTAGATAGTTCTATGTCGGAAATAAAGTTTGAGTTAGATGGAAGTTTGTTTGAATTTCATAAAATTGTACGCAAATAATACACTGACAAATCAATTGTCGTTTGAATATAACATGCACGATTTACTCTTGAACTGGTTGTACTCAAAACATTAACTGCAATACTAATCACATTATTTTCATCATTTTAGTTCTTCTCTTTTGAATATTCATTTCAGTAGCGTATAATAATAAGGAAATTATCAGAATTGGAGAAACAAGTTATGAATATCATCACACAACTTTTAGATTTTATTTTACATATCGACGAACATCTCGTTAATATCGTCAAAGATTATGGCGTTTTAACATACGCGATTTTATTTGGTATTGTCTTTGTAGAAACCGGGCTCGTTATTATGCCATTTTTACCAGGCGATTCAATACTCTTCGCTGCAGGTGCATTGGCACCACAAGGCGCACTTAACATTTGGTTTTTATTTATATTACTCTCTATCGCGGCAATTGTCGGGGATACATTAAACTATCATATCGGGAAATGGATTGGCTTTGGTATTGTCAATCATCCTAAATTGGGTCGCATGATTAAACAGGAACATTTAACGAAAGCAGAGCATTTCTTTAATAAATACGGTGGAAAAACCATCGTCTTGGCTCGATTTATGCCTTTCATCAGAACATTTATTCCTTTCGTTGCCGGTGCAAGTTCAATGAAATATAGTTACTTTATTCTATATAACATTATCGGCGCAGTTGCATGGGTTGGAATTTGTTTAGCTGGTGGCTATTTCTTCGGTAACATACCTGTAGTAAAAAATAATTTCGAGATTGTTTTAATATTAATTATTCTCGTATCTGTTCTACCTGCTGTGTTCAGCGTGATTCAAAACATGAGAAAAAACAAAAAGTAATATTAAAAATCTTTTAAATCAACGGATAAAAATATGGAAAGAGGTGAGACTAAAATTTGTCTCACCTCTTTTATGTCGTTCATGATTATTTCAATTGTTCAAAGATCGTTTTACGCAAAGTTAATTTTTCAGCATCATTTTTATACGCTGATGTGTCATAAATATTAGTAATCGTTGCAGGTTTACCATTCAATATCATAATCCTATCAGACAGCTCTATCGCTTCATTTATACTGTGTGTTATCATAATAACTGTTTTCCCGGTTGATTTAATTAGAGATTTAAGCCACATTTGCATTTCAATGCGCGTAATTTCATCTAATGCTGAAAACGGTTCATCCAGCAATAACACATCATGTTGTGTGTTTAATGTTCTTAAAAAAGATACGCGCTGTTTCATTCCACCAGATAATGATTTCGGATAGGCATCCTGAATCTCCGTAAACCCTGCTTGCGCTAATAAGGCATCACTTTGATCATTACTTTTATTATTACCAATTTCAGTCGCAAGTTGAATATTTTCTTTAACGGTACGCCATGGCATTAACGAACTTGTTTGTGGCATATAAGAGACGTGTCCCGTTTGTTGCACTTCTTGACCATTAATCCAGACGTGCCCTGTTGTTTGTTTCAGTAAACCACCAATGATATTAATTAATGTCGATTTTCCTGCACCACTCGGACCAAGTAACGCAACAATTTCATTATGCGGAACTTCAAAGTTAATGTTATCTAACACTTTTTTATTGCCATATTGATGAAAGATGTGTTCTAATTTCAATATTTTATTCATGGTGCCACCTCAAAACAAAACGCTGTAATAATTCGATTACGATATAAATCATAAGCGCAAATATAATAATCCAGACGATTGCGACAAACACTTGATCAACTTGAAAGGCACGCTGGGCAAGTAACATAAACTTACCTAATCCTTTATCACTACCTAACCATTCAGATATGATAGCCCCCATCACTGCATAAGTACCTGCAATCTTTAATCCATTAAATAAAAATGGCATACTATTCGGCCATTCTAACTTTGTAAATAAAGCGAATCGGTTCGCACCCATCATGTGCATGTACTTCTTTAAATCTTGATCTGTTGCCTGAAATCCTTCAAGTAAACTTACAGTAATCGGAAAGAAACAGATTAATGTAATAACTATCAATTTCGGTAATAAACCAAAACCAAACCAAATTACAAGTAAAGGTGCTATGACGATAACAGGTATATTCTGGCTGATAATCAACAACGGATAAATATAATCATTGAGTACAGGTACTAAATTTAATATAACCGCACATAAAATACCAAAGATAATCGAACAAACTAATCCTATCAATACAAGTTGAATGGTTGGCAGCAAATGAGGATAATATTCAGGGAAATCATAAATAAATGATTGTCCTATTGCACTAGGGGCAGGTAATGTATATGAATCAACATGTAATATCCGTACAAGACCTTCCCAAATACATAATAAGCTGATAATAAATATGGAAAATTTTATCGTTCTAATCATCGATATTTCGCTACCAGTTCATCCATTGACACAGATTCAGCATGATAAAATTTCACTTGAGAAATAATGGATGCACAACCTAATGCACGCATACGATGATTCATTTGTTCTATTAATGGAAGTAATTCATGCATATCACCTTCAATACTTGTTTCTAATGGTGATACGTAAAATTTCAATCCTGATTGTTCAATCACTTCTATCGCTGCATCCACATAAGGAATGACATCTTGCCCTTCCGGTGTTTTAGGAATAATTTGTATACTCATGATTGTATTCGCCATTATTTCCCCTCCACAAATTCATTCGTAAATGCAGCTTTCGCATTGAAATCATTTTTTATAATTTTATTGTCTTTTAAATATTTTGCATAGTTTGCCCAAACTTTTTCATCTTGCATACCCCATGATTTTGCATCATCTTGATATTTAGGAGATAGGTATTTTTGTGATGCATAGACTAAATCTTTTTGTTTTTTTAGTTCAGGCGCTGCCTTAATTAATATATCAGCACTTTCATGCTCATGCTTAATTGCATATTCATAGCCTTCTTTAACGGCTGCCATAAATGCTTTCGCTGTATCAGGATTTGACTTTAAGTATTTTTCGTTAGCAATGATGATAGGTGTATAATAATCTAAATTTTTATCGTAATCTGTTAAGTATTGCATATTCACATCAATATTACGCGTCTTCGCTTCAATGCCTGTCCAGCCATAATAAACCCATGCAAAGTCGATATTCTTTTTCGATGCAGCGAAGAAATCCGTATTGCCCATATTCACTATCTTCGTTTGATTGATATCAGCGTTTGATTTATCCATTAATGTCTTAATGAATGCTTTTTCAATCGGTGCACCCCATCCACCATACGTTTTACCTTCATAATCTTTAGGTGATTGAATGTTTTTTTCTTTTAAGCTCATAAATCCACTCGTGTTATGTTGAATAATAGCTCCAATCGATTTAATCGGGACACCTTCTGAGCGTGATTGTGTTACTTGTTCCTGTGCACTAATACCAAACTGTACATCTTTTTTATTTGCTGCAATCAATTGATCTGCAGTAACTTCTCCCGGTGCTTTAATCTCTACATTTAAACCATGTTTCTTAAAGAAGCCTTTTTCCTTTGCAACGTAAAGGCCTGTATGATTTGTGTTTGGCGTCCAGTCCAGCATAATTGTGACTTTCTTTTCTTTACTACTATCCGTTTTATTCTGACTATTATCGCTATTACATCCGGCTAATAATATTGCACAACTCATACTTAACATAATACTTTTCTTCATATCCATTTCCTCCAAATAAAAAAACACAACCTAAACAGAGTAAAGTTGTGTCAAAACGCGACACTTCCCTACGCTAGTGTTACCTAGATCAGGTGAATAAGGGTTTAGGACCATCGTCCAATCTCAGAGTAACTCCCCTAGTGTTTTTTAGTTATTTTATTTTTCTTAATTAGTATAACAAATAATCAAAAGACTTAGCAAAGTTATTTCAATTTGCTAAGCCTTTTAACATATTGAATTTACTTAAACTCTGCCATTAACGCCTCAAACTTCGATTGATCCATTTCAATCGGTTCTTTCGCTAATGACTTAGAATACCCATTTAATTGTTCAGCATAGCTTGGAGTTTCTGTATCCTGATAGATAATACCAGTTACTAATCCGTTATGTTCTACGACTGTGTTTAATGCTTGAGTTCTGTTTTTATTGTCATATCCTTCTATATCGTTTAATGACGTTAAGTTTACTTTAAACCATTCATACGTATTCACTTTATTGTAAGTCACACATGGTGAAAATACGTTTACAAATGCAAATCCTTTATGTTGTATCGCTGCTTCAATAATTGCAGTGAGTTCCTTAATATCACTTGAGAAACTTTGTGCTACAAATGTTGCACCAGATGTAATTGCAAGTTCTAATGGTGATACATTTTTCTCAATAGAGCCTTGTGGCGTAGTCTTCGTGACGAATCCATGTGCTGAACTTGGTGATGTTTGACCTTTCGTTAAACCATAAATTTGGTTATCCATTACGACATACGTTAAGTCAATATTTCGACGGATTGAGTGAATGGTATGTCCCATACCGATAGCGTAACCATCACCGTCACCACCTGAAGCAATGACTGTAAGTTCCTGGTTTGCCATCTTAACACCTTGTGCCATCGGTAAAGCACGTCCGTGAATTGAGTGGACACCATATGAATTAATATAACCCGATAAACGACCAGAACACCCGATACCTGTAATGACTGCTAATTCTTCAGGCTCTAACCCTACATTGGCACATGCTTTTTGTATCGCTGCTTGTACTGAGAAGTCACCACATCCTGGACACCAGTTTGGTTTTACATTATTTCTGAAATCTTTAAACGTTGCCATTTAGATGCGCTCCTTTACTTCAATGACTTCATTGATTTTTGCTTCAATTTCTTTCGGTAAGAATGGTGTACCATCATATTTCGTAAAGTTTGTAATCTTACCTTGATGCATTGTGTTCATTTTTATAATGCTTGATAATTGTCCGCCGTAGTTGTGTTCTGCGACAATGACTTGTTTCGCTTTGTTGATTGCGTCTTGTACTTCATCAGTCGGAAAAGGATGTAATTGTTTAATGTGTAAGTGGTTGACTTTCGCATCCATTCTATCAATCGCTTCATCAATAGCTCCATATGTTGATAAATAACCGATGACTAATACATCTGCTTCTGCATGATTTTCTTTATAATCAACAGGCTCTGAAATTTTTAACTGTTCAATTTTACGCATACGTTTTTCCATTTGTTTCGCGCGGTTGACTGGGCTTTCAGAAGGTTTTCCTTCTTCAGTATGTTCTACACCGGTAACGTGATGAATACCATTTTTAACGCCTGGAATAACACGTGGTGAAACGCCACTTTCTGTTACTTCATAACGCTTGAAGTATGATTTATCTTCACGTTCCGCAACTTCAGTGATTAAGTTACCACGATCAATCTTAATTCTATTAAAGTCTAAATTTGGAACAGTATGTTTACCCATAGAAAGCTGTAAGTCACTAAGTAATATCACGGGACATTGGTACTGCTCAGCTAAGTTAAACGCCTCTGCAGTTAAATAAAATGCATCTTCAGCAGTTGTAGGTGCTAATACAATCTTCGGAATATCACCATGCGTGCCGTAAATCATTTGCATTAAATCTGATTGCTCTTGTTTCGTAGGTAAACCTGTTGAAGGACCACCACGCATTGTATTAATCACAACGAATGGTTGTTCTGTCATTCCACTTAGTCCAATAGCTTCCATCATTAAAGATAAACCAGGACCCGCTGAAGCTGTAAATGCACGAACGCCGCCATAGTTTACGCCGATCGCCATAACTGCTGCCGCAATTTCATCTTCTGTTTGAATGACTGTTCCACCGAATTCCGGTAATTTATCAATCATGTATTCCATAATTTCACTGGCAGGCGTGATTGGATACGCAGCCATAAATCTTGCGCCACCTGTCAATGCACCTAAAGAAATCGCATCATTACCAATCATATAAAGATGCCCTTCTTCAGTTGAAGGATTTAACGTAAACGTATGGAAATCTTCCTGTTCCATTAAATCAAATCCAGCATGTAATGCTTGTTTGTTTAATGCACATATTTTTTCACCTTTTTTACCGAAAATATCATCAACTAATACTTCAAAGTGCTTTAAGTCAACACCAATTAAACTTGCACTCGCCCCAATGGCAACCATGTTCTTCATTAAAGCTGTGCCAAGTTCTTTTGCAATTTCAGTAAATGCCATCGGTACGAACTTACCTTCATAATCATCTGGTTTAACCGGATCAAATTTGCTATCTGCTAATATAATACCTGTTGCATTCATTTCATGATAATTGACATCAATTGTTTCCTGATCGAACGCTACTAATATATCTAAATCATCGCTGATAGAATGCACTCTCGTAGTTGAAACACGAATTTTATTATTCGTATGTCCACCCTTTATACGACTTGAGAAATGTCTGTAACCATATAAATAATAGCCTAGACGGTTTAAGGCAGTTGAGAACATCTCACCTGTACTTTCGATACCTTCACCTTGCTGACCGCCGACTTTCCATGAAATTTGAGATTTCATATGTACCCTCCTACTTTTAATCACTTATTATAATATAACAAAGAACCACTAGTCTTGACATAGACAAGTGGTTCTATCCTAAAAAATCAGTCGAATGGCCGATACGTTATTTTAATGGATGATCTTCATTAATTAATATTCGTTCTATTTTCTTCGTTGTTCCGTCTGTTTTTAATTCTACAAAGACACCACTTAACACGCCACGACCTTTATCTGGTACTACATGTTTCACTGGCATTGATGTCAGGAAACGATGAATGACTTCATCTTTATTAATCCCTAATATACCATCATAATAGCCTGTCATACCGACATCCGTAATAAAGCCAGTGCCTTCATTTAAGATTCGGTTATCACTTGTCTGGATATGCGTATGTGTGCCAACAACAACACTAGCGCGCCCATCTGCATAATAACCAAAGGCACCTTTTTCACTCGTCGTTTCTGCATGAAAGTCTACAAAGATGTAATCTGTTTCGCGTTTGGCGATTTCATACAACGCATCAAACTTTTTAAAAGGACAATCAATTTGTTGCATAAATGCACGACCTTGTAGATTGATTACAGCAATTTTTTTATCATTGAATTTAATGATCTGCATACCCTTCCCCGGGTTGTCATCAGGATAATTAGCTGGACGTATCATCTTGACATCACTTTCTAATAAGTCATAACTATCACGTTGCCCGTACGTATGATTGCCTAAAGTGACACAATCCACTCCGAACGTCATCATTTCTTTATATATTTTTTCTGTAATACCACGACCATGCGCCGCATTCTCTCCGTTGACAATTGTAATATTCGGTCCATATTTCTTCTTAAGCTGCGGTAAGAATTCAGTAAGCATTTCCCTACCTATTGAACCTACAACATCACCTATAAATAAAATTCTCATCATATCCTCTTTCCTTATCGCTATCTCTTTTCTTCTTAAAATAATATATAACATTCATTATTCAAGCAATGTATTTTTGTGAATTCATTTCATTAATAAAAATATAACATAATATGCCCAATGTATTCCCTTTTAATTGTAATGTAATTAAAAAACAACCCCCAAAGCCTTATGGCTCTAAGAGTTGTTAGGGTTACTTCTATTATTTCGCGTATTCTATTGCACGCATTTCTCTGACGACTGTCACTTTAATGTGACCAGGATATTGTAATTCTTCTTCAATTTGATTTTTGATATCTCTAGCGATACGATGTGCTTTTAAATCATCCACATCTTCAGGGGATACGATAATTCTAATCTCACGCCCTGCTTGAATTGCAAATGATTTTTCAACGCCATCATAACTTTCAGAAATCTCTTCCAATCGTTCAAGACGTCTTACATAATTTTCTAATGTCTCACGTCTTGCACCAGGTCTCGCTGCACTTAAAGCATCTGCCGCTGCAACGAGTACAGAAATGACGCTATTCGGTTCGATATCGCCATGATGTGAATGAATCGCATTAATTACTGTTGCATGTTCACGATATTTCTTCGCTAAATCAACACCAATTTCAACGTGTGACCCTTCTACTTCATGGTCAATCGCTTTACCAATATCATGTAATAATCCTGCGCGTTTTGCTAATGTAACATCTTCACCAAGTTCAGCTGCAAGCATCCCTGAAAGATGTGCCACTTCAATGGAATGCTTTAATACATTCTGTCCGTAACTTGTACGGAACTTCATACGGCCTAAAATCTTCACTAAATCTGGATGTAAGTTATGAATACCCAATTCAAATGTCGCTGCTTCACCTGCTTCACGAATAATTTCATCCACAGATTTACGTGCTTTTTCAACCATTTCTTCAATACGTCCAGGGTGAATGCGTCCGTCAGATACTAAAGCTTCCAATGCTGTCTTCGCAATTTCACGTCGAATTGGATCAAAACCAGATAAAATAACCGCTTCAGGTGTATCATCAATAATTAAGTCAATACCTGTTAACGTTTCAAGCGTACGAATATTTCGACCTTCACGACCGATTATTCTACCTTTCATTTCATCATTAGGAAGATTAATCACTGATACTGTTGATTCTGAAGTATGTTCAGCAGCTAAGCGTTGTACTGTCGTTGCAAGGACCATTTTCGCCTTCTTATCAACTTGCGCTTTCGCCTCTTGCTCTTTTTCTTTAACCATGACTGCAATATCATGTGTTAACTCTTCTTCAACTTGATCAATAATTTCCTGTTTCGCTTCTTCTTGCGTCAGTCCGGAGATGCGTGTTAACTCTTGTTCATGTTTCACTATAATATCTTGCACACTTTGCTCTAACGCATCTACATGTTGTTGTTTTTCTTCAATTTTAGATTCTTTTTGTTCTAAAAGTTCATCCTTTTTATCTAAAAGTTCACTTTTACGATCTAAGTTTTCTTCTTTTTGAAGTAGTCTTGCTTCTTGTCTTGCAAGGTCTGAACGTCGCTCTTTGAACTCTGCCTCTAAACGATCACTTCTTACTTGATTTTCTTCTTTTGCTTCAAGTAATTTTTCCTTTTTAAGACTTTCAGCTTCTTTGTTTGCTTCACTAATGATATGCTCAGCTGTAGTTCTGGCTTGCATTTGCTGGTTAGTTAAGCTATTCTTCGCCAATATGTACCCTACACCAACACCTAGAATTATTCCAAGCAAAATGAATAAGAGGTTTAATAGCATAACATAAACACCTCCTTATTTGCTTTTTTTCATCTAGTCAATCTCAATTTATCGTATAGAAATAAATGATTTATTTATTTCATATACAAATTAATTGTACGTTTAATAAGTCAAGCATGTCAAGGTGCGTAGAAAATAAAATAACGTATATGTAACAATTAGTTGGAAAATTACAAAAAGCCGAATAATTGTCCGTAAACAAGACGGCATATTATTCGGCTTTCCCTATTATACTAATTCATCATCAAATAAATCATCTGCTGGTGGTGCTTCAGGTACTTCAGTTTTCGGAGCATCTTTGTCTTCCCCAATGCCCATCGCTTTACGAATCTTCATATCAATTTCGTCACGAATTTCAGGGTTCTCACGTAAATATGTTTTAATATTTTCGCGACCTTGTCCAATGCGTTCGCCTTCATATGAATACCAAGCGCCTGATTTTTGTAAAACTTCATATTCTGCACCTAAATCAACCATTTCACCTTCACGTGAAATACCTTGACCGTACATAATGTCAACTTCTGCCACTTTAAATGGTGGCGCTACTTTATTCTTAACAATCTTAATCTTCGTACGGTTACCGACAATATCCTGACCTTGTTTCAATTGCTCTGCTCGACGGACTTCCAGACGAACAGAAGAATAGAATTTCAATGCACGGCCCCCTGGTGTAGTTTCAGGATTACCAAACATTACACCAATCTTTTCACGTACTTGGTTAATGAATATTGCAATCGTATTTGATTTCGATACTGCACCTGATAATTTACGTAATGCCTGGGACATTAAACGCGCTTGAAGACCCATATGCGAATCTCCCATTTCACCTTCTATTTCAGCTTTCGGTGTTAATGCGGCAACTGAGTCAACAACAATGATATCAACTGCCCCACTTCTTACAAATGCTTCAGCAATTTCTAGACCTTGCTCACCATGATCGGGCTGTGATAAATATAAATTATCGATATCTACACCTAATTTTTGTGCATAAACAGGATCTAATGCATGCTCAGCATCAATAAATGCAGCAATTCCACCTTGTTTTTGAACTTCAGCGATTGCATGTAATGCCACTGTAGTTTTACCTGAACTTTCCGGACCATATATTTCAATAATACGGCCTTTAGGATATCCACCTATACCGAGTGCATTATCTAATGTAATAGACCCTGATGATACTGCTGAAACGTTATGCGCAGTGTTTTCACCAAGCTTCATTACCGCACCTTTACCAAATGATTTTTCCATATTTTTAATAACTGTATCTAATGCTTTTTGACGTTCGCTCATAATTGCTAAGTCCTCCTATATTATACGTTGATAGTTAAACGGTTTTATAATTTCTCAGTCAAGTAATAATAAACATAACTTCACATTAATCATTGCTGAATGATATATGCTTATTGTATTCCCGCTTTTGATGAATTTCATCTCATTACTCACTACAAATATAACTATACTGTTAAACATAAAAATTAGCAAGTAAAAAGCGAACGCATGTTTGTATTTTTCGATATTTTCCTGAAAATAGGGGAACAAAAAAAACAAGGCATACACCTTGTTTAAAAGTCTACATATTCAGGTCACGATATATCTATACATTATTTGCAATTTAATCATACGCTATTTTGAATTTTTAAATACGTTACGCCCATGATAAAAATACTCAATACCTGATAATATAGTAAAGAATACAGCAACATACATTAACACATACCCTGATTTAAAGCCAGTCCATTGTTGAAATGGTTCATTTAATAGTAACAATGTCATCGCAACCATTGTTACAGCTGTTTTAATCTTTCCTAATTGCCCGGCTGCAGATACAAACCCTTGTTCAATTTGTAATAAACGTAATCCTGTGACTGCAAATTCTCTTGCTATGATGATAATTGCCATCCATGAAGGGATTAAACCTAATTCAACGAGAGCAATCAGACCACTCGATACAAGGAGTTTGTCTGCTAATGGATCTAAAAATTTCCCCATATTCGTCACCAGCTGCCATTTACGTGCTAAGTAACCATCAATCCAGTCTGTTAAAGAGGCAAAGATAAATATCGAGGCAGCAATGAGTTGCTCAATACGCATCGTATCACTGCCCAGAAATGAAATTTGTCCCATATTGAAATCCGCGAGTAAAAAGATTAAAAATACCGGGATAAGTAGTACTCTTGCTACAGTAATTTGATTTGGTATATTCATTATGTTTTACTTCCTTTTCAATTATTCATTAAAAAAATTATTTTATGATTTTAAAGTAATATGTTCTTGTAATTAAATTTTCTGCTTCTTTCGGTACGATTACTTTCTTTCCGTTAATATACACATCTAAAGAGGTAGAATTCCCGGAAATTAAAGAAATTGTTTTGGCATCTTTATCAATTTTCATCGTTTCAGATTTCATCTCTTTGTATGCATAATTTTTCTTATTATCATCATAAATTTGTACCCAGGTCGGTATTTTAGAGTCAATCTTAACCGTAATTTGCTCTTTTGATGAAATTTCATAAGCTAAATTCGCCCCATCGAAGTTCTTATATGTCACTTTTAAAGGGTCTTCCACTTTTGCAGGTGTTTTTGTTTTACTTTTCGAATTGCCTTCGTTTGCCGTTTTAGAAGGCGTCGGTTTTTCCACTGTCTTTTGCTCAACACTTACATTTCTACTTTTATTAATATTTTCAGCCTGCCATGCACTTTCTTTATTCGTAAACAGTAAATGCGTACAAATAAGCCAGATTACAAAAAGTGCACCTATAATGCCTGCTAATCCTAACAATAACTTCTGAACACTTTTATCATTATTAATGACATGCGCTGTACTTTTAATTTGATGACTCGCCTCTTTAGCGCTCATCTTTTTCTCGGGCAACTCATTTTCATGCGCTTTAATTAATTGCACGGCGTCTACATTAACCGCTTTCGCATATTTTTCTATAAATCCTCTTGCATAATCAGGATTCGGTAATCTATCAAACGCGTTGTTTTCAATCATTTCAATATACTTTTTTTGTATTTTTACTTTTTTCTCCAAGTCAATCAATGTCATTCCAAGGGATTCTCTTTTTGAACGTAATTTCTGTCCAATTAATTTCATAAGTGCCTCCTTTATGGCTTAAAAGAACGCAAATTCATCATTATCAAATAAATTGTTATGTGATATTTGTTCGTATGTAATTTCCTGATTTTCTGTCTCTCTTAATTCAATAATATAATCAAAATCATCTAAAGTATAGTCTGTTTTTTGAACAAACAAATCTGGATGCTCAATAACTTTAGTTGTTGGTAAAGCCATCACTTCTCGCACTAAATTTAAATGTTCTGCGTTTTGTTTAATCGTCAGAGCGCCATCAATGATAAATATATGATTGTTGTCATATTCACCTTTATATAAAGTATTTCTCACGGTTTGTTTAATCATTGTAGACGAAATAAATAGCCACTTTTTATGGGCACAAACACTTGCTGCAACGACCGATTCTGTCTTACCGACACGCGGCATACCACGGACGCCAATCACCTGATTCCCTTCTTGTTTAAATAATTCAGCCATTAAATCAACGAGAATCCCTAAGTCTTTCCGAATAAATTTGAATACATGTTTGTTATCTGCCGCACGTTCAATATGTTGCCCGTGACGCACCGCCAGTCTGTCTTGTAGTAAAGGTTCACGCAATTTAATAATTTCTATATCTTCTAATTGGGAAATAATATTTTCAAAACGTAGAACTTTATCTAAATCATCTGTTTTAATTAACAGACCGCGAACACCTTGATCTACACCGTTAATGGTAATAATACTGATACCTAATACACCTAATAAGCTAGAGACATCACCAAGTAGTCCTGCTCGATTAATTTTAATTTCATATTCCAGATACCATTCTTTCGTTCGTTCAATTGTCGACATAGCTTCCCCCCCTAAATATACCAGCCACCGTTCACACGAAGAACAGTACCAGTGACAGATTGTGATAAATCATCCAGTAAATACAACACAGCACGACTCACTTCTTTCGGTAATATTAGTCTTTGTTGCGGAAGTTGAGCAACAATTTGCTGGATGTCATCTTCATTGAGTTGTAATGTCATTTTACCATTAACGATCCCTGGCGTAACAACATTTGCAGTGATAGAAGTCATTGAAAATTCTTTAGCGATAGATTGTATAAATCCAATTTGTGCTGCCTTCATTCCACTATATATTGATTCAGTAGCACTACCTGTCTCTCCCCATATCGAACTAATTACAACGATTCTGCCATGTGCATTTTGCAATAATCCACCTTGTACAAATTGTGTAATTTTCACAAGATTTGAGAAGTGCATATTGAATTGCTTTTCCATTGCATTTTGCGTAATGTCAGTTAAAGGTGCAAAGTAGGATGTCCCTGCAGCATATATTAATCCATTTAAGTGACTCGTCATCCATGGTTCAAACGGAGAACATTCAATCGGCTGACTTAAATCAAACTGAATAAAAGTAACGGATTGATTTAGAAATTCTTGTTGTAATGCACTTTTATTAGCAGAATAATAATGCGCAATAACTTCATGCCCTGCATTTAATAAATCCCATGTAATTTGCTTACCAATATCACCACTCGCACCAATTACAATATACTTACCCATGTTTTTTCACAATGCGACTATCAGTGATGTGCGCTTGCTCCATCGTAGTGCGATAAGTATCGATGCAATCTTTTAATGTCAAATGCTCAAGTAATGGTAATATATCGAATAAGATTGCATTATTGAAATAATAGCGAGTAAATTGATTTGCAATATATTCCGGGCTATTCATACTTGAAACATACTCACCAATTGTTTGACGTACAATTAAATCAAACATTTCCTGGTCGTTTAATGCGTCATAATTATATAATTGACTGATTAAACGTTCTTTTAATGTATCAACATTAGAAGATGCACCAGCGATAAACATATGTGAAAAAGTAGGCTCAATCGTAAAGTTAAAGCCGAATGAGTCATCAATCAAATGATCTTTTAATAAAGATTGATAAAAGTCAGTTTGTTCTCCAAATAATATATCCATCGCAAAAAGCATTTTTAATTCTGTTTCAATTAAATGTGTACTATTTAAATAATTATTCGTTTTAATGCCTAACATTAATTTGTCCATCTGAACATTATCAAATGATTCAATTTTCGGTAAATACACCTTTTCTGGTTCTTCAAATGGTAACATTTCCACTTCATTGAATGTACCAAAAGGTTTGGTTAACCCATTGATATATTCTGTAATTTCAATAGGATCAACATTCCCCACGATAAACATTACCATATTATGTGGATGATAAAATGTATGATAGCATTCGTATAAAGTATCATGCGTTATTTCATTAATACTTTCAATCGTACCTGCGATATCCACACGTACTGGATGTGCATGATACATTGCTTTTAAAGTTTGGTAATATAAACGATAATTGGGTTGATCCTGATACATTTTTATCTCTTCAGCGATAATACCGACTTCTTTTTCTACACTTTCCTTAGTAAAATAAGGATTTTGCAACATATCAACTAATAACTTAATATTCTCTTGAAGTGCTTCAACCGTAGTGAACATATAGCTCGTTCGGTCATATGACGTAAAGGCATTTGCTGAGCTGCCATATTTAGAGAATGCATTAAACATATCACCTGTTTCTTTTTCAAACATTTTATGTTCAAGAAAATGCGCAATGCCCTTTGGCATATGTACGACTTTACCTTCTTTTGTCACAAAATCATTATGTATCGCACCATATTTTGCTGTCATCGTAACATATGACTTCTGGAATCCCTTTTTCGGAATGATAAACAGCTTCATACCATTGTTTAAATCTGTTTCGTACAGTGTTTCATCTATTGCATCGTAATATGTTTGTTTCATGCTTCTCCCTCACTTGTTAAACAATACACAGTATGTAAAATACCCGTCTGAGCGACTTGAATAACATCTTCTTTCGTAACGGATTGAATGCCCTCAATCCACATTGCTTCACTTACGTATTCGCCAAAAGTATTTGAAAACTCAACTTCAATAAACCCTTTCGGTCGATCTAACGATTCTTTCTTTTGATTAATCAACATGCGTTTAGCGGTTTGTAATAATTGGTCATCAAATGTGCCATTTTTTAATTGCTCAAATTCTGCTTGAATTGTATCGATTGCCTGTTCGCGTTTATCTAGATTGACACCTGACAACACATACAACATACCACTGCGTGCATCAATCTGACTATGAATTTGATAAGCTAAACTCAGTTTTTCACGCACATTGGTAAATAATAAACTTGATGGGTCGCCACCAAAGATTTGATTAAGTACGATAAATGCAAAATAACTTTGCTCAGGATGCGTAACTTTAAACTGGTAGCCCATATTAATGCGTGCTTGCTGTGTATCTATTTGCTCAATGATTATTTGTGTTGCTTCAATCGTCTTTAAAGCAGTAGGTTGTAAATTTATCATATTATTTGAAAAATTTAAATATTGTGCTGTTAATCGATTAATCCTTAATTCATCGACATCACCAACAACATATAATTGAATTTCATCGTTATTTAACATGTCTTGATAGCACTGAAAAATTGCTTCACCAGAAATGGTTTCAAGATGATCAATATCTCCGAAACCAGGCAATTGCATCGCTTCATCCTGAAACATTGCCTTCAATAACTGATAAAAACCATATTGACCTAGATTCTCTTTGATCGCTTCGTATTTGTTTCTAAACAAGTGCTGCTCTATTGCGATTAACTCATGTTTAAATGCATCATTTTCTATATTCGGTGAAAATATCACTTCATTTAAAAGCTGAAATGCTTTCTCTAATAAGTCTTCTTTATCTAAAAATTTATCATTGATAATATCTATCCCTACTGTTAAGATGTGGGCATTATTTTGTTTGATGACATGGCTATATAAATGTGCTCCATAAAGATGCGCTAAATGATTCATCATAGATTGATCATCTGGATATTTTGCGGATGTCTTCTGGATTAATTTTGATAATAATGCACGTTCACTCATCGTATGCCGATTTAAAGGTGCTTTAAATTTCACCACAATCGAAACGGTTTTAAATTTATCAGTATTTAATAAATGTACTGTCATATAATACTCCTATCTTTTTTTTGTTCGTTTAATAACGAAACGCACTTGACTCGATTTAAAATAATTCATTGAATATAATATCGGCTCATCATGCACATTATAATGTATTTGCTTGAATAATAGTAAGCTTTCTTCTGGAGAACATTGTAGCGCATTCGAAATGTAAGGTTCATAACCGATAGATTCTATTTCGCTTTCGGCATATTCAACTTTTAAGCGCTCCGTTTGATCCATAATCTCTAATAATGACTGTCTTAAAATATGCTGGCTACCGACTAATGGTGCTGCATCAACCTTATCCAGGCAATACACAATCGGTTCATCGTTTGCTGTACGAATACGTTCTATAACTGTGATATCGCGATCATCTTGAATATTCATTACACGTTTATCATCGATAGAAGGTTGTTCTATATCATGACTGATCATCATTGTTCCGGCCACTTGTCCACCTTGTTCTATCATACTTGTAATACTTTTCAACTCATCAATTGGATAAAGAAAATTGGGTTTAGATTTAATAAGATAACCCTCCTGAAAATGCTCAGAAATAATTTGTTCTGTTACTAATTCATGAAATGCAAGTTCAATATCATCACGTGACTTATTTAATAGTCGTGAAATTTCATATTGCGATGGCAATGGTTGATGTTTAGCAAAAGCACCTTCTGTAATTTGCTGTAAAATCCAATCTTTTATTAATACAACTTCTTTATTAATTGACACTTATTACACCTCATTCAATTTCTGCGTTGTTTTCAATTAATACGCTTCTCGGTTTACTCCCAGTGCTTGGTCCAATCACTCCATTTGCTTCTAATTCATCAATTAATCTCGCCGCACGGTTATAACCGATTCTAAACTGCCTTTGAAGTAAACTCGCCGATGCTTTCTGTTTTTCTACGACAAATTGATATGCTTCACTATATAAATCATCTTCTGATGCACCTTGTTGTGTCGAATTTTCTGTCGGTTCTAAAGATTTGATATAATTTGCAGACTGTTGTTTACATACAAATTGTACGACATCTTCCACTTCTTTATCTGACAGAAATGCACCTTGAATACGTTTCGGTTTCGATTCCCCGTAAGGTAAATATAACATATCCCCTTTACCCAATAGCTTTTCTGCGCCTTGCATATCTAATATCGTTCTTGAATCAACTGCTGAACTCACACTAAAAGCAATTCGGGAAGGGATATTTGCTTTAATTAAACCCGTAATGACGTCAACGGATGGACGTTGTGTTGCGATAATTAAATGTATCCCTGCTGCTCGTGCCATTTGAGCGAGACGCATAATCGCTGCTTCAACATCTTTACTCGCTACCATCATTAAATCTGCAAGTTCATCAACGATTACGACAATGTAAGGAAGTTCTGCATTTTTCTCACCCAGCTCCTCATTTTGGCGTTTTAAATAATTGTTATAGCCTTTAATATTTCTTGTACCGGTATGACTAAATAAATCGTAACGACGTTCCATTTCACCTACAATCTTTTGTAAAGCTTGCGCTGCTTTCTGTGGATTCGTTACAACTGGCGTTAATAAATGTGGAATACCATTATACACATTTAATTCAACCATTTTAGGATCAATCATCATGAGTTTCACTTCATGTGGTTTGGCATGCATTAATATACTAGTAATGATGCCATTAATACAAACAGATTTACCACTTCCTGTAGCACCAGCAACAAGTAAATGCGGCATTTTATCAAGTTCTGCAGTTACAGCTTCACCACTAATATCTCTACCCAGCACAACTTTCAATTTATTCTCCTCAACAGGAGATGCTTCTATGACTTCTCTTAATGTTACCATTGAAATGGCACTGTTTGGAACTTCTATACCGACTGCAGATTTACCCGGAATTGGTGCTTCAATACGGATATCTTTCGCTGCAAGTGCTAAAGCGATATCATTATGTAAATTAACGATACGACTTACTTTTACACCGAGTGCTGGTTGCACTTCGTATTGCGTCACAGCGGGTCCAATTCGAATTTGAGAAACTTTCGCATTGACACCAAAGTTTTTTAAAGTTGACTCAAGTAACTGTCCACGTTTTTTTACAGCCTGCATATTTGACTTTGCCTTAGCTGCTGCTGGTGAAAGCAATGTAATGGGTGGTAATTCGTAATACTTATTCTCAAATTCACTCGTATCACTTTGTGTTGGTGATTCCCCGGACATCGTCGGGTCGATTTCATGTGAGACGGTTTGTTGATGATTCATTTCCTGACCATCAAAAGCTTCATTGTCACGTTGTGCTTTAATAGGTGCATCATCATGAATTGCATCCTGCATCACATCATTACCATCAAATATCGGAATATCATCAACAATTTGCTCGTGAACAGGTTCCTCTGCAGTTACTTCCGGTAAATTCGATACATCTTTTATTGTTTTTGTCATTTTCTGTTCCTGGCGCTTCTGTAATTGCGCTTTCGTTCGTTCAGATAACTTTTGCGATTGCTTGATTTGATACAAAAGAAATTGTTGCGCTGTCACGCGTATCGAACGCCCTAAAATAAGTACGATACTTAAAACAATCATCATTACAGATAATAATAGTGCGCCAAACACACTTAATAATGTTGAGAACACAGCATCAAATGCATAACCTATTAAGCCGCCTCCAAAAAAATGAAACCCTGACTGTGAATGTGTTTCAAAAATTTGATTAAACATTGGCATTACGGCTTTTCCTTTTAAAAAATGCTGAATGATTTCCATAAAGGATGGTGTACTAAATAGCAACAATAACCAACCGTTAACGCGACGGTTCATCGGTATCCATTTTTTATTGACAGCATAGTAAAGTGTTACTAAAGCGATTAATATGTATGCATAAAACCGTGCTGAGCCAAAAATATATGTCATAGCACTATCCATACCGAGTCCAACCAGCCCGAATTGAAATATACCGAAAAGGAGTAAACAAATTATTACAATACTTAAGACGTAACGATACGGTTCATTTTGCTTTTTTCGCGTCGTCTTTTTCTTGCGTGTACTTTTTTTCTTAACAGCCATTCATTCTCACCTACTTTGTATAAACAAATAAACAAGCTAATAATAGCTTGTTTATTTGTTTATATTGTTTAAATTTCAGAAATTACTGGAATAATCATCGGGCGACGTTTCGTATTTTCATATAGGAATTTACCTAACTTATCGCGCATTTCCTGCTTGATTTCAGCCCATTCAATTCTGTTTTGCATTAAGCCATTTTCTACGATTTCTCGCACTTTTTCTTCTGCTTCGCGCATTAAATCTTCGCTCTCTCGAACATATACGAACCCTCTTGACTGGATTTGAGGACCAGCAACGATGCGACGATTTTTAGGATCAAGCGTCACAACTGCGATAAAAATACCGTCCTCACTTAATAAACGTCTATCACGTAATACGATATTACCGACATCACCGACACCGATGCCATCAATTAATACATTACCCGCAGGTACTTTTTCATTTGCAAGCATACGCTCGCCGTCGAAATTGATAACATCCCCTTTTTCTAATAAGAAAATGTGTTCAGGTAACACACCTGCTTCAGCTGCAAGTCTAGCATGTGCAATCTGCATTTTAAATTCACCTTGAACAGGTACGAAATACTGTGGTTTCATTAAATTTAACATTAATTTCAATTCTTCCATACAGCCATGACCAGAAGCATGAATTTTCTTATTCGTCGGGATCACATTTGCCCCAGCTTTAACAAGGTGGTTTATCGTTGATCCTAATATTACTTCCATATTTGATGAAGGTGTCGTTGTGATAAAGACTGTATCACCTTCATCAATATTCATAATGCTATGCTTTTGTAACGCCATTTGCGCTAATCCTTCAATCGGCTCACCTTGTGAACCTGTCGAAATAATGATCACTTCATTTTTAGGATATTTTTCAACATCTTTAATTGGAATTAATAATTGTTCTTTTATGTCAAAGTATCCCAATTTACGTGCAATATTAAATGATGATTCTAAAGATTTCCCTAAGAATGAAACTTTACGATTTAATCGTGCTGCAGCATTTAATACTTGCTGAATGCGAATAAAGTTTGAAGCATAACAAGACACGATAATTCGGCCTTGTGCTTTTGCAAATTCATCGTTAATATGACTCTCAATAACATTCTCAGGTGTATTATAACCCGGCTTTTCTGCTTCAGTCGAATCACTGATAAGCATTAACACACCTTTATTACCGATTTGCCCCATCTTTGTAATATCAGGTGCATAGGCGCCAGACATACTTTGATCAAACTTAAATTCTCCTGTGTACACGACTGCACCATGTGTCGTATGTATTACAATTCCTAATGCATCGGGAATACTGTGTGTCGTACTGAAAAATGAAACATTCGCATTTTTAAAACGCATGATTGAATTATTATTCACAGTATAATATTTAATTTTCTTTGTTACTTTCGCTTCACGCATTTGATCTTTCACAAGCGCAATCGTCAAACGAGAACCATAAATTGGTGCATCTACTCTGTCAATAATGTAACGTAACGCACCAATTGCATCCTGGTGTCCATGACTTAAAAATATCCCTTTCAACTTCTCTTTGTTCTCAATGACATAATTAATATCAGGAATAACAACATCAATCCCTAACATTTCATCTTCAGGGAACATTAACCCTGCATCAAGCATAAACATTTCATCATCTACTTCAATGATGTACATGTTTTTAGCAATCTCTCCGACACCACCTAATGGTATCATTCTTATATGTTGATTTTCTTTTTTTACTAAGTCCAAAATATTTCCTCCTAAATTCTTCGCCCGATCAATTCATACTACTTTATTATAAGCTATTTACAGATTAATTAACAATAAAAAAAACGAGCAGGACAATCTGCTCGTCTGTCATTATTTCTGAAGTTCCATTTTAAAATCTCCGCCAGCAACTGTATAATGCGTTAATTTTAAATCTTTAGAGTGATATCGATCTGTATCGCCTTTAGATAATACGACTTCTACAGGATCATTAGTTGTTTCAATTTGTTTAAATAATAAACCAACATCGCCATTTGCTGTTGAAACTTTAAGTAATTCTTCATCTAATGAAAAACGTCCATCAGCAACGAATTCCTTTCCATTTACTTGAATTTTATCAAATACCATGCCACTTCATCTCCTTGTATACGTTTACATATTTATTATACAGTGAATTTTCTAACTTGCAACTTATTGGGGTAGCAATTGATAAGAAGCTGTTGTGTGCGCAAATATTTGTAATACGTCATTTACATCATTTAAACTGACTGCATTGATTTGCGCTTCAATAGAAGCAATATTAATGATTTTATCATATAACAACATACTTTTCCCCATATGTTCTAATATTGCCCCATCATAATCAAGATTCATATGCAAATTTGTGATGAGATATTGCTTCGTTTTGTTGAGTAACTGCTCGTCAATACCTTCCGTTAATGTATGATGAATTTCATCAATTATTGAAAGACACGCTGCAACATTCTCAACATCCGTCGCAAAATAAGTATATAGTACACCGCCTGATTGATAGCTATCGATCGATGAATACAAGCTGTAACATAATCCTTTTTCTTCGCGTAATTTTCTGAATAGCAAACTTGTCATCGCACCACCGTACAGACTGTTGATAATTTCAAAGACGGGGTGTTTGTCATCTTTATAACTTACAGCAGGATGGGCCAATATCACATGTGCCTGTTCGAGTCCTGCTTTATATTGCTTTAAATGACAAGGTATTAATGAAAAAGAATGATGAGTGACTTCATGTGACTTTTGCTCAACTTCACTAAATGCATTGAACACGTCAAACACATGATTGCCAACATACGACAAAATCATATTTTCAGGATGATAATAACGCGTATAAAAATCTATACAATCTTGCTTAGAAATCGTATTGACTGACGTTTCAGTCCCTAATATCGGCGAATGATATGGTGATTGTTGGTACAACAAAGACTCAAATCGTTCAAATGCATTTTCTTCATCGTCATCTTCAATCATTTTAATTTCTTCCAGAATCACTTGTCGTTCTTTTTCAAGTTCATCCGCATCAAATGTTGCATGAAACACCATTTCCTTAAGAATATCAATCGCTTTCTGTTCAAATCGTTGCAAAGTTTTTATAGAATAACATGTATATGTTTTTGTAGTATATGCGTTTACTTCTCCACCGATTGCATCAATTGCTTCAGATAATGTTTTAAAAGGATAATGCTTTGTTCCTTTAAACACCATGTGCTCAATAAAATGTGCAATACCATTCGGAAAATGCCCTTCATCTGCAGTACCGACTTTAACATACATAGCAATATGTACAATTTGCATCGGCGTCGTATGATGTACGACTGTTAACTGATTGTCTAATATCTTTTGTTCCAAATATAACCCTCTATTTCTAAAAATGTGAGACTATCGCATTTCGCGGTAGTCTCACTTCTATTATTTTTCTTCTGTTTTATTTTCTTCTTCTAGTAATACTTTTCGAGAGGCATTCACACGACCTTGTTTATCAATTTCAGTGACTTTAACTAAAAATTGATCGCCAAGTTTGATCACATCTTCGACTTTATTAATACGTTCTTTCGCAAGTTGTGAAATATGCACTAAAGCATCTTTACCCGGGAAGATTTCAACGAATGCACCGAATTTTTCAATACGTTTCACTGTAGACATATAAATTTCGCCAACTTTTGCTTCACGCACGATATTTTCAATTAACTGTTGTGCTTCAGCAATCATCGCTTCATCACTTGAGCCAATGAATACCGTACCATCTTGCTCGATGTCTAACTTAACACCTGTCGCATCAATAATTTCATTAATCTTCTTACCACCAGGTCCGATAACATCTCTGATTTTATCAGGATTAATATGAATGATTTTGACTTTAGGTGCATATGGACTGAGTGACGTTCTTGGTTCACTAATCGTCGCTAGCATATGTTCCATGATGTGCATACGTCCGATACGTGCCTGCTCAAGTGCTTCACGGAGAATATCCTCTGATAAACCATCAATTTTAATATCCATTTGAATTGCAGTAATTCCTTTAGCAGTCCCTGCAACTTTAAAGTCCATATCTCCTAAAGCATCTTCCATCCCCTGAATGTCAGATAAAATTGTATAATGCTCATCTTTTTTCACAAGTCCCATCGCAATACCTGCAACAGGTGCTTTAATCGGTACACCTGCATCCATCAATGCAAGCGTTGATCCACAAATTGAAGCTTGAGAACTAGAACCGTTCGATTCTAACACTTCAGATACGACACGAATCGTATATGGGAATTCCTTCTCATCAGGAATCACTTGTAATAATGCACGCTCACCTAACGCACCGTGACCAATTTCACGACGTCCCGGACCACGAACTGGACCCGTTTCGCCAACTGAGAAGTTAGGGAAGTTATAATGATGCATGTATCGTTTTTCTTCTTCTACGCCTAGGCCATCAATAATTTGATGTTCTCCTAATGCACCTAAAGTTGCCACAGATAAAGCTTGTGTTTGACCACGCGTGAAAAGACCTGAACCATGCGCACGTGGTAATAAACCAACTTCAGAGGATAACGGACGGATTTCATCTGGACGACGGCCATCTGGACGCACTTTATCTTCTGTAATTTGACGACGTACTTCTGCTTTCACTAACGCATCAAACGTTTTATTCACAACCGCAATGACTTCTTCACCTTGCTCCTGGAACGCTTCAACGATTTGAACTTTAATTGCTGTAATTTTATCTTCACGTTCATGTTTTTCCTGCGTTTGAATGGCTGCCGCTAAGTTTAATGCTTCCGCTTGAGCTGTTACTGCTTCTTCTACTTCTGTATTTGTTTCTGCAGGTACAAATTCTTTTTTCTCCGGATTTAATTCAGCAATAATTTCCTTTTGGAATGCAACGAGTTTCTTAATTTCATTGTGACCAAACATAATGGCTTCTAACATTTTTTCTTCTGTAACTTCTTTAGCACCCGCTTCAACCATGTTAACAGCATCGAAGTGACCTGCCACTTGTAAATCTAAAATTGAAGCTGCGCGTTGTTCAACATTCGGGTTAATAATAAATTCATCATTGATTAATCCAACGTTAACACCTGCAATCGGTCCTTCGAATGGAATGTCAGATACTGAAAGCGCCATAGATGAGCCAATCATCGCAGCCATTTCTGGTGAGTTGTTTGGATCCACACTCATGACAATCGAAATGACTTGCACATCATGACGATAGCCTTTCGGAAACAATGGGCGAATCGGTCTGTCAATTAATCGTGAAGTTAATGTTGCATCTTCACCAGGACGACCTTCACGTTTATTAAAGCCACCAGGAATTTTTCCTGCAGCGTATAATTTTTCTTCATAGTTTACCATTAACGGGAAGAAATCCACATCTCTCGGCTCTTTGCTTGCAGTCGCAGTTGATAAAACAACCGTATCACCATAACGTACGAGCACCGCTCCATTCGCTTGTTTAGCAAGTTGACCCGTTTCGATTGTAAGTGGACGGCCAGCCCATTCGGTAGTAAATACTTTTTTCTCTTGAGACATTTATATCTTCCTCTCTTAACATATATTAATAATCATACCACGTCAGTGGTCTTATTGTCACAATTTGCATGAAAAAAAGAGCACAAATCAATTTGTGCTCTCTTTGTTAGTATTAACGACGTAATCCTAATGATTTAATTAATTCACGGTAACGTTGAACATCGTTGTCACGTAAGTAAGTTAATAAGTTTTTACGACGACCTACCATTTTTAATAATCCACGACGAGAATGGTGATCTTTTTTGTGAGTACGTAAATGCTCGTTTAAAGCATTGATTTCAGCAGTTAAAACTGCGATTTGTACTTCTGGAGATCCAGTGTCTGTTTCGTGTACACGGTATTGTGCGATAATTTCATTTTTACGTTCTTGAGTAATAGCCATTATTAGTAGCCTCCTATAAATTTAGTTTACACCATAACCCGAGTATGAGTCGGAGTGTCTCGATACCAAGGAAAGGTACTTGATTATTATAACATGTTTTATTGTTGATGCAAGTTATAAATTTGATAAGCTTTCAATTGCCGTTTGTTTATCGAGATTGATTTGTTTGATTAGTGCATCGATACCATCAAACTTTTGTTCTGGACGAATAAAGTCATACCATAACACTTCAACGCGTTCACCATAAATCGAATCATTAAAATCAAAAATATTTACTTCAATTGATACTTGAGATTTATCCGGATCATGGAACGTAGGTTTCACACCGATATTACAAACACCTTGATACGTCTTACCTGTTGATTCGCGTTTTAATGTAACAGCATAAACGCCAAGTGTCGGTAATACAAAGTCGTCATTAGGCATAACGTTTGCAGTTGGGAAACCAATAGTGCGACCGCGTTTTTCTCCTTGAACAACTATTCCCGTAATTTTATATGGGCGACCCAGTTGGGCATTCGCATGATTGATCTCACCTGTTTTTAAATCTTTACGAATTTGCGTTGTAGAAATTTTATCATTTGCGATTGCTTGTTTCGGTACTGCTGTCACTTCAAAACCATCTTTGTCGGATTCAAGTTTTAACATATTGCCCTTTCCGAATTTACCATACGTAAAGTCAAAACCGGCAATCACATGTTTTACTTTATTGTAAGTAAAGTAGTTTTGAATGAAATCACGTTCTTCCATTTTTGCGAATGTTGATGTAAACGGCACAATAAATAAATAATCGATGCCCATCTTTTCCAGTATCTCTTTCTTTTCCTGTAAAGGTGTTAAGTAATCAGTCCTTTTTTTCTCAGGATTTAACACGACTGATGGATGTGGATCAAAAGTCATCACAGCTTTATTCAATCCTTTTTGATTAGCGATTTGGATCATCTCATGAATGACCGCTTGATGCCCTAAATGAAGTCCATCGAAAAATCCAACGGCTAGTGCTAAATCAGGATGGTTATAATGTGATTCTATTGGTTGATTCATTTCAATTGTTATCATATGAGTACCCTCTTGCATTATTTTTCTTAAGTGTAACATTTTTCGCGGTGAAAGTTTGCAGTATTGCTCAATCCGTAAAAACTTTACGTGCCTTTATGACATTGGCATATTCGGAGTGTGGCATGTAAATGGCAAGCGCTTTATTGTTATGTGTCATTACCGTTTCACCTGTAAGTGGTGGTATGATGCCTTTAATCTTTTGCCCCCACATTATGCGTTGTGCCGTTTGTTCGTCTACTTCGTGATGTGGTAGATGTGTTAAACCTTTTTCAAGCGGATGAAGTATTGACTGAATCGACTCATGTGGCATCGTTTGTAATGCTTCCAACGTATAGCTTTGCTCAAGCGTGAACCCACCACTTTCTGTACGTGTCAGTTTAGACATATGCCCTACTGTTTGTAGTACTTCAGCAATTTGCGTTGAGAGTGTTCTTATATACGTTCCTTTACCACATTGAACGATAATTTCGAAGGTCACTTTGCCATCATGATACTTAGGCTCAGTTGTACGTGTGATACTATAAATTTGAACCTTACGTGATGGTCTATCAATGACTTTGCCCTCACGTGCATATTCATAAAGCTTTCGACCATTCACTTTTACGGCACTGAACATCGGTGGTATTTGTTCAATTTCACCTATAAGTTGATTTAGTGCGTCATCAATTTCTGTAGTAGAGAATTGATTTTCTTCTATTAAATTAGTAGCGATAACCTCACCTGTCTGATCTTCAGTTGTTGTTTGTGTACCGAGTGTGATTTCTGCGATGTATGTCTTACCTGAATCCATCATATAATCACTTACACGTGTCGCGCGTCCTACACAAATTGGTAGTACACCATTGACCTCTGGATCAAGCGTGCCCGTATGCCCTATTTTTTTAGTTTTTAATATTTTGCGCAATTTAAAGACAACATCATGACTTGTCATACCACGCGGCTTGTTAATTGCTAATATTCCGTCCATAAAAAAACACCCTTTCAGTAAACTCTAGAATAGTTTACATGAAAAAGTGTGTTTGGTCTAATTAATGTCCTTTATTTAAGTCTGCTAACATACGCTCGATTTTGTTACCATAATCGATTGACTCATCATATTGGAATTTTAATTCAGGCACGATACGTAAATCCATACGGTGTGCGATTTCTGATTTGATAAAGCCTTTTGATTTTTCTAAAGCTTCTAAAGATTTTTTACGGTCGCGCGCTTCACCAAGTACTGTAACGTATACAGTTGCTAGTGATAAGTCACCCGTTACCTCTACTTCAGTTACAGTAACAAACCCAACGTTTGGGTTTTTTATTTTTTGGTTGATGATCTCACTGATTTCTTTCTTCATTTGTTGACCAACACGTTCACTTCTTAAACTCATTTATATATTCACCTCATTTATGTCTATTGAATAGTGTTTATTATACGTCGGTGCGAGGTGGATGTCAATTGATGGGGATGGTGGTGAGGTGATGAGAAGGTGAGCTGGTCAGTACTTGTTTTTTTATAATGGTTTAATTTAATGAAGTGAGCTAGCGATATTTACTATTTGTCGCTAGCTCAGTGGCATTTTGCTCTGGTTTCTTTAACGAGCTAGCGGTATTTTCTTTTTGTCGCTAGCTCATTGGCATTTTACACTGATTTCTTTGACGAGCTAGCGGTATTCTCTATTTGTCGCTAGCTCACTAGCATTTTGCTCTAATTTCTTTGACGAGCTAGCGGTATTTTCTTTTTGTCGCTAGCTCAGTGGCATTCTGCACTGATTTCTTTGACGAGCTAGCGATATTTTCTTTTTGTCGCTAGCTCACTGGCATTTTGCTCTGATTTCTTTATCGAGCTAGCGGTATTTTCTTTTTGTCGCTAGCTCAGTAGCAATTTGTACTGATTTCTTTGACGAGCTAGCGGTATTCTCTATTTGTCGCTAGCTCAGTGGCATTTTGCTCTGGTTTCTTTGACGAGCTAGCAATATTTTCTTTTTGTCGCTAGCTCACTGACATTTTGCTCTGGTTTCTTTGACGAGCTAGCGGTATTTACTATTTGTCGCTAGCTCAGTTGCATTCTGCACTGGTTTCTTTGACGAGCTAGCGGTATTTTCTTTTTGTCGCTAGCTCAATGCCATTTTGCACTGGTTTCTTTGACGAGCTAGCGGTATTTTCTTTTTGTCGCTAGCTCAATGCCATTTTTCACTGGTATCTTTGACGAGCTAGCGGTATTCTCTATTTGTCGCTAGCTCATTTTCATAACAAATAGCAAGACCTATATTTTCTATCTTTAAATCTACCTATCTTTTTGTACCTTTCTCCCAGTACTTTTCTAATCCCTGATGGATTACAATCTACCCACTCGCATACATCTGCTACTGTAACTGCATCGCGTTTAAGCATTTCAATTTTTTCAAATGCTTCACAAATTGCTTCTGTTTTACTCATCTTATGACCACATGTACATTTGATTAGCCGCTTCGCATTTCGTTCCACCTTCAAAAATCTTTTACATACTGGACATTTCAATCCACGTTTCATTTTTTCATATGGATAATAGTGCGTTTGTTCGTTTTTAGATTTTTCGATATGATGGTTAACAATCATTTTTCCAATCGCAATATCTTCATCTGTAATTTCATAACCACACATATATTCAGCAAGTTGTTCAATGGCCTGCATTGAATGAAATTTAACATGATCAACTTCATTCAGCACTTTAAAATGATCATTTACAAAAATAACTTCGTTCACGATTTTGTAGTGTATATTATGTTCATAACAAAATGATTCAAATTTATCTCTTTCATTACTGGCCTGGGAAAATACATCGCGGCTTACAAAGCCACTTTCACTTTTTAAATTGCCATCTTTATAAGTATAGTTTCCATAGTAATTCTTAATTTCCAGCACAAAAATAACTCCATTCACGATGATGATAAAATCGTATTGAATTTCGCCACTAATATTTAATCGAATATCCCAAATACAAACACCGTGATGAAATTGCTTTAAATAGTCGTATACTTTCTTTTCACCTTCATATCCAACTTTTAAATTGTAATATTTCCTTCTATCCGATTCCGTCATATGCATTCGGCCATGAACTTCTTCTAAATACACAAGTTGGGGTGGTTTCTCCGCTGTTTTAATAAACAAAAATATCACCTCAATTTGAATATAAAACAACCGAATTAACCGTGCAACTGAGCCAAAATGCATAAAAACAACTCTTTTTATACACGCATATACATTTCTAATACAGAAATTAATATTTAGCAAAAAATAACTGTCAAAATTAAATTTTCAAAAAGAATTATACAAAATTAATGCATAATAATTAATAAATTTTCTCAAATAAAAAACACCCACAAATCATTGTGAGTGTTAAAATACTTATTTACGCTTAACTTCTTCCATCACGAATGCCTCAAAAATGTCGCCTTCCTTAACATCGTTGAAGTTTTCAATGGTGATTCCGCATTCATAACCTTGCGCTACTTCACGCACATCGTCTTTGAAACGTTTTAATGCGTCAACTTGACCTTCGTATACGACAATGCCGTAATCGTTTTATGCTCCGATTCAAATACGATTATATCTTACGTTAGGGATTTCCGTCAACACTTTCTACGCATGTCTCCGTCAGAACTCCCAAATCGTGTTTGCGGTATAGTAACGTTGGGAGTACCGTCAACTACTTCGGTTAAATGCCCGAATAACGCTTATTTCGGTTATATAGGCGAAAAAATACCGCAATCTCAATAGAGACTACGGTAATTAATCGTTATTCTGCTCCGGGTGGGATTATAAAGTGCGATACTCCGTCGTAATTACATCTACGAACACTCGCCGCCTTATTCGCTTTACCGTCCCAATTCTGTTCGACTACGTCCATAGTCCAACGTGTAGGATTAGCATAAACTAACGCTACATGACCGAAATCGTTATCCGCCCAACCAACTGAATAAACCGCAAGCCATCCGACTTTAGGCACTAACTCCGGCGTGTTAGGAACGGTCTTCCATCCGCTAGGAAACTTATTCTTAAGCAAGTCTCTAGCGTTACCCCACGGACGAAATGCGCCTTTAGTTGCGTAGAAGATATAATCGCAAGCAACGTCCATGCATTGAAATTTAAATGCGCCGTCAAAATCAACGGCTTTACCGACATAGCCTTTCGTCTTCGCAACTAACTCTGCATACGTACGATTAGGAGACGGCTTTGCAGGTACTTTCTGTTTAACCGGTGCATTAACCGCTGATTTAGGCGCAGCTTGAACCGGAGCACTTACGTAAAACTTCTGTCCGATAAAAGTCTTAGTCGTCTTTAAGCCGTTCCATTTACGCAAGTCGTCGAGTGTGATGCCCTTCTTTTTAGCGATAGAATATTGAGTATCGCCTTGAACCGCAACATATACTTTCTGCGTAGGCTTACTCGGTGCTGCGACGGGGTTAGGTTTAGCAGCCGGTTTAACAACGGGTTTAGGCGCAGCTTTCTTTGGCGCAGTTAGTGCGTTACAATGTGCAACAATTTTAGCGTTTAGCTGACGAACTAAATCTGCCTCTTTGTATCCTCCGGCCATTGCTCCGGGATCGCCTGCGCCATGTCCTGCGATTAGCAGCCACTTACCGCCAATCTTAACGAGTGCGGCAGCGATGTCTTTTGCGATATTATCCATCTGCTTAACGAAAATATTACGCTCTTCTGCATTCGTAATAAATCCGAATTCTGCGAGTCTGTAAGACGCTTTACCGATTGCGTCGTTCATGTTCTGTAAATCGTCTCGGTACATAATACCGTCGTTGTATCTAACGCCGAAATACTTCTTTAGTACGGATACAATCGCTCTATCTGCGTTATCTGCTGCATATCCCGCTTTGATAACGATGTGTGCGTCCTGTGCAGAAGCGTTGTTAAATGCGTCCATGTGCGACTCTAAGATATGGTCGTATTGAGCGCCTACCTTTAATATACCGCGGTCTTTGTAGCAATCGCGTCTAGTGTCGTATTGCGTAATTGAGAAAGCCATTAGCGCAGCCCCCTCTCTTTTAACGCTTTATTCTGTTTCTGCGCAACCTTGCCCGAATAGTGATTGCGATAGATTGCCTTTGCATTTACATATAAGCAATACACCGATACTAATGCCGTTGTTGCTAACGTAATATTATCTTCCGTTAACCAATCGAAACTAAAGCCTAACATTGCAAGAAACGGTATTAACGCAGAAAGAAGTCCGCGTAATTGTCGTAATAAATCGCGTACTGCTTCGTCCTTTACTTCTGCGTCGTTAATCGCGTTTACGTCGTTAATCGCGTTTACGTCGCTAGTCGCGTTTACGTCGGTAATCGCTTCTGTGTCGTTTGTAGCAACTGTTTCGCCGGTTTCGATCAATGATTGCGTTACTTTTTCGTCTAATATTTGTCCGCCCATCATTCGTCCTCTTTTCGTTTATAATTCGTTTAATTAAATAACGTAAATACTGCGGTGATAATTGTCCCCACAAGCGTCAGTATTCCGCCTGTAAATATCCCTACGAGTTTAAATACGTCACTTATATACGTCTGTTTTGATGCGCCTAAATCCTCAATCTGCTTTTGCGCCTTTTCTACGTCTTCTTCAACGTTCTTCTGACGCAATTCAATCTCCGTCTGCTTAACAGTCATATTAATTAATTGTCCGTTAGTTCGCTCCTGCGCATCTGTCATTCTGCTTATCGACTTCGTTAAATTATCGAAAGTATCTTTCATTAATCCGAACATTAACTCTAAGCGTTCGAAGCTGCCTTCAACACGTTTTATATCTTGCTTTAACTCGTTAATCTCCGCTTCCAAATACGATTTAGTTACGTATTCGCGCTCTTTATCGTCCATACTCGATACACTCCTAACGCCGCCATAATCATGTGATAATTAGCGAATACGATATTTGTAAACGCCGTATACCAATTTAACCCTTGATCTGCGCCTGTAGCCGATAAGACTACGTAAACAGAAAAGGCTAAAAGATTACCGGCAGTAAATCCGACTTGTCCCGCGAATGACTTCGAGAACATACTAACGAATAGCGTAATTGCAGCGATAAGGGGCGCTATGCCCCAATACTGCAACTCTGCTATACCGTTTAAGCATTGATACCACGGACTGTCGGCGATCATTTTATCGCTTGCGGTGAAGAAGAGTATTGCGCGACCAAGTAACATTGACGCAAAGAACATCGTACCTACTAGCGATTTCATTTCGGCATAAGGCATATCGATTAATACCTTGTTGCCGAGATTTAGCTTTATCATGCGATCGTCTCCTCCGTTTAAATTTCGTTTACGCTTGGTCAACGATTGAATTCGTAGACGTACGCTGCATTACTTTGTACGTAACTGATACCGAAGTATCTTCGTCTAATGAAGCGAGTAAGTTAAGTTTGTCTCTACGTACTTCTGCGTCTTTAACGTTATCGTACGAAGTTGCGTAGTCTAACTTATCAACCGGTGAATATACACGGTCGTATGCGTTATAGTAAAGTGCGCGTGTTAATTCGCCGTCAGTATCTACTCCGTCTGATGCAATCGTTTGTAATACGTAATACTTCGTTGTTGAACCGTTAATATCTATCATCATAAATTCCACCTTTATTTTCGTTTATTTTTCGTTTATACTTCGACAACCGCAGCTTCTTGCGCAGATGCCTGTGCTTTTAAACCGTTAATCTCTTGCGTTAATTTATCGATTTCTTCCGATAAATCATCGATTAATGCCGTTAACATTACTTCTTTCGCTAAGGCTTCGCTTAATTTAGATTGCGTTAAGCCCAACTCTTTCTCGAAATTACGTTCCATAACGTATCACCTCCTTTAATTAAATCTTACCTAAGTAACCGCCTGTATCGGTGATTAAGTAGATACCTTCGTTCGATCGAAACTGTAACGCAGTTTGTCCGTATCGAATCGTAGGGAATCCGTTTATCGTCGTAAATTCTAACTCGTTAACGAATTTAGTATTAACTGAATCCGCTTTGTTATTCGGATCTCCGACGTTCTTCGTATATACATACGATAGTTTCTCGTTCTCTTTACCTAATACGTAGTTATAAAGGTTAGTACCTTCGCCGTAGAAGTATCGAGTAGAACCGTAACCTGCCGACGCTAAATGCATTACCCATCGCGCGTTTTCGCCTAATGTTTTCGCACCGTTCGCGCCGAAACGCATTATATCGCCCGAGGCTAAGAGTCTTCTACCGCTACCTAACGCCGTAATCCCCGTCCATGACGCATGATCCACGTTGATGTATCCGAATTCTGACGTCCCAATAAACGCTTGCACGTCCTTGCTATCAGCGCTTCCTTGCTTCATATAAACTCCGGCAGAAGATGTACCGTTAGAGTAACGCAACTGATTTTTCTCCGAATGGAAATAGATCGAAGCATCGTTGTAGTAATCGGTTACTCCCGTATTTAAATTCTGATAATAGCTGCCTTCGATTGAGCGTAATATTCCGCCGTTAATTCTGTCTGCCGAAATCTCAATCGATTTAATATCGCGAATGAACGCAGACTTAGCCGTTAATCTACTTACTAACGCGTCAGTTGCGAATATCTTATCGATTAACGCTAAATCAGACGAAAGATGTGTCGATGTGATAACGTTTGCTTTAAGTATTAACGAAGATATTTCGCCAATATTAGCACGAGTAGCGTCCATCGATTTCGTCTTAATTGAGTCAATAAACGCAGTATTCGCCATTAGCTTATCTATGTATGCTTGATCGACTAACATTTTATCTGCGGTTACTGCACCGGAAGCAATAGCGTTTGAAGTTATACTGCCTGCCGTAATTACGTTCGCCTTAAGCCACGCTACGTCAGCGTGTACTGCTTCGATAGACTTCGCTTTAATCGAGTCAATAAACGCAGTATTCGCGATTAATGCGTTCGTGAGGATGTCTCCCGTATTTAACTTCGTTATTAACGCAGTATCAACTTTCAACGCGGTAGAAGTAATAGAATCCGCAGTAATAACGTTAGCCTTTAACCACGCAATATCCGCCCTTACCGCAGTAACTGCGTTCGACTTAATAGCGTTAATCATCGCAGTATCAGCGACGAGCATATTAGTAAGTATTGCGTTAGTGTTAAGTTTGTTGATTAGCGCAGTATCCACTTTTAAGGCGGTTGATGTAATGCTATCAGCAGTAATAACGTTAGACTTAAGCCATGCTATATCCGCCCTAACCGCCGTCACCGCATTAGATTTAATCGAGTTAATCATAGCAGTATCAGCCGTTAAGTAATTCGTAAGAATAGCGTTAGTATTCAGCTTATTAATCAAAGCCGTATCAACTTTAATCGCAGTCGAACTAATCGTATCAGCAGTTAACATGTTCGTTCGAATCGTTGCGATATTAGCGTTTACTGCATTAATTGATAACGTCTGAATATCTCCTGCGACTTGCATATCAGCAGAAATACGCATGACACGTGTAATTATGTCAACGTTCGACGGCGTTACAGATATAGCACTCGCCATTTCAGTACCGCTAACTTTTTTACTACCAATCATTACGCCGTCGCTTTGTACGATAACCGCACTTTGCTTAACGTAATCTTTAGCGACTGTATCAGCTTGTAATTTCGCGCTATCTGCCGTTTGCGAGATTTCTGACATTTTGTTTTCGGCGTCTTCTAGCGCTGGAACGAATGACGATGGCGCTAATGTTCCTTTCACAAGCATAGGTTCAGCAATATAAATAGACGAAGCCGTTTCGTTTCGTTCGAGTGATAACTCGACACAGTCGATTAACTTTCCGTTAGCAAACGACGTAGTAAATTTAACGAGTTGCCACGTTGTCCCGATTGACATTCCTGCGTTACCAACCGTGCCACCTAAAGTAGTACCTTGTGATAAGCCTAGATACGAAATATTCGTTTGTTCGTCTGCCTTCATCCATGCAACGAATGTGTAATTTTCGGGAATTGAAAGCGTTGCGCTTAACGGCATCTTAAGTATCGAATACGGAACTGTCGTGCCATTGACCGGCGCAGATGTCGTGAGATTATGCTTTAATACTTTCGTGAATCTTGTATCGTCAACGATTATCTTATTAGCAATGTGACCGCCACCGTTTAAGATAGTCCAAAGATTTAAAGTATTCGATGCGTCTTTAAAGTCTGCTTGTCTAATTAAGTTGCGATTACCTGATTCGATTGCATTTATATCGTTTTGCCACACTTTAGTACTCACGGCATCAATTGCTTGGTCGATTAATGTACCTTTTTGTGTTTTCCACGCACTTAAGCCATCAACCGTACCTTTAACTTGCGTAATCAACGAACTGTTATTGTTAGCGGTCGAAGTAACCGTATTGATTTGCGTTTGCATTTGACCCGTTTTCGAGTCAAAGTCAGTTTTTAACACGCGTTGAGATATTGCAGTAGCGTTGACGTTAATGTCTGATTCAGCTTTCGAAATACGTGCGTCTGTATCCTCGATTGCAGGTTGATAATCGCCCATTTTCGCACCTTTAACAATCATCACTTTTTTATCAGCGATAGTTTGACCGTTTAAAAAGTTGCTTCTGTACGATACTTTCATGTACTTGATGCGACTATCGTTATGTATCGTAAACTTATTACCGCCGTTTTTATTACCGCCAATATCTAACATCCAACCCTTATCGTCGTAATACAATAATTGGGATGTAGCGTAATTACTCAATATCGTATCGTTTGCGCTTACTTCGATAAAGTCACTTGTAACTGAACCGATTTCAGCATTTAACGCACCTGTCGACCAAACCAAACATTTGTCCTTTTGGGCGGTATTGTTAACGAATAAATTACGCGTACCATAATCTAAATTATCGATAGCACCTGTAATATCCGTCTGCCAAACTTTTTGATTAATCGCACTTTGCGTTTGATTAATGATAGCGCCTTTTTCCGTCTGCCAAGTCGTCAATCCATTGATTTGCGAAGTATGTTGCAGTATTGTCTGTGAGTTTCCGTCTACTGTACTTGATACAGTATTTAATCGATTGTTAATAGCACCTGTAGCCGTATTAATGTCAGTGTTCCATATCTTTTGATTAATAGCGTCTGCGGTCTGTTGAATCGTCGTACCTTTCGCAATCTGCCATTCCTCGATTTTGTCAATGTCACCATTGATTACTGCGATAGTTTGCTTATTTTCGTTTGCCGTCGAAGTAGCCGTGTTAATCTGCGTTTGCATTTGACCCGTTTTCGAGTCAAAGTCAGTTTTTAACACGCGTTTTGCGATTTCTTCGGCGTTTATCATGATGTCAGCTGTGTTCTTCGTAATCTTACCTTCTAAATCTTCCGGCGCTTGTGAATACGGTGTTGCTTTCGCACCTTTTTCAATTTTGATGTTATCAATCGTAAATTTATCGCCGTTGTTTGTGTTATAAAACGTTAACGTCCACGCGCTACCCGGTGTTCTTGTCGGCGCTTTTAACGTTGTCGTATAGCTTAATCTTTGTTTAGTAGTACCGATATTATTCCACGTCTTTTGACCTAAACTAACGTTAATTTGACCGTTTGAGTCGTAAATCTGAAATATTGTTCCTGTCGTCATTTGAATATCAAAAGATACTGTAATGACGTCACCAATTGCTACCTTACTGCTTACGCTCGTAATATCGATTTGATGTAACTGTACGTAACTACCCCACGTCTTATCGATGTCTTTGTTCATCGTTGCCGATTTCTCGAGTAAGTTACGATTTTCGAAAGTTAGCCCACCGATTGCATCCGTCAATTCCGTTTTAGTCGCTTTCAACGTAATCTGATTATTTAACGTAGATATGTCAGTAGTGTGTCCTGCGACCGTATTTTTCACGCTCGAAATGTCGCCCGAGTTTTTTAGTATGTCCGATTTAATTGGTACAAGTTGTCCATTGATGTCCGTAAATTGCGTATTCAGCGTACCGATGTCGCCAACTAGACCATTTACACGCACATCTGTCGCGTCCATTCGTTTAGTCGCGTCACCTAAGGCGGTATTAAGCGTACTTATATTATTATCTGCGTCTTGCTTATTCGCATTCATCGTTTGAGTTAGTGCAGTCTTAGCCGTATCTACTTTCACTTGTGCTTGCGTGACTGCATTATTGTAACTGTTTGTGATGTCAGTTGACAGTGACGTTTTAGCGTTGTTTATGTCAGTCGCGACTTTCGTTTGTAATTCGCTAGCTTTAGTGTCTGCGTATTTTGTTGCGTTCGTATATGACGTGTTGATGTCGTTAGTTAGCGTTGTCTTTGCAGTATTAATATCGTTTGATACTTCTGTTTTGAGTGCGGTCGCTTTATCGTCTGCATACTTAGTAGCGTTTGCATAGCTTTGCGTTATATCCTCGGATAACTCACTTCTAGCTGCGTCTATTTCTCCGTTAAGGCGCAGTTCCATTTCGAACGCTGCATCTTCTGCGTCTTCTTGCGCTCTTAGTAGCGATACGTCGATCGATTCCATGAAGTCTTCTTGCGCACTATCGATTGTTACGTTCATATCTTCTGCAAACGCGTCTAAAGCTACCTGCGCTTCTTCTAACGCTATTTCGAAGTCAGTCTTAAGCGACTCTTCTTGATCGGCAAACTTAACGTCGAAGTCGAGTTTTAAATCGTATAAACCGTCTTTTGTCGCTTTCTTAACCGACTTTAATTCGCCAACAAATTCTTTCATTTTATCGTCTTCGCGCATGAATTCTAAGTCACCGAATTCAATCGTACGCAATTCCGTTAATAAATTGTCCTTCGCTTTAGCAACGCGAATAGGTTCTTTCTTGTTGATGTCTTCGTATATAACATATACTGTATCGCCTAAGTCAACTACGTCACCGTCGATTACTTCCGCAGTAAATACGGCTTTAGGACGGTTATTCTGCGTTAACCATTCGTACGCTTTTTGAATAAGTATCTTCGGGTCTTCTACGTCTTCAAATACAACGACTTTAACCTTCGGAACTGCTTTACCGGTTGAGTCACGATAACCAAACGCATCTGTCGTGATAGGATCGACTAATACTCGTGTACCCGCCGCTTTATCTAACGGATTAGTCGGCTTAGCCCATACAACGCTTGCATAGTTTACTCGACGCTTCATATCCTCACGCGTCTGCTCCGTTACAACTTTTACTACCGATTCTACCGGTTTCTTTGGATAAGCCGGTAACTTAGGAGCAAGAGGTTTAGGCGGTGCTTTAGGATACGGAGGTTTCTTTGGAACGGTTAATTTCGATTTCTTAGTCGTCTTTCTTATCGCAATAATACGGGCACGTTCTGCGCGCCACGCCTTTACGTCTGCGTCGTATTGCGCTAATACTGCTTTACGTGAAGTGTCGTACGCAGTCCTTGCAGCTTTATACGAAGCATTTAACGTATCACGTTGCTTACGGACTGCTTCACGATCTTTTTCGTATTGCTCCGCAGCTTTACGTTTATCAATTTCGTCTTGGTCTGCACCTAGTCCGATAACTGCCGTGTATACTTCTCCGTAGTCTTCTTCGCTTTTAATCTTTAATACGTTAGTACCGTATACATAGCGTTTATTTGTATCTTTACCGATACGCTTCTTAACCGAATAGTTCTTGCCTGTTACACTTAAACCGTCGAAGTCGAGCCATATATCCATTTCGTAACCAAACGTTTCGATAAGTTTCTTACGCGCAGCTAATAACGAAACGTCGTAGAAGGACACGTCTAATGCCGGTGAAGGATCGTAGTCTTTCATCGTCCATCCTATTTCACAGAATAATAACGGAGCAATGTACGATATTTCACGGTCTAGGAATTTCTTTTCTGCGATAATTCCATACGCCTTAGCTTCGTCAAAAAATATATGTACGCCTTCTATATGTATAGTTCCATCTTCTACATCGACTACAACCGTTCTATGTAATTGGAATCGCCCTTCTAAATCATAGTGACCGATATAAGACGATTTACTGATTTTATCGTAGTAGTTTATCTCCCCTAATTTATCGGTATATTTAACGGGTAAATCAACGGAAAGCGTATATAATCCGTTGACTTCCCTGTTGAATAACGCTGAAAGGCAATGATTACGCCTTACCGTTCCTATTAACTTTTTGCTTTTATCGAATAGATAAATCATAATTTCGCCCCTCTATACGTTAATGAGATACTGCTTGGCGCAGGACTCGTCCATAGTACGTCATTATTCGATACTTTTAACGTATCAAAATCCGAATACTTTACCTGTAATCCCGCAATCTTATTCTCGCCACCGATACTTCCGATAAAATCTTGCATCTGATTTATACGAATAGTAGGCGATACTGCCATCCCTTTAAACACGATTTTCTTACCGGTATTGTTATTAACTAGCGTAAAGTCACTCGCTTCTGCAATCGAAGCAAACGTAATATCTATATATGTCGGCATAATCGGGAATGACGTTTCAATCGCCATTGGACTTGCCGTCGAATATGTCAACGTTTTTGAGTCCGTATACTTAAACGGGTCTAAACACGTAAACTCAATTTCGATAATCTGCGTATTAGACTGCTCTCCGTCATCCTCTACACGTACGCAATATCCGTAGTATGTGTACGACATATCATCGGTAAACTTAAGCGATATTAAGTCGGTTAAACCTAATAAGCCGTTTAATGCCGACATCCCTTCGCGATAAGCCTCGTTTGTTGCCGCTTTAACTAACGCTTTAATAACTATCTTGCGGTCTTTTAAGCGTCTTTCCCTAAATACACTTCCGTGACGTTTCGTTACTTCCGTACCTTCTACGTTATACTCAACCGCGCCTCTTCCCGAAACAGATAAAGTCGTGAACGTAAATGAACTCGTCTTTAAATACGTTTCTAACTCTTTGCCTCCGATAATAGATCGGATAGAAAGCGATGTACTTGTCGCTCCCTGTCCGAAATCTCTAAATTGATACGCCATGCAATCGCCTCCTATGCCTCGAATCTACTTCGAAGATTTAATCTTTTCGTATTAGCATCGTGAATATTTTCGCTAAACGTTCTAAATTCTTGTCCGCCAATTCCTACGTTTATATACGCAGGCTGCTTACTCGACATTTCAACTTTATTAACGGTTGATAACGTTGTAGCAAGACTGCGTTTAGACTCTCCGCCTAATGCATCGGACGATAAATCTAACGGAGATAATCCCGTATTTGCACGATTAGCTGCGGATATTGCCGAGTTAACCATCGTTTTAGCCGCATTAGCAGCGTCACTAGCTTTATCCGTAATTGCTAAGGCGAATCCGTCACCGAAGTCTCCGCCGAGTGCTATCGTTTCTTTGGCCGGTGAGTTAGAACGCTGTGCCGATTTAACTGCGTTTAAGGCCGCTCTTGCAAGCGATGCTGCTGCTTCTATAGCAGCGCCTATAAACGATCTAATACCGTTTACGAAACCGCTACCGAAGTCTTGCCCGAGTCCGTACGTATTACTGTTCGAAGACAACCCACTTCTACCTGCGCTAGATACGCTGCTACCGGCACTACGAGCATTACCGGTCTGTCCTTGTACTCCGCTTACGTACATACTACCGGCTTTGTGACCGCCTCTACCGTCTGTAGACGATCCTAACGTAGTTTCAACCGCATTCTTATTCGAACTTGCTGCGCTTCTACTTGCGCCTGTCTTACTATTTAAATCGCTAGAGAACTTAACTCCGGCCTTAGTACCGCCTCCGCCGTCAGTCGTTGATCCTAACGTTTTTTCCGTAGTAGACTTATGACTGTTTGCTGCCGAGTTAGTATTCGGTACTTTAGCCGCTAAATCTCCGGCCATCTTTGCACCGGCTTTAGCGCCTCCGCCTCCATCCGTTGTGCTTCCGAGGTTGTTCTCAACTCCGGCTTTCATTTCGGCTGCATGCGCAGTTGCCGGAGCAAAGAACGAAGTTAATCCCGCTAAGAAGCTATTACCGGCTTTATTACCACCATTACCGTCCGTCGTATTCCCTAATTCGGTTTCAACAGTATTCGATATTAATGCCGCCTGTGCTAGCGGATTCATCATATTCGTTGCTAATCCCGTTGTTAAATCGGTCATAGCTTTCTGTCCGCCTAAGCCGTCTGTAGTGCCGGCTAATGCTTGCTCGACCGATGTCTTAGCTTGTACGGCTGCTCCCGCAGGAACGCCTTCTAATGCAGTAATACCGCTACCAAACGACGTCATAGCGTTCTGTCCGCCCGGCATTGCATTTGTACCGAATAATAACTGCTCAATTTCGGCTTTAGATTGTTGCGCTTTAGCCATTGGATCGGCTTTACCGATGTCTAATCCTATACCAAACGATTGCATAGTCGAAGTGCCTTCCGCAGTTAAATCGCCTTTAGCGCTTTCTTTAAGTAACTGCTTAACGCCCATCATAAACGTATCAACCGAATACTTACCGCTTTCTAATCCGGCAACTAACGTATCTAGCGTTACTTTACCTTCGCTCATTAAGTCCGTTTGTGCATTCGCTTTAATACGAGTCTTTAACGCGGCCATAACTTGGTCTGCGCTAAGTAAGCCCGATTCTAAACCGGCTTTCATCGTCTGCATCGTACTAGAACCTTCTGACGTTAAATCGGTTAATGAGGCCGACTTTAATTGCGTTTGGAAGAACGTCATTAATTCGACTGCACCGTATTGCCCCGATTTTAGTCCGGAAACAAACGATTGAACGGTTACTTGCCCTGCGTCACCTAAATCGACTTTCATTCCCGATTTAAGCGATAAGCCTAATTCACCGGCAATACTCGTTAAGTTTGCGCCTTTAGCACGGAATCCTTGAATAAACGAGTTAACTTGCTTCTCGCCTTCTGCGGATAACGAGCCTTCGCCTAGTCTTGCGCGCATAGCGTTTACTTGTGCAATAGCCGCTTGCTCGACCGATATTTTACCGGACTGTACGCCTTTAATGAATTCGTCAACCTTCATCTTACCTGCGCTACCTAAATCGACCATTTTAACGCCATTTTCGATAGAAGATACGAAGCCTTCTCCCATCGCTTGTGCAGCCGCCTTACTACCTGTCTTAACGATGTCAAACGCTTCATTTAACGTTGTAACTTTGTCTGCTGCGGCAAGGTATGCGCTAGATACTCCTTCTGCGGTGTTCTTCGAATCTTTCATCGCATTAGCAGCGTCTTTAGCCGCTTGTGATAACGACTTCTGACTAACCATTAAGCCTTCGGTTTGTGCACCATACTTATCTAACGTTGCATTATACGCACCTGCTTCGTTCTTAGACGTTTTAAGTACGTCTAGTTGCTCTTTCTGTTTGTCCGTTAAATCTTTCGTAGCACTAGCGCTCTTTTGTAACTTCTGCGCTTCTTGTTCGTAAATGTCTAAGTTACCGAGTAATGCAGTCGCATTCTGATCGTATTCACGGCGTAATGAAGAAAGGTGTAGCGCTTTTTCTTTATCGTTTAAAGAAGACGCTTTAATAATATTGGACTGCTTTTCGAAGCCTTTCGTTAATTCGCCCATCGCTTGTGCCGTTTCTTTCGCATAACTCGTTAAGTTACTTTGAACCGTCTTAAGCGAGGTATTCTCGTCAAATGATTTAAATGCGTCACTTAAACGTCCCATCTCGTCGATGTTTTTCGATACATGCGTAGAATAGAGTTTATCTAATCCTGCGAACATATTCGAAATAGTACCGTACTCTTGCGAAGATAACTGTCTACGTTCGTCATATGCGCTAGATAATACTTTAGTAATCGTTGCCTGCGCATTAGCAGCTAAGTTACGCTGCTCTTCGAAGTGTGCTTTAATTTCGGATACTGACGCCTTTAACGCTTCTTTTTCTGCGCCTGTCGCCGACTGTACTAAACGTTTATTAATCGCAAGAATCTGATCCTCTTTCGCATTAATTGCGCTTATTACTTCGTTAGTTAATGCGTCTACTTCCTTAAGTATCTCCGCTTTCGTCATTCGTGCTTCTTCGGCAGAACGTATACGGATGTCCGTCATTGCATTACCGATTTTATCCTTCATAGCGATAAACTTCTCGGCTTTGCCTTCTGTTGCGTTGTCTAATCCCGACAATGCTTTATCTATCTCGGATTTACCGATACCTAAATCGTCAGCTAGCTTTTTGACCGCAAGTCCTATAATCGCTAAACCGCCTGCGACGCCGACTACTACTGCGCCTCCTGCACCGAACATCATGAACGCTGCACCTGCGGCTGCAAGTACTCCGGTTACAGTTGCAATGCCTGTCGCCGCATCAACGAAGGACTGACCGAATTTCGTTATTTTGCCTTCAGCGTCGAAAAACTTATTCGTCAATTTTTCTAAATCGTCAATAATATTCTTTATCCACGCCATTGAACCGCCATCAGCTTTTGCGAATGCTCCACCGATATTTGCAGCGATATTCTGAATACCGTTCCAAACCATCTTCACTTGCGAACCAAACGTTTCGTATCGTTTAGACGATTCGTTTAATAAGGCAGTATTCGTTTCCCACTCTTGATTGGCCGTTCTTTGTGCGCTTGATAACTCGTCAGATGCGCCTACTAAACGTTTCATAACGTCTAATTGTCTAATCTCGTTAATGCCTAAATCACGCAATGTCTTATCTAAGTTTCCGCCCGATGCTTTTACCTTTTCGAGTCCTTCGACCATCTTGATTAAACCGCCGTAAGCGTCTTCCTTAAATAGCTTTTGCACTTTTTCTATGCTCATGCCCATAACTTCTGCCCACTTCTGACCTTGATCCGTACCTTCGGCGATAGCAGACGCAGTTTTCGACATGATAGTCGAGATAGCCGATCCACCCATCTCCGCACGTACACCTAAGTCAGATAACGAAGTTGCTAACGCTACAACGTCAGCTTCGGACATATCTAACGCTTTACCCATACCGGCAATACGCATACCCATGTTAACGATGTCTTGCTCGGTAGCGGCCGATACGTTACCCATCTTAACGATAGTAGAACCGAATCTATCTACGTCACTACCCGCAGTACCCATAATATTCATCATACGGGCTAAGGCGTTTGCTGCGTCTTCTGACGCTAAGTTAGTAGACGTTCCCATACGTATCATCGTATCGGTAAATTTCGTAATGTCTTGATTCTTAACGCCTAACTGCGCTGCTGCTTCGGCAACGTTCGCAATCTCTTTATAACCGGCCGGCATACTACGTGACATTTCACGGAATGCTAAATCGAACTTTCGTAATTCTCTTGCGCTTGCATCGGTAGTCTTCGCTACTCCGGCTAATGCCGATTCATATTGCGTAAATACATACAATGAACCGCCGATTCCTGCCGCCATTGCTGCGCCAATTCCCATCGCAGTCATCGATACACCGCGACCTATACGGTTAAAACGGTCTAAGTCTCGGGCTGCAAGTGACGCCGCTTTAGACGTATTTGTGAATCCGGTTGCAGCGCTATTAGTACCGCTAGCAGTAGACTCCATAGCCGACCCGGCATTTCTTGCCGACGTAGAAGCGTTATTTAAATGCGTCGCAGAATCCTTACTTGCGTTTGATACATGATCCATGCCGCTTGATAATGTATTTGCGCTAGTAACGACTTGCTCTACAGAACCGTTAAAGGCTCGCGTATTAGATGCTGCATTATTCAACGATTGACCCGTTCTGTTTATCGAGTTTGTAGCTTTATCCGCACCATCTGACGCGTTATGCATCTTAGTTCCTACGCCATCCGCAGAATATCCTAGCGAGTCAAAGCCCGACTTAGCACCGCTTAAGGCTGCGCCTGTTGAGTTTACTCTACGCCCTGTATCGTCTGCTTTATCGCCTAAATCGTGCAGATGTGTCGACGCTTTATCGGCAGAATCGTTAACCTTATTAACGCTATTCGACATACCGTTCATTGCCGCGTCCATACCTTTAGTAGCGTTATTAACCGACGCCATACTGTTGTTTACGGAACGTTGGAACTTATCCATCGCGGCCTCGGCTGCTGCGAATCCTGCAACAAACGCAGTTGCATTCGCCTGCAAGTCAGCGGTTATCGTATATTTAGCCGTCATTAAACGTCCTCCTCTCCTATAGTAATTCCGTTAAGCACACTTTCTGCGAATTCCTTCGACTTTCTAAACGCCTCAACATCTTCAGGATTAACTCGTTTCTTGCCGATGTCAGTACCGTCTAATAACGTCTGCTCGACTTTCTTACGGTCAAATAAGTCTTTAAACGATTTAATAATCGGTTTACCTTTTTCGTCGAACGCTCCCGATAGCGCCGTACAATATGCTTGCGTGTACATCATTTCTAAGTCGTCTATGTATCGCATTGTCGCCCCGTGACGAAGCGCTTTATACTCCGATAGAGTCATTCTGCGAATAGTCATAGGATCGCTAATGCCTAAATATCTGTAACAATCGCTATATAATTCAGCGTATGTAAATCGGTTAGCCTCACGGTTCTCTACCGCAGCTTCCCGAGTATTTTCGTTTACTCTTCGTTCGAAATCGTTTGATTCACTTGAACGAAGATGTGATTGTACAAACCCACATTTTGCAGCGCCTCAATACACGCTTCTGCTAACGGTTGGAATCCGCCTAATTCTACGGCTTTATCTTGAATCGCTTTATTTAAATCTTTCTCCGAGTACTTCTTCGTTTGAACGTCAACTAAGCCCGCTTTAAAGTAATCAACGATTGCTTGCACGCTTACTGCCGTTAATTGACCGAATAAAATTTGAACCCCTAAACCGAATTCTGCGTCTAAGTCTTGCGTAATTTGCTGCTTAAACTTGTACTTAGAATCTAAACTTAGCGCGAAACCGATTCCTAAGTTTAATTCGTATGTTTCGTCTTTAATCGTGATATTCATGTGTTATCCTCCGTTATCGTTTATAATTCGTTAAATAAATCGAAAAGAAAGCGAAGTAGATCATACTACCTCGCTAGTCTAATCGTTGATGCTTACGCTCCTGTTGACGCTAACTTACCGAAGTCATGGAATGCGTATTGAACTGCCGTGAATTGTTCCGGAGTTAACGTAACTTCTCCATCACGCGGAGATAAGTTTACTGCGAATGTAGTAGATAATTCTGTATATCCGTCAGTACCGCTTGAAGTGTTATAGTTCGTTAACTTACCTTGCATATACGTTGCAGGGTATTTACCCGACGAGTTAGCTTCCGTAATGTCAACTTCCCAACATTGAAGCATTTTATCGTTAATATACGAATCTTTTAATAACTGATGCGTAGCGTCATTACGTACTACATACGATGTAATATCTAAAGACGCGTTTTCTGAACCCGTATCCTTAATCGTACCGTCTTTCGTAGCCTCTTCGATTGATTCACGTTCACGAGATAATTCGTGATCCGTTTGAAAGGCTAAACGCAATTTATTTCCGTCAGTAGTAGTATCGTCCATAGCTTGGAAGAATAATACCGTTTTAGTACCTTTAGAAACTGCCATTATTTAATCCCCTTTTTTCGTTTAATTTTCGTTTATTTTTACGTGCGCTAGTTCGACAACGAAGTCAGTATACGAACGCACGTTATTTGTTTCGTCTTCTGCTAAGGTTCCGAATGGAACGGTTAAATCGCTATTTATTCGAGATACACTAAATTGACCGAGAATTTCGCCCTTCTCGTTCATTAACGGAATCGTATGGTATAGCAATACTTCGTTGATAATTCCTTGCGTATCTGCGTGTGACACAACGTCTTTAGCATAATTAGCGATGTTTAAATAGATGTTTTCGGCAACTAAATCGTTTAATTTCGTCTGCTCCGTAAAGCCCGAATTAACTAATTCAATACCGATAAACGCTTCATCTTCGGGAGGGATGTATGATGGATAACGCCATACACACGTTACACCCGTCAGTTCTTCGAGGTATACTCGTAGTCCGATAATGAAGTGCTTGTACGTAATGCGTTCTACCATGCGCTGTCAACCACCCTTTGTAATCGCGGCACAATCTGCATCTCCGCTTGATTGACCGGTATAGTAATGAAATAGCGTTTAGTCTTATGCTCGAAGTTTTGTCGCCAATAGTACGGTACTGCGTCTATATTCGATAAAATCTGCCAATGTAACGATCCTGCATGACTAGCGCTTCCTTGAATGTTCTCACGTAACCAACCCGTATCAACGGGAGCACGTTCTGCTTGCGCTTTAACTGTGTCATACGTTAGCTTACCGAGTTCTTGGTCTACTTCCTGCAATACCGAAGTTACTTTCGACTTACTTATATCTTTTCTTAAGCGGTTAAAGTCACCGCGCATCTTAATCGATATTTTCATGTCGTTCGCTTCCCAACGAATTCATGTCGATTGTATATGCCGATACCTTTCGGGTCTTCCGATAGAACCGAGTACTTATCGCCGTTATGATAGGCGTATACAATACGTTTAGCGTCGATACCGCCTAACTCCTCGACCGAAATACTAAACCATATATCGCCTTCTACTACTTCGGCTTGTTCACGTAATCGTCTTTCAGCAGCAACCCTTGACGTTCTATCTGTAACTACCGATAATACTTTCTTCTTAAGCGTTGGATATTCGATAACGCCTGTTGCTTTGTTTTTTACCCCTACAGAACTACGATACTCTATTTCGATTTCTCTACGTCTATTTGCGATAACCTCACGTCGAGTATCGAACATAAACTGTAAATCCTCTTGCGATAGCATTAATCGCTCACCTCCACGACTTCTAACCACGATGTACATTGCGGATGAGGGAAGTAGATTATTGCGTCAGTCGATTTATAAACGCCTGCACCTTTACCGTACTTGTCCTTATTCGCTAGTTCGTAGCATTTATGCATCTTACGTCTTGGATGTCGTGGGAACGATTCATGAATACGTATCCAATCGTAACCGTTATTAGCAGTCGTTTTACCGAACTGATAACGATACGTATTGTATATCTCCGATTCAATGATCCGTCTCGTAGTCCAATCCGTATCTTTAAACGTATTTCGTACGTTTGAGATAATTGTATTAACATCATCGCCGCCTAAAACGCCTTGACGCACTAACTTGCGAATCTCCGTGTTAATATCCGAAGCAGCAATCTTTGTACGTTGTTCAAGCGTCTTATCTCCGATGATTACCGTCTTAGATAACTCTTTTTCGACGTTTGCAATAAACGGCTTAGAAGCGTCTTCTAGTTCGTTTACAATCGATTCAGCGGTTAATGCCGCTACTTCTTTCATTGCAGCGGTTAAGCCGTCGTATAATACCGACTGATACTCGCGTTCTAATCGGTCTATCTCCGACATAATGAATCGTAGCTTTGTCGTATTAACTGTTGTACGTTTTAGTGTACGTTCTGTACCGTTAGCATTAACTGCCGTAATTGACTCGGACTTAGCGTTAGCGTTAAGAACATCTATTAATACGACACTTAACGCTGCTAATTCGGCTAGAATATCTTCTTGCACCTTTTGATTCGTTTCTTCTACGTTATTCGCTAGTTCGTTCATCTAAGAATCCCGCCCTATTACGCAACATAAAGAAACTGTGTTGACCCGATAACTCTTTATCGTACGCTTTTTTAACGTCTTCCCAAGCGCCGTATAAATCGTTTGCAAAACGTCTGTATTGATCGAATAATCTCGATTTATCTACGGACTCTTCGCCGTCTGCGTATTTAAACGCAATACGTGCTTTCTTAGCATCCTCTAGCGCTAAAAGATAGTCGACATACATACGAATAAGATTCTCTTGCTTTTCGTCGTAGTCTGAATCGATAGAGAAGCCGTTAGTTATAGCGGCTCTTTTTACTATCGATTCTTCTACGTTTAAATCCTCTGAAAGATTCGCTAAGTTCACACTAACGACCTCCTACGATTTATTTATCTTCGTCTTTTTTAGGCGCTACTTTACGTGCAGGCGCTTTCTTAGGCGCCTCTTTCTTCGCCTCTTCGACTTCTTTTACGTAGCCAAGATTAACGAGATAACGCGCTTCTGCTTCCGAAACCTCGATAACTTGACCTTTAATAGCGTCGCCTACGACTGCGTTAAGTACTTCTACTTTTACTTTTGCCATGCGTTATAACCTCCCGTTATTAGACTGTTGGTGCGATAACGTCAGCGTGTAATACTAACGTAGGGTTCTCTAAGATCGCGAATCCACTTTGTGCTACTTCGATGATAGAACGTTTTGGAGTACGCTCGTCATACGCTTCTAATGTAGCAACCGGTGCAAAGTTATCTGCGTCCGGATTCGGGCCTGTTAAGAACTTACCTGCGCCTTTAGAAGCGAAGATAACACGGTTTTCCGGGAATACTTCGATTACTTCGTTTTCTCCCGAATAAATATCTTTAACTTCGATTGAAGTCTCTTCGACTAGTACAAGCGTTGGTAATCCGTAGCGTCCTAATACTTCGTTAACTTCTGCTAACGATACGCGAGTAGCGCCCGGTGTCATAGGACGTGCTTCTGCGATAATCGTTTTATTATCGGTTAACTGATTTAATACTTTACGCGTTAAAAGCATTGCTTCCGGCTTTTTACCGTTTGCTTTGCGGTATACTTCAACCCATCCTAATAAGTCCCCGATTACATCGCGATCTTTAACCGCCCAATCTGCACCGCTAGTTAATGCAATCTTTTGTTCCGCAGGGATACCGTAGTCTAATTTAACTTTTACTCCGTTTTTATCATACTCGTTGTAACCTAACGCTAATGCTTTAAGTTTTTCGATACGGATACGTAAGCGTAATGCGAACACTAAGTCAGCCGATTTATTTAATAACTTTTCGATCATTGCCGACTTTTCACCGTTTGAACGTGCTTGTGCGATTGCGTATAACTCCTCGATAGTTACAACGTCTTTTAAACCGAAGTGTGCTAATTCGCCCATAACGCTAGCAGTAGCGTGACGGTCAACAACCGGCTTTTCTGCGCCTAATCCAATCATTGCTGCGATGTGTTGAGAACGCTTGATGATGTCGTAAGCGAATGTAGTGTTGTAAGTCGTCTCGTCTCCGATATACGATTCAACGAATGATAACTCGTCGAATGGCGCTTTCATTGATTCGTCAATAAAGCCTTTTAATGCGGGTTTTTGAAATTCTTTTAAATGCGTAATGCCTGCCATAATTTGTTAATCCCCTTTGTTTATATTTTCGTTTATTTTCCGTTTAATTACTTATTAGCGATATGTGAAACGAAGTGAATGTTCTGATTTAACGGTTTAAACGTTTCAACTTTCGCTTGGTCTGCCGTTGGTAACTTTTTAAGGTATACCGAACCTTCGATAATAACTGCGCCTGTAATAGCGTCAGATACTCCGTCATGATCGTGGTCTTCGTTTAAGATATAGAAGTTATCGAATCCACTCGCAGTAGTAAACGGTTCATACTTACCTGTCGTAGTATTACGAGCAATTAACGTCCCTACCTCGATTAATCCTTTTGGAAACTTTGTAGCGTCTAATGTAGCGCCACCATGTACGTACTTTACGTGTTCCGAAGCTAAGATATTCTTTCCGCCACGGAAGTCAACTCTGTTTTGTTTTAGCGTGTAAGCCATTCGTCATTTCTCCCTCTTTGTTTGTTTTCGTTTAAAAGTCGTTTAATTAACGCCCTAAACGTTTAAATAGTTCTCTACCGAAATCGTCATCGCCTTTTTGCTCCGATCCTTTCGATTCCCCGAAACCTGCGCTCGGGTCTTTATATGCCGCTTGTTTAGCTGCGACGAAATCGCTATATACCGATTCAACGGCAGTTTCTAACTCTTCGTCTGTCTCCGCTAACTTATCGACATATTTCGAATACTTTGTAACCTCTTCGCTTGATAAACCTTTCGCAAGTAACTTATCGTTAATCGACTTCTCACGTTCTGCACGCGCCTTTTCCGCTTGAAGTTCCGCAATAGTTGCGTTAGCTTTATCGAGTAACTCTTTATACTCGCCTTGCTCTTCTAAACGCTTTTGCTCCTCTTCTTCGTCGCGCTTTTTACGATCGCGAGCCAAGCGGTCTTTGATAATTTGGTCGATTTCTTCTTGCGTATAAACTTTTCCTTCTTTTTTATCCGGTTCATTCGCCGATTCATCTACGTCGTTTTCTTCGTTATCAACAACGTCGTCAGTTTCGGTAGGCTCACCGTCAGCCTCGTCAGAAAAGAATTGTAGGTTTAAGCGTAATGTTTCTTCCATTCGTATCCTCCCGTTTAAACTCCGTCGAGTATTAAGTCCGTTTCTTTTTACGACTTAACGTTCGGTCAAAATCGTTTAAACTTCGTTTTCTACCGGCTCTAATACGTTTACATCTTTAAACGCATCTTCATTCGGATTAGCTGCCCCGTTAACTTCGCCATAAGGATCGGCTTCTTGCATAGCACGTTTACGTTCGGCGTATATCTCTTCGATCTTGTCTTCGGGTGCTTTAACGCCTAAACGTTGCATACCGTGTTTATGAGATTCTAGTCCGCCGTCAATCTCTTTAATAATTAAATCGACTAAATCGGCTCTATCGTCCGGTAAAGGTAACACGAAGTTCATTTCGGTTTCTAAATCCTCATCAACCTTTTTTATCGTCTCAATATCGTATCTAAACTTAGCGTTAGAAGTACGATGTTGAAGATATAGCAACGACTTTAAGAATAGTTCGCCGAAATCGCGATCCCACATTAACCACTGCTCTTGCGTTTCTTGAATAATCTCTTGGTAAAGTACTTGAAGCGCTCTATCGTTCATACCCCCGAAGTTTAACTCGGTAGGTGTAATCTGCGGAATACCGTTCAATTCGTGTAATGCCGATTTAAGTCGGTTATATTGGTCTTTAAACGTTTCTTTCCATTGGAACGAATTCTCTATCGTCTCAACGTCAGCAGGATGCGATGTATTACCCGAATTAATCTTCAATATCGCTCCCGGCGCAATAGGAATATCTGTGTCCTGCGACAAGTCGGAGTTCTTAAATACGGTCATTGCAAACATTTCGAACTTAAGCGAGTCGTTTGCGTCCTCCATCATATCGTTTATAATTCGTGTAATTACTTTCATGTCTTCGATGTCTTCGAAGTGAGACGATTCAGTCGCTAACGTCTTAATATCGAATGTTACGACGGGTATAAAGTCGAATCCTAAATATGTCTTAGGCGTAATCGTTCTTTTAACGCTTAAATCTTCTCGGAATAACACTTCGTCGAACCAACATTCACCTGTCTCGTCTTCTAATCGGAATGATTGACGTACGTATTGAACTTTATCCGGATCGTCATCGTCTTCTTGTGCGATAATGATGTCGCAGCCGATTAACTCGTTAAAGCCGTCTTTACTGTATAACGGGAATACTTCGGTTGCTTTATGCCATATCCAATGCATACGTCCTGTACGCGGATTAAACGATAATTTGCAAGCAATACTACCGGCAATCAGTCTTTCACGCGCTAGCTGCATCTTAACGGAGTCCATATCGTTATCTTTCCATAAACGATACAGAACTGCTTCAACGTTCTTCGCGAACTCGATGTCTTTTTCGTCTTCACTTTTAGCAAGAACGTTTATGCCGTGTTGTCCGGCCATCTGCCAACGGGATTTACGCTTAATAAACGCCTTAAAGTAGTTCGTCCAATATTTCGTAGGCTTATAGTCTTTACCGTCCCACGAATCGTTATCTGTTGAGTATATGTATTTACCGAATTCATCGACGGCTTGTTTACCGTTGTAGTAATCGTAATTCGCTTGAATATTATTTATGCGTTGTATTTCTTTTTTACCTAATGCCGTTTCAATAGGACGCTCTAAAAGGCGGTCAATCGTGTCGGGCGTTAGGATATTATAATCAGGTACTACCACGTAGCACTACCTCCTTCTAAAGCGTCTGTTAAACGCAGATAATCTATCTTGGCGGCGTTCTGTTGTTGTGCCGCCTACTTTATCGTAGTAGTTACCGAAACCTTCGATACTACCGTTGTTTATTTTCGTTGCAATACTATAAGCCATCTCCGTCGCATCGACCATATCGTCAAAGTCGACCATCGGATACTTTTCGTATTGCTCGAGTAATCCCGTATGTGAACGCATAAAGCGTATCCTGCCGTTTTCTGTATCGGGCGACATCGCCTCAATACGCAACTCTTTGCGAGTACGTTGCTTAACCGAAACTAATCGACTGTGTGCAGGATAACCTAACTCGTTTAATCGCTCACTTAACGTGTCAGCGAAGAACTCTTGCGCCATTTGCGTCTCGACGGCGATATTCGTATATTGGAATCGTCGTACTTTGTCGATAATGACTTCGAGAAATTCGCGCGGGTGTACGCGCTTATTGAAAACGTCAATAACGTAGCACACATCAGTCGCTTTACTTTTAGCAATAGTAACGATAGCACTATAATCGCCCTTTTCCTTTCCCATTGCGAAGTCAATACCACAATAGAACTCGTAACGTTCATGATCGAATACTTCGTTTTCGTCGAAGAAGAAGAAACGGTCTAACTTAAATATCTGACGCTCTTCGTCGGTCGGCTCGTTCTGATACTCTTGCGTGAACGATTTAACGCCCATGTTCGTCAAGCGAATCATAAAGTCATAATACGTCCAATACTCGCCCCAAAGCAGTTTAGTGCCCTCTAGCATCGCCTCTTCATTCGCTTCATAGAACGCTCTTGCATTCTCTTGCGCCTGTTCGTCGTCTGCTAGATATATGCGCCGCCACTCTTCCCACAATTCGGTATTACTAGCGAAGGACTCAACGGCCTTATACCGTTTACTCTTAAATCGTCTGTCCTTACGGATAACGATGTCGAGCAGTGAATCGTAACAAAGGATTGTACCGACGTATAACGCCATACCCTTAACTTTATCCATCGCAGGAAGCGCTTCTTCGTTAAACCAATTTCGCATCTTAGCGCGCTGCTCTTTCGTATTAACGTCTTCTTCGCCTTCTAAGTCGTCAAATATCATTAGCTGCGGACGTGTGTTACCGTAACGCATACCACGCATCTGTCCGCCCGCACCACGCGCCATTACTTTGACACCGTTCTGCGTTACATACTCTTCTTTGTTGTCTAACTCGTTTAATGCGGGACGTTCGAATAACAATGTACCGAAATCATCGATTAATTTACGGTTAAACTTAAATTGGCGGTTGCCCCATTGAATGAATGCGCCTGCCACCGTTACCGTCTCCGATATAACAACGATAAAAGTACGGTGTTTATACACGCCTTGATGTACGGGGAATATATTCGATCCGTACGCCGTCTTTGCATGCGAACGAGGACAAGCCCACGCGATGTTGCTATCGGCTTTGCCTAACGCAATATTCGATAGCATTGCGCTAAACTCCTTATGGAACTTCGACATATTAGCGTAATTAACGCCTTTCGGAATCAAGTTCTCGTCGTTCTCGGGATTAGCGTCATCGCTAAAATATTCGATTGCAAAACGGGCAACATCAAATTCACACGCATTAATACGTTCTAATTGCTGCACTTGCTCATCTACGGTTACGAATCGTTCTAAGTCTAGCGAATTAGCTTCGCCCGATTTAACGATTGCATATAACAAGTCTAACTCGGCTTCTAACAGTTCCTGCATGCGTAGGCGATCTTCTCTCGGCAATAAGAATCCGTTGTCGCCTAGCGCCATATTAGTCGGCTTCATGTGCGGCCGCCTTATGTTCGATTACGGGAGAAGCGTCATAAATCGTCTTCTTACGCTCTTCCAATTTAGCAATACGTTCTTCCAACGATGATGCGCCGAGTTGTACGTTAATCGTACTTGCTGCGCTCTTAGGATCGGGTTTCCAATCAGCAATAGTCGCCATTAAGTCGAGTTGTTTCGTAGATAAGTTTTGGCCGCGCTCTAAATTCGAAATCAATGCCGCAATAAAGTCGGGCATTGCCGCCTGTAGCTTTATACGAGATAAATGCTCTAAGTACGCTAAGAACGCAGGGTCTTTCTGCCACGTTCTAATCGTTCTATCGGTAACATCTACCGCCTCGCCGAGTTGTGCCTGCGTTAGCTTTTTAATGTCTTTATCGGTACGGCGTTCAATGGCGTTTTCTACCATTAACTCCGCAACCTCTTTCTGTTTTTCCGACAATGTATCGTAACTACTCATCGTCATCACATGGCGCTACTGTAATCATTATCGTTGTAATATCGTCGTCGATGTCGTACTTCTTCGTACTGATACCGGTAATCTTTCGTTTAGGATTCGTTAGAATATCGTTTACGTACGCAAGGTATGCATCGTTATTTAATTCGTTTGTACTCACTTTCGCCACCCCTTTATACCGTCTTGTAGGACGTTTATCCGAGCATTAGGCCGCTCGTTAGCCGTCGTCATTCAGCGTATCTTTATCTTTTATATTTGCATACATATATACGTTTATGCTTTTAAGCATACATATATGTACGTATATAAGCGCTTTATAGCGTTCTTTATTATCGGCATACTATATTACGGTTATTGCTATAACGAAGTAGCTTAATCAAAATCAAAGATTTTGATTGCTTAAAGGCAAAGCCTTTAAGCGCGTATCTCTTTAAAGCGTTTTAGCAATATCTATAACGTTATACCGTTTAATGCGATTGTTTAACGTATATATACGCTAAGCGTTTTAGAAGCGTTAATAACAACGTATATATACGCATACGTTTAGGCCTCTATTATATAGGCAGTCGAGTGAAGTAAAAGTGAAGTAATTTAATGAAATTGTAATATATCCGTAACACTAACGTCATATTTCGTATAAATAACTCCTAATAAATGGAAGTAATATTAAGTTTTTATTACGATTTTTCTGACGCAGGAGAGTCGACTCCGCGCCGCCATTCACAGTTTCCGTTTTATTTCGTTCAATTTCGTACTATTTTGCCGTTCAATTTGCGTCAATAGCGGTCAATTATCGTTGATATTGTGCGTTTTTATTACGTTTTTGTTACATTTTCAATCGTTTAAATTTCGATTACTACGAGGTATACGAAATCGGAATACATAGGATATTATTTGCGTTATAATTAGCTTATATATCGCTATTTTGCTACGATCAATGGCGTAATATTGCGTTACAATATCTCGTTAATATATGTCGATGTTTTAGCGGATATGTGCGTTTATTCTACGAATTTATGGCGAATATTAGGCGGAATGCTGCGAATATTTGGCGGTTTACTGCGATTATGCTGCGAATATTAGGCGATATACTGCGAATATTATGCGATATACTGCGATTATGCTGCGATTTTATTACGTAGAATGGTCCCGTTTTAAAATTTTGTCGCGTTTTAAAGCATACTAGGCGCACATCTTCCGGGCAAAAACTCCCCCCCGTCGCATGCATTTTTATGCGTTCGGATTGCATACGCTGCGCCTTCGTTTATGCATTCGCTTGTATATCGTTGAATACGTGTTTATGCATTATATCGTTTACATGCGTTTAAGTGCGTTATACAGCGTTGTTATCACGTTTACGAGTGATTGCGTTAACTTCCGATAAGGAGCATTATGTCAACTAGCGTTGTTATCGTTATGTATATCGTTGTATATTCGTAAGGTATCGAGGTTGATTGCGCTGCACTCGTATGCATCGACCACGTAGAAGCATCGCTATTCAATCGCTATTACTACGCAGTAACATCGCTATTCAATCGCAGCAACATCGCAATACATTCGCTACACACAACGAATAAGCATCACATTCGCTACACACAACGCAATACATCTACGTTATACATTCGCAGCAGCTACGTATTATGTACGTATATCAACGTATAACAAGCGTTATATCAACGTTATACATTCGAATGACATACGTATAACAACGCTATACATATATCAACGCTTAACATATACGCATATAACAACCGTACATATACCGTATACGCCACATGTGCGGCCATATAGGCGCATTACAGTATAGATAAGGTTATATGTCATATGTCGCTTACTTGCGTTATATAACGCTTTAAACGCTTATTATCGTATATATCACGTTGTTATATCTTGTTAGTACGATAACATATACGTATAACACACGATATAAGCGAATATAAAGTGTTATAAGCGATATTAATACGCAAATAGACGTTTATATCATATAACGCTTTTGTGCGCTTAAACGGCTTATATACGCAAATAAAGCGTATAGCGAAAAATTAGAATGGCCGCGCTGTACATTTTCGAACGCATTCCCGGCATTAAATAAGTAGATGCTGCGCCTCTTTTTACGCTTAATCACCGATAAATGAGGATATAAGCGTCTGACATTCGCATTTTAAGCGAGTTTTATTTCTTTTTGCGTATCTTTCTACGTTTAAACGATTTAAAAGCGACGCATTAAACGATTAATCAAAAGAAACGGGTATGGATCAAGTCGAAAACGAGATTTATTTTGCGAGGACGATCGATAATATTTTACGTTTTAAATTCGAAAAAAATAAGTGGTGAATTATTCGCAGGTAAAACGAAAAAAAAAGACCTCGAAATTAATCGAAGTCTTTACGTTGTTTTGCTGCGACGTCTTCCCGTATTAAATCGACAATCGCGCAGCTAATATCTTTATTTACGTGGTACGGCTTTTCGTTAGCGTCGTCGCTTAATTCGTTTTTAAGCGTCGTATATAAATCGTTTCGCGTCTTTACTTCACTTAATAACCAACGCAATCCGTCGCGGCGTCCCACGTGTAAAGTCGTTACTCCCTCCGCAATCTCTTCGGTTGATTGACCGCTATTAATTCTCTCAATAATTACATCGTATACTTGTTTCATTATACCGCCTCCGTTGTTTTCTATTATTATTATTATATCGTTAATAGTATATATTTATCAATTGTGTATATAAACGTGATTGCCGATTGTAAACACGTCGTAAAACGTGCAATACTCTTCTACCCAATCCGCGTTGGTATACGCCTTAACGCGTTCGACGGCCTCGTCTTCGTAAAACATGCTATAAAAATCTGATTCGTTTATTTCGCTTAATATCGTATCAAATAATGATTCGTTTGAAAGTGTCCACGGCGTAAATGTATCAGTAGCGCCGTTATAAGTACCGCGTGTTATTTCGCTATATGCGCCGCGTTCTATGTCGTGCATGAAGTCCGTTTCTGTATAATCGACTAAAAACGTAGATTCCGCGAACTCTTCAAAATCACCGTAAGACGTTACGTTATATAGCGCTTTTTCTATTTCGTAATAATTCATTTATACCGCCTCCATTCTATCGCCAGTTAAAACGGGCGGCAATTCCTTTACATAACCGTTTGTTGCCGTCGCTATTTGCTTCGCACGATTCGAGTTTCTACCGTGATAGACATATAAACCGTTTGCCGATATAGTTACGATTGATGGCGTTTGTAGCGCTTTAATTCGTTTATAAACTTCGTTTAAATACGTTTCGATGTATCTACAACTTATAACAATGCAATCAGTAAAGTGTTCACCTTTATAGCGTTTATAACCCGTCTTGCTTAACTGATGCATAAATTGATATTTCGTCAGTCCTAAAGCTGCATAATGTACGAGATAACGAGGACAACCGTCCGCCGCGTCTTTGATCCGTATCACCTCGGTCTTGTTGTCGTTTATATCCACTTTTATTAACTCTTTTTTCATCTTTACCCGTCCTTTTCGTTTATAGTTTATAATGCGTAGAAACTGAATTCGTTTATCCGTACATAATGGCGGATATACCGCCGATTATATACGATTAATAAACATACTCCTCGTAGTTACTTTCAAGTGTGAAATAATGTGCCTCTTCGTCTGAACCTTCTAAACCGACAAAGCCGTTACATCTTGCAGCGAATCCGACCGCCTCGCAATCGATAAAAGTAGTAACGCTTTGACCTAAGATAATGTTATCCATACGCTTATAATCGTTTACATACCACTCACCGACTGCCGTATCAAAATCGTCACTATAATAGCGTTTAGATAGCTTTATTACTCTTTGCTCGTTTATTGTGTCAATCGCTGCTATTACGTCGTTAATCATGCTATACTCCGTAAATGCTGCGAATGCAGCCGCCTCGTCGTCTTCGAACGCTTCCACGTCCTCACCGATTGAAATTAATGTTTCTAGGCTTGAATAAGGGTCAACTTTAAATGGCGCTTCATAATCCGAAATAAATGCTTCTTTGCCTTCCGCCGTTATAGCTAACTCGGCTAATTTCGCAGCGTCGCGACCCTCTTCCGAAGTTAAGTCGTACCATTGTCCTTTTAATGCGTTGCTTACCGGTGCTATAAATACGTTTAATAATGTCATTTTTATCCGTCCTTTTTCGTTTATTTTTCGTTTACTTATATTCGACTACTTTGTTAACACGTCTTAACGCTATACGATTATGCAGCGAATTGATAAGCTGCTTAGTATCCTCAAAGCGTGATACTTCGTATAAAAAACAATAGTCCATTCCTTTTAATACTCGATTATATTCCGACTTAATAAGTTGCAATTCAATGCGACTACCTGCGAATTTTTTCATGTTTATCCGTCCTTTATTCGTTTTTAATTCGTTTAAAACTTAACACCATACGTGTAATACATGTGCAGCTTACCGCGCTTTTTTGCTGTGGCCTGCTGCGCTTTAATACGTTTCACCTTAGCGTCAAGCGCCTTTTTTTGTTTCGGCGTTACGTCGTACTCGACCGCTTTAATCGGTGTATCGTTGCTATACGTTAATAGATAATAGCGACCCGGCTTCAACGTGCTTCGCTTATTCGGCTCGTAAGCGTCGTAATAGTCTAAGTGTTGTAGCGTATGTTTACCGCTAGCATACGTTACATAAGTATTAAGCGATTCACAAGCGAAATAAATTTCACATACGCCTTGTTTTGCACGTCCGATTTGCTCCGACGTGCTTAGCGGCTTTTTAACCGTTGCTGCTTCCGTTTGATTTTCGTTTGTTGCTCCGCCAAATAATAAAGCCGTTGCCATTGACACCGCTGCTACTTTAGATACTAATCGTTTTCTCATTTCGTTATACCGTCCTTTTCGTTTATTTTTCGTTTATTTAAGCAATTAGCGTTTTTAGATGCGCTACCATACCCGGACTAATACGCCACGCCGCAAGTCTATTTTATAGGCGGTTAAGCGACGTCCGCCTTGTAACTGATATAAATGTATCATATCGTTTGTAATATTGCAATGCTTTTTTACAACTTTTTTTCGTTGTCTGTATCGTTTACATTATTACTAGCGATATAAAGCCGCTTAACATTCGTAAATGATACGTTATCTAATGCAACTTTACCGCTTCGTAGTCGGCTAATAGTTGATAATGTAACGCCACTTTCTCGGCTTATTTCGTTGCTAGATGTTTCACCGCTTAATAGCGTTTTTATTTCGTGTTCTACCTGCTCGATTGCGTTCATTGTGTCACCGCCTTTCTTAACTGTCACCATCATAACAAACGCATTGCGATATTGCAAGCGCGAATATTTACGACTTTTTGCCGCCACTTAATAGAAGAAAGAGACGCGCTTTATCCGCAGCAAATACGAGCAAAACGGCGCAGCTGCTGCGATTGTGGACGATTCAAAAAATAAATTTACCGCCTTTATGGCGTTTATATACATAAAAACTGCATAAGATTCATACGCAAGCAATCCGCATATACCTGCATGTACACGCTCCGGCTGCTGCGGCGGTTGCTGCAAGCGACTGCAAGCGGCGGAATAGGCGGCTTATCCCCTATAACGTATTCGGCGGCCAAAAATCCGTTGGAGGCGGCGGCCACGGTGCAGCACGCAGCGCGTCGAGCACACGATCGGACACGTAAGCGATCGCCTATAACGTAATTAGGCACCAAAAATCCGTTGGAAGGCGCTGCAATCGCGACACACGAAGTGCAGGCGTACTCATGCGCAGGCGTGCATAAACGTAAAATGACCTTATAACGTAATTAGGCACTAAAAATCCACTAAAGGCGCGCAGCATGATACGCATGTAACGTAGGCAGACGAATTTAGATCGCATAAAGAGGCGCATAATGCTATAACGTAACTTGCGATCAAAAAATCCGCTATACGTGCGCGTACATAATCGCATTCATACGCGCGCATACGCATGTAATCGCAGAAATAATTCGTTTGACATTCGTTTAAATCTGCGATAAACTACATACATAACGACTCGTCATCGTTATAAATATTGGATAATCGAATATGCTGCGCAGCAACATCGACCGTATCCATTCGTTTATTTTTCGTTTATAGCGTCTCCTTTCGTCGGGAGGCGTTTTTTTTCGTTTAAAATGCGTCTTAATCCGTCATTTCTCGATGTTTACCGAAGAAAGATGCGTAAAAAAGCGAAAAAATCGATCAAACTTCGAACACATTACATAACGCCCCCTTCCGTTCTTTTTGCGTTTCTTTATTCGTGGATACTCCGCAGCCTAATGCGAAAAATCGAACTAACGCCGCCTTGCATAATCACGTTGACCCCCTCCGATCAATTATTCACCGGAGTTATTCCGTAGAATGCTAGCGAAAAAAAATCGAATGAGGTTGCCATTACATAATCGTCAAAACCCCGTTCGGTTCGTTTTATAAGTAACGTAGGAAAAAATTCGATTCATAGCATTAAAACTAAATCAGCGAAACCCCCTCCGATATAATTATACGCTCTTTCTGCAATTTAGTAGCGTTGCTAATCCGAAGAAAGATCGAAAAAAAAACGGAGAAGACTTGCGAAACTTAATTCGCATGACTCCCCCGCATTATTCTGCGTCTCTTTCTACGTTTGAATACCGTTGACTGAAACGTTATTTAATCTTCTTCGTCTTTAATTCGTTTTTTATTCGGTTAATTCGTGTAGGCATATTTCGGTTAACCCCCGCCGAGTCATACGTGCTAGAACCAATAAAAGAAGTTTCGTTTCTCATTCGTGTTTCCAACTGCCTTTCGGATAATGCCGGATACTCTTCGACTACTACCGCCTTACCTTTGCGTTTCTTTTTATCTTCTTTCAGTATTAACGTAGATAATCGATCTAGCTGCCCCGTAGCAGGGCGCTTATTTGTCTGCGTTATATAAGCGTCCGTTAATCTTTTAGCGTCTTCTATGCGCTCTTCTTGCGTGTATATGCCGTATCCTAGCGTATTTAATCGCAGAAAGAGGTCGTCTACATACGCAGAAAAATCCGTCTTATAATCGTCACTAAAACTATACATGCGCTAACCCCCGATTCATTTCTGCGTCTACTTTCGCTATTACCTGTTCGCATAATAAGTAAATAGATCGAGTAGATACGCCGGAATGTTTAGCCCAATAAGCGACTGAATCGTTATATATTCTCACATCGTCAGTATAAACCGTGTCTAATATACGCTGCTCACTCGCAGTAAATTCGCATCTTTCTACGGCAATCTTGAAATCGATAATAGGTAACGTTGCAGTTGTCGTGTGAATATCGTCTAAATCGTTTAAAAACGCTCTATTTTCGAGTAAACCCCGAATTAATTCGGGTGTGTATCGTTGCTTTTTCGTTACTTCTACCATTAATTCACGCTACTTTCGTTGTAAATTTCGTTTGAATATCGTATAATATCGTTAAATAATCGTTCAAAGGAGTTATATCGTATGTCTAACGCACTGCCCGAGGGCTTTTTCGCAATACCTGCGGATAAAATACCGCAAATAACGTTTGATTATCCGTACCGCCGATTCTATCTATCTAAAGACTTTTACGTAACTCACGGATTAAAAAAAGGCGGACGAGTCGGATTAGCGTACAATCGACAAACCCGCCAATTTATTATCGATAAATTCGGTAATTCGTTCTATATCGATAAAAGCAGTTATATAACGTCTGCACGGTTGAAAGAAGAGGTTGCCCGAATGCACGGTAATGCTAGCGATATTAAGTCGATAATTTATACGCTTAATACCGACCTAACAAATAACCGTTTTATTGCGTTTGATGAGTACAACGTTGTTCGTTTATAATTCGTTTCTTTTTGCGATATTATCTGCAAGTCTCGTTAAGTACCATACCGCTTTACGAATATCTTGCTCTTGCGCCCCTTTAAACGGACTACGGAATAAATACTTCGCAGCAGTAGCGACTAAGTAAGCATCTACGGGATTATCGTAACGTGACGCTAAATCCTCTAAAATATCGATAACTTCCGTCTTGCCTGTCGTATAATGATCGGGATGATTAACGGCATCTTTCTTCGGGGCATATTCGTTAAAAGATAGACTCGCAGGCGTAATCGTTTTTAACGTCTTATCCGTATTACTTTCGAATGCTAACGATTCGGGCGTAATACCAACTCCTGTAAAGTCTTCTAACGATGTTGCAACTTCACTATACGAAGGCATTAGCGCTTCATCGTCGTACTCTTTTTGCGCTTGTTCTGCGTATTCATCTGCGAATTGCCATGCAGATGCATCCTTATCACTCGTATCAAGTAAAGAATCTCCGCCCATCGACGGGGCAAATCGTATTATCGTATTATCTTCCGTTTGATCTTCTAATGCGGTTACGATTGCTTCATCGACCGTTCCGCTTAATTTCGTAATATACAATAAATCTCCTGCTTTAATCGTTCTTTTATTCGTCATAATAACGTCTCCTTTTTCGTCTAAATATCGTTTAAAACATCGTTATACTTGCCTTCGTTAAATCCGTCAACTCTTCCGTTAACTAATCCGTAATCTCCGATAGTTAATAGCGTCGGAAACTTCACTACGCCATATAGGGTTATTACGGAGGGTACTTCGTTTACATCAACGATTTCTATATTACGGCCGCGCGCCCAATTCCTTGCGGTCATGGACGCTAAACAACCGTTATCTGTTACGAGAATACATCGCATTAATATTCACCGTCTTTTAACGTTTTTAATTCGTCTAATACTTCGTCAAATTCATAGAATCCGTATCCATCCGTTAAATCTAAAACCGTACCGTAAACGTACTGATTAACACCATACTCACGACGATCGCCCGATTGTGATGACGTATTTAAACGTCTGATGTCGGTGTTGTGCGGTAGTATACGTTTTTTAACGACATCTGTGCAGCACCACTCGATAGCGTATAACACGTCTTCTTTATCGAGTAATCCTTCGTTTGCTAACTCGAAATAGCCGAGAATAATCGTCGCCATATCCTTCATACCTTTTATCTGCCCGAGTTCGACTAACGTTCCTTTGCCGTTCTCATGTACATCGATAACGATAATGTCCGATGACATAATACCCTGCGTGTCGTTATTAACGATTCTTTCCGCCAACCCTTCCTGTACTGCGTTAGCTTTATCGTTTATTGAAGCGTCTTCTTGCGGTGCGTATACATCAACACCTATCTTACGTATTTCTTCGGCTTCATACGCTCGTTGTCGTTGTGCGCCATACGTTAAAAGATCGCCTGCTAAATATACCTGTTTATTCGTCATACTTCGTCTCCTCCTGCATTCCATCGTAAATATACGTAATTAAGTACGTCTAATATCGCAAAAATGATATAAACCGTTATATAGTTATCAACGTAGAATAACCAATTAGGCGTTACATCCGTCACTACTGCCGTCTTAGCAGCGAGTAGTAACACGACAATTAGCGTCATTATTGCGTTTGGTACGAATCTAATCATCGGCGGTATCTCCAATCATCGTAATATTCGAATACGTATGATACTGCGGTGATAGCAGCAGCATTTACGAATATAGCGAGTATACCCTCGGTTTCTTCGTATGGATCGTTAAATATAATAACGTTTAGTGCCAATACAAATAACGTTAGAAGCCACGCTAAACTAAATCTGTATAGTAATTCACGCATTTACTTCGCCTTCCTTTCGTGGATATAACGCACTCCTTCTGCGCCACCTACGTATCTGTCACCGTTAGTAGTAACGATTGTTGGAACGTTCATGATTCCGTGTTCAAACGCTAATTCGGGATTATCTTCGGCGTCGATGATTTCTACGTCTAAGTTATTTGCGGATAAGTGCGGTTTTAATGCGGCACATTGCGTGCATGATTTCGTTGTAAACAGTTTATCCATTCTATCGTCCTCTTTTCGTTTATTTATCGTTTATAACGTCCATACTCGTCAGTAACGGACTCTCTCTCTCTCTCTCTCTCTCTCTGCGCCACTAAACGTTATTATAGCGCTAGGGAACGGCGCAGACTGTTTACTGCCTCCGAACTTAACTCGTCCTCTAATTAAGCAGATTTCGTCCGCTTTCATTACGTAATCATGCCAATATTTCGTATCCGTTCTTGACGGAATTAAACAAACTACCGTCGCGCCTTTTAAACTTTCTTCGTATGCCTTACGTATCCATTCGCCTATTGCTCGTCCATAAGGCGGATTCATAAATACGGTGTCCCGCGACCAATCCTGCGCTAACCCATCGTCTTCAATCGTAAAGAATTTAGCGCATTTAGCGTTTAATCCGTCGCTGCAAGGGTCTAACGTAAAAGTGTATCTTTCGTTTAAAGCGTCAAATAGCGCTTGTGGCGTAGCCCACTCGTTTGTAGCGCTACTAAAATGTACGTCTATGTTCGCCATAAAATCGTCCTTTCTTTCGTTTATTTTTCGTTTATACGCCGTTTATAACGGCATACTCCCCGTGCAATTCTATAGCTGCTTTATCGTATGCTCTAGCGGCCTCCAATGCGGTTGCAAAGACGCCTAAATGTCTTTTCTTGTAGTCAAGATGTATACTAGCGACATATCTGCCGGAACTCTTTATCTTTGACACACCTTTATAACCTGTTGTATTGGTAGCATAAAGGCCTCTATTGAAGCAGTTTTGTTGATTAGTCGTTATCCTAAGGTTTTCTCGTCGGTTATCCCACGGTATCCCGTTAATATGGTCGACGTACTCGCCTTCCTTTGCGTTCATTATTAGCCTATGCATCTTTTCGGTGCTATTTCTCCCGTCTCTGACTCTTCTGATGGCATACCCTCTTCCGTCATCAGACCATTTATTAGCAGAAGCCCATTCGTATACATCATCGTCAACAAGACACTCTTTGCCACTAGATAATGTAATTATTTTTGTCACACGCCTCACTCCCATGTTAAATTGTCTGCGTGTTGCGCAAGTTCGCCTCTAAACGATTTTGTCAGCTCAACGACGCAGCAGTACTCTTCGTTTCTAAAATGCTCTATATATGGCACAAATCCGCTAGTTGACGCTTTAGGTAAGTCGATCTGTCCTTCGTGGCCTATCATGATAACCGTGCATGAATCGTGAATTCTCGTTAAAATTTTCTTTAATTCGCCTCTAGTAAGACTTTGTGCTTCTTCGATGATAACCGTCTTGCCTTTTAGATTCGTTCCACGTGTAAACGTATGTGAACGCGCCTCAACCCACTTCTTATCGCTACCAACGAAATCTCCCGCTTGTTGAATAACGTTTAGCGGGTCTTGTTCGCCACATTCTTGTAAAGCGTCAATCAATGGTGCTAAGTATTCGAGTTCTTTCTCCGCAGTTGTGCCCGGTCTATAGCCTAATGTACGCTCTTGCGGTGTACCGAATAAGAATACGCAACGTTGCCCTTTTGTTTCGTATAAATACTTCGCCATAGCAACGGCAATAGTCGTCTTACCTGTTCCTGCCGCGGCGTTCACAATCGTCAACCTATTCGTTAGTATCGATTGAACCATCGCTTCTTGCTCGTCTGTCATTCGTTCACGTAGACCGTATAATAATACGTTTCCGTGCAGTTTATTCGTCATATAATTCGTCCTCCGTGTTTATGTCTTCCGGTTCGTCCTTCGATTTAATAACGAAGTTTATGTCCGAAACTCTAAACGCTATCTCGCCGCCATCTATTGACGGCAATACGATAGGTGTTCGTATAAACCGTCTTAATGGCGAATTAAAGGCGGTCATTAAACGCTCGTAATCATCACGCCATACATACGCAAACAACTCATGACCGCTCTTTAAGAATATCTGAATATAATACGTTGGATTAGCGTCCAATATATCGCCCTCTTTCTGCGTATCTTTCTACGTTTCTAATTCGTTTGAAAATCGTTTACATTGTCAAATACGAAATCTTCGTCTCTAATCGCTTCTACCGTAGCCTTCTTATACATCGTCCCTTTTTCGCTAAAGAAGTCAATGGCGGTTGTATCTGTCACTAATCCGTTCATTACGATTGGATTAACGGGGTCATGTTCGTATCTTGCCTCGTATCCTAAATTCATAAGCGCTTTATTGGCGTTATACTTTAAGAAATCGATAACTTCTAACGTTAATCCGATTCCGTCATACAGTGAGCGCGTATATGCTATTTCGTTTTCAAGCAAACGATCGAATAATTCGAATACAGTTTCGGTAATGTTCTCCTTATGTTCGTTTTCAAACGATTCTATCTTTTTCTGTGAAAGTAGCCCGACATATACGCCGTGGATAGCCTCATCTCGAATAATTAACGATATAATATCGCCACTTGCACGTAATTTACCTTGTCCTGCGAGATATAACGGGTAAAAGAATCCCGAATAGAATAGGAACGATTCTAGCGCTACACTCGCAACCATAGCAGAATACGTGTCTACGTCTGCTTGTTCGTAGTAGTCAACGATAATTTCTGCTTTACGTTGCAAGTATTCGTTATTTTCTATCCACTCGAATACCTCGTCAATCTCTTTCTGTGGCGCTAACGTCATGAATATATTCGAATAGCTTCGTGCATGAACTGCGTTCTCCATTGCGCCCATGAACGATAGCACGGCTTTCTGTTGATGCGATTCTACTGCGTCCATAATCGAAGGCATTCCAATGTCACCCTGTATCGTATCAAGCAGCGTTAAGCCACCTAATACTGATTTATAAACGAATTGCTCTTCGGGTGTTAGCGACTTCCACGTTAATAGGTCGTTTGCTAGTGCTACTTCTTCGGGAAGCCAAAACTGCTTTAAATTCTGCAATAAGAACATCTTCGAGAAAGAATCGTCTGCCACCGACCAATTCCCTGCGGTATAGCGTTCTTTTAATTTTTCTGCCGTAATAATTGCCATTTAATCCGTCCTTTCTAGTGCTCAATACGTTTAAAAGTCCATCCGTAGTGTGTTCCGCCGTATTTTAATATGTGAGTTATCCGTTGAACGATGTGACCCGTATGCCTACACCATCTTCTGATGTTCCTAAATTCTATATCTCCGTATATAGGGTGTGAGGCTAGTATGTGAGCGTTATTTGTTCTATTCGCGTTATTTAAGTCAGCACGTAACCACATACATGTTGTAGGGGAATATATCTTGTCGCCGTTCAAACACTTATGATCCTTGTCTAATTCATATTTATAGTCGCTATTAGACTTTTCCTTATACCCCTCTAACTCTTTAGCGTCTGTCAAGAAGTTCTCGAAACTGTGCCATCTATCACAAACGCTAACATCTTTGCCTCCGTAATTTTTATAATGTACATGTGTTTTACGATAACATCGCTCAATCATACTTTTCCACACACTATACAGATTTAAGTCGTCTGTTGACTTTGCGTACCCTAAATACCCAACTCCGCAAACAGTCCTAACAAACCCGTCTCTAATACTTCCGCTTGTCATACTGCTTATAGAAACATACCGTTTGAACCCGGTTTCTAAAAATTCTATATAAACTTTAACCGAAGACTCGACTCTCAATACTTTATACTTGCCACATTTATTAGACTCAAATACATCTCCACATTTAATGTCTCTCACGCTTAAACGCTGCAACTCAAGCACTCCTCCTGTCCTACGCTCTTTTGTCTTACGTAATACAACGTTTTAATGCCTTTATAGTGCGCATATAGTTGAATGCGTGTTAATTCTCGTGTTGTAATCGAATCTTTAACGAATACAGTAAACGATATTCCTTGATCGACATGGCGTTGAATAGTTGCAATTAAATCGATTACTTTAAACATCGACATATCATACGCTTCTTTATACATAAACCACGTCTGCGGACTTAATCCCGGCATCGGATAGTACGTTTTACTGTCGCCATAAGTACGGTCTTCAATACGTTCCATAATCGGCATAACTGACGCAGTAGCCGACTGTACATACGATATTGAGCCATTTGGTGCGATTGCTAATCTGTAAGAATTATACAGTCCGTACGCTTTAACATCGTCTGCTAGGCGACGCCAATCTAATTCGCTAGGAACGTGCATTCCTTCGAATAACGCTTTAACTTTATCCGACTTCAATTCGGGAAGTTTCGGGATATATTCGTCAAAATATTCGCCTGTTGCGTACTTACTGCCTTCGAAACCGTAGAATGATTCGCCCGTCTTCTGTGCTTCGATATTCGATGCAACAAGCGACCAATAGTTAACCGTCATAAAGAATGTATCTGCGAACTCAATCGCTTCTTCTGATTCATACGGAATGCCTACGCTTGCTAGGTATCCGTGCAAATTCATTGCGCCTACAATGTAATACCCTCGGTTTCCCGATATTTATTAGGGGGTTGGACTATATCATTCACTTAACTACTTTCTTTGTATCTCCAAAGGAATCCTCCGGCAGATTTTCTACACCCTCTACAAACACTAGATATATGCCGTACACCTGTGTCCTTTTGAGCATCTGAAATGGAACTATATTCGGCAATTACTTGTTTTGAATGTCGATCTAACTGCTGCACAGGTCTAGGGTCGTTTATTCCGTCTGTGTTAGGCATGAAGTTTAAAACATCAATAGCGTGTAGCATGTTATCTCTTCTATCAACCCACTCTAAGTTATCTAAAGAATTGTTGTAAGTATCTCCGTCAATGTGGTTTACTTGAGGAAGTTGGTTAGGGTTACTTAAAAATTCAATAGCTACTAATCTATGAACGTAAGCATTCTTTCTGTTTCCATGCGTATCGGTTAACCCTACTTTCAAGTATCCGCACCCGTTATCCGACTGCTTAACTATCTTTTCCTTTTGAGTATAAGGTCTAAGTTTCCCCATATTAAATCTAAAAGTCGTATTCTCTTTAATTCTTACTCTACCTTGAGAACTTACTTGATACTTAGGATCGTAGCCTTCTATATCCTTCCAAATCTCCATCAGAATCCCCCTTTCTTTTAATAGTTAAGTTAGTCTGCGTATAGCCTCTGAGGGGTCAACCACGACTTCCCTGCTGATTACCTATTTACATATTGATGGATTTTCACTTTAACGAATTGGTAAGATTCAAGTACCATCAATCTTTAAGGCTTTCCAGCATATAGCAGACTTTTAATTGGGCTAGGCGATTTTTAACCCAATAGAACGCATCTCTTTATTCGCCTTATTAACGGCAGGCGCATTCTGTACGTCACTACTGCGGGATACTGTATTTAACGCATCAACCGCTTGTACTACGGCTTTGCCGATGTCTCCCGATTTCATTACGTTAGCAATGTTTAGCGAGCCTAAGTTACACGAAATGTCTAAACCGATTTTATCTTCGCCTTTACCGTAGTCGCCAAACTCGGATAACTCGCTGTATTGGAGTATCTCCGAGCATAAGTTGGAAAACTTTACCTTGCCGAGATTATCCAACGCATGCGCTCTATTCGCAGTATCCTCGAATAATATATACGGATACCCTGACTCAATCTGCGTAATAGCAATACGTTCTAATAACGCTCTAGGATCGATTTTATCTCGTCTGATTTCGGGATTGGCAACGAACTCGTCGTATCTAGCCGTCAAGTCTACTTCGTCAAGATGTTCGCCTGTAACGTCGTAGAAGTTCTTCGGATAGAATACGTACATAGGCTCGTTATTTCTAGCGAGTTCAATCATCTTGTCGGGAATAACCACTCCTAGATTTAACGTAGGACAACGTACATCGTCGTCTGCGCTAATACGCTTAGTCGCTAAAAAGTCGTAGATGTCCGCGTGGAATACGTTTAGGTATACCGAGCATGATCCCGTTCTTGCGCCCGTCTGATTGATGTGCCTAAACGATTGGTCTAAGTTTTTCATAATCGGTACAACGCCCGAAGATACGTTTTCTACACCTTTAATCGTTTCGCCTTTCGCCCTAGTCTTAGTTAAATTAGCCGAAACGCCTCCACCAATCTTCGATAACTGTCGCGCAGTCGAGTTCATCATGTTAATGTCGTTTAAAGAGTCGCCACATTCGAGCAAGAAACACGAAATGAATTCGCCTCCACGTGCTTTCCCTACATTTAAGCCAAATATTCGACAACGTTCGCTAAGCGTTGCCCGTTCTCTTATGAACTGCTTTACATCGCTGCAAAGAGTAGACTATGTCATAATCCCGAAGGATTCCCGCCGTTTCCATTCGCTTGAATGTACTCTACTCGCTTACACAAAAGTGTGCTTTCGATAGTCGTTGCGCATTTACTAACTTACATACCTTATATCGTCATTTGTATCGTCTCTAAGTGCTTTATAAAACCTAAACTTCTTTAACCCCGAGGCAGCCATCCCCTCTTTTACAGAACCATAAACGACTCCATTCACTATAACTTTTTTTGAAAACGGGTTATTACCGCCCGATCTGTCTATGCGGCTTAGCGATTCTTTCATTTTAGCTATAGAGTCCGGGGTATGAGTCTTGCCATAAAAATGGTTATCCTTGCCTGTCGTTTTTCCTCGTTTACTTTCGGATATTTTTCGTTTAGTTTCGACTGTATGTTCTTTTGGCTTCCCACTATAAGCAAAGTTATACACTCTATCCCTGTGCAGAGAAATATAACTCTTTTCTAAAGCTGCTGCCTCTTCTTCGCTTAGTCCCTCTTTAATTATTTCGAAAATAAACTCTACTCCGTCATCATAATCTTTTTGCATTTCTTTGTTCCCGTGAGTTCCATAACTAAGTGTTCTTCTATGATGACCGAATCTTTTCTCTACTTGCGAAGATATTCCGAAATAAACCTTATCATTTACTAAATTGCTTATTCGATATAATGTATACATTCAACCCCTCCTATAATAATAGACGAGGTATGTAAGTAGATTTAGCTCAATAGTTATCTCCATGAGACGTCCTTTGATTAGACGGGTTTTCGATATAAGTTTCCTTATAAAGCCTCCTATAAATTGAAGGTGGGCGTCGCGGGCTGGTATTGCTGCGTTATTAACAGTTCTACGAAGTCTAGCGCAGTATCTACGCTACCTTTACCGAAAAACAACGCAACAATCGACACACGGTCTTCGTATCGTTCTAAATACGTCTTCTTATCGTCTGATTTTAATGCGTAATTGTTATAAAACTTAAATGCGCTCATATACGAAGGGAATCGAAACTTCTTCGCATAAGCTGCTTTAAATACGGATTTAATTTCTTCATACGAATATTGCGCCAACAACTCCGCATCCCAATAGTTATTATCGGTTAAATATTCGATCTTCTCGGCTAAGTCGTGAAACCATCGCATGTTGACGTTGACATGATCGATAAAGTACGCCTTTACTGCTTCGGCATCTTTTTGCGGATTGAATGCAAGATTACCGTTTGCATCACGTTCCATAACTTCGTTATTTAATTCTATTGCTGTCTTTTTCTTCGTCAAAAATACCGCCTTCTTTCTACGCATCTTTCTGCGCTATTTATTCGTTTAAAATTCGTTTTCATCTCCGTAGATGTGATAATACCCTTCGATAATAATAGGCTTAACTACGTAATAACTAACGTTTGCGAATTTTATTGCGTCGAATTCGTGAGCAAACGCCTTAACTAAAACGAGTATCTCGTCGCTAGTACCCTCGTTAATTACTTCGAATACTCCGTATATCATTCGATACACCTCTTTCTGCGCCGTCAATATAATCGACTGCGTACATTTCTTCGTTTGTTTCGTTTAAATGGGCTGCGGTGTCTAACGCCTCATCCAACGTCTCGTGCGTTGAAAGAAGCGCCCAACCGCCATCAATAAGTTTAAATATGCCGTAGTTATCCGTATAATTACTCATAATAACCACGTAATGTATTCGCTATTTTATGCGATAATTTCGCATCTTTCCTGAATTCATGCAAAGGTACGGGGTTGATTAATAACGGATTAAACGCAGGTATGATGTTTCCCTCTAGTGTAATAGCGTTATATTTCGGTCTTTCAGCATTAAAAAGCATTCCATCTTTTACGACTAAAACGTCTGTACCGTTTTCAGTACGCCACACCTGTCCTGCTTTAATTTCGATCATAATATCGTCTCCTTTTCGATTAGTCTTCGTCAGCTAAATATGATAGCGCCATCTGCGCCGCTTGATATAAGTCTCCGGCTAACTCTTCGCTCTTAGTAAGCATAAACGCTAAAGCTAGCACCGATCCTTTAAAATTAATCGTAGCTTCGTCGCCTGCGCTCGCTAAAACTAACGCCACGCTTTCAGCATCGTCTTTCGTCACCAACGCAGATACTTCTTCGTACGCCTCATTTAATTTAGTAATACCGCTCATAATATCTTCCCCTTTTCGTCTAATAATCGTTCTAATTCGTACTCAATTCGCATTCCATCTGCTACATTGCCTCGTAGTTCAAACTTCGCTAATAGTGGCACATCGTACATATCGGATAAAACATCGCCTGCATGACCGTATAACTTTCCCCACGCCATATTGCCCGACGCTATTACTCCGACCATACATCCGTTATTCTTACGTAGCCACTTCGTCACAACTTCGGGTACTTGTCCGAAATCGTATGTTGGCGTAATAAGAACGTATGGCGTATTTATCGCCTTTACTTCGCTAATGTCTACCGTTTCATACTCGTTTAAATAACGTTCAACAAACGCTTTAACGTTACCTGTGCGACTATAGTACACAATCTTAATCTTCTTCATTCGTATGCACCTGTACGTAGTCTAACGCTAACAGAATAGCAACGAACATTAGCGTATATTCTGCGTAAATTAACGCATTATGCAGTACATCCACGACAAAGAATACGTCAGCAATACCACCAACAACTAAAGCGAATATGAACGGCAGCACGAAGCTAGCCGCTAGAATAAATCCGTAAGCAAAAATCTCTTTCATCGCCATACCTCCACTTAATTTCGTTTATACTTCGTCTGAATAACGCCTTCACGTTCAAGCCATAACGTTGCCAACGCTATTGCATCGGCTACATCGTCTAATAACTTGCCTCTAGGCGTCCATATTTCGTTTATTTTTCGTTCATAATACCTTTCTACGGCTTCAGCGATCATCGCCTTATCCTTACGTGTTCCATCTGCGCCTAATACCGTTCTAGCCCACGCCTTAACAGTCGAGTTGCTTACGTCATGTAACGGATAATACGCTGCTAATTCGTGTTCATATACGGCGTGTGTCTTAATAACCGGTGTTGCAGACGATACTTGACGAATGATTGACGCTTCTTTGATTAGCGCCTTCGGATTCGTCTTACTTGCGATGTACTTAATTTCGGTTACTGTGTCGTCAATACGCCGTTCGCTCGGTTTATTCGTATCAGACTTGATTAAGCCCGCTGCTTTTATCGATGGTACACCGTCTTTAACTTCGATAACGCACCATCCCGATTTACTGTACGACAAGTCTAGCCCGAGATATGTTTCGCTCACTCGACCGCCTCCAATACTAGAACGCCTTTACCGATAGCGTCTAAAATTGCTTTCGGAAACTTAACGATGTCAGCCGATGTAAACTGCGTTACGTATTCGCCAAACTCCTCGGCATAGTCGTCTATTATATAGCGGTCTAATTCGGTATCGTAATTGATATAACCGATAGAGCAGTTTAGTACGCCGTCAATACTCGGGTATCTTACGTAATACTTCGTCATCTTAAATTCCTTCGTCATAATATCGCCTCCTACTTATTTAACGAATCTACATCGCTATTTCGCACACAAATCGTAAAATTATACCGCCTGTCTTTCGTCAAATCTTCGTTTAATATCGTCCAATGATTCATAAACGCTTTTACGTTCCCAAGCCGCCATATCCTCGACTAAGAATTCTGCAACGGTTTCTAACGTCGCAAGCTCTTCTGCCGTAATAGAAGCGCTAATTGCGTCCTTATAATCGTTAAACTTCCATTTCGATAAGTCCGGCAACGGTGGATCGTTTTCGCGTACTCTACGTGTGATGTCAGCGAAATAGTCTAACACGTCTTCTTTCGCTTCTTGCGTTACATCTACGTCGAATAATCGTAAATCGGGCGTCTTAGCGTATTCGTCTTCCGTTAAATACCAACCTTTTTTGGCCGTATTGTAATACGCAATAATGTACTTATCGACATCGTACATAATCGAATAGCATACGCATTGTTTAACATGGTCTTCCTTAGGCGCAGTCATCGCTCTAATCGACGTCATTGATGGCGTCTGCTGCTTCGATTTAATCTCTAAACCGACTTTCTTGCCTGTTTCGTTATCGATCATAATGCCGTCCGAAGTACCCATTAAATAGAACGTTTCACCGTTATGTTCGACTTTATGCTGCGTATAAATGAAGTCTTCAAACGCAGGCCATTTACCGCCATTAACCATTCCCATCGTAAATCGCGGTTTCTTGCCCGTAAACTTTTCGTAATGGCGTTCACATAGTAGCATTTCATGCTGCAACATATCGCCCACCATCGTTCCTAACGCTAACCATCGTCTTTGATGCGGAGGCCATTCTTTCTTATCGCGTCTTGCTTTCTTCGCCTTTTCGTATAATGCGCGAGGGCAAGCGTTTGCACTTGACGGGCTAAAGTAAACTACGCCCCAATTAACCTTTTTACCCGCTTTATATACGTCTGCATACGATTGATGTAGCCATTGTTCTAACGCGTCATCATACGGTTGCGGATACGTATGGAATTCGTCAAGTTGCTTCATAAGTTCTTTCGCTAATTCTTGCATATATCGTCCTTCTTTCGTTTAATCTTCGTTTCTTTCTGCGATAGTCGCCTCTATTACGCCAAAAGATACGATGTCCGAGAATAACTCGTCGTACTCACGTATAAGATTCGCTCTAACCATACACTCGTCGATGGTATCCAACGCATCTTGCTCGGTATGGGCTAATACGTCTTCTATTATGTCGAAATTGACTGTGCAGCGCAGCCTAACCGTATGGCTCGATAACGGTGCGCCTCTATAATCACTCGTCATTCACATTCGCCTCCATCTTTCTTTGGTATAAATCCGTTAAAAGAGCGATAAAGCGCCATAAGGCGCAATATTCGTTTAAACATATCCTCTATCTTCGTCAGCCGTACCGTCTTGTCTCGCGTGATTACGCGCCATCTTCGCTTTATACGCCTCAATTAACGCGTCTGTATTATAATAAACTTCTGCAATAACGAACGGCTGCGCTAATAGAAACGCTAAGGAGTCTAGCGTTAATGAAGGCTGCTCGTCTTCAAATACCGCGTTTAATAATAAACGAATGTAGTATAATGTTATCTCCGACTTATCTAACGTGAATCCGTCTGTAATCTTCGCTAACCCTTCGTTTACTTCGGCAACAATGTATTCAAGCGCTACTTCTTCTTCATCTTCAATCGCATCTAAGCCTTGCCCGATTAACGATAATGCAAACGCTAATACGTCAGCTAATTCGTCTAACTCAACGTCTAAGCCTTTTCCCGGTGACGCTTTCCAATTCTTAAACAATTCTTTCGAGTTAAGCCATTCGAATAATTCTACGAAATAAGCAAGCGTAGTATCACCTAAGCGCTTAGTCGTAATTCTTGCGTCAAATTCACGTTGTACCGTTAATAAATCATCTAATAAATCATAATTAAATTCCATCCGTTTTACCTCCGTTTACTTTAATTTCGTTAATCCCGCAGAATGCGCCATAGTCAAGTTCCTTCTGCGCCTGCAAGTCCAATAACGCTTTTTCTGCGTATTCTTTCGTTGTATAAACGCCAACGCGGCGTCTTCTTTCGTCGTATACTTCCCAAACGCTAAATTTATACGTCATAATTAACGCCTCCTTTTTGCGTAATAGTAATCGTAGACAAGCATTAATTCGAAAAATAACAGTCCTATTAACGTACTCAAAGCGTTATCCGAGAATATAATCGCATTCTTTACGATTAAAATAACCGTCAGTATAACGCTTAGTGTTAATAGCGTTATATACGTCTTATTACTCATCTAAATCTTCCGCAACTCGAAGTAATAAATCTGCGGCTTCATTTAAATGCTCTACCGCTTTATATATTCTTGAAGCGTTACCCACGACTAAATCGCGATCATCTTTGGATGCGTCATACAGTTCGCTAGCAGGCGCATGAATACCATAATCGTCTAAAGGCATTACCTCATCTAAATCGTAAGCATTTCCGCTGACGATAACGGTCGCAACCTCCTTGTCTCCGTAATAAGAATCGATTGTTCCTATAACGCCATCTAACGTTTTAACCTTATCTCCGATATTAAACATTACGCAGCACCTCCGCTTACTTTATCGATTGTTAATTTCGCATCTACTATGATAGGATACTCTTCGGCTATATTATCACCTGATTGATTACGTACGGGCAGATTGCATTCGAAGTCTAATTCGTTGTCTAACGGATCGCGTAGGATAATCGAGTTATAGTACCCTTCCGTTTCCCCGTCGTCTAATCCGTGGATTGCGTGAATAACTAGTATCACGAAACCGTCCGTTGACATACGTACTTGTCCCGGATAAACGTTTGGTGTCGTGTGTAATGCGTCTACGTTTACTTCTACGTTTAAGATTCCGTTAGCTTTATACGTGATTTCTTCGACTGCTTCGATTTCATCGTCACCAACCCACAATGTGTCGTTTGCTTCGTACGGGCAAATAGGGTCGTCTAAATCGACTTCAGTAATCGTAACTATTTCTCCGAGTTCAAAGTGATGTCCGTTTAATTCCTTAATAACGCGTACCTTATCGCCTACTTTAAATTTCACCATTTATTCGTCCTCCAATCCGAATTGCTCGTTTAATCGCGCTAATTCTCGTTTATATTGACGCTCAATAGCGGCTTTCTTTTGCTCATATGTCGTAATAACAATTGCGCAGCCTGTCGGATCGTCCCAATCTCCGCCGCCTCTTTCGATAAATACATCGTCTATATACCCGGCCACAAAATCATCTCTATCGCCTTCCGTATGTGCAGCATACTCCGTCCAATAATCGAATAAATCGTTACGCATACTTGCCGAATCTTCTGTTACGTAACTGTCGTGTAACTCTTCTCCGTCTTGCTTACCGTAAGTAAAATATATTTCGACTATTACTTTCGCCATTTATTCGTCCCCCTCTTCGTATATCTCATGAGTCATTGCGTATCCATTCCAATTATCAACGCCTGCTGTTTCTAAGGCGTATAGAAACGCTTGGTCTTCCAACAGTTGATCGTACTCTACTTGCGGGATTGTTACGTATAATCCGTCCATTATTCCGACTCCTTTCGTTTAAACCAATCTTCTACCGTCATACCTTCGCCCCAACGTAAACTAAGTTCAATGTCGGTCTTATTCGGTACATCTCCGAATTGATACGTTTCCACCATCACGCGTCTAAACTCGTCTACGTCTTCTTGCGTTAATGTGTCGGGAACTAGCAGAATCGCTTCATCATGGACTACGCACCACAATCGCCATTCCCCTTTACCTTCGTTTGTTTTTCGTTCACAAAACTGTTGCAACGCAATTAATGTCGCTTTCGTTTGAATAGCCGCGCTGCCTTGAATAATTGCGTTAGTTGATTGTGTCATTACTGCCGAATACCAATAATCGCTATCTGGATTTAATGCATCGGGTAATCTACGCTTACGACATTTATCGCCTAACCATACGAACCCATGCTTCTGCACGTATTCACGGTTATGCTCGATCCATGCGCCTAATGTCGTATACTTCGCTTTAAAGTCGTCTAGTATTGCCTGTGCCTCTTTAACCGTTTTTCCAAGCTGCATTGATAACGTTCTAGCACCTGTACCGTATGCAATCGCAAGTAAGATTACCTTCGTTTGCTTACGATATATAGAACCGTCTCCGCACTCGCTTAAAGGTTTATTAAAGATTTCGCTTGCTACCGTTGAATATAAATCCGTGCCATTACGATAATTCTCTTTTAACTTCTCTTCGCCACTATATGCCGCTAATGCTCGATACTCCTGTTGACTAAAGTCTCCGCCTAGCATTACGTATCCTTTCGGAGCAACGAATAGCTTACGTGCTTCGTACGGTTGATTTTGCAGGTTGACCGATCCACCGCCCGAACTAAAGCGTCCTGTCTTCGCACCATTCGTATTATAGTTCGCCATTAACTTGCCCGTTTTTTCACGGATAAACTGCGGTAACTTATCAACGTATGTGCCGTATAACTTCGTTAACTCTTTATAATGCAGTAAATCTTCGACTACTACGTAATCTTTCGCTAAAGGTTTAAGCGTTCTTTTAGCGTCTGTATTCGGTATCTCACGTCCTATATGCGCCTCTATTGCCGGTTTAACCTGCGCAGGACTATTAAGGTTTATATCGCCGAATACCTTCTTTATGCGATGTTCCGTATCTGCGATCTCTTGCGTTAATCTTTCTCCGTACTCTTTCGCATATTCTTCATCGATAACGAATCCTGTGCGTTCCATCTCGACTACTGCGTATAACAACGGCATTTCAATCTCTTTTGCGTATTGATAAATCGTTGGAAAACGTTCTGATAAAATCTTGCGTTGGAATTCGTATAATTTATACGTTACATCTCCATCTTTCGCGGCGTATGCCGTTGCAATTAGTAAATCCGATACTTCGTTGAAACCTTTCTTACCGAATAATTGTCCGTAAGTAAGCGACGGAATCTTTAGAAATTTCGATACTAACGTCTTTAGCGCATACGACGGTTCGTTCTCGTTTAATAAGCGCATTGCTTCTTGCGTATCCCACAACTCGCCGCGAACGGTAATCCCTTCGTTACGTAACATGTGAATATCAAAGCCGGCATTATGCGCAATCTTCATTACGGTTTCGTCTTCATAAATCGTTTTTAATACGCTTAATACGTAATCATGGTCTAGCTGCGTTTCATGCGTATCATGCTTAGTCGGTATATAATAATGCCTATCGGCTTTAACCGCAGACAATACGTGTCCTACGATATAATCCGACCATATATCCGTTCCTGTCGTTTCAACGTCGAAAACGATTGTTTCTTCGTTGTTTAACTCGGCAACCATGTATAATAACGATTTTTCGTCGGTTATTAATCGATAATTACATGGCATACTTTCTTTCATTTCGTTTAAGATACGTTCCTGTGAGCGCTCTTCAACGATTTTGTATAAACGTAATACTTCGGCTTTACTTAGTTTGCGTCCTTTTTCATACGCTTTTTGTTCTCGTGTTATTTCGCCTTCTTCTAACGCCTCTTTAACCGCTAATATACGCTTTCTGTCCGTATCTGATACGGTTTTAGCGCTAAGGATACGGGAAAACGCCTCTTCTAACGTTTCCCCTGCCCCTGCGTCTATTGCCGTTTTAGATGCGTTAATAAGGTTAGACGATGATTCGTTTAGTTCGATTTTAACGTTCATCTTTCATCGCCTCTTTCTACGCTACTTAATCGCTTTTGCTACGAGTTCTAACGTGCTTTCTACGTCTTCTGCTTCTACAATTACGTATTCTTTATCTAATCGTTGTTCAACAACGACAACTCCGTTAGATCTAACGTCCTTTACAATTGATAATCTGCCTTTCTTGATTGAGTCGTTATATCCATCCGTATAATTCGTCTTAGTACGAACTACGTCGCCTATTTCGATCTTATACGTTTCTTCTTCGATAACTAACGTTAAGTCTTTAATTTCTACGAATTGCGTTTCATTATGCACTGCACTTCTGAACGCATTATCTCCGTCAAGCGGTTCTACTTCTACGTCAATTCCTTCGGTAACAAAACTTCCTTCAGTTGCAATTACTTTCGCCAATACACCGTCTTTCAAGTAATGATAGCCTTTTGCGCGGACTTTAACGATGTCGCCGACTTTAATCGCGGGTTTGACCGGCTCATCTTTAACCGTTTCTACTACGTGTTCAAGATCGACTTCCGATATAGATTGCGTACCCTTCCCGCCAAACATACAGTCGAAACGCTGCAACGAAGCTTCGTCGGTTTTAACGACCCAACTTTTGTTATGCGAATGCTTCTCGACTGTGCCGATCGTACCTTCCGGAAAGTTATGGTAAACCGCTGCTTTAACGCGTACTTTATCGCCTACTTTAAACTTTGATTTATCCGACTTAGCTTCGCTTACTTTACGGATAACGATACCTTCTTCATTTTCGTCAAAGTCGATTAACTCACGCTCGTCTCCGTCTTCATCTTCGAATGATAAACCGTCCCAACTATCTTCGTATAGTTCGTATTTCTCGCCTTCTTCGATGTCTGTAACGTCTTCTAACGCTAAGAAATAATCGCCTTCTTTTGCGTCTTCAAACGATACTTTTTCGTATCCTTCGGGAACGTTTTTATTCGGCTCTTCCTTCGTTGTGATACCGTGTTTAGCGTTGAACTCCTCTTCCGTAGTTTTAACGAAGTATTGTGGATCTACCGGATATTCACCGTGTAAACAATGCTCGTATTTAACGTGTTTTAGTACTTCTACTGTTATTTCGTTATCTTCTTCGAGTAATTCAACAACTTTCATCAATGCTTCATCCGTAGTCCATGCGTATGCATCTCCGTCAATACACGTTACAATATCTCCCACTTTAAACGGCGCATCTTTCTCCGCTAAATACGCTTTCTTCTTAGCTTCGAACTCTTCGCGAGTAACTTCGTATATATGATATTCGTTAACTGCGACTAATCCGCCAACTATATCACCTTCTTTGTGTTCTCCGTAAGCATCTACGACTTTTAATTCTATGTCATACATCAACGCTATGAACCCCTTAACCTCTTCGCCTGTCTTAGTAAGAAGCATACGGTCTGCGCCTACTCCAAACTCTTCACTCTTTACTTCGTCAGTATCGACATATTCGCTCTTAATCATATAGAACGTCTCTTCCTTCGGCTCTTCTTCCGCAACTACTCCGGCTTTCTTAACGTCAGTCTTATATACATGCTGCTCTAACTTATCGACTTTTATGCGGTAAGAATTCTCGTCAACGCCTAGTACTACGCCTACAACTCCGATTTCATAATAGTGTCGAATACTGCCACCGTTTCCGATAATTTCTACCTTATCTCCGACTTTGATTTCGTCCTCATTATCTGTAGTTGACTCCGCATCAATCTTGCGTAGGATAAGTCCGTTTTCGTAATGGCAAGCTAAGTCTCGTGCATCATTCTCGTCATCGTAAAAGATTAAATCGTCACAAACGTCTCGCTCGATAAGGTATTTAGTCCCCGGTGTAATGTCTGAACCGTATTCCTTCGCTAAAAAATAGTCGCCATCTTTTGCGCCTTCATACGATACTTTCGCATACCCTTGCGGCACATCTTTTTGCGCATCTACATCGCCATTTTCTGCGTGAATTTTCGCAAACGCCTCGTACTCTTCCATAGTATCGAATGTGAAAGTTGTACCGTTCGCCTCTAATTTAATCGCCATAATATAATCGTCTCCTTTTTTCGCTTTCGCGTTTCGTTTATTTTTCGTTACGATCGGTAATCCAATCGCAATATTTATGCGCATCATTCACCGGACATATTCCGATGAAATAGCGTTTAAAGCGAATACTCCGTCCATTTCGTTCTTGCCGTCTCAAAGTCCATCGCCCAATATTCCGATTGCTCGTTATTAGGTATTAGGTACCCGGTATTACTATCGAGGTGGACGCCGAATATATAATCGACGTCTTTTCTCGAATAAGGTACGCCATTACTATTAGCGCCTTTGATAACGACTTGACCTTCGCGATCACTTCGTATCTTTACCGTTTTAACCTGCACGGTGAATACTACGTTATCGCCATCGTCATCCTTTCCGACAACAATCAAATCGTAGACTTCGGGAACTGCCGCATGAAATACGGAGAACCCGTTTGACAAGAGCATGGCCGTCGCTAAGTGTTCGCTTACGCCACCTGTTAGCGTTGATTCGTGCGCCATGTACGTCATTCCCTTCGATTAAAAGTTTGCAGTCGGGTCGTCTTCTGCATTTACCGTTTCAACAACGGGTGTACCGCCTTCAAGTCCGATTAATGATACGTCGAACCCTGTCGCTTTTAACGATTCAATCATCTGCTCTTCGTTTTGAACGAAATAAAGATTTTCGAATAACGTTTTATCGAACGATGCAGGCGCTTCATTAAACGCTGCTTCTTGTTCTTGCGTCAAATCTTCTAAGTCTAGCGGAGTTAATACGACTTTCGTTGACGTACCCGTACCGCTCTTCTCTAATTCGAACGCTTTCTTGCCTAGTTTCTTATCATTACGTTGAATGATACCGATAACGTCTTTCGCTTGATTTTTCGAGAAATCAATAACGATACATTCCTTCGCATCTAAGTCGTAGAATCCGATAGCAAAGCGAGGTTTAATACGGAACTGACCGGCTTCTTGTGACGCCTCGTCTCCGAACTTTTCGCTCTTATCTTGCCAATATTGCCACGCCTTATCAAACGGAGTTAAAGCGTCAACCGGGAATCCTTTCGCAGATAGCTTAGGCGGATTCTCGGGCACGAACGTGTTAACCTTTTTAAAGATTGAATACGTTTGAACTCCGATAAAGTCTCCGAAGTTTAGCACTTTAACTGTACGCTTTTCTCCGCTGCCAAGCTTCGAGAACTTATTTTCGTGTCCTGCCGTTTCTACTTCGTTGAGTAAATTTAATGCATCTAATCCACTTGTTACATTCATGTTACCGTCTCCATTCGTTTAAATTTCGTCATTTATGGACGTCTCCATTAACGACATTGAACGTCTTTAAGCGCTATATTAAACGTTCATTGATACGGGCTAACGATTGCTAACCCGCATTATCAACGTTTAACTCTTTCTACGACTTAATTGCGTTTAGTACTTCTTTAATCGCCCAATACTCGGGATTAACTAAAGCGGTAACTCCGTTTTCAGCCGCGCATATGCCTACACAAACGACTATGAATAATACGATTCCTACAACAAATGTACACATAGCAGCGTCTCCACTATCGAAATAAGGGTCGTATTCCGCCTTAATCCACGCTTTACGGATAACCAACACTAACGCAATCGTTACGATTAGCATGACTATAGCACACACTATCGACATAATCCCGCTTACTACTGCCTGCTTTAGTAACGCTTCATAAACGTGTTCACTTGCTACGTTTAATGATTTTGCTAACTGATCGATATACTTCATTGTTTCTTCTTTCATTTGTTTATACCTCCACGTTATATGTTTTTGCTAGCGTTTCTAAGTCGTGTATATGATTGCTAACCGTTATAATTTCACGGTTAATATCCGTAATCACTTCTGCAATACGTTCTTGTACCTTTGGATTACGCGCTTTTAAGCGTCTAATCTCCGCCTCATGCATTTCGATCTGCAACTCTTTATACGCTTTCTTATACGGCTTTAGTAGTCGCATAATCTTCGTCTTTACTGCGTCTGACACTTCTTCTACTAGCGTTTGGGTTACGCCTGTATAGAAGCTAATCGTTATTACTACGTTTTCTTTCGAAACAACAATCTCCATCTGCTTGAATCGATAGTGCGTATGCCCGTCTTCGTAAACGCCTAAGCATTCTGATTGCGGAATGTACTCGTTACACCATTTTTTCGCATTAAACGCTAATACATCGCCTTTTCCACGGCCGCCACATCGTTCTTTGTAGCGTTGGATTGCGTGCTTACTTACTTCGTATTCTACATTAGGCATGCGCTACTACCTCCTGCAACGTAATATAATCAGCAATATCTTCGTTGGCGTCGATACCTCCGTTGTAGATAATGTCGCCGAATCTTTCGTCAATTAAATCGAATAAATCTAACATCGTTCTGTACCGTCCTTCCTTGTTTTTTCGTATGATAAGCGTTCAAAAAGTGTTCGTTTAATGTTCGGTTGTTTTTCGTTTAAATTCGTTGTACAATTACACCATAGACAACCGGAATAACTCCGATTGAAATAACTTATAATATATGTTAGAATCGGTTAGGACGTTTAAGCGACAAAATAGCCGTTTAAATCACCGTATAAACTTTCATCATATTTCGAAGATAAACGAGTTAGCGCTCGCTTAACTTCCATGTGATGCAGGCCTAAACGTTTAGCGACGTTTGTGACCGTAGGTTTATCAGAGTCCAAGAACGTTTGAACTATTAGCGTAGTTCTTTCGTCCGAGCCGTTTGCAAGACTGTAAATCAATTCGCGTTGGTGGTCTTGTAGGCGGCTTTCCTTTTCATTCGATTCATCGCTTGCTATGATGTCATATAGCGTAGTAGACGTGTCATCCGAGTTAGCGCTCGGTTCGTCTAACGAGATAAAGCGTTCTCGCTCAATCTTCGCTTTACGTAAGTAGTCAAGCGTTCGGTATCTCGCTTCTGCAAATTCTTTACCTTTCGCAGAGGCTTTCATCAGAACATCGTTTGCTATCGTTTCAGCAACGTGTCTATCCGAAATACCTTTAGAGGTTACGTATTTAATTATGGCGTTTCTCACTTAATCGTCCTCCTATTATACTAACGAAATGAAATCACGTTTTCGCACACATTCGTTAATATTTTTTTTTATTTTTATTTTCGCAAGTTGTTAGCGCAACTTACAAAACTAATATTACTCGTATTATAATACGAATACAATAACAGTACGATTACAATAAAGTTACAGAAATATTACAAGGAGGCATATTCATGGATAAAAATAATGATAAATCCTTTGATGACGTGTACTTAGACTTATTAAATAGACTCGAACTTGAATACGATAATGACGAGTATAAAAACATATTAATTAAGTCAATGAACGACTCGCCGCATAATAATAGCACGTTAGCAGATCTATTAGGAATATCAGAGGGAGCGGTACGTAAAACGCTAAACCCTAAAACAGAGTTACCGCCATCTGCGAGATTAGCGGCGTATTTACTGTTAGCAGACAATAAACGTAAAAGTACCGATAGATACACACCTGACTTACGAATGGATAAACTTACGCTATTAAAGTATATAATGGATTTAGATTCGTCAGAATTCGATATAGAATTAAAAGCTAATGATAAAGCCATCACAATATTCCCGGTCATAGAAAACGATTAATCGCGAATATCCTTTAACGGCTTATACTCACCATCACGATAACTATCCGTATAATACTCGGCAACATGCAGAAACTCGTTTTTAGGTAACGATTTAAACTCCCACGCAAATGCTGCGTCGTTATCCTCTTTCGCTAATTCTGCAAATTTATCGTATGGACGTAAAGCCGTTAATAAATCTTCATATAATGCTCGCTTATCATTCGATAACTTATCCGCCTTTATATCCTTCTTAAACGCCTCAATATACGGAATAGCTTCTCGGAACTTCTTAGCGTCAGCATGATACGGATTCAACTCCTCGCCTGCTTTTACTCCGCCTGCTTCGTTAAGATTTTCGCGAATAGCCTTCGCAGTATTAACCGTATACACTTCTAATTTCGCGTCTTCACTCTTATACTTACTTTGCGCGCCACATCCCGTTAAAAGAATTGCTGCCGTTGTTAATCCGATTATTAAACGTTTCATATCCGTATCTCCTTCTCTTTAATTGGCACTATGCGTACCGTCTTTAAGCGATCTAATCCGAGTTCATTAACGTCTTTGCACCCGTCCATATCGCTATAGTTAATTCTATTCAACGTTATCTTATTGCGCAAGAATTCTTCTACGATACGATTAAATTTCTGTCCTTGAACGTCATTATCGCCTGCAAGTATTACTTCGGTTAAACCCGACATTACAATTAAATCGGCTTGATACTCGTTAAGCCTAGCGCCGCCAATAGCGATGGCGAATATACCGATACTTTGCCACGTCATTGCATCGATTTCTGCCTCGCATATAACGGCGCGTTGAATTTTACGCTTAATGACGACATCCAACCCGTAAATAAGCCTTGACAAGGCAGTCCCGCCATCTTCGTACCAAAAATACTTACTACGTTTATGCCGATATTTAATCGCTGCTACATTGCCATTAACGTCACGCCACGGTATTCCTACATTATCACCGTTGTCAAATACGCCATTCATTTCGATTACTTTCGGATGAATACATCTTTTTACGAGATAGTCCGTGTCTATCGGCTTATCATAAATGGCCGGAGATAAAATCATGGACTTATTTTCGGTTAATGCGATATTCCCTACGCTTACTTCGATGTCTTGATCGGTATAATCGTAATCGTACTTTTCGAGCAAGTATGCGCATGTTTCTTCGTATGATTCATCGCGCAGGAATGCGAGTAACTTCGGCAATGTACCCGACTTATAATAATCGTCTTCATACGCACTATCGCCGAAAACGCCGGAATATTCCCCCGTAAAATTAACCCAAAACGAAGGTTTACGATCTCCTGCACGAAAAGGACTCGATGCGACCATCTTGTCCTCCGTCCATTTAGCGTTATGCCATTCGTACTCCTCGATTTCTTCGCGTACATCTACGTCTATACTGCGTCCTAATACTTTAATCGTTGCCACGCTTTATACGACTCCTTTCGTCTTTCTACGGTAATTTTACTTTGTCTTCGTATAATACTGTCCGTGCTTTAACGCCTTTATGGTGCGCCAAAACACCGTCAGTATGGCTAGCAATCCATAACTCGCAAAGTCCTTCGGGTATATAACGCTTATCCGAGAACACGGCAACGTATTCTGTCCCGTCCTCTAATTCAAAATACACTTTCGTATCTAATCCGCCCATAAAGCACCTCCGTTTAAAAATCGAACATATCGCCATCGATTAATAACTGCTCTATTATTCCGTAATTCGGCAGAAACGTTAATTCACACGACGTTCCTTCGCCTCCATTACGTCCTTTATTAATTCCGACAATACCACGGCTTTGCGTGTAGTCCGTATCAATCGCAATCAATGCCGAAGCATCTTCTAGTAACGCCTTAGTCTTCTTAACTTCGCTTCGTTTCGGTAGTTTAAGCGTTCTAACTGCATTCTCTTTCGACTCTTTCTCGTCCTCTTCTGCCTGTGTCATCGTCATTAATACGACATTCAATGCGCCTGCTAAGCGTCTTAATCGCTTAGACGTTTCAGCAGCATCTCCACCCGCAGTCTTAGACGTATTAGTTTCGTAATCCATGTAATACATCGGATCGATTATCGCAACATCTGCATTAGTCGATTCAATGTCCGAATGTAATTGCGCTACATTTCTCGTATTAAAGTCGAGATCATCAACGGCACGGATAACGATATTGCCTTCGACATGCTCGTTTATCGTTTCTAGCATCTCGGTGAATACGCGTTCGAAATCCGCAGAAAGATGGCCGTTTCGTAAATCCCTCGAGTCGAACCCTGCCTTGCGTTTTTCCCCGTCAATAGTAACCGTAGTCTTTTCTAACTTCGCAGATAACATCGTATATAAACGTGTAAGTACGTCATAAGTCGACATCTCTAGCGACCATATTAATACAGTTGCGCCTTGTTGAGCGATTTCTAACGCCTCACGTAAAACGATAGCAGATTTACCTCGCCCCGAACGTCCATACCAAACGTATAAGTTGCCCGATGTATAACCGCCCAACTCTTCGTTTAAGAATGGCAAGAATGATTCCCACGTATCGAACGAACCCCCGAGTTGGCGACGTTTGTATTCGTTGATATAATCCGAAGCAGACGTTTTAATACTTGTCAATGGGGAACTGGTGTTCGTATATTTAAGTCTAATATCGTTTAATGATTCTGTCAACTGCGAAATAAGCGCAGATGTATCTCCGTTTGTAGCCTCTTTAATCGACTCAAAATCACGTTCAAAGAATCGGTTAAACTCTACGGCTAACTTACGGTTTGCGATTCCTTCTGCTAAAGGTTCGAATCTATCCGTTATATCAGGTACATATACGAAGTCATCGAATGTGTCCGCCATTAATGCATACGACGGCATCTGTCCTTGCTTATCGTGATAGTCTTCTATAAAGCGATAGAACTTGCGCTCGCTAGCAGATACGAACGAATCTTCACGTATGCCATACTTAGCAAACACGCTAAATGATTCGGCTTGGATCGCTTTATTGATGAATAAAAGCCCCGCGTTTGCACTCAACGGCTGCCGCCTCCTTTCGATGTTCTAATTCTGCAAGCGTGTCTAATTCGTACCTGCCTGCCATTTCTCTATAAAACATATACGTAGCCCACGCTTCTCTAAACTCGTATCTATAAGCGAAATCGTCTTCGTCTTCTTCATACGTTTTATTAGCGCGCTCATACCAATAATCGCTAAGTTCTTGTAACGTTAAGTGTTCCATCATCGTCGCCCCCTTTTACTTTCGCCTTTAAACGCCAACATAAGCGTCTGATCCGCAATCCTATCCTGTAACCTCGAATCGAATACGCTAGTCAAGCCGCCTATTTCTACGTTTGACGTAAATACGGTTGGCCTGCCGTTTGTTACTCGAGCATTCACAATCGAATGTACCATCGCTCTAAACGATTCAGTAGCGCTTCTAACGCCGACATCATCGATTACAAGATACTCTACGTTTGAATAATGCACGATTGCGTCTTTAATTGCGTCCATATCCTCGTCGTCCTTCGACATTGACGCGAGATTGTATTTCGTTTGTAATTCATTAACGTCTAAAAATGCGCCTAATGCTTCGGGGATAGTTCTACGTTCTTTAGCGTAATATAAGAAGCGTCTGCGAATATATTCGTTTAATAACGCTATTGCAGTCGTTGTCTTTCCCGTTCCCGGCGACTTCGAATACAAGTATAAGTTCTTTATGCGAACGTCCGTACTAAACGTTTCTACATACGATTGCAATACCGTATAAATTTCGGATTGCTCGTCTTTCGCAGGACTTGTGTCTAGCGTTACGCCTGCGTAATCAATCGGTATGTCTGCGTTGTCATAACGTGCATTAACCGATATAAATGGTGCGCATTGATCGTTACACCTTGTGCTGCCCGCATGTTTGCAGAATGGCGCTAATGCGCAGATGTCTTCGTTTGTCATAGCGTTCTCCTTTCGTTGATTTTACATCGATATAATTCGTCCTATATGAAACTCGTCCGGATTGAATTGCGATTTTTCTACACGTATAGAGCGTCTTAGAAACGGATTGTCTACATTTACTACGGTTACTACGTAATACTCGTTGATACATTCGCTCTCTCCCGTAATCCAATTCGTGTTTACCTCTTCGTCGTATCCCCACATAATTTTTGAGATTCGATACTTAGTTGCCATAGCGTTCCCCTTTCGTTTTTATTTCGTTTAAATTAGCAGCGATATTAAAAGCGTTATAGCACAAATAATATAAATTAGTATGAAATACACTAAAAACATATCTTCGTTATCATACACAGTATCAACGCCTCCTAGTTATTTTATTCGCATAATCGTAATTAACATAATCGTAATTATGCGATAAATGTTTAATTTTATTTGATTAATACACAGTTCTAATAATTGCATGGATATGAGAAATATTCGTTTCTTTCATAAATTCCATTTCATCTCGTTCTTTAAAACCTTGCGACTGTAAATGTTTTACTAGCTTATTATATGAGTTCCAATAACATTCGGACTCCCATTCTCTGTTACCACTATGTCTCATTTCGATAAATTTTACTGTATATAAAACACTACTAATTTCTATCGTCTCTATCACTTTTCGTTCCATTCTTTTCCTCCTAAATAAAACTTTTATTTTATATCGACATTTACCGCTAAAACTTCGGCTAATATGGAGTAGAATTGCAAAAAGTCCGTCAAATATGGAGTTCAATTCCACATTAGCCGATAACTCTCGTTTCAGCAGTTGTGGCGCGGCCTAGCAATTCGACTTATATTACGTAATGAAGCATTGGCTGCGCTTGTTGCATTAACACTACGTTCTTAATCGTTGATCCCGGCTTAATTCGATCATTACCGTCAGATAAGTATAGTACTTCGCAATCTCCGCCACTAATAAACAGTCCACCATCCGACTCTACCGCAGCAGTACCGTCAATAGCGATAGTAAAACAATCTGAATCGGAGTAATATTCAAGTCGTTCGTTTGCACTAAATAGGTCTAACTGTTCGTTCGATATAGGCGTTTCAATTTCTTTTCCTTCTGCGGTTTGAAATGTCACCAAAACGTTATATCTTTGCGCTTCCGTACTTAAAATATTTAAATCTTGAATCGCTTCTGTAAACGAAGTGCCGTTATCTAATTCAAATGCAATAGCACGTAAACAATCGAAGTTCAGTTTTACGTTGCTACTAAACAACTCAACCGCTTTAATCTCGCTATGATACTCTTCGGACACTTTGTCCGTTAAATATTCACGTATTTCGGAAGGTGTAGGATATGCAAAACGGATATGATAGTGAAATCGTCCCGGTCTATTAATCAGAAACGGACTAACCTTGTGTAAATCGTTCACAGTAATCGCATATAGGCGTTTCTGTTGCGATGTTCCGTCGAATAGGCCTAGCATCGAATCCTGCGTAGAACCTTCGTCATTATATTTATACGGGAACACTTTCTCAAATTCGTCGAATAGCACTAAGCATTCTTGCGTAATCTTTTCGATAAACTCCGCTACATTCGGATAATTATCCGTTACTAGGATTACCGGCAACCCTTTTTCAATCACCTTTTCTGCTAGTAACTGCGTAAATAACGACTTACCTATCCCTTTATCTCCGCTAAGGATTACGCCTAACGATCTATTCTGCTTTTCAAACGCAGACAATACCTTCTCGATTTTAACTTCGTGTGTTCCGTATAGTTTCTCCTCTTTTTGTACGAAGTCAGTAACTTGTTTAAGCGAGAATCCCGCCATAGGGTGAAACTTCACTAGATACGTTTGTGCAGGCAATGCGTCAAAAGTCTTTAACTCGTTTTCGTAAATCTCGTATGTGCTTCCGTAATTGATAACTTTCATTTTATCGTCTCCATTCGTTTATTATTCGTTCATATATCGTTTATAAGCGACGATAAAGTTCTCGAGTAGTATTTATCGTCTAATTCGTTAAACGCTCTCTACGTCGCTCTAAACGTCTTATACGGGTATTCTATCGCCAAGATATTAAAACTTCTATCCCAAACGGGTCTTCTTCGTAGTCAAGCGTAAATCCACACTCTACTAGGCTTTTAGTTACCGCACAATCCTCCGTAAGTCTATACGGTAATATCGGCACACATTTTTCAGTTTCCGTATCTACCGTAAAATTACCGCGTCTTCCTTCTACGCCATTGCCCCAAGTGCGCTTTATAAACGTACAGTAATTACCTCGCTCGGCTTCTGACTGAATACGCTGCATAATCAAAGACTCCGTATACTTTGCGGATACGTCTCTCGCAATACCCATTTTACGTTTTCCATCGACGGTTAATTTACGTGCGTCTTCTGCAGTCTTAACTTTAGTATCGAAATCTATCATCGGTTCACTCCTTTACGCCTTAAACCATTCGGCAACATCGTCTAGCGGCTGGGCTTCGATTTCAGCCGCCTTATCTTCGTCTAATAATCGTTTCTGTACGACTTGTAAATCGGACTGTCGATACTTCCACGCAAAGCCGAATGATATGCCGGGGTACTGCTGCGAAGGTTTATACGTTTCAAATACGTAATCAATCCATTCCTTAATTAATCGCTTATTATGCGTTCCTTCCTTACGTGCAGTACCGAATACCCTACCGATAGTACCTCGTTCTGCTTGCCATGACCCGAATGGTGCGTAATCAATGCCGAATCTATTACGATGTTCGTCGCAAAGATAATCGGTTAAGTTACGTACGTTCCATTTTTCAACGGGTTTATCCGAATAATGAATCGCCATGTTTATCGTCTCCTTTCCTTGCTTGCTTGCGAGTGCTTAATTAAAGCGTTTAAAATATCCGAGGCAATCGCAGTCAAGTCTTTATGCACGGTTGCTCTATCGAATTCGTCATCGGCTAAGATCGTGTTACGCACGTCATAAATAGCAAGCACTTGCGTAGTTACGTCGTCATGTAGCGCTTTATCCGCCTCTAAAAGCCTAGCCGCTTTACCGTAATATTCATCGGCCATTACCATTGTCAGCGCCTCCTAACGTTATCTCTCTCACATACGCAATGCCTAAACGTTCTTGTCCGTATTCACAATCGCCATTATCGAATGAATACCATTTCTCGCCTTTCCATCCTGTAACGCCTAAGTCTAAGTAGCCGCGAGATAGTATTTCTGCAACGGCTTCTTCTTCTGTTGCATAAACGTAGTCACTCGTCCATTCGTAATGATCCGACCATGCTTCTCCGTTATCGTAATGTGGTTGATATAATTTCGTCATAATACCGTCTCCTTCTCCTTTATGCGTCTAAAACGTCAAAACTATCTAATCCGATCTGAATAGCTGCTACGCTATAATAATAGCCACCGTTACCTGCGTCAGCATATACGAGGCCTTGCGCTATTTCATTTCGGTTATGGAATAGCTTAATAGATCCTTCGCTTACATACGTATCTCCGTCATGTTCGCTATCGCGAAGAACCTCGAATTCTACATCGGTTATAACTGCGTCTAGTTTTACTTTATCGAACGATCCTCCCGCCCATGCGCAACAATCCTGTTCCGAACATATAATCGATACCACTTGTCCGTTGTCTAATACGAGTTTATTCTCGTCCCATTCGACTACTCTTCGCAAATACAACGCCTCTTTAATCGCTTCTAAATTACGTTCCATATTACCGTCTCCTTTTCGTTTATAATTCGTTTATTATTTCTATAGCATACATATACGTATATATGCGTTAGTAATATCGTTCTTATACGTATTAAAACCGGCATATAATATCTTTATTGCAATATGGTTTTGATACGCGCATACGCTTGCTTTAGCAAGTGTTGCATATATTAATTCTTGTTACGTTAATTCTTGTTATAATAATTCTTATTACTGTCGCTATTTTGAAGTGAGGCCTCCCCACAATAATTGGTAGTACCCCTCCACGTAAATTAGCGAGTACTATACGTTTTTGAGTATATAAATGTTGGTGTCGCGCTCTTTAGTCGGCCGACCGTCTTCGTCCGATTTATACCGCTCAACGATTTCTAAGTACCCGTACTCGACCAACGTTTTAAACGATTTAGTTAGAGTATTATTGCTAACTCTCGCTCTTGCTGCGATAGATTTACGTGCCGGCCAAGCATCGCGATCCGTTTTCGTATTATCAACGTAACTTGCTAATGCCACTGCAACGCTTTTATCCGAAGCAGATAATCGTTCGTCCATCGCTAGTTTCTTCGATAGCATTATGAACGGTTGTCTTTCGTCTTTAACTGACATATTTATTCGCCTCCTTACTTCTATAACGAAATGACTTCGTATTTTCGCACACTTTGCGTTAAAAAAGTTTAGAGAAGTTTTACACCGCATAATAAAAACGCCTACAACATCGCAGTCATAGGCGTTAATAATTCGTTATCTAATTCGTCGGTTTCTCGCTTTATTGTATTTCTTTTCGCCTTTCAGCACTTGGTCTAGCGGACTATACGATTCCTGCTGCAACATCTGCAAGTTTTCGCTTACATGCGCATATATCTCCGTTGTAGCTATCTTTCTATGCCCGAGTATCTTCTGTAATACGCGCATATTACCGCCATTCTCGAGGAATAGCATGGCCGCCGTGTGTCTGAACATGTGCGGCGTTATATGCGTCTTAATGCCGTAATAATTGCTATAACGCTTTAGATTCGCTCTAAATGCTTCGGGTTGGAACTTTTCACCGTTAACCCCAACGAATAAATAAACGGTATTAAACTCGCGACACTCTTCGATTAATTCGAGTATTAGCTTTTTTGTGCGATTGCTAAATCCGACGTATCGTGGATCATTCGTTTTTGTCTTCGAGAAATAAATCGTCTTTTTATCGAAATCAATATCCGTCTTTTTAATTGATAATACTTCGTCTATACGACCGAATGTATCCAACAATACGTGTATTGCGACATAAAGACGAAACTCCGTATAGTATGCCGTGTTTAAACTTTCGATTAATAATCGTAAATCTTCTTTCGGAATCGTTTTAATTTTTTCTTTGTCTCGCTTCATACAAGGTATGCCCTCGAACGGATTGATTTCGATATACCCTGCGAGTACAAGTTCGTTATAGATCGTCTTGCATAGCTTTAGATACGTATTAATCGTAGACGGCTTGATGCCACGTTGTATGCCTTCGTTATGAAATCGGTCTTTATAATGTACCTTATCCGTTTGTAACCAGCGTATAAAGCTGCGCGCCTCTTCATGCGTAATATACATTGCATCGGGTCTATCGCCAAAGTATTCGTATAATGACGTGAACACACGCCCGTACCCTTTTAGCGTATTATGCGACAAATTCATCATTTCTTTGCGCTCAATAACGATGTCATTAATCGCAGAAAAACCCCCGCTAACATCTAGCGAGGGATTTCGGTTTACTTTCGTAAGTTTCCTTTTCATAACACATCGCCCTCCTTATTCGTTTAGAATCGGGCATAAGACGATATGTCGGTATTACTGCGGGCTGCACCATGTATGCGCTCTTTCACGAAACTATGCGTTTATATCTCCGATTAGGGAAAACGGTATAATTTCGTAAAAATTGCGCTAACTTATGTTGGTATCTCCGTAGAACTTCAAAACGCTAAATGGCATTATTTCTTGCGTTCTACCTGCTCCATCACGAATGCCTCAAAAATGTCGCCTTCCTTAACATCGTTGAAGTTTTCAATGGTGATTCCGCATTCATAACCTTGCGCTACTTCACGCACATCGTCTTTGAAACGTTTTAATGCGTCAACTTGACCTTCGTATACGACAATGCCGTCACGGATGATACGAACTTGTGAATCACGCGTAATCTTACCGTCAGTTACGTACGAACCAGCAACTGTTCCGACTTTAGAGATGTTGATTGTTTGACGTACTTCAGCTTGTCCTATCACTTTCTCTTCGAATTCAGGATCTAACATACCGATCATCGCTTGTTCAATTTCTTCGATAACTTTATAGATGATACGGTGTAAACGCATATCAACGCCTTCAGCTTCTGCTGCACGTTTTGCATTCGTGTCAGGACGTACGTTGAATCCGATAATGATACCGTTTGATGCTGATGCTAAAGTAACATCTGATTCGTTAATCGCACCAACAGCTGTATGGATAATACGTACGTTAACGCCTTCAACATCAATCTTCATTAATGATGCTGCTAAAGCTTCTACTGAACCTTGAACATCACCTTTAATAATTACGTTTAAGTCTTTCATTTCACCTTGTTTAATTTGTTCGAATAAATTATCAAGTGAAACTTTTTGACTTTCCTGACGTTGGGCTAAGATGTTTTGTTGTTGACGAGCTTCACCAATACGGCGTGCACGTTTCTCATCTTTGAATACAACGAAACGGTCACCAGCTAAAGGTACATCCTGTAAACCAGTAATTTCAACTGGTGTAGACGGTCCTGCAGTTTTAATACGTTTTCCTAAATCGTTAACCATCGCACGAACACGACCGAACGTGTTACCAACTACGATTGAATCTCCGACTTCAAGCGTACCATCTTGAACTAATAAAGATGCTGCCGGTCCACGAGATTTATCTAATTCCGCTTCAATAACTGTACCAATTGCTGTACGTTTAGGATTTGCTTTTAATTCAGCAACTTCAGAAACAAGTAATATCATTTCTAATAATTCATCGATTCCGTCGCCTTTGATTGCTGATAATTGAACGAAGATTGTGTCGCCACCCCATGCTTCAGGGTATAAGCCATGCTCACCAAGCTCCTGCATTACACGGTCAGGGTTAGCAGTTGGTTTATCAATTTTGTTGACTGCAACGATAATTGGAACTTCAGCAGCTTTTGCGTGGTTGATCGCTTCAATCGTTTGAGGCATCACACCGTCATCTGCTGCTACAACTAAAATTGTAATATCTGTTACTTGCGCACCACGTGCACGCATTGTCGTAAATGCAGCATGTCCTGGTGTATCAAGGAACGTAATCTTTTTGCCTTCATTTTCAATTTGATAAGCACCAATATGTTGTGTGATACCACCAGCTTCACCAGCAGTTACACGTGTATTACGAATCGAGTCTAAAAGCGTAGTTTTCCCGTGGTCGACGTGACCCATAATTGTAACAACTGAAGGACGTTCGATAATATCTTCAGGATTAGCATCAACGTCTTCGAAATACGTTTCTAAATCAGTCGCATCAACAACAACTTCTAATTCAGCTTCAACATCATATTCAGAACAAATTAATTCAATTGCATCTTGATTTAGTGGTTGGTTAATATTTGCCATAATACCGACCATGAATAAGTTTTTAACGATTTCAGATGCATCTTTATTTAATTTCTCAGCTAATTCTCCAACTGTAATGCCTTCTTCATATGTAATTTTAGAAGGTGTTTCTTTCACGACAGGTACTTGAACAACTGGTTCTGGTTTCTGATTGCCTTTACCTTTACCTTTTTTGTTACGGTTGCCGCCACCAGTGCCTGGTTTGTTGTTGCTACCTGGGCGGTGATTATTGTTATGACGCGGTTTTTGAGCTGGTTTATTTGCAGGTTTAGCTTCTTGTTTCGGTTGCTCTTTTTTCACTTCCTGCTTTGTATCAGCTTTTGTTTCTGCTTTTGCTTCAGTTTTTACCTGATCTTTTTTGAAGATTTTATCTAATGCTGTAATTTCTTTATCTTCAATCACTTGCATATGACTCGAAACTTCAATATTCATTTTATTCAGTTCATCAATGATATCTTTACTTTTTAATTTAACTTCTTTTGCATATTCATATATTCTTTTTTTACTCATAGGTTCTCTCCTCATTGATGTCACGGATAAGTGCCTGGATTGACTTCGCAAATCCAGCATCAAGAATACCAATCGTTACACGTTCTGCTTTACCGATTGCATACCCTAATTCAAATCGTGTTCCATACTGTACTAATGGAACGTTAAATGAATGACATTTATTCGTAACAGTTTTCATTGTATTGGGTCCAGCGTCCGACGCTAGGATTACTAATTTACATCGCTTACTTCTTACTTCGTTAATGACGAGTTCTTCACCTGTTGCGAGTTTTCTTGCACGCATCGCAAGGCCTAATAAATTAAATAATTTATCTTCTTTGTTCATCGTTTCGGTATCATTTCTCTATAGATTAAACGAATAATTTCGTCATAGATCGGGCTGATAATCTCACTGTCAATCTCAAAAAATTGTTCTAATTTTTTCTTTTTTCGTGCTGTTTCAACAATTGCAAGATCCATTGTGACATATGCACCACGACCATTTTGTTTTCCGGTTGGGTCAACAAAAATGTCACCTTCTTTAGTCTTTACGACACGTAACATTTCTTTTTTAGGTTTCATTTCATTGCTTAATATACATTTGCGCATAGGTATTTTCTTTTGTTTCATAAAAACACCTCTATTCTACTGGATAAATGCCTGCTTCTTTTGCATCTGTCTCAGATTTAATATCAATTTTCCAGCCTGTTAATTTTGCAGCAAGTCTCGCATTTTGACCTTTTTTACCGATTGCTAATGATAATTGGTAGTCCGGTACGATGACTGTTGTTGACTGGTTTGCTTCGTCAACTAACACATCAACGACTTGTGATGGACTTAACGCATTCTTAACAAACGTCTTCGTATCTGCGCTCCATTCAACAATATCAATCTTCTCGCCACCTAATTCTTCAACAACAGCTTCTACACGTGCACCTTTTGCACCAACACATGCGCCGACTGCATCGATATCTGGGTTTTCAGAACAAACACTGATTTTAGAACGGTCGCCCGCTTCACGTGCCACAGATTTCACGATAACTGTACCATCGAAAATTTCAGGTACTTCCTGTTCAAATAAACGTTTCAGTAGGCTTGGATGACTACGTGAAACGAAGATTTGAGGACCTTTCGTCGTTTGTTCAACTTTATTTACATAAACTTTAATACGTTCAGTTGGACGATATTCCTCATTTGGGCTACGCTCTGCTTCAGATAATACTGCTTCAGTTTTCCCTAGCGTTACATAGACATAACGGTGATCGACACGATCGATAATACCAGTCATAATGTCATCTTCTTTATCGATGAATTCATTATATAAAATACCACGTTCAGCATCACGTAAACGCTGCATTACAGCTTGTTTCGCTGCTTGTGCTGATACGCGACCGAAATCTTTAGGCGTTACATCTTCTTCATAAATATCGCCAATTTCATACGCCGGATTTGATTGTAGCGCTGTTTCAAGACTGACTTCTTCGCGTGGATTCATTACTTCTTCAACGACGTCTTTTCGTGAAAACACACGATACACGCCATTATCCATATTGAGTTCTACACGGACATTGTTAGCTGAATTGTAATTTTTCTTATAAGCTGTAATAAGTGCTGCTTCAATCGTTTCAATTAATACTTCTCTTGGAATTGACTTTTCTTTTTCAAGAAAATCAATTGCATTTAATAATTCGTTATTTTTTTTCATAGTGTCCTCCAGATTATAAAACAACTGCACGACGTATTTTTGCAATCTTTTTACGATCAATCTCAATTGCTTTCGTACGTGTTTTTATTTTTGCATTGATAGTAATGAAATCTTCATTTACACTTTCTAAAATGCCAATCCATTCTTTATCGCCTTCAATCGGCTCATACAATTTCACATAAATATTATTACCAATTGCATCCTGATAATCTTTTTCTTTCTTTAATGGGCGTTCTGCACCTGGTGATGAAACATCCATGAAATAAGGCTCTGAAATTGGGTCTTCCTGATCCATCACTTCACTTATCTTTTCACTGGCAAGTGCACAATCCGCAATATCAATTCCACCGGGTTTATCAATGGCTATACGTAAATAATAATCAGGTCCTTCTTTAACGTATTCAACATCAACCAATTCAAATCCAAGCGTTTCAATAATCGGGGTAACAATCGTTTCAACACGTTCAGTAATTTTTGACATATGATCCTCCTCACAAAACTTAAGAAAAGAGCGGGATATCCCACTCTTTTCGCTTGTAGAGTATTTTCTTTAACAACTTAATGATAACATAAATAAACTTACAACTCAAATGATTATAAATCGAATATTGAGAGCTGTGCTTTATCAGGCATATCTCTCAATGTACCGAGTTCGTCTAAATAATCAATAATTTTTTGAGAGACACCTGCTTTTTTGTTCAGTTCCTCTTTCGATAGAAATGGCCCTTCGTCTCGCGCGGCAACGATACGTTTTGCAACGTTCTCACCTAGACCGGGTACTGCAATAAATGGAGGGATTAATGTATCCCCTTCAATAATGAAATCAAACGCTGAACTCTTCTCTAATGAAATAGGTTGGACTTTAAAACCGCGTTGTGCCATTTCGTTCGTTATTTCTAAAACTGTCAGCACGTCTTTATCTTTCTTACCTAAATCATGATAGCGCGCGTAATAATCTTTTACTGTTGCTTTTATCGTATGTTTATCTTTCACCATTGTCAGTAAGTCAAAGTCTGAAGCACGTACGGTAAAATAACTTGCATAATAGAATAACGGGTGGTGTACTTTGAAATAGGCAATACGCACAGCCATTAATACATAAGCTGCTGCATGAGCTTTCGGGAACATGTATTTAATTTTTTTACATGAATCTAAATACCATTCCGGTACATTATTTTCACGCATTGCCGCTTCGAATTCTTCAGATAATCCTTTCCCTTTACGTACGGATTCCATAATCTTAAAGGCAAGTGACGGTTCAAGACCGGCATACATTAAATACACCATAATATCATCACGACAGCCGATGACACTTGATAAATCACATGTACCTGATTTAATAAGTTCTTGTGCATTACCGAGCCAAACGTCGGTACCATGTGAAAGTCCAGAAATTTGAACAAGTTCACTGAAGCTTGACGGTTTCGTATCTTCTAACATTTGGCGCACGAAACCAGTACCGAATTCAGGTACACCGAGCGTTCCTGTCTTACATAATATATCGTCTTCAGTAACACCTAAAGATTCCGGACTTGAAAATATTTTCATCGTTTCTTTATCATCGACAGGTATTGTTTTTGGATCCATACCTGATAAATCTTGTAACATACGAATCATCGTTGGATCATCGTGTCCGAGAATATCTAGTTTCAATAAGTTATCATGTATAGAGTGGAAGTCAAAGTGCGTCGTGCGCCATGCTGAATCTTGTTGATCGGCAGGATATTGTATCGGCGTAAAGTCATAAATATCCATATCACCAGGCACGACGATAATACCTCCCGGGTGCTGTCCGGTCGTACGTTTCACACCAGTACATGCTTTTACTAAACGGTCTATTTCTGCACCGCGTTTATGAATACCAGCATCATTTAAATACCCTTTAACATAACCGAATGCAGTTTTTTCGGCAACGGTACCAATCGTTCCTGCACGGAATACTTTGTCTTCACCAAATAATACTTTCGTATAGTTATGCGCAACAGGTTGATATTCACCACTAAAGTTTAAATCGATATCAGGCACTTTATCTCCTTTAAATCCTAAAAATGTTTCAAACGGAATATCCTGTCCCTCTTTAATATAAGGCACATCACACGTCGGACAATTTTTATCTGGTAAGTCAAATCCACTTGCCACACTACCGTCTTCAAAGAAATGACTTGATTTACATTTCGGACAAATATAATGAGGCGGCAAAGGATTTACTTCTGTAATTTCTGTCATCGTTGCAACAAAACTTGATCCAACAGAACCACGACTACCAACAAGATAGCCATCATCTAATGACTTTTTAACGAGTTTTTGAGAAATTAAATAGATTACGGCGAAACCATTTCCGATAATACTATCGAGCTCTTTTTCAAGACGTGCGACAACGATTTCTGGCAGATCCTCGCCATAAATACTTCTCGCACGATTATAACTCATTTCACGAATCTCTTCGTTCGCCCCATCAATCGTCGGCGTATACAGTGCATCACGTATCGGGATTACCGTATCAATTGAATCTGCTAATGTGTTAGTGTTCGTTACTACAATTTCAAACGCTTTTTCTTCCCCAAGGAAATGAAACGCATCTAACATTTCATCAGTCGTTCTAAAATGTGCATCTGGTAAAGTCTGCCTGTTTAAAGGATTACCTGGGTTTGAGGCAATCAGTATTTCACGTGCAGGTTTCTCATGCTCATGTAAATAATGTGCATTCCCGGTTGCAATGACCGGAATATCGAGCTTTTCTCCAACACGTATAATGCGGTCATAAATCTCTTCCATCGTTTCATTGTCACGAATTAAATCACGTTCTAATAAATGTTGATATAGCGCTTTCGGTTGCACTTCTAAAAAGTCATAGAACTGTGCAATACGTTCGACTTCTTCCTGATCTTTTTGCATGACAGCAGTAAATACTTCCCCGTTATCACATGCACTACCTACAAGTAATCCTTCACGATTCTCCATAAGTAACGATCTTGGTATACGCGGTGTACGATAGAAATAATGCACCATAGATTCACTGACAATTCTAAATAAATTTTTCAGTCCCGTTTGATTTTGAACGATTAAAGTCACATGCATTGGACGTGCACGTTTATACGCATCCTGATTGCTTAACTTCGCATCAATCTCATTATGATTCATAACGCCAAGTTGCTCAATTTGCTTTAACATCTTCACAAAAATATGTGCTGTTGTCTCAGCATCATAAATCGCTCTATGGTGTTGCGTCAGTTCCACACCATATTTCTTAGCTAAGAAGTTAAGTCCGTGCTTACCCATCTCCGTGTTTATCGTACGTGATAATTCAAGCGTATCAATCACGCCATTCGTTGTCGCACCGAATCCTAAACGTTCAAATCCAGTATCGATAAAGCCCATATCGAAACTTGCATTATGAGCAATATAAATGGCGTCCCCTACAAAATCTCTGAAGTCACTTAACACTTCTTCAATTGGCGGTGCATCTACTAACATATCATCTGTTATACCCGTTAAATTTTTAATCGTTTCATTTAATCGTTCACCAGGATTGCTAAATCGTTCAAATTTATCAATGATTTCTCCGTCTTTTACTTTAACTGCAGCTAATTCGATAATCTTATCGTATTGAGAACTTAAACCTGTCGTCTCAACGTCAAATACGACATACGTTGCAGTCTTCAAATCGATATCTTGAGGCTTATAAGCGATGGCCACACCATCATCAACGAGCATCCCTTCTATACCATAAATCATCTTAATGCCTGCTTTACTCGCAGCAGCGTGCGCATCAGGGAAACCTTGACAACCGTTATGGTCCGTTATCGCTATCGCTTTATGTCCCCACTTTGCAGCTTGTTCAACATAACGACCAATGTGCGTAATGCCATCCATTTGACTCATGGCCGTATGTAGATGAAACTCGACACGTTTATTTTCAGATTTATCCTGTTTTTCAGCTTTTTTTATTTTCTCAATGTCACTGATCATCATGACTAAGTCCCGAATAAATGTATCTTGCTCAATACGACCTTGTGCGCGCACCCAATCTCCGACTTTTAATGAAGATAAATGATCTAAATCATTCTTACCTTTACGCGTGAACATTTTTAATATTAACGAATCAGTATAATCCGTTATTTTTAACTGAACGATATGTCGACCACTTTTCAGTGCTTTTATTTCAATATCAAAAATAACACCTTCAATCGCCACTTTAAACTCTTCTTCAATAATCGTTTCAATCGGTTTAATCGTTTCTACCTGGATTTTCTTACCAATAGCACAATGCGTGATTTCTTCAGATACACTTTCTGCCTTTTGCTTTTCACGTTCTACCATTTTCTCTCGTAAGATTACACTTTGTTGCGCTTCTTCTTCCTGAATATGTGCTTCAAGTGAGGCAAGTTCACGTAAATGATCATCATCACTCGTCTCAAAAACAATTTGCTGCAAGTTAAATCCAGCTTGTTTAAACGCAGCAAGTAATTTACCATTACATGATTTCTCAAAATGACGTTGCTCAATTTCATTTACAACTTGAAACTTCAGTACATCACCTGAGAAGGAAAACTTTTTATTTTTAAGTTGTCCTTTTAAGCTCGGACTCATTGTTGTTTGATCGATTGCGTACGGAATATATTCCACGATACGCTCTATTAATCTACTATCATCTTTAACTTGAATATCAAAACTAACATCTGCAATATGCGCAAAATGTTCTTTCATCTTGCTATTCAATACATTATAAAGCTGATAAGGTAAATGTTCCTGAAACTCTAAATACAAATGCCATTTTCGTTCAGCTTTAGATATATCGATTCGCTTAAGTGCAGCACCTTCAATCATTTCCGCTTCAAATAAGTCAGTTATACCCAGCTGCGTAAATAAAACTTTTATTTTTTCATTATGTGTTAACGTCATGAGTACCCACCTTATCAAAATGAAAAGCGTGAGACAAAAGTCTCACACTTATTAATCATTCTATTATACCAAAATTATCCCTCAAATGAGGCATAGATTGCTTTTATTTTTTCATCTAGATCAGCTACAGGCACTTCAAAAGACTCACCTGTTCTGCGGTTCTTCACTTCGACAATACCTTCTGCTGCCTGTTTACCAACTACGACACGAACTGGCACACCAATTAAATCAGCATCGTTAAATTTTACGCCTGCACGCTCGATACGATCATCATATAACACTTCATAATCACGTTTATAAGCATCATATAATTGATCTGCAAGTTCACGTTGCACATCCTGCTTCGCATTTGCAGTAATGATATGAATTTCAAATGGCGTAATTGAAGTTGGCCAGATAATCCCTTTATCATCATGATGTTGTTCAATTACTGCAGATAATGTACGAGATACACCGATACCATAACAACCCATAATCATCGGTTCAGCACGACCTTGATCATTTAAGAATGTTGCGTTCATTGATTCAGAATACTTCGTACCTAATTTAAAGACTTGTCCGACTTCAATACCTTCAGCAAATTTAATCGGACCGCTACCGTCAGCAGCCATTTCGCCTTCTAATATAAATCTGAAGTCATCAAATGCTTTCACATTAAAGTCGCGACCAAGATTTGCATTAATATAATGATAATCTGTTTCATTCGCACCTACTGCTAAATTGTTTAAATCCTGAACGCTATTATCTGCATAAATTTCAATCTTATCTACACCGACTGGACCGAGTGAACCTGGCGTAGCACCTAAAATTGCCTGAATTTCTTCATCAGTAGCCATTTCTACTGTTTCAGTACCAAAATATGATTTTACTTTTACATCATTTAATTCGTGGTGTCCACGAATTAAGAACATGATAAACTGATCATCAACTTTAACGATCATTGATTTTACAATTTCATCTAATCGTTTACCTAAAAGATCTGCTAATTGCTGTGCTGTTTTAACACCTGGTGTATGCACTTTTTCTAAAGCTTTCTCTTCCGTATGTTCAACATTCGGTACATATTTTACTTCAGCTTTTTCAATATTTGCTGCATAATCACTTTCATCTGTGTAACAAATTGTATCTTCACCGATTTCAGCTAAAGCCATAAATTCATGCGTATGACTACCACCAATTGCCCCACTATCTGCGATAACCGGACGGAAGTTTAGATTTACACGAGAAAAAATTCTTGAATAGGCATCATACATATCCTGATACGTTTGGTCTAAGCTTTCTTCAGTCGCATGGAAGCTATATGCATCTTTCATAATAAATTCACGACCGCGTAATAAACCGAAACGTGGACGCTTCTCATCACGGAATTTATTTTGGATCTGGAATAATGTCACAGGCAATTTCTTATAAGACTTTAATTCGTCACGTACTAAAGAAGTAATAATCTCTTCGTGTGTTGGTCCTAAAGCGAACTCACGTCCATGACGATCAGTCATACGCATCAGTTCAGCACCATAACTTTGCCATCGACCAGATTCTGACCATAATTCAGAAGGCTGTAATGCTGGCATTAAAATTTCAACGCCATCAATCGCTTCCATCTCGTCACGTACGATCGCTTCGATTTTATTTAATACACGCTTTGCAATCGGAAGGTAACTATAAACCCCACTTGCAACTTGTTTGATCATACCTGCTTTAAGTAACAATTGATGACTTTTTGAGTCTGCATCATTTGGTACTTCTCTTAATGTTGGAATAAACATTTTACTCTGTTTCATAGCAACCTCCTGTAATTTTCGATAATACTTATATCATATAATAAATTTCTAAAATGATAAACAAAAATATAGTTTACATAATACAATTATTTAAAACAAAGGGATTTAAAATTTTACACATAAAAATTGAAGACCTAAAGCTGTATGTTTCAACTTAAGGTCTTCATAACTTCACACTAATATTATTTTAAGAAATAACGCGAGATATCATTCCAAGTTACCATAATCATAACAAAGAAAAGAAATACAGCACCTGCACCGATAATGTACATCTCAGCCTTTTTATTGACCGGACGTCTAAATATCGCTTCATAAATAACAAATAATATTCTGCCACCGTCAAGCGCTGGAATCGGTAATAAGTTCATAATACCTAAGTTAACAGAAAGCATTGCTGTATAGCCAATTAATGTCTCAATTCCCATGCTTGCGACTTGTTCGGTATTTTTATATATACCAACAGGACCATTTAACATATCAAATGAGAATGAACCATTAAATATTGAAGCAATCATTATGCCTAATAAAGTAAATATTTTAGTTGCACCATCAATCGTTAATGTAATACCATACATCGTCTTATCAATGATACTGCCACCCGATTGTGGATAAAATCCAATCGTATATAGTTTGTTTGTTTTTCCATTACTTAATTTTTGTTCCGTTAATTTTGGTTTTAAATTAAATACTTTTTCTGAACCATTTCTTTCTACCGTAATTTTAACTGTCTCTCCGCCATTTTCATTTAAAAAGCTGCGAATTTGTTTAAAGTTTTTTACTTCTTCATTATTTAGTTTTTTAATAACGTCTCCATTTTTGAGTCCAATTTCCTGCGCTGGACTATCTTTAGCAACATCTTTTATCGTAGTTGTTGGCGCACCAACCATAAATGCTAACCCGATAAACAACACGAAAGCTAATATAAAGTTAAACAACGGTCCAGCGAATAATGATAAAAATTTCGGCCATGGTTTCTTATTTTTAAACTGACGATCACGTGGTGCGATTTGTATTAAATCACCTTCACGTACAAAATAAGCTTCATGGGCAATTGGATAACGTACAGATTCATTAGTATACTGATTGATTCCTTCAATAAATAATTCATCCTCAAAATCAGAAGCCGATACTTCAATTTGCTCAATTTGCTGAAACTGATGTTGATCGTCTAATAATACATGCGTTACTTCACCAGTTTCGTTACGTTTAATACTCACTGTCATTCCTTCAGTGATAGGATTTTGTTCCATACCACTTCCAGCCATCATCACATAACCACCAACCGGCAATAATCGTATCGTATATAACGTTTCATCTTTCTTATATGAGAAGATTTTCGGTCCCATACCGATTGCAAATTCCGGACACATAATCCCTGCACGTTTCGCAAATAATAAATGTCCATATTCATGAACGGTTACTAAAAGACCAAAGATAATGATAAAAGCGATAATTCCCATGTTACACCTCGTAATTCCTTGATTTATAGTCTGCATCAACTGCCAATATTGTATCTAAGTCAGGGTCTTGAATCACATCATGTGCATCCATTTCACGTTCAATTAATGTCTCTATATCTAAGAAGCTTATTTTGCCATTTAGAAACATGTCGACTGCTACTTCATTAACCGCATTCATCACAACAGGTAATGTCCCACCAACTTCAATCGCTCTATAAGCAAGCGCTAAACATTTATAGCGCTCTAAATCCATTGCTTTAAAGTCTAATGTTGCAACGTCTGCTAAATTTAAACGTTCAGCGTTTCTTGGCATACGATCTGGATAACTAAACGCATAAAGAATCGGCATTCGCATGTCCGGTGTACCAAGTTGCGCAATAACACTCGTATCATTAAATTCCACCATCGAATGAATGATACTTTGTTTATGTAATATCGTTTCGATGCGTTCAATCGGTAAATCAAATAACCATTTTGCTTCAATTACTTCTAAACCTTTATTCATCATTGTCGCACTATCAATCGTAATTTTCTTACCCATTGACCAGTTCGGATGATTTAATGCATCTTCAAGCGTAACATCCTTTAACTGCTCTCGCGATAAATCTCTAAATGATCCGCCACTCGCTGTAATGATAAGCTTTTCAATATTTTTGCTATCCTCACCGTTTAAACATTGGAAAATCGCTGAATGTTCAGAGTCAACCGGCAATATGTTTACGCCTTTCTCTTTTGCGCGTTGCATAACAATTTCACCAGCAACAACAAGCGTTTCTTTATTCGCTAAAGCAATATCGATTCCCTGATCAATTGCATGTAATGTTGGACGTAACCCAACACTACCTAATATTGAATTAAGTAAAATATCATTTTTCTCATAGCCTGCCACTTCTAATAATCCCTTATCACCAAACACAACTTTTGTTTGTTTACCATCTAAATTTAAATTAGCTATATCCGCTTCATTTTGAACACAGCAAATTTCAGGATTAAACTCATCGATAATTGCCTGCGCAACATCGACTGATTGACCTACCGCGAAACTCACAAGCTTAAAACTTTCTGCATGCTCACGAATAATATCTAAACCTTGCATTCCAACAGAGCCACTTGCACCTAATATTCCAATATGTTTCATAACTTCACCTATTCTAAAATGTATTATTTTAATTTTATCATAAATTATTTTTAACTCCTACTTTAGAACATAAAAAAGAAGGCTATAGCAAATAAATCTGCTATAGCCTTCAATTTGTTCGGACCTAAACCTTTGTCGTCAGCCTTTCATTAAAACGGCGTCTCCAAAGCAGTCGACTCGAAAACTTCAAAAACCCATCTGAAATTAAAGCGCAATTTCTGATGGGTTTTCTCCAGTTTTTCAGCGACTAAACGCTTTGTCGACAGCCTCTTACTGAAAATTAATAAGAAAAATATTCATCAATGGTAATACAAAAATAAATGAATCAAATCTATCTAAAATCCCACCATGGCCAGGCAATAGATTCCCCGAATCTTTCACATCGAAATGACGCTTCAAAGCTGATTCGACTAAATCACCTAACTGTCCAAACATACTAAACAGCCACGTAACAAGGATTAAAGGAATAATTGACAATGGCATATTATAGTTAATGCTAAAGATAATTGCGATAATCGTACTACACGCAATCCCGCCTACAAACCCTTCAATCGTCTTATTCGGACTAATTTCTGGCCATAATTTATTTTTACCAAATAAACGTCCAAATATATAGGCTCCTGTGTCAGTTACCCAAACGACAAGTAATGCAAATAAAATAAATACTAATCCGTTCTGTGCTGCACGCGTTTCATAAAAATACATAAATCCAATACCCACATAAGCAACAGCGAGCATACAAAATGATGCATCTACGAAATTAAATTTATTTTTTGACATCACAGTGTAGCTCAACATGATTAAACTCATCAATATTAAAAATGGTACTTGATAATCCAGTGACACCAACTCACTCTTTTGTGGTGACATAATCAAACATAATGCTATTACACTAAAGATACCAGGTAATGAATACAATTTAATGTTCTTCATATTTAATACTTCTTTTAAAGCAACAATTGCTAATAAATACGCCATAACGAGCAAGGGCAACTGGCCATATATAACAACTGGTAAAAAGACTGCCATTGCGATTATCGCTGTGATTGTTCTTGTTTTCATGATTTACTCCTTATAATCCACCGAATCGTCTATGTCGGTTATGGTAAATTTCTATACATTCATCTAGCGCATGCGCATCAAAATCCGGCCATAATGTATCTACAAACACAAACTCACTATATGAAGATTGCCAAATTAAAAAGTTACTCAATCTTTCTTCGCCTGATGTTCGTATTAACAGCTCAGGATCCGGAATATCTTTTGTAAACAAATATTGAGAAAAGTTCTCTTCATTGATTTCACTTAAATCAATCGCATTTTCTTTATATTGCGCAGCAATCATTTGTACTGCTGAAACAATTTCTTTTCTTCCACCATAATTGAGTGCAAATACTAACGTTAATCCTGTATTATGCTTTGTTTGTTCAATCGCTTCTAATACTGCCAGTCGGGTATGCTCGGGCAACTGATCGATAAAGCCAATTGTCTGCACTTTAACATTTTTCTCAATTAACTCTGGCAAAAATGTTGATAAAAAGTCACCTGGTAACTTCATCAAATAATTCACTTCATCTTTAGGTCTTGACCAGTTTTCAGTTGAAAATGCATACAAAGTTAAATATTTTACACCGATATCACTAGCATGACGTGTAATAGCTTTTACTGTCTGCATGGCTTCGTAATGTCCTTTTATTCTCGGCATTTTACGTTGTTTCGCCCAACGTCCATTTCCGTCCATTATTATCGCAATATGTTCCGGCACTTGCGTGTCGTTCGTCAGTAGCGCATTACTATTTTTTTTCTTTTTTAAAAAAGGAAACATGATATCCTCCAATACTCAAAACATTATTTATATATTCTATCACAAAAAGTACCGTGTAGCATGGATATACAGAAAAAAGCACAAAAAAAGACTGAGATATAAATGTATACCTCAGTCTTACATCATTTTAAACTTCTAAGATGCTGTTTTCTTTTTCAGTCGTTAATGTATCAATTTTTTTGATGTGATTATCTGTTTCTTTTTGAACATCTTCAGTAAATGATTTTAAATCATCTTCTGTTAATTCACCGTTTTTCTCTGCTTTCTTCAATGCATCGTTAGCATCACGACGAATGTTACGAATTGCAACTTTAGCATTCTCAGCTTCTTTCTTTGCTTCTTTCACTAATTCTTTACGTCGTTCTTCAGTTAAAGCAGGTACAGTAATACGAATCACATTACCATCTGAAGTTGGGTTTACGCCTAAGTTAGCCATATTTATTGCTTTTAAAATATCATCAATTGATGATTTATCATATGGTGTTACAAGTAACATTCTTGGTTCAGGTACAGAAATTCCTGCAAGTTGTTGTACAGGTGTATCCGCTCCATAGTAATTTACAGATACGCGTTCTAAAAGATTTGCATTCGCATGTCCAGCACGAATCGCTGCGAAATCACGTTGTAAGCTTTCAATACTTTTTTGCATTTTTGTTTTTAAATCATTTAAAATTTCAATCGTCATGATAAATCTCCTTTAAATTCTTAATTATATAGTACTATTATAGCAAATTATTTTGTAATTGTTGTACCAATTTCTTCGCCCATAATTGCGCGTTTAATATTACCATCTTCCATAATTGAGAAGACAACTAAAGGAATATCGTTATCCATACAGAATGAGCTCGCTGTAGAATCCATAACTTGTAATCCCTCTTGTAGCATTTGAATATATGTTAATTTTTCATATTTCACAGCATTCGGATCAACTTTTGGATCTGCTGAATAAACGCCATCCACATTATTTTTACCCATTAAAATAACGTCTGCTTCCATTTCAGCAGCTCGTAATGCTGCAGTAGTATCTGTTGAGAAGTAAGGGTTTCCGATACCCGCTGCAAAAATGACAACACGCCCTTTTTCTAAGTGACGAATCGCTCGACGACGAATATAAGGTTCTGCAACTTGTTTCATTTCAATCGATGTTAACACGCGTGTATCACAATCTAATTGCTCTAAAGAATCTTGTAGTGCTAAAGAATTCATAACTGTCGCTAACATACCCATATAATCGGCAGTACCACGGTCCATCCCTAAGTCACTACCTGTTTTACCGCGCCAAATGTTTCCTCCGCCCACAATGACAGCTACTTCACAGTCCATCTTAGCCACTTCTGCCACTTGCTCAGCAATACTTTTAATGACAAATGGATTAATGCCAAAACCCGTTTCTCCAGCTAAAGCTTCTCCACTTAACTTTAATACAACACGTTTATATTTCGATACATCTTTCATTAATTGATTCCGCCCTTCATTAGTTTAAAACACTATTTCAAATGCTTGTTCATATATTAAAGCATACACACTTAATCTTTATTATACACAAATATTTCGTCTGATACACAAAACTATAAGTATTATAACAATAAATATTGATGAATGAAATGAATAATAGAATAAACCTCACATTTATTCTTTATGTAAAAAAAAGACACCGAAGTGTCTTTAATCAATATTATTTACCCATTTGACCCATTACTTCATCAGCAAAGTTATCTTGACGTTTCTCGATACCTTCTCCAACTTCGTAACGAACGAATGATTTTAAAGTGCCACCTTTTGATTTTAAGAATTCAGCTACAGTTTGATCTGGATTCTTAACGAATGGTTGGTCAACTGCACAAATTTCTTCTAAATATTTACGTAAACGGCCTTCAACCATTTTTTCGACGATATTTTCAGGTTTACCTTCATTTAAAGCTTGTTGTTTTAATACATTTTTTTCGTGTTCTAATTCTTCAGCAGAAACTTGCTCACGAGAAACGAATTTAGGATTTAATGCAGCAATATGCATTGCTACGTCTTTAGCACCTTCAGCGTCAGTTGAGTTTTCAACTAATGCTAATACACCAATACGTCCACCCATATGTAAGTACTCACCGAAAGTATCTGCATCTGTTTTTGTTACTAATACGAAACGACGTAACGTTAATTTTTCACCGATTGTAGAAATTGCTTCATTCATTTTAACTTCAACAGTTTTACCTGCTTCGATTTCAGATGCCATTAAAGCGTCTAAATCAGCTGGTTTAGAAGCTAAAATATGTTCTGCGATTTCCTTAACTAAAGCTTGGAAGCCTTCATTACGTGCAACGAAGTCTGTTTCTGAGTTTAATTCTAATAATACTGCATCGTTTCCTTTTGAAGCAACATAAGTTGTTCCTTCAGCAGCGATACGGTCAGCTTTCTTAGCTGCTTTAGCAATACCTTTTTCACGTAAGTAATCAACTGCTGCGTCGATATCTCCGTTTGTTTCAGTTAATGCTTTTTTGCAGTCCATCATTCCTGCGCCAGTTCTTTCACGTAATTGTTTTACTAATTGTGCTGTAATAGCCATTATATAATACCTCCAAAGAATTTGTGTGTTTACAATATTAATAATACTAAACAATAACGAAAAACGCTAAAGTAAAGTATAAATCATTTTTAAAAAAAGTGATAAATGTTATACACTTATCACCTTTCATTTAAAACTTACGCTTCTGTAGTTTCAGTTGCTTCTGGAGCAACATCTTCAGTCGTTTCAGTTAAATCGATATTTTGTTCAGCTGCCACTTCTTCGTTAGAAACGCCTTGACGTCCTTCTAAGATAGCGTCTGCCATTTTACCAGTTAATAATTTAACGGCACGGATTGCGTCATCATTTGCTGGGATAACATAATCGATTTCGTCTGGATCACAGTTCGTATCAACGATACCAACGATTGGAATGTGTAATTTTTTCGCTTCAGCAATCGCGTTACGCTCTTTACGAGGATCAACAACGAATAATGCTGATGGCATAGATTTCATTTCACGAATTCCGCCTAAGAATTTGATTAAACGATCATATTCTTTTTTAAGTTCTACAACTTCTTTTTTAGGAAGTACGTCGAATGTACCGTCTTCTTCCATTTTTTCGATTTCAGAAATACGTTTAACACGTTTGTTGATTGTTTTGTAGTTTGTTAAAGTTCCACCTAACCAACGTTCATTAATGAAGAATTGACCTGAACGGATTGCTTCATCTTTAATTGCATCTTGTGCTTGTTTTTTAGTACCAACGAATAATACAGTACCGCCTTCTTCAGAAACAGATTTCATGAAGTTGTATGCTTCTTCAACTTTCTTAACTGTTTTTTGTAAATCGATAATGTAAATACCGTTTCTTTCTGTGAAGATGTATTTCTTCATTTTTGGGTTCCAGCGACGTGTTTGGTGACCGAAGTGAACACCAGCTTCTAACAATTGTTTCATTGAGATTACTGCCATTTTATTTTCCTCCTAATTGGTTATATTCCGCCACTACAGGCAATTTCGGAAACAACTGACGTTGCACCCTCCAAAATATTCATCTATAGTGTGTGAATTTGGCTTTTTTAAGCCATAAACTAATATACCATAAACAAAGGCGCTAATCAACACCATTTTTATTATAAAATGAGTGATCAACGCCCTTTTATTTTCAATTAATCATTACAAACATTAATGTGCATTTGCTAATTCTTCTAAAAACTTTTCTTTCTTAATCTTAATGAATGTACCTTTCATACCTAATGAACGCGATTCAATGACACCTGCTGACTCTAATTTTCGTAATGCGTTAACAATTACAGAACGTGTAATACCAACTCGATCAGCTACTTTAGAGGCAACTAGTAAACCTTCGTTCGCACCTAATTCTTCAAAGATATGTTCAATCGCTTCTTTTTCAGAATAAGATAATGAGCTGATGGCCATATTAATCGCAGCTTTATCACGTGCAATTTTTTCGATATCCGCGTGTTTCTCACGCAATATTTCCATACCAACAACTGTTGCTGCATATTCACCTAATACTAAATCATTGTCGTCATAATCTTTGTCCACACGACCTAATACTAACGTACCTAAACGTGAACCATTCCCTTTAATCGGAATAATAACCGTATTCGATTTACTAAATAAGTCTGCACTTTCGTGTGGGAATACCGTTAATTTGTTTTCTAACGGAATATTGCTTTTTGTTTCTTCCACTTCAAGTAATAATTCTACATATTCTTTCGGAAATTGACGTTCTTCGAGCATTTTAATAATGCGTTCATTTTTCAATAATTCGTTAACACCGAAACCTAATAATTTCCCACGACGTGATAAAATAAATACATTTGATTGCATCGTTGAACCTAATTGGTCAGCCATTTCTTTAAAGTCTACGGCCAAACCTGTATGTTCTTGTAATAACTGATTAATTTCTCGTGTACGTTTTAATAATGACATGATAACTCTCCTTATAATTTATAATATAAATTCACTTAAATCTTTATTTTTTGCAATCGTTCCAAGTTTCGATTCAACATATTGTGCAGTAATTTCAACATGTGCATTTGGCATATCCGGTGCTTCATATGATAAATCTTCGAGCATTTTTTCTAATATTGTATGCAAACGTCTTGCGCCAATATTATCAGTTTCCTGATTGACGTCATACGCAATTTGCGCTAATTTTTCAATCGCTTCATCTGTAAAGTTAATTGTAACTTGTTCTGTCGCTAATAATTGTTCATATTGTTTTAACAATGACGTTTTCGGTTCAGTTAATATTTTGATGAAATCATCCACCGATAACTTATCAAGTTCAACACGAATCGGAAAACGACCTTGTAATTCAGGAATTAAATCGCTTGGTTTGGATACGTGGAATGCACCCGCACCAATAAACAATATATGTTCAGTATTGACTGCTCCGTATTTTGTTTGTACGACGCTTCCTTCAACGATCGGTAAAATATCACGTTGCACACCTTGACGTGAAACATCTGCGCCTTGATTACCGCCCGCTATTTTATCAATTTCATCAATGAAGACAATGCCCATCGATTCAACGAGTTGAATCGCTTCATCATTGACAGACTCATCATCGATTAACTTTGCCGCTTCTTCATCAATTAATATTTCTCTTGCACGCGCCACTGTTAATGTGCGTTCAACTTTTTTCTTCGGCATCATTTGACTGAACATATCCTGCATATTATCCTGCATTCCATTCATGCCTAACATACCGAGCCCTTTAAATTCCTGTTCAACTTTCAACTTAACATTTTCATTTTCAAGATGTCCTGCGATCAATTTCTCTCGTATATCTTTACGTTTTAACTTGACGTTTTCATCAGGTGCATCTTCTATATCGTCATCTTGTTGCATCGTTTGTGTGAAGAACATTTCAAATGGATTGTTGCTTTGTTTTTCTTTTTTCTTCATCGCTGGCGCTAATAATTTAATTAATCTTTCAGTCGCATTTTTTTCTGCTTCTGCACGTACTTCTTGTTTCATACGTTGTTTAATGAGTCGCACTCCATTTTCCGCTAAGTCACGAATCATACTTTCAACGTCGCGACCAACATAACCGACTTCTGTATATTTTGTCGCTTCTACTTTTACAAAGGGTGCCCCAACTAATGATGCCATTCGACGTGCAATTTCTGTTTTACCGACACCCGTTGGTCCGATCATTAATATATTTTTAGGGATGATCTCTTTTTGCATAGCATCATCGAGTGCCATTCTGCGATAACGGTTTCGTAAGCTGATTGCCACTTTACGCTTTGCATCTGCTTGTCCAATGATATGTTCATCAAGACTTGCCACAATGGCCTTCGGTGTTAAATTATTTTTGTCCAATTCAAACCCTCCAACTATAATTCTTCAACAATGATATTATGATTGGTAAACACACAAATATCAGCTGCTGTTTCCAGAGAAGCAAGTGCAATTTCTTTTGCAGTTAAATGGCTCGCGTGTTTTTTTAAAGCACGACCTGCACTCAACGCATAATTGCCACCGGAGCCAATTGCAATTATATCATCGTCCGGTTGAATGACTTCGCCCGTTCCACTCACAACGAGCAGTTCACTTTTATTCATGACGATGAGCATCGCCTCAAGTTGACGTAACATTTTGTCGCCACGCCACTCTTTAGCAAGTTCTACCGCAGCACGTGATAAATTCCCGTTATATTCATGTAACTTCATCTCAAACTTCTCAAACAAAGTAAAGGCATCTGCAACACTCCCTGCAAAGCCAGCAACAACTTCATCGTTAAACAGTCGTCGAACTTTACGTGCTGTTTGTTTCATAATCACTTGTTGACCCAGTGTTACCTGTCCATCTCCACTCATCGCACATTGATTATTGTGACGAATCGCAAAAATCGTTGTTGCATGTATTTGATTATTCAAAATATCAACTCCTTAAGCTCTAGGATGTGCATTTAAATACGATTGTCTTAAATGCGCTTTCGTGACATGCGTGTATTTACCAGTTGTAGATAAATTGACATGCCCTAATAAATCTTGCACTGTTCTTAAATCAGCACCATTATTCAACAAATGCGTTGCAAAAGTATGGCGCAATTTATGGGGGTGAATATTAGTTGAAATCGTTGCGTTATTAACGATTTGGTCTAAAACATAACGAACGCCCCGTTCAGATAATGGGGCATTTCTATAATTTACTAATAAAAAGTCATGGTCAATCTTACGTGATGCTCGAAATTCCAGATAGTCTTCCAAAGCAGACTGTGCGAATGCACCGTATGGTACGATTCGTACTTTATTACCTTTACCCAGTACTTTTAACATCATCATCGACTGATCAATATCACTTAATTTTAAGTGCGTTAATTCAGAGGCGCGTATCCCTGTCGCATATAAAAGTTCCAGAATAAGTCGGTCTCTTGAATACAATGGTTTAGATGTATCGACGGCTTCAAATAATTGAGACATTTCTTCTTCATAAAAGAATTGTGGTAAATATTTATCCTGCTTCGGATGTACGAGCTGATGAAATGGATTCGTTTTATCCGTATCCTGATATAAAAATTTATAAAATGAACGTAAAGTCGAAATATGTCTCGACACCGTCGTTCGTTTCAATCCTTTGTCATACATACCGACTAAATAATTTCTCGCATCTCGATATTCAAAAATGGTTATCGTTAAATTTTCTTTTTGTAAAAACAAATAAAAATCTTTTAAATCTTTTTCATAGGCAGTAATCGTATGTTCTGAAAAATTTCTTTCCTGTGCTATATATTTAAGAAAAGCTTTCATTTCAGTATTCATCATACTTTCACCCCTATTTATCTGAATTGTAACACAATTTATTTTGAAATTACAATGAAATCCATCGCTTTATTAAAGTGTCACTTTAAAATGTTCTAAAGTTGTTAATGCACGATTTGCCAACGCTTCATAGCGTTCCTTCTTATCTTTAATACGTGTTTCTAAATTCGGTAACAAGCCGAAATTCGCATTCATTGGCTGGAAGTTTTTACTGTTTGTATGCGTAATATAATACGCCATAGATCCGATAACTGTCTTTTCAGGGAATAACACTGGTGATTGTCCAGTGACATGTTTCGCCATATTAATACCGGCTACTAATCCACTAGCAGCTGATTCTACATAACCTTCAACACCAGTCATTTGTCCCGCTAAAAATAAATCGTTGTTCCCTTTAAATTGATACGTCTGTTGTAAATTTGTAGGTGAATTAATAAATGTATTTCTGTGCATCACACCATACCTTACAATTTCCACATTTTCCAAACCAGGAATTAACTGTAGAATTTCTTTTTGCGCACCCCATTTTAAGTGGGTTTGGAACCCAACAATATTATAAAGTGTGCCCGCTGCATCGTCTTGACGTAACTGAACCACGGCGTATGGTCGTTTACCAGTTTTAGGATCTTCAAGTCCAACAGGTTTCATCGGTCCAAATAATAATGTTTTGCGACCTCGTTTCGCCATTTCTTCAAACGGCATACATCCTTCAAAGTATATTTCCTTCTCGAATTCTTTTAACGGCACCACTTCAGCTGCAAGAATCGCATCATAAAAACGATTGAATTCTTCTTCAGTCATAGGGCAGTTTAAATAAGCCGCTTCACCTTTATCATAACGTGATTTTAAATACACTTTGTTCATATCAATTGAGTCTTTTTCAATGATTGGCGCTGCCGCATCATAAAAATAGAGATGATCCTGGCCGGTTAAACGTTGAATATCTTTACTTAAACTTTCTGTCGTTAATGGACCCGTCGCAATAATTGTCGGACCATCCGGAATGCTTGTAATCTCCTCATTAATGACTTCGATATTTAAATGATTTCTTAAAGTATCTGTCACGTAGCCGCTAAATTCATGGCGATCCACAGCCAGTGCTCCACCAGCAGGTACAGAAGCTTTATCTGCTGCCTGAATAATTAAGGAATCTAATCTTCTCATTTCTTCTTTCAATACTCCAACAGCATTTGTTAACGCATTGCCTCGTAATGAATTTGAACAAACAAGTTCTGCAAATTTATCTGTATGATGAGCAGGTGTTTGTTTCACCGGTCTCATTTCGAATAATTTAACTTTTACATCGCGCTTCGCTAACTGATATGCTGCTTCTGATCCAGCTAATCCTGCACCTATAATATTTACTGTCGTCATAATATTCCTCCTCTAAGTCCTATCCGATTGTAATACATTTTGCGTTATTTAAAAAGAGATTTATCTGAATTTATTATAAATGATGACAATTCTTAATAAAAAGTTTACAAAGATAAAAAAATGTACACATCTGTTTATTGGATGTGTACATTTTTTCTTTATTGTGGTTTTTCGTCGTAGTCACAATTTGTACAAACGACTTGCGTTTGTTTTCCTTTTTTGCGTTCAACAAGTTGTGTGTCACATTTCGGACACTTACGTGCAATTGGTTTATCCCATGATAAATAATCACATTCCGGGAAATTGTTACAACCATAGAAAATTCGATTTTTCTTAGATTTACGTTCAACAACTTCTCCATTACTACATTTTGGACACGGCACACCAATTGTCTTCACAATCGCTTTCGTGTTTCTACAATCCGGGAAGTTTGAACATGCCATAAATTTGCCATAGCGACCCATCTTATAAACCATTGGGGAACCACATTTTTCGCAATCTTCACCAGCTGGCTCATCTTTAATTTCGATTTTTTCCATTTCCTGTTCAGCACGTTCAACGTGTGTTTTAAAATCACCATAAAAAGTAGAAATAACTTTCTTCCAGTCCATTTCGCCATTTGCAACTTTATCTAATAACGTCTCCATATTCACCGTAAAATCGATATCGATAATCTCAGGGAAATATTCTTTAACCGATTCATGAACAATTTGGCCTAATTCAGTCGGATAAAATTTCTTCTGATCGACCTTTACGTAGTTACGTTTTTGAATCGTATCAATCGTTGGCGCATAAGTAGATGGACGGCCAATCCCTTTTTCTTCAAGTGTCTTCACTAAGCGCGCTTCTGTATAACGTGGCGGTGGTTGGGTAAAGTGCTGGTTCTCTTCAATATTAACGGCTTTCACTTTATCACCGACATTCAGTTCAGGTAAGCGATTCTCACCTTCTTCTGTTTCTTCGTCATTACCTTCAACGTATACACTCATAAAGCCTTTAAATTTAACCGTTTGACCATTTGCACGGAATTTAATTTGTTCCTGTACTAAATCGACACTCACCGTATCGATAACAGCCGGTGCCATTTGACTTGCCAAAAATCGTTCCCAGATCAATTTATACAATCGCAATTGATCACGCGTTAAATATGCTTTCATTTCTGTCGGTGTACGTAATGCCGATGTTGGACGTACTGCTTCATGGGCATCCTGAGCACCACCTTTCGCTGCAACTTTACGTTTAGAAAGATAGGCTTTACCAAAATTTTCTTCGATATAGCCAGCAGCTTCTGCTTTAGCTGTGTCAGAAATACGTGTTGAATCAGTACGCATATAAGTAATTAGTCCAACAGTCCCTTGTTTCTTTAAATCGATACCCTCATATAATTGTTGTGCAAGCATCATCGTTTTACGCGCTTTGAAATTCAATTTACGTGCAGCCTCTTGTTGTAAAGAACTCGTCGTAAACGGTAAGGCAGGATTTCTTAATTTTTCTTTCTTTGTAACGTCAGTAACATCAAATAAATCAGATTTCAATTGCCCTACGATTGCTTTTACATCTTTATCATTCTTTAATTTTTTCGGTTTATTTGATTCGTGTAAAAATTTCGCTTTAAATGTTTTATTGTTATATGAGAACAAGCCATCGATTGTCCAGTATTCTTCAGGCTTAAATGCATTAATTTCTTCTTCACGATCAATAATCAATTTTAAAGCAACAGATTGAACACGACCAGCAGATAGGCCCTTCTTAACTTTCTTCCATAATACAGGAGAAATATTGTAGCCCACTAAACGGTCTAGTACACGACGCGCTTGTTGCGCATCAACCAGTTCGTGTTTAATCTCACGAGGATGTTTAAAGCTTTCTTTTACAGCATCTTTCGTAATTTCATTAAATACAACACGAGATTTCGCTGTTTGATCAATATCTAATATATGTGCTAAGTGCCAGGCAATCGCTTCACCTTCGCGGTCCGGGTCACTTGCGAGATAAACGTTTTTCGCTTTTTTCGCATGCTTCTTTAAGTCTTGTACAACCGGCCCTTTTCCGCGTATCGTGATATATCTTGGTTCAAAATTATTATCTGCATCTACACCCATTTGACTTCTAGGTAAATCCCTAACATGTCCCATAGATGCGACCACTTTAAATTTCTTTCCTAAATATTTCTCAATGGTTTTTGCTTTTGCAGGCGATTCTACTATGACGAGATTCTCTGCCATTTTGATATCCCCCTTTTAATGAAAACAGTTTTGCTTTTCAATGATAAATGATATACGTTTCAAATCAACATTGTCAAACGTTATTTGTAAATCCAGACAAATTCAATAAACATTCATTGAATATTTCATCACGATTGAACCTATTATTATAGAAGAAACATCGTCAATAAACTTCTATCGATGTTATTCAATCAGTAATCTTCTAATATATCTTCAACACGTACAACAATTTTTGCGCCTTCTGCAATCTTTTGATTACAACCTTGTGAATATGGCGATGTAATGTGACCAGGCATACAATATACATTGCGACCCTGATCTAATGCCTGGTCACACGTTATTAAACTACCACTCCTAAGCTTTGCTTCAGTAATGAGAACCCCTTGGGATAGTCCACTGATAATCCGATTGCGCTCCGGAAACTGAAATTTCGCAATTTGAGTTGTCGGATAATACTCACTGACAACTAAATGATGTCGTTCCATATTGCGACGCAGTATCGTTACTTCTTCAGGATAATAGTAATCATGTCCAAATCCAAGTACGCCAATCGTCTTGCCTCCATGATAATTGGCAGCGAGATGCGCATCGCTATCAGCACCTTTCGCTAGACCACTTACAATCGCAATTTGATTTGCCACAAAGTGTGGCATAAATTGTTCGATTACTTCTGAAGTGTAACCTGTTCGATTTCTACTCCCGACAATTGCCAAAAAATATTGGTGTGATAATATGGAAACATCACCTTTACAGAATAACACAAAAGGAAAATCATAAATTTGTTTCAATAAAAAAGGATATTCGTCTGAATGAGAAAATACAGGCGATATTTGTCGCATATCTAATGCTGAATGTACAGCATTTATATCAAGTGTTTGGAAGTGTTGTATTTTTAAATCTAATTTATTATCCCTATTAAGTAAATTTTTTAACACTGAATACATACGTGAATACGGAATGTCCAATGTATTATAATGTTGTTTTATTTTATGTAGTTGCTGTGTAGTAAAGCCAGATGCAACAAGCCTTAAGATGAGTTGCTCGTCGTGTGAATATTTCATTTTGATCACCTCTGTGAATAACATAGGGGATGGATGTTAAGTGAATGTAAATTTAATTCGTGAAATTGTTGAGATTTGTGTGATTTTTTGAGTGGATAAATTTATTCAAGCGAAGCCTTCATAAAAATTGGTAAATGGATGCGTCGAACGTTGCGCAACATAAAATTTAATAATAAAACCGAGACACAATTTGTGTCCCGGCATTTCATCATTATTACTTAACTGTTAAACACTTTTCATATAAACCATCTTCTTCTTTAATACGTGCAATTAAAGTTGAACCAATTTCTGATGGTGTTGCTGCAGTTTTAATACCACAAGCATTCATCGTTTTAATCTTTTCTGCTGCTGTACCTTTACCACCAGAAATGATTGCACCCGCATGTCCCATACGTTTTCCTGGAGGTGCTGTTTGACCACCGATGAATCCTACAACAGGTTTCGTCATGTTTGCTTTAACCCATTCTGCTGCTTCTTCTTCAGCTGTTCCGCCAATTTCACCAATCATAACAACTGCTAAAGTTTCAGGGTCGTTATTAAATGCTTCAAGCGCATCGATAAAGTTTGTTCCGTTAACCGGGTCTCCACCAATACCAACTGCTGTCGTTTGACCGATACCCGCTTGTGTTAATTGATGTACTGCTTCGTAAGTTAATGTACCAGAACGGCTCACAACACCAACGTGACCTTTTTTGTGAATGTATCCAGGCATGATACCGATTTTACATTCGTCAGCTGTAATCACACCAGGACAGTTTGGTCCAACTAAGCGTGTTTTCTTACCTTCCATATAACGCTTCACTTTCACCATATCTAATACTGGAATATGTTCAGTAATACAAATTGCTAAATCTAACTCCGCATCTACACATTCAACGATGGCATCCGCTGCGAATGGTGCTGGTACGTAAATGACTGAAACTGTCGCACCAGTTGCTTTTACAGCTTCTTCTACTGTATTGAATACTGGTACGCCTTCAACTTCCATACCACCTTTACCAGGGGTAACCCCAGCAACGATTTTTGTACCATATTCAATCATTTGTTTTGTATGAAATAATGCTGTTGATCCTGTAATACCTTGTACGATTACTTTCGTATCTTTATCAATAAATACTCCCACGATTATCCCCGCTTCCTATTTAGCTTCTTTTACTAATTCAACGATTTTTTGTGCACCTTCAGCCATTGTACTTGCTGGCGTAATAGCTAATCCTGAATTGTTTAATATTGCTTTACCTTGGTCTACGTTTGTACCTTCTAAACGTACAACTAATGGAATTGTTAATGCTAATTCTTTCGCTGCTGCTACAACACCTTCAGCGATAACGTCACACTTCATAATACCACCGAAAATATTGACGAAAATACCTTCAACTTTTTCATCACCTAAGATGATTTTGAATGCTTCAGTTACTTTCTCTTTCGTAGCGCCGCCCCCTACATCAAGGAAGTTCGCCGGATTGCCGCCGAAATGGTTAATTGTATCCATTGTTGCCATTGCAAGACCAGCACCGTTGACCATGCATCCGATATTACCATCTAATGCAATATAGGATAAATCATATTTTGAAGCTTCGATTTCTTTTGGATCTTCTTCATCTAAATCACGTAATTCCATTACATCTTTTTGACGGAATAATGCGTTCGCATCGAAGTTAATTTTAGCATCTAACGCTAATACATCACCCGCTCCTGTCGTCACTAATGGATTGATTTCAATAATTGACGCATCTTTTTTGATGAATACATCGTATAAACCTAACATAATTTTAACTGCTTTATTAACAGATTCTTTCGGAATATTAATATTAAACGCAAGACGACGTGCTTGATAAGGCATTAATCCTACTACCGGATCAATCACTTCTTTGAAGATCTTTTCAGGCGTTGCTTCTGCCACTTCTTCAATTTCAGTACCACCTTCTTCAGATCCCATTAAGACAACTGAATCTGTTGCACGGTCTAATACGAAACCTAAGTAGTATTCTTTTTGAATATCGCAGCCTTCTTCGATTAACAGACGCTTCACTTCTTTACCTTCTGGGCCTGTTTGATGTGTCACTAAAGTTTTACCAAGCAATTCTTTCGCAAAGCTTTCAACTTCTTCTAAAGATTTCGCAATTTTAACGCCGCCCGCTTTACCGCGTCCACCAGCGTGAATTTGAGCTTTAACGACATATACGCCTTCTTTTAATCCTTTAGCCACTTCAACTGCTTCTTCTGGTGTGTATGCAACTGAACCGTTAGGTACTGCTACACCCATTGAGCGAAAAATTTCTTTTCCTTGATACTCATGGATATTCATTTTCCATCCTCCTAGATTGCACAATTATTTAACTTACGTATCAATTATAGAAAATGTAAGCGCTATTGTAAACTGAATAAACCGAAAAAGACGTGTCACCTCATCAATTTTTTCAAATTTCTGATTTACACGTCTTTTAATGCATTCAAATATATTATTTCATTTCGCACATCGATTTGATCGGTTCGAAAGTTTTTCGATGAATCGGAGTTACCCCTTTTCGCTTCAAACCTTCCAGATGTTTCGGCGTCCCGTATCCAGCATTGTTTTCAAAATCATAACCCGGATATGTTTCAGCGTATGTGGCCATTATACGATCACGATATTCTTTTGCGATGACACTTGCAGCTGCAATTGAAATACTCGTCGCATCACCTTTAATAATCGATTCTTCTATCAAACCAGTACCTAATTGCATGGCATCAATCAACAACACGTCCGGTGAAACAGGCAAATCATTAATCGCACGCTGCATCGCCATTTTCGTCGCTTCATATATATTAAATGTGTCGATTTCTTCTACTGTTGCCACGCCAATAGCATACGTAACACGTTCTAATAAATCCGCTTCTATTCTAGCACGCTGCTGTTTCGACATTTGTTTCGAATCATTGAGGCCATAATATGCATGCGCATTATCTAATATAACAGCGCATGCCACTACAGGTCCTGCAAGTGGCCCCCGTCCCACTTCATCTATGCCTGCAACGATCTTTCCAGTATATTTCTTTTCATAAGTAAGCATTTCATTATATTTATCGATGCGTTTTTGTTGTTTTTCAAATAATTTAATGCATTGCATTTTTATTTTAAGTGCGCCTGCTCTCGATTCACCTTCAAAAAATGATTCAAGTTCATTTACAGCAAGTTCACTTGCAACAGCCTTTAATAGTGTAATACGATAATCTTTACTCTTCATCTTTAACCTCTAATAAATCTAGTGTATCAAATGTATATTTACCGATTTTTTCGTTACGAATGTCACGGATGATGAGTTCAACGACACTTTCATAATCTATTTCGTTACCTTTCAGTTTCATCCCACGGCTTTTTCCAATCGCATCAAATACATCGATATAAGGCGTGTCTGTCTCAACTTGGATATTATAATGTTTATTTAACTTTGCTAAATCATTATGCTGTAAAAATTCGATACCATAAATCGCAACTTCATCTAAATGAACAATACTATCTTTTATAGCACCTGTTAAGCTCAACTTTTTGCCGACGACTTGATCTTCAAACTTTGGCCATAATATTCCTGGGGTATCTAATAATTCTAAACTTGTTCCAACTTTAATCCATTGTTGTTTCTTCGTTACACCTGGCATATTACCTGTTTTAGCGATTGTTTTTTTAGCAAGTCGGTTAATTAGTGTAGATTTGCCGACATTCGGAATCCCTACAATCATTGCTCGAATCGCTCTAGGACGTAATCCTTTCGCTTTCATACGGTCAAACTTTTCTTTCGTCACAATTTCAGCAGCTTTCGTGACTTGAGATAAATTCTTACCATTTTTACTGTCGATTAATACAGGATAAAATCCTCTGTCTTCAAAATAGTTCATCCACTGCTTCGTCTTGTTCAAATCCGCCATATCCATCTTATTGAGTAAGACTACACGCGGTTTATCTTTAATCACTTCATCTATCATTGGATTACGCGATGAATACGGTATGCGTGCATCCACTAACTCAAATACAACATCAACTAACTTTAATTGTTCTGTTACTTCACGTCTTGCTTTGGCCATATGACCTGGAAACCATTGAATTGTCATCTATTTTATATCTCCTAACTGTATATTGGATGATTTAACGAGTTAACTCCACTATAATGATATTATATTATTATATACTATAATATACCGATTACTAAAATTTAAGGAGTCAATATGTTAATTTCACTTATCATCCCTATTTATAATGAAGAAAAAAATATCGTAAATTTACAAAATGCCATTACAAATACAATGGCTACAATCAATCATACATATGAAGTAATCCTCATTAACGATGGTTCGAAAGACAATTCACTAGCACTATTACGCACAGTTACTGAACAAAATAACCACTTTAAATACATTTCATTTTCACGTAATTTCGGTAAAGAAGCAGCAATGATTGCTGGATTAAAACATTGCAAAGGTGACTGTGCCATAATTCTGGATGCTGATTTACAACACCCTCCAGCATTTATTCCACAAATGATTGAAGCATATGAAGAAGGATATGATCAGGTCGTCATGCGACGTGACAGAACGGGCGAAAACGTGATTCGAAAGATTCCTACTCAGATCTTTTATAAAGTGATTAATGCAGCAACTGATGTGCAGCTTACGGATGGTGAAGGTGATTTCCGTTTAATTTCACGTCCAGTTATCGATAGTATTATTGCTTTAGAGGAATATAACCGTTTCTCAAAAGGAATTTTTGAATGGGTAGGATTTAATAAAAAAACAATCCCCTTTAAAAATATTCAACGTGAATCAGGTCAATCTTCTTTCTCTAGTTTTAAATTAATCGATTATGCAATCGATGGCATCATTAGTTATAACAATAAACCGTTACGTATTTGTTTTTATTTAGGCGCGGTTACTATGTCTTTATGTTTACTGTACATTATCATCACGTTAATCCAGATTATGACACATGGTATAGAAGAACCCGGCTATTTCACTATTATTTCATCTGTTTTGTTTTTAGGAGGCCTGCAATTATTTAGTTTAGGTATTGTCGGAGAATATATCGGCAGAATTTATTATGAAACGAAGAAACGTCCGCATTTTATCATTCAGGAAACAAATATTCAGAAAGCAAAAGGTGATTTTAATGATTAAGCCTCAATATATGCGATTTATTAAATTTGTATGCGTTGGCGTAATGAATACTGCTAACTATTATCTTGTTTATTTATTATTATTAAAGATTTTGCATTGCAATTATCTTTTTAGTCATATTACCGGGTTTTTATGCGCCTTTGTAATTTCATATTTTTTAAACTGTTATTTCGTTTACCATGTACAGCCGACATGGAAGAAATTTTTAGCATTTCCGCTTACACAAGTGGTCAATATGGGCGTTCAAACGCTGTTGTTATATTTATTTGTTGATATATTTGCCATGAATGCAATATGGGCGCCATTCCCTGCCCTAATCCTGACTATTCCAGTAACATACATAATGACGACTTACATATTAACAAAGGAGTTCGTATAAAGTGAAACGTCTCAACTTCCAACAACTTAAACAACCACTTATAATAACGAGTATCGCATTTTTATTAGCAGTAATAGGGCATAGTTTTTATATTTATCGATTTTTTAAAGACGGTACTATTTTTACAGGTCCAAATGATGGTTTAGAACAAATGTTGCCAATGCAACTATACCTATATCATAAATTCATTTCGGGAAAGTTTTTCTATAATTTAGATTTTGGATTAGGCGGCGATTTCTATACAGATCTCGCCTACTATTACTCAACTTCTATTATATTTTTTATTAATATGATTGCGATCCGTTTTTTAGATTTCTTTTTCAATTTCCATGTAGATACGGTTACATTCTGGGCAAAAAATGCATTTTTTATTTCCGTTGCTAAGTCTACAGCAGGCATTGTTGCGAGTTATTATTATTTCAGAAAAATTAAAATGAATCCCATAAGTGCGATGCTTTCAAGCTATTTATTTTTAACTTCAGCGATTTATTTTAGATTTACATTATACTGGTCATTTTTCAGTGATGTTTTTATTTTCTTACCATTATTATTACTCGGTATTGAACGCTATATTCAAAATGAAAAGAAAGGTATTTTTATTATTGCTACGGCGTGTATTTTTATTAATAATTTTTATTTCGCCTATTACCAAGTATTATTCGGTGTTGTTTATTTCCTATTAAGAAATGGATTCAGAAGTGAGTATGATACAGTCCCACGATTAAAACAATGGTTTCACTTTTTAATAATGGCCGTACTTGGTGTAATGATTAGTGCATTCGCTTTCTTCTATGGTGCAAAAAGTTTCATTCAAAATGACCGCGTACCATACACGCAAAAAATACCTTTATTTGATCCATTCGATCAAAATGCAAATATCTTTTATGATAATTATTTATTGATTGTTTTATTTATCACGTTACAAGCATTATTAACGTTTAAGTTCTATCATCATTATTTTTATCGCTTTTTCGCATTGATGTCGATTGCTTTGATGTTGCTGAGCTTTACACCATTTATCGACTCCATTTTTAATGGCTTTAGTGCACCACAAAAGCGATGGCATTATTTAATTACATTCTTTACGAGCGGATTGATTGGTTTTTATATCATGAAATTTAAAGAAATTTCAATCCAGAACTATTTATATTCACTTATTCCAGGTTTTGTGATTGTCTTTATGAGTCATTATTATATTCATAAAGCAGTTACATGGGTTTGGTTCATCCCGATGATTGCCATCGTTGGATTATGCGTGCTTATCGTACACAACAACAAAACAAAACAATACTTTTATTACGGACTAATCGTATTGATTATTGCATTCAATTGGGATACCGTTCGCGTGCACAACAAACTAGACAATTATAATCCTGGTATTGATAAACGTGCAAAATTAAGTTATATCGAATCGAGTGTTTATGATTCCCCACTTCAACGACAAATTGTTTCGGAATTAAAGAAAAAATTAAAGCCAGGTGAGCGAATTGACTGGCGCGTGCTGGAACAGGATAATACACCGATGTACCAGAACTTCAATGGTGTATCGCTTTATTCAAGTATTTTTGATGGTTCTCTTACTGATTTCTACTACAAACAATTAAAAATTAATATTAAGGAAGAATCATTATCTCGCTATTCAACATTTAATTCGCGTAGTAATTTAGAATCGCTTATGAATGTAAAATATTTAGTGCGTAAAGATTACCAGACTGATATCCCCGAAAACTTTAAACTTATCGGGAATAACGGTAAATATAAAATTTATGAAAATACTAAAATGGTGCCGTTTGCGCGTATTACGAATCGCATTACAAATAGTAACGATTTAACAACACCGATTGACCGTGAACACGCCATGCTTGAAGGTTTTGTTTCCGACACTATGCCATCGACTTTCTCGTTGCAGCCATCAACGAACTTATTGTCTGAAATGAAAGTCATTCCATCAGGTGCACAGTGGCTAAATCAAAATATAAGTTTAAAAGTCAATCCCCCGAGCGGCGGACTGATTATTGAAATACCGAAACATCTGCAACAAAAATATAAAGACTTTTATGTGGAAATGTATGTACAGTTGCAATCCCCTGTGACAAATCATCAAATTAATATTAATAATTATGCGAATAATCGACTGTTCCAGACAAGTAAATATCGAACGCATCAAGATGATTTAATGTATCGTGTCAAATCACCAGATAACGGTAAAATTCTAATTGGCTTAACTGCCGGAACGTATAAATTAACAGTAAAAGGAATTTACGGAGAAGATTATACGTCTTTGAATAACGTTCAAAAAAATCATGATTATCAATTTATCGATAAAGGTAATAAAATGACGGTAAAACTCGATCATTCACAAAACGGATATTTAGTTGTGCCGATTACGTATCGTGATGGTATGTATGCAAAAGTTGATGGTAAAGATGTCAAAGTAGAACGTGCCAATTATTTAATGAGTGCTGTAAAAGTAGCAAAAGATACTAAAACAGTTGAATTTAAATATATACCTCCGTATTTCTATTTAATGGTATGCATATCGCTACTTGGAATCATTATTTCCTTTATTTATATACGTGCGACTCGAAAAGAAAGGATTGAAACGCATGTTTAAAGTATTCCAGTCCATGAAGATGAAATCAACATTGAAATTAATTAGTGTTGCAAGTTTATTATCACTTTTAGCGCATAGCTTCGTTATTTATCGTTTAATCAAGAACGGTACATTATTTACGGGTAAAGGTGATGGTATTGCACAAATGATACCGTTTCAAATGTACTTGTACAATAAGTTTACACATTTCCACTTTTTTTATGATATGGATTTTGGACTGGGTGGCGACTTTTTTAGAAGTTTATCTTACTATTATTCAACTGCCCCCCTCGCTTATTTAAATTTCTTTATCGTTTGGATTGGTGATTTATTTTTACCATTGAATACAACTGACCCTGTATTCTGGGCAAACAATCAATTTGTTATTTCAATCATAAAGCTTACACTCATCATCATTGCAACATACAAATTACTTCGTTATATCAATATCAATCGTTTTTCAAGTATGACCAGCGCATTCTTATACGGCTGGTCTACTGTTTATTTTTTCTTTACCTTTACATGGAGTTTCTTTAGTGATGTCATGCTATGGCTACCCCTTACAATTCTCGGATTAGAACGATTTTTTCATGAAAGAAAAATCGGATTATTCATAATCGCGCTGGCACTTACATTACATTCAAACTTTTATTTTAGTTATTATGAATTCATTTTTGTCTTATGTTATTTTATTTATCGTGTCGCATATCCGAAACAAACGGATTGTGTGAATCGAATTCAAAAAATAACTTTAGCAGCAATCGGTGCGATAATAGCACTCGGTATCGCTGCAGTCGGTATCTTTACAGGTATTTCAAGTTATTTGATGAATGATCGAACGATACCGCCACTTCATATTAAACCATTCATTGATATGGTTGGCTTTTATAATATATTTTACGATGGTTATTATGTTGTCATTTGTTTCATTACCGTCATAGCTTTAATGACCTTTAAACTTTATCACCACTATATGTATCGCTTATTTGCAACGATCACGATATTATTTATGGTCGGTTCATTAAGTCCACTATTCGATAGTTTCTTCAATGGCTTTTCAATTGACCAACGTCGATGGACGTATTTATTAGTCTTTTCATCAGCAGTTTTAATTGCACATTACTTAAATCATTTAAAACAAATCGATGTGAAATCTTTACTTATTTCATTGATTCCTATTTGCATTATTTATCCGGTGTCTATGTATGGACATGAAAAATTGTTAATCTGGCTTATCTTTATCCCTATCATTTGTATTTTAATCTTAATTTATATTCGTACACATCAACAAAAGTTCTTCATTACGATGCATCTGATGATCATCATGATGAATTTATTTTTCGTCCATGATTATGTTACTGAACAAATGGATACGTTACATCCGGCAAAAGAACATGATATAAACTTTTTAAATTCCGATCGCTATAATTCCGAAACGCAGCGCACAATGATTCATGATATTAAACAAAATATTCCGACATCAGACCGCATTGAATGGCAAACATCAAGCACACATAATACACCAATGTATCAACAATTTAACGGCACAAAATTGTATGCTTCGATATTTGATCAGGACATTTTAAAGTTTTACGATCAAGAATTAAATATCACAATGCCGACAGACAGTAATTCAATTTATTATAGTTTAGGCGAGCGTACAAATTTATATAGTTTATTCAACGTCAATACGACGATACGTATTCCGCCAGTAACAACCTTACCTTTTGGCATGCAACTTGAGAAAAGTTATCACGAACCTAATAGTAAAAAGCAATATGACATATTTAAAAACCAGTACACATTACCTTTTGTTCGCGTAACAGATCAAGTCTATAATGCGTCTGAACTCACAACACCGATTGATAGAGAACACGCCATGCTAAATGGTGTTGTACTGGATGGAAAAGGAACGCAATCCATTCAACCCGCTGAGAATTTATTAAGTAAGGCTACGATAACGTATCAGGATGCAGCGTTAACACAAGATAAATTAGTTGTAACGAAAGAAAATGGCGGATCACGCATCCATCTTCCAAAATCTATCATAAAACAATATGAAGATTTATATGTTTCCATCAGTATTGAATCTAAAACATATAAAGATTATCACTATGTATGGTTGAATGAAATTTATCAATCCAGAAAGCCATTAGATGATGACTATCGTCGATTTAACCCTACCATTACGTTGAAAGTTAAAGCGAATGAACTCCTTGAATTAAAGCTTAAACCAGGTGAATACACTTACAAATTAAATAGTATATATGGAGAAGATTATCACACTCTAAAAGCTGCAGCACAAGAAAAAAATAAACATCAGTTTATGAAAAATAATGACACAATGACGATACAGCTCGGACCACATAAAAAAGGCTACGCAGTATTACCAATTCCTTATTTAAAAGGCATGACCGCAACAGTAGATGGTCAAAAAAGTGAAGTACAAGAAGGTAATTATTTAATGACGGCTATACCGGTTAGTGAACATGCAAAAACAATCATACTTCGATATACACCACCGTATTTTCATCTAATGCAATGTATTGCCATCATCAGCATCATCCTTGCTGTATTATTTACACGTGTTGTGTATCGCCGAAAGATTATGCCGATAAACAAGTCTCATATACAATTCGATCAGGAAGATTTGCAGTTAAAAGATAAGTTAATTTAAGCGTGTACATGGAGGTGAAACTGTGGAACGACATAAAGAAACATTTAGGTCAGATTTATTATTGAATTGCAACTATGCTTTACTTGGAGGGTATGCAATTTACGCATTCTTTTATCAGTTTTTTATCAGTAACGATTATTTATTCTTTAAGCTTTCAAGACCTTTCCATCTCATAATTGTTATTGGTAGTGTATTGTTATTAGCAGCATCAATATTATACCTTTCTAAAATGTATGCTATTGTACCGTTAGATGTCATGGGATGGTGCATCGGTCTCTATATTATCAGTGCGGCTTTACGTGCACCAAGTCCAACCATCGTACTTGGATTTATGCTTATAACGATTATGGTCGGTACACATTTATATCGTCAACATCGCCAAGTCGCGTATTTGTATATCGTTTGTTTTGGTATACTCCTTATTAAAACATTGTCCATACAATCGATGAATTCGGAAGCACTTCAAAAGTTTCATTATGTATTAACGGATAAAGATTTCGCATTACAAAAAGGCTTATTGATTGGCATCTATTGTGTTATCGCATATATCGCACTATCTATTGCACTTAATCAATCACAATATCAACTGAATAACACTATGACAAACAGCTTAAAGATTATCGTACCTGTCATATTCGTTTGTATGACAGTCTTTACGATAATTGTTATGGTCGGTAAAGAATTAATGATGGGATTTGCAACTTATGATAAAGGTTTATTCACACAAATGTTTGAGAGTATGCGTCATGGTTTAGGACCAATGAGTTCATTAGAACGTGATCACTGGATGTCGCATTTTCATGTGCATATCTCTCCTATTTTTTATTTCATGTTGCCATTTTACATGCTCGTACCAAGACCAGAGACGTTAGAAGTTGTACAGGTGCTCGTTACAATGAGTGGATTCATTCCGTTCTACTTGATCCTTAAACACTATGAAACACCTAACTTGTTACGACGATTATTATTAATACTGTTTATCGTAGCACCTACATTTACAAGTTCACATTTGTACGGATTACATGAAAATTGCTTTCTGACGCCAATGCTGTTATGGCTTATCGTAGCAAATTTAAAGCAATGGCGATTACGTCTGCTATTGATTTTATGTATTATTTTGATGATTAAAGAAGATATTATGATTTATATCGTTGCGATAGGACTTTACTTTATATTTCAAACGATTGAACGAAATACGCCGAAGCGCAAATTGTTTATTTTGTTCTCACAAGTCATCGTACCAATCATTCATTTTAGCGTATGCTTATATTATTTAAATACATTTGGTGATGGTTCAATGACAACACGTTTTACCAATTTCATGATGCCTGGACAAACAGGTTTAAAAGATGTGGTGATCAATATTGTGACGAACCCCACATACTTCTTTAGTGCAATATTTACATTTAGTAAAGTAAAATACATTGTAACACTTCTTGCGGCATTTGCATTTTTACCGATATTACAGAAACATCTCATCAATTATGTATTATTGTTACCGATGCTTGTTATCAATTTATTAAGCGACTTTCAATATCAAGTTGATTTCGGATTTCAGTATCATTATGGTAGTAGTGCGCTGTTATTATTTATGACTGTCCTTTCGATTCAGTCATTTCTACAGCATGGTCGTAAAAGTGCTAATGTATTGATGCAACGTCTGATCTTTAGTGCATGTATCATGTCAACTGCAATCATGATGACGTTTTATATACCGGCAACCTATGGTATACAATCGTATTTAACACATACGGACTACTTCCAGGCTAAGAAAGATACACTCAATCAAATTCCGAAAGATAAACGTATTCTTGCTTACGGGTTTTATACAACGCAACTTGCTTCTGCACAAGCTCTATATGATCTTGATTATCACCATGAGAAGAAAGTGGATACATCCATCGATTATGTCGTTGTACCACGAGAAATGCTAAATCAACAAACGGAGCAAACGCAACTGATAAAGCAATATATACAAGCAGGTTATAAGGAAAACAATCTTTCATCCAATGATATATTGATATTGAAAAAATAAGTGATTAGACACACAAGCTAACGCTCAACATATTCTAGTCAAATATAAAAAGGGTAGGACAAATTGTCCTACCCTTTTCATTTGTGCATCTGAACGATGCACCTTAAAGCTTCTATTAACGAATTTCTTTAATACGAGCAGCTTTACCACGAAGGCTACGTAAGTAATAAAGTTTCGCACGACGTACTTTACCACGACGTAATACTTCAATTTTCTCGATTTTTGGAGTGTGTACAGGGAATGTACGTTCAACACCAACACCGTAAGAGATCTTACGAACCGTGAAAGTTTCAGAAATTCCGCCACCACGACGCTTGATAACAACACCTTCGAATACCTGGATACGTTCGCGAGAACCCTCAACGATACGTACGTGAACTTTTAAAGTATCACCAGGACGGAATGATGGTAAATCTGTGCGCAATTGGTCTTTAGTAATTGCATCGATTAATACGTTATTTGACATAATATTCTTCTCCTTCTGCCTATGTTCTTAAGTCTTTGCTCAGCGGATCATAGTGATTTATGTGTTTTTCACACTTGATTTATTATACAGGGTTACATTATACAAGTCAATATTAAATTATTGTTTTGATTGAAACTGTGATAATATTTTTAAATCCTGCTCTGTCAGCGGATACGTTTCAAGTAAATCCGGACGACGTTCAAACGTTCTTTTCAATGATTCAGTATGTCTCCACTCATCAATTAATTTATGATTCCCACTCATGAGCACATCAGGTACTTTCAAACCTCTGTACTCAGCAGGTCGCGTATACTGAGGATGTTCCAGCAAACCACTTGAGAATGAATCATCTTCGTGAGATACTTCATTCCCTAATACATCTGGAATCAGGCGAACAATGGCATCTGTCATCGTAATCGCAGCATATTCCCCACCCGTAAGTACGAAGTCACCGAGTGAAATTTCATCCGTAACTAATTCTGTGCGAATTCTTTCATCATAACCTTCATAATGACCACAAATAAACACAAGATGCTCAGCGTGTGCTAATTCCTCAGCTTTCGCCTGATCAAATCGCTTACCTTGCGGGCACATCAGTATAACACGTGTGTCTTTCGTCATTTCAAGACTATCCATTGCGTTAAATACTGGCTCTGGCTTTAATACCATGCCTTGACCACCGCCATAAGGATAGTCATCAACTTGATGATGCTTATTGTTAGCATATTCTCTGAAGTTCACAGTATTAATCTCGACAATGCCTTTATCTTGTGATCGTTTAATAATAGAATGATTGAGTACATCAAACATTTCTGGAAAGAGTGTTAAGTAATCGATTCTCACGATAATAAACCTTCCATCGCTTCAATCGTAATTTTTTTATTGTCAATATCAATTTCTTTTACGACATCTTCAATATAAGGAATTAAATTTTCTTTCTCACCTTTGACTACCCATACATCGTTGGCACCTGTTTCAAAGATTTCAGTTACTTTACCGATAGATTCGCCTTCATTAAAGACTTCACACCCAATAATATCACTATAATAATATTCATTTTCTTCTAGAGGTAACGATGCTGTATCGACATCCTGGTATACATCTAAACCTTTGTATTGTTCTACTTCATTAATATTATGAATGCCTTCAAAAGCAACCATATGAAAGTTTTTATGTACACGATAAGATTTGATGACAAGCGATACAGTTTCATCTTTAAACGGTATTAATAATGTTTTCCCCGGATGGAAGCGTTCTTCAGCAAAATCTGAAGCTGACAATATTTTAACTTCTCCTTTAACACCATGCATATTTACAATTTTACCAACGTTAACATTCATTATTTATTCCCTCCACTCATAAAAAAAGAGTACCAAAAATGGCACTCTTAATCAATTTCTACAAACACTTTCTTGATTTTCTCGTTATTAGATCCTGAAACAACAGTACGAATTGCTTTGGCAATACGACCATGCTTACCAATGACTTTACCGATATCTTCAGCATGTAACGCTAAATGATACGTAATGCTGGAAGCATGCTCTTCTCTCTTGATCTTGATATCCTCTGGATGATCAACGAGTGGTTCAATAATCGTTTGCAATAATTCTTCCATCGTGATTACTTCGCGATTTTTTGGTTATGGAATTTTTCCATGATACCTTGTTGTGATAAAATGTTACGTACTGTGTCAGTTGGTTTTGCACCATCTGCTAACCATTTTAAAGCTAATTCTTCATTTACTTTGATTTCAGCTGCTGGTTTAGCAACTGGATTGTAAGTTCCGATAGCTTCGATGATACGTCCGTCACGAGGTGCACGAGCGTCTGCTACTACGATACGATAGAATGGGTTTCTTTTTGAACCCATACGAGTTAAACGAATTTTTACTGCCATAATTAAATCTCTCCATTTCATTTCTTTTCTACAAGAATTAATAATAACAGAGGTTAAATTCTTTGTAAAGCTTTTTTTCTTTACAAGTTATATTTTTTTTAATGATATGATTTGATTTGATTTGAAGTTGTTCATATTGTACTACTATAAAATAAGTACACGGCTGTATTGTTTAAATACTGCCGTGTACCTTATAGAAAATATCCTTAATTAAAACGGTAAATTCATACCGGCAAATGGATTTTTACCTTTTTTACCTTTTTTCATACCACTAAACTGTTTCATCATTTTCTTCATTTCCTCAAACTGTTTAATCAGTTTATTCACTTCTGACAAACTACGGCCAGATCCTTTGGCAATACGTTTTTTACGGCTCACGTTAATAATTGCCGGATTCTCACGCTCTTCTTTCGTCATACTGCGAATAATTGCTTGAATATGATCAATTTGCTTCGGATTCATATTCAATTGATTCACTTGCTTCATCTTACTTGCTCCAGGAATCATCTTAAGCAAGTCATCAAGCGGTCCAAGTGCCTTCACTTGTTCTAATTGATCTAAGAAATCATCAAATGTAAACGATGATGTTCTCATTTTCTGTTCTAATTCTTTTGCTTTCGATTCATCTACTTGCGCCTGTGCTTTTTCAATTAAACTTAATACATCACCCATACCTAAAATACGAGATGCCATACGTTCTGGATGGAATGGTTCTAATCCGTCCATCTTCTCACTCATACCGACGAATTTTATTGGTTTTTGCGTTACACTTCTAATTGATAGTGCCGCACCACCACGTGTGTCTCCGTCTAACTTTGTAAGCGTTACCCCTGTCACATCTAATTGTACGTCAAAGCTCTCTGCAACATTTACTGCATCTTGCCCTGTCATAGAGTCAACGACTAACATAATTTCGTCAGGTTTCGCTACTTCTTTCACGTCCACTAACTCTTGCATTAATTTCTCATCGATATGCAGTCGACCTGCTGTATCGATAATCACAAAGTCTAAGTGTTCTTCTTTCGCATACGCTAATGCTTTTTCTGTAATTTCTGCAGGCGACACTTGATCACCTAAAGTAAACACTGGAATTCCGATTTGTTTACCGACTGTTTGCAATTGCTGAATCGCAGCAGGTCTGTAGATATCACATGCTACAAGTAATGGCTTCTTATTAAATTTCTTTCTCATTAATAACGCTAACTTACCTGCAGTTGTCGTTTTACCTGCCCCTTGCAATCCGACCATCATCACGACAGTTGGTGGTTTCTTACTCATATTAATTTGCGTGTTCTCTCCGCCCATTAATGTTGTTAATTCATCTTGAACGATCTTAATAACTTGCTGTCCTGGTGTTAATGAACTCATAACATCTGAACCTAATGCACGTTCTGAAACTGTCGCAACAAATTGTTTCACTACTTTAAAGTTAACGTCGGCTTCCAGTAATGCTAAACGAACTTCACGCATCATTACTTTAATATCCGCTTCAGTTACTTTCCCTTTACCTTTAATCTTCTGCATGGTTGCCTGGAGTCGATCTGATAATCCTTCAAAAGCCATACAATGACCCCCTTAATCTTTTTTATTCTATTTTCTTAAGTTGTTCTATTAAATGTTCTATTTGTTCCATATTATTGACGTCTTTATGCAACGCGTCACTTAATTCATCTAATAACTGTTGACGACTTTCAAACTTTTTAAATAAGCCAAGTTTTGACTCATATTCTTCTAATAATTCGTCAGTACGTCTAATATTATCATAAACTGCCTGACGTGACACTTGAAATGTCTCTGCAATTTCTGACAATGATTCGTCCAGTAAATAATAGCGCTCTAAGTAATTTCTTTGTTTATCTGTAAGCAATGACTGATAAAAATCAAACAGATAATTCATACGCATCGTTTTCATTAAGTCACTACTCATCTGCTGCTTCCTTCAACACTTCAGCTGCTTTATTTTCTTCATCTGTAGATTGCTCAATCATATCTGCAAATAATCCGTACACATAACTTTCAGCATCAAATGGTTGCAGGTCATCTAACTTCTCACCAAGTCCTACAAATTTAACAGGAATGTGTAGCTCATTACGAATGGCTAACACTATACCACCTTTAGCTGTACCATCTAATTTCGTTAATACGATGCCTGAAACATCTGTTACTTCTTTAAATGCTTTCGCTTGTACTAAAGCATTTTGTCCTGTCGTCGCATCTAATGCAAGTAATACTTCATGTGGTGCACCAGATACTGCTTTCGCTAATACTTTCTTTACTTTTTCTAACTCTGTCATTAAGTTTGCTTTATTTTGCAGGCGACCTGCCGTATCACAAATTAATATATCTGCACCACGATTTTTCGCGGCATTGACCGCATCATACATAACTGCTGCAGGATCAGAACCTTCTTTTTGTTTAATCACTTCCACACCTACACGGTCACCCCAAACTTGTAACTGTTCGATGGCACCAGCACGGAATGTATCACCTGCTGCAAGCATCACTTGTTTACCTTGCGCTTTATAACGATGGGCAAGTTTTCCAATTGTTGTCGTCTTACCAACACCGTTTACGCCTACCATTAAGATGACTGTTAATTCACCTTCCTGAATATTCATTTTTTGAAGTTCTTCGTCTTCCTGTTCATAAATTTCAACAATCTTCTCTACGATGACTTCACGTAAGTCCGACGTTTCAGTAATATTGCGGCGTTTCGCTTCCATACGTAACGATTCTACTAAATCCATTACCGTATTGAAACCGACATCGGCTTGAATTAACATTTCCTCTAATGCTTCAAAGAAATCTTCATCCACTGTGCGATACATCGCCAGTAAATCATTCAGTTTATTCTGGAAGTTCTCACGTGATTTTTCTAATCCTTCACGGAATTTCGCCCCAAGTTGTTGTGATTCCCACGCTTCAAATTCTTCAATAGAAATTAAATCATCATCTTCAAAATCAAATTCCCAGCCGTTTGATTGTTTCTTTTGTTCTTGTTGAGGCTTTGATTTCGGTTGTTCGAACACATCAACAGGTTTATGTTCATACGTCTTTGTCTGACTGTCGCTTTGCGGATCAATATCCTGTGTACCGACGTCATCTAACGGTTGTAATTCCTCATGTACAGTTTTCGGTTCTTCTTTTGAGACAAATCTATCTTTAAGTTTCTTGAAAAAACTCATTACTTCGTCAGCTCCTTCAGTTTTTTATCATCTAAATCTTTTAAATTGACACTCACCAGTTGTGTAATACCCGCATTTTGCATCGTTACACCATATAAGCGATCACTACGTTCCATCGTACCTTTGCGATGCGTAATAACGATAAATTGTGTGTCTTTCGTCAATGTATTTAAGAAATCAGCAAAGCGATTTACATTGGCTTCATCAAGCGCCGCTTCAACTTCATCCAGAATAACGAATGGTGCACTTCTTGCCTGTAGTATCGCAAACAATAATACGATTGCCGTTAAAGCACGTTCTCCGCCTGAAAGTAAACTTAAATTTTGTCGGCGTTTACCTGGAGGTTCGACATAAATATCAATACCTGCTGTTAATACGTCATCAGACGTCAATTGTAATAATCCAGTACCACCACCAAATAACTGTTTAAAGATATTTTGAAAGGCATGTGATACCGTTTCAAATGTCTCCATAAAACGTTCGCTGACCATCGCGTCCATATCTTTTATTATTGATTCCAGATTTGCTTTCGCTTCTAATAAATCCGCTTCTTGATTCGTTAGGAATTCATAACGATCACCAACAACTTTATATTGTTCAATTGCATTTAAATTGACAGGTCCTAATTCATCAATTGAAATTTTGGTTAATCGCACACGCTTTCTTAAATATTCTAAATCCGTTTTGAATACATCAGACACAGCAAGTGTTTCCCAAACATAATCTTTTGCTGCCTCAAATGTCATTTGATATTGTTCACTTAAATGGTTCATTAAGTTTTCTAATAGCACATTTAATCTTGAATGTTTACCTTTCAGTTCACCAATACCATTTTCAATCCCATTGATTTGACGTAATAACTCATTATACTCCTGATCCATGGCATCGATTGTCTTGTTCAAGTCTGTTAAATCATGCTCACCTTGTTGGATACGTAATTCCAGTTGCGCTTTGTCTTCTGACAATGTCTTGAATAATTGTTCTTTCTGTCGTATTTCCTGTTCAACTGCAGCAACATCTATTTGAGCTGCGTCGTTGTTTAATAAATCAATTTCTATTTGAATGCTTTCTAATTGTTCGTTACGCTCTTTCAGACGATCTTTTTGGTGCGTAATATTCGTCGATAAGACGGCCAGCTGATGTTGTGTCTGACTGATTGCTTCGGTTAAACTTTTCTCTAATGCTTTTTTATCATTGGCACTGGCATTAAAGCTCTCGATTCGTTGATTTAATTGATCAAGCTCTACTTCAATGGATTGAATCTTTTGTTGATAATCTTGTATCATTTGCTCACGCTTCTCGATATATTGCGATTCCTCTATGAATGATTCAACTTCTTCATGCATGACTTTTAATCGACGTTCCTTCGCTGTCGCTTCTTCTAAAGATAACTTTAACTGATGTAATTCATCACGCAATGCTTCTCCGGCACTTCTCGCTTCACTTGCCTGCATTTCTTCAGTCGTTATCTGCATTGAGCATATATCAACTTGTTCTTTCAATTGTGCTGTGGATGCCATAAACGTTTCAAGTTTCGTCGTTACTTGTTGTAGTTCATTTCTCGCCGTTAACGCTTGTGTCGGTTTATTCTTACTACCCCCTGACATTGAGCCACCAGGATTCACAATATCCCCTTCTAATGTAACGATGCGTGCTTTATAGCCGATTGCTTTCGCGATTGCATTGGCTTGTTTTAACGTTTCACAAACGATAATCGTCCCTGAAAGATTGTCGATAATCGCTTGATATTGAACATCTGTTTGAATAAGTTGATTTAATGTATTAATAAATCCAGGCATCGATTGTGCCGTTTGGTATATATCACGTGATAAACTTCTCGGTTGCATTACGGATAATGGTAAAAATGTTGCTCGACCTAATTTCTTATCTCGTAAAAATTGAATCGCCTGACGACCTGCCTGCTCGTCATCTACGATAATATGTTGCAAACTTGCACTTAACGCACTATCAAGTGCATCGTTATATTGCATGTTAATCGTAATCACATCTAACACAGTTGAATGGATACCATTTAATAGATGTTTATTCTTTAATAGCATGCGAACACCTTGATAATAACCTTGGTATTCTTCCTGCATTAACGTCAAACGCTCTTTTTTACGTTCTAAATCTTCAATATAATGGCGTGCTTGCGTATATTGATCAAATACTGCATTATATTGGGATTTACTCGTTTCAACAGAAGCTATATGTGCTTTGTATTGATCGCGCAATTGATCCAGTGTGATAGATTTTTCGTCGATTGCCTTAATTAAAGTACGTATTGTTTGCTGAATCGCTTCAAAATCTCGCGTAACGTGTTCGTTCATTCCTTCATGCTTCACTTGCTTCTGCTTAAATTGCATTACTTCTTTTTCAAATAATTTAATATCATTTGAAAGTGCAGTCTGTTCGCTTAATTTATCATAATACGCACTTCTTGTCTCATCGATTAAAGTTTCTATATCTGTATCGAGATCAACTAATTCTCTTTGTTGTGATTTCAGTTGCTGATCCAGCGATTTTTTTTCAGAGATTAATAATTGTATATGATGTTCTATCTCCGTTTTTCGTTCAAATTCTTTGTTGAATTGCGCCTGATACTTTTCTACACGTTCAGAGCGTTTAACTGACGTTTCGCTATGATTTAACAAGCGCTCTTTCAGGACATTCACTTGCCCGATATTACGTTCAATTTGTTCTGTTGTCGTTAATAATGTCTGTTGTAATTGTTGTACATCGTCTTGTACCGTTTTTCGCGCATTTTTGTTTTGTGCTAATTTTTCATTAATACGCTCGCTTTTTTCTTGTTTGAACTGGATCAATCCTGTAAATTCTTCTATTTCCTTTTGACAGCGCTGATAATCTGATTGTGTCGTTTCAATATCAGCAATCGTCACTTGAATATCCGCATCTTTCATTTCTTCAGAAAGCGCTAAATATTCTTCAGCAATACTTGCTTCCATTTTTAAAGGTTCAACGCGATCCTTTAAATCATAAATAATATCATGCACACGCGTTAAATTATGATTCGTATCTTCAAGTTTGGATTCAGTTTCTTTTTTACGCTTTTTATATTTTAATACGCCTGCCGCTTCTTCGATTAATTGACGGCGTTCTTCCGGCTTTGCATTCAATACTTGATCGACTTTTCCTTGCGATATCATACTAAAGGCATCGCGACCTAATCCACTGTCTAAAAATAATTCCGTTACATCTTTCAATCTGCTTTTTTGTTTATTTAATAAATATTCACTATCACCATTACGATAAAGTTTGCGTGTTACTTCAACGGTATCTGCGTCTATGTTTAATAGTCGTTCACGGTTATCCATTGTCAACGTAACTTCTGCATAGTTTTGTGGTTTACGATCTTGAGCACCTGAAAAAATGACATCTTCCATTTTTGCACCGCGTAAACTTTTAGCTGATTGCTCACCGAGCACCCATTTTATCGCATCTGTAATATTACTCTTTCCTGAACCATTTGGACCTACAATTGCTGTCACACCTGCATCAAAATGCACTATTGTCTTGTCAGCAAATGATTTAAATCCGTAAGCTGAAACTTGCTTTAAATAAACCATATTATTCCCCTGCCATTAACAATGCTAACGCGGCCTGTGCTGCGCGTTGCTCTGATTCTTTCTTCGTTCTGCCTGTTCCTCGACCTAATTTCTCTTGTCCGATACACACTTCAGACGTAAACGTTTTGAAATGTGCTGGCCCTTCTTCGCTTACAAGGTCATACGTTACCTGTACATTTTTATGTTTATGAATATATTCCTGTAAATACGTTTTATGATCTAATATCCCTTCCATTAAATCTTCTGTAATATTCGGAAAGATAAACGTATTAAAAAATTGCAATGTCGCATCATATCCTAAATCTAAATATAACGCACCAACAAACGCTTCAAATACATCGGCAATTAATGACGGACGCGTTCTGCCGCCTGTTTTCTCTTCGCCTTTACCCAGTAATATTAAACCATCAAACCCTAACTGCTTCGCAAATGTCACAAGTGAAGGTTCACATACAATCGCTGCACGTAATTTCGTCAATTTACCTTCAGGCAAATCTGTATATTGTTTGTACAAATATTGTGAGACCATCAATTCTAACACCGCATCACCTAAAAATTCCAGCCGTTCATTATCATTTACTTTACTCAGCTTGAAATCATTGATAAAGCTTGAATGCGAAAATGCTTGTGTATAAATTGTGATATCGCGCGGTGTAATATTAAGTTGTTCAAATGTTTGTTGCATCTTCGTTTGGAACTGTTCTATCATCGCTAATCTTCGGTTCATATCTTACCTCCTCGAAAAAAATAAATACTCTTTTATTTTACGTTATGTAACAGTTAAAAAAAAGCAATAAATCAACAAATCAAAATAAAACCCTTATATTGAACACCAATAAGGTCATCAACATAAGGGATTATACATTATTTTTCTAATGATTCGATATATTTCACTGCATCACCAACAGTGTTGATTTTTTCTGCTTCTTCATCAGGGATTTCCATACCGAATTGATCTTCTAATTCCATTACTAATTCAGCGATATCTAAAGAATCAGCACCTAAATCATCTTTAAATGAAGCATCAGCAGTAACTTTATCAGCATCAACGCCTAAACGGTCAACGATAATTTCTTTTACTTTGTCGAAGTTTTCCATGTGTTTCACCTCCTTACAATGTTCCATTTAATTTTACAGTTTAGTTCATGAACATGCCACCATTAACGTGTAATGTTTGACCAGTAATATATTTTGCTTTATTGCTAGCCAAGAAACTAACAGCTTCAGCAATATCATTGACGTCTCCAAGTGTGCCTAACGGGATTTGACCTTTCATCGCTTGGACAATATCTTCTGATAACTTATCGGTCATATCACTCACAATAAATCCTGGTGCAACAGCATTTACGCGTATTCCTCTACTTGCAAACTCACGTGCAAATGTCTTTGTTAATCCTTCTACGCCCGCTTTGCTTGCAACGTAATTCGCCTGACCTGCATTTCCAAGAGATCCTACGACACTACTCATATTTATAATGACACCCGCACGCTGCTTTAACATATGACGCGATACGGTTTGGACTACATTAAATACGCCTTTTAAGTTCGTTGCTATGACGTCATCAAATTCCTCTGGTTTCATACGCATCGTTAAATTATCACGTGTAATACCTGCATTATTTACGACAACATCAACTGATCCAAATGTGTCAATCGTCGTTTGTACCATTGCCTTTACTGCTTCTAAATCACTCACATTCGCTTGAACAGCAATAGCACGCCTTCCGATTGATTCAACTTTAGCAACCACTTCATTCGCTTTATCGACTGATCCGGAATAATTGACAACGATATCAAAACCGTCCTGTGCAAGTTTCAATGCAGTTGCTTCACCTATCCCTCTAGAACTTCCTGTAACAATTGCTACTGACATGCTTTCACCTCATTTATTTGTTCCATACTACCGACTTGTTCAATCTTTACATTCCGATTTATCTTTTTCACTAATCCCGATAACACTTTGCCGGGACCTACTTCTATAAAGTGGTCAACCCCTTGTGCGATTAAATAGTCAATCGATGCTGTAAATTCTACTGGAGCATAGAGTTGCTTGATTAAATTCGCTCTTATTTCATCTTTATTTGTCACTGGTAAAGCATTAACGTTTTGAATGACCGGAATCGTTGCATCGTTAAATGCAATCGTATCAAGATATGCTTTGAATTCCGTTTCGATAATCTTCATTAAACTTGAATGAAATGGACCCGTAACATTTAACGGAATGATTTTTTTAATTTCAAATTCAGATTTCGAAGTAATTAATTGATCGATTAATGTTTTGTGTCCCGCAACGACAATCTGACCCGGACAGTTGATGTTCGCAATGTCCAGTATTTCAGTGTCATTCGATAATACTTTACATGCTTGTTCTACAACTTGACGATCAGTACCCATCACTGCTGCCATTGAGCCGACGCCAGGCGGAAATGCAGATTGCATTAATTGACCACGTTTACGGACGATACGGACAGCATCGATTGGTGAGAGCACTTCAGCTGCAACGAGCGCTGCATATTCTCCTAAGCTATGACCTACGACATACTCCGCTTGTAATCCAGCAAGCTTTAACGCTGCAATACTGTGCATTAATATTGCGGGTTGTGTATTTTCAGTTTCAGCTAATTTGTCACCACTATTCATTACGGCAATAATATCCGTATCAAGTGCTGCATTTAAATCATTCAATAGGCTTTGACCCGCTGCATCCTGATAAATATCCATGGCCATGCCTTGCATTTGCGACCCTTGCCCCGGAAACATGAGTGCTTTAGTCAACTGTTCCTACCTCTTTCGTTAAAGTATTTACGACATCTTCTTCAATCGCAATGCGTGCCTGGCGCAGCGCATTATAGAACGCAACTTTATCACTTGAACCGTGCGCTTTAATCACAAGTCCATTCACCCCAAATAATACGGCACCACCATATTCTGAGTAATCCATTTTGCCTTTTAGTTTTGCAAGATCGTTCTTAATAAGTGCCGTTGCCAATTTATTTTTAGTGCTGCTCGTTAATGTTGCTTTTAACATTTTAAAAATATTCGCTGCTGTACCTTCTAACGTCTTCAAAATGATGTTCCCTGTAAAGCCGTCGGTCACCACAATATCTGCTGTACTATTTAATAACGTTTTCGGTTCAACATTACCGATAAAGTTAAGTGAAGTTTCTGCTTGTAATAAGGCAAACGTTTCTTTCGTTAACGCATTTCCTTTTTTATCCTCCGTACCGATATTCGCTAATCCTATCGTTGGGTTGCTAATTTTACGATTAGCTTTTGCGTATACATTGGCCATCTTTGCATATTGAACTAAATGTTCCGGTTTCGCATCAGCATTAGCACCCATATCAAGTAACATAAAGCCTTTATTATCTATCGTTGGCAAAGTCATAGCAAGGGCAGGACGTTCAATCCCTTTAATGCGACCGACGATAAACAATCCAGCTGACATAAGAGCACCCGTATTCCCAGCTGAAACACACGCATCTGCTGTTTTTAATTTGACCGCTTCTGCTGCACGTACCATTGAAGCATCTTTTTTACGGCGTACTGAACGCACTGGTTCATCCTCCATCGTAATTTGCTCAGTGCAAGCAAAGAATTTAAAACGGTCATGCTGAATGGTGTTATACTCAGGTAAGCCATAGCCATGCACTTCGACATCATCAAATTCTTTCAAAAACATTTCAATCGCATCTAACACAATTTGCGGTGCATTGTCGCCACCCATTAAATCTACAGCAATTTTAATCATTCGTATCTCCCTCACTTGTATAGTACATTTCAAATAGTCCTGTAAACACAACTGTTTGTTTCACCGTACTTACGACTTCTATCTTGGCGCGCTTATGTTTCTTTGATAATACTGTTGCTTTTGTAACGACACGGTCACCTAACTTAACAGGTTTCTTAAACTGCACTTCACTTTTCGTCGTTAAAGCAAGTTCATCATTGATCACAGCAACACATAATGAATTTGCCTGCGCAAATAGATAATGACCACGCGCAATCTTATTACGATAAAATACATGCTCATCTTTAATATCTAAAAGTGAAATCGCAGAGTGGTCTAACTGTAAATCAATGACTTCACCAATAATCTCATCGAGTGGTAATGCGCGCACCTCATCGCGTTGCTTGACCGCAACATCTTTAATACGTTCTCTTAATTCAGGGATATTTTGTTCTAATCGGTCAAGACGAATAGTCTGAATGCTCACATTTAAATCACGACTTAAATCCTCATCTGTTAAAAAGGGGTCATCGTTTAAACGTTGATTTAATAGCGCCTGACGTTCTTTTTTATTTAATTTCTTCATCTACTCAAATCCTTTTTAGTAGTTGGTCTTAGTACTAGTAAATATAACATATAATATCATTCAACTGCAACTGATAAATGAAAAAACCGACACACATTTGCTGTGCATCGGTTATACATATCCTTTAATTCAAATAACATTAAGCAACATTATGATTATGCAGCTTTGTCTTTCACCTGCTCATTATTATTATCTTTCACAGGCTTACCATTCTCTTCATATAACTTTGCTTTAAAGATCATGCGCTCACTAAACAACATACGTTGTGGATCGTAATTATCACAAGTAATTAAAGTCAATTCCTGAATGGCGTTTTTCTTTTCATCTAATACGCCGACTTGTGTCGGTTTCACATTAAATATTTTATATATACGATATTTCTTCTCGCCATCTTTCGACTGCAGTATAACAGTATCTCCTACTTTAGCACGGTCCAAATAGTTAAATCGAATCCCTGCACCTTCGACGCGGTGGCCTGCGATTGCAACGTTTTGCTCAGAAAGTTTTTCGCCTTCTTCAACTAATGATACACCATTTTTTAAATTGAGCTGTGTCGCCGGTCCTTTAAGTAAAGGTTCATTAATTTTTGCAGCCGGGACTTTTAAATAGCCTAACATATTATCTTTAAGCTTTAGTTTTTCCGGCTCAGTTTTTGTAATCCATTTCTCTAACTGATTCACTTTCGGCTGATCTTCATTTTTCTCATACGCCGCGATAATTTTTTCGTTCACGATATCAGTATAATATTCACGGATATTTTGCCAGAAAAACATAACGAGTGCAGCAATGATACATAACACACCCAGTACTCTTAATATAATTCTCATATTATTCTCCTTAATCAATTTCTTGTGCATTGATTTCATAAGTCAGACGATCTTTCAAAAATGACAACTCAGGACGATTAATCGACCCATTTAATATCAATGCACTCGCTTCATCACGTGCCACTTCTAACATCCTATAATCTTCGACAATATTTGCAACTTTAAAATCCGGTAACCCACTTTGCTTTACGCCAAAAAAATCACCTGGACCTCGCATTTCTAAATCTTTCTCACTGAGCAGAAATCCATCGGTCGTTTGTGTCATAATTTGTAAACGTTCGATGCCTGTTTCAGTTTCAGGATTACCTACTAGTATACAATAACTTTGGTAATGACTTCTACCAACACGTCCTCGTAATTGATGTAATGTTGATAAACCGAATCGATCGGCATCATATATAATCATCATCGTCGCATTCGGAACATTGACACCGACCTCTACAACTGTTGTTGAAACAAGAATATCTATCGTATGACTGGCAAATTGCTGCATGATTTCATCTTTTTCATCAGCTTTCATTTTACCATGTAATAAACCAACACGGTCACGACCAAACTTCGATTGATACGATTCAAATATTTCCGTTGCATTCTTCACATCTAAATGTTCTGAAGCTTCTATTAGAGGACAAATAACATAAACTTGTCTTCCCTTTGTAATCTCTTGTTTTGTCTTTTCGTAAACTGCATCAATTGCTTCATGTTTCGCCCACTCAGTTATGATCGGCTTTCGACCTTTCGGCATTTGTTTAATCGTTGAAACATCAAGCTGACCGAATACTGATATGGCAAGTGTTCTTGGAATTGGCGTTGCAGTCATAAATAAGACATTCGCATTTTCACCTTTTTCACGTAATAGTTTACGTTGATTTACACCGAAGCGATGTTGTTCATCCGTTATAACCAGACCTAACTGTTTAAATGTGACAAGGTCACTGATTAAAGCATGTGTACCGACGATTACGTCGATTTCACCAATTGCGAGTTGTTCAAGAATGATTGCGCGACGTTTACCCGTAACAGAGGAAGTCAGTAATGCGACATTCACATCATCACCATAAAGAGCGCTTAAACTTTCAGCGTGCTGTTCTGCTAATATTTCTGTCGGCACCATTAATGCACTTTGCATGTGACACGTCTTTAATGCATACATAGCAATTGCGGCAACGACTGTCTTGCCAGAACCAACGTCACCTTGGAGTAACCGATTCATGCGAACTGGCGCTTTTAAATCGCGAAATATTTCATTGACAACGTTCTTTTGTGCATTTGTCAATTCAAAGGGTAATGTAGCAATGAATGCTTTAACATCCTGAATTTGATACGGAATACCACTCATTTGCGATTGATGTTCCTTTAAATGTAACATGCGCATTTTGAGTTGAAAAAGCAATAATTCACAAAAGGCAAATGTACGTTTCGCCTGTGCCAGTCGCTCATGAGATGATGGAAAGTGAAGTTCAGCAATCGCTTCTTTAAAGTCCCACAACTTATATTTTCGTTGCAAGTCTACAGGTAAAAATGGCGGTAAATCAGCTTCAAGTAATGCATTATGTATGATTTTCTGAAATGTTGCGCGTTTAATCAGCCCTTTTAAACTATACTGTGGTACTAAATCTCCATTTTGCGCCGTTTCATTCATTTTCTTAAAGCCAGTACCTTGAATAATTTGTTTACCTCTTATCCATTTGCCAGTTATTTTCACTTGTTCACCGACGATAATTTGAGGCTTGATATACAGTTGATTAAAATATTCAACGCGCACGGCAACATTATCAACCATGATATGAAATGATACTTTAGACTTGTTGCGACCGAAGTGAGCAACAGTTGCCTGTGAATATATTTCTCCTGCTACTGTAATTTTTTCACCGTCTGTCGCATCGTGAATATTTACAATCGTTTCATCATTATAGCGATAAGGTAAATATAAAAGCAGACTTTCAATATCTGTTATATTTAATGTGTGTAAATGTTCCAGCGTTTTCGGACCGACACCTTTTAAATGGTTAATTGGTTGTGATTGCATCACCTGTTGTTCCAATTCCTCTCACCTCTTTTCAACAATCTGTCACTTGCTATTATACGCAAAAATAAATATCCGGACAATTGAAGCATCCATCTGGATGAATCCTTCAATGTCCGGATATTACAATCATTTATTACAATTTTATTCTACTGAGAACATAAAGCTGTAAATTGGTTGTTTACCATCTTGTACCTCAACTTCAACCTCTTCGTAATGCTCAGCTAAGAAAGATTCGATTGCTGAAACGTCTTCATCTTTCGCATCAGCACCTTTAATAATTGTTACAATTTCAGAATCTTCATCAATTAATGATTTTAATAATTCAATACAAACTTTTTGCTGATCATTATCTGAAACTGTAATTTTACCTTCGTTAATGCCCATAAAAGCGCCTTTTTTAATGTCGATGCCGTCAATCGAAGTATCACGTACTGCATACGTCACAGAACCAGATTTAACATTTGCTAATGCAGCCGTCATATTTTGCGCATTCTCTTCAACGTCCGCTTCTGGATTATACGAAAGCATCGCTGATAACCCTTGTGGAATCGTCTTAGAAGGTACCACTTTAACAGGAATTTCTGTTACTTGCGCTGCTTGTTCAGCGGCCATAATAATGTTCTTATTATTTGGTAATACGATTGCTTCTTTACATCCACTTTGTTCAATTATCTTCACAATATCTTCAGTTGATGGATTCATCGTTTGACCACCACTGATCACATGCGTAGCACCGATGGATTTAAATAAGTCTGTAATTCCGTCACCCATTGAAATCGTAATAATCGCTTTCTCCACTTTCGCAGTTTGCTCTTGACGTAGACCACGTTTACGTAATACTTCACGATGTTGTTCACGCATGTTCTCTACTTTAATCTTAATAATTTCACCATATTGACTACCATATGTTAATGCTTCACCCGGTGTTTCAGAATGGACGTGTGTCTTTACAATTTCATCATCAGAAATAACGAGTAAAGAATCACCGAATTCAGCCATATCATTTCTAAAATCATCTTCATTAAATGCTTTCATACCTGGTTTAAATCGAACCATAAATTCTGTACAGAATCCTGGCACAATATCTTCTGTTTTCACGACATCGCCGAAGTCATGATCGTCATTGATGAAATCATCATCGACTTTACGCGCAACAGGTGCAGCAATCGCTTCACCTTTCATTACGCTTAAGAAACCTTCATAAACATACATTAAACCTTGGCCACCACTATCGACAACGCCAACTTCTTTAAGGACTGGCAATAAGTCTGGTGTACGTTGTAATGATGCATTTCCTGCACGCACTACTTCTTCCATAATTGCGATACAATCATCTGTTTCTTCTGCAATTTTCATTGCACCTTCACTCGCTTCACGTGCAACAGTTAAAATTGTACCTTCAACAGGCTTCATTACCGCTTTATAAGCCGTTTTTACACCTGCTTTAAATGCTTTTGCAAACTTTTTAGCATCAATTTCTTCTTCCTGCTCAATATATTTTGAGAATCCACGGAATAATTGTGAAAGAATGACACCTGAATTTCCACGTGCCCCCATTAATAAGCCTTTTGAGAATGCGATCCCAACATTACCAATATGTTTTTCAATATGTTCTTCAGTCTCTTTCGCACCTGAAGTAATTGATAAATTCATGTTTGTTCCTGTATCACCATCTGGTACCGGGAAGACATTTAATGAATCCACATAATCTGCATTTTGAGATAAGTTATTTGCTCCTGTAATAATCATTTCAGCAAATAGCTTGCCGTCAATTGTTTTCATGTTCATAATCCTCCCTATTCTTCATCGTCCAGTTTAATGACACGTACACCTTGGATGTATATGTTTACTGAATTTACTTTTAAATTTAAAGTTTTTTCTAATGTATATTTAACTGCAGATTGTACATTGTTTGCAATTTCTGAAATCTTCGTACCATATGCAACAATAATGTACATATCTACATCTAACACGCCATCATTATTCGTTACGATAACACCTTTTGAATAATTTTCACGACCAACAATATCTGCAATACCGTCTCTTACTTGATGTTTACTTGCCATACCTATAATGCCATAACATTCTACTGCAGTACCGCCAGCAATCGTTGCAATGACGTCACTTGAAATATCAATTGAACCTAATTCATTTGTAATTTCTAAAGTCATGATGTATCCTCCTTATCGATTTACATTCGTCACATTATTATAATCAATAATTTATGATAATTACAAGAAATCTATAGAAATCTGCGTAATTTATTATCATTTCCATACTAAATTATATTAAAATTACATGAATTCACTCATTTTTTACCGTCATTTTCATTAATTCCAGCAATCTTTGGTTAGAAACACGCCACACCATTCACACAGTACAACATCAAATATTTCTTGCATTCACTATCGGATTGTGTTAAATTATTATGGTATGTAAAAGATAAGTGTATCTCTATATTCTATTAAAGGAGGGAATAATATGGCTAAAGTATGTCATGTTACAGGCCGTAAAGCAGTTTCAGGTAACAATCGTTCTCACGCTATGAACTACAGCAAACGTCGCTTCGGTGCTAACTTACAAAAAGTTAGAATCTTAGTTGATGGTAAGCCTAAACGTGTATGGGTTTCAGCTCGTGCATTAAAATCAGGTAAAGTGACGCGCGTTTAATTGAATATACAGATACAAAAAAGACCTTTGTGTGAAAGGTCTTTTTTTGTTGTCTTTAATATTTATTTCACTTCATTACTTTGGATCATATAAACCATACCTTGTTCGATAACAATCTCTGCACGATCCGTTACAAATTCATTAGAAACTGTGCGTGTATATCCCATCTTCACTTCTAAACGGTCCGTTTCATATTTTAACCCATCAATAGAGATAATTACGCCATCATTCACCGGAATAAAAGAAACATATTTTTTGTCACGGCTTTTTTCGATAATGTGCGTGCCTGTCGGTAACACTTGAATTTCATTATAGTCATCGACCATAATAAATTCTGACTCAGATAATAACACATCAGGATGAATTAACGTTTGTAAGTTACCTAAGAAGTGATCTAATCTACCTCCAGTGGCACCGTGAATATACACTTTATCATAGCCTAAGTTTTTAGCGTATTGTATGCCTACTTCAAGGTCCGTTTCATTCTTTTCTGCAGGTAAATATTCTATATCAATTACTGCTTCAATTCGTGCTCGATCTTCATCAGTAACAGAATCAAAATCACCGAATGCCGCAATCGGACGAATACCTGCATCAACCAGCATGATTGTGCCATAATCTATACCGATCCAATCTTCTGCTTGGTGTGCCTTTAAATATGCTGTAGAAACACCAAGTTTCGTACATAATATATGTAAATTCATGTTATTCTCCCCTTAATATTGCCGTCGGTATTGATAAATCATCATGATTAAAGAAATATGATCCAGCTACTAATACATCTGCACCCGCATTGCTACACAATGTAGCAGTAGTTTCGTTGACACCACCATCGACCTCAATTTCATACGACAAATCATTATTTTGACGAAAATCATTTAGAAATTGAATCTTGTCGACACAACTCTCAATAAATTGCTGTCCGCCGAAACCAGGATTTACTGTCATAACAAGGACTAAATCGACATCTTTTAATACAGGCACTAATGATTCAATAGGAGTACCAGGGTTAAGCGTGATACCCGCTTTCTTACCCAACGCTTTAATTTGTTGAATGGCACGATGAATATGATTTGTTGCTTCAACATGAACTGTAATAATATCACTGCCCGCATTCGCAAACGCTTCAATATAACGTTCAGGATCCTGGACCATTAAATGGGTATCAATCGTTAAATCCGTTATTGCACGTATTTGATTTAACAATGGGAAAGCAAACGAAATATTCGGTACGAATGTTCCGTCCATTACATCGAAATGAATATAATCAATTCCTGCTGCCTCTAAACGTTGAATCTCTTGTTGTAAATTTAAAAAATCACATGATAATAAACTCGGTGCAACTTTCATTAGTATCTCACCTTTCTCGTTTCAATTTCCGTTAACATTTGTTGATAATGTTTATAACGTGATGCTAATATCTCGCCCGATTCAACTGCCGATTTAATGGCACATTTCGGTTCATTCGTATGCATACATTCTCTGAATTTACAGCCGTCATGCAATGCAACAAACTCTACGAAACAATGCTTTAACGTATTACGATCTAAATTATCTAAATCAAGTGAACTAAAGCCTGGTGTATCTGCAATATAGCCATTTTCAAGTGGAATTAATTCAACATGACGCGTCGTATGTTTCCCACGGTTTAACGCATTACTAATAACACCAGTGTTTAAATTTGCATTTGGAATTAACGCATTTATAAATGATGACTTACCTACTCCGGATTGACCGGCAAGCACAGTGATTCCTTTAATCAAGTTTGTAAAGTTGTGTTGTTCTAAATTAGATACGAACATAACATCGTAACCAATTTTTTGATAGTAGTCTAAACACGATGTAATATATTCAATTTGTTCATCATTGAGTAAATCCTTTTTCGTTACTAATAGGACAGGTTCAATGTCATATGACTCAATAATCGTAATAAATTTATCAACTAAATTTAAACTGAACTCTGGTTCTTTCGCACTCATAACAACGATTACACGGTCTACGTTCGCAACGGGTGGACGCACCATCACATTACGACGTTCTAATATTTCTAATATATAACCATCCGTATCATTTTCAATTTGAAACGCTACGAAATCACCCACATACGGAGTAATACCTTTTTTACGAAAGTTCCCACGCGCACGGCATTGATATATCAACCCGTCGCCTTCTGATTTTACATAATAAAAGCCACTCAACGCTTTAATAATTTGTCCTTTAATAACAGTCACCTCTATTGTTAATGTCTTTTCGGATCATTTAAATAAGCATAAAATAAACCAATAAATAATCCTCCGCCAACATAGTTTCCGAGTCCACTAAATAATAAATTGCGTAACATTGGTAAAATATTCGCTGCATCAAATTGATAAATTAATGCACTAACAAACACAACACCATTGGCAATAACGTGTTCATAACCCATATAAGCAAATATCGTAACCCCAATAATCATCGCTACCATTTTCGGTAAAGCTTCTTTGAAATGCATCGTAACGATAATTGAAATATTAATAAAGAAATTTGCAAATATACCTCGAATAAAAATATCTACCGATGAAAGATGCGTTTTCTTTTCTACTGTCGCATGCATTAAATTTAACATATCATTTGATATTAATGTACTAAATTTTAGCAAACTAAACAACAATATGCCACCTAACATATTGCCGATGAAGCATAATAAGAAGACAAGTAATGCACGTCGAATCGTTACCGATTTATAAAAAATACCAACTGTAAAATACATGAAATTGCTCGTAAGTAATTCTGAATACGTAAAGATGATGAAGATGAGGGCAAAACTAAACGTGATACCACCAACTAAACTTGCTAGATTGTCTCCGACAAGTGGTGCAAAATCAACACGTGCTTTCCAGGTGAAGACTGTGAGTAAGGCGATGATAAACCCTGCCATAACAGCTCTAAATATATACCTGATAAAAAAATCTTTAACTAAACTTTCTTTTGTTAATACTGTGTCTTGAATACCATCCATTAATTTTCGACCGTAGAAGAATTTTTCTGTTTCAGGAAAATTGTATGTAGTAGACGATTCTTGTGCTTTATTCATTTAATGACGCCTCCGATTTGTGATTTTTTTCACACAATGTATTGTAAAACATATTTTAGATTTATACAAGATTTATTTTTGAATGGATTCATTAATACGAAATATATAAATAATAAAAAAGACTGGAATTGAAGTTTATGTACTTCTTTTCCAGTCTGATGCGTTTTCTCCAGTTTTTCAGCGCCTTAACGCTTTGTCGACAGCCTCTCTTAAACGGCGTCTCCAAAGCAGTCGCTTCGAAAACTTCGAAAACATATCTGAAATCAAAGAGCGATTTCTGATTAGTTTTCTCCAGTTTTTCAGCGCCTTAACGCTTTGTCGACAGCCTTCTCGTTAATCTATTCTTTTCATCGGGATAGCCTTAATTAATGGTGTCGTTAATGGTATTGTTTCATACATCACTTCGTTAGATGGTAATTCAAACCATTTCACTGGTGATGCTGTAAATCGCTTAATCGCAATTTTCCATTGCAGAATCAAACGTTCATACCATAATAAATCCCCGTCTAATAACACTTCATCTTGTAACACCACAAATTTAAAGTCACTTATAACACGTAAATTATTAGTACCATATGGTCTAAACTGCTCTTTCATTTGTTTACTTTTCACTAATGATCGTGCAATATTCTTAACATAATAGTTCACATTCTGGTGCATACGGAATCCTAAAATTAACTGCACTTTAAAGATATGATCCGTATTAAAGTTCTCAATACGGTAATTAACCTGGAATGGTTCATCACTCACTTTAACATTTACAAACCAGTACACGTCTGCACGTTTCGGTCGACCATCCAGTATTGATTTAATCACTTGTTTTTCTATCATACGGTCTTCTTCATTCGTCGTTAAATACACTAAGTTCGTCGCAAATTTCGGTACACTTCTATCTAATTTCAATGATTTCAGTTGCCCTAAATAATCGTCAATTGCAATATCATGCGATTGTTTATCTTTAATTAAATAACCATCATACCAAATAATCATTACAAAGATAATTAAACATGAAATTAACACTGCAACGTAACCACCATGCGTGAACTTCGCTAGACTTGAAATAAAGAACGCAAATTCAAGCAATAAGAAAAATCCAATCATCAACATCACTAATATTTGATTGACTTGCTTTTGCTTTAAATAGTTTGAAAGTAAAATCGTAGTCATCATCATCGTCACTGTAATACTTAAGCCATATGCCGCTTCCATATTGACTGAAGTTTTAAAGTATAAAACGACAAGTACACATAAGAACCAGATCACACCAGTAACCGTAGGGATATACATTTGACCTTTCACAGTAGATGGATATTTAATATCCAGTTTCGGCATGAACTTTAAGTGAATTGCTTCAGAAACTAACGTATAAGCACCTGTAATTAACGCTTGAGATGCAATGATAGCTGCGAATGTTGCCATAAATACGCCATAAATAATGAATGAATCCGGCATGATCTGGAAGAACGGATTAATTTCATCTAATTGCGTCTTATCCCCTAAATGTGCAATCGTCCATGCACCTTGTCCCAAATAGCTTAATATTAACATAATTTTCACAAACGGCCATGTGAAGTAAATTGATTTCTTCCCAACATGCCCCATATCTGAATACAATGCTTCTGCCCCTGTCGCACATAAGAAGACAGTACCTAATATTAAAAGTCCCATTTTATTATCCGGACTAAATAAGATTTTTATCCCGTAAACCGGATTAAATGCTTGTAATACCGACAAATCCTGAACAAGTTGCAACGTTCCGAATACACCCATCATTGTAAACCATAAAAACATAACAGGTCCAAATATTTTACCGATACTTCCTGTACCAAAACGTTGAGCAAAGAAAATACAAGTTATGATCGCGATAACAATAATGATAATATTATTCTGATTTGAAGCAAAGCTATTATAGAAGTACGGAATTTCCTGTAACCCTTCAATTGCTGATGTTACTGTAACAGCAGGTGTCAATATCCCATCTGCAAGCAATGCTGCACCACCAATCATCGCAGGTACAAGTAGCCATTTCTTTTGCTTACGCACAAGGGTATATAAACTAAATATCCCCCCTTCACCATGGTTATCAGCACGCATACAAATCATGACATACTTTATCGTCGTCAACATTGTTAAAGTCCAGATGACGAGTGATAAACATCCTATTATATAATCACGGGACATTTCTGATAGTCCTCCGCCAACCGATACGATCGCTTTCATTACGTATAAAGGTGAAGTTCCGATATCACCATATACGATTCCTAAAGCAATGAGAAGCATTCCTACCGATACTTTTTTATTTTGATTGATATGCATATTACGCACCTCTATTTAATATTATTTTGACCGACAGATTGCATTGTACTCCCTTTAGCACAAGATTACAATATGTTTATCAGAAATAGTATGATTAATACATTATGACTTACCTATCGATAGATTGATGCTTCGGCAAATTTTCCTTGTATTCCTGTTTTAGGTCAAGTTCATACTTTTTTAACAGTTCTTTTTCTACTTCTAATTTTATTCTGTCTATGTGTTGCTGACTCATTTGTCGATAAATCTTATAATTAAAATACAGTATCGACAGCATGATAAGGAGTAATCCTCCAAAACCAATCATAATAAGAAGTTGTAAATGATCAAACATTGTTTGAAATTGGTTTTGTTTAGTGACGATAAAATCTTCTATATCTTTTATGGGTTGTGTGAAAAATATCATTGAAGCCCTCCATATTATTTTTCAATCCTACTGAATATATGTATGATAATACTATAAACGACGATAGGAGTGAAATTAATGATGAAAATAATCACACTGGATGCATTGATGGATACATTAAACACTGGTACAGATGCAATCCTTTTAGATGTGCGTGAACAAGATGAATTTGATGCAGGTCATATTCCACAAGCACAACTTTTACCGTTATCTCAAATTGAAACACAAGCAACACAATTAAACAAAGACAACGAATACATTATCATTTGTAAAAAAGGTGGTCGTGCACAACGTGCAGGTGAGTATCTTGATCAACTTGGTTTTAATGTAACCGTTGCTGAACAAGGCATGGATGACTGGACGGGTGAAGTAAAAATAGAATCATAATTATAAGACAGCATGTGCTGTCTTTTTTGTATGTTTCAGTTTATATTTTATGGCATATTTTTATATTTTCATAATTCATTGTAAAGACCATACCTCAAACAGGCATGGTCTTAATCAACTTTATTATCTTCTTTCAAGATTTAATCGCACATTATTAATAATCATACCCGATTGAATGCGCCCTGGTAATTTTGTGCGGTCCACTTTAAAATCTTGAGGTGGTACGTCATATTCAATTTCCTGCGCGAAATAACGCATCGTTTCTTCCATAATAATAATTGTCATCCATTCACCTGCACAACGGTGATTCGTGTAATAATCACCACCACCTTGAGGAATTAAATCAAATGGGCTTCCATCCCATTGGTCAAAGCGATATGGATTGAATCGTTCTGGTTCTGTGAATACTGCTTCATTGTGAAGTGTTCCGTAAACATCTAACACAATCATCGTCTCTTTTTTAATTTTATAGCCTTCAAATTCTATATTTTTCGCAGCTTTCCCTGGTAAAAATGGTACGAATGGATAATAACGACGCACTTCCTGTACAAATTTGTAGGCGTAATCATTATCATCACGTGCAACACGCGTTCTTTCTCCCGGGAATTCATGCATTGCTAATACACCATATGCTACAAATCGGTTAATCGCAACTAATGGTCGAATCACGTTCATTAAATCAATCGCACATAGACGTGAATCCATCGGTTTGCTATTCATATCTTCCCAATGACTAAATTCATATAATGCACTCCCCGGTGCTGGATTCAGTTTACCTTTACGCGTTTTAATAATTTGATCTTCTAGGAAATCTTCTACACGTTTTCGTGCTTTTCGTGCCTCGCGATACCCTTTATAAGGTGAACCAATTGAACCGAATGAATCAATCATTTTATCCATATCCATTGCATACTGATCAATATTCTCAGGCGTTTCAATTATACCAGCCCATCTAAAACCAATCTTCGTTAATAATATAATCGACTCCTTATATACATTAACTTCATCCATAAGCTGCATACGTTCAGTATTCTGGAACCAGTAATTGCGCGTTAATTTACGTAAATACGTTAAATTCTCATCCGTCATTAATGACATAAATAAAGCTTTACGATCAATGTGCTTTTTCCCTGTCGTCGTATGAATCGCACCTTTACCAAATAACGTTTTTACGACACGTGGTGGTAAAGTCCCTGAACGTTCAATCTTATCATTATCGTAAAACAATTCAGCTGCAGCTTTACCACTGATAACAACCGCTTGTTTACCACCTAATACACGCGTTTCAAATATGTTTGAATTAAATTTATTCGTGCGATTTTGAATATATTCATAACCTTCTTTCATAATTGAAAGTGTGTTATCGAGCCCTCTATCTTTTGGCATACGTTTTGCCATGACAATTCCCCCTAATTCATTTTAATATTCTATACCCAACTTGCGTTTAAATTAACTTAAAACAATTGATTTTGCACGGTCTAATATGAAGTCGTGTTCTGCCTCATCATTTATCCATTCATCAGGTATAACTTCACCTTCTTTATCCAGACCATAAACAAATACAAAATTATCAAATGTTAAAGTTTCGAATCGATTGGCTGCACCGAAACTACGTTCACCAACCGTCTTTATACCACTATGCTGAATAAAAAATTCAGCACTCCCCTTCGTTTGAGCTGATATTAAGATCACATCTGCATGATACGTTTGTGGAGTAATGCCACGCGCATATCTTAAGTCTAATATAACGGGACAGTTGTGATCATATGCTACATGTTCATCGAAATTATAAATCGTGACTACTATATATCCATTATATTGTTTTACTGAATTGTCCGGTAACTGCATAAATTGTTGTACGTCAAATTCATAAGTTTGGTCACCACGTAACACAGTCATTTGTGATTGTTTCTCGATAATATGAGACCAGTCTTGAGACAAATCATCATCATAATATAATAACTTTGCGTATCTCGTATTTAATACTTTAATGTCATCCTGACTCATCTTCATAATGCTATCACCTACTACTAATCTAGTGTCTGCATTGACTTCAGTGACAATTAATGAATCACCTGACTTCTTCGCGTGAAAACCGTTATGACACCATAAATAACGATGATAAAAAAAGAAACGCTTCACTTGAAATTCAGTTAAATATTCCATCATCATTTGCTGGAAAGTATAGTCGTTACCTGGCGAAAGATTTTTGATCATATTTAAATATAATGCATCGGTCTCATCATCTTGAAACCCAATTAATGCATGGACTTTTGTTGCGACATGTTTAAATATTTCATGATAATGATATCCCATCCGTGTTCCCCCTTATGTATATATATAAAATATAGGGTTTAATTCGAAATTTTACAAATAAAAAGACCACCTCAGTCTTGAGGTGGCTTTAATAAGAGATTGATCGCTTTCGTTAAGCCTCGATTTCATCATAATCGACTTGTTCCTGCAAGTATACTTTACCATCAATTTTAATGATGTAAGCACCTTGTGTATCCGGCTCTATCGTTAACACTAATCTCTTTTCACTGTCTTTTGTCGTTTCATAAGATTCATACACTGTTGAAATATCATTATTTTTATCTTTAATAAATATCTCAACTAATTGTGGCACTTTTTCTTTTGTACTATTTTCGTTTGATGATTTTTCAGATGTCGGAATATCTTGTTTTGCTTTATATGGAATGCGTACGACACCGATATATTTTTTATCTTCTAATTGCGGTGCTTCGGTAGTCGTCTCTTCTTTTTTCGTAACTTTCTTTTCTTTCCCTTTCGAAACTTCAAAATTAATTGTTGAGCCGTAAGGATATTTAATATTACGTACATTTTGTGAAATTACATTACCTTTCGGCACATCATCAGAATAGATAACCTGCATAACATTAACGACAAATCCTAATTGTTCTAATTCTGCTTTCGCTTTTTCAAATGACAGGCCGGTATAGTCTTGAACAAATATTTGTTCAACACCTTTCGATACAGTAAATTCAACCGTTGTATCTTTAGGGTTAACTTCTTTATTTTCTTTTATGTTTTGCTTAATGATTGTACCAGACTTCTCATAATGGTACTCCTGTTTGATATTAATTTTTTCAAACCCTTCAGCCTCTAACTGTTTTTTTACTTTATTAATATCCATACCAACATAATCTTCAAACTTAAACTTTTTCGTCCCTTTCGATACAGTCAAATTAATCGATGTCAATTCCTTCACCTTTTTACTGTATTCAGGGTCCGATGCAATAACGATCCCTTCATCATATTCATCAGAATAAACAGTGTTGACAATCCCTTTTCTTAAATTATGTTGTTCAAGTAAACGCGTTGCTTCAGCAAGCGACTTACCATTCAGGTCTGGAACAGTACTATATTTCGGTGCAAACGTCATATAAGCTATAGCACTACCTAATCCTAAAATTAAGAATAACGGAATGAGCCACAGCCACCATTTGCGCTTTTTCTTTTGAGGTGTCGGCTTATGTTCTTCATCATATTGAGATGGAGGAGTATTTTGATGCACCGGTGTTGTATTGACTGGCTGCATTTCAATCGTATCATCCGTATTGACAACAGGTATCATCATCGTCGCTTCATCTGCTATCTTCATTTTCGGTTCTTCCGCACGTTCTTCATCTAAACATGTGCTTAAATCATCATACATTTCCTGCGTCGTACGATAGCGCTGATACTTTTCCTTCATTGTTGCTTTTAGAATAATATTTTCTAACGCTTGAGGCACATTTGGATTCTCTTCAATAACTGATGGGAGTTGCTCTTGTATATGTTTAATTGCAACGCCTACAGCAGATTCACCTTCATGCGGCGGATGTCCCGTTAACATTTCAAACAAGACGATACCGATTGAATAAATATCACTCGCTTCATCGGTTTGTTTCCCTTTTGCTTGTTCAGGAGACAAATAATGCACGCTACCCATAATATGATTCGTATGCGTCATCGCCGTTTCACTTAATGCGCGTGCAATACCAAAATCTGATATTTTAAGTTCTTTATTTTGTGTCATTAATATATTTTGCGGTTTAATATCACGATGAATAATGCGATTTTGATGCGCATGTTCAATCCCACGTAATATTTGTTTCGTAAAAAATACCGCTTCTTTCACATCAAGCGGACCACGTTCCCTTATATATTCGTGAAGTGTAGGTCCATCAATAAATTCCATAATCATATAGTAATGGCGCTCATCTTCATCAACATCTAATACTTTTACAATGTTTGGATGCGATAACGTCGTAGCATTTTGTACTTCTCGTTCAAATCGTTTAACCGCTCTGTCGATATCTACAGGTGGTACATTAATGATCTTCACAGCCACCTGGGCATCTAAAATAATATCGTGGGCAAGATATACACTACTCATCCCACCGCCACCGATATATTTTATTAACTTATAACGGTCACTAATGACTGTACCAATCATTTACTCGCCCCCTTTTAATGGGACTAGCACCAATGAAATATTATCTCGTGCACCAGCATTAACACTCGCTTGAATCAACGCATCACCCGCTGATTTAACTGTATCATGTGCAAAAATAATTTCATGAATGACTGACTCTTCAAGATAATCGGTTAAACCGTCCGAAGAAAGTAATAAGTATTGGTAGCGATCGAAATCATATTCAAATAAATCTGGATGGACGCGCTTATCTGAACCCATCACTTTCGTAATCACATTGCGTTGCGGATGATTACGCGCTTCTTCTTTCGTTAAACCACCAGCCATCAGTAAATGATTCACAAATGTATGATCATGTGTGATTTGTCGCATTTCACGTTCGTTTATCAAATAAGCACGTGAATCACCAACATTTGCAACAATCACTTGATGGTCAAATAATAATGCACAAACAAGCGTCGTACCCATTCCTTGATTTTCATTTTCCAGATGACTTTGCTGATAAAGTTGACGATTTATATCTGAAATATTACTTTTGAGCCAACTTTCAGCATTTTCTCGTTCGATATAATTTTCATCTGCAAAGCGTACGCCGATTAATTCATTAACAAATTTACTTGCGACATCACCTGCATTATGACCACCCATGCCATCACAAATAACGACAAGCATCTGGCCCGTATGATTATAATATACACCACCGGCATCTTCATTACGTGCTCTGACCGGCCCCATATCAGTAAAAAAACGTGCGTGCATATGACTACCTCGTTTCTTCTTCTCTTTCTTTCGCGCGTAATTGACCGCATGCCGCATCAATATCCGCACCATGTTCACGTCTTATTGTAGCATTGATTCCATTTCTTTTTAATTCTTTTTCGAACTTAAAGATATCTTCTTTTGGTGTACGGACATAATCACGTTCAGGAACGTGGTTTACTGGTATTAAGTTCACGTGACAGTTTAAATGTTTGATGAGTTTAGCCAGTGCTTTCGCATGATGTACCTGGTCATTCATGCCACCAAATAAACCGTATTCAAACGTAATACGACGCCCCGTTTTATTGACATAGTATTCAATTGATTCCATTAATTTATCTAAATCATATGCACGGTTAATCGGCATTAAACGACTACGGATTTCATTGTTTGGACCGTGTAAACTTAATGCGAAGTTGATTTGAAGTTCCTCATCTGCAAAGTCATAAATTCTTGGAATAATACCAGATGTCGATACTGTAATATGTCGCGCACCGATATTTAATCCATCATTATGGTTAATAATCTTTAAGAAGTCCATCATTTCTTCGTAGTTCTCAAATGGTTCACCGATACCCATAATGACAACGTGACTCACACGTTCTTCAGTTAAATCTAGTGTTTGTTGAACCGCTAGTACTTGTGCTACGATTTCACCCGCTTCTAAGTTTCGCTTTAATCCACCTAATGTTGACGCACAGAATGTACAACCGATACGGCACCCTACTTGTGTTGTTACACATACTGAATTCCCGTAGTCATGACGCATTAATACAGTTTCAATCGTATAACCATCTTGTAATTCAAATAAGAATTTAATCGTACCATCTTTACTCTCCTGCTTGACAACTGTTTTTAAAGTGGTCATTGTAAAGTTTGCTTCTAATACTTCGCGAAGTTCTTTTGAAAGGTTTGTCATCTCTTCGAAACTAGTGACACGTTTAACGTATAACCAGTCAAAGATTTGTTTCGCACGGAAACTTTGTTGTTTGTGATCAGCTAACCACTCTTTTAATTCATCTAATTGTAACGAGTAGATTGACGGTTTCTCAAAGTTCGGCATGAACTTTTTATTTTTCTTTTCTAATAAAGCCATTATTATTCACTCTTCCTTCTTAACTTTGCAATAAAGAATCCGTCAGACTTTAAGTCCTGAGGTAAAATTTGCAATAGTTTATGTTCTCCTAGTACGGGTAAAGTAATCGGTTCGATTTCGAAATCTGGATTTTGTTTAATAAACGAATACACGACATTGTCATTTTCCATTTGTTCTATTGTACATGTAGAGTATACTAACAGACCACCTGGTTTTACAACTTTGCTGGCATTTGTAAGTATTTCTAACTGCATCGGCCAAAGTGTTTCGATATCTTTTGGCGTCTTTTCATATTTAATTTCCGGTTTACGTTTAATGACGCCAAATCCTGAACAAGGTGCATCAACGAGTACGCGGTCGTACTCCCCTTCAAACGGTTCAAGTGCATCGTGGACTGAAGGTTCAATATTACGTAAACTTAAACGATTGATATTGTACTTGATTAAATCAATTTTGTGCGGGTAAACATCATGGCTGACAACACGACCTGTACGGTTCATCTTCTCGGCGATATGACACGCTTTACCACCTGGTGCACTACATGTATCAAGAATCTTTTCGCCCTCTTGTGGGTCTAATACGTTAGCGACTAACATACTTGAAGCATCCTGCACGCTTAAGAATCCATGTTTGAATAGTGGATTTTGTACAATCGGTGGACCGTCTATCGCTAAACATTCAGGGATAATTTCTGATTGCTCGACGTCGTACCCTTCGTCCTGTAGACGTTTGATTGCTTCTTCTATCGTAATCTTTGTTGTGTTCACACGTACAGTCGTTTCTGGATATGTTAAGAATTCTTCAGCCATATCACGCGTCTTATCAAATCCAAAATGCGTATTCCAATGTTTGATTAACCATAAAGGCGTACTCGTTTCAACGCTTAAACGCTTTAGGTCATCCTTAATTTCAGCAAAGTCACGTAATGCACTACGTTGGAAGTTACGTAAAATGGCATTCATTGTGTTTGCACCACTAATAGATCCACGTTGCTTCGTGATTTCAACTGCTTCATTAATTATGGCGTGATCTGGTACTTTATCTAAATATATCGCTTGATACACACTCATCAATAGTAAGCGACGCATCCAGCCTTTTATATTCGCTTTAATAAACGGTTCGATGTAAAACTCTAGGGTTAGTTTATGTTGTAACGTACCATATACAAGCTCAGTAAGCAATGCGCGATCAACAGGTTCAACGTAACCTTCTTTAATGGCTTCATTAATCAGTAAGTTACTGTAGCCCCCATCTGTTAATACCTGGTCTAAAATTTCTAAGGCAATATATCTTACACTACGCTTATGCTCCATTAAATGTTTGCCCCACAATCGTTTGTTTTAATCCTGCGACGTAGTCACTTGCTTTCATACGTTTCTTCCCTGCAGGTTGAATTTCAGTTAATAGTACTGCACCGTCGTTTGTCGCAACTTTAATACCGTGTTTATCAGCTGTTAAAATTTCACCAGGTTGACCATGACCTTCTATAATCTCAGACATCCAAAGTTTAACGTTCTGACCATCAAGCTTAGCAAAACCAACCGGCCAAGGACTTAAACCACGAATGTGATCATGGACGGCCTGACTCGTACGATCAAACGTTACATATTCTTCTTCACGACTCACGTTAGATGCAAATGTTGCAGCATCATGATTTTGTGGTGTACGTTCGTTTGTTTCATCTAATATACTTGGTAATGTTTCAAGTAATAAGTCTATACCCGCACCACTTAATTTATCGTGTAATGTACCGACTGTATCATTTTGTTCGATTGGGACAACGATTTGCGAAATCATGTCACCTGCGTCTAACTTTTTCGCCATATACATAATGGTTACGCCGGATTCTTTTTCACCGTTAATAATCGCTTTATGAATCGGAGCGCCGCCACGATATTTAGGTAATAGGGATGCATGAACGTTTATACAGCCTAATCGTGGAATATTCAGTATACGTTCAGGTAACAATTGGCCATAAGCCGCCGTAATAATAAGATCTGGATTTAAGTTTTGAACATATTCAAACGCTTCATCACTTGTCATTTTTTCAGGTTGATATACTTCAATGCCAAGTTCAACCGCTTGTGCTTTTACAGGTGGTGCAGTAAGAACACGTTTACGACCAACCGGTTTATCAGGTTGCGTGATGACATGTGTCACACCATAGGCTTCGTGTACCGCTTTTAAAATTGGCGCTGAGAAATCAGGTGTTCCCATAAAAATGATATTAGGCTTCTTCATCATACATCGCCTCCAGTTCTTCTTCAGTAACGTATCGTGTTACTTTCTCAGTAAACATTACGCCGTATAAATGATCTACCTCATGTTGAATAATACGTGCAATATCATCATATGCTGTCATTTCGATTACATTACCGTCTAGATCATTTGCTTTAATCGTAATTTCAGTTGAGCGATCAACAAGCCCGAAGACATCAGGTACTGATAAACACCCTTCTACATCGCTCTCTTTTTCTTCTGAGTAATGTGTGATGACCGGGTTAACCAATTGCAGAATACCGTCTTGTTCCATATCCACAAGTGCGACTTTTAAATCGACACCAATTTGAGGTGCTGCGATACCAACACCATTATAATGGAACAAACTATCTTCTAAATCTTGAATTAATGCTTTTAAACTATCGTCAAAAGCTGTGACATCTTTTACTTCTCTATGCATTAATGCATCGTTTTTATCAATTAATGGTTTAATCAATGGAATTTCTCCTTTTTTATTCAATCATTCTATTTTACTTTATTTTGGGCTAAAATGCGATATATTCGTTTAAACGATAAAACTCTCTTTAACTTTTGCTAAAGAGAGTGGATTAGTGTTATTTTACTATATTTTGAGATGAGATTCAAAGGGTTAGGAGTGTACTCGGGTGGTTGCATTGGCGAGTTTGCAGATGCGATTGTATTTTTGGAATACTACCGTTAATATCAGTTCTTAGAAATTGCAAAAATTGCAAAGCCAATAAGATAAAGGAATAAATATAATACAAGTCTCATCATCAATATTTTCTTTTTATCTTCTTTAATTTTACGACTAATTTCTTCTAATTCAACAAAAAATTCCTCCATGGATTCCAGTTCTCCATCAAGTATTATTTTTTTATCGCTTTTTGATTCTGTCTGATTACATCCTATATCACTTATACTTTAATTGAATCGCATAATGATATGGAATAACATCTTTAATATTCGTTTCTTGCCAACCCAATTCTTCATGTGACTTTTCACTTATTTCTGTGGCAGTATCATGTTTAAACAACGCAACAACATGGTTTAACACATTTATTTCTTCTTCGGTAAAATTTTCAATCGACAATGCTTTATTACTCACTAAGTACTCTCCTGTTCCATTAATAAATGGTTTCCACTGAATTATTTCCTCCTCAGCTAACAATCCATATAACAATTCTGAACGATATGGAACTGGACCATAATGATTTTTTATATATGTTGTACCAGTTATTGATCTTACATATTGATTAAAATAAATAAAATCCGAGTAAAATAATAATTTATTTAATTTCGTTTTCGAGATCATAGGGATGTGCTTATAAAAAAATGATATGACATCCTCAAATTTTCTTATATCAAATTTATGATATCCATTATTAAGATTTAAATCATTATCAATAAAGTAATTTTCAATACTAGACAATTCATTAACTGAATTTCCGGATTCCAATTCATATAATCTTTGTTGAAGTTTAATTTGCACTTTTTCGTCAACTTTATTTTTATTACGTTCAAACAGCAACTTCATTTCTTCAACGTTGCTATCAATATTTTTATATAAATTGTTATTTACTTTAGAAGGTAACGCACCTTTTTCATAACGCGAAATTGTAGCCTTACCTAGTCCAGTTATTTGCGCAAAATCTCTTTGAGACAATTGATATTTTTCGCGTATTTCTCTTATTTCTATATTGCCTAACAAATCATTTTTAGCTCTATAAACATTAAAAGCCTTATTAATCGCGATATTATCTAATTGTTCGTCAAATACTTTTTCATTCGTATCTAATGAAAATCTAAATTCTGATTCAATTTGAATATCTTCGTCTCTTACTTTAAAAGTTTCTTTATCACGTTTAATATAAGTATTCATGATTCCACCTCTTTACATAATTATTTTTGATAAGGTAACATGAATGGACCAGTTGAAGGTTTAAATGAAAGAACTTTACACTTATTATCATTCGTTAATTTTATTTTAATATATGCCATTTGACCGTCTATTTCTTTTCCAAATTCCCAAATATCTGTACCATCACCATTGTGATCTAAAGTAGGTCCTCTATCATAATCTAAATATGTCAAATCAAATAATTCTGCTTTTGCTAATGTAATATCTAAACCTAACATCGTTATTCCGTCGTAAGTTCTTGGTACAAATTCAATTCCATTGACTAACTGAAATTTAAAACGAATTAAAAATGCATTTATCTCAGCAATAGAAGTATTAATTACATCTGACAAACTTATTTCACCTCAAAATACGGTATCATTTGATACCAATTTATCACATCCAATATTTATATGCAAATATAATGTTATACAAAAAAGAAGCATGCGATATTTATCGCATACTTCATGTACTTACATCATCATATAAGTATCACGTATAGCGAAAAAATAACATCCGATAAAATACAAAATACAGTATTATCAAGGGTTTAGACTCCCCTATCTGTAGTTTTATATTTCATTAGATGTTATCTATTGTAGTTTTGTTGTCGTTTTTTTGTAGTTTTATTTAAATTAACTTGGAATGATACCAAAAATACTTAATAAACTAGCCAACGCTTCACTTGTTCCAATTATTTTCTCAACACCAGTAAGCAATGATTTTGCACCTGAGAAGTTTTCTTTATTTACTTCTGCTTCAACTTGTTCAATTAAAGGAATAATTGTTTCCTGATTAGATTCTATTAAATCCTTTTTTAAATCACCTAACAAGTCTTTAATTTCATTAATATTTACATCATTACTATTGTTCATAATATTAGTGTTATTATCACCTATATTATTTTGCTGGTTAGTAGCATTAAAATTATTATTCACAACTTTCACCTCATCGATATTAATAAATGGAGTAATAACACTAGGAATCGAACCTTTTACCAACTCAATGTTTTCTTCATATATTGTTAAAGCAGACAAAGGTATTATTTCGTTATTATTTGTTGGTAGTGTTATTACTCTTTCAAACTTTTTTCTTTTTAAAAACTCCTTATAATCCTCACTAATATTGAATACAGGAAATAAATCATTTTGTGTTATATCTAATTCTTCTTCACAGTATAAACACTGTTCGTCGTTAATACTTTTACTGATATCTAAAACTCTATTGCAATTTGGACATCTCAATTCCCAAGTTAGTATTAATTCTTTAGTTTTAACATATTCTAAAAGTAAATTAAAAGAATCATCTATCGATACGTTTGCATATTTTGAAAATACGCTTGGAGAAAATTTACTAATAGGCAATTTGGACATTTCAACTAAAAAAATATTAAGTTTCTCACGTATCTGAAAATCAATAACCATTAAAATCACCTCATTTTATATTACAATTTTTCTCCTAACATAAGATAGTATAGACTCATTAACAGGTGAGTTAAAATACAAACTTTTAGATGAGATACTTGCTCTTAAAGTATAACTGTTTTCAATTCCATCTTCTACATGTTTAATTTTAATATAACCAGCATTATGATTCAAATTTGGGTCTAGATACTTAAACATCGGATTTTTTCGTATATCCTTACCACTACCTAATGATATAGTTTCTAATCCTGATAATATAGTAGATGAAAACGGCATTAATTCGTTACTCAAGTTATTTTCGAATAAATCATTAGTTTCAATTAATATTGCTTCTAATTCCTTGAGTTCTTGATTTCTGAAATATTCATCTAAGCCGTTGAGTACTTTTGAAATTCCTTCTAATTGTTCCTTTGACAAATCCATTTTTTTATCTGTTGATGCCAAGGTATCTAATAATTCCCCATCTAATTTCTTTAAAACATCATCTAAGCTTTCAGGAAAAATTTCTTTCAACATTTCATTTGATGGTTCACCATTAAATATTTTTAAAAGTTGAAGTATGACATCTTTAGCTTTTTTACTGTCTCCTCTATACTCTAACACTTTATTTTTAAAATCAATTAATACTGTTGAATAGCCTGGAGTTGGTACAGTATTTATTTCATCGCCGTACATCTCGTTTTTCACACTTGCTTTGTATATAAATCGTAAATATATTTTTTCTTTATTATCTGATATAAAACCAGTAAATATTATTGGTTTTATATCTAAGTTCTCTCGGGATGGTATTCTTTTGTGCCTAAAGATATCTTTAGTAGAAATCAATTTTTGTTTTACGTCTTCAGCAGACCAATCTTCAATAACTTTGTACCACTTAACTGATACTTTACCAGCCAATAAATTTTGATCTACTATACTTTTAATTGTTTCATCTGTAATTGGAGATTTATTTATTTCTGTATAAATTTCTGATGCCATTTCAATCTTCGTTGAAGCAACAGTAATATTTAATTGAGTAGCTATTTTCTGTAGATCTTCTTTACTGAATTTCATTAAATCATTAGAAACTAACATAGAACTGAATTCCATACATTTTCCCCTTTTCTCTGTGTAGTTAATTTATTATACCTAATAAGTGTAAAATTGAATACTCGTATTTACTGCAAAAAAAACGCCCTGCACATCGGGGAATGACGTACAGGGCTACTACACATATATAATTATATCATAAATATGTATATTTAATATTATTTAAACCAGCTGATATTACTTATTACTTCTAATGTTTTTGCTAAAGAATACGGGATAGCTAATATTGATATAAAAACAGCTGAAATAATTGCAAATTTTGTTTTAATTAAGTCCGCCTTAGTTAACTCACCTTCGTGTTTTATCCAGGTATATAATTTTTCACTTGAATCTTTAATTAATAAAAATAAAGCTAGAAAAAAATTAACTGTAAAATATGAGAATAAAACTACTATAAATATATATGAAACAATATCAAATAATTCATCTTTATTATTTATATAGAAAAAGGTTAATGCAAATAACAAAACTCCTAATGCAAAATTAACAGATTTATCTTTTGCATCTAACTTTGAAAGATAATTCATACAACAAATTGATGACAATATCAAACAAATCCCATATAACAAGAACATTTTTAGATCACTTGCATTTAAAGTGTCATTTACCATTGAATTTATTCCATCTAAAATATTACTAATCGGCTTTGCTAAAAATAAACTTAGTAGAAACACTAATGTTGCTTGTAATGAATAAGGTATTAGTTTTTTAATATTTTTCTTTTCTTCAATTTTATTAGGGACTACTGTTTTGTTATGATTCATATGTTTGTTGTTATTCATACTATATCTCTCCTTAATCTTTTGTTGATTATATCTTAATATAAGAGTTATTTATTAATTTTAACTGATGTTTAAGGTAAATTTAAGGTTTCACTACTCTGACATTCCGATTTTAAGCACTCGAAAATGTTTTCGCTGGGTCAATGTGCGTAAAGTCGCTTAAAATGGCATAAGAAAACCACATTGCTATTTATACAATGTGGTTATTTATGACTTTCATAATACTTTTTTTCTTCACTATCATAGTAATGTACAAAAAGTATAGGTATTAATGCACATATTAAAGTTGGAATCATAGCATACTCACTTTTATTAATTGCTAGAATGACACCGAGAATACCAAATAATGTCCCGATTATTGCTAATGATATAAGTAGTTTAGATTTGAAAAATACATTATTCACTATAAGCCCTCCAATGAATCCATTTATTACTATAATCTTAACGGAATGGAAAATGATTGGCAAATCATAATAGTGAATATGAAATGACTTATCACACTGTAAACCACTATTTTACTGGGATCTTTGGCTATCTGATTATTACCCAAATCAACATTTATCACCATTAAAAAGAGGATAACCAACTTAATGGCTATCCTTTATAATTTATTTCTTTTTAACTGTTCCTTTATTCTCTTCTATGATTTGTGCTAATACTTTATCAATCACTCTATCAAGATGTTTATTAAGCATTGCCTCACCTAGCATAAATATTCGCTTAATTTCTTCAATATCCTTACCCTGCAAGAAACAAAGGAATATAGCCTCTTCTCTTACAGTAGCTACC
>NZ_JAOTIS010000030.1 GCF_025628935.1 Macrococcus capreoli
ACCAGACGGATATAATGGTCCGACAATCTCTAACGTAGGCAATGACGGATTAGATTCAGATGGTCAAGTTGTGAAAGTAACAATCAACAATGCTGACGATATGACAATCGATTCAGGATTTGTTAAAGAACCAGCGACACCGGTTTATAACTTAGGAGATAAAGTATGGTTCGATCAGGACAAAGATGGCGTTCAAGATGCGAATGAACCAGGAATTGCAGGCGTAATAGTAACGTTAACAAAACCAGATGGTTCAACAGTAACAACAACGACAGATGCGAATGGTAATTATATCTTTACGAATTTACCAAACGGCGACTATACAATTACTTTCAGTACTCCGGAAGGATACACTGGTCCAACAATCACTAACGTAGGTAACGACGGATTAGATTCAGATGGTCAAGTTGTGAAAGTAACAATTAACAACGCAGACGATATGACAATTGATTCAGGATTTGTTATTGAAACACCAAATGAACCGGAAACACCAAGTGAACCAGGTACTCCTTTAGAACCAGGTGAGCCAAGTGAACCAGGCAATCATCAAGTAGAAAATGGTGAATCAAGCGTTCCAAATAACACAGTAAAATCAGAAACACCAGTAACATCATATAGCACAGTAACAACTAAAGTTTCTGAGCAAACACCTAAAAATGATAAAACATTAGCAACTTTACCTGATACAGGCGAAGAAAATAATGGTGGAGCATTAGCAGCAATATTAGCTGGCATAGGTGGAGCACTATTATATAGAAGAAAAAAATAACATATATAATAGAAGGAAAAGAACCTCACATCAAATTGATGTGAGTTTCTTTTCTGTGTAAAATCGTAATATTTGTATTTAAAAAAACAACAAGTGAATAAAAATAATAAAAAAATAAAAATATTTTTTAAATTTTTTTCTAAATATTTATTGAAATGAAAAAAGAGTATTTCAAAGATGATATTTGAAATATAAAATATTCAAAAAACGTGTAAGTGTTTTCAAGTCCTTTGTTATCAATGATTGAAGAGAAACAATATTCTGAAAATACATTTTATATATAATATTGTGTAATACTTAATTTCTTTTAATTATGTTAGGAATACGTAAAAGGAGACATGTTTCTATAAAAGTGTCTCTTTTAGCAAAACTTGAATTGAATTATATTTGGTACATGTTAAGTTATATTCATTTAATTTAAAAAAATTGTTTTGAGATGAATATATTATATGGAGGAAAATACATGAAAAAAACTACAAGTGGTAAGCGTTACGATTTTATTGCAAACAAATTAAACAAGTATTCAATTAGAAAGTTTACGGTAGGAACAGCATCTATATTAATAGGATCATTAATGTTCTTAGGTGAAGATGCGAAAGTCGAAGCAGCAGAAACAGCGACGACAGAAGCAGCAACGACAGCCGCACCAACAACAACCGCAGCAACAACAGAAGCGCCAACGACAGAAAAAGCAACAACAGAAGCGCCAACGACAGAAAAAGCAACAACAGAAGCAGCAACAACAGAAGCGCCAACAACAGAAGCAGCAACAACAGAAGCGCCAACAACAGAAGCAGCAACAACAGAAGCGCCAACAACAGAAGCAGAAACAACAGAAGCGCCAACGACAGAAAAAGCAACAACAGAAGCAGCAACAACAGAAGCGCCAACGACAGAAAAAGCAACAACAGAAGCAGCAACAACAGAAGCGCCAACGACAGAAAAAGCAACAACAGAAGCTCCGACAACAGAAGCTCCGACAACAGAAGTTCCGACAACGACACCTGATATCATTCCGCCGACAATAGAATCAGTAACTGCCACTGTAGAGAAAATCCAAAGCAACACTGACACTACACAAAAAACAGCAATCGTAAATAACTATATTGCTGAAAATTTAGGAGTAACAACAGAAGAAGCTCAAGCTACATTTGCAAGTATGAATTTAGATGTTAATACTATGACTAGCGAAGAATTAATGGCTGGTATCTTAAAAGCAATCGCTGAAAAGCAAAGTGCGAGTACAGTATTAGCTACTCCAGTAGCAACTACATCTACTACATCGATGATGAAATCTATTAGTTTAGCATCAGCTGACACAACAACTGTAAAGGCATTAAACGGTACGCCTTCAAATGTTAATGCATTAGTAACAGCATCTAATATGGTGTTCTCAGATTCAGGTGAAGCTCAACAAGATGGAGAAGTTTGGATTACAGCACATGAAGAAATTCAATTTAATGCCGATTATACTGTAGATAATTCTGTACAAATGGGAGATTTCTTTACAGTTCAACTTGGTCAAAACTTAGGTAATCCAGGGGAATTAACTCCATTTCTTACAGATTTAAAAGCGGCAGATGGAAGTACAATTGCTAAAGCAAGTTATGATGAAGCTACAAAAACAATCACATATACATTCACAAACTATGTAGATTTATATGATAACGTTCAAGGATCATTAATGACTTATTTCTATCCTGATAAAACTACTGTTACAACAGATAAAACATCTTATCCATTAACAATTGATTTTGCTGGTGAAACACATACAAATAGTCTTATTTTTGACTATGGTAATAATCCTAATGGACATGATTCATTAATTGGTACGACAGATAAAATAGTTGGAAATGATTTTTATAACACAACATACATTAACCAAGATCACCAAGCAATTAATCCTGCTAGAATTACGATTGCACCAACTGGTTTAAAATATGATTCTGTAAGTGATATTAAGGTTTATAAAGTAAATCCTGGGTATACATTGCCGGATAGTTTCCATCCTGATTTGTCACAATTGACGGATGTGTCAAGTACATTTGTACCAGTCATTAATGCAAACGGTACAGTTACAGTTAACTTTGGAAGTGCTTTAGCTTCAGGTGACTCTTATGTTATTATGGATGTTGCTACTCTGGATCCAAATTATTCAGGTAGTCCAACTGTCAGATATAATATGACATCAAATATTTTTACAGATCCAAATATTTCTTATGCAAACGATACTTTCCATGCAAATGAGTACGCAACAGTTACACCAGTTTCTACTGGTACTGGAACTACACCTACTTACAAACTTGGAGACTACGTTTGGTTAGATGCTAATAAAGATGGTATTCAAGATGCAGCTGAAACTCCGGTTGCAGGTGTTACTGTAAATTTAATGGATGATACAGGTAAAGTAATTGGAACAACAACTACTGACGCTACAGGTCATTATGTATTCACAGGACTTTCAAACGGTAATTATCAAGTTCAATTCGTACCACCAACAGGGTATGATGTAACAACAGCAGATTCTACAACAAATGATGCAGTGGATTCTGATCCGACTTTAAAAGCAAACGGAATGTATACAGCAAACGCTACTATTAACAATGCAGATAACATGACAATTGATGCGGGATTAGTTACACAACCAACATATAAATTAGGAGATTATGTTTGGTTAGATGCAGATAATGATGGTGTTCAAGGAACTTCAGCTAATGAAGCTCCGTTAGAAGGAGTAACAGTTAATCTGTACGATCAAACTGGTAAATTAATCGGAACAACAACTACAGATAACACAGGTCATTATGAATTTGCAGGTTTATCGAATGGCACGTATACTGTTGAATTTATTAATCCAGATTCAACATTGTTAACACCGACTACAGCAAACGCTGGTAATGACGCGACTGATTCAGATATCACACCTACTAATAATAGAGTAACTGCAGTTATTAATAATGCTGATAACATGACAATTGATGCAGGTTATAATTCAGTAACGGATTCAGTAACAGACTCAATCACAGATTCAGTAACAGACTCAGTAACGGATTCGGTAACAGACTCAGTGACAGATTCAGTAACGGATTCAGTAACAGACTCAGTGACAGATTCAGTAACGGATTCAGTGACGGATTCAGTGACGGATTCAGTAACGGATTCAGTGACAGATTCAGTAACGGATTCAGTGACAGATTCAGTGACAGATTCAGTGACAGACTCAGTAACGGATTCAGTGACAGACTCAGTAACAGATTCAGTGACAGATTCAGTAACGGACTCAGTGACAGATTCAGTGACAGATTCAGTGACAGATTCAGTAACGGATTCAGTGACAGACTCAGTGACAGATTCAGTAACAGACTCAGTGACAGATTCAGTAACAGACTCAGTGACAGATTCAGTAACAGACTCAGTGACAGATTCAGTAACAGACTCAGTGACAGATTCAGTAACAGACTCAGTGACAGATTCAGTGACAGACTCAGTAACAGATTCAGTGACGGATTCAGTAACAGATTCAGTAACGGACTCAGTGACAGATTCAGTAACAGATTCAGTAACGGACTCAGTAACAGATTCAGTAACAGATTCAATCACAGATTCAGTAACGGATTCAGTGACAGACTCAGTAACAGATTCAGTGACGGATTCAGTAACAGATTCAGTGACAGATTCAGTGACGGATTCAGTAACAGATTCAGTGACAGATTCAGTAACAGATTCAGTAACGGACTCAGTAACAGATTCAGTAACAGATTCAATCACAGATTCAGTAACGGATTCAGTAACAGATTCAATCACAGATTCAGTAACGGATTCAGTGACAGATTCAGTAACAGATTCAGTGACAGATTCAGTAACGGATTCAGTGACAGATTCAGTGACGGATTCAGTGACAGATTCAGTGACGGATTCAGTAACAGATTCAGTGACAGATTCAGTAACAGATTCAGTGACAGATTCAGTAACAGATTCAGTAACGGACTCAGTAACAGATTCAGTAACGGACTCAGTGACAGATTCAGTAACGGATTCAATCACAGATTCAGTAACGGACTCAGTAACAGATTCAGTAACAGATTCAATCACAGATTCAGTAACGGACTCAGTGACAGATTCAGTAACGGACTCAGTGACAGATTCAGTAACAGACTCAGTAACAGATTCAGTAACGGACTCAGTAACAGACTCAGTGACGGATTCAGTAACAGACTCAGTGACAGATTCAGTAACGGATTCAGTAACGGATTCAGTAACAGACTCAGTAACGGATTCAGTAACAGACTCAGTAACAGAATCAGTAACGGATTCAGTAACAGACTCAGTGACAGATTCAGTAACGGACTCAGTGACGGACTCAGTAACAGACTCAGTAACAGACTCAGTGACAGACTCAGTGACAGATTCAGTAACGGACTCAGTGACGGATTCAGTGACAGATTCAGTAACAGACTCAGTGACAGATTCAGTAACAGACTCAGTAACAGATTCAGTAACGGACTCAGTAACAGACTCAGTGACGGATTCAGTAACGGATTCAATCACAGATTCAGTAACAGACTCAATCTCTGATTCTCAATCAGTATTCAATTTAGGAGATAAAGTATGGTTCGATCAAGATAAAGATGGTGTTCAG
>NZ_JAOTIS010000031.1 GCF_025628935.1 Macrococcus capreoli
AAAGAGCTGGAATTAAAAAAAGAAATAAAAAAAGGATTTTTGCAAAAATTATTTCCCAGAGAATAATATTATATCTTAAGAACATTGACATTAGCTATCGCATTTACCCTTCTTCAGCGTGAGTTAAAAAGTGATATTAAGGAATTAGAATTTTTAATGGAGAATTTATTTGTATCAGAAAATCAAGATTTACCTAAAATTATTAATATAGTTTATGATAATAACTGGCGTAAAATGAAATTGAGTGATATAGGTGATACTTACACAGGAATAAGTGGCAAATCTAAAGACGATTTTGGTCATGGAGATGCATGGTATATTACTTATTTGAATGTTTTTAATAATGCTATTGCAGATTTCAATTTAAAAGAAAAAATTGAAGTAGATATTAAACAAAATGAAGTGAAGTATGGTGATGTATTATTCACAACTTCTTCAGAAACTCCTGATGAAGTAGGTATGTCGTCTGTTTGGTTGGGAACAGAAAGTAATATTTATCTAAATAGTTTCTGTTTTGGTTTTAGACCCAAAATTGAAATTGATCCATATTTTTTAGCCTATTTGTTAAGAAACAAAAACGTTAGAAAAAAAATATCGAAACTAGCACAAGGAATATCTAGATATAATATTTCAAAAGTGAAATTGATGGATATTGAAGTTCATATTCCGGAAATAGAAGAACAGAAAGAAATAGGATTAATTATTAATAAACAATATCAACTGATAAAATTAAAAGAAAAAGAAATACAAAATTTAATTAATACAAAAGCTGCATTTCTTCAAAAATTGTTTCCCAAAGGGTGATAAAAATGAATTATTTCGAATTTGATGATGAGTTAGAGATTGAAAAACAACTTATCGAGTTTATGGGCGAAGGTTATAATCAATGGACCTTTCGTAAAGATTTAAAATCCGAAAATGATTTATGGAATAATCTGCGTCAAAAGATTTCACAAAATAATGTATCTGAATTAAGGGACTATCCTTTAACTGATAATGAATTTGAGAAGATAAAAATTGAATTACTAAATAATACACAAACTCCTTTTGATGCTGCTAAATGGCTAAAAGGAGAGAATGGAATTGCACGTATTACAATTGATCGTGACGATGTCAGCTTGGGTGAAGTTTCTTTAGTATTATACTCAAATTTAGATATAGGCGGAGGTATTTCTAGTTATGAAATTGTACATCAAATTGCGACACAAAGCTCTGTTGATGGTGGGAGAAACCGCCGATTTGATGTAACTTTATTAATTAATGGACTGCCAATTGTACAAATTGAACTTAAAAAATCTAATGCAAAAGATGGGATTTACCAAGCATTTAATCAGATAAAAAAATACGCTGAAGAAGGATTATTTAGAAATAATATTTATTCAACTGTTCAGTTATTCGTTGTATCTAATCTTCAAACTACCAGATACTTCGCTAATGCTTTACCTGAATTTATGGATAAGAAATTTTTATTTTCCTGGAGAACTAAAGATAATAAGAAAGTAGATAATTTATATGAATTCTGTAAACAATCATTAAACATACCAGATGCACATCGTTTAATTGCAGACTACACAATTGTCAGTGAAGACCAGGATAATAAGTTGCTTATGGTACTACATCCTTATCAAATACATGCAATTGAAGCATTAATGGAATCAGTAAGTAAACATGAATCAGGGCATATATGGCATGCAACAGGTTCAGGTAAGACATTAACATCATTTGTAGCAACTAAGCTTCTTGCGAAGCGCCCGGGTGTAGATAGAACAATAATGTTAATAGATCGTAAAGATTTGGATAATCAGACAACAACGGAATTTACTAAATTTGCTTCTGAATTTAATACAGGAATAACAAGTGGTAAAGGAAAATCTAATAGCTTAATTGTTGGTACTGGTGATACTAGAGAGTTGACTAATGAACTATTATCGGACTCAAATTCTAACGTTGTTATTGTGACTACAAGACAAAAATTAGATTCTGCACTAAAGCGAGCTAAAAAAATTGAAGAAGAAAAGGGAAGTTCACGTTTCAGTAAATTATTAGGTCAACATGTTGTATTTATTGTTGATGAATGCCATCGTGCTGTTTCGTCAGAAAACATGGAACATGTGAAGTCATTCTTTCCTAAATCAACATGGTTTGGCTTTACTGGAACACCTATTTTTGAAGTGAATAAAAAGCAAGCAAACGGGAAATTAGCACGTACAACTTTGGATCAATATGGACCTGTATTACATACGTACACTATAAAAAATGCACTCGAAGATGGTTCAGTACTTGGTTTTCAAGTTGAACATGAGAATACTGTAGTTCACAATACTTTATATAATAGGATTTATGAGTTCATTAAGTTAAATAATCCTGATATTGCAGATTATCCGGATAAGATTAATAAAAAGATTGATGAAATGTCTGATGTTCAAAAAGAAACATATTTAGATTCTTCTGTATATGAGTCTAATGATCATATCGAATTAGTAATTGAAAAGATATTTAGACCAGATAATGCATACACTAAATTCGATTTTAGAAATGGAAAACCAACAAAATCCGCTATATTAACAACCTCTTCGATTGAAATGGCGAAAAAATATTATCATGCTATAAAAAAAATGAAGAAAGAAAAAAATTGGATGACAAATCGTTACAAAAATCATCCTCTTAGAAAGGGACGCACGATAGAAGATCCGGATTTCCCACGAATTGCGATAACTTATTCATTAGACGAAAATATTGATCAAGCAAAAGAGAAGCAAGATGAAATGAAACAAATATTAGAAGATTATAATAAATATTACGGTACTTCTTGGAATCTTGAAGGAATTGAGCGTTACAACGGGGATATCAATAATCGACTAGCTAGAAAAAAAGCAGAATATAAAGAGTTCGGTAAACAAATTGATTTAGTAATTGTAGTAGACAGACTTTTAACAGGATTTGATGCACCGGTAATGCAAACTTTATTTGTGGATAGAAATCTTGAATACGCTGGTCTTATACAAGCATTCTCAAGAACAAACAGAACTTTTAAAGGTAAGGACAAAGGATTAATCGTCACTTTTAGAAAACCAGCAACAATGGAAAGAAATGTTGAAAATGCTACTAAATTATATTCAAATGAAGATAATGCTACTAATTTAGTATATCCAACGTATAAAGATTCAAAGAAAAGATTTGAAAATAATTATAAAGAATTTAATTCAATAATTCAAAACAACCCAAATATAGATGAGAACTCAGATACTAATTTGCAAATAGAGTATGTGAAGAATTATCAAAAGACTTTAAAAGCATTAGAAGCATTAGTTACTTATGATGAATTTAATAATGATATTGAAACTAAAAAAGCATTAAATGAAAAAATGCAAGTCATTGAAAATCATCGAGGTAACTATGAAAATGTTAAAGGAAAATTAAAAGACCTTAAGGATGGTAAGGATGATAGTTCATTAAGCGAAATTGAATTTTTCTCTGATGATAACAATAATACTTATAATATCGATTCCGCATATATTGACCAGCTATTAGGAAACTATAAGGCAAATAGTACAAATGTACGAGAAGAAATAGAGAAGGCTTTAAAAAAATTAAATAAATCAGAAAAAGTTAGACATGTTTATCAAGAAATATTAAACCAAATAGATAACAATCCTAATGAAAAGCAGAATGATATTTTTAGTATAAAGAGAAATTATTTTACGCATGCTAAGAATGAAGTAATAAGGGATTTTGCTAACGAGTGGAAACTTGGTGAAAAAGAATTGCATACATCAGCAATTCAATATGTGGCAGAATCGAATGATATTCCATACTTTACAACGATAATGAAAAATGCAAATTTTACAGAGTTTAAAAAAGAACATGCAGATATAAGTGGACTAAAATATAGAAGTCAAATAAAAGAAGATTGGATTAATATACTTAATAAAGAAATTATTCCGTTAGATAATGAATTAAGATAAAAATATGAGGTGAAAATGGCACAAATGCTATTTCACCTCTTGTTTATATAAATCTTCAGCATGAGATAATAATTTTTAACTTAAGCTTGAAATTGAGCGCATTATCAAATCAACATCTTGGTTCTCTAATTCTTGAATAACATGTAAATATGTTTTTTGAGTAGTAGTCATGCTTGCGTGTCCTAACCTTCTAGCAACACTTGCGATAGATACACCGGCAAATAATAGAACAGAAGCATGTGTATGTCTTAAACCATGAATTGAAATCTCGGGTATATTTGATTTTTTACATAAATGAGTTAAACGACTATTTACAGTTGAATTATAAATTTTTCCTTTTCCTTTTACGAATATTGGTTTGTCTTCGGGTAAATTCTTTGTAAGTTCGGAGAACTGGATGACTGTTTGCCAATCTAGTTTAACTTTTCTAACAGAAGACTGATTCTTTGTTGGTAGAAATCCTCCAGCGTCTTTGTAATCCCAAGTTTTGTTAATGTTTAGAGTTTGACGGGGGAAATCAAAATCATTTGGAGTAACGGCTAATGCTTCAGAGAAGCGAATACCTGTCTTGGCAACTAATAGAATAAACCAATCCCAATTGATTTCATTTCCTAATTTGAGTTGTGTAAGCAATGTATGAAGCTCGAATTGATTTAAATACTTAGTTTTTTTGGATCTTGGAGTTTTACCTTTAATAATTGCTTTACGAGTAGGATCTCTTTCTAAATATCCTTCATCAACAGCATCTAGAATAGCGCCTTTTAACTGATGGTGAAAATCCATAGTAGTTTGTTTTTCATGTTCTTCGGCATAATCATTAAGTAATTGTTGATAAGTTATTCTTGAAAGATCGCATAATTTAAGTTTTGGAGCAAGTTTGATTAACCATTGATGTGTCATTAAATACTTTGACATAGTGACTTTTCTAATTGCACCTTCTTTGTAAATCATAATCCAACGTTTGTAATAAATGTGGAATAATTCATCTTTTTTTACTTCTTCTAGCATTAAAATACCTCCTTTTTAAGAATTTTTACTCACG
>NZ_JAOTIS010000032.1 GCF_025628935.1 Macrococcus capreoli
ATAACAGATTAAGTTATTAAGGGCGCACGGTGGATGCCTTGGCACTAGAAGCCGAAGAAGGACGTTACTAACGACGATATGCTTTGGGGAGCTGTAAGTAAGCTTTGATCCAGAGATTTCCGAATGGGGAAACCCAGCATGAGTTATGTCATGTTATCCATATATGAATACATAGTATATGAGAAGGCACACCCGGAGAACTGAAACATCTAAGTACCCGGAGGAAGAGAAAGAAAACTCGATTCCCTTAGTAGCGGCGAGCGAAACGGGAAGAGCCCAAACCAAAGAGCTTGCTCTTTGGGGTTGTAGGACACTCAATACGGAGTTACAAAGGAACAGTTTAGACGAATGACTTTGGAAAAGTCAGCCATAGAAGGTAAAGGCCCTGTAGTCGAAAAGTTGTTCTCTCCTGAGTGGATCCTGAGTACGGCGGAACACGTGGAATTCCGTCGGAATCCGGGAGGACCATCTCCCAAGGCTAAATACTCTCTAGTGACCGATAGTGAACCAGTACCGTGAGGGAAAGGTGAAAAGCACCCCGGAAGGGGAGTGAAATAGAACCTGAAACCGTGTGCTTACAAGTAGTCAGAGCCCGTTAATGGGTGATGGCGTGCCTTTTGTAGAATGAACCGGCGAGTTACGATTTGATGCAAGGTTAAGCAGTATATGTGGAGCCGTAGCGAAAGCGAGTCTGAATAGGGCGAATGAGTATCAGGTCGTAGACCCGAAACCAGGTGATCTACCCATGTCCAGGTTGAAGTTCAGGTAACACTGAATGGAGGACCGAACCGACTTACGTTGAAAAGTGAGCGGATGAGGTGTGGGTAGCGGAGAAATTCCAATCGAACCTGGAGATAGCTGGTTCTCTCCGAAATAGCTTTAGGGCTAGCCTCGTGTGATGATTATTGGAGGTAGAGCACTGTTTGGACTAGGGGCCCCCCTCGGGTTACCGAATTCAGACAAACTCCGAATGCCAAATAATTTAACACGGGAGTCAGACTGCGGGTGATAAGGTCCGTAGTCGAGAGGGAAACAGCCCAGACCACCAGCTAAGGTCCCAAAATATATGTTAAGTGGAAAAGGATGTGGCGTTGCCCAGACAACTAGGATGTTGGCTTAGAAGCAGCCATCATTTAAAGAGTGCGTAATAGCTCACTAGTCGAGTGACGCTGCGCCGAAAATGTACCGGGGCTAAACATATTACCGAAGCTGTGGATCCGTAAGGATGGTAGGAGAGCGTTCTAAGCAGCGTCGAAGCATGATCGTAAGGACATGTGGAGCGCTTAGAAGTGAGAATGCCGGTGTGAGTAGCGAAAGACGGGTGAGAATCCCGTCCACCGATTGACTAAGGTTTCCAGAGGAAGGCTCGTCCGCTCTGGGTTAGTCGGGACCTAAGCCGAGGCCGAATGGCGTAGGCGATGGACAACAGGTAGATATTCCTGTACCACCTAAGATTGTTTGAACGATGGGGGGACGCAGTAGGATAGGCGAAGCGTACTGTTGGTTATGTACGTCCAAGCACTGAGACTGAGTATTAGGCAAATCCGGTACTCTTAAGGTCAAGGTGTGATGGGGAGCGAAATTATAGTAGCGAAGTCGTTGATTTCACACTGCCAAGAAAAGCCTCTAGTTAGAAATTAGGTGCCCGTACCGCAAACCGACACAGGTAGTCAAGATGAGAATTCTAAGGTGAGCGAGCGAACTCTCGTTAAGGAACTCGGCAAAATGACCCCGTAACTTCGGGAGAAGGGGTGCTTTTTAGGGTGCAAGCCTTGAAGAGCCGCAGTGAATAGGCCCAAGCGACTGTTTATCAAAAACACAGGTCTCTGCAAAACCGTAAGGTGACGTATAGGGGCTGACGCCTGCCCGGTGCTGGAAGGTTAAAAGGAGTGGTTAGCATTAGCGAAGCTACGAATTGAAGCCCCAGTAAACGGCGGCCGTAACTATAACGGTCCTAAGGTAGCGAAATTCCTTGTCGGGTAAGTTCCGACCCGCACGAAAGGCGTAACGATTTGGGCACTGTCTCAACGAGAGACTCGGTGAAATCATAGTACCTGTGAAGATGCAGGTTACCCGCGACAGGACGGAAAGACCCCGTGGAGCTTTACTGCAGCCTGATATTGAAATTCGGCACAGCTTGTACAGGATAGGTAGGAGCCTTTGAAGCGTGAGCGTCAGCTTACGTGGAGGCGTTGGTGGGATACTACCCTGGCTGTGTTGACTTTCTAACCCGCACCACTTATCGTGGTGGGAGACAGTGTCAGGCGGGCAGTTTGACTGGGGCGGTCGCCTCCTAAAGAGTAACGGAGGCGCTCAAAGGTTCCCTCAGAATGGTTGGAAATCATTCGCAGAGTGTAAAGGCACAAGGGAGCTTGACTGCGAGACCTACAAGTCGAGCAGGGTCGAAAGACGGACTTAGTGATCCGGTGGTTCCGCATGGAAGGGCCATCGCTCAACGGATAAAAGCTACCCCGGGGATAACAGGCTTATCTCCCCCAAGAGTTCACATCGACGGGGAGGTTTGGCACCTCGATGTCGGCTCATCGCATCCTGGGGCTGTAGTCGGTCCCAAGGGTTGGGCTGTTCGCCCATTAAAGCGGTACGCGAGCTGGGTTCAGAACGTCGTGAGACAGTTCGGTCCCTATCCGTCGTGGGCGTAGGAAATTTGAGAGGAGCTGTCCTTAGTACGAGAGGACCGGGATGGACATACCTCTGGTGTACCAGTTGTCGCGCCAGCGGCATAGCTGGGTAGCTATGTATGGACGGGATAAGTGCTGAAAGCATCTAAGCATGAAGCCCCCCTCAAGATGAGATTTCCCAACTTCGGTTATAAGATCCCTCAAAGATGATGAGGTTAATAGGTTCGAGGTGGAAGTACAGTAATGTATGGAGCTGACGAATACTAATCGATCGAAGACTTAATCAATTTTA
>NZ_JAOTIS010000033.1 GCF_025628935.1 Macrococcus capreoli
TATATGTGTTAAAAATCCCTCAAAAATCCTTTTGCTTCTTACGAAGTAGGAACTGTTAGAGGTTCAATTATTAACTCTCTTCAAGTAATATTTATAAATAATAATTGAGTTAATAAAAATAAGAAGTGGTAATCCTTGTTAGTCACCACTTCTTTATGTAGGAAGATTAATCTTCAGCAGTAAGTTTTAATATTGATCCAAAATGTTGTTGGACTGTAGTGAATAAGGTAAAAGTAATTAATTCAATAATTTCTTCATTAGTCATTGAATCCTTTAACAACTGGATAGTTGATTCAGGTACATTTTCTTTCATTTTTAAGTAAACATCGACAAAGCCTATACAAAGCAAAGATTTTTCGTCTCGAAATTTATTAGTAGGTCTACCCTTTGCTTTGCAGTACATACATCCATTTTCTTGAGCAAGTATTCTTCTTAACTCTTCTTTTAATTCTTTGCTCAATGAGCCATCTTCACATAATGTGTCTGCTAAGTTATTCCATGGGTCAATTATGATTTCATTGTGACCTAATAATTTTTGAAAAGGCGTATCACCAATCTTACTATAATTTATTAATGCCATATTATCATCTCCTTGAGTTAATAATAAACGTGATAAAATAAAGAATGAATAAATTAAAAAAGGTATTAAAGTCTATGAACTTTAATAAAAGAGGTAAATTAAATGGTAGACTTAATAAATGAGAAGATATTAAATATATTAGAAATGAACAGTCGTATTACGATTAATGAGTTAAGTAAACAGGTGAATTTATCTGCTCCTGCGGTAAGAGAACGAATTAATAAAATGGAGGAGCAAGGAGTAATAAAAGATTATACGATTAATATTGATTATAAAAAGCTAGGGTATGACGTTGATATTTTAATTGAGATAATCATTAAGAATAATAGATATAAAGATTTCAAGGAGTTCATATTGGAACAGGATAATGTTGAATTTTGTTATCGTGTATCTGGAGAAGCGTGTTTTGTTTTTAAGGTTAGATTAGAAAATATGAGTGCAGTCGAATCATTTATTGATCTATTACAGCCATATGGACATACAAAAAGTCAGTTTATTTTTTCATTAGTCGAGTAATTAAAAAACATTAGTAGTTAAAATAACCAATTTATCTGAAATTTCAATATACTTATTAATTATACCTTTACTGAAGGTATAATTAAGACAAATATATGGATGTTTTCAACTATGAATATTTATATAGGCTATAAAATTAAAGGAGTGTTCTTATGGTGATTAGAGAATTTAAAATTGATGATTTAGAAAGTGTTAGTGATTTATTAAATAATTATAGAATCTTTTATGGTAAAGAGTCGGATATTGAGTCATGTAACAAATTTATAAAGGATCGATATGATAATAATGAATCAAAAATATTTGTAGCAGATAATGGAGAAGAATTAGTTGGATTTGTACAAATATATCCTGTATTTTCAACTGTAAGTCTCCAAAGAGCATATATATTAAATGACTTATATGTAAGTTCAAATAATAGAACAGGTGGCGTTGGGAGACAGCTTATTGAAAAAACTTTTGAATATGCACGACAAAATAATGCACGATATGTAACGCTGGAGACAGGTATTGATAATACAAAGGCACAGTCATTATATAAAAAGATGGATATGAAAGTAGATGATTCTGTACTACATTTTTCAAGAACATTTGATATTAACGAAATTTAAAGTGTAAAACCTACCCGGAGGTAATCCTTGTCCAGTAATTTTAGAAGCTAATCAGTTTACTTTTGATGAAATGAAAAATATTGCAAAACAATATGAACTTGAGGTTGGATTTGTATTGGAAAGTGAATTACCTTCGTGTGATTATCAGTTTAAATACTTCGTGCCTAATAAAGAAATAGAAATGTGTGTTCATGCGACGATAGCATGTGTTACAGTTCTTAAGAACAAAGGATTTCTTAAAAAGAGTCATTTTTCAGTAGAAACATTAGCGGATGTTTTAGATATTGAGATTATTGGAAATGACATTGATTTCAAAGTAAAAGTAAAACAAGGAGCATCAAATATTTGCGATGTAATGATAGATAAAAATGAAATTGCTAAAGCATTGAATATATCCGTAAATGAACTTTCAGATAATTTTATAAAGAACGTTTCAACATCTAGGTATAAAACCATTTTAGAGTTGAAAGATATAGACGTATTAAATAATCTTAATCCTGATTATGAATATTTATGGTCATTTTGCGACAAGACTGAATCGTCGGGGTTATTTCCGTTTGTAAAAGATGAAAGTAATTTTTACCATGCCGGACAGTTTCCAAATAATCCTGGTTACATAGAAGATCCTGCAACTGGTGTGGCTGCATCAGCATTAGGTATTTATGTTAGAGATGTAATGAATCGTTCTTTTGGTGAATTAACAGTATATTAAGGATTTGCGATGGATAGTCCAAGTGAAATTGTAGTTATCAATGATGATGTATCAAATTTTGTTGTAGGAAAAGCAGTTGTTGAATCATAATTTATTTATGAATTTTTTAAAATATATCGATAAATTAAATAAACTAGGGGATGTATCATGAATAGTATAGATATCTTAATTTTAAACATGTCAGAAGTTAGAAGGCG
>NZ_JAOTIS010000034.1 GCF_025628935.1 Macrococcus capreoli
TAGCTTTAGTTAAATGGATTTGTCTTGTATTAGCCATTCTCTTTCTCCTCTTTTGAATATCTACACTTTTTATATTTATACTTTTCTTCAAGTATATCATTTTTATCAACACGATAAATGTTCTAATATTTTCTTTTAGCCATTAAAACTATACTTCTCATGAAAAAAAGCCACCTCAAATAAGTGGCAAAATCAATTAATTATATTGGTTCATCAATCACTTTTTGTTGTCTCTTGTAGTACGTACTCAGCAAATTCAGATCGCTTAATTCTTCCATGTGCCATATCATACATTTTTTCTATATATTCATCCGACAATGCAAGACCATCAATTTTATTTATGCCTATTGCTGCATCAACTATCGCTATTCTTCTTTCTAAACTAACTTCTTCAGGCTCATATCCCTCAAATGCTTTTTTATATCCATATGTTAACTTTACCTGAGTTCTAAATGATGCTTCATCGATACTTGTAGTTCCATTTTTTAATTCTCTCGCAGTAGTATAAGCTATTCCTGAATATTCAGCTATTTGATCCGAACTCAAATCACTTACAAAAAAATTCTTAATTTTTTCTTTATCAACTTCAAGCATACCTACACCTCTTTAATTTATTCTTCATACTCAGACAAGCTAAAATCAATTATTTCATCATGACTTCTTCCGTGTACTTTTTCAGGCAACCATCCATATCTTTGATACTCTTTACCGCCATCTAAAAAAATCGCTCCACATTTGCATCTTACATAGTTATGGGTATACTTTGATTCAATAACATCATCACAAATTTTACAGCGTGCTATACTTCTAATTATTTTTTTCATTATTTCCACCCCAATTGTAGTTGAAAAAATATTATCAATACTATTTTATCATTTATTTTGTGATCTATACTTACCGTACTTACTAACATCTTTGAAATGAATGTATGCAAAAATTGGCGACAAGAATAAAAATACTATTCCCCATAAAACAATTACAATAATCTTGAACAATCCATAAAAAGCTAACGTGTCTCTCGTAATAAAATAGACTCTAGTACCAGTAAATGTATTTTCACCACTTTTAATATCGAAGATTACATAATAAGAAAATGGACTAAGTATTAATAAAGTATTCATAATAATTCCTGGAGTTTTATGTCCAACTTCTCCATAGGCTTGTTGATACATATATATAATCACACTTACCAAAAAAGCATGGAGTAACATCTATGCAAAAAAAATATAAAAAAGCACCTCTCGCGTATTTTCGAGAAATGCTTTAATCATTTCAATTGAACACAAATTGCTGACGCAATTTGCGGACTCCATCTGTAAACAAGTAAACTTGCAACAGCTGCAGATTAACATTTTGAGAACTGTGGTGAACGACGAGTGCCTTTTAAGGCCTGGGTTTGGCTAAAACTTATAATTAAGTACGCTTAAATGCTTTAATCAAGCTATTTTTCAACTTCTAAATATTTACTATTTCTCAACTAATTTTAATCATTTTCATATAACAAGAATCACTTTTCGGTAAATAAACTAAAACGAGACAGCTATATCAGTAATTTTCCATAAATCACAAAATAGTAGCTAAAACAATAAGACGAATTATCCTTTCTACTTACCAAAAGTAAGATGATATTTTAAGTTTTTATAGCATTTATATTAGTTTATTTTTAGTTCAATTGTGGCTATTTGGTCTAACAAACTTAATATTCTTATTATCATCCGTGAACGGTATAACCACATGATTACCTGCAACTCTTTCCATTTGTATAGCAATTTCATCATCTGTATTTTGATCAGAAACAATAGGAAGTATGATCATACATTCATAAAATTTATTCAGATTTAGCGATAACTTATTTAACAATTCTTTGGATTCCATTTTTGGTGAGGACTCTAATGTTTTTGCTATTATATATTCAAGGTATTCACTTGACACACCTTTTTCAAAATATATTTTATATGCCCAATCACCTTCTAAACTAGATTTTCCTACTTCAATAATATCACCGAATAAGCTAATTCCAATAAATACAAAATTAATATTACAACCACTCATAGGTTTTAATCCAAAGTTAAGAAGCTCTTTATCCGTAAATTTCGTCTTAATATTTCCTTTTATTCCGTTAAGTTCTCTTTCTTTATCATTCCAATTTTCTTTGTAAATTGTACAAGGGAAAATTTTTTCTTTATCAATATATTTCAACAAATCACTTTCTTTTAAACGTTTAATCAATGCTTCTGAAGTCTTCGCCGAATTCCAAATTTGTTGTAAATTACTATCAGACATAAATTCTACTCCTTTCTGTCTACTATAAAATTCTTTACCTT
>NZ_JAOTIS010000035.1 GCF_025628935.1 Macrococcus capreoli
GCCTTTTGTTCCGTCTGGGAATGTTACTGTAATTGTGTTGCCTGGTACACCGATACCTGTTACTGCTGTATCTTCTGATGTTACTGGTCTTACTGTTGGTGCTGCTGGACCAGTTGTATCTGTTACTGTTACTGATGTTGCTGGTGATACGTTACCTGCTGGATCCGTTTCAGTAACTGGTAATACTTCGCCACCTACTAAGTCTACACCTGTTGGAATTGTTACACTCCATGTTCCATCTGGTTTCACAACTGCTGTCCCTGTTGAACCATTCGGGAACTTAACAGTAATTGTATCGCCAGGTGTTCCTGTTCCTGTTACTGCTGTATCTTCTGATGTTACTGGATTTACTGGTGGTGCTGCTGGTGGTGTTACGTCTGATACTGTAACTTTTGTTTCAGGTGATACGTTACCTGCTGGGTCTGTTGATGTTACTGGTAATACTTCGCCACCTACTAAATCAACGCCTGCTGGTACTGGTACTGTCCATGTGCCGTCTGGTTGTACAACTGCAGTACCTTTCGTTCCATCTGGGAACGTTACTGTAATTGTGTTGCCTGGTACACCGATACCTGTTACTGCTGGATCTTCTGATGTTACTGGGTTAACTGGTGGTGCTGCTGGTGGTGTTGTATCTACTACTGGTGTAGTTGGTGCTGTTTCACTTGATGGTTGTGATACGTTACCTGCTGCATCTGTTGATACTGCTGATACTACGTCACCTTCTTTTAATGCTGGTACTGTCACTGTCCATGTGCCGTCTGGTTGCGTAACTGTTGATACTTTCGTGCCGTCTGGTAATGTTACTGTGATTGTACTTCCTGGTTCACTTGTTCCGCCTACTGTTGTATCACCAGCTTTTACTGGATTTACATCAACTACTGGTGCAGTTTGATCCGTAACCGTCACAACAACATTAATTACTTCTGTTGAGCCATCTGGATACGTTACTGTTACCGGAATTGTTACAGGACCTGCTGGTACTGTTGCTCCTGGGTTTACTGTAATTGTTCCATCTGGATTTACTGTCGCCCATGCTGGTACGCCTGCTCCCGGTGTGAATGTTGTTCCTGTTGGTAATGCAGTTCCATCAGCATTGACTGGTGCTGCGATTGTTGCTGAAGTACCTTGAGCTACTGCAGTGTCTACGTAATCTGGTGCGTTATCAACCGCATCCGTTGTACCCACTGTAACGACTACATCAATGACATCTGTTGTACCATCTGGATATGTCACTGTTACTGGAATTGTCACAGGTCCTGCTGGTACTGTAGCATCCGGTTTCACTGTAATTGAACCATCTGGATTTACTGTCGCCCATGCTGGTACGCCTGCTCCTGGTGCGAATGTTGTACCTGTTGGTAATGCCACACCACTTGCATTCACTGGTGGTGCGATTGTTACTGTTGCTCCTGGTTCTACTGTTGTATCTACATAATCAGGCGCATTATTAACAGCGTCTGTTGTACCTACTGACACAACAACATCAATCACTTCTGTTGAACCATCTGGATACGTTACTGTTACTGGAATTGTTACTGGTCCTGCTGGTACTGTCACATCTGGGTTTACTGTAATTGTTCCGTCCGGATTAACTTTTACCCATGCTGGTAATGTTGCTGCATCCGCTGGTGCATAAGTTGTGCCTGCTGGAATCACTTTTCCACTTGCGTCTGTTGGCGCCGGAATTGTTACTGTAGTTCCAGGCTTTACTGTTGTATCTACATAATCAGGCGCTAAATCTACTGCGTCTGTTGTACCTACTGTCACAACAACATCGATTACTTCTGTTGAACCATCTGGATACGTTACTGTTACTGGAATTGTTACAGGACCTGTTGGTACTGTCGCATCTGGGTTCACTGTAATCGATCCGTCTGGATTTACTGTCGCCCATGCTGGTACGACTGCTCCTGGTGCGAATGTTGTACCTGTTGGTAATGCCACACCACTTGCGTTTACTGGTGGTGCGATTGTTACTGTTGCTCCTGGTTCTACTGTTGTATCTACATAATCAGGTGCATTATCTACCGCATCTGTTGTGCCTACTGTTACAACAACATCGATTACTTCTGTTGAGCCATCTGGATACGTTACTGTTACTGGAATTGTCACAGGTCCTGCTGGTACTGTC
>NZ_JAOTIS010000036.1 GCF_025628935.1 Macrococcus capreoli
CGCATATTTAAGGATTTTTCGTTTTTATAATCTTTTAATCGATATGATTCACCGGTAATTTTAAATACTTTTGAGTGATGAACTAACCGATCAATTATAGCTGCTGATGCAATCTTATTACTAAATGATTCTCCCCAACTCGAAAATGGAATGTTAGTTGTAATTATTGTTGATTTCATTTCATATCTTAGTGACATTAGCTGATAAAATAAATCAGCTTGTTCTTTAGTGATGGGAGTATAACCAATTTCATCAATGATAAGTAGCTCAATTCTGCTTAATTGCTTTAATGTTTTATTGATGATTCCTTTGGAATCTGAGACAGTTAATATGTCTATTAATTCCTTGAAGGTATAGAATCTTGTCTTTATATTTTGTTTACAGGCCTCTACACCTAATGAGATAGCCAGGTGCGTTTTACCAACACCACTGTTACCTAGGAAACAAATATTGATACTATCTTCTAAAAAATGCATTGATTTTAAAGTAAGTATTTCTTGTTGATTTATACTTGGTTGAAACATGAAATCAAAATCATGTAAATGTTTTATCTTAGGGAAACGTGCTGAATTCACAGCACGTTTAAATTTTAATTCTGATTGATATTCTATCTCTTTTTCGGTTAAATCAATTAAGATTTCAGTTAAAGATTTCTCATTTTCAGAAAGTAATTCAATGTAGTTTGGATAATAATCTTTGAATTTTTTTAGTTTTAATATTTCAAAGTTATTAAGTAGTTTTTGGTGATTTGTATTCATTTAAAGTCCCCCTAAATCTCGTCATACAGTAATAATGAATTTTCTATGTATTTAAGAATCTCTTCATCATCCTTATGTTTAAATACATCTGATTTTAATATTTCAATCTTATCTTCGATAAAATAGTTAAGTTTTCTTTCGGATAAATCATGCCTTCTTATTAACTCACCATCAAAATATATCAACAATTCATCAGTAGAATTATTAAATATCACCTGTACTTCTTCACCTATGTATTTAGTAGGAACAGAGTATTTACCTTTTCTAAAATTAATCATCGATTCTTTAGAAACAATTCTTATGCATTCATCTTCGATATACGTATTTAATAACTTAGCATTAAAAGAATTTAAATGTTCTTTTTCTTCAAAATTGAAAACGTCTATAGGGCGTTGTTCTGTTGCCTGTGAAACTTCTATATGATTTAATTCGTGGCATAAATCATTTACTAGCCCAATCAGTTCGACAGCATCATAAAATTCATAATCATATGGTCTTAATCGTTGTTCAACAAATTTAGCTAATGATTCAACAGACCCTTTTGTTTGAGGACGATAAGGTCTACAAGCAATAGGTTCAAAGTTGGCATCCATACTAAATTGATAAAACAAATTATTGAAGACAACTTTTTTATATTGTGTTCTCGGTCGATCAACTACGGTTCTCATATTATCGAACCAGATTTCTTTTGGAACACCTTCGGTATATTCAAAAGCGTCTTTTAAACATTCAAATAGCGTATCTTGTTTTCTATCCCAAGTTAATGTGATATACTTCATTTTTGAATAGTGTAGAACGTAAAGAAAGATATTGAATTGATAGGTTCTGCCAAACTTATCATGCATTATCATATCTTCTTTCCAATCTACTTGAGCAGCTATACCTGGATTTGTTTCTACGCGTATAGTTGCTTTTTTAGTCTCGTTTTGTTTTTTATTTTTACAGTATTCTCGTAAAATCGTATATTTACCTTCATATCCTTTTTTCTCAATGTATTTAAAAATTGCCATAGCAGTACATCCTAATTCAATTTTTTCATCAATTATTTCTTTAAATGGATCTAGTTTTGATGCTTTCCTAGTTTGTTGTTTTTTCTTCAATCGTTCTAATTCATTTTCCTTTCCTGCTTCATAATATTTCTTTACTGTTCTTGGATCACAATTAAATTGTCGACCTAGTTCAGCATAATTTGGTTTAATACCTTTCATAATGTAAAATAGCACTCCTTCATAAATGTCATGTCTCAATCAAATAACCTCCAATCGAAGATTGAGTTAAGACATGATTATATAATTTAAAAAAGAAAAAATGTAGGAAAAACAGCATTTTCATTTCGCCATTTTCCTACATTT
>NZ_JAOTIS010000037.1 GCF_025628935.1 Macrococcus capreoli
GTTACCTGGTACACCGATACCTGTTACTGCTGGATCTTCTGATGTTACTGGGTTTACAGTTGGTGCCGCTGGTGCTGTTGTATCCGTTACTGTTACTGATGTTGCTGGTGATACGTTACCTGATTGATCTGTTTCGATAACTGGTAATACTTCGCCACCTACTAAGTCTACACCTGCTGGAATTGTTACACTCCATGTGCCATCTGGTTGTACAACTGCTGTACCAGTTGAACCATCTGGGAACTTCACTGTGATTGTGTCGCCTGGTGTTCCTGTTCCTGTTACTACTGTATCTTCTGATGTTACCGGGTTAACTGGTGGTGCTGCTGGTGCTGTTACGTCAATTACTGTAACTACTGCGATTGGTGATTTATTACCTGATGGGTCTGTTGACGTTACTGGTAATGCTTCGCCACCTACTAAGTCTACACCTGCTGGTACTGGAATGCTCCATGTGCCATCTGGTTGTACAACTGTAGTGCCTGTTGTTCCATCTGGGAACGTTACTGTAATTGTGTTACCTGGTACACCGATACCTGTTACTGCTGGATCTTCTGATGTAATCGGATTAACAGTTGGAGCTGACGGTGCAGTCACGTCAATTACTGTTACTGTAACTGATGTTGAACCAGAATTTCCTACTGGATCTGTTTCAGTAACTGGCAATACTTCGCCACCTACTAAGTCTACACCTGCTGGTACTGGTACTGTCCATGTGCCATCTGGTTGTACTGTTGTCGTTTCAGTTGTTCCATCTGGGAACGTTACTGTAATAGTATCCCATGGCTGACCTGTTCCAGTAATTACTTCATCTTCTGAAGTCACTTCATTTACTACTGGTGCTGGTGGTGGTGTTGCATCTGTAACCGTAGTGCTTGAAACAGGTGATACGTTTCCACTTGCATCCGTTTGTGTTGCTGTAACAACGTCTCCAACAATTAAATCAACGCCTGCTGGAATTGTTGCACTCCATGTTCCGTCTGGTTGTACTGTTGCAGTTGCAGTCGTTCCGTCTGGGAATGTTACTATAACTGTGTTTCCTGGTGTTCCTACACCTGTAACGACCGGTGTTGTACTAAAAACCGTATTGATTGGTGGTGCGATTGGTGCTGTTACGTCAGTTACTGTTACTGATGTCGCTGGTGATACGTTGCCTGCTGGATCTGTTTCTATTACTGGTAATACTTCGCCACCTACTAAGTCTACACCTGCTGGTACTGGAATGCTCCATGTTCCGTCTGGTTGTACAACTGCAGTGCCTTCAGAACCATCTGGGAACTTCACTGTGATTGTGTCGCCAGGTGTTCCTGTTCCTGTTACTGCTGTATCCTCTGATGTTACCGGGTTAACCGGTGGTGCTAATGGACCTGTTACGTCAGTTACTGCCACTGTTACTTCTGGTGATACGTTGCCTGCTGGGTCTGTTGATGTTACTGGTAATACTTCGCCACCTACTAAATCAACGCCTGCTGGTACTGGTACTGTCCATGTGCCGTCTGGTTGTACAACTGCAGTACCTTTCGTTCCGTCTGGGAACGTTACTGTAATTGTGTTGCCTGGTACACCGATACCTGTTACTGCTGGATCTTCTGATGTAATTGGGTTTACAGTTGGTGCCGCTGGACCAGTTGTATCTGATACTGTTACTGATGTTGC
>NZ_JAOTIS010000039.1 GCF_025628935.1 Macrococcus capreoli
TGGATTTGTGTCAAGAAATCGGACACAGTGAATTTATAACTTTACCTCTCTTCGCTCGGTAGCCTGTTCAAAAACGAACTTATAAAATTCGTATAAGTTCATTTTTAATCAGGTTAATTTATGCATATTTCTTTTCAAAGTCAATTGGACTTAGATAGTTCAATGTTGAATGAATTCTTGTTGAATTATAGAAGGTTACGATATATTCCATAATACTAAACATTGCCTCATTACGCGTTTTGTAATCACAGTGATGAATCAGTTCTTTTTTTATTATGCTGTGGAATGATTCTATACAAGCATTGTCGTAACAGTTTCCTTTACGACTCATACTTGTAGTTATTTCTTTTTCTCTTAGTTTCTTTTGATACTCTACTGACGCGTACTGACTACCTCTATCTGAATGATGAATTAATCCAGCCTTAGGCTCTTGCGTCACGTATGCTCTTTCTAATGCTGATATTACTAGTTCTTTTGACATTCTACTCGACATGGCCCAACCTATGATTCTTCGGGAAAATAGATCCATTACTGTTGCTAAATACAACCAACCTTCACGCGTATATACATAAGTGATATCCGACACCCAGGCAACTCCTAGTTTTTCAACTTTAAATTGCTGATTTAATAAATTTGGATAGATAGGCAGGTTATGTTTTGAGTTTGTTGTTGCTTTGTATTTCTTCTTTGTAATAGATCTGATATTCATATCTTTCATTAATCTTGTGACTGTACGCTGAGAAACGTTATGTCCTTGTTCCCTCAGTTTCTTTGTGATTTTTGGGCTGCCATATCTTTTTTGACTTCCAATATAAATCTTATAAATTTCCTTTTTTAATGCCTCACGTCGCTTTTGTTGTGATGAATCTTCACGCTTTTTCCAGTCATAGTATCCACTTTTCGAAACACCTAATACTTCGCACATCTTAGTCACACGAAACTCGTGACGGTGTTTGTCTATGAAGTCATATATTACTTCTGGTCTTTGGCAAAGATGTGCATAGCCTTTTTTAGTATTCGATTTTCTTCTTCCAGTTCTTTAAGCCTTCTTTGTAAATCAACTTCACTTTGTTTGGCAGGTGTCATTTTCCCACTACCAACAAAAGCAGTTTCACCATTTTCACGATACTTACTTAGCCATTTTGACAGTGTTTGAATTGGAATATCTAGGTCTCTTGAGACCTCAGTAGCTTTTCTACCTGATTCAACTAGTTGTATCGCTTCCATCTTAAAATTATGATCATATCTTCTTTTAGTCATGACAGACACTCCCGTAAATTGATATTATTATTATAACTTATTTATTATCAATTCACTGTGTCCGTTAATTAGTCTAACATCA
>NZ_JAOTIS010000003.1 GCF_025628935.1 Macrococcus capreoli
TTTTTTGCAATTGAAACGTTTATCTGCAATCTATATTTTTTAAATATTTATAAAACACTTTACAATTCAGAAATGTTTCTGTAGAATGTAAATCATCAACTTAATAAATAAAGATGAGGCGCATCAATCATGAGTAAGTAATGTTAATTCTGCAAATGAATTACTGAAAGGGTGCGATGCCGAAATGTAGTATTTATTGCAGTGAATACTATGTTGGATCCACAGGTTAAGAGCTATGGATTTGTCATTATTGAAAAATAATGGAGTGCATCGCTTGTATATAGATTAACAAGTCCAGATGTCTCTGGGCTTGTTTTTTTGTTGTCGTGATGCCCCTACTTTCAGGAGGCGGATTAATGTTAACAGAACCAAGGATTCAGACGAATCATCACAATCAACACATTAAAGTATTAAAATTTGGCGGTAGCTCAGTGGCTGACTTCGATAAAATCAAAGCTATCGCAGAATACCTCAAATCACGTACTTTACAACATGAAAAATTAGTCGTTGTCGTATCAGCCATGGGAAAAACGACCGATCAGTTATTAAATAATGCGACAACTTTATCAAAATCACCAAAAGATAGTGCACTGGCAATGTTATTATCAACTGGTGAACAACAGACGATTGCATATCTTTCAATCATTCTTCAGGAAATTTCAGTTGAAGCAGTCGCACTAACTGGTGCACAAGCTGGTATAAAAACTGAAGGTCATCATTTAAAAAGTAAAATCCAAACCATCAATACAGATAAAATCAATCAATTATTCAATACGAAAGATATTATTATTATTGCAGGTTTCCAGGGAATTAATAATAACGATGAATTAACGACACTCGGTCGAGGGGGCAGTGACACAACAGCTGTGGCCCTTGCATCAAGTCTAGGTGCGACGTGTGAAATATACAGTGACGTATTAGGTGTTTATGGTACTGATCCACGTATTTATCCTGATACACAAAAGATTGATCAGTTAAGCTTCGAAGAGATGATGGAACTATCATCTCTTGGTGCAGGCATTCTTGAGACAAGAAGTGTTGAAATTGCACTGAACCATAATACACCCATTTATACTGGAAAAACATTATCGACTGAGAAAGGAACATGGATTATGCCAACAGAACAAATTATTGAAAGAAAAGCCGTAACAGGCATCGCACTAGATAAAAATATGGATTACATCACACTATCCTATCCAATGCATGACGCCAAGGTATTAAAAGCGATTTACAGTGCTTTAGAACAACAACAAATCAATATTGATATGATATCGCAAACTGTAAATAATGATGGGATGCAGCTTTCATTTACGATGAAAAATACAGAACAACAACAAATCAGTACCATCATTGAAGACTTAAAACAATCATACCCTGCCCTGCTCCATGAAACGACTTCACATTATGCTAAAGTTTCAGTTGTCGGTTCTGGTATGAGAGATATGAGTGGCGTCGCAGCTAAAGTATTTACCACTTTAATTGAATCTGAAATCGCTTATTATCAAGTTTCAACAAGCGAAATCAGTATTTCGGTTGTCGTTTCAGAGCAGAACGCTGAACGTGCAGTACAGACGTTATGCCAGCAATTTAATATATAAATTATTTAGATCATCCATTTTCACTTTAATTTAGTAAAGCATAAGGATACTATAGTATTAATTATCAAAATATTATGATTTTAAGGAGTGTTTACTTAATGTATAAAATTGCAGTCGTCGGTGCTACAGGACTAGTTGGACAAAAGATGCTTGAGGTAATAGAAAGAAAAAATATCCCTTATGACAGCTTAACGTTATTTACTTCAGCGAGATCAGCAGGAAAAACTATCGACTTTCAAGGAAAGCAATACATTACAGAAGAATTAACAGAAGAAAAAGCAAACAAGAAGTATGATTTCGTCTTAATGAGTGCTGGAGGTACAACGAGTCTCAAATACTCACCTCTATTCGAAGCAGCAGGTAGTATCGTTATCGATAACTCTAGCGCTTTCAGAATGGAACAAGATATTGATTTAATTGTACCTGAAGTGAATCACCCACAATTAAATAGAAAGATTATTGCAAATCCAAACTGCTCTACAATTCAGTCCGTTGTTCCTTTAAAGCCGCTTCAAGACCATTTCGGACTTAAACGTGTTGCATATACAACATATCAAGCCGTATCAGGTAGCGGTGTTGCCGGTCGTAATGATTTAATCAATGGTGCAAAAGGTGAAGCGCCTACAAATTATCCTCACCCTATTTATAACAACGTATTACCGCATATTGATGTATTCCAGCCCACTGGCTATACAAAAGAAGAACAGAAAATGATTGATGAAACAAAAAAAATCTTGAACTTACCTGATTTAAAAGTAACTGCAACGTGCGTTCGAGTCCCGGTACAAGATTCACACTCTGTTGCGATCAATGTAACGTTAGACAAACCAGCAACAGTTGAAGCAATTCGTTCTTTATTCGAACAGACTGAAGGCGTTGTATTAGTAGATGATGTTGAGCATAATCAATACCCTCTTGCCATTCATGCAACAGGTAAAGATGAAGTATTTGTCGGTAGAATTCGCGTTGATGAATCACTTGAGAATTCGTTCCACATTTGGTGTACGGCCGACAATTTATTAAAAGGTGCTGCACTAAACGCCGTTCAAATATTAGAACAAATCCATCAGCAAAATCATCTATAAAAGAATGTTTATATTTCATACAAGGAGTGTTATATATGACACAAGTACAATTTAATGGCACGGCAGTTGCAATTACGACCCCCTTTCTAAATTATGAAGTCGATTATGCAACGTTTGAACGCCATATTCAATTTCTGATCGATAATGATATACAAGCGATATTTGTCAATGGTACGACAGGAGAAGGTTCAACTTTAACAGAAGAAGAAAAACTAAAGCTCGTTGAAATTGCGATACGAACTGCTAACAAACGAGTGCCTATCATTGTTGGGACCGGCACTAATAATACTCAAGCAACCATCGATCATTCATTAAAGGTAAAAGCATTAGGTGCAGATGGCATTATGCTGATTACACCCTACTATAATAAAACGAATCAACGTGGCTTAATCCAACACTTTACAACCATCGCAGACAAAGTACAGTTACCAGTAGTACTCTATAATGTTCCAAGTCGAACAAATATGACGATTGAACCGGAAACTGTGGAAATACTTGCTCAACATCCATATATCTATGCATTAAAAGATGCAACCGGTGATTTAGACTATACGCGTGCTGTGAAGTCACGTGTGCCTGAAGCCTTCAAACTTTATTGTGGCAATGATGATATTATCATTCCATTTTATGCTGCAGGGGGCGACGGGGTAATCTCAGTGATTGCAAATGCGATTCCGAAAGAATTCCAGCAAATTTATACAACATTCAAAACAGAACAGTCATTAGCAGAGCAGCAATTTAATGCGATTAACCCCCTACTGAATGCTTTATCTGTAGACATTAATCCAATGCCGATTAAAGCACTTGTCACACAAATCGGCTTTGCGAATGGTGAGCTACGCTTACCACTTGTTCCATTATTAGATGAAGAGCAGCAGCATATTAAAAGTGTATATCAACAATTCAAAAGTCAGGTGATCTAATTGAAAATATTACTCGCAGGATACGGTGCAATGAATGAACGTGTTGCACATTTAGCAAATGCTCGTGGTCATGAAATATCTGGTATCATACTATCTCGTAAAACGGATAAGTCATATCCTTATCCAACCTATTTAGTCAATGAAACAATTCCTGATGTAGATGTTATTATTGATTTTTCGAATCCAGCAATAACATTACCGCTGATTCAAAGTGAAGTTAATATACCACTTGTAATCGCTACAACAGGAAAAAAAGAAGAAATCATTCAAAGCTTAAAGACTAAAGCTAACAGTGTACCTGTTTTCTTTAGTGCAAACATGAGTTATGGTGTGCATATACTAACTGAACTCATTCAATATGCAGTGCCCCTATTACAAGATTATGATATTGAACTCATTGAACGTCATCATAACAAGAAAGTGGATGGACCAAGTGGTACATTAGTGAAACTGCTCGATGCCATCCAGAAAAAAAGGAAGCTACATCCAGTAACCGATCGTACAAATGTAGATAAAGCGCGTGAGGCAGATGACGTAGGTATTAGCGTCGTGCGTGGAGGTACGATTACGGGAGAACACGAAGTATTATTTGCAGGACACGATGAAACAATTCAAATTATTCATCGTGCACAAAGTAAAGATATCTTTGCAAATGGGGCAATTGATGTTGCAGAAAAATTGATCAATCAACCAAACGGTTATTTTACATTTGATAATCTATAATTTAACTCATCAAAAGAATCGAAGAAAAGAGAAAATGGAGGTCAAACAATGAGAGATTTAACTGCACAAGAAATTATTCAATATATAAGTGAATCCAAAAAACAAACACCTGTAAAAGTATATGCCAATGGTCATTTTGACGATATAACTTTCCCTGATACATTAAAAGTATTTGGCTGCAGTCAATCTAAAACGATATTTGGTGATTTAGCAGACTGGGAAGCATTTTACGAGCGTCACGAAGCAAATATAACAGATGTTGAAGTGGAATATGACCGACGTAATTCGGCCATTCCATTAATTGACCAACGTTATATCAATGCACGTATCGAGCCAGGTGCATTCATTCGTGAACATGCGGTCATTGAAGATAATGCGGTTGTTATGATGGGTGCGACAATCAATATCGGTGCTGTTGTCGGAGAAGGCACAATGATTGATATGAACGCAGTATTAGGCGGCCGTGCAACGACTGGTAAGAATGTCCATGTCGGTGCTGGTGCTGTGCTTGCTGGTGTTATTGAACCCCCAAGTGCAGATCCGGTTGTTATTGAAGATGATGTATTAATCGGTGCCAACGCTGTGATATTAGAAGGTGTACGTGTCGGACGTGGTGCAGTTGTTGCAGCAGGGAGTATCGTTACGGAAGACGTCCCTGCTGGTACTGTTGTTGCAGGCGTCCCTGCGCGCGTCATTAAACAAGCATCTGAAGTTGAAGGTTCAAAAATAGAGATTGTATCTGCATTAAGACAACTCAATCAATAGTTTAAAGCTGATAATTATCAGCTTTTCTTTTTATCAAAAGTATTTGAGGTGAAACAATGGTATGTATTGAAGAAATAACTGATATAAGAAGACATTTGCATCAACATCCTGAACTCAGTTTACAGGAATATGAAACGACACGTTTTATTATTGATCATTTAGAAAAGCTAAATGTTGAGTACTTTACGCCGCTTGACACTGGTGTCATTGCATTCATTAGAGGAAATGCTGAACAGACGATTGCTTTTCGTGCTGACATTGATGCTTTACCAATCGATGAGCACAATGACGTATCCTTCAAATCAAATGTACCCAATGTTATGCATGCTTGTGGTCATGATGGTCATACGACAATGCTACTCGCACTGATGAAAGAAGTGAAACAGTTAAGTGAACAACATTCGCTTCACTATAATTACATGTTCATTTTCCAGCCATCTGAAGAAGCAAATGCCGGCGCAAATTTACTCATTCGAAATTTTGACTTTAGCCCATATAACATTCAAGCGATATACGGTATTCATATGATGCCCGATAACCCAGAAGGTGAAATTGCTTATCGCAGTAATGAAATTACTGCGAGTGCAACAGAATATCGCTTTTACATTGATGGAAAGAGCGCACATGTTGCGAATAAAGAACAAGGTTATGCTGCAAGTAATGCGTTAATCCAAATACTCAATCAAGTGAGTACGCTGCAACAATTCTATTTACCAGGGCTCAATAGAAATATAGTACATATTGGTAAGTTTAATGCCGGTGAAGCGATTAACACTGTCCCATCGACGGGTTATTTAGAAGGCACGATTAGAACATATAGTGCGCATGATTTGGATATCGTAAAAACAAAAATGACTGAAATGGCAAAGGGTATTGCAATGACAACGGGCTGCCAGGTAGAGGTTGCTTTCACTGAAGGTTATCCTCCGACAATCAATCATGAAACTTTAGAACAACGCGTCATCAGTGCCATCAATGATGCGCAGATAACACCCGTTCATAACGATCTACCCTATTTGTTCGGTGAGGATTTTTCATTTTATGCTAAAGTTGCGCCAACGTATTTCGTCTTTCTGGGTTGTCGCAATAAGGACAAAGGTTACATCCATGGCTTACATCACAATCAATTTAATTTTGATGAGAAAGTATTAATCAATGGTATCAACTATTACTTATCATTAGTGAGGAGTTACGAACATGAGCGCAAAATGGGAAATCAATAAAACACGATTCACTGAAAATATCCGCAATGTCATCAAAGATTACCCTGTTATCGCAGTTATCAAGAATAACGCATACAATTTCGGACTGGAATTTACAATGGATTGTATGACAGCATGTGGCATTAACTACTTTAGTACAACAAGCCTTGAGGAGGCTATAATGATCAGACGCCTCAAGGCAGATTGTAATATCTTCTTAATGAATCCAACGACTGAATTCGATACATTAAGAGCGTATAACATTGAAATGACACTTCCCTCACCTGAATTCTATGAACAATATAAGCATAACCTTGACGGCATCACTGTTCATCTCGAATTTGAAAATCTATTACATCGCTCCGGCTTTAAAACTTTAAAGTGCTTGCAAGCTTTCATTCAACACTATCAGGTAAGTGAAAGTAATATGCATATTAAAGGATTATGGACGCATTTCGGTTATGCCGACGAATTTGAAGTCGATGACTATCACCATGAACGCCAAACATGGCTGGATGTAGTGCATCATTTAACAGCATTACATAATTTTGAGGTGATTCATGCACAAAATAGTGCCAGTTATATGCGTGAAGAAGGATTATTAGATGCACATACGCACTTACGACTCGGTATCATATTATTTGGTGCCCGTCCTTATGCAAGTTTACCGCCTTCCACTACTGAACAAGCGCTACGCATTTCAAGTCATGTGATACAAATAAGAAAAATCAAACAAGATGAATCTGCAGGATATAGTTTTGCGTTTACTGCACTCAAAGACACACGCCTTGCAGTTATTGCTATCGGATATGGCGACGGTATCCTTAGAACACGCGCAAAGCATGATTGCATGATTAACGGGAAAAGATATCCAATTAAAGCGCTCATGATGAGTCATATGTTCGTCGAAGTCGATGAAACCGTTCAACCTAATGATACAGTCTATATTTATCATGAAGCTATGCGCATCGATGAATATACATTTAAAGGTGTCGGCGCAAATTCAGAACAATTATCTGCATTGAACCATCATACTTTACTTACGGAGGTTACAGCATGAATATAACGAGAGAAAATGGTGTAATGACATTACATGGTCATTCACTGATTGATATTAAAAATAAATATGGGACACCCCTATTTGTATATGATGAAGCATTGATTAGAAATCAATGTCGTAGATTTCATACAGCGCTTCAACAATCCGGTTTAAACTATACAATATCTTATGCATCAAAAGCATTTACTTCTATTCAGCTATTTAAACTTATGCAGGAAGAAAATATGGGATTAGATGTTGTTTCTGAAGGTGAGTTATTTACCGCGCTTACAGCACAATTTAATCCTGGTCGCATTCACTTTCACGGTAATAATAAAACAAAACGTGAAATTCAGTATGCTATTGAAGCGGGCGTAGAATACTTTGTAATAGATGCATTAGATGAAATTGAACGCATTAATGATATTGCGAATCAACAAGGTAAATCCGTAAAAGCAGTACTTCGTGTTAACCCTGGCGTAGAAGCACACACACATGAATTCATTCAGACAGGTCAGGAAGATAGTAAGTTCGGATTAAGTATAAAACACGGACTTGCGCTTCAAGGCATACAGCAAATTATCGCATCTTCAAACATTGAATTTCATGGCATCCATTTTCATATCGGGTCTCAAATTTTTGAATCAACCGGCACAATAGAAACGATTCAAATCGTAATTCAGTGGTTAAAAGAACATCAAATTGATATTAAAGTATTGAATATCGGCGGTGGTTTTAGTATTCGCTACACATCAGACGACATCAGTTATCCGATTGAAGATGGCATTAAATCCATTACAGAGACATTGATAGCAACATGTGAAAGTCATGATTACCCTATCCCTGAAATTTCGTTAGAACCTGGTCGTTCTATTGTTGGCGAAGCGGGTATGACGCTTTATGAAGTGGGGACCATAAAATCGATACCTGGAATTAATAAATATATTTCAATCGATGGTGGAATGAGTGATCATATCAGAACAGCACTTTATAATGCACAGTATGAAGTTGAACTCGTTGATCGCGAAGAACACGAACTTGAAACCGTTACTGTTGCCGGTAAGCTGTGTGAATCAGGTGATATTATCGCACGTAATATCAGCTTACCTCAATCAATTAAAAGCGGTGATACACTTTGTGTGAAATCAACTGGAGCATACCATTATTCAATGGCTTCAAATTACAATCAAATGCTTAAACCGGCAGTTGTCTTTGTGTCTGACAAAGGCGTTCGTAAAGTTATTAAAAGACAATCGCCGGATCATTTAATCGCTAATGAAATATTATAAAAAAGAAGGACACCCTGGAATTTCCAGGGTGTCCTTCTAACGTGCATATATAATTTCTTGCATTAAAATTATAATTTTACAACGTTTGCAGCTTGTGGTCCACGGTCGCCTTCAACCACTTCGAATTCCACTGCTTGTCCTTCTTCTAATGATTTGTATCCTTCTTGATTAATCGCTGAGAAGTGTACGAATACGTCGTTTTCTCCTTCGATTTCAATGAATCCAAATCCTTTTTCTGCGTTAAACCATTTTACTGTACCTTGTTTCATAATTAGAAACCTCCACACTATAAAAATTCAATATGTGTAATTCATATTGCTATAAATTATTATAAAATACCGTTATTCATAAAGCAATACAATATTCTGTAAATTAAAAACATTTCACAAAATTTACTTTGCTGTAATATATGTAATTAAATGAATACGATTCAATATGATATAGTAAATTAATGCTATATTAATTCGTATGGATATACAACACCATCATTTAAGAAAATTACGCTATGAAATATTTGAACATCTTCATCACATGCTTCGCAAAATTCAATCTCACAATTATTATAAAAAGCATGGATATAATACTGACCTGTAATTTCATTACAAAATCTTGCTCTTAACGTGTTGATTTGCTGTTGGTAATAACGTTGCGCGTCATACAATAATTCAAATGTTTGAATATCAGTTGCTTGATCTCTATAGCCTTCAAAAAGCCACCAACCTTCATAATCTGCTCTAATCGTAATAATCTCGTACATTACTCTCACCTCGTATGAAAATATTATGTTCTGTTTAAATATTATTTTCAAGTAAATCGGCTTAGAAAAGCGATTTATTAGGTAATTTTATCTATTTTACATATAATAATAGATAGAGGTGACACAAGATGAAATCACTCCATCTAAAAGTTTATGGCCATGTTCAAGGCGTAGGTTTTCGTTTTTACACAGTACAACATGCTATTAAGTTTAACGTGACGGGGACAGTTCAAAATGTAAATGATTATGTAGAAATTTTTGCGACAGGCTCAGAATCGGCACTCAATCATTTTACAGAAAACGTACTGCGTGGTGCTTCTCCGATGTCCCGTGTTGCATCATATGAGATTATCGAGATACCGTTACAAACGTTCAATCAATTTAAATCGATATAGTTAAAGGACATGATGATATGAAATATAATGCATCTTATATATTTGGTGCAATTTTTGCAGTACCTATCGCAATGATCACCGGCTTTATCAGTATGCAATTTTTCCACTTTGATATGTGGATTGATATGTTAGTCATGATTGCTGGTTATTTCAGTGCATATCTACCCATACAAACGACAACAGGTAATAAATATTTAAAAGCAATGGGCATTACAAAACAGGAATATAAATATATTCGTAAAGAAATGAAACAAGCAGAACCGAAAATTAAACATTTATTGATTCAATATAAAAAAGTACGTTCAATCAATGATTTTCGCAATGTCAATGAAATTAATAAATTGGCACGTACTATTTATAAAGCAGTTCAGAAAGATCCTAAAAAATTTTTTAAAGTAGGTAGTTTTTTCTTTTCACATCTTGAAAATACTGTGAATTTACTGGATCAATTTTTATACTTATCTCGCATGCCACATAAGACGCAACAGGACAAACAATTATTATATAATGCACAATTAACACTAGAAGAATTAAAGCGTACATTACAAGCTGATTTAAAAGCATTAAATTCTGCAGACTATGAACAAATGAAAGTAGAAATTGACATTGCAGCATTAAACAAATCAAACAGCAACAATGCAATGAAAGAAAACACCGATTCATCACGTATTAACGAAGCGAACCACCATAAATATTTATCACAAAAACTAGAAATACCGGTTAAATTTAACCGTTCACAACATAAAGAACCAATCGTTGAAAGGACACATGAATATGAATGAACAAGAACGCATTAATGATTTAATTGCTAACCCTTTTGAAGTGACAGAAGGTCAACAAATCGTTAAAAACAATAAGCAAATGACGACAACATTTCAAACTGAAACAATATCACCTGAAAAGCGCGAAAAAATAAATCAAATCAAGTTACAAATAAAACCACTTGATAATGAAAATTTATTGTTATATGGTGCAAGTGCACAACAAAAATTGTCAGTATTCTCACATCAAATATTAGATGAAGTACAAAAGAAAGATGTCGGTTCCATTGGTGATAGTTTAGACCAGTTAATGAAAAAATTAAAAGAAGTCGACCCTGATGAAATTACACAAGCCGAAAAAAATACAATAAAACGCTTATTTAAACGTGTCTCTAAATCGGTGAATGAACTGATTTCACGTTATCAATCTGTGTCAGGTCAAATCGACCGTATCTCGGTACAACTCCAAAATTCAAAAGATGTCTTATTAAGAGATGTTCATATGCTCGATCGTCTGTATGATGAGAATAAAGCTTACTTTGAAGCATTAGATATGCTTATCATTGCAGCTGAAGAAAAACGCGATGAAATTCAATCTGTTATGTTACCAGAACTCGAACAGCTTGCCCTATCATCAAATGATCAAATGGCTGTTCAGGATGTAAATAATTTAAGACATTATTTAAATCGTTTAGATAAACGTATTTATGACTTAAAATTATCACGTCAAATTACATTACAATCTGCGCCTCAAATTCGTATGATTCAAGATGTCAATCAAACGTTAGCTGAGAAAATTCAAAGTTCTATCCTAACAAGTATTCCATTATGGAAAAATCAAATGGCAATCGCAATGAGTTTATTACATCAGCAAAAAGCTTCAAAAGCACAACAACAAGTAACTAATACGACAAATGAACTGCTACTTAAAAACTCAGAAATGCTGAAGATGAATACAATTAGGACAGCGCAGGAGAATGAACGCGGCATTGTCGAATTAGAAACATTAAAAATTACACAGCAAAATATAGTAGATACAATTAAAGAAACTTTATCGATTCAACAGCAAGGTTCAGAAAAACGTCGTGCTGCAGAGATTGAACTTGGAAAAATGGAACAAGATTTAAAACAACAATTATTACAAATCCAGCAAAATCAACGACAAACTAATATATAATAAAAAGACTCGAGGAGTGATCGTTTTCATTCCTCGAGTCTTTTTATTATTGATATTTTATGTTCTCTTGTTTTATTCCGACGATGTAACCAATAATATAGCCAATGATTGCAAACAATAACCATTCCATTGATTGTGCTTTTAACGGTAATGCGTTCATAAAAGTGAATGTTTTAAATAATGAACTGATTACTGATAAAACCGATACAATCGTTACGAGAATAATTGGTATTTGAAACGCGATAATCGGTGTCGGAACGAATTTTGCAACTAACATGATTAATACTAATGTCATTGCGATCGGATATAAAATCATTAATACAGGTATTGACTTGTCAATTACTGCTTTTAACCCTTGATTCGCTAATATAAAACTAAAAATCGTAAACACGATTGCATATACTTTGTACGGAATACGCCCATAAATTTCATGGAAGTATTCACTCACTGCCACGACTAACCCTGTTGAAGTCGTTAAACACGCCAGACTTACGATAATACCGATCAGTAATTTACCGAAAATACCAAATGCATCATTTGAAATATGCGTTAAAATATACGTACCTAAATCTAAATTATGCTGTTTAATATCAGCAAGTTGACTACTTGATAAATGATAATGACTACCAATCCAGCCTAACGTTAAATAAATGAAACCTAATGCTATAGCAGCAATCATACCTGCCAGCACTGTTTGTTTGAATAAACCTGTTTCTTTCGTTATACCTTTATCTTTAATCGCATTAATTACGATAACAGAAAATGCAATAGCTGCTATGGCATCCATCGTTTGATAACCATTCGTAAATCCATTAAAGAAACTTGTGTTCATATTTGAATACATTGTTGTATTACCCTTAACTGCATGTGTTCCTAATAATGAGGTAATCCCAACGACAACCAATGCCAGAATTGAAATTAATAATGCAGGTGTTAATATTGCACCTACTCTATCAACCATTTTAGACGGATTAATTGCTAACCATAATGTAATGCCAAAGAATATTAAAGTGAAAATAAACAATGACATTGCAGATGGACCCTTGCTTAAAAATGGCAATACTGCCATTTCATAAGATGTCGCACCTGTTCTTGGAATAGCAAATAATGGCCCGATTGTTAAATAGACAGCAGATAAAAACACAACACCAAAAATCGGATTAATTTTATGTAAAACACCTTTATATCCAGCTTCATCTAATGAACCAATGATAATGCCTAGTAAGGGTAAGCCTACTCCAGTTAAAATAAATCCAAATATTGCAGGCCAAAAATAATGACCACTTGTAAAGCCTAAATTAGGGGGAAAAATTAAATTTCCAGCTCCAAAAAATATTGCAAATAACATAAAACCTACGACCCAAGTACTTTTTTTCATAGGCGAACCTCCTTACTTTAATGGTATTTATATTAACACTTTAAACGCATAAAGTCTATATTTTTCTGAAAATTTGAAAAATAAGCGTGCACATGTTACATTTAACACTTTAAAATTGCTTCATGCTTTGAAGCAGTAATGTTTTTAATAATGGCTGAATCACGCTTGGTAATTTTTCGACACCTTCAACAAAAATACAATAATCATTGTAAATATTTTTTATCGTTGCACGTGTATTATCATCAATTTTAGTCTGACTTAGAAATATATTGATGACAAAAATATTTTCTTTTCTTAATGCCACTACCGCATCATGCGTATCAATAATACCATTGGCTTCATAATCAAACGCTGACGGTTCACCATCTGAAAATACGATTAAGAACTTTTGTTTTTCTGTTCTTTGCTTCAACATATGTCCTGCAACTCTTATTGCTAAACCATCACGATTATCTTCTCCCGTTTTGTAACTCACGACGTTAGGTGAATACTGTTGCAGAAGACTATTTTGATAGGTAATAATTTGTTCTAAAATATTCGGTTGTAGCTTCTTATCCGCTTCAAAGCCATCTTCAGAAAATGCTAATATTTCATGCTTGATTGCGAGTTGCAATAACGTCTCATGAAAAAGTACAATTCCTTTTTTCGTTTCCTCTAATTTATCTTCCATACTAAAAGATGCATCAATCAGTAATGAAAAAGTAGCATCTAACTGATAAGATTTTTGATCCTCTTTATAGAATATACGTTTTCTATCATCGACAAACCACTGCGTTAAATTTCGATTTAACTTTCCTTTGCTTAAACCTTGTCTTTTCGCTGAAACTTCATGATCGACACTTTTATTAATGACATTGACAAGTGTTTTTATTTCTTTTAAAACTTCTTCTTTATATTGTTGATAAATCATTAAACTTTGTTCGTTTTGCTCAGTGTCTTTCCATATCAATTGCGTAAATGCATTCTCTTCACCAACTATATCACTGATATCATTGCCCTCTGCATCAATCTGTGGTGCTTTCGATTTACCTTTGCCCATTAACATCTCTGTAATATCATCGCTCGCATCACCTTGGCGATCATTTTCTTTAATGTTATTACTATTTGCGCCTTCGGTCACTTCTGTCTCAAGATATGCACCACTTTTTGTTTCAGTATCACGCTGTTTCGTTTGTATAGATTCGGATTCATCCATTTCTGCAACATCTTGTTTCGCTTTATCAAGGTTCGCATTTTTATATGCTTTCGCATTCATGTATGCCAATTTCGGTATATAGTAATATTCATTTAACATATCTTTCTTTAAATGTGGTTCAATGATATGCATTAAGCGAATCGCTAGATTTGCACTGTCTTCCGTATTTTTCAACTCATAAATAGACTGAAGTGCAAGTTGTATGTGATAGTCCAATGCACTGAAAAACTTTGTTTGAAATGATAATACATTATCAGTCAGTAATGCATGCTCAATTTGAAGAAATAATTCGTCGGTCGGCATCGCTTTTGTCTGATAAAATTTGATCTGACTTTCGTTTTCTTTTAGTTTCGCAGATATACGAACGTTAAAAAATTTTTGTGTGAATGGTCTTGACTGACGAATGTAATGTATTAATCGATATTCATCAATCATCATAAATAATTGATAAAAGAAACTCTTTACACGAAAATCTTCGTTGAGCACTTCTTCGACAACATCTAAATCGGTTAAATCAAAACCGATGGCATGGAGTATCGTATCACTTTTTAATAGTTTCATCTCTTCTTCACGTTCTCGATGTTTCCATTTAAATGCCACATTAATCGTATTTTCCACTAAATCAAAATAAGCAAACTTTTGAAAATTGACTTTGACAGTTTCATCTTTTCGTAGTAATTGCGCTAAATCAGTCAATGTCATCATTAACGATGGATCAACACGTTCATCATTAAATAATATAAATTTTTCACTCATTAGAAATTCAATTCCATTGCATTCATAATTGCATTTTGTTCACGTTCATCATCTAGTTTATCAATGATGGCGCGTTTAACAGCACGTTCAATCGGCATAATACTTATTAAATCACAAAAGTCGAGTAATGCACGAATCGAACTGGCTTCTTCACTAATCTGACCTTGGCGTGCCATTGTAATTAAATCCTGATTAAATTTAATAATTTGATCTAACAATGAATCATCGTGTAATGTAGTTTGCTCTTTAATGACTTGTTTTAAAACATCTCCATGAATATAGTGTAAATCCAATACGACAAAACGGTTCTTTAAGGCTTCATTCATCGGTAGTGTCCCGACATAACCCACGTTAATGGCAGCGATCACTTTAAAATTTTCATGTGCTTTAATGACTTCTCCGGTAAATGGATTCGTTATTGTTCTACGGAAATCAAGTACACCGTTGAGTATCGGTAACGTTTCTGGTTTAGCCATGTTGATTTCGTCTATATATAACAGATTACCTTCACGCATTGCTTCAATCACCGGACCATCGACAAATACAATTTTTGAATCACCATTTACATTTTCAATCGTTTTATATCCAAGTAAACTTTCAGCATCTAAATCTACAGAACAGTTTATACTATTCATTTTCTGTTGCATATCCGTACTTAAAGTTTCTGCTAATTTCGTTTTTCCTGAACCTGTAGGTCCCTTGAGCAACACATTCTTTTTTAAATTTAACATTGCCAGTGCATCTTGATAAATAGTAACATCACTGTTTTGATATTTTTGCACAATTAAACTCCCTTTCAAAATAAAAAGAGGCAAATGCTGCCTCTTTTTTTGTATACCGTTATTATACACGATTGTATTAGTTTTTGTATCAATCTGTTTCAAATTATCAATTGAACATTTCAACTGATATAATAGTATTATTCATCTTGAACACATTCTGTACTAAAGTTTATCTTATACTTCTTCAAAATAGTCTTTGTAATACCCACCAACTTTGCCACTATTATCTCGAATTTGATAATATTCTTCCGTTTCATTCACGACATCATAAACTTGACCTACAGTAAGCATATCGCTAACTTTATATTTCTTAGCATCTACATTGATGACTTTTACTTGTTTAATTGATGCTTTATTTTGCCATTCTTCATGTAACATATAAACATCTCCACTCTTTAATTAGTATTTAATGGTTTTAATTGTTGTTCAATTGTTGCTCTTTGCTCTTCCAAAAATGGCGGTAAACTCAATCGCTCACCTAAAGATTCTAAAGTTTCATCAGAAGTAACTCCAGGACCATCTGTTGCGATTTCAAATAGTATACCAGAAATATCTCTAAAATAAAGAGATTTAAAATAAAATCGCTCAACTATTCCGGAATTCGGTATATTTCCTGCATTAAGCGTATTCAAACATGCTTGTAATTTCGCCTCATCGCTAATTCTAAATGCAACATGATGTGTTCCGCCAATGCCTTGAACTGATTGTCCTGTTTGTTTCATCACATGTACTTCCCCGCCGTTACCACCTTCAGCCATTGAGAACACATGAACAGTATCCAGCGAATGTGTATGTTCATATGCACCAGTGCGCTCCATATTTAACACTTGTGTTAATACTGAAGCTGTGACTAAAGTATGTTCTACCGCAAGTAATACAGGCCCTAAGCCCAATATTTGATGTACACTGTCTACAGGACTATTAGCATTAGGTTTCCCCATTGGAATGCCGGTATTTAACTCATCAGAAATCAAATAAATTAAACGATCATCAAAATCATAAAATGGCAGCGCGTGTTTTCCGTTGATTTGAATGACGGCATCATATTTAACATTCATCGTATCAAATCGTTGTTTGAAATAATATAAACTATAATCAGTTGGCACGCGAAGTGAAAACGCAAATATTTCATTCGCACCATTTATATTTTGAGGTGCATCTTTAAAATCAAAAAAAGTAATCTCAGTACCTGGACTACCTTCATTATCTGCAAAGAATAAATGGTATGTATCTACTGCATCTTGATTCACAGTTTTTTTGACTAATTTTAGACCGAGCACACGATGATAAAAATCATAACATTTTTGTGCGTCACTTGTGATTGCTGTCACGTGATGTATTCCTAATAGTTCCATTGAAATAACCTCCATCAAAATTAAAACCCGATAACTTATACTTATTATACATTGTATAAGTTATCGGGTAAATTATTATTCACAAATTAACTTTCTAATAATAAATCTTCGGGACTTTCAATTAATTCTTTAACCGTTTTTAAGAATCCAACTGCTTCTTTTCCATCAATAATGCGATGATCATAACTTAATGCAACGTACATCATCGGACGATTTTCCATACGCTCTTTATCAATTGCAACTGGGCGAGTTACGATAGAGTGCATACCTAAAATCGCAGCTTGCGTACTATTAATAATCGGTGTTGACATTAATGAACCAAATACGCCTCCATTTGTAATTGTAAATGATCCACCCATCATATCATCTAAGCCTAATTTTTTATCACGTGCTTTAACTGCTAAGTCATAAATTGAACCTTCAATTTCGGCGAAGTTTTTCTTATCGCAGTCACGTACGACTGGTACGACTAATCCTTCATCCGTAGAAACTGCAACACCAATATCATAGAATTGTTTTAAAATTAAGTCATCTCCATCAATTTCAGCATTAACAGCTGGATATTTTTTAAGGGCAGCAACTACGGCCTTCGTAAAGAATGACATAAATCCTAAACGTGTTCCATCATGATTTTCCTGGAATGCATCTTTTTTACGCTTACGTAAATCCATAACATTCGTCATATCGATTTCATTGAATGTCGTTAACATTGCAGTATTTTGAGATACTTCTAATAATTTGTTTGCAATTGTTTTTCTTCGACGACTCATTTTTTCTCGAATAACGGGTTTTGAAGGGTTTTCCGGTTTTGCTTGTGCTGCTTGTGCTGGTGTTTGAGCAGGCGCAACCGGTTGTGTCGGTGCATTGATTGCATTTTTAACATCATGACTTCTAATTAATCCTTTAGGGTCAAGTGGATTAATTGTCGCTAAATCAATACCATGCTCACGAGCATATTTACGCGCAGATGGCGTTGCAATAATTCGTGAACCTTTTTCATTTGATTCTGCTGTTTCAGATGATTGAGCCGGTGCAGGTGTTGCATCTCCAGCTTTATTTTCCTGTACAGGAACTGATTCAGTTTGCTTTTGTGTTTCAGTCTGTGCTGGTGATTGTGTTGCCCCACCTTCACCAACGATTGCAATGACAGATCCTACTTCAACTGTATCGCCTTCTTGAGCTTTGATTTCAGTAATAACACCTGCTTCTTCAGAAATAACTTCAACGTTTACTTTATCCGTTTCTAATTCTACGATGTTTTCACCTTTTTCAACAGTGTCACCGACTTGTTTAAACCAAGTTGAAATTGTACCTTCAGTAATAGATTCTGCTAATTCTGGAACTCTGATTTCTGCCACTTTAAAATCCCCCTATAAATTTAATGCATCATTGATTATTTTAGATTGTACAAGCTTATGAATTTCGTTATCACCTTCAGAAGGTGCTGCACGTCGTACACGACCATAATAACGTACAGGAATATTTTGTGCCATACTTAATAAATCCGGATAAATAAAGTGCCAAGCACCTTGATTTTCTGGCTCTTCCTGCACAAAACCTATTTCAGTTAAAGCGCGCATATCATTAATAATTGCCTGAATTTCTTCTTTTGGTAATGGATATAACTGCTCTAATCGAATTAAATGAATTTCATCATTTGGAGTCTTTTGCAACTCAGTATATAAATCGACTGCAACTTTACCACTCGCAATTAATAGCTTTTTAACTTTTGTCTTTTTATAACTTTCAGAAATAATAGGTTTAAAGCTACCTGATGTAAACTTATCTACTGTATCTGCGACTAAATTATTACGCAATAAACTTTTCGGACTCATTAATACTAATGGTCTCATATGCATTGTATTTAAATAATACGCCTGTCTACGTAATAAATGGAAGTAGTTCGCAGTTGACGTTACATTTGCAACTGTCCAGTTATTCTCACCCGCTAATTGTAAGAAACGCTCTAAACGCGCTGATGAATGTTCAGGTCCCTGGCCTTCAAATGCATGTGGTAGTAAAAGGGTTAAACCACTACGTTCGCCCCATTTAGCATTCGCACTTGAAATAAAGTTATCAAAAATCATTTGTGCCATATTCGCAAAATCACCATATTGTGCTTCCCAAACTGCTAAAGCTTTGTTGTTCTCTAAATTATATCCGTATTCAAATCCAACAACAGCTGCTTCTGATAAAGGTGAGTTGTGAATATCAAATGATGCCTGTGCATTCGAAATATGTTGTAATGGCGTATATTTATCACCATTATTTGCATCATTTAATACTGCATGACGATGTGCAAAAGTACCGCGTTCTGCATCTTGTCCTGTGTGTCGCACTGGTTTACCATCTTGAATGATTGTTCCATAAGCCAATAATTCCGCGTGTCCCCAATCAATTAACCCATCTTTCGTAAATGGATCATTTCGACGTTCAAGTATTTTCTGGAGTTTATTAAATACCGTAAAAGATTCAGGTGTTGTAAGCATTTCATCATTAATTTGTTTTAAACGTTCTAACGATACACCCGTTTCAACTTGATCGTAACCAGATGTTACTTCAGCAGGTGCCAGCATCTCGCTATCCGTTATCATTGTACTTTTATCTATTTTATCATGTGCTGTTCGAAGTTCCGTTATTACATTCTCAAAGATATTATTCATTTCTTCCTCTGTAATAATGCCTTCTTCTATTAACTGTTTACCATATTTAATTTCAATACTTGGATGACCTTTTACTTCTTTATATAACATAGGATTAGTAATTGTCGGTTCATCCATTTCATTATGGCCATAACGACGATAACCTACTAAATCTATCACAAAATCTTTATTGAACTTTTGTCTAAACGCCATCGCAAGTTCAATTGCTTCCATACATGCTTCAACATCATCAGCATTCACATGAATAATCGGCAAGTCATAACCTTTAGCTACATCTGTGGCATAAGTTGTTGACCTAGAATCATATGGTTCAGTTGTGAATCCGACACGATTGTTCGTGATGATATGTAAAGAACCACCCACTGAATAACCATCTAAATTGCTTAAGTTCATACTTTCAAAGTTAATCCCTTGTCCTGGAAATGCTGCATCACCATGAATTAAGACTGCAATTGCTTTATTGAAGTCCTGAACTGGTGCATTCACACCTTCTGTTTCCTCCTGAACTGCACGTGTTTTCCCTAATACAACTGGCGCAACAATTTCAAGGTGCGAAGGATTATTGGCAAGCGATACGACCTGCTCATGTCCATATTTTGTCGTTGTTTTCTTACCACCTAAATGGTATTTAACATCACTCGTCCAGCCTTTCGTTACTTCTAATGATCCATCTTCAGGTAAAAATTTCAATGGGTCCGTATGCATAAACTCGGACAACATCATTTCATAAGGCTTTTCTAATATATGCGTTAACACATTTAATCGGCCACGATGTGCCATACCAATTTCAATATTATTAATATTCTCTTTATTAGCGATACGTAATACATTCTCAAGCATTGGTACTAACGCATCAACACCTTCTATTGAGAATCGTTTCGCACCCACAAAATTTTTATGAATATATTTTTCAAAGCCTTCTACATGTGCAAGGCTTTTTAATAAATTAATTTTATCTTCTTTACTAAGATGATTTTCTTTACGTGATTCAATTTGTTCCATGAGCCAATCGCGCTCAGTTGCATCATTAATATGTGAGATTTCAAAACCAATTGTACGTTGATAAGCTTTCTGTAAATGTTCAACCGCTTCTAAAGCATTGCTAAATCGAGCAGCATATTGCTCTGAAATTAAACTTGCAGGTAAAGCAGCTAAGTCAGCTTCAGTTAAGTCGAAATCTTCTAATTTCAGTGCTGGTAGATTTTCGCGCTTTGGTTGGTACAACGGATAAATATCTGCTGTTAAATGCCCATATACTCTTATGTTATCAACTAACCTTAACACGCGTTTTACTTTTTCAGTATCGGCATTGCCTAAGAGATGTGTAGGTTGCCCCCCTTGAATACTTGAAAATAATACTTGTAATTCATCAGAAACCGATGATGGATCAACTAGATACTGGTCAAACATCTCTAATAAAATGCCTAAGTTCGTTCCAAATCTAGGTGGTGCTTCATCGAGGTTTTTACCTTTTGTCATGGTTCCACCCTCCATTTAATTAAATAAAACGTTTACATGACTATTTTAACAAAGCAAATCACGAAATTAAAGGGTAAATACGTATCTTTGTGAATTATATTGTTCGAATTGGAAACTGAATAATCACTTTCGTGTAGTGATCAACTTCACTTTCAATACGTACTTGTCCTTTATAAGATTCAATTAGTTTTTTGGCGATAGATAATCCTAAGCCATTGCCACCTTTCGAACGTGCACGTGATTTATCAACACGGTAAAAACGATCAAATACATTTTGAATATCTTCTTGTGGAATTCCTTCACCATTATCAATGATTTCAATTTGTACGAGTTTGTTTTTTAATGATGTTCTAATCACGATATGTTTATTTCTTTGATCATATTTCATGGCATTATCTAAAAAAATTAATAGAATTTGTTCGAAATGAAATCGATTTATGTTTAATTTTATTTGATCATGTGTAGAGTGATATTCAAATGTATAGTCATTCTTGAGTTGTTGAATGGAATGAATACGGCCTCGAATTTCTGAGTTGATATCGATTAATTCGGTTTGTTTCAACTCTAACAAATTAGAGTCTTTCGATAACAACAATAATTCTTCTACAAGTTTATTGATTCGATTCATTTCTTCAAGTGAAATTGATAATGATTCTTCAAGGACATCAGGGTTATTTTTCCCCCATCGTTGTATTAAATTAAGATGGCCATTTACGATTTGTAATGGTGTTCTTAATTCATGACTCGCATCTTCAACAAATTGTTTCTGCTGATCAAACGACGTTTCAAGTTGACTCATCATTTCATTAAACGTATCGATCATATCATCCATCTCATTATAACTCGTTGATACTTGTAACTTATTTTGAAATCCATCACGTTTAATTTGATTCATCTTACTTGATAACTGTCGAATCGGTTTAGTAATTTGATTAGAAAACAGAAAACTGATGAGTGCAGTAATAAATAAAGCCGTTAAACCAAAGAAACTACAGAGTAGTATTAGAAATTGGATGACACTAAAATATTTATCCAAAGAATGCGCCACAGTTAAATAACCATTGAAATGGTCATTATGTAGTGGTGTTGACATCAATAAAAAATGTGTGCCATCTATTTCTTTTTGCACAATTGTTACTTTATTTCCTTTATCAACAGGCAACTCAAAAGTGTAGCTTAGTTTCGTAGTCGCGCTATAATAATTTTTTCCATCGATATCGTATAAAAATACTTTTTCATTATCATTCATCGATCGTTTAATATCTGAAGTTGTTACTTCCCCTGGTGTTTTTTCCTCAAAAAGCGCGGATATATCTGATACCGTTTTTTTAAGAACATCTACTTCTTGTTCTTTCTGATATGTACTCATTAAAAATATAATAAACAAACTAAAGAGCATGAAAATGATAAATGTAATTGTCGTCGTTAATATTGTCCATTTTGAACGTAAAGACTGAGACTTTGTTGTCATCTGATAACGTAACCTACGCCACGAACTGTTTCAATCAATTTATGATATTGAAATGGTTTGAGTTTATTACGCAAATAACGAATATAAACATCAACGACATTTGTTTCAACTTCACTTTCATAACCCCATACACTCGTTAATATTTGTTCACGTGTTAAGACGTGCTTTCTGTTTTCAACGAGAACCTTTAACAGTTCAAATTCTGTTTTCGTTAATTCTAACGTTTCACCATTTATCGTTACAGTAAACGCGTCTAAATTAATTTTCATTTCATTAATCTTTAATAACTTCTCATGATTTGTATTATCCGGTTGAATATTACGTCGTAATATCACTCTGATACGCGCGAGCAATTCTTCAATATCAAAAGGTTTAACGATATAATCATCCGCACCGTAATCGAGGCCGATAACTTTATCATACGTATCACCTTTTGCAGTGATAATAATTACAGGTGTATTTTTTACTTTTCTAAGTTTTCGACACACTTCCAGACCATTAATTTTCGGCAGCATTAAATCAAGTAAAATGCAGTCATAGTCTGTTTGTATTGCTTCTTCTAATCCCTTTTCGCCATCATTCACAACACTAACTTCATAATTTTCATGTATTAATTCTAATTGGATAAAACGTGCTAAATTCTCTTCATCTTCAATAATCAATATTTTGTGCAAAAAATCAACTCCTAATATGATTACTTTTTATTATACTTTTCCTGGATACGTTTAATATTTTCTTTCACGTCAGGCCATTCGTCATCGATAATTGAATAAATGATTAAATTTCTTCTAACACCATCTAAATTACGTTCTTTACGAATGACACCTTCTTTTTGAAAACCCAGTCTTTCAATCGCTCGATTCGATCGTTCGTTTCTTTCGTCTGCACGAATTTGAACACGCACCATATTTAGTGTTTCAAAGCAGAATTCTAGTAATAAATACTTACTATCTGTATTTACATATGTTTTTTGCGCTTTTACACCAAACCATGTCGTGCCTATTTCACAACTATCATTTTCATAGTCAATTTCTTTTATGCGTGTAGAACCTACAACTTCATTGGTTTCTTTCATAACAACGATAAACGGGATAGATTTCATTTTTTCGCGTAAATGTACAGCGTCTATCACCCATTGTTCCATCAAATCCATATCTGTCGCTTTAAATAACATATAACTCCAAATCGATTCATGGTTAATAGCATGCAAATCTTTTGCATGTTCTATTTGCATTGGTATTAATTTAATTCGTTCATTTTCTAACACGACAGATTCAAAAACATTTATCGTCACTGTTGCACCTTCTTTTTATATGATATAGCAAAATCATAACAAGAAATGATGAAAATTCATATGTTTATGATTGAAATTTACAAATAAATAAAATTCATAATAAAAAACTCCTGACTGGGCAAAGTCAGGAGTGTATGGGCAAAATATTGGGGGTTATATGAAAATGTTCTTTTTAGAGGGGGAACTCTTTAATTGAGAATCATTTTCATTTATTATTATACCTTATTGAGAACGGTTGTCAATTACTTTGTGTAAAATTGTTTGTGCTAATAAAATACTAATAATGCCACCCACTATACCTGCAATAATATCAGTAGGATAATGTACACCTAAATATACACGACTCGTTGATATCATTATAATAGTGAAGACGCACAAACCGATTAAATATGGTTTAAATTTTACATCTGAGCGACTTAATAAATAGGCAATACTACCGAAAAAGGCTGTTGATCCCATTGCATGACCACTCGGAAAACTAAAGCCTGTAATATCAATTAATCTTAATAAAGTAGGTCGTTCTCTATCAAAAATATTTTTAAGCAATGGATTTAATGACCCAGCTAATATCATAGAAAGTGCAAAAAATAATGCTTCTATCTTTAATCGTTTTAACATTAAATATGCTACAATTAACAAACTTAAAGCAATCATCGCCCAAACTTCACCTATTTTAGTAAATCCTAACATAATTGATGTGGTAATAAAGCTTTCTGATGAATAAATGAATTCATAAACTTCATTATCAATCCACTTTCCTAGTCTTGATTCATGAAAGAATGCAATCACACCAAAGATAAAACTAAAAATTAATATTAATGTAATCCTTTTCGTTCGTGACATATTATCTCTCCTACTTCGTATCATCAATTATTTTATTTAAAAGTGATGCTGCTGTGTGCTGAGATTGTTCTTTTTCCATCTGCTTAATTATTTCGTTCGAATTTGAGTCAATTGCATGGATTGCTGCGAGTAACGATGCTTTCGTTAAATCGGCTTCCTGAATTACTTCAGCCAACCCTTTTGATTTAAATATGTTTGCATTGTCTATTTGATCCCCGCGACTTTGATCCAGCCCAAGTGGAATCAAAATCATCGGTTTCTTCAGCGCTACAAATTCAAATAATGCATTCGCACCTGCACGAGAAATCATGATATCAGTTATTTTGTATAAATGCATTAATTCTTCAGAAACATATTCTCGCTGGTAATATCCTTGTTTTTGTATTGAAATGTCCAGGTTGCCACGTCCTACTAAATGTATAATTTGATAATGATTAAGTAATGCGTCTAAATTCTCACGAATTGTATTGTTTATTGTTTTCGAGCCAAGCGATCCACCCATAATCATAATCACTTTTTTATTTTGATTAAACTGTGTAATTTGATAACCTTTTTGATTGTCACCTGTAAATAAATCATCTCGTATTATACTACCCACATAATCTGCTTTTTCTTTCGGAACATATTTTAACGTTTCTTCAAAGGTTGTATACATTTTATTTGCAAATTTTAAGGCAAGTTTATTCGCTAATCCCGGTGTAACATCCGATTCATGAATAATCGTTTTAATATTGAGCATTTTAGCTGCGATTGTAACTGGGACTGCAACAAAACCACCTTTCGAAAATACTATATCCGGTTTTTCTTTTTTCAAAACTAATAATGCATCAATGATTCCTTTTTGTACTTTAAATATATCTTTAGCGTTTTCGACTGAAAGATATCGTCTTAATTTTCCACTTGAAATACCAAAATATTTTACATCAGGAAATCTTTTTGTGATTTCATCTTTTTCTATACCATTTTTCGATCCAATATAGATACATTCTATATTTTGCTGTTGTGCTTGTGGTATCAATGCCATATTAACCGCTACATGGCCGATAGTGCCACCACCAGTAAATGCAATTTTCATATTCGTCACTCCATCATTTATGAATTTACAGCTTTCAATGCTGCTTGTAATTGTGTGTCATCATCCTGTACTTTTTTCATTAATCTTTCAGTAAACGTAGATGTCGATTTCCCATTCATTTGTCCCGTTGGTGCAATACCTTCTGCGATTTGAAATGCCATAACAGCCTGTTGTGTTGCCTCATCAAATTCATTATCAATTTTACCTGGATTATACCCTAAAGCTTTAAGACCAAGTTCCAGTGATTTTACACTGTTACCTTTTTCACCAATACTTAATACTGTATCACTATCTAATATTTGGGCATTTGTATAATCTGGTAATTTAGCTTCAACGTCCGGCTCAATACCTTTTTTATGAATCCAATGCGCCTTAGGCGTTAACCACTTCAGTTGTGTATATTTTAACATCGATTTATCTTTATAGGGGGTCGCTGTTTGCACGATCCCTTTACCGAATGATTTTGTACCCACAATTTGTGCTTTATCATTTTCTCTTAAAGCTTCTGCAAAGACCTCTGATGCACTAGCTGAACCTTCATTTAATAGAATTGCTGTTTTAACGTTTTCAGTATATGGATTCATGTCATTTTCAGCTTTTAACGGCGTTTTATCACCTTTACTATCTTCTGTATAAAGTATGATATCCCCTTGATTTAAAAATTCATTTGCCATTTTCGTTGCCTCATCTAAATAGCCGCCTGGATTATTACGTAAATCAATTACTAAACGTTTCATTCCGGCATCATGCATTTTTGTCAATGCATCATGAAATTCACTTGCTGTTTTTTCCTGAAATTTCGTTACTGTGATGATAGCCGTTTTATCTTTATTAATTTTTGAGAAGACACTATCCATGTGAATTTTATCTCGTGTAATTTTCACTTTAAACGGATCTTGAGCGCCACGTTTTATCGTTAATTCAACTTTCGTGCCTTTTTCCCCTCTTATTTTTTTAACAACTTGCTGAGCATTCCAGCCTTCTATTGTTTTACCGTCAATAGCTACGATAATATCATTTGGTTTTATACCTGCTTTATACGCTGGAGCATCTTTAATAGGACTTGAAATTAATATTTTTCCATCTTTTTGTTCAATTTCAGCGCCGATACCTTGGAAATCCCCTTGCATTGATTCTGAAAATTCATTTTGTTCTTTTTCAGTCATATATTCACTATATGGATCATTTAATCCATTCACCATACCTTTGATTGCGCCATCAATTAAAGCTTGTTTATCCACAGATTTATAATAATCTTTATTTAACGTGTCATAAACATTATATAATTTTACAAATTCACTGCGTTTAGGTGCATCATCACTGATCATTTTTTCACTGCCACCTAAAATTGAAAAAGCTGTAACAGCCGCGGTAATGATAATTGTAGAAACAATCATCATAATAAATTTGAATGGTGAAATCTCATAATGTCTACGGTGTTTTTCATGTTGTTCTATAGCTTTATCTTTTGTCTTGTCTGTATTATCTTGCTTCAAATTGTTCACATCCAATAAAATAAGTTTATTAGTATAGTATATAAAAAAACAAAAAATAAAGCACGTACGAAATGTACGTGCTAAAAATTTAACCATTCTTGATAGGATTCATACAGTTTATCAAACGTTGTAAGTGACATTTGTGCTGAACCATATTCTTCAATATAAGTAGATAATACATTAAAATCGTGGGCATGCTTCGGAAACATTAAATCGTTAAATACAGCTTCAGCAAAGTGCCCCATTTCATTATTTGCACCACGTTCTGTTAATACATAATGATAAAAAGAAGCTCGTTTCATTATTTAACTTCAACAGATAATACAGTTGTGGCACCACGTGATAATAAATCATCATTCACGATGTCCATCGTATTAATAATATCAGAGTTTGTAATAATAACAGGTGTAATAATAGAAGAAGCATTTTCTTTAATTAAATCAATATCAAAGCTTAATAATGCATCTCCTACATTCACTTTATCGCCAGCACTTACTTTTGTTTCAAAACCATCACCTTTCATTGCAACCGTTTCCAAACCAACGTGAATTAAGATTTCTAATCCATTTGCTGCTTTTATACCAATGGCATGTTTCGTTGGAAATACATTGACGATTTCTCCATCAATCGGTGAAACGACTAATCCTTCTGTCGGCTCAATCCCAAATCCTTCACCCATCATTTTTTGTGCAAATACTGGATCAGGTATCGTTTCAATGGCAATATACTTACCTGAAATGGGTGCTTTAATTTCAATTTGTTTTGCTGCTTCATCATTTTTACCAAATAATTTTTTAAACATTTGAAGACCTCCTATTATGCGTTATAATTTTACTGTTTAAGCTTCTGTTATTCAAATAAATATAAGTAATCGGTATAACCGAGCTCTGCCAATTTTTCAAACGGAATAAACTGTATGCTTGCTGAATTAATACAATATCTTAGGCCACCCATTGATTTAGGGCCGTCATTGAACACATGGCCAAGATGAATGTCACTTAATTCAGTTCTGACTTCTGTACGCGTCATGCCATAGGATTTATCAACTAAAGATATGATTTCATCATCACTTATTGCTTTCGAAAAAGAGGGCCATCCGCATGATGAATCAAATTTATCCATGGAAGTAAAAAGAGGTTTTCCACTTACTTTATCTACATATAACCCTTTTTCAAAATGATTCCAGTATTCATTTTCAAAAGGGGGTTCAGTTCCATTTTGTTGTGTAACATAATATTCCATCTCATTTAAATCTTTTATTGACTTTTTAATCATTTGAATCCCCCCAATGCGCTTGAATAAAGCCTTTACGACCTGATCTTTCTTGATAAGCAGCATAATGGTCTGGTGCTTTCTGATAATAATCTTGATGATAAGCTTCCGCTGGATAAAAATTCCTATATGGAATAACAGGCGTTACAACAGGTTTAGTAAAAACTTGAGATTGATTAATATCATCTATTACTTGATTAGCTATTTGTTGTTGCTCACTATTATGGACAAATATAGCAGGTGTATAACTTTCACCTCGATCATAAAATTGACCTTGATTATCTGTTGGATCAAACGTTTTAAAATATATTTTCAATAAAGCTTCGTAACTGATTTTTTCTTCATCAAAATCTATTTGTACCGCTTCTCGATGTCCGGTTGTATTAGAACATACGGCTTCGTACGTTGGATTTTCTACAAATCCCCCACTATAGCCACTGACGACTTGGTTGATACCATCAAATTGATGAAAAGGTTTAACCATACACCAAAAACACCCGCCTGCTAAAGTTGCGATTGCCATTCTATCACTCCTTCATCTTTACATCAAAATACCATTGATGATTTTCTATTTTTGTAAGCAATAATTCAGTATCACCAAATTTTTGTATGCCTACAGTATAAATGAATCGCTCATTTTCTTCATCTAATTTGACTGCTTGCGGTAAAGCACCATAGCGCTGAACAAGTCGAAGTGCTTGTTTTTTACTTATTGGAAGATTACCAATATCAACACTTTTAATTTCTAATGATAATACTCCGGGAGATATCACGACAGGTTTCGTTTTGATTGTTGATTCAACATCAAAATTCATAAATTTTGATGACGATTTAATCCAGATATAATAATTATTAAAAAGTATCGCTGTATCTTTATTTTTCGTATCAATATGTTTTTTTACTGTCGCTTCAGAAAGGATTAAAGTGTCATTGGATTTCAACCGAAACGTTTGATCAGCACTAGGTTGATGCTTTGGTTGCCCATTTAATGATTCTATCAACCAGAATAAGCAACAAATATTAGCGATACATAAAATTAAAAATAATATCGCCCAAATCGGATGTTTAATAATATTAGTCATTATAACCGAATAAAGATAAACCAATTGCACCCGGACCTGTATGGGTAGAAACGATCGGTGTTGTCGTATGGATAGTTATATTTTCATCAGTATATTGTTCAATAGATGCTTTCAACTTCTCTAATAAATCATGTGCATCTGCTTCTGATATGCCAATTCTTAAATATTTATATTCTTCAGCCATTTGAGCAACTTCTTTTGTTAGTAATTTAACAACGGCATTTTGTGTACGTGCGTTTTGTATTACATTAATTTCACCGTCTACGACCTGGGCAACGGGCTTTAAATTCATAAGTCCTCCTATAAAACCTTTGCCACGCGAAATTCGGCCACCTTTTCTTAAATATTCAAGCTGGCTAATCACAAGAAATAACTTTGACTGACGCTTCATAATGTCTATAGCTTCTACAATTTCGTCCATTGATTTATGTTTAATAATCAGTTCTGCAACATTCTGGATAATAAAGCCATAGGATTGAGCGATGAATCCACTGTCAATCACCGTAACTTTTCCATCTACCATACTTGCAGCAGTTTGCGCACTGCCTAATGTTCCGCTGAGGCGATGTGTCATATGTAGACTTAATATTTCATAACCTTCTTCAATATACTTTTCATATATTTCAGCAAATTTGCCTGTAGGTGGCTGACTAGTTTTAGGAATATCTTTTAATGTCACAAGTTGATGTAAATATTCATCTGACGACATTTCTTCCTGATCTAAATAAGTTTTGCCATCAATCACGATATTGAGTGGCACTTGCACAATGTCGTGATCCTTTAAATATTGTTGAGGTAAATCATGTGTTGAATCAACGATTAATTTTATTTTACTCATTTTATCCCTCTATATCTTATTTTATTTAATGTTTACATAGGTTTATCTTATTTGTTTTTCAATACGTTCATGCACTATATTCGCCACTTCCTGTAATGTAAAGCGGTCAAATATGTCAGGCATAATAGGATCCAAAATTGTGACCTCAACCGTACCTGGCACAATCTTTTTGCTGTTATACTTTTCCATAATCGATGACGTCCCTTTGATTGCTACTGGTACAATTGGAACGCCCGCACTTTTTGCAAGCTTAAATGAACCAGCTTTAAATTCTGTCATACCACGACCTTTACTACGTGTTCCTTCAGGGAAAATTAAAATACTATGACCTTTTTTTAATGATGAAACACCATCTCTTATCATTTGAATCGATGAGCGACGGTCTGTACGATCTAAATAAATACAGTTTAATAAGTCCATCCATTGATGTAAAAATGGTATCTTCTTCACTTCAATTTTTGAAACAAATCCGAAAGGTTTATTAATTGCATATATTAAAACCGGAATGTCAAAATTTCCTTCGTGATTTGCTATAAAGAGTACACCATCCTCAGGAAATTGCTGTCTTCCATTGACATTCACTTTTACGCCAGCCGTTTTTAATATTTTATCGGCCCACTTTTTCGGATATTGTTGCGTTATAACATCTTGTTCAGCGACGGTTTCATATAAAGTAAGACTGTTCTTTACTTTATTCAGTTTTGGTGTCACCAATGCGGCATATCCTATAATAGTTCCAACTGTACGTATTAATCTAATCATTATTTTTCCTCACTAAATGCATAAAATGATGGGGAATTAAATTTCTATCATCTAATTCACCAGATTCAATCGATTGTACTTTAAAATCTTCAAATGTATATTCTGGAAAAAATGCATCTCCAGGAAACTTTTGTTCTATCACTGTCACGTACATATCGTCAACCATATCAATCGTTTGCTCATATAGGTTCTGTCCGCCAAAGATAAATACATGACCCTCCAATGCTGCAATATCTTCTAAATTATGAATTACATCTGCATCAACAGGTTGAAATGACGCATCACGTGTTAGCACAACATTACGGCGATTTGGTAAAGCTTTACCGAGGGATTCATATGTTTTACGTCCCATAACAATAGTATTCCCTGTTGTTAGTGCTTTTACTCTTTTTAAATCATTTGGTAAATGCCACGGCATTTTATTCTCATAACCGATAACTCTATTTTGATCATGACATACAATTAATGATAACATAATACTCTCCTTAAACTGCTATAGGTGCTTTTATTGCAGGATGTGCTTTATAATTTACAATTTCTAAATCTTCATAATCTATTTCAAATAATGATTTATCAGAATGAATCTTTAAGGTTGGTGGTTCGAAAGATGTTCGCGATAATTGCGCATTAACAGCATCAATATGATTCGAATAAATATGTGCATCGCCAAACGTATGGACAAATTCGCCAACCTCTAATCCACATTCTCTAGCAATCAAATGTGTCAATAGACTATAACTGGCAATATTAAAAGGTACACCTAAAAAAATATCAGCACTGCGTTGATATAGTTGGCAAGATAGCTTATTTTCATGCACATAAAACTGGAACATAGTATGACATGGCGGGAGTGCCATCGTATCAATTTCTCCAGGATTCCACGCTGAAATGATGTGACGACGGCTTGTCGGGTTGTGTTTAATACTTTCAATAACATCTTTTAATTGATCTGTAGAACCATGCTTCGTTTCGAAGTTACGCCATTGCTTGCCATATACATTGCCCAAATCACCATATTTTTCACTAAATGATGTATCTGTTAATATTTTTTCTTTAAAAATCTTCAATTGTGCTTGATATTCGTCATTAAAAGCCTCATCAACAAGTGCACGGTGACCGAAATTTGTCATGTCCGGACCGTTATACTCATCGCTTTCAATCCATTTTAAAAATGCCCACTCATTCCATATATTATTGTTATATTCTAACAAATATTTAATATTCGTATCACCACGCACAAACCATATTAATTCAGTTGCAATTAATTTAAATGATACTTTTTTTGTCGTGAGCAATGGAAACCCTTTCGATAAATCGAAACGCATTTGATGACCGAAGATTGATAATGTTCCGGTATTTGTACGATCATCCTTGTTCTTGCCAGTATCTAGCACCTTCCTACATAAGTCGTGATATGCTTGATCGAATGAATTCATCAAGTCACCTCTTTCTATTTTTTCTTATATACTTTATAATACATTTATATAATGATTATTTAAAGAATTACATATTAGAGATTTACAATCTAGGGGTGAAATATATGGGCGCAGATATGATGGTAGTTTCAGGATTATTTTTATTATTATGCTATATGATCAGTATGTGTATTACTGAATAGTAAAAAGGCTTCGGTTTTTCCGAAGCCTTTATATTTTGATTTCTACTTATCTAATTGATGATATCGATATCCATAATGTGTTTTCGATTGTTTACGGATCGTCATATTAAACCCGTAGTCATCAATTAAATGCGACTTATAATGTGCGCGTAATATGATCTTACCTTTAAAAGATTTAAATATTGTATTCAGTAATTTGATGTTCTGTTCTCTATTATATTCAGTCACTTGCCTTAAAGAAGCAATATTGGAAGTAGTAATGGTTTCTTCATACATCGGGTCTAAATAAATAATATTTGCTTTACTGAAAATATCAATATGGTTAGTGATATTCCCATAAATAAAATGAATACGAGAAATATCAATCCCGCCTTTATTGATTTCATTAAAATGAAACAACATCCCCCATTTAACTGCAAAATGAATATAAAAATTCTCTTCAAAAGCAAAGAATGTAGTCGTAGTCATCGTTAATGCCATTAGCGTCAAATCATTCGCCATCCCCATCGTTGCATCAACAATGACTTGCTGGTTTACTTTGGGATCTTGAATCAAATTAATTAATGGCGGTATATCTTTCCCTGCAATATAAGCTTTATATTTTACGCGGGTTGTATTCTCGTGATAAAAAATTTTATTATCACGAGAAGTATAAAGTATAATCCCTTTGTGCAATATTACAAGTAACGGAGTAGAACATGTTTCAAATAATTTTTTTATCGTTAATTTTTCCCGGTCAATCACTTCATATATCACATTTTTATAATGATTATTTAAATCATCAGTGATATTCGATAAATAATTGAAGATGAATGGATCAGGCGCAACACAAGTCGTGATACGCAGTTGAAGATTAACAGTGTTCATCGAATTGCGCTTTAATATCCATACAAATTTCTTCGATAGGACGGCCCTCAATATGCTCTCTAGGAATAAATCCTACTAATTGTTGCCCAACAAATAATGCCATAGAAGGACTTGAAGGTACTTGTGCAATAAACATTCTCATCTTATCCGTTGCTTCACGATCTTGACCTGCAAATACAGTCAATAAATGGTCAGGCTTTTTATCATTTTGCGTTGCAACGGTTACTGCAGCGGGTCTTGCTAAACCTGCTGCACAGCCACAAACAGAATTAATAACAACGAAAGTAGATTCATCTTCTTTCACATGATTAAAATAATCTTCTACCGCTTCACTCGTTTCTAATGAAGTAAATCCGTGTTGTGTTAATTCACTTCTCATGTCTTTTGTTATCGATTTCATATATTCTTCATATGCATTCATTTTCATTTCTCCTTTAAATCATTTCATAAAATCATATTGCTTATATGGTGCATTTCTAAATTGAATTTCGATTTGCGATTTGTTTCCACACTGAACCGACCGCAGCTTCACCATTTGTAATGCGTTCATATGCCATTTGCACTTGCAATTTGACGTCAAACGCTTCATCCTCTAAATGTTTTTCAAGATATGGCAAACTTGACGCATCACCTTCATCATAAATAAACATCGCTGCGCGCCATCTTACAATTGGATGCTTGTCATCAAGTGCTAGATGCATTATAGGCAAACTTTCTTTGAACCCTAAATCACTGATTGTATCACCAGCTGTTCTTCGTACCGTTAAATTACTATCTTTCATAGCATCATGCAATAACGGTAATACACTTTTATCTTCAATCATTCCTAAAAATACGACAGCTAAACGTCTTATTTGTGGCTTTTCATCTTTTAGAACTGTTTCAAAAAATGCAATATCTGTTACATCTGGTTTCGGATAATGGTCAATTAAGCGGTATCTTTCCTGCCAGTCTTCCGCCTGTAAAAAAGTATGTAAAGATATTTTGTGCAATTGTTTAGATTGTTGTACCGACTGATTATCTTTACCAAGTGAGACGAGTCGACTAAGCTCATCCTTCGGGAATTTTGCATCAATTTCTTCTTTAATCGATTGAATAATGGCGTCAGTTTCACCATAACGTATACCGTAATCTAACCATTTACGCAAAAGGATAACATTATCTTCATCATTTTGTGCCGCTAACATGGCATCAATAAACCTAATATCTAGCTGCTTACGTGTTTCACCTTGATGATCAGTTACTTTAATTTGATAGGGTATATTTTTAAAACTTAATACTTCAACTTTCTTCTCACCATTATCGATTGAAATAACCGGTTGGGCTGCGACATCCATATCAAAAATTGATTTTATTTTCGGTAAAACGATTTCCCAGTCTGATTTTGCTGTTTTATCTACAGAAATAAAATCCATAACATGAAATACAGATTTCACCTCATCAATCTGTAATAATGCATTAATAAAAGAAGGATTTGTCTCATCAACCACTGTATATGTTGCACTTTTCAAATCGTCTTTTTTATAATCTAAAGTGATTTTTAGCGTATTTGGGCTAGGTGTTGGTTCTATCTTTATTATTTTCATACCTGTCTCCTTACTGCAATACATTGCCTAATTGTTTAATTTTAATACCTACCGAACATTTTTTTATACAATAATGATGTGCATACGTTTTTCCATGCGTTTTTCGGTGATAGCTTTTTAAAATACATTCGTTACAGTAATGATCTGTTAACGTATCAATTTGCTTTAAAGTTATTTTTTGTTCCAGGTTCATTAACTCACCTCAAATGAAGTATATCAAAAATGAATAAAAAGTGATGCAAATTTGTTTATCAACATACTCTTGCCAAAACAAGGAAAGCCTACTATAATACTTTAGTTAATTTTTATTAGAAAAGAGGATTTATATGACAAATGAATTATGGGCACTTGTTGCATTTTTATTGACCTTTATAGGATTAGTGTTAATGTACAGATATTTCGGGAAAGAAGGACTATTTGTCTGGGTAGCGGTAGGAACAGTGATAGCAAATATCCAAGTCACAAAATCAGTCGAATTATTTGGTATTACAGCTACTTTAGGCAACGTATTATTCGCCTCTATCTATTTAGCAACAGATATACTAAATGATAGATACGGTCGTACAATTGCTAAAAAAGCTGTATGGTTAGGCTTTGCTTCTGCAATTATTATGACTGTTCTCATGACGACATCTTTACAGTTTATTCCGACATCAACAGATATCGCTCAGGAAAGTATGAAGACTTTATTCTGTGTTGTTCCACGTATTGTATTAGGTTCGATTATTGCCTATATAATTGGGCAGTATGTCGATGTTTATTTATTTAATTTTATTAAAAAATATTTTGCTTCAGAAAGAACATTTATCATTCGCGCGTATGGTAGTACCATTTTTAGTTCGATTGTTGATACTGCTCTTTTCTCAATCATAGCGTTTACTGGATTAATGCCTAACGCTGTTGTCTTTGAAATATTTATTACAACGTATATATTTAAATTAGCCTCAACACTATTCAATATTCCTTTTGGATACTGGGCAAAAACTTACCATAAAGAAATACAATAAATTAATGATGAGGTGTTATTCATGGCACAAATCTTTATTGATGCTTCAACTAAGCAACAACCACTACACAGTGCATGTGGCATCGTATTAAAAATGGATGAAACGACCATTGAATATGGCGAGTATTTAGGCCAAATTGATAATCATACGGCAGAATGGCAAAGTCTTATCGTTGGTATGAAACTTGCAATTCAACAAGGTTGCCAATCACTATTAATTAATAGTGATTCAAAAATAGTTGTAGATTCCATTGATAAGCAATATGTTAAACAACCGCTTTTTAAATCTTATTTACAGGACTATAACACATTGGCAACTGCTTTTGAGCTCGTCTTAATCAATTGGATACCACGGCAACAAAATAAACATGCAGATACAATTGCAAGAAGAACTTTGCAGCAATATATATGATATTGCTCAAAGTTCTTCTTTTAATATATTCTCCATTGTTAATAATACGCCGTTGTCATCATTACTTGGGCAAAGATGTTGCGCGACACGTTTGACATTCGAGTTGGCATTTTCCATTGCATAACCGTGCGCGGTCATGCTTAACATTTCTAAATCATTATCGCTATCACCGAAAGTATACAAATCATTCACAGTTTTACCGATACGAGTGAGGACTTGTTCAATACCAGTCGCTTTATTCGTACTTTTATCAATAATATCAATACAGTTGAAACCACTGTCTACAATTGCACAATTATTACACACGTGTTGTAATAATGTGATGACTTCTGACTTATCAAAATTCGTCCCATCCACTTCGATGGTAATTTTAGTAACTTTACTTAAGGGTAAATTCGATACAGCGTTCAATTTATCATAATAACGATGCATACGTTTTATAAATGCATTTTCTGCATTAAGTGATACATACGATGCATCGATTGTACTGATTACATAACTATACAGTTTCAAATCATCAAGCGTTTGAATAGCGTTACTTATATCATTTCGATTAATAAATGCTGAATGTAATATTTCATCTTTATGCATAACTACTGCTCCATTAGATGCAACATAATATAAGTCTTGTTCTGAAAAGAAACCTTTTAAATGGTGGTGTGTATTGCTGCTTGCAACAATTAAATAGAATTGATTTTTATAAAGCTCGAATAAATCTTTAAACATTTCACGATCATAATCATTTTGGCTATTGAGAAATGTACCATCCATATCTACCGCGAATACTTTCATTAAATTCCACCTTATCCACGTGAAACATTCTATTTCACTTTATATTTTGTTGCCTTTCCCTGTCCTACTTTTTCAATTAATACTTCTTTTTGAAGTTGTACGAGCGCGCGCTCTATCGTTTTTCTGCTAATATCAGCCAACATAATTTCGAGTTCGCTTCTTGATATTGGATCAAATGAACGATTGAGCACATTTAATACACGATATTTCGGCGTTATATTCGTATCTAATATGAGCTGAAAATTATAATCTAACGCTTCATAGCTTTCAATCAATTTCATAAAGTAATAATCTTGAAAGCTTAGAACACTTTGAAAGTTAAAAAGATCCATTTGCTTTTTTCTTAATTTTTGTTTTCCATTACTACGGTCCAGGAATATTAAACGATCAATACTTTGATACTGTGTAACTAAAATATTCGATTTAAACAATAGCAATTGCATTAATAGTCTTGAAAGTAGCATCGTTCGTTTACCGAAAATATCAGATTGTATAAATTGATACATAAACTCAAAAATTTCTGTTAGTATATTAACACTTTTATTATTCATTTTATCATTATATTCATTACATCGACGAATTAAACATTGCTTTTTGTCATCTGCGATCACTTCTATTGTTTCAGTATCACCTAAAGTCATTTCCAAATATAAATTAACGATCGAATGATAATTTATATCGATAAATTCGTAATCTTCATTAATTAACACCGTTGCATCTCTATAGCCACATACTTGTGCTTCAATTTCATTATCAAAGCCCTTTTTATAATGCAATAATTGCAATAACTTTGTTTCAGATATATTAATGCCCGATAAAGCACAACCATATTTGACATTGTGAAACAAAGCGGCAAATTTCAGTTTTTCTAAAGTCTTGTTATTATATTGTAAATAGATAATTTGCTTCCCTTTATATTCATGTATTTCCGTCATCAGACGAACAAGGTTACCGTTGTATTCCAAATAAATACACCTCTTTCTCAGTCATTATACTATATAAGACTGTGAATACAAAGAGGATTAGATGAAATCTAATCCTCTTCATTATAATTTATTGAGTTATCATTTTTAATTAAATTACTTTATCAAAGATATAAACTATAATTTCCGAATAAAATTACTTGCTACCTTTAACTCAAATGTTTCACAAATTTGGATCATGGCATCAAGATTAACCGAATACGGCATTTCACTTACAATTTCATCAATTCGTAAAGGGACTTCAGTATGTATTTCAGCCAATTGTTGTGATAATTTCAGTGCCTCAATACTTTCTTTTATCTTTGTTTGCTGACCTTTCGGTAATTCATTCACATGCTCTAATACACCGGCTACACTACCATATGTTTGAATTAATTTTAATGCTGTTTTTTCACCGATACCTTTAACACCTGGATAACCATCGGCAGTATCACCCATAAAAGCTTTCACATCAATTAATTGTTTTGGTTGTAATTGATATTCTTCAATAAATCGTGCTTTGTCATACTTATTATAAATATTAAAACCTTTTTTCGTTAACCACACTTCAATGTGTTCATCCAATATTTGAAGTAAATCACGGTCGCCACTGATGACTTTAATGTTATATGTATCATCTAACGACTTTGCAAGCGTACCAATCACATCATCAGCTTCAAAATTTTGAACTCCAATATTATGAAAGCCTAACTGTCTGGAAATTTCCTGTACCATATCAAATTGTGGTATTAATTCATCTTGTGGTGCAGGACGATGCGCTTTATAATTAGGATCAATTTCATTACGAAACGTTTTAGCACCCATATCCCAACATACAATTACATGCGTTGCATTTGTATCATGAATCGCACTTACGACATGACGGACAAACCCTTGCACACCATTCGTAGGGAGCCCTTTTGAGTTTTTCATATAATTATTGTGTAAACTTGTAGCAAAGAAATGGCGAAATAATAGCGCCATGCCATCTACGATTAATAAATTATTCATATTATTCTCCTGTTTCAATTATTTCTGGATGTCGCGATACCCATTCCGAATAACTACCAGCATATAGCTTAACTTTTTCGTCTAATGTTTTTAATGCAACATATAAAGGTGTAGCACTCAGCCCTGAACCACAGTATACAATACTCTCTTTACCTAATACCGTTTGAAAGACTTCTCGTAAATCGTTTTCGTTTTTCGGTAACCCGTTATAATACACTTCACTGAAAGGAATGTTAATTGCTGATGGGATATGACCTGCAATCTTATCCATCGGTTCAACATCACCAATATAACGTTCGTGTGCACGTGCATCGATTAATATAACATCATCTTTTGGAGATTTAATGAGTGCTTGAATATCGTCGCAGAAAGCGATGATATTTTTATCAAAACTTTGATTTAAATTTCTATGCATTTTTTCTCGAATCTTTTTCTCCGCCATTTTGTATTCTTCGACTGAGCATTTATATAATACTAGCGTAGTATGATGTTTTGCTTTAAACGGATCATCAGTTGATTTATTAAACAATTTCATATCTTCATAACCCGTTTCTATCAGTAAACACTCTAGTCCGACTAAGTGACAAAGATATACAAAACGTGTGCCATAAAAGCTATTACGATTATCATATCCAATGATCTGTTTTCCTTGTGCAAAAGATTCAACAATTTCTGCAAAGTCATTTAAATCTGGTAAAGGATGTCGTCCTCCTGACAACGGATTTTGTCCCATTAGAAATGAATGGATATATTCAGCACCTTCAATTCTTTCATCCATGAAGTTTTGAATACTTTGTTCTAAATTATCCATGACTCCACGACAATCAAAAATTACAGCTTTATCTTGAGATACAAGTTCTAACGCTTCTGCTTCAGTTATCCAAATTTTCATTATTCCACCTCAATTTTATGAATGGCTTCTGATACATTTTGAATCAATGATTGATCAATTTTCTGCGCTATTTTTTCTTGCATTGTTTGACGCATTGATTCATTCTTTTTGTTAATATGCTCCGTCAAAATAATTAAATTGTCGTTGATTAATTGCTTTATTCTATTTTCGTACTGATCAATTATTGATTTCATTTCTGCTAACGTTGATGCATGTATTGTATCATAAAGTTCTGTTCTTAAACTTTGATTCATGAGTTGCTTTTGTTTAATATTACCTAGTTTTAACTGATGTAATTGATCTGTAATTTGGCTAATACTTAATTCATTAGGATTTATATATTGGTTTTTAAATTGAATATCTTCATATATTTCATTCTGTTCTAAAGCTTTGGATACAACACTCACTGCTAGATTAAATTGGTTTTGAACCGCTTTGTTTAATCTAGGTATGATTAAATATAATTCTTCGTTGAGCTTAAGCTGTACAGCGTGTAAATAACTTTGATTCACGGTTGCTAAATCTGAAGACGTATTAATTTCAGCTTTTAATACATCATATAACTGAATTTTCATTTTGTCTTTTAAATATGTTGTTTGTTCGTTTAATACATCTAAAATTGCACTTTTCACGATTTCTACTATTGAATTTTCTATTGGTCCATTCTCTAACCATTGTGCATATTGCATGTTGCGTTGAATCATTTGTTTTTCATACGCTTCAAAATTTGTAACGAGTGCTTTCGCTTTATCGAATAATATTTCTGAATGATGATTAATTTGTTTAATTTTTTGTTGTTTGCTCGTTGCTGTCACAAATTGCTCTATTGCTGATTTAAATGCTGTAAATCGTTCATCATAAGATTTAAGTGCATTTCGACTTGATATTGGATAGATTGGGTCATTAATATGAATTGCTTGAAGTTCATTTGATAAGTAATTTATGACCGATTGCAATTCACCTTCATCTTTCGCTAAATCGACCGCGTTAATGACAAAGAAGTTTTGACTATCCTCATTTATAATTTCTACTTCATTCAAATAAGAAAGAAATGCTTTATCTTTTTCAGTGTACACATGGTTGTAATATGATACATATATCAATAAGTCACTATCCGCAATGATTTCTGTCGTTTCTTTAGTATGGCGACTGTTTGTACTACCAGTGCCCGGTGAGTCAATAATGATTTTATCTTTTAAGAAATCATTTTGAACACCTAACGTTATCTTTTGGACGAAAGCTGCATGCGCATCTTCTGCTGTGTACTGCTTAATTTCATCATCACGTACCTCAATTGTCGTTAACTCAGATAGATAAGTTGCATAGCGATCATAGTTTTGAATGATTGCTTCTGCAAAGTTTCTATTTTGTGCGCTTAATTGATCTAACTTTCCATTAAATCGTTTAATCCACTGTGGTATCGTAGTAATTTCAATTGCTGAAGTTAACATCATATCGTTTAATGATTTCAATATATCTTTTTCAAGCTTAAATGTAACATAGTTTTTATCTCCATATTGAATTTCAGTTATTGAAGCTGTCGTTGGATTTGGAGATGATACTAAAATTTCTTCTTTTAAAAGTGCATTAATCATTGCACTTTTCCCTGCACTAAAAGCCCCAAAAACTACAATTTTAGTCATATTTTGATTCAATCGTCGTATTTGTGTATTAATTTTTTCTATATCTGTCTTAAAATAATCCACCTGTGCCAAATGATTTAATATACTTGAACTGCGATTTAAATTTACATATTGTTCATTTGTTACTTTCACTGTCTTTTCAATAGATGTTGGTTCCTCTTCAAACATTTCAAATGTAACGTATTCTCTTCCGATTAATTTATCAACAGATTCGTCGACATGAATATAGTAATGTAGATAATTTTTAGTCGTAATAGATTCAATATACTTTTCATTCACAAAGTAGTCTTCAAACTTCACAGTTTCTTCACTTACTGTAGCATTTGTATTTAAATTAGACATATTTATATTTTTTATGAACTGTACATGCCATGATTTTTGTCTATTTAATATCATTCGTTCAATAAATAATTTTAATTCATCAGAATAAATCAATACGTAATCATTTGAAATTGATGGTTGTTGCTTGATTAAATGTTTCACTTCATCGTTCGTAATTTTAAATGCTAAGCCGCTAACCATACTTGGATCCATTAAATATTTAGAAAACGTATGATAATATTCTTTTAACTGGAATGTGATTTGTTTTTCGATGATTGCGTTCATCGCTTCAACAACGTCACTCACTTTTTCATCTTGTATTGCAAGTAACTTCGCTTTTTTGCCAAATATTCCTGGTACTTTATAGTTATCTGCGAATGTTTCTAACATGCTACGATTCTTTTCTCGCATTTCAAATGGCATTAAATAGGCATTCTTAATAATATCTTTTACACCATTTAATAGTAGTTGTTCATTATTGGGATCAGTTAAAATAGCTTGCTCTGCGTTCATTGCAGCACTTTCTGTCGCCTTCTCATATGCTCGTTCAACCTCATCTTCTTCAATATTTAAATCTAAAAGGAGATTTTGCTTTTTGAATTGTAAATATTCAATTTGCGTTGTCTCAATATAATGAATCATTCGCTCAAAATAAGCATCTTTATTTGCTTTTGCTTCACTAGTATAAGTTTTCATCACTGGCTTTACTCGATCGATTTCATTATAAGGACTATCGTATATTGATGTATACAAAATCTTTTCGATATTCAGGCTCCAACGTGAAATATTTTCTGAAATGGCTGATTTAAACGCTTCAAATGATAATTCATGCTCTTGATGTTTATCGATTTGATTAATAATCAACACAACAGGCACATTTAATGCGTTCAATGCACGGATTTGATCAAAGTTTTTCTCTGAATTAACGTGATTATATTCAACTGTATAAAATACGACGTCACTGACAAGCAAGAATTTCATTGTACTTGCTTCGTGATTTTTAAACGTTGCATCAATACCCGGTGTATCTTGGATGACAGTTCCAATTTCAAAGCAATTAGATACTTTATTTATTTCCACAGATTCTATTTTATGGTTCAATGTATTGACTTTCTTTATTTCATCATAATGATTTAAATCACTATATGTATGATTATCCAGGTTAATACGGACATAATCTTGATCGCTGATAATAATTTGCGCAGTATTACTCGTCGTTGGTACTGGAGAACTTGGTAATATATTTTCATTAAAAATAGTATTGATTAATGAAGATTTTCCAGAAGAAAAATGCCCGATAAAACTAATAACCGTTCGCTCCTGGTGTATCTTTTTTATTATTTCATTAATTTGTTCAACTAAAATATTATTATCAGACTTCTCAACTTCCTTTTTTAATTGATATAAATGTTTAATTTGCTTTTCATATTTCATGATATACCTCATTTATATATATTTATTTGTGAAATTTTTAACGAAATTCAAAAACTGTGATATTTATCACATTAATATACTTTGTACTCTATTATTATAAAGAAAGAAAAGCTATTAAGAAAGGGTGTACAGTATGACTGAGGAGAAAAATTTAAATCAACACATCGATCCGATTCAAGCAACAGAAGAATCACATCATGATTTAGATTTAAGAGGTACAATGGCTTCTGTATTGTTTTTAGGTGCAGTATTCGTTGTAACTTGGTTTGCTATTTTTATTTTATTTTTAGAACGTATATAGGAGGGGAATATTTTGCATAAGTTAGAGAAAATTTGGCTCGCATTAGGTATGGGTTCACTTGTTTTATTCTTAAGTATTATTTTTGTATCAGCAATTCATAATGGTCATGAGCCGATTGCCAGTGGTCGTGAATTTATTGAACCAGAATTAATTGATAAAGATCCAACATTCAGTAAACCTGGTTTACACAAAGTTGAAGGAAAAGATTGGGATTACGAATTAGTTTTTGTCGTATCAGCTTTTAACTACAATCCAGGTCAAGTTGAAATTCCAAAAGGAGCAAAAGTAAAAATTATTGCGACAAGCCGAGACGTTGTTCATGGTTTTGAAATTGCACAAACAAATGTCAACATGATGATTGAACCAGGTCATAAATCAACATTCGTAAAAACATTTGATAAAACGGGTGAATATTTATTATTATGTAACGAATATTGCGGTATGGGACATGCTGACATGAAGTCTAACATTAAGGTGGTTGATAAGAAATGAACGAATTCAAATTAGATAGTGGTGCATTCGACGAACGTGCAACATTTAGAAATCATCATGCTGAAGATATGTCAGAACGTGTTGTGATGGATAAAAAAGATGGTAAATTAGTTATGGCACATATGTATGTTGCTATTGTATGCCTTATTATTGGAGGCCTTGCTGGTTTAGTACAAACATTAGTGCGATCTGGTACTTTAAAGTTACCAGCAGGTATTAGTTATTATCAAATATTAACAGTACACGGTATTATTTTAGCGTTAGTATTAACAACATTCTTCATTATGGGCTTTCAAACAGCAGCCGTAATTAGAACAAGCGGTCAATTATCACCTTTACAACGTAAATTAATCTGGATTGGATTCTGGGTAATGGTAATTGGTACAGCAATGGCTGCAACTATGGTATTACTAAATAAAGCGACAGTTTTATATACTTTTTATGCACCACTTAAAGCGCATGTAATTTTCTATGTAGGTATGGCATTAGTTGTTGTTGGGTCTTGGATCTCAGCAGCTGGACAAATTATGCGTTATGCACAATGGAAAAAAGAGAACAAAGGACAAAAATCACCTTTACTTTCATATATGGCAACAATCAATAACGTAATGTGGATCGTATGTTCACTTGGAGTTGCTGCAACTGTATTATTACAAATGATTCCTTGGTCATTAGGTTTAGTTGAACGTATTGACGTTTCATTAAGCCGTACATTATTCTGGTACTTTGGTCATGCATTAGTTTATTTCTGGTTATTACCTGCATATATGTCATGGTATGCAGTTGTACCAAAAATTATCGGTGCGAAAGCATTCAGTGATAATTTAGCACGTATGAGTTTTATGTTATTCTTATTCTTCTCAATCCCAGTTGGTATTCACCATCAGTTAACTGAACCTGGTATTGATGTAACATGGAAATATGTACAAGTTGTATTAACATTTATGGTTGTTATTCCATCTTTAATGACAGCATTTAGTTTATTTGCAACGTTTGAATCTTATGGTCGTAGTATTGGTGCAAAAGGTTTAATGGGATGGGTTAAAACTTTACCATGGAATGATGCACGATTTGTATTACCATTTATCGGTATGGCCGCGTTTATTCCGGGTGGTGCTGGTGGTTTAGTTAACGCTTCAGCACAAATGGACCAAGTCGTTCATAATACAATCTGGATTACAGGTCACTTCCATTTAACAGTAGCAACAGCAGTTATCTTAACATTCTTTGGAACAATGTATTGGTTAATTCCACACGCAACTGGTCGTGTTATGACAAAAGCAATTAATAGATTAGCTATTATTCAAGGTTTAATGTGGGCATTAGGTATGTCAATTATGTCTGGTGCAATGCACTTTATCGGTTTATTTGGAGCACCACGTCGTTCTACTTACTCAGAGTACGGCGGATCAAAAATTGCAGCTGAATGGTTACCCTACCAGGTGATTCAAGCTGTAGGTGGTACGATTCTTTTCATCTCTATCATCTTAGTAGTCATCGTATTTATCCAATTAGCATTCTTTGCACCTAAAGGTTATGAAGCATTCCCTGTTGCTGAAGCAATGGATCAACATGCACCTGTTTATAAATTCGTTGAAAACTGGAAATTCTTAATTATTGTAACGATTGCTTTAATTTTAATCGCTTATACAATTCCGGTAGGACAAATGTTTATGGATCCACCGCCTGGTGCTAAAGGTATGGGTGAAGGTAAACTTTGGTAATATCAATAAAAAATAAGACATCATCAAAAATGGCTGATGTCTTATTTTTTTAATTTAATTCATCTACAATCTCTTTTATATCCTTAAAACTTTCCAATTTAAGTTCAAAATGATGTGTATTATTAATGACCATTAACTCATCAATATGATATTGGTTATTTAAATCTTCAATATAATGAGCAACTTCATGTTTTAATCCGATGCAATACCTTTTACAATTCGCTTTAATGATTGCTTTGTCCTTTTCGTTATAAACAATTCCTTTTACTTGTTCGTAACTCGGAACAACCGTATCTCGACCCTTAGAAACATTAAGTAACCAATGGTCTAAAATACGCGTTTGCATATCTCTTTCTGCTTCATCTTTCACTACGATAATAAAACTACAAAATATAGTATATGGCTTAGCCATAAATCGATTTGCTACAAATTCAGATTGATAAATATTTATTGCACTATCACGATATTTATCATGAATAAAATCACCAAATACAAATCCGATACCTAACTTAGCTGCCCGTTTCGCACCATTATCTGTTAAACCTAACGTAAAAACATCTGGGTGTGTATCTATTCTCGGGCCTGCTTTTACACTTCTAAATTGATGGTTTAACGGCAATGTGTTACGCATAAAGCCTAAGAAGTCTTCTATTAAACGATCGTAATCCCTCACTTTACTCTCTGCACCATCTGTAAGTGCCCTTCTTGTAATCTCACTTCCTCCTGGAGAATTACCTAAACCAATGGTTACACGACCTGGAAACATAGCTTCCAGTAAATTAGCATTCTCAGCTATTTTATACGGACTATATTGAGGAAGTAATATACCAGCTGAACCGATATTTATTTTTTCAGTAATTGATAATAACCGTGTCATCAATATTTCTGGCGCATGACTAATTAATCCCGTCGTATTATGATGCTCAGCTACAAAATAACGATGGTAACCAATTTGATCAGCAAATTGCACCAATTCCATTGAATGATTAAGCGCATCTATCGGTGATTCGCCTCGAGACATCGGCACTTGATCTAAAATACTTAACTTCATTACATCATCACCTTATCATTAATACATTTATCATAAACGAAAAACAACACAATGCATAAAATTATGCATTGTGTTGTAACAAGAAAGAGATTAGAGGTCTTAACGCAAGTTCAACAGCCTCTGCTTTAAACGGCCTCTCCTATTTTTCTCCCCAATATTGATAATACGTACATTCAATATAGCCGTTAAATAATTTGCGGCGTTTCGTTGCTTTTTTACCGACTAATAATTCAAATGTTTTTAAGCTTGTTAAGATGTACAATGACCATTTCGGATTTTTTTCTATTAATTGCCCTAAATACTTATACATTGCTTCAACTTCTTCACGCTCCCCAATACGTTCTCCATAAGGAGGGTTACCTACGATTGCACCTTTTTCGCTGTCTAAAGTTAAATCATGTACATTCATCTGTTTAAATTCAATAATATCGCCAAATCCTACTTCAATTGCATTATTGCGCGCAATTTCAACCATTCTAGGGTCAATATCACTCGCTATAATCGAAATTTCTTTATCATATTCTGCTACTTCTTCTGCTTTCACACGTTCTTCATCATACATCCCTTTAGGAATAATATCCCAATCTTCACTGACAAAGTCACGGTTAAATCCTGGTGCAATATTTTGAGCGATCATTGCTGCTTCTATCGCAATTGTTCCAGATCCACAGAACGGGTCGATAAACGGTGTTTCACCTTTCCAGTTTGATAGTAACACTAATGCTGCAGCAAGTGTTTCTTTCATCGGTGCTTCACCTTGCGCTAAACGATACCCACGTTTATGTAAACCTGCGCCTGAAGTATCGATTGTTAATAGTACTTCGTCTTTTAAGATTGCCACTTCAACTTTATATAACGCACCATCTTCACGTAACCATCCTTGCTGATTATGCGCTTTCTTTAAACGCTCAACAATCGCTTTTTTTACGATTGCCTGACAGTCTGGTACACTAAATAATTTTGATTTTAAACTTCTGCCTTGCACTGGAAAACTTCCATTTTCACTAATAAAATTTTCCCATGGAATATTTTTAGTCTGATCAAATAACTGTTCAAAAGTAGTGGCATAAAAACGGCCTACAACAAGCTTTACTCTATCGGCACTGCGTAACCATAAGTTAGACTTAACGATAGCACGTGCGTCTCCTTTGTACAGTACACGTCCATTTTCTGTAGTTGTTTCATATCCTAGGGCTTGAACTTCTTTTGCGGCTACTGCTTCCATCCCCATAGGTGTAGTTGCTAATAATTGATACATAATTTCCTCCAAGTTTACATAATATATTTACGGTATTATGTAGGTTTTATTTAATTTATTGTAACATGTTCGTATCCTTCTATAAATAAAAATACAAATAAAAAAGCCCTCCATTACGGAGGGCCATCTAGAAAGATATCTCTATAAGCCATGTTCTGTTCCTTAGTACTGCAAATGAGTCTAGTTACTCTCGTACGCCGGTGATAATCATCTGTCTGTAGATTACTCTACCTCTTCTATACGTTCATTTCCGCTAGAAAAGTGCTCCTACCTAATTTGGATTGCTCACTCGAGGGGTTTACCGCGTTCCACCTTCTTTATTTCTAAAGAAGCTACGTCACTGTGGCACTTTCAAACTACTTAGACCATATCATCGACTTAGGTCGGTTCGTTGCCGTCAAATTAATGCCTTGGCTTATTGTTTCACCAAGCACGATCACTACAGTCATCTCAGAGCTGTGTGAGCATGGACTTTCCTCTATACAAAGTATAGCGATTATCCGAGATATCTTTTAACATTCATATATTATAACACCAATTGAATCATAAAGCGAAGACATTTATTTTCCAAATACAGCTTTCTCTAAATTAGAAATACGCTTTAATATGTCATAATTGTTCGGTGCCTGCTGCTGAACATCATTTCGTCCAGTCGCTACTCTCATTCTTAAGTTTTCAATTTCTCGTTTTAATTTCTTATTTTCATCAGATAGTTTCAACAATTGATTGTTCATATCTGCCATTTTTTGATAATCTTCTATAATTTCATCAAGAAAACTATCAACATCTTCCGGTTTAAATCCACGTACCATTGTGCGTTCGAATTCTTTTTCATAAATATCTTTTGCAGATAATTTTAAATTCAGCTCTGACATCATTACACCTCTAATTTTCTTGTTCTCTCATATATTCACTTACAAATTCAGATAAATCAAATAAACTTATACTATCCATAGTATAGTTATTTTCAGTCATAAAATCAACGACGGTACGTTTAAAGTATTTTGGACTACCTTCATGTTCTTCATCATAAAATATTAAAGCACCTTCTGTATTATCTATTATAAATTGATTTGTCTGACTAAACATATAACCCCCTTTATAAGGTTCATGATACACACTGTTGATATAATCGGCTTTGCTAATAATTTTTTGATAATACAATTGATTTTCTTCATTCCATTTTTCAAAATGATTTAAAAAAGGTGTGATAATCCCTAATTTAATCGGATAATGCTTTTTTAATCGTATTACAACCTCACCTGCCCATAATTCTGTCCCAAGGTTTCCTTGAATGATGACCCACTCGAGCCCTTCTTCTATGTAAGCTTTAATTCTTTCCTGCAAGAAGCGTTTGATAAAGCGTACTTCTGGCTGATTGTTTTTATATATTCCTAATTCAAATGGTTTATATCCTGTTATATAAATTGTTTTCATAGCACAAATTATTGTTCCGTCTGTCTGAGGATATAGTTTAAATCGTGATTAACAGCTTTAAATTTATCTATAAATAATTTTTTGCTTGTTTTTTCAAAGAAACAATCAACAGATAATTCTCGTAAATGTAAAATGAGCAAAGATAATTTTTGTTCATTCATTAATGGCAGTTGAATTATCGCTGGATGAAATTGTTGTAAGTCTTCGATATGACGATCAATTTTTTCTGTAAACGGCTGTACATCTATAACAAAATTAAAATTGCGTCCATTTTTAGCTTGTGTATAATATATTTCTATAGCGTTCAAATCCTGAATTAAAGTTATAATACATTTCTGTAACATTGAAGAACTCCTTTCATAGATATGATAAAATCATTGTATATATTTTATGATACTCTACAACTAGGATGAGTTAAATGGTGAATTATCCAAATGGTAAAAAGTCTAAGACTCCAGACTTAGTTACAAACAACGAGAAAAATAGTAAAATTGAATATGGTAAACGTGGCATGAAATTTGAAGATGAAATTGATTTGAGTAATCGATATTATCTTCAACAAGATATCGCTATCATCCATAAAAAACCGACACCGATTCAAATTGTACATGTCGATTATCCTAAAAGAGCAAAAGCTGTTATAAAAGAAGCTTATTTTAGACGCGCTTCTACGACGGATTACAACGGTATTTACAAAGGAAAATACATTGATTTTGAAGCGAAAGCTACTCAAAATAAAACAAGTTTTCCATTGATTAATATACACGACCATCAAGTTAAACATATGCAGCAAGTCTATCAGCATGGTGGTATTGTTTTTATTTTAATATGTTTTTCAAGCCTGGATGAAATTTATTTATTGCCTTTTGAAATATTTTTCAATTACTGGCAGCGTTATTTGAATAACGAAAGGAAATCAATTCAGTTAAAGGAAATTAAAAAGAATGGTATATTGATACCATACACTTTTCGTCCTAGAATTGACTACTTAAAAGCAGTACAATCTTTTTATACAGTGTAAGTTTAATGAGAGAGAGGATTTAATAATGGCGAAAAAGAAAAGAAGTTTAAAGCGAACGATTTTACAAGTACTTGGTGGATTGTTTGCGTTAGGCACACTATTAGTCGTGTTAGCAATGTGTTTATTTTTATACTATGCATATAAAGCACCTAAATTTAATGAATCAGCTTTACGTGATCAATTACCGACTAAAATATATGATAAAGATAATAACTTAGTTACGGTATTATATAACGGTCAAAAGCGCGAAAATGTTAAATTCGCAGACATTCCGGATAAGATGCGCAATGCTGTCCTTGCAACTGAGGATAACCGCTTTTATGAACATGGTGCACTTGATTTCAAACGACTAACAGGTGCAATATTTAAAAACTTTACAGGTGGCTTTGGTGCGCAAGGTGCATCAACATTAACACAACAAGTAGTAAAACGTTCATTCTTAACAGATCAAAAATCTATTGAACGTAAAGCTCAGGAAGCTTATCTTTCGTACCGTCTTGAACAGGAATATGACAAGAATCAAATCTTTGAAATGTATATGAATAAAATCTATTATTCTGATGGTATTTATGGTGTTAAAACAGCTGCCAGATATTATTTCAATAAAGATTTAAATCAGCTTTCACTTGCAGAAACAGCTTATTTAGCTGGTTTACCGCAAGTGCCAAACAGCTATAATCTATATGATCATCCTGAAGCAGCAGAAAAGCGGAAAGATACAGTACTTTACTTAATGAATCGCCATAACCGTATTACTAAAGCGGAAATGGAACAGGCACAATCTGAAGATTTAACGAAAAACTTAGTGCCAAGAACGGCAGCTCAAAGACAAAATATAGAAGAAAACGATCCAAAGTATGCTTCATACGTTAACGTAATAAAACAAGAATTAAAAAACAATAAAGAATTTGAAGATAAATCATTAAGTGATGTTTTAACGAGTGGACTAAAAATTTATACAAATATGGATAACAATGCGCAAATTTCATTACAAAATAATGTTGATAATATGGCTATTTATAAGAATAAATATCAACAAGCTGCATCTACAATTGTTGATACACAGACAGGGGCATTAGTTGCAATTAGTGGTGGTAGAAACTATAAAGATGTCGTTGATCGCAATTTAGCTACAGATGTTCACCCTGTTGGTTCTACAATAAAGCCATTTTTAAGTTATGGTCCCGTTGTAGAAAATGAGAAATGGTCGACTAATCACAGAATTCAAGATGAATCTGCATATGATATCAATGGTATCAAATTTAAAAACTATGATACACAAAATCATGGCGTTGTTACGATGCGTGATGCAATTCGTCGTAGTTTTAACATTCCGGCATTAAAAATATTCCAGGAAGTTAAAAACACTGCTGGACATGAAGCATCATATAACTTTGCGAAAAATGTAGGTCTAGAATATCAATCAAAAGATCTTGGACCAGCTGAAGCATTAGGCGGTGCATCGTCTGAATTCTCTCCACTACAAATGGCAAGTGCTTTCTCAGCATTTGGTAACGGCGGAACTTATAATAAAGCACATGCAATTCGCAAAGTTGTAACGCAAGATGATGAAACAATACAATTCGAAACTGTTTCAGAAAAAGCAATGGAAGATTATACAGCGTACATTATTACGGATATGTTAAAAGGTACATTTGAACCGTTAGGAACAGCTTATGGCTCAAGTATTCCGGGCTTAAATTTAGCTGCTAAAACGGGTACTGGAACATACGCAGATGAAACGTATATTAAATACAATTTACCAGACAACGCTGCAAAAGACGTTTGGATTGTTGGATATTCTCCAAGATATACAATGTCCGTCTGGATGGGCTTTACAAAAATGGCTGAAGGTGGCGCAAATTCATTTGTCGGCGCTGAAGAACAATCGCTACCGAAATATTTATTTAAGCAAGTAATGGGTGAAATTAGCCCAATTGATGGTCAGGATTTCACAATGCCAGACAGTGTAGAAAAATTCGGTAACGTTGTTAGAGTAAAAGGTCAAAATGATACGAATACAATCTTAACAAGTAAAGCAGACATTAAGTCGAATCAAACTCCAACCTATTATCCAAATACAATTAATAATGTGCAATCTCAAGAAGTACGTGTGAATAAAACACGTACTTCTGAAGTTGCAACAACTGAAAAATCAACTACTGAAAAAGCAACAACCGAAAGTAAAGCAGTCAATACTGAGAAAAAAGTTGTTACTACGGAAACACCAAAAACAACTGTACCAGCTACTACACAACCAAAAACAACAGCACCAGTAACAGTAGAAGCACATTCAGTACAAGCAAATCCAAAAGTAGTCACACCAAAAACAAATACAACAACAGTAACCACAACTAAACCATCACAATAAAAAAGAAGCGAAACACATTAATGTTGTCGCTTCTTTTTTATGTTTTTTATTGCTAACATCTTTTGAATTTCAATACACATCGTTTTCATCTGTTGATAGCCCATAAAATGATATTTACGGGCTTCAATATATTGTAGTCGCTCATTAAAATTTAATGGGCCATGTTCAAATGTATTGTCATTATTCACTGGATTACTATCGTTGAGTTCACACATTAAATATAACAAACCGTTAAAATATTCATCCAGTAACTTTTGTGCTTCATGACTTGATAATGTTCGGTTACGACTATGTGCATCGATTAATGATTCTAAAGCTTTCATACGTTCCTTCAAGATATAACCACCTTATGTCTTTTTCTCCCTTCTCTACAGTCTTGTAGTAATGGACATTCCAAACATTTCGGATTACGTGCTACACAATGGTAGCGGCCGAAAAAGATTAACTGATGATGAGTTTTATTCCATCGTTCTTTCGGGATTTTACTGCGTAATGTCGATTCAACTTGCTTCACGTTATCTTTCCATTTGCATATTCCTAAGCGCTTTGAAACGCGTTCAACATGTGTATCTACTGCAAGTGCTGGTATGCCATAAGCAACTGAAACAACAACATTTGCTGTTTTTTGTCCTACACCTGGTAATTGAACGAGTTCTGAATGTGTTTTCGGTACTTCACCATTATATTTTTCAATCAGTATACGACATAATGCCTGAATATTTTTTGCTTTATTTTTATACAATCCAATAGATCGTATATCATCCATTAATTCCTCAACACTTACCTTGATATAATCTTCCGGCGATTTATACTTTTGAAACAATGTCTTCGTTACTTTATTAACTAGGACATCCGTACATTGTGCAGATAATAATACAGCAATCGTGAGTTCAAAAGGATTGTCATGGACAAGCTCACATTCCGCATCAGGAAACATTTCATCAATCACATCGAGCATCGCTAAAGTTTTCTTCTTACTGATCATATGGATTCTCCCCGTTCACCCAGTCAAACACCGGTATCTCCGGTATCGTTTTTGTTAAAGTTTTTGTTGGTTTAAACGTATCGCTAATCGCTTTAGATTCGTCAATCGTTTTCACATTTCGCTTCTTCCAGTTGAGCAATATGCGGTCAATATATTTAATGCTTAATTTATTATGACTACTCGCTTCGTTTAATGCAGTAATGATAAGCGGCGCTGAATGATGATCCGTATCGATCCAGTGCGTTATCGTTTCAATTTCAATCGGCGTTAATGGTCTACCAAACGTCACTTCAAAGCGTTCGAATACTTCTTTGAAACTCGCCTGCTGCGTTTGTATATTAGTCGTCTTCATTGCTTCATCTTTCAACTGCATTAAACGTTGCTCAAGTGGTGACAAATCATATCGTTCCTCAAAATGTTGTTCATCGTATTTTTTTACATTAATTTTTATGAAATCTTTACTAATTAAGTTTTGCAAAATAATCATCACTTGCGATTTATCAATACTCATCGCATTGCTGATCGTCTCAAAAGATGGCAAACTATTTTTTTCAGACAACTCAATTATTTTCATGATGAGAATGAGTTCTGTTTCACTCATACCGATTTGATAATAGTGTTCGAATAATATTCGAGGAATCATGATATCTTTTGTAAATATGCTCATTGCTCCTCCTTGTGATAGAAAAATCGTACAGATATATTGCTATATCTATACGATTTAATTCATAATATATTATCATTTGACGTTTACATACTATGGATATAAACGGTTTAATAAACGTGGGAAAGGACTTGTTTCTCGCACATGCTCTACACCTGATAACCATGCAACTGTACGTTCTAATCCTAAACCGAAACCAGAATGCGGGACGCTACCGTATTTACGTAAATCTGTATAGTAGCTGTATGCTGCTGGATCTAATCCATGCTCTTGAATACGTTGTTCTAATAACGCTAAATCGTTAATACGTTCAGAACCACCAATGATTTCTCCGTAGCCTTCAGGTGCAATCATATCAGCACACTTAACAGTACCTTCTTCTTCCGGGTTAGGTTGCATATAGAATGGCTTAATACCCGTAGGATAATTCATAATAAATACCGGTAAATCAAAATGATTTGCAATTGCTGTTTCATGTGGTGCTCCGAAATCATCACCCCACTCGATATCGTCAAAGCCTTGTTCTTTTAAGAATTTAATTGCTTCAGTATAAGTGATACGTGGGAATGGTGCTTTCACTTTTTCTAATTTAGAAGTATCACGACCTAATAATTTTAAGTCTAATTGACAGTTTTTAAGCACTGATTGAACAATATAAGCAACATATTGTTCTTGCACTTTCAGACTATCTTCATGCTCATAAAACGCCATTTCAGGTTCAATCATCCAGAATTCAATTAAATGACGACGTGTTTTTGACTTTTCAGCACGGAATGTAGGACCGAATGAAAATACTTTACCATGCGCCATCGCTGCCGCTTCCATATATAATTGACCAGATTGAGATAAAAATGCATCTTCATCAAAATATTTAGTATGGAATAATTCACTAGTACCTTCTGGCGCTGATCCCGTTAAAATTGGTGGATCAATCTTTGTAAATCCTTCGTTATTAAAGAATTCATATGTTGCACGAATGATTTCGTTACGAATCTTCATTACAGCATGCTGACGTTTTGAACGTAGCCATAAATGACGGTGATCCATTAAGAAGTCTGTACCATGTGCTTTCGGTGTAATAGGATAATCTACAGATTCATGAATAACGTCCATTCCTGTAACTTCCATCTCATAACCGAAGTCAGAACGCTCATCTTCTTTAATAATCCCAGTGATGTATAAAGATGATTCCTGTGTAATCCCTTTAGCAACTTTAAATAAATCTTCTCCAACAGATTCCTTCACAACTACTGCCTGCATAAAACCAGTACCATCACGTAATTGTAAAAATGCAATTTTACCGCTTGAACGTTTATTTAAAATCCAAGCACCAATTGTTACTTCTTGTCCTACATATTTGCTTGCTTGATTAATTGTAATTTTTGTCATAACTATTTCTCCATTTTCTCTTCTACGAATTCTTTGATGCGTTTAATTGCTTCGTGCATAGATTCTAAATCTGTTGCATAACTTAAACGAATATTATTGGGTGAACCGAAACCAGAACCTGGCACTACCGCAACTAATTTTTCTTCTAACAATGCAGTAACAAATTCTTCAGTATTATCATACCCGCATAATTTCACTGTTTCACTAACATTCGGATATAAATAGAAAGCTCCTTTTGGTTTAATACATTGAATTCCTGGGATTTCCATTAATTTAGGATAAATTTCATCTAAGCGACTTTTGAAGATACCATTCATTTCATTTAAGAACGTTTTATCTCCATTATACGCTTCAATTGCTGCCCATTGTGAAGGTGTCGTCGGGTTACTTGTTGAGTGACTTGATAAATCTGTCATCGCTTTAATTAATTTCGCATCTCCACATGCATAACCGATACGCCAACCTGTCATTGAATGACTTTTCGAAACACCGTTAATCACAACAGTTAATGCTTTAATATCATCATTAAAGCTTGCAATACTTACATGTTCTCCGTCATATACTAGCGTTTCATAAATTTCATCAGAAACGACGACAATTTTATTTTTAACTGCCCAATCTGCAATTTGTTGTAGTTCTTCTTTTGTATATACCATACCGCTCGGATTACTTGGTGATGTTAATACTAATGCTTTCGTTCTATCCGTTCTAACTTTATCCAGTACTTCGACCGTTACTTTATATTCAGTAGATTCATCACTATCAGCATAAACAACTTTTCCACCTGCTAAAATAACTTGCTCAGGATAACTTACCCAATAAGGAATCGGGACGATGACTTCATCACCGTCATTTAATAATGCCTGGAATAAGTTATATAAAGCATGTTTCGCCCCACTTGCAACCATAATTTCGTTTAAAGCATAATCTAATTGGTTGTCATTTTTTAATTTTTGTTGAATGGCTTCTTTAAGTTGTTTTAGCCCACCAGATGGTGTATATTTTGTTGCGCCATTTTGAACGGCTTCAAATGCTTTATAAATAATATTTTGAGGTGTATTAAAATCAGGTTCACCTGCAGCTAATCCAATCACTGGTTGTCCACTTGCTTTTAATTCATTCGCTTTCGCAGTTATTGCTAAAGTCGTTGAAGGTGTTAATTTTTGTACACGTTGAGATAATTCCACGATACCTCATTCCTCCTAGCATTTATTATAAGAACAGTTTACCAATAAATCAGGTAATTATTAAGTCATTTACGATATTATTATGAAAAACTTTTATAAACCTGGCTTAGGAAAGATTCAAAATCTTCAATAGCTCCTTCAAATAATTCATAGTTACGTAAAATATGCTTAAATTTATTCGCATATCGACTATCAACTATACGACGATCAAAACATATCATCCAGCCTTTATCATTTTCAGTGCGAATTAATCTGCCTGTTGCCTGGTGCAGTTTATTCACTGCTACTGGCACTTGATAATCTAGAAAGACATCATCCACTTCATCTTTCATTAATGCAATATTAATATCTTTTGGGTGCATAAATGGTAAAGATACAATCATGACACATTTAACACCACTATATTTAAAGTCGATACCTTCATAAAATGTCTGTGTTGCAAGTAACACACCTTTTTCAAGCTGGTTGAATTGTTGATTGAGCTTTGTTGTATTCACATCACTATTTTGCGTAAGAATCACTTGATCGAGTGCAGTATCATATAAGTAATCGCGTAATAACTCCACTTGTTGATAACTATTGAGCAAAATTAATGCTTTACCATCATAACGATTTAAATACAATAAAATATATTCTAAACATTTCTCAATATATTCATCTTGGTGCTGATAATTAAATTGTGGTATATCGTTTGGAATAAACAGTGGTGCTTTCACCTTGTCAAATGATGATTCAAACTTAATGTATTTTTTGCTTTCCATGAATAAATCAGATAAGACGTTATGTTCATTAATTGAATTAATTGTTCCTGAAATAAAGATTTTTGCATCAAAAGCATTGATAATATATTGTTCAATCACACTTCTTATTTTATTTTCTTTTAAAATTATTTGAATGCCAGATTTATTATGATTGTTAAATAATAAATATAACGCACCTTGTGCATCAATATTTTGAACAAATCGTTCAAATGTATGCATTAAATTTTCAATCATTTTTCTTTGCATTTTTGTAATATTTGGGACTAATGCAATGGTAGCCAACGTTTGTTTAATTTCATGTAATAGCAAAGAAATTTCATCTTGGGCAGTTAACTCAGCTTTAACAATACGGTCACTATAATAATGCTGTAATAAGTAATCAAAGAGTTGTTCATACTTTTCATTCATTTGATGCAATTCATTATTGATACTCCCGTATTGAAAGAATGTCAAATCACTTAGTTTTTGCTTCTGACTTACACCAGATGTATCAAATTCCTGAAGTGTTTGTGAAATTATATATTTCAAATCTTGATACTTTATCGCTAAAGTCGTATATTTCAACGCATAATTTAATATTTGATGCGCTTCATCGATTATTAAATGTTGATACTGCTCAAAAACGTTTTGTTTCCGATTCGACAATAAATGTGCATGATTCGTAATACCGATATGTGCTGCATCTGATAATAAATCGAATAAATACGTTTCCTGTTGTTTCGGTAAATATAAACTACGCATTAATTCGAAATATATTTTACGACCACCATTTAAATTCAAGCGTTCTATATCTCCGTCCTGACCACTCATTAAAAAGATGAGTAACTGCATCTTCAATATTAAAATGTCATGATTACTTTTTTGATCTTTTAAAACGTAATCAACAAATTCTATCGTTAAGTAATGACTTTTACTTTTAATGATTTGAAATGGTAACGGTAATCCACAATGTTTTAACAATGCGATATCATAATCAATCATTTGATTTTGTAATGCAATGGTTGATGTTGATATTAAAACCGACTGTCTAGTTTCTGATATAAAATAGGCTGCAGCAAGTAAATAACTTAACGTCTTGCCACTCCCTAATTCCGCTTCAATTGTTATCTCTGATTGATGTTTTAAGCTTAAATAAATTTCAAATGATAATTCATATTGTTCTTTGCGATAGACAAAGTCTAACGAAGCGATGATTCGCTTAAAAAATGATTCAAATGTTTCATCGATATGTAACGGCGCTGAGTGCTTTATTTTTTTTACATAACTCAAACCTAAAGTCGTTTCAAATGGCATAGCACAACCTTTATATTCACGAATTAAGTCAAATAATACTTCATCAAAATGATAACGCATTGACTTTGCAAATTGATACAGTGATTTCAGTGTGTTCATCGGCAAGTTGTTTAGTTTCTCCAATGCGATCATTAATATATTAGCTGTCGCAATTGCATCATCAATTGCACGGTGGGCATTCGTTAAATCAACATGTAATTGTTCCGATAAATAGGACAGTTGATATCTTTCCATTTCCGGAAAAACAATTTTAAATACATCGACCGTGTCCATAATATATTTAGGTTGATAATTAATATTACATTCATTAAAATATTTTTTCAGAAAGTTTAAATCAAAATCCACATTATGCGCAACAAAAACACACCCTTCTAACATATCGTTAAGGCGCGCTGCAAAATCATGGAATGTTGGTGCATTCTCAATCATATGATTATTAATTTTCGTTAAAGATTGAATAAACGGTGGTATCGTTTGCACTGTATGTACAAATGAGTCAAATGTATCGATGATTGTATTATTCTGCATAATGCAAACACCGATTTGAATCATTTCATCAACGTCTAAATTATTCCCCGTTGTCTCAATATCTACAATAGCATATTTTAATGCCATACTTTACACCTACACTTCTATATCAGCACTAATAAATTGATGTAACGCACCATTGTCATCTAATACAACGAGTACACCATCATCCTTTAAATCAACCGCTTTACCGTGAATTTGTTTGTTACCTTCAGTATACCTTAATGTTCTATCCCAAATCATTGAATAGCTTTTATAAACCGATTTTATTTCAGAGAATGGTTGTGTTAAGAACATGTCATAATAATGCGCAATCATATCCATCAATGTTTTAATAAATTGATAACGATCTATTTCTTCTTTTGATTCAATTTTTAAACTTGTCGCTGTTTGGCGTAAACGACCATCAAAATCGTCAATGTTATGGTTAATATTAATACCTATGCCACAAATAACTGTATGAACACCATCTGAATCCCCATTAATTTCAGTGAGAAAACCACATACTTTTTTATTATTGATATAAATATCATTTGGCCACTTTATTTTCGGTTCTAAATGCGTGATAGCTTTAATCGCTTCAGCAATTGCAATTGAAATAAATAAATTGAATGTCGCAATTTGTTGATAACTAATATTCGGATGTAGCACGAGACTCATCCATAATCCCGTATTTTGTTGAGATGACCATGGACGCTTATAACGTCCTCTTCCAGACGTTTGAATTTCACTCAATACTAGCAATGGCTCGTCATGAGTAAGACATAATTCATGCGCAATCGTTTGTGTAGACGTAACTTCTTCGTAAACATATAATTGATCTATTATCGCATCCTTTAAAACATAGGATAATAAGTCTCTGTCCCATTGGTGGGGTAAATCAGTGATGCGATACCCTTTATTTTTAATCGATTCAAAAGTAAATCCTTGTGTTTTCAATGCTTCAATTGCTTTCCAGATAGCAGTGCGAGAAATATTAAAATGATTCGCAAGTGTCTGTCCTGAAACATATTCGGTTTGATGTGCCATTAAATAGGACAATATTTCTTGTTTATATTTAGACATGTTGTTTTGCCCACTCCAGTATTGTTTCTTGTTGATTTAATAATCGACCTTCAATGACTTCAACTTCAATTGTATTTATCAGTGCCTTTAGCCATGGCCCTGGCTGTTTATTTAAATACATCATTAAAGTGTGTCCATTAATTTGTAAATCATCTCTTGACTGAATTGGTAATTGTTGTGCAACATTCATAATTTCCTCACAATCAACAATACCAATAAAATCCAATTCTTCCACCTGAATTAATTTGATTACATTTTGAATTAAATCCGCATCATAAGAATAGACGAATCGCTGTAATGAAATTTTTGGGTTATGAAAGTATTTAAGTATTTCAATACAATCTTTAATGTGCTTCTTTTCTTGATTCGATAATTTTAAATGCGTTATTTCAGATAATAAATCCGTGCCAATTTGTGCTTCATTAAAAATAATATAAGCCACATACGTATTAAAATCAGTAGGATGATGTAATTGATATTGTACCGTATTTGCTTTAATCGCCTTAAAAAATGGTACGTGTACAAACATACTTTGATAAAAAATGTGCAGTGCAGAATGAATGCCTTTTCCTAATACCAATTTCTTCATCTCTGTAATAATTCGTTCTATCGAAACAAATTCAATGGTATGCGCAAATTGATGAATCGCATCCATTGTTTGCACTTCAATATCAAAGTCCAGTACACTTTGGAATCGTATTGCGCGCATCATACGTAACGCATCTTCTTCAAATCGACTTCGCGCATTACCCACTGCACGGATTTGTTGAAGCGCTAAATCACTTTGCCCATCAAAATAATCAATCACTTCCAATGATTCGGTCAATGCTAATGCATTGATAGTAAAATCACGGCGTTCTAAATCAGATTTCAAATCTGATACGAATTGTACTTGTTCAGGACGCCGATGATCTGAATATTCACCATCAATTCTAAATGTTGTGACTTCAAACTGATAATCATGCCACAAAACAAGTACCGTGCCATGCTCAATACCCACAGGTACCGTTCTATCAAAAAACGTAATCATCTGATCTGGTACACAATTTGTTGTAATATCAATATCATTGATATCTTGCCCTAGTAATATATTACGCACAGCGCCACCGACGATATATGCCTCATATCCATGTTGATTTAATACACCGATTACTTCGTTTGCAGCATGAATCAATGATTGTGTCGCTTTATTTAAATGAGATATATCTAATTTCATAATAACTCCACTCATTTTATTATTTTTTTACTAATGAACGGTATATTGCTTCATATTGGTCTGTAATTATGGCTGAATGGAATCTGTCGTTAATGTCAGATTTCATTGCTGTCTGAAACTGTTTATAAAGCGTTTCATTTGTAAGTAATTCAATTGCATATTCACTTGCAGCTTTCGTATCACCGACGTCAACAATATAGCCAGTTTCATTATGTTTAACAACTTCCTGTATCCCTCCAGCTGTTGTTCCAATACAAACGACACCAGTATGCATCGCTTCTAGTAACACAAGTCCGAAACTTTCTTTTTCACTCATCAATAAAAATAAATCTGCCATTTGATAGTAACTTGCCACTTGATCTTGTTTCCCTAAAAACATCACATCATCAGAAACACCTAATTTTTTTGCATATGCTCGCATTTTCGTTAGTTCTGGACCATCACCGAGTAATATCAATTTTGATTTTAATTTATTTCTTACTAAGCTAAACGTTTTAATGACATCTTGAATGCGCTTTACTTTTCTAAAGTTAGAAACATGAATCAATACTTTGTAATCGTCGGGAATACCGTAACACGCTCTGAGTGCTTGATTATCAATTTGCTCAAAATCACGTTCATTAATAAAGTTATATACAGTTCTAATTTCTTTATTCGGTCCAATAATATCGTAAGTTTCTTGTGTCAATGCGTTACTAACACTTGTTACTACATCGCTTTCTTCTATACCGAATTTAATGGCATCTTTTAATGTTGAGTCATATCCTAATACCGTGATATCAGTACCATGCAAAGTCGTAACAATACCAACATCTTTTCGCGCAATTTGACGTGCTAATATGCCACAAATTGCATGCGGTACAGCATAATGCATATGTAGAACGTCTAAATCATAAACATTAATCACCTCCGCTATTTTTGTCGCTAATGTAATATCATACGGAGGGTATTGAAATACCGAGTATTGATTGACATCAACTTGATGTATTGTAATATTGGGCATTTGAAACTGAATTCTAAATGGCGTATTTGACGTAATAAAATGCACTTCATGCCCTCTTTCAGCCATCTTTATTCCAAGTTCTGTAGCGATAATTCCTGATCCGCCCATCGTAGGATAACATGTTATTCCTATTTTCATAATTGCCTCCTAAAGTGATTCAAAATAAGTAATGATAGCAAGTGCGCTACCTTCATTTGTTGCAAGTGGTACATCATATACATCAGATAGACGTAATAATGCACTTACATCAGGTTCATGGGGTTGTGCTGTTAACGGATCTCTAAAGAAAAATATGGCATCAATTAAATTATTCGCCACTAGAGCACCGATTTCCTGGTCACCGCCAAGCGGACCCGATTTAAAACGTTTAACTTCTAATCCTGTTCTTTCCATTACGCGTAAACCTGTCGTACCTGTAGCAAATAGTTCATGTTTACGAAATTCATCCAGATGATGCTCTATAAATTGCACGAGTGCATCTTTCTTCTGATCATGTGCAATGATTGCAAACCTCATGCTTCATCCACCCTTTCAAAGCGGTTTTTATCTCGCTGATTAAATTTATCCATCGTTAGATTAAAACTAGCTGTCAAATCAATATCCATTGAGTTCGCTAAACAAATGAGTACAAATAAATTGTCGGCCAGTTCCATCCCGATATCTTTTTCTTTCTCTGATAATTTCTTTTGTTTAGGTCCGTATACATGCATAATTTCTCGAGAAAGTTCTCCAACTTCTTCTGTTAAACGCACCATATTTTCCATCGGGCTAAAGTACCCTAGTTTAAACTGTTGAATATATTCATCTACTTCATGTTGCATATCTTGTAAAGTTTTCATAAATACCTCCAAAACAATATCGTAATTATGTATAATATTTTGTAAAAGGGGGAGTGCCAATGCAATCAATCATTAAAGTAAAGCCCATCAACATCATGATGATTTTAATTGGTTCATTTATATTTAGTTTTGGTATCGTCAATTTTAATATGGCAAACGCTTTAACTGAAGGCGGTTTTACCGGTATTGCTTTAATATTATACCATTTATTTCAGTTTAGCCCTGCAATATTGAATTTAGTTTTTAATATACCATTATTTTTTGTCGGTTATAAACTACTCGGAAGGTTATCATTTATTTATACATTAATCGGCACTTTAAGTGTATCTTTATTTTTGTGGATATGCGAAAAATATCCTTTACAAATCAATTTAAAAGATGACTTATTACTTGCAAGTTTATTTGGTGGTGTATTTATCGGTGTTGGCCTTGGTATTATTTTTAGATTTGGTGGTACAACGGGTGGAGTTGATATACTAGCTCGCTTAATGAAGAAATTCTTTGAAGTGCCGATGGGGCGTACGATGTTTGCTTTCGATTGTTGTGTATTATTGGCGACTTATTTAACAATCGGGGATTATCGTATTACGATGTATACGTTAGTCTGTGTATTTGTCGGCGCACGTGTAATTGATATGATACAGGATTCCGGCTATTCTGCACGTGGTGCAATGATTATCTCAGACCATCATGAAGCAATTTCAGATGAAATCAGTAACGTACTAGAACGCGGGGTCACCTTAATTTCAGCGAGTGGTCACTATTCAAAAATAGAACGCCCTATAGTATATTGTGTCGTCCCTAGAAATGAACTGACACGACTCAAACAAGTGATTCATAGTATTGACCCTCATGCTTTCGTTTCATTATTAGACGTTCATGATGTGCTAGGAGAAGGATTTACATTAGATGAATTTAAAAAGCCTTTAGAACACTAATAATGCAATATACATTGATAAAAAATAAAAAATGGGCAAGACACTTCGTCATTGCCCTTTTATTATATCAAGTTTCGTAATTAGTCTGCGTTTCTTGCCATCATAAAGAATCTTAAAAACTCTGCAACGGCAACTGCTGTTGCTGCAACATATGTCATCGCTGCTGCTGATAATACACTTTTCGCATGTCGATACTCTTCTTCATTAACAATATGAAGTGCTTCAATTTGTTGCATCGCACGTTTACTTGCATCAAATTCCACGGGTAACGTGACGATTGAGAACAATACAGCAAATGACATAAGGACAACGCCTGCCCAAATAGCCATTGCGCCAATACCGCCACCTTGATGACTTATACCTGTTAACACAGCACCAATCATGATTAACATGTAACTAAATGTCGTCCCTAAGTTTGCTAAAGGAACCAATGAACTACGCACTTTCAACATTCCATAACCCGTCGCATGTTGAATCGCATGACCTACTTCATGGGCAGCTATCGCAGTACCTGCAACACTTGGTTGTCTAAAGTTAGTTGGACTTAATACGACCACTTTTTTTGAAGGATCATAATGATCTGATAAGAATCCTTCGCCTTCAATTACACGAACATCCGTAATACCATTTGCTGCAAGTATTTCCTCCGCAACTTGTTGACCTGTTTTGCCACTCGTTGAACGTACACGACTATACTTATTATAAGTAGATTTCACTTTATATTGAAAATACATCGGTACTAACATAATAATAATAAAATACAAAATATAACTCATAAATGTATTTCCTCCTTCAGATTAACTAATATTATTTTATAAAAATGGTCAAAATTAATCAAATGTTATGTTCTTTTTGATTAGCAGATATAACAAACTAAAACAAAAAACTGTGAGCCAAAATGAAAAATAACCAATATGTTGTATATATTGACTTAACATACTATATACAGGATATTGCATATAAACATAATCAATCACATCATTATGGAATACCCATACAGCAGTCATCAATAAGTGCTTGATTTCAATTTTAAACAATGGGAAAAATAATAATGCCTGAATTGCCATAATCGCATGTGAAATGCACAACATCACACCTATGCCTGTTATTTCACCTAATTCAAGAAATGTAAAGATGTTCATTACAACTGCCCAGACCCCATATTTAATTAATGTAATAAACGCTAAGCATTCAACAATTTTAAAATGCTTATTTAATACGATAGCGATAAGTGCAATCACTAAAAATAACGTCGCAGTAGGACTGTCTGGAACGAATGGGGTAAAATACCATTCCGTTTCTTTCAACTGCCCCATATACCAATAGTAACCATAAATAGTACCTAATAAATTACACAAAATAATAAAAATCAAGAATGCTTTATTTTGTATCCAATAGTAGTATTGATCCATCATCCATCACCTCATAAAAAAAGAATCATCACAAGGATGATTCTTAAGTTATTATTTCTTAAGTGGTTTACCATTTTCGTCAGTTTCTTCTAAACCTTCGATAAATTTACCAACTTCTTTAATTTGTTCTTTAGTTAACGTATCTTTGAATGAAGGCATTGGTCCAGAACCTTTTTCAACAAAAGCTTCTACACCAGCCGCAGGTAAATTTAACTTAACTAAGTTAGGACCTGCACCACCTGTTAATTCACCACCATGACAACTTGTACAGTTTGACTTGATGATTTTTTCATACGTTGGATTTTTCTTATCTAAGTTTGTAAATACAATCTTACCTTGCATCCCTTGTTTCTTCCAATCATGATAATGTGAAGATTCCCAAGTTGTGTAGAAGATAACAGCAACAGCTAATAACATAAAGCCAGAAGCTAAAGGACGTTTAGTCCACTTTCTTTCCGGACCATTGTCTAACCAAGGTGCTAACATTAATGCACCAAATGCAATACCTGGCATTACGATTGCACCAAATGTGTTAAATGGACCCGATGCATAAGTGTACTTTAAGATTTGGTATAAGAATAAGAAATACCAGTCTGGTAATGGTGTGTAACCCGTATCCGACGGATCAGCAATACGCTCTAACGGTGATGGATGTGCAACCGTTAAACATAAATATGCTACTAAGAATACAGCACCTGTCATCCACTCTTTTAATAAGAAATCAGGCCAGAAACTTTCTGTTTTACCTGGAAATTCTGAATAATCTCGATTTAATTTCGGTTTCTCATATGATTTAATACGTGAGTCACCAACAAATTTCATCCCTTTACCGCGATGCATCTATATTACCTCCTTTTATAGTGTATTCGTGTTTATAGTGGCCCCGAAATACCTTGTTTTCTGATCATGATAAAGTGAGCTGCTAACAACGCGAATAGACATGCAGGTAAGAAGAATACATGAATAGCGAAGAATCGCGTTAATGTTTGTGCACCAACAATTTGTGGATCACCTGCTAATAATGTCTTAACCCAAGGCCCAATGAAAGGTACAGATTCTGCAATTTGTAAACCTACTTTTGTTGCAAATAGTGCTTTCATATCCCATGGTAATAAATAGCCAGTGAAAGATAAGCCTAACATAACAAAGAAAATTAATACGCCGACTAACCAGTTTAACTCACGTGGTTGTTTGTAACTACCCGTAAAGAATACACGAAGCGTATGTAAAAACATCATAACAACAACTAAACTTGCACCCCAGTGATGCATACCACGAACAATGACACCCGCAGCAACATCATGTTGTAAATAATACACTGATTTCCAGGCATTAACGATATCTGGTACATAATACATCGTCAAGAACATACCTGATAATACTTGAATTACTGTAATGAAAAACGTTAATCCACCAAAACAATATACGAATGCAGAAAAGTGATAAGCAGGGTTAACATGCTCAGGCACCTCATGATCTGCGATATCGCGCCAGATTGGTGTTATATCAAGTCTGTCATCGACCCAATCATAGATTTTATCGATCATTTTTTACCCTCCTATTTCACTAATTCATTTGGATGTTTTTTACCGATTGTTAACATTCCGCCTTTTTCGCCAGTTTCATACTGATCTAAAGGCCCAAGTGGTGGTGTACCCGGAATATTCTTACCATTTTTCTCGTAACGACCATTATGACATGGACAATAGAACTGATTCGGATTAGATTTATCACCATTCCATGAAACCGTACAACCTAAATGCTTACACACTGGAGATAATGCGACAATCTTTCCTCCATCTTTATAAACCCATGCAAATGCAGTTACTTCGCTCGTATACCATGCATCTTTTTGTTCGAATTTGAAGTCAACTTTCGTTGGTTCTTCTTTAATCTCCGAAACTTTTACGCTTGTTGTTATCATGTTCCCTGCTGCTCCAGACTTAAACACAGGATCTAACGCAAAGCGACCTAAAGGCATAACCATACCAGCAGCCATAAATGATCCAACTCCCATTAGGGAATAGTTTAAAAATTGGCGTCTTGTGACACGTTGGCTCATTTAATTTTCCCCCCTCTAACGCGATTCTTTTATATAAAATATACTAGGACATATCAATTTTAGCTTAATAACTCAGCTTGGTCAATAAGATGTCACAATTTATGTACTAAAATTGTCATTATTTATTCCACACTTGTATTATCGCTTTCATCAATGCTTTTATATTATCCTGAACGAAACTCTGCTTCATCTCATTATCTAAACTTTCGAGCGGTAAAATATTTATTTTATGCACATTTTCTTTTTCTAAATTAAACTTTTGTGGTGTTACAAAAATTAAATTTTTAAAACCAAATGAAACAAGTTGCGCTTCAGCTTGTGTTAACACTTGATGATCTTCAAATATTTGAATCGGTGGAATCACAAGTAAGCGACCTTTAAATTGTTGTTCAACACCCATTGTAACGTATTGAATCATTTCATAATGATCTGCAATATCGATAAGGTGTTTCGAGTAATCTACAGGTACAACTGGAATGATGACAGTGTCGATATATTCCAGCTGATCTTGTAGTGTCTTTAAATCTTGATGATTAAATAACATTGTTACGCTCCCTCTCTAAATCTTTCTTTAATTGAGTAAGTAAATTGAATCTTTTTTCCTGCTTATAGATTAATGTATTTTCAATCGCCATATTTATTTGATTCATTAAATAATCATATAGTTTTTTGTTTTGCAACAATGTAAATAAATCTAATTTTGAAGCAATGTAATCAAGTGTAATAAATTGCGCTTCGATTGTAAATAAGTCTATAGAATGCATGATTTCTTGTTGACATAAAGATTTAAATCTTGCATCTTCAAACATCATTTTTATATTTAATTCATCGCGGTTACTCAATAAATAATGAAAAATCACATCACTATCCGTATAAATACCATGCTTTAATATTAAATGGACTTTAAAGTTATTAAAGAGTATCAATTGATTATTGAATTGAGTTGACTGTTTAAATCGTAATGTATAAAGAATTTCATCTTTATCTTTCATAAGATTCAGCAACCATACAGTATTTTTATCGTGTATTTCGTAGTAATGCAATAGATACTTTAAAAATGCTCTGCGTGCTTCAATTAAATCGACTTGCATTTATGCCTCCAAATCTGCATTTGGATCAAGATGATGTATTAAAGTATAAAGTTGTTCGGCAAGTTTAATATCTGCAATTTCTCGTGCGTAATGATAATAATCTGTTAAGAATACAACATTATCTTTTAACACGTTATAACTTTCTGCATAGAAATGCTTTGCTTCTTTATCTTTCTCTAGTTGCTGATAGCTATATGCTAAATGCCACATGACGGTTGGATCTAAATCCTCTTCATCGATATATGTAAATAACTTAACAAGTTCTTCATATGCTTCTACTTCTCTGTAGTAATCAGCTAGTAATAGACCTGCTTCAACATAAGACGGATCAATCGTTAAAGCTTGAATTAAATAGTCAACACCTTTTTCGTTGTGCATTTTAATCATGATACGCCCAGTATCCACTAATAACTCTTTATAAAACTCATTTAAACTTAAACCTTTTTGACCTACAAGAATGGCATCATGATATTTGCGTTCACTTTCCAATAGGTTCACGAGCAATAAATAGGCCTGCATATAATCCGGATCTTTATCGAGTAACGTTTGTAACGTTTGAATACTACGCTCAATTCGGTCCGCCTTTTGATAACTGATGGCCATTTTGAAATAGTCGTCACTCAGCAAATCTTTATCATCGATTTTTTCATATTGCTCAACCGCTTCTTCATAATCTCCTGATTGCAATACACAATCAGCAATGCGGGATTGTATATTAACATTGTTGACACGATCAATTCCATTATTGATTAAATATTCATAATTACGTGCTGCTGGTAAATATTGTCCATCAAAATAATATAATTCTGCAAGTGCAAAACTAATAATTGGATCTTCACTAGATAATGTATATGCTTGTTTCACTTTTTCAATTGCAACCTCTAACATATCTTGCTGCTGATAAATATCTGCTTCAAGCATTAAACGCTCAACGGAAACAGGCGTTTTATGTAATACTACAATCGCTTTATCATGTTGATTGTCATCAATTAAACATTCGATGTAATAAGCCATGACGTCCGGTTCATCCGGATATAATTCAAAGAGTCTTGTAAATACTTTTAACCCTTGAGGATTTAATCCAAATTGTAATAATGTATCTCCGAGCTGGAATAATGCATCGTGGTCTTCAGTAAACAAAGCACTGTCAACCGATTCATCCAGATGTTCTAAATTTTGTAGATGGATCTGGTCTATCAATTGATAAATATCCATTAGTGTCCTCCTTGTAGTTGTCTTAAATCTTTCATAAATGAAGGGTATGAAACATTCACTGATTCTAAATGTTCAATATTAATCTCTTGTTCTTCTAATAAATTTGCAACAGCAAGTAACATACCGATACGATGATCATGAAAAGATGAACATTGTAAATTAATTGGCGCCTGCTTTTCCTGTCCATAAACAATCATACCATCTGTTCTAGCTTCTAAATGATAGCCGAGTTGGTTCAAACTTTCAACAACCTTATCGATTCGATTTGTTTCTTTTACTTTTAATTCTTCAGCGTCACTGATGACGCTTTTACCCTTCGCTTGTGTCATCAGTAAAGCGATAATAGGAATTTCATCGATTAAAGTCGGAATCAACTCCCCCGAAATATTTGTAGCATTTAATGCTTGTGTGTATTTTACTTCTATGTTACATATCGGTTCTGCACTATTAGACACAGGTGTTAGCTTGATATTGCCGCCCATTGCTTTAACAACTTCGATAATACCCGAACGTGTAACATTTGTACCGACGTTCTTAATGGTTATATGACTATTCGGAACAATTAACCCAGCTACTATAAAAAATGCAGCAGATGAAATATCACCTGGCACTTGAACATCAGTTGTTTGCAGATCTTCAACTGAGCGTTTCGGTAAATAAATGTAATCATCGTGCTGATCAATCTTGATACCAAACTGCTTAAACATTAATTCTGTATGATTACGAGAAGTGACCTGCTCTTTTACAAGCACGTCACTATGTGCATAAAGCCCAGCAAATAAAATGGCAGATTTAACTTGTGCACTTTTAACCTGCATGTCGTATTTAATCCCTTGAATTTCAATTTGATTGTTTCCACTATTGATGACAATAGGTGTTCGACTATTATTTCGACTTCCTTTAATATCTATCCCCATCGCTAGTAACGGTTGAATCACACGATCCATCGGACGCTTCGCAATGGAATCATCTCCACTCATTACTGTCATAAACGGCAACCCTGCTAATACACCAGAAAGTAATCGCGTTGTCGTTCCAGAATTACCTGTATCGAGTACTTGTGTCGGCTCAGTAAATTCACGATAACCTTTTGACTCAATGGTAATGTAATGCCGTGCATCATCAATGCGAATTGAAACACCAAGCTTTCGAAATATATTAATTGTACGCATGCAATCTTCACCTAATAACGGGTCAATGATACGCATACTACCTGTTGATAGACTCCCTAGTATGATAGCACGGTGCGTAATCGACTTATCTCCCGGCACAGTGATTTCACCGATTAATCCATTACTTTTCATAATAACAACTCCTTAATATGTTGACCCAACGGTTGAATGTTTGTTCTAATGTTGCATCATCAAACGATTGCATATGAAACACATCTTCTAAAGTGCCCACTTTTTGCTGCATCACAACAAATTTAATCGCTTCACTTTCATTTTTCTTATCTTTACGAAGCAATTGATAGTATTCATCATACGCAACAACGTTAATATTCGGATAACCAAGTTGTTTCAGCCAATGATAAAATGAAATGACCAGTTCATCTTCATAGCCACTTAATATGAGTGCGTACATCATACCATGCATTACTGCAATACCGTGTGGTAATTTATGCGTAAATTCTAACGCATGACCAAGTGTATGTCCGAAATTTAAAAACTTTCGTAAACCACTTTCAAGTTCATCACGCTCAACAACATTCAATTTCGTTTGAATGCCATAGGTTAACCATTTTTTTAGTTTTGCTTTATCTTTAAAATCCATAACAGAATTAAAGTCCTGCATCAATTTTTTCATATCAAGATTGTCGATAATGTTTGAATTGTTTAAAGTATATTGTCCGTTCAACATGACGTGCTTTAATATTTCTGCAAATCCACTCAATTGTTCAGTTGGACTGAGTGTATCAAGAAAATCAAGATCATATATAACGAGATCGGGACGTTTAAATGCACCGATTAAGTTCTTACCATGTTTTGCGTTTATTCCCGTTTTGCCCCCAATCGCAGCATCATGTGCAAGAATCGTCGTCGGCACTTGAATAAAGGATATACCACGTAATATACTCGCAGCAACATACCCCGTAAAGTCTCCGGTTGCTCCACCACCGATAGCCAATAAACAATCATTTCTCTTTATATTTTGTTCAAGTAATTGCTCTACGATTATTTCAAAGTTCCCGATCGTTTTAACCGCTTCACCAGACGGAAGCAATATTTTTTCCATTGCATAACGGTTTAAAAATGTATTAATTTTCATTTGATGTAAGTCATATACGCTTTCATCGATTAATGCAATGCATCGATGATATTTGCCAAAATCATAGTCAAATGATAAGGCGTTTTCCGCTATGATAATCTCGTAATTGGTGTTGTGTTGAGTATGTTGATAATTTGTTAAGAGTTTCATCTAGAACTCCTTAATATAGGCTTTATGACGTTCAATGTTCTCTTGCAATTGCATTAAATCATTTGATTGAAATTCATCTAATATTTCTTTCGCTATTTCAAAAGCGACAACATGCTCACAGACAATTGATGCTGCCGGCACAGCACAACTATCACTTCGTTCTATAGAAGCTTTATACGATTCTTTCGTGTTAATATCAACTGAATCTAATGGCTTATATAATGTAGGGATTGGTTTCATAACGGCATTGACAATTATCGGCATACCGTTTGTCATACCCCCTTCAAATCCACCAAGTTGATTTGATAATCGATAGTATCCTGTTTCATTATAAGCGATTGGGTCCTGAACAAGACTTCCTGGTAAATGTTTCATATCATTGCCTGCACCAAACGACACTGCCTTAAATGCATTGATGCTAATCACAGATTGTGCGACTTTACCATCTAACTTACGATCATAGTGAACATAACTACCTATCCCTGCTGGTACATTTTGTACGATGATCTGGACTTCACCACCGATAGAATCACCCTTTGACTTTGCATTATCAATTACATCTCTCATTTGCTGCGCAACAGCTTCATCCATACAACGCACGTCATTGTTATCGTTATGTTGTTTAATCTCCTCTATTTCATAATCATGATGATCTCTTGCACCACCAATTTCGACAACACGTGAGAATATTTCTATACCTAGTTGATTCAGTAATGCTTTGCATACAGCACCGACAGCTACACGCGCCGCAGTCTCACGGGCACTAGAACGCTCCAGTACGTTACGTAAATCACGATGTCGATATTTCATGCCGCCTACAAGATCCGCATGCCCAGGACGTGGTTTCGTAATGACACGCTTTATAGGTTCTGTATCATCTTTTGGATCCACACCCATAACCTTTAACCAGTGCTTGTGATCATCATTTGTAATCACTAGTGTTATTGGAGAGCCGAGTGTAATACCATGACGAACACCTGAAGTAATTTCAACCGTATCCTTTTCAATCTGCATACGACGTCCACGACCATAGCCACCTTGACGTTTAAATAGTTCCTGATTAATCATGTCACTTGTCAGTTCCATATTAGAAGGCATGCCCTCAATAATTACTGTCAATTTTGGTCCATGTGACTCCCCAGCTGTTAAAAATCTCAAATCAATCGCTCCTTCAACTTTATCATTACTAAATCTTATCAAATGTCAGCCATTTTCTCCAATTTAATATTTTATGATTTGTAATAAGCATAGAATTCAATAAAAAAGACAGCTACAAAAAATGAGTAGCTGCCAAAAGTTATTTAATTAGTACACCCAAGCTGATGTTACTAAATCATAAGCGATAATTTCTTCTTCTTTAAACCATAACGCGATTTCTTTTTCAGCAGAAGCAACTGAATCAGAACCGTGAATAATATTTTTACCAACTGTCATACCGAAGTCACCACGGATTGTTCCAGGTGCACTTTCAGCCGGATTTGTTTTACCAACTAATGTTCTACCGATTTCTACAACGTTTTCCCCTTCTAATACCATTGCAAATACAGGACCAGATGTAATGAAGTCAACTAATTCTCCGAAGAATGGTTTTTCACTGTGTTCTCCGTAATGTGTTTTCGCTAAATCTTCTGAAACCGTCATTAATTTAGCACCAACAATTTTAATCCCTTTATTTTCGATACGTTTTACGATTTCTCCTACCAGTCCTCGTCCAACGCCATCAGGTTTAATCATTAAAAAAGTTTTTTCCATCGTTTATCCCTACCTCTTTGTTTTTTTGTGTAGCCTAAAATATTTTAACATTGTAAGCGATTACTTTCAATTCCTAATATACACGATATAGCATTTTTTCATGTATTTCTAATAAATAAGATTTCTGCTCACAATCAGGTAATTGATTTAAATGGTATTTTGCTTTTTCAGCATATTGTTTACTTAAATGTTTCGTTGCTGCTATGCCATATGTACGAACATTTTCTATAATAAAATCAAATTTAGCTGTGTCTTGACGCTTGTTTAAATGCTTTATGATAGCTTCTAGCTCGTTTCTTTCAGGATTGTTGTCATTATGAATAGCTGCCATTAAAGGATACGTTATGTGGCCATTTCGTATATCACTGGCAACCGGTTTACCAAGTGTTTGTTCATCACTTATATAATCCAGCATATCATCAATTACTTGATAACTCATGCCGATATAATGCCCGAATTTACGAATATGAAAAAGTGTCTTCTCATCAACTTCAGTACTTAATGCACCTAACACACAACTTGCCTCAATCAATATCGCAGTCTTACGATTTATGCGTCGTAAATATTGCGTAAACGAAATTGGATATTGGAATCGATCCGCCATCTGATCAAATTCACCGTAACACACTTCTAATATTGTCTGGCTAAATACTTGGTGAAACTTACTACTGTCAATTATACCAATATTTGATAATGCTTTTGCCAGTAAGAAATGCCCTGTCCTCAGCGCGATAGCTTTATCAAAAGCTGCATGTACACTTTCGACACCACGTCGTTTATCACTATTGTCAATATAATCGTCATGTACAAGACTTGCCATATGTATTAATTCTAGGCTGACTGCTGTATTAATTAAGCACTCGTAATGTGTTGAATCACCCATTAAGCCAGATAATAATACAAACATCGGACGGACACGTTTCCCTCCCGATTGCAATGTATGCATACTTGCTTGTTGAATAATATTTGAATCACTTTGAATCACTTGATTCAATTGTTGTTCAACACGCGTAATATGAGGTTTTAAATATGACTTATAATTCATTGCAACCATCCATTTCTATATTATTTCAGTGGCTTTATCGCTTTATGCATCGCACTTACGCCACCTGTAAAGCCTTTAAATTTAATATGCGTAAATCCTACACCCGCCATTAACTTCGCTAAAGTGTATTTATCAGGGAAATCAAATGCAGATTGCTGAAGCCAGCTATATTCTTTCATTGATTTTGCAAACACTTTACCGAATAACGGCATAATATATTTAAAATAAACTGTATATCCTTGTTTGAACACAGGCATTGTCGGATGACTTGTTTCTAATACGACAATCATACCACCTGGTTTTAATACACGGTAAATTTCAGCTAATCCTTTTTCAAAGTCAGGTAAATTACGTAGACCGAATCCAATTGTCACATAATCGAACTGATTATTATCAAAAGGCATGTCCATCGCATTGCCATGAATCAAATTGATGTTGTCATACCCTTTTACTTTCGTCTTTGCTACTGCAAGCATATTTTCACTGAAGTCTAATCCTGTCACGTGACCATTCTTACCAACAGCTTCTGCCATTTGAATTGTCCAGTCTCCCGTACCACAACACACATCTAATGCTTTTGCACCTATTTTTACCTGCATTTGTTTCATCGTGTATTTACGCCATGCTTTATGCTGATTAAAACTAATAATATCATTTAATTTATCATATTTAGTTGAAACATTCTGGAACACATTATGTACCATTTCAGTTTTTTCTTCACTTGTCATTGGCTTAGTCATTTTTCTGCACCACTTTCATCTATGTATTATTACGCTTGAAATGGCGTAACAAATATATTGTTTATTTTATTTAATAAATGTTGATCTTTTGTTTCGGCATAAACTTGTTTTAATTCATTTTGCTCTGCTACACACGCTGTCAACAACTGAAAATGTTGTTCATGATACGGTGTTGCTAAATAACGGTAAAATAATGCACTGAGTAAATCTGTAGAAAGGACAAGACGATCTTTATTTGAATCGTTAACCATATCCTGCATTCGCATACTTGTGTCAATGGCAAGAATCGCACATTTCGTTTGTTCATCCACTTGCAATGCATTCGTTTGTCGTAATATTGATGTATCCACTTCAATCATTTCAAAATAAGGATAACGTCGCTGTAATTTATTAATATCATTTAAAAATCGTTCATAAAACGTCATGACCCGTACCTCAATTCGTTATTCTTTCACTATTATAACGTAATATTCAAAAAATAAAACAAGATTCACTTTATTCAGGCAAAAATAAAAAGCCCATAAAGGGCTTTTTATGCACACAATTATTTAACTGCGTCTTTTAATGCTTTACCAGCTTTGAATGCTGGAACTTTGCTAGCTGGGATATCGATTTCTTTACCAGTTTGTGGGTTACGCCCCTTACGAGCTGCACGTTCACGAACTTCAAAGTTACCAAAACCGATTAATTGTACTTTTTCACCTTTTGATAATGATTTTTGAATTGATTCAAAAACAGCATCAACAGCTAAACCTGCTTCTTTTTTAGTTAAGTTAGCACTTTCTGAAACCGCATTGATTAAGTCTGTTTTATTCATGTCAATTCACCTCCCATAGGTTATGTAAATGATACTAAAGTATCATTCTTAATTGACTTTAACATAATAAACGTTGTCACTGCAACGATTAACATAAAATTTTGAATAATTTTTTCTAATTATTGCTGTACAGTTTTAAAAACCGGCTCATTTTTCTCATTTATTGTATAAGGTACAGAATATGCTGGTAATACTGGTGAATCTTTGTAGAGGATTTCACGGATGTCTGAACCTTGTTTAAGTTTTAGTTTTTTATCGCTAATCGCCTTACCTAAGTCTAACGTATAATCAATTTTAAATTCGTTACCACCATTGATATAAATCGGTAAACTTTCATCACTATATGGGCTTTTTACAGTTGGATATTCTTTTAATCCATATTGTTTATAATCAATTTTGTATAAATTGGGCCCCACTTTTTTCCCTAGCGCTAACGTATCAGATTTTGTTTCTAATCGTATACGTAAATTTTTAAGCGCTTCAGAAGTACGTAAATCAATTAATTTAACAGTCGGATTTTTCTCAACATCCATTAAGACGTATTGATAATATCCACCCATTTCAAATGAACTGCCCGGTAACTGCGATAAATATTTTGGTTTTAACTTTTCGAAATCAATCGGATGTTTGACATACAAATCGTATGACATATCACGTTCTTTAATAGGCAATAATCCACCATTATCTTTTCGATAACTATCTACAGCCGTTTGTACCATCTTTAACTGATCTTCTGGCGCCACTTGATTTTGCGCCAATTCTTCTTTTGGATACATACATCCTGATAAGAATATACTAATCAGTGCAATTAAAATATAAATTTTTTTATCCATGACTAGAACCACCTAATACGACAAACATTAATAGTGCACTTAATATTAATGCAATATATGCTAATCCCGTAACAATAATATTTAATATTTTATTTTTCACTTTAAATCGCGCTACATAAATTAACATCATTGCTAATAACATGAGGCCTAATGAATAAAAAGACACCCACATTAAGTCCATTTTTGAAATATTGAACATAACATCCCTCTATTCATTCTTTTTTTCACGACGCATTAATGCCATTACGCCTGTTTTTACGTCCAGATCTTCAAATAACAATTGATATAATGCAGTCGTAATTGGCATTTCAACATTAAAGGCTTTAGACATTTCGTAGGCTGCTTCAGTCGTTCGAACACCTTCAACGACCATCCCCATCTTTGCTAGCGCTTCATCTAGCGTTGCACCTTGTCCAAGCATATTACCACATTTCCAGTTTCTCGAATGCACAGAAGTACAAGTTACAATTAAATCACCGATACCGGCTAGTCCTAGAAATGTCATTGGATCAGCACCCATCTTAGTGCCTAAGCGTGTAATTTCAGCTAATCCACGCGTCATTAACGCGGCTTTCGCATTATCCCCATAACCTAATCCATCCGTGATACCTGCTGCAAGTGCGATAATATTTTTTAATGCTCCACCAATTTCCACGCCAATTAAATCATCATTGGTATACACGCGAAAATAATCATTCATAAATAAATCTTGCGCCATACGAGCAACATTCGCATCATGAGAAGCAACCGCAACAGTCGTTGGTTGTTTGATGGCAACTTCTTCTGCGTGACTCGGTCCGCTTAATACACCTACACCAGATAATTTGTCTGTATCCATTTCTTCTTCAATCATTTCTGAAATGCGTTTAAATGTTTTCGGTTCAATCCCTTTAGATACATGAATCATCATTTTAGGTTCCAAACAAACTGCATTAATTTGCTGCGTGACACTGCGAATTGCTTTCGTCGGCACAGCAATAATGAGAATTTGTGCATGATTGACTGCTTCATTTAAATCTAGTGTTGCTATTAAATGTTGATTGAGTTGAACGTCCGGTAAATATTTAGAGTTCGTTTTCATTTCCGATATTTCGTCAACTGTTGCTTTCGTTTTACCCCAAATTAAACAATCATGTCCATTATCTGCCAGTACGTTCGCTAAAGCGGTACCCCAACTTCCAGTACCGATTACTGAAACATTCGTCATTACTTTCACCTCTTAATTTCTTTTACGTGCAATGATGTGCACTGGTGTACCTTCAAAGCCAAATGCTGCTCTTATTCTGTTTTCTAAGAAACGTTTATAAGAGAAATGCATCATTTCTACATCATTTACAAACACAACGAACGTTGGTGGCTCGATTGCAACTTGAGTAGAATAAAATATATTTAAACGGCTACCATTATGAGTTGGCGTTGGATTCATTGCAACTGCATCTGTAATTACTTCGTTTAAAGTACTGCTTTGCACACGTTTACGATGATTTTCACCCGCTTCATTAATGAACGGGAACAATGTTTTTAAACGTTTACCTTCAAGTGCTGAAACGAAAGCAATACGTGCGTAGTCTAAGAACTGGAAGTTTTCACGGACTTTATCTTCAAATTTTTTCATTGTCTTAGAATCTTTTTCTACGGTATCCCATTTATTTACGACAATAACAACAGCTTTCCCTGCTTCATGCGCATAGCCAGCGATTTTCTTATCTTGCTCGATAATACCTGTTTCTGCATCTAATACGACTAATACAACATTTGATCGTTCAATCGCTTTTAACGCACGCAATACAGAATAACGTTCAGTCGTTTCATACACTTTACCTTTTTTACGCATACCTGCAGTATCAATCATGACATATTCCTGATCTTCAAACGTATAAACTGTATCAATCGCATCACGCGTTGTTCCTGCAATCGGCGAAACGATTACACGTTCTTCACCTAAAATTGCATTGATTAAACTTGATTTCCCTACATTTGGTCGGCCAATTAAAGAGAACTTGATTACATTATCATCATATTCTTCTTCAGGTGGCTCTGGGAAATGTTTACTTGCTGCATCTAATAAATCCCCAATACCTAAACCGTGTGAACCTGAAATAGGATATGGTTCTCCAAACCCTAATGAATAAAATTCATAAATGTCAGAACGCATTTCTGGATTATCAATTTTATTGACTGCTAATACGACCGGTTTACTTGATTTAAATAATAATTTAGCAACAAATTCATCCTCAATAGTAATCCCATCTCGCCCATTCACCATGAAAATGATTACATCTGCTTCGTCAATGGCAATCTCCGCCTGTGCACGAATTTGTTCCTGAAATGGCTCATCACCAAGCTCAATACCACCAGTATCTATAATATTGAATTCATGTGTTAACCATTCTCCGCTTGAATAAATTCTATCTCTCGTAATGCCCGGAGTATCTTCGACGATTGAAACACGTTCTCCGATAATTCTATTAAATATTGTAGATTTGCCGACGTTGGCACGTCCTACAATCGCTATTGTTGGTTTTGTCAATTTTGTTCTTCCTCTCAAATAATATCTTTTCTATTTTAACACATAACGTTCTTTAATCAAATTTTAAAAAAATGCCGATAAGCACACAACGTGTACATACCGACATTTTTCATTTACAAATTATAAATTTAAACCTTTGAATTTATCACCGAACACATCACCTAATGTCGGAGCATCTTCATCTGTTGTTGATTGTTGACTTAAGTAAGATGTATCAAAATCCTCTGTTTGCTCTTCAGTTGCTTTAATTGATAAGCCAATACGTTTTTCATCTTTGTTAATATCAAGAATTTTCACTTTAACTTTTTGGCCTGGTTCAAGCACTTCACTTGGATTACCAATGTGGTCATGGCTAATTTGAGAAATATGCACTAACCCTTGTAAACCTTTATCAATTTCAACAAACGCACCGAAGTTTGCTAGACGTACAACTTCACCTTCAACGATGTCGCCAACTTTAAATTTCTCATCAATCGTTTCAAATGGACCAGGAAGCGCGGCTTTAATTGATAATGAAACGCGTTCTGCTTCTGGATCAACACTTAAAATTTTAACTTTCACTTTATCACCAACTGATAAAGCATCTTCAACTTTATCGATATGGTCATGCGTAATTTGAGAAATATGCACTAAGCCATCAACATCACCGATATCAACGAAAGCACCGAAGTTTGTCATTCTTAAAACTTCACCTTCAACGATCGCACCAACTTCTAATGAAGCTAATCGTTGCGCTTTTAATACTTTATTTTCTTCTGCTTCGATGACTTTGTGATTTAAAATCACACGATTTTTTTCTTGATCTAACTCTTCAATCTTCAATGTTAATACTTTGCCAACATAACCAGAGAAATCTTCAATGTAATTTGTAGAAATTAGTGAAGCTGGAATAAAGCCGCGTAGACCAACATCTACGACTAATCCACCTTTAACTGCTTCTTTAACTTCTGCCTCTAATGTTTCACCATTCTCAAATTTTTGTTGTAAAGATTCAAATGACTCAGATTCATCTAATTTACGTTTAGATAATATATAGTGACCATTTTCTTCGTTATCTTCAATCTTAGTCACGTATGCTTCAATCTCATCGCCAACTTTCACTACATCTTCCGCGTTCTCAACACGTAAACTAGATAACTGGCTGATTGGAATAATACCATCATATTTAGCACCATCTAATTGTAATACAACATGTTTCTCTTCAATTGATTGAACAGTGCCTTTTACTTTATCACCTTCATTAATTTCTAAAATCATGTTTTCGTTAAATTCTTCTGTCATTAGGGACTCCTCCTCAAAGTTAACATCTTAATGCTTATAATAAACTTCTTATAAAATGACTATAAAGTCAAGAAATTCGCTTTATTTATACATTAATTTTACGTGCCAGTTGAATAATCTTATCTTTTACAGCTTCAATGGTCATGCCTGTCGTATCAATTTCGATTGCATCATGCGCTTTCATTAACGGAGAAATTTCTCGCGTCATATCGATGTGGTCTCGTCGTTCTATATCTTTAACTAAATCGTCAAAGTTTGCTTCAATTCCACGTTGTTGATTGTCCAGCAATCTTCTTTCAGCACGTTCGGTAACTGAAGCAATCATATAAATCTTCAGTTCAGCGTCCGGAATAACATGTGTTCCGATATCGCGTCCATCCATGACAACACCTTTTGCTGCAGTCATTTCCTGTTGAATCCCAACTAATTTTTCACGCACTGCTTTCTGGCTCGCGACATAGCTCACATTTAATGTAATGTCGTTTTCTCTAATGCGTTCTGATACATCGACGCCATTTAAGAATATTTTCTGACCATTATCATTTATGATTTTTAGATCAATTGCATTCACAAGTGTTTCAAATGACGTATCAGGTTGCTCTAAATGCGCTAATGTAATGGCACGATACATGGCACCTGTGTCCACGTATACCATATGTAATTCAGCTGCGACTAGCTTTGCTATAGTGCTCTTGCCGGCAGCGGCCGGGCCGTCTATCGCGATGTTTATTTTATTCATAGAAATACCTACCTTGTCGTTTAATCTTAATTATTTTATCATAGTAATGAAACGTTGTATATTTGGAGGTTAACGATGAAAAACATTCTAGTCATGCACACAGGTGGAACAATTAGTATGTCTGAAAATGCAGAAGGGTATGTCACGACAAATGAAGTGAATCCAATATCAAATATCCAGCTGGATACATTGGCTAATATTACGGAGATTCATCCATTCCAAGTGCCTTCACCCCACATTACGATTCACCATATGAATGAATTACGCAAGCAAATCATAACTGAAATTTATAATGAAAATTATGACGGTATTGTCATTACACACGGGACAGATACACTAGAAGAAACAGCATACTTTCTAGATTTAACACTCAATGTCAGTATTCCAGTAATATTAACAGGCGCAATGCGCTCTTCAAATGAAATAGGTTCTGACGGTCTATATAATTATATTTCAGCCATTAAAGTAGCTTGTCACGAATCCAGTCAAAATAAAGGTGTACTTGTCGTCTTTAATGATGAAATTCATAGTGCTACAAACGTAACAAAGACACACACATCCAATACAAGCACTTTCCAAAGTCCGAACTACGGGCCTCTTGGTATTGTAACTAAGAATAATGTATACTTTCATCACTTACCTATATTAAATCATCCATTAGTTAAAGTAGATGAATCAAAGAAAGTTGGCTTAATAAAAGCGCATAGTGATTTAGATGAAGCGTTACTTACATTCTTTGTCAATCACAACTATGATGGATTAGTGATTGAAGCACTTGGACAAGGTAATCTACCGCCGTCAAGCTTACCCGGCATACAACAACTCATCGATGCGAAAATACCTGTTGTATTAGTCTCTCGTTGCTTTAACGGGATTGCAAGCAATACGTATCATTATGAAGGTGGTGGCTATGAACTTAAAGAAATGGGGCTCATCTTCTCTAACGGATTAAACGGTCAGAAGGCAAGACTTAAACTCATCATCGCATTGAGTAATAATTTATCGATTGAGGACATCAATGCGTATTTCAGTAAATAACTAAAAAGAACAGAAAAGACCGACAATACGATGTGTTATCACATGTATAGTCGGTCTTTAATTTTTAATTTTAAACTAGGTCCATTGAAGTTTATAATGAGAGGTGTATTTATTATCTTTACTTCTCATTCATACGCTTTTGACGTATATCTTCAGCTATCATGCCACCATGAAATTTACCATTCTCAATAAATATCGTATTCGCATCATTACCTGCCGCTATTACACCTGCAATATACAGGTTATCAACATTCGTCTCCATCGTTTCATGGTGATAAAATGGCGCTGTACCATATTCATTCGTCACCAGTTCAATTCCCATTGATTCTAAAAATGCATAGTCCGGATGATACCCAATCATCGCAAATACAGTATCATTTTGAATCGTTTCTTCACCTTTTGGCGTTTTAATCGTAACGGTTGTTTCATCAATATGAATGACTTCACTTTCAAAGTGCAATTTAATTTTTTCGTGATTCACTAATGATGTATATAACGGTAATATCCATGGTTTCACACTTTTCGAATAAGTACTACCGCGATATACCGCTGTAACACGAGCACCTGCTTTCTCAAGTTCAATTGCTGCATCTATCGCTGAATTCTTACCACCGATAATTAACACATCTTGATCAAAGTAAGGGTGGGCTTCTTTAAAGTAATGATGCACTTTAGGCAAATCACTCCCAGGCACTTCTAATGCATTCGGTTGCCCGTAATATCCAGTCGCTACCGTTAAATATTGACACAAATAATTTTGTTTTGTCGTATGCACGATAAATTCGCCATCTATTTTTTCCACTTTCGTGACTTCTTCATTTGAATGAATGGTAAGATCATGATGCTTTACAACTTCACGATAATAAACGAGAGCCTGATTGCGTTTCGGTTTATGTTCTTCAACAATAAATGGTACGTCACCAATCCCTAATTTCTCGCTTGTTGAAAAGAATGTCTGATGCGTCGGATAGTTATAAATCGCTTCAACGACATTTCCTTTTTCTATAATAATATTTTCTATACCTAATTTCTTTTGTTCAATACTTGCAGATAAGCCACATGGTCCTGCACCAATAATAATACTTTCAATCTTTTCCATATATTTCACCTTCCGAAAAAAAGAGACTCCTTTTGAGAGTCCCCTTTAATTATTTATCTTCTTGTATATCAAGTACTTTGAAACCATTTTGTTTCAAGTATTTCGTAAACTTTTTAATATTTTTATGTGATTCTACTTTTACGATCATACGACGATGCATTTTATCAGTTTCATCAAATGTGACAAATGAAATCGCATTTAACTTAAATTTAGATAATGCAGATGCTAATCGCTTAATACGACCTTCAGCATCAATTGATGTAATCGCAATACGTACACCTGGTTTACTCATACCGAATGCTGATTTAAATTGTTCCATTACATCATATCGCGTCACGACCCCTAAAAATTCTTTTCGTTCGTTAATGATGCTTAAAATTGGAAAATCTTGAAGTGTTAAAAATGATTCTTCAAAAAATGTATCATCATTCACACTATATTCATCTAACGTTAAAATATCATTTATTTTTGTTTGTTCAATAAATTCATCGCGTAATTTAGGTGTCTTCATAAAGAAGAAATGTCTAAATATGCTATATTTCGTCGCAGTCCCTAAATACTTACCTTCTTCTACAACTGGCATCCCATCAATACCATGATGTTCTAATTTATCGAGAACACTTTTAACAGTATCATTAGGATTTGCTACATAACACTTTTCTTTTGGTATCATAATCGTCTTTAAATACATATATCTATCCCCTTTGTTTATCATATGATTATATCAATTATTTAGGAATTACTAAAGTTTGACCTGCAGATAAGTTGTTTCCTGTAATACCATTTGCTCTTCTAATCTTATCAACGTTTTCAGGTGTACCAGCACCATAGTATCTTATCGCAATACGGTATAAGTTCTCTTGTGCTCCCACAACGTGAGATGTACCACCATTATTAGCTGTATTCGTATTCGCATTGCTTGCTGCATTTGTTGTGTTGTTTGCGTTATTTGTAGCTGTTGCATTATTGGCTGCATTTGCCTGATTATTAGCTGCTGCATTATCCGCTGTAGCCTGATCAGCTGTATTATCCGCTTCAGTTGTAGCCTTATCTGTTGCTTCCGTTGACTTTTCTTTATCAGAAGCTGTTGATTTATCTTTAGTATTATCGTCTTTTGATTTTTCAACTTTAGCTTTATCTGCTGTTGATTTCTCTTCCGTTGATTTATCGTCTTTTGATTTTTCATCAGACTTTTTATCATTGGTTGATTTATCACTATTCACAACTACTTTTTCATCTTTTGCATTATTATTATCCTGATTGTTAATAAAGTTACTTAATAAGAAAATAATTGGAATCAGTAATAAAATAGCAGCGATAATTGGTAAGTACTTTTTCATGCCACCGCTTTTATTTCCTTTTTCTTCATTCGTCGCTTCTGTAGTAACTTGTTCAGTTGACTTTGCTGAAGATTTAGTTACAGCTGCTGCACCTGCCACTCCGGCAGCACCGGCTGCAGCTTTTTTCTTATTCTTATGATTTTGTTTCGTATCACCAGTATATTGATCTCGGTCTACTAAAGTTGCTTCTTTAGTATGATCAGCTTTTTGTTGTTTTGTTTCTTTTTTTGTTTCATTTTTTGTTTCTTTTGTAGCTTCATTTTTATTAACTACAGGCGCAACTGGAACTTTTTCTGTTACTTTTTCATCCGTTGATTCCTGTTGATTATTTTCACGTTTTTTGCGTTCCATCGATCGATTTCTTCTAGAAACCCCACGTGGTGGAAATATTTCATTTGTTTCATTTTGCGTAGTTTTTGTTTCTTCTACAGTATCATTACTTTCAGTTGCACTCTCATCACTTGATACTGTTTCTTCATGATGCTCACGTTCAATTTTTTGTTTACTTTTTTCGAATTCATCTTTGAAATTATCTCTAGACACAATATCCACCTACTTATTCATTATTTTATCGACACATTTTCATTATAGACAAAATATGTTGCTTAAGTAAAGTCATATAATTCATTAAACAGTTGATTTAATAGTGTTTTTCCGTCTTTAATATGGTGTTGATACGATAACGACTCAAAAGTAAGATACGGTGTTTTTTTACAGTGACTGCATAATTGCTTTTCAGTACATTCTATTTCTGAAGTCGTTTCACTGATCATATTTAATGCATTTAATTTCGCGTTATAACATGATTGTTCATTAATATATTCAAGCATTTGATGAATTGCCAGACGTTTCGATAATTGATGTTGTTTTACTTTATCAATGATTGTTTGCTGTTCATATTTCTCACTTAATACATCCATTAAATTATGTTTATCCTCTGCTAATTCGACTCCATTAAAATACATTTGAATTTCAGACAAATCCAGTTCATTCATTTCATTCAGTCTATATGCAATCATTTCGTCATTTGCACAATAAAATAATATCGCTTGCGACAGTTGACCATCACGACCTGCTCTTCCAATCTCCTGAATGAATTGAAAGAGCGACTTCGGCATATGGTAATGTATAACCGTTCGAATATTTGATTTATTAACACCCATACCAAAAGCATTGGTCGCACAAATCACTTGTATTTCATCTCGCATGAACCGTTGCTGTACAGACATCCTTTCTTCATACTGCATATCGGCATGATAACGCTCCACTAAAAAACCTTGCTCCTGCAACCATTGATAGACAGTCTCCACTTGTTTTTTTGAAGAAAAATAAATAATCGTCGGACCTGCCATTTTCAAAATTTCGTGTATTGTTTCCAGTTTATGTGCATCATGCTCACAATGAATCACCGATAAAAATTGATTTTCTTTTTGTCTTAAAAAATCCATTACTTTCAATGGTTTGTTAACGACTTGTTGAATATCATGAATAACACGTTCATTAGCCGTCGCTGTCAATGCAATAACTTGAGCATTAAAGACTTTAATTATTTTATCGACTTGCAGATAAGAAGGCCGAAATTCGTAACCCCATTCCGATATACAATGCGCTTCGTCAATAACGACGATTTCACATGGAAAGTGCTTTAATAATGCCATTCCATTGATTGACAACCATTCAGGTGAACAATAAATAAGATCATATTGATTTAACTGTCTTAAAATAATTTGTCTATCTTCCGTTTCTAAATAACTATGTATACAACACGCTTTAATCTTTTTACTTTTTAACTGTATGACTTGATCTTCCATCAATGCAATGAGTGGAGAAATAACGATTGCTTTCTTTTCCATCGTGACAATTGGCAATTGAAACGTTAACGATTTACCTGCTCCAGTTGGCAGTAATACTAATACATCGTCCCCATTCATTACTGCATTAATGATTTCTTTCTGATTATCTCGTAAAGCATCAATTTTAAAGACATTATTCAATATATTTACTAATTGATTCATTATCGACACTCCAAATGATATTTTACAATTGCCAATTTTAATTTAAAGTAATCTTTAATTGGTGATAATTCATAATACGCCTTTAGTTTACCAAATCGATGTTGTTGCAATACCTTTAACATTGTTTCATATTCGACATCTGATAAATATATCGATGTATCTATCGGATAATCTTTAATTATCATTTCAATAATATGGTCCTGCACTGTATGAATCCTAACACCTTTTTGTTGTGTAATTTGTTCAACTGTATTGCCTTGAATTATACGTTGATATGTGTCTTGCGTATTTAAGTGGAGCGGTGCGCGAACATAGAGCTGATGAAGTATCGGTAGTTGTTCTGATTTGAATAGGTGTAATATTAAATTTTTTTCTATAAACAACTGACTCTCAACTTCATCTTTTGTCATGTTATATTGTTTCGCAATATGTTCAGTACTTGAAGGCGCAATGTCATGCCCATATAATAAATGAATAAAAATACAGTGCCCTGTTTCCTTTTCAACACGTTGTGTTATTCTCTCCACTTCTTGTGCCACATCAATAAATAAATCCTGCGTCTTAATTTGTATGAAAAGTTGTTTAACGTGATGTTGAATAAATAAGCGATTCGTGCTCGGAAGATAAGTTGTTGAGTGATGTAAATATTCGGATATAGTTTGTAATAGAAGTACAAATCCTAAAAATCCAATTTCACTTGCATAATAAAAATAAGGGTACAGGTGCAAATGTGACTGCTCATCATTCTTTTGTTTTACTAACTTTTCAACAGCTTGAATCGATACTTTTGGATATAATTCATAAACAGGTAACATATTTTGCATCGCTGCATCAAAATATGTTTGCTGTGTTCTTGCCCCTTTTAACAAATTCCATAAACTTTTAACTGATTTATCTTGTAAATAATTTGATTGAATATAGCGATTGATTGTCTTCATATTGATCACCTGAAATATTTTTGTTGAAAAACGGTCAAACTATCTCTAAAATAGTTATGTATGTTATTTATAGTGTAGCATGAAAGTTAGAGGAGGCGAAAACAATTGGCTGGTAAATATACAATCGTTGATATGGATACATGTATCGCTTGTGGTGCTTGTGGTGCAGCCGCACCTGATATATATGATTATGATGATGAAGGTATTGCTTATGTTATTTTAGATGATAATAAAGGAACACAAGAAATACCAGAAGAATTAGAAGAAGATATGATGGATGCGTTTGAAGGTTGTCCAACAGATTCTATCAAAGTTGCTGATGAATCATTTGATGGCGATGCACTTAAATTTGAATAATCTCATATATTACAAAAACGGCGTAGGGCTTTGAAGCCCTACGCCGTTTTTATTGTCAAGTTGAATTGTTTATTTATTTCGATAATATTTGTTGATTCAATACACGTACGAGTGGTTTAACAATCACATAGCACAATACTATCAATAATAAACCTTTTATAATATTGAACGGAATAATACCTGCTGTGACAATAATTTGAACGTTTTTAACGACATCACTTAAATTCATAATCATACCGTACATTGGTAATAATACAAAGTAGTTCATTAAGCTCATCACTACCGTCATCACAATTGTAGCAATAATAAAACCAATTGCTACTTTTGTAAATTTTCCTTTAGTAATCATATAAACAGTAAGTATAAATGATGTACCTGCCAGAAAATTTGCAACCGGACCTATCGGATCCGTCATATTCGTTGCAAAGTTCAATACATTTTTAATACACTCTACAGCTACTGCGCCCACTGGGCCTAATGTAAAGAGTGCGATAATTGCTGGTAAATCACTAAAATCAATTGTTAAATACGGTGGTAAAAATGGCACTGGTACTTTTAAAAACATTAATATAAAAGCCACTGCACTTAATAAACTGATGAGAATTAATCTTCTCGTCTTATTCATTTGTGACATATTTGCTCCTAACCTCATCTTTGAATCAGGAGGTCAAATTAACTTGACAAACTCTGGCCTCCATCTTCTCCCATCCAGACTGTACTGTCGGCTCTGGAATTACACCAGATCAGCTGTGAGACACAGGTCGCGGGCTTTTACCGCCGGCTCGGAATTGCACCGACCCCGAAGATGAATTGTATTTTTTATTTGGCATAAGCCATACATCATTTTATCAAACTATTTGTTTATGTCAACTAGTGGAATACATATATTAAATGTTGTTCCTTCTCCTTGGTTACTTGTTACAGTAATCTTACCTCCGTGACTTTCGATAATTGCTTTTACAATAAATAATCCTAAACCTGTACCATGTTTCCCGCGGGTTCTCGCTTGATCCACTTTATAAAAGCGATCAAATATATGTTCGATATGTTCTTTTGCTATCCCTACGCCTGTATCGCTTACATCGATATATAAATTTTGTGTATCATTGTACGTATGAATCGTTATTTTGTCACCTTTTTTCGTATAACGCATCGCGTTATCCAATAGATTCGTTAATACCTGGAACATCTTATCATAATCTATTAATGCTGTACGTGTATGTTCAGTATTTACGATTAATAACGTTTCATGCTCTAACGCACTTTGCTTAAAGTTTTGGACGTTTTTTTCAATTAATGTCGTAATATCAATATCTTCTTTATTTAAAGTATTTTCACCTGCATCGATGCGCGCTACGTTAATTAATTCATTAACGAGTCTGTTTAATCGTTTCGATTCATCCAGAATAATATTTAAAAATTCATCTACATCTGCTTTTTCTTCGACTATACCGTCAAGTATTGCTTCAGTATAGCCTTGTAACATCTGAATAGGTGTACGTAATTCATGTGATACATTCGCAATAAACTGTTGTTTCATATTATCGATTTTTTTCTCTTCACTCATATCTCGTATAATGGCTACAGCACCGTTATTCTTACCTTTTGTAGTATTCTTTACCGGTGAGATAAATAATACATAATGTTTATCGTGCGTTGTGATTTCGTGATAAATCGTTTCATCCTGTACCATCACTTTATTCACTAATTGGCTTAAAACATCTGTATCTTCCTGCGTTATTTCATCGAGAAATTTTTCTGCCATCGGATTTTGTAACTGTTGTTCTAAATCCATATTAAAGCTCAACACGCCATCTTCCATCGCGTTGATTAAGCGATCGCGTAAATTGCGTTCCTGCGAAATTTTAGAGATATTCGTTGTAATTTCCTGTTCCATCTTATTAAATGCTAATGCCAGTTCTCCGATTTCATCTCTCGAATATACTTCTATTTTGTCATTTTTCTCACCACGCGCTAATTTAAAAGCCGCACTTTTTAATAATAATAATGGTTTCGTAATTCTGTTCGATAAGAAAAATGCAAATACGGTTGAAAGTAACAATAATACCATTACAACAATAAATACAATGAACGTAATATAATTTTGTGCTTCATCCATTGAATTCGTATCCTGATAAATAAATATACCACTATCCTTTTCATTAAATGCCTGGGATGGATAACCGATTAATACATATTCATGCTGCATACCCTGATACGAAACTTTAATATCTTTTAAGACATATTTATCGTCTTTAAATACGGTATCAAAAGCTTTGTTTGACTTAATTTCATCCACCATTAATTGTTGCAACGGATCCTCAAATGTTTGATTCAATTCGGATTTATCCTGCACGATAATAATACCCGCCGGATTTTCAATTAATTCTTTAATATATGTCATCGCATCATTTTTATCATGATGACTTGTCAATACGAGTTCAGCCTTTTCCGCTTGCTGCTTTAAAGCATGTCCAGACTCACTTTTTAAATAAGAATTAAAGAAACTCATTAAAGAGACGGATAATATAATTAAAACTGCAGTTACTATAAATAATATAGTTAACCACAGTTTAATCACGACGCTATTAAAATAACGCACTATTCTTTTACCTCAAACTTATAACCCACACCCCATACGGTATGAATCATATCAGCAGCTTTTGGTGATACTTTATTGAGTTTCTCACGCAAACGTTTCACATGCGTATCTACAGTACGTAAATCCCCATAGAACTCATAATGCCACACATCTTTTAATAATTGTTCACGGTCGAACACTTTATCCGGACTCTTCGCTAAAAATAATAGTAATTCATATTCTTTCGGTGTTAAATTAACTTCCTGATTCTCAGCCATCACGCGATGGGCATCGTTATCAATGACTAACGTATCATAAACAATCAAATCTTTCGTATGCGCATCTTGCGTTAAATACATCGTAGGTTGCGCACGTCGTAATATTGCTTTAACACGTAACACAACTTCACGTGGAGAAAATGGCTTAACAATATAATCATCCGCGCCAATTTCAAACCCTTCAACTCGATTATGCTCTTCGCCTTTTGCAGTCAGCATAATAATCGGTGTGGATTTAACTTCTCGAATTTTTTTACATACTTCAATGCCATCCATTCCAGGTAACATTATATCTAATAATATACACTGAAAATTCTGGTTAAGTGCGAGTTCTAATGCCGCTTCACCATTACTAGCTTCTACCGTTTCAAAACCTTCACGTTCTAAATACATCTTTGCAAGTTTTCTAATTCTATCTTCATCATCAACGATTAATATCGTATTTTTCATATTAACTGCTCCTTTTATGCGTATGAATGTAATCCTGCAATGATTAAATTAACTGCTATAACATTAAATAGTATAATGGCCATACCAACAACGGCCAGCCATGCACTTTTCTTACCTTCCCAGCCTCTACCTAATCGTAAATGTAAGAAGATTGCATAGAATAAGAAAGTAATTAACGCCCATACCTCTTTAGGATCCCAGCCCCAGAATCTACTCCAGGCAATTTGCGCCCAAATACTTGCGAAAAGTAACCCACCTAAAGCAAATAACGGGAATCCAATAATGACTGAACGATAACAAATTTCATCCATCAGTTGTAATGAAACTTTATTTGTTAACGGTTTGACAATAGAGAATATTGTTCGTCTTAATATGAGTCGAAGTAAACCGTAAAAAATAGTACCAATGATAATAGACCATAATACTGTATTTAATTTTTGTGCATTAATGACAGGTGGCAATTGAATACCTGTACTGAATCGTTTTACTTCCTGATAATCTTGTTTCGTTCCTTTTACTTTTACAACAGCTTTACTTTCATCAAATGTCACTAAACCAGGCAGATGATATTCTGCAATTGTTTCTTTACCATTCTTATCTATATAATAATAATCTTCCTGATAATGTACAATTCCTTTCATTATGATTGTCGTAATAATAAACGCTATAACTAACGTAATAAAGTACATTACAACTTCTAACCAGAATGCATCTTTTGATTTCTCGTTTGCGTCTACATAACGTAGTAAATAAATTAATCCCGCCACTGAACTAACTGATAGAATGCCATAACTAATCGTCACTGTAATAACATGAATGGCTAACCAGTTACTTTGTAATGCTGGAATTAAAGGCGATACATCTCTTGAAAACATACTTGCATATGCAATCACGAGCATTGCAATGGGTAACGAAAATAATGCTAAGATCGGCGTATTGTAAAGGAAATATAACACAAGAAAACCACCGACCATCATGATACCAAACATCGTTAAAAACTCATACATATTACTTACTGGTGCATGTCCTGCTGCCATCCAGCGCGTAATAAAGTAAATAATTTGCATGATAAAACCGATAATTGTTAATGTCACACCAATTTTTTCACTTTTCTTCGATTTCGCTTTTATACTTGCCGAAAAAGGTAAAATCGCAATTAAATATAAAATAAATGCAGCATACAATGAAGTACTACTGATATTTAATAAAGCTTCACTATTCATTTTCTTCCTCCGTATCCGCATATTTATCTTTTACTTTAGGCAGATGATTTGCCATTAATATATCATTGATTTCATTTTTTAATCCGAAATAGTTTTTATTTGTATGTGCTGCGAGTCTAAATCCATCTTGTGTTTCGATCCATATTCTTCGATGATTAATATATGAACCAATTGCCAGCCCAATTAAGAAGATTGAAAAACCAACAAATAACACTGGCAATGTTAAATCTTTTTTAACCGTTAAATATGTCGTCGTTTTATTCGTTGCACTTACAAATTTAATCGCATATTGATTATTTTTAGTGATATCTTGTGACGAACGTATTTTTAATAAACTATATTCAGCCTGCTTACCCTTATTTTCAACACCAAATACGAATGCTGGATTATTTGGGACAGGTGATTGTGTTAACAATGTACCGTTTTCTGCAACACCATTAAAATCAGGAGCATAGTTTTTTAAATGAACGGTCATCGACTGAGAAATTTGATAAGATTTATCCGGATTATCTAATTTCACTTCAAATGTTTTACCGATTGACTGTCCCGTCTTTTTATCGATAACTTTGAAAATCATCGTTTTAAGTTGAGACTGGTCAAAACTATTTTGATATAACGCAAATTGATCAAATGTAACAGGGTGATTCACTTTAACACTGCCGTCTTTTACTTTGCTTAATGTTGGCTCTGCACCGACAACCGATTTGTCTGAAGTATTTTTATAAATCGTGACTTGTGACTCATAATTTTTTGCAATTTTATTCATACTTGCATCAGCAGCTTTACCATTGACATTTGAAATAGATTCTTTGTCATACTGCTCAAATATAAATTTATTATTTTTAATGTAATACGTTTGTTCAGTACCTGGAATACTTTTCGTTTCACCTTCAGCAACACCAACAAACTCATCAACGTATAATGCTGGTATAAAGCGCAGCATTGCACCAGCAAGTAAGATGATCAGACCAGTATGATTAATATAAGGACCATATCGACTTAAGCGCCCTTTTTCCGCAAGGATCGCACTACCATCTGTTTTTATTTTATACTTCTTTCGTTGTAAATCCTGAATTAATTTTTCTTGATCAACTTCATGGTTAACATCCAATGTTAAACGCTGACGCTTAAAGTATGTCGGATGCTTTCTCACCGTTTGACGCGTCAAAGACTTATGTAATGGCACTCCTCTATCGATACTTGCAGCAATAATCGAGAATGCTACTAGTGCTAATAATATAAGATACCACCAAGAAGTATATAAATTATCCAGACCGAGCTGGTGATATAAATAACCTAACGTACCATACTTCTCTTGATAAAACGTCGCAGGATCCTGTCCAACCGGAATAAAATATTCTTGCGGAAACATCGTTCCTAATGCAGAAGCAATCACTGTTAGAACGAGTAAAGTAACACCTGTTTTTACCGAGCTAAAAAATATCCATATTTTATCTAATAATGTTCTGTTTTTTGTTTTACTACGTACGGCTTGTCCGTCATAACGCATGACATCAGTCGTCTTTTTCTTATCGTAATCATCGTTAATTAAGCGGCCACAATTTTGACATAACTGTGTACCAGGAGGGTTAATGTGTCCACATTGACACTTTATCATCTGTTCATCCATAGTAAACCTCCTTTATGGTTTCACCATTTCCATATATTTCTGAATATCCTCTTTTGACATTTGTCCTTTATGATGTGCTACAATTTTTCCATTCTTATCAATGACAAATGTATTCGGTAAATCGTTTGCATTGTATGCTGACAATACATCGCCATCATCTAAGCCAACCGGCAATGTGACTTTTTCATCAAGTGCACTAAAGAATTGTTTGATTTGTTGTGGACTGTTTTTAACATGAATTGTTAAAACTTCCACGTTTTGATCTTTATATAAATTATGCGCTCTATTTAAATCCGGCATTTCTTCCAGGCAAGGTTTACACCATGTGCCCCAGAAATTTAAGATCAATCCTTTACCACGGTAATCTTTAAGATTAACTTTGCCTCCATCGAGCGTTTTCAGTTCAAATACAGGTGCCTTGTCTCCAACTTTCACAACCTTATTACCATCTTTATTTATAGAAACATACACGATAAATGCGATTGCTAATAATATGAGAAATGTCACAATATACTGTATCCATTTCTTTTGTTGTTTCGCCATACTAAACCCCTTCTCTTATCAAAATGTCACATTACATTATATCATTTACATGTGGATAATCTGTGGCAACTATGTGAATTTTATGATTTGTTTAGGCTCATATTTCTTAATGTTTTTACTTCATGTGGTGTCAGTTCTCTTGCATCACCAGCATTCAAACCTTTTAACGTTAATGGCCCATATTCAATACGAGATAATTTAACTACTTCATGTCCGAAATGTGCAAACATGCGACGGACTTGACGATTTCGCCCTTCATGAATAGTAATTTCAACAAGTGTCGTATCTTTAATTTTATCCTGAGACTTTACTTTTACAATCGCAGGTGCTGTTTTACCATCTTCAAGCATAATGCCACGTTCGAGTTCTTTCACTTGTTCACGTAATAAGAATCCTTTAAGTTTAGCAACGTATTTCTTTTTCATTTTATATTTTGGATGTGTCATTTGATTCGCAAACTCCCCATCGTTCGTTAATAATAATAATCCACTTGTTTCATAATCGAGACGTCCAACAGGAAATATTCTTAAATCAAGTTGTGGGAAGTAATCTGTAACAACTGTACGGCCTTTATCATCTGATACACTTGTAATAACACCTGTTGGTTTATGAAATAATATATAAATTTTTTCTGGATTTTCTAATGGAATACCTTCCACTTCAACAGTATCTTTCGGACTTACTTTCGTTCCAAGTTCTGTAACTGTCTTACCATTTACTGTTACCTTGCCTTCTGCAATCAACACTTCTGCCTTACGTCTCGATGTAATACCACTTTTTGCGATTACTTTTTGTAATCTTTCTAATTGTTCACTTTGTTCACTCATTTGATTCATCCTTTTCGTTTAAATTTTTAAAGAATAATTCCATCTCATCGGCATCAGTCGTCATCATTTCATCACGTGGTAAGTCATCTAAAGATGTCAGCCCGAATGTCATTAAGAAGAATTCTGTTGTCTCCAGCTGTTTCGCACGCTCACCACTGATTTCTTTACTGCGCACAAGTCCTCGTTCAATTAATGTCTTTACCGGCCCATCACTATTAACGCCACGCATCACTTCTATATCATGACGTGTTACAGGTTGATTATACGCAATGATTGCTAATGTTTCTAAAGAAGCTTGCGTTAATTTTTTTTCTGAACTCGCAGTGACTAAAGCTTCTAAATAAGGATTTAATATTTCATTCGTCATTAAATATAATTTAGAACCAAGCTTTTGAATTTCAAAGATTTCATGATGATATGCATTGACCACATCCATTAATTGTATTGGTGTACATTCAACAATTTCTGCCAGCTGTTCGATTTCTACCCCTTCGTCGCCAACAGCATATAATAAACCCAATACAATATTAATAATTTCATTCGACATATTGACTTCCTCTTTCAATCTGAATTTCACCAAATTCATTCGCCTGGTGAACGATAATAATATGGTTTTTCATCAATTCTAATATTGCTAAAAACAATGTAACGATTTGTGTTTTGGATTCAGAAAATGTTACGAAATCATCAAATGTAATCGTCACTTTATCTTTTAATGCAGTCGTAACGTGCGAAATTGCATCTTCCATAGAATATGTATCACGTGAGACGCTAACTTGTTCGCTCGCTATCGTTTTTCGTCTTTGTTTTGCTTTTTGATATGCTGCAATTAATTCAGATAAATCTAAATGTAGTGGGGTTTGCTTTGCATTTTCAAAATCTGATAAGTCATTGCTACGCTTTATAAAATATTTTTCATGTTGTTCCTTTTTTGTTTTTAATATATCAGCATATAATCGATAATTTTGGTATTCCAGTAATTGACGCATTAAATCTTCTCTTGGGTCTTCAATAACATCTTCTTCACTCATGGGTGCTTCTGGTAACAATGTCTTGCTTTTAATACGTAATAACTCACTTGCCATTACAAGATACTCACCATGCTGATTAATATCTAAATCATCAACATTTTTGATATAATTAATGTATTGTTCAGTTAATATTTTCATAGAAATATCATAAATATCTATTTCATATTTTTGAATCAAATGAAGTAACAAATCTAATGGCCCTTCAAATGACGCTAATTTTACTTCGTACATATATTCACCTAACTTTTGGAGTGATTTATTCATGCAATTAACTTTTAATCAAGCATTCAAGTCGTACATCTATCATTTTCATACACATCGTGATTACTTTGAATGTCATGAAATAATGGAGGACGCGTGGAAAGCGAAACTTAAATACACTAAACGCGACCCTGAAGTGGCACTTATTATGCTGGCAACAGCTCTCTATCATCTTAGACGCAATAATTTGCGAGGCGCACTAACATTGCTTCATAAAGCTTATCATTTATTTATTATGAATCGATCATTTCTAAATCAATATTTAAACGTTGATCTGTTACTTGAAACAATTCAAACATTACAACATGATTTACACTATGAATCAATAATAATACCTGTCCACGATAAGCACTTAATACAATATGCTCAAAGTGACATCACAGATGAAATTATTCATAAACATCAATTACGTGACCGTTCAGAAGTCATTCGACTAAGACAACAGGCATTAAACAATAAATATCCAGTACAAAATACCCCAGATCAAACATAACGCGCCGATAAATCCAAATAAAATCCAGTTGTTTTTGTTTGTTTTATGATCTACAGTCTGGGGATTCTGAACGTTATTTTGATTAACATCAGTGTTTAATTGTTGAGTGGCCTTTTCATTGTATTGACTCTTTCTCTTTTGATTTAGTTTTTCTTTATTCTTTTGAATTTGTCGTTGTTTACTCATAATATCTCCTTACGCTCTAGGATGTGTATTTTTATATACCTCTCGAATTTGTTTCTTACTGATATGGGTATATAATTGTGTTGTTGAAATATCGGCATGTCCTAACATCTCCTGCACAGCGCGTAAATCTGCGCCATTTTCAAGTAAGTGTGTAGCAAAAGAATGACGTAGCGTATGTGGCGTTAATTTTTTATTAATCCCAGCATCGACTTTAATCTGGCGCATAATTTTCCAGAAGCCCTGGCGTGTCAATCGCTTGCCATGGAAATTTAAAAACAAGCTATCCGTCATTTCTTTTTTGAGCATTTTATAGCGTGTTGACTTGATGTATGATTCCAGTAATTGAATCATATTGTCACCAATCGGGATAATGCGTTCTTTATTACCTTTCCCAAATACACGCACAAATCCCATCACAGTATTCACATCGTCTACGTTCAAATTGATTAACTCAGAAACACGCATACCCGTCGCATATAATAATTCAAGCATTGCCTGATCTCGTTTACCCGTTAATTTTGATGTATCCGGTGTTGATAAAAATGCATCAACTTCTTCAATAGACAAAATATCAGGTAAACTGCGTTCGTATTTCGGTGCTTCTAATATGACTGTTGGGTCTTTCGCAGCGTATTTTTCACGCAATGCAAACTGATGAAAGCCACGAATCGTTGCTGACATACGGGCTAATGTTTTTGCCGATTTCCCTTGATCTTTTAAATATCCTAAAAATAATGTAATGGTAAACCGATCAATATTATCGATATTACCTATCTTTTCTTGTTCTAAAAATGTTTGATAATGTTTTAAGTCGCGGCGATATGCAGCGATTGTATTTTTGCTCAAACCTTTTTCTATCATAATAAAATGAAGATATTCATCAATAATCATTTGCATAACATCACCTCGCTATCTAGTTTACCATAATAATTATATTAGCAACTAAAATATTCACGCAAAAATAAAACTGAGACATCATTGTCTCAGTTGCTTAACAGTAAAAGTGATTATTCAGTTATTTTTTTATTCAAATCTTCAGGTTTTACCCCTTTATCAATGCATTTTTTACAAATGCCATGGAAAGTCAAACGATGATCCATTATTAAGAAGTGATAATCCGCTTCAACTTTCTTTTCAACTTCATCGAGTAAATCTTCTTCGATTTCATCGACATCACCACAACTCATACAGACAAGATGGTGATGGAAGTGTTTCGCACCTTCTTTTCTCAAGTCAAAACGCGCCACACCGTCTCCGAAATTAATCTTATCTACAATTTTAAGTTCTGCTAATAATTCTAAAGTACGGTAAACCGTTGCTAAACCGATTTCTGGTGCACGTTCTTTAACTTTTAAGAATACATCTTCAGCACTTAAATGATCTGCTTCATTTTCTAATAATACGGTCACTGTCGCTTCCCTTTGAGGGGTTAATTTGTAAGAAGCATCATGTAGCTGCTCTTTAATTCTATTTATTCTTTCTTGCATTACTAACACTCCTAAAGGTTACGATTGATATATATAAAATATCAGTATTTGACTATTAAAGCAAGAAAAAATAATAGCTATTTTAGAATAATTATAATCTAACAATAATCTTTTGATAAACTTAAATATTGAATCGCTATGATCGTTTTTGCATCTTTTATTTTTCCTTGTCGAATCCAATCGTTTGCCTCTTCTAAAGTTAACCAATGTTTAATCACGAATTCGTCATCATCTGCTTCTAATGTGTTAGATTCAATTAAATCACCCGCTTGATATAATGAAATAAACTCATCACAAAAGCCTGGAGAAACATAAAATTCACTTACCAGCTCCATAGCGTTTGATGTATAACCCGTTTCCTCTTCTAATTCACGTAGTGCTGTATTACATCGTGGTTCTCCTGGTTCAACTTTACCGGCAGGCAATTCTATTAAACTGGATTCCATTGCCTTTCTAAATTGTTCAACGAGCAGTAGCTTATGATCTTTCATTGCAATGATGGCTACAGCGCCAGGATGTAGCACAACTTCGCGAACACTTTCTTTACCATTCGGTAATGCCACGCGATGTTTTTCAACAGTGATGACTTTCCCATTCATAATCGCTTCTTTATGAATCGTACGTTCTGTTAAATCCATATTAATACACTCCTTTATTTTTACGTGATAAACTATATTTATTATAACCAATGGAGGTCAGGACATGAAATTTAATACGACGAAAAGTGGCATAAAATTTTCAGAGCTCGGGTTTGGTGCGATGAATTTACCTAATGACGCTATAGATAGCCAGTATATATTAGATCAGGCTGTTGATTTAGGTATTACATATATTGATACAGCAGATTTATATCAAAAAGGGCAAAACGAAAAAAATATCGGACATTTTATTAAACAATCTAAAAAACGCGATCAAATTACTTTAGCATCCAAAGTCGGTAATCGCTTTAATATGGTAAACGATGATGTGCAATGGGATCCTTCTAAGGCACATATTAAACAAAGTATTCACGAAAGTTTAAAGCGACTGGAAACAGATTATTTAGATTTATATATGCTACATGGCGGTACAATCGAAGATCAAATGGATGAGACCATTGAAACTTTCGAGAACCTAAAAAAAGAAGGGTTAATTCGAGCTTACGGTATTAGCTCAATCCGCCCCAATGTAATTGATTATTATTTAAAGCATAGTCAAATCGATACAATAATGATGCAGTTTAACTTCATCGATAACCGTCCGACAGATTTAATCGATGCAATTCAATCTGAAAATGTAAAAATTTTGGCTCGTGGTCCTTTAATGAAAGGTCTTCTAACAGATCAGTCCGAAGCAGTGCTCAATAAGAAGTTTAGAGAGGGTACGTTAGGATTAACTTACGATACAATAAAAGAAGGGGTACAAATTGCACAACAAATTGCGCCGCTTCAGCAGGCAGTATATCAGTACTTATCATCATATGATGTTGCCTCGATTGTTAATGGAGCTTCTACCGTTGAACAATTAAAAGCGAATGTAAGAGCATATGAACAGATGAAAGACGACCCAATCGAAACAGATGCATTAAATCAAATGATACATGCTTTCAAATCAATCCAATACGAGGATCATTTAGTATGAACAATAAATTATTAAGTAGAACGTTGCTTGGTGTTTCACTTGCATCTGGAATTACATCTAGTGTTGTTGGACTTGTTGCTTCAAATTATGTATTAAACTTTAAATTAAGAGATGTTGAAGTCATTCGACGCAGAGAAATTAAAGCGAAACGGTTAGATGTTGATGCGTTTAATGCGATGCATCCAATTGACGTAACGATTCCGTCTCGAAATGGTTACAATTTAAGTGCAACAGTTGTAAAACCATATGAACATCAGCATTGGATGATATTTTGTCATGGTGTTACAGAGAACAAAATAACGAGTATCAAATATTTAAACCTATTTAAAGATTTAGGATTTAACGGGATTATATTTGATCATCGTAGACACGGTGAAAGTGGAGGTAGTCATAGTACATACGGCTACTATGAAAAGAAAGATTTAGAATCTGTTATCGCCTATTTGAAAGAACAATATGGATACGATATTACATTCGGCGTGCACGGTGAATCAATGGGTGCCGCGACGACACTGTTATATGCAGGGGAACTCGCAAACGAAGCTGCATTTTATGTATCAGATTGTGCATTTTCAAATTTCGCTAAATTATTAACACAAATCATTGAGCAGAAATCAGTAATCGGCAGCGGATTCGTCTTATCTGCTTTAAATCAAATGTTAAAAATAAGAACGCACTTTTCATTAAAACAAATATCACCAATTGATGTTATTCATAATGTCGAGCAGCCGATATTATTTATACATTCTAAACCAGATGTCTTTATTCCCTATACGCACTCGGTAGACTTGTACAACAAAAAGAGAGGTCCTAAAATGCGCTGGTATCCAGAGCATGGCGGTCATGCCGCAAGCTATAATGTTAATCCGATTACGTATAAACATAAAGTCGAAACTTTCTTAAAAACGTATGATTTATTACCACCGCAGCAAGATGAGACAATTGATAAAATAAAATCAAAAAAGAAAAAATAATACAATAAATAGAGTAACGTCTAAGACGACAACGTCTGCACAGTTACTCTTATTTTTTTGTCATAAAATAACGATAAAATACTTTTTCAAATGTTCTTGGTGCCAATCCATATAGTCTTAAACCGATATCCATCCATTGCGGTAAGTTCAATTCTTTTTTTTTCTTAAACATCGCATCAATAATGCGCTCACCTAAATCATTCACATCCAGTTGCACGTGTTCAGCTAAATGGTTAACGGGTTTTCCTTTATTTGCTTTTGTAATAAATTGCGTATTCACGGGTCCAGTATTAACATTCAGGAAATGAATTTGACGTGATTCCATTCGTAACGCATTCATCACTTGATTTAAACCAGCTTTTGAAGCTGAATAAATCGCGCCGTAGGGTGTTGTTACAAAAGCTGATTGACTGCCAATTGTAACGACCATACCCCCTTCATGCATGTTTCGAACGACATGCTTCGTCAAAATAACTGTTTGTGTTAAATTCACATGAATCATATCATGAATAAGCTGATCACTTTGATTGATCAGCGCACTATAATCCGCAAATCCAGTGCAATTCAACAAATAATCAAAGTGGACTTGCTCATTAATCCAGGTGATGACTTGATTAAAATCATCAGTATTATTAAAGTCTACTTTGCGAACATTCAATTGAGGATAAAGTTGTTGTAACGGCTGGAGTTGTGCAACATTGCGCCCTATCGCAGTGACATGTGCACCGCGGGCTAAACAAATGTTAGTCAACGTTAAACCTAATCCACTTGTTGCTCCAGTTATTAAGATTTTTTTACCGATCATGCGCTTCACCACATTTCTTTATGTTTCGACATACTATGTCAAAATTGTATTTTATACTTATCAATCTTATAATAATATAAACGAACATGCTAGGAGGCATAATGGATGAAGATTGTTTTTTACGGTTCTGGCAATATGGCTAGTGCGATATTTAATGGATTAATTGAAAGTAAAACTGTTAAAGGTGAAGAAATACATTTAACAAATAGAAGTGATGAAGAAGAATTAAAGCGTATACAAGCGAAACTCAACACACAGTATTCTTATGACGATGAAGCGTTACTTAAAGATGCGGATTTTGTTTTCTTAGCCGTAAAACCGCATGATTTCGATTCAGTTGTAATACGCATTAAACCACATCTTAATCAGCACAATAAATTTGTGTCGATGATGGCAGGTGTGCCAATTGATCAAATCAAAACGAAATTACAAACCGCTAATCCAATTGCACGAATTATGCCGAATACAAATGCACAAGTTCAGCAATCTGTGACTGGCATTTCATTTTCTAATAATTTTGAAACGCAAGATAAAAAATATTTATTTAATTTATTAGATGCGTTCGGTACATCGATTGAAGTTGAAGAAGACTCTTTACATGATGTTACTGCGATTACCGGCAGCGGTCCTGCATTCTTATATTATATGTACGAGCAATATATTAGTGCAGCGAATCAACTTGGTTTATCAAGAGAGGACACTGATATTGCAGTACGTAATTTAATTATCGGGACTGCCAAAATGTTAGAAAATAGCGAGTTATCATTAGATCAACTGCGAGAGAATATTACATCTAAAGGTGGTACAACGAAAGCTGGTTTGGATGCTTTAGCAAAACACCCGATAGAAGCAATATTTGTTGACTGCTTAAATGAAGCACTGAATCGCAGTAAAGAACTAGGAAAATAAAAATAGCATTGAGATAAAAAGCACTTAGAAAATCATTTCATTTTCTAAGTGCTTTCTTCATTTATATTTCAAAGCTATCAAAGTCATTTACAATGACAAAGTTCAATTCAGGATACTTCGCTTTAATTACTTCCGTTAGTTGCGCAATATCATTCAAGTCATATCTGTTACTCACATGATTGATAAGCACTCGCTTAACGCCACAAATGTTTGCTAATTGTGCCACATCGTCAATATGACTGTGATAATATTTATGACTTAAATCAAGGTCCCCCTCTAAATATGTACTTTCATGTACTATTACATCTGCCTGTTCAGCTAAAGTAACTTCAGAAGGACAAGGCATCGTGTCTCCAAATATCGCAATAACCTTCCCAGGTTTATCCGGCATTCTATAGTCTTTCGATTCGTAAGTCACGCCATCAATTTCAACATGCTCCTGTAATTTAAACTGCTGGTAAATCGGTCCTGGCATAATGCCTGCTGCGATAAGTTTGTCTGATATTAAATTGCCTTGCGTATCTGGAAATTGAATACGGTAGCCAAATGAATCAATGCCATGATGTAATTTACGAACCGTAACTTTAATTTGTTCAATGATTAATTCCTCACCGTCATGAATCTCGATAATTTCTAAAGGATAATTTAAATGCGAACCGGAAATTAATAAAGTCGTTTCAATATATGCTTTAATGCCAGTTGGGCCATATACAGTTAACGGTTTACCTTCTCCACCTTGAAAACTTCTAGAAGTCAACAATCCAGGAAGGCCAAATATATGATCGCCATGTAAATGTGTGATAAATATTTGATCTATTTTTCCTAATTTAATATTAGTATGTAGTATTTGATGCTGACACGCTTCTCCTGCATCAAAAAGCCAGAAACTATTTTGGGTTGGTGCTAAAGAAAGAATGATAGTTTGTGTATTTCGTTCTTTTGTGGGTAAACCTGCACTAGTACCTAAAAATGTTATATTCATGATCAATCCACCTTTTTTTTCATCACGTCATTATAGCATGTTTTAATTGTTTTTTTAGGCATTGTATGAAAAAATAAAATAGACTTTAATAGAATCGAGGTATTTATTTTGGATATTGAAAAGCAAAATATTCCCTGTTTGATTACAATTTTCGGTGCAACTGGTGACTTAAGTCATCGTAAATTATTCCCATCACTTTTTCATTTATATCAACAAGATAATTTAAATGAACATGTTGCCATCATCGGTATTGGTCGTAGAGATTGGACAAACGAAAAATTCAGAACAGAAATCAAAGCATCTATCGAAAAATTTGTCAAAGATACACATAAACTGGATGCATTTTTAGAACACGTATTCTATCAATCGCACGATGTAAACAATAAAGAAAGTTACGATGCACTGCTTAAAACAGCAGAAACATTAGATCAGCAATTCGAATTAGATGGTAATCGTTTATTTTATTTAGCTATGGCACCTGAATTCTTTGGTACCGTTTCAGATTTCTTAAAATCAAGTGGTTTAACAAAGACAAAAGGATTTAAACGTCTGATCATTGAAAAACCATTTGGTAAAGATTTAGCATCAGCTGAAAAATTAAATAATCAATTACGTAAATCCTTTAAAGAAGAAGAAATATTCCGTATTGATCATTATTTAGGTAAAGACATGGTGCAAAACATCGAAGTCATTCGATTTAGTAATGCGATGTTCGAACCACTTTGGAACAATAAATATATTTCAAATATTCAAATCACGTCGTCTGAAATATTAGGCGTAGAAGATCGTGGTGGATATTATGATAATAGTGGTGCCTTAAAAGATATGGTACAAAACCATATGTTACAAATCGTATCGCTATTAGCGATGGAGCCCCCTATTTCATTATCATCTGAGGATATTCGTAACGAAAAAGTGAAAGCACTCCGCTCTATCCGCAAAATTCAACCTGAGCATGTTAGAAGTTACTTTGTACGTGGTCAATACGACGTTGGAGAAATTAATGGAGAGAAAGTAATTCGTTACCGTGACGAGGAAAATGTAAATCCTGAAAGTAATACACCGACTTTCGTTGCGGCAAAAGTAATGTTGGATAACTTTAGATGGGCCGGCGTACCATTTTACATTCGCACAGGAAAACGTATGAAAGAAAAGGCAATACGTGTCGTTGTAGAATTTAAAGAAATGCCTATGAATTTATATTATCAAAAAGACAACGAACTTGATTCAAATTTACTCGTGATTAATATTCAACCTAACGAAGGGATTGAACTTCATTTAAACGCGCGTAAATATATCGAAGGCATCGATACTGAACCTGTTAAATTATCATATGCAATGTCTGCTCAAGATAAGATGAATACAGTTGATGCATATGAAGGCCTTATTTATGATTGCCTGAAAGGTGATGCTACGAACTTCACGCATTGGGAAGAATTAAAGGCAACATGGAGCTATGTTGATACAGTTGCTGAATACTGGGATGCACATCCTGCACCGTTCCCGAATTATCAATCAGGATCAAATGGTCCAATTAAGAGCGAATTATTGTTAAGCCGTGATAACTTCCATTGGTGGGACGTATAAACAATACGTCAGTTAAGATAAAATATAAAAAATAATATATGCATCAAATTGAAGAACCTTTGAATCGATATGATTCAAAGGTTTTTAATGTACGGTGATTGTGTTAATATTTGAGATATGAATAAATTAAATAATAAACAATATGAAACTTATACCGATTTAGATTTTGACCGATATCTTAATATAGAAACGATTCCTTATATCGAAACGTTTACGAACCATCATTCCAATCGATATGAACCTACGCCCTATCAAGACGTCTTACAATTATTATCGGTTACACAGCAAGACTATCATGATTATTCATTGCTCGTTGACTTCGGTTCAGGTTTAATGCGTATTCCAATATTTATGCATAATATGTTAGGCATCGATACGATTGGCATTGAGCTCAACAAACAGTCATATTTACATGGATTAAATAACTTGAAACAATATGAATTACTGAATGGCAAATCCAATATCCAATCATTCAACCTGAATGCTACAGAATATAAATTTAAAGGCGCTGAAACACACCTATTCTTTTTTAATCCTTTCTCAGTGTTTATCTTCCAGAAAGTGATGGCGCATTTAATTGATTCATCTGTAACGCAATGTGATATCATACTTTATTATGCCAAGCCGGAATACGAAATGTATTTAAGTGATCTACCCCAATTCAAACTTAAATATACAATACCATTAACTCACTATAAAGATGACCCATCAGAAAAAATTAATATCTATACATTTACACAAATACACAAGGATTGACCTTAGAAAAGAGTGAAACATGAATAATATTGATTTAATACAGAAAACAATCGTTTATATTGAAGACCATTTATTTGATCCTTTGAATTATCAAGTCATGGGAGATTATTTAAACGAGCATCCATTCCATATTAATCAGGCGTTTACGATGATTACCGGTATGAATATTGAAGAATATATGACTCATCGAAAAATGACTGAAGCGGCGAAGAAATTAATGAATGGTAATTATCGACTTGTAGATATTGCGAATCAATTTGGATATACAACAGCCCATGAATTTAGTGACGTTTTTAGTGCTCATCATCACATTTCACCGATACAAGTGCGCAGTAATCCTGAACAATTAAAAATGGTGGAACGTCTATATATTGAATTAGCTGTAACGTCACAACCGCCAATGAATTATCAAATTAAATCGGTTGAAAATTTAAAATTAACGGGTATTGAAGAAAAAGTTCAGTTTGAAGAACTCAATAATCATTTCTTAATACCGGATATCGTGTACGAATTACAGGAAAAACAAGAAATTAAGTCATTATTAAGTTTCAGTACGGATAAACAAATTTATGTTGTAGTAACACCGCAACATGATCATATTCAAATCTTTACAGGCGTAAAGTCAGAACGTACATTTGATTATGATACAATGCAGATTGATAATAATGATTATGCAATCTTTCAATCCCGCGGTAAATTAGATTATGCATTTAATGAAATATGGCGTTCCGTAGAAAGACAAGTCGATTTGAATATTCATTACGAACGCAATCGTCAGTATATTTATGTATTCCCGGAAGACTTAGACTTTGATAATAGCTTTAATAAAGTGGCATTATGGTTGCCAGTAACAAAATAAAGAGGAGAGACAATTTGTCTCTCCTCTTTTGCTTAGGGCTAAACGCAAGTTCGATAGCCTTAAACGGCATCTCAATTGCAGCCCTTTCGACAAAAACAAAAAACCCCTTGAAATCTGAAAAGCGATTTCAAGGGGTTTTTCTAATTTTGCTTAGGGCTAAACGCAAGTTCGATAGCCTCTATTTCCAATCAGTATGGAAGATTCCTTCTTTATCTTTACGCTCGTATGTGTGCGCGCCAAAGTAATCACGTTGTGCCTGGATTAAATTCGCTGGTAAATCTTTCGCAGTATATGAATCAAAATAATTAATCGCTGCAGCAAAACCTGGTGCTGGCGTACCTGTCGTAATGGCAGTTGCCGCTACTTTACGTAAACTCGTTTGGTATTTTTCAACAACGTCTTTAAAGTATGGATCAAGCAATAAGTTTTGAAGTTCAGCATTATTATCATATGCATCTTTAATTTTTTGTAAAAATTGCGCACGGATAATACATCCTTCACGCCAGATCATTGCTAAGTCACCTAATTGTAAGTTCCAGTTATAAGCTTCACTTGCTGATTTCATTTGCGCAAATCCTTGTGCATAGCAGCAAATTTTACTCATGTATAATGCTTCACGAATGGCTTCTAAAAATGCTGCTTTATCCCCTTCAAACGTCTCTTTTTTCACATTAATATTTTCACTCGCATTAATTCTTTCATTTTTTTGACTAGAGATAAAACGCGCAAATACACTTTCAGTAATGATTGTTAACGGTTGACCTAAGTCTAATGCGTTAATTGAAGTCCATTTACCTGTTCCTTTTTGTCCTGCTTTATCCATTACTTTTTCGACTAACGGGCTTCCATCTTCATCTAACTTCTTGAAGATATCTGCAGTTATCTCGATTAAGTAGCTATCGAGTTCGCCTTCATTCCATGATTTGAACGTATCAGCAATTTCGTCATTAGACATTCCTAATACATTTTTCATCAAGTCATAACTTTCGGCAATTAATTGCATATCTGCATACTCTATACCGTTATGCACCATCTTCACGTAATGACCTGCACCATCGGGCCCGATGTAAGCAACACATGGTTTACCATCTTCCGCTTTAGCTGCGATCGATTCTAAAATAGGCTTCACTAATTCATAAGCCTCTTTTTGTCCACCTGGCATAATTGAAGGCCCTTTTAATGCACCTTCTTCTCCACCAGAAACACCAGTTCCAATGAAATTAAAGCCTTTTTCTGAAAGATAAGCATTACGACGAATCGTATCGTTATAATTTGTGTTACCACCATCGATTAAAATATCACCTTGATCTAAAAGTGGAATTAAGCTTTCGATTGTTGCATCTGTAGCTTCGCCCGCTTTTACCATCATCATGATTTTACGAGGTTTTTCTAAACTATCAACGAATTCTTGTAATGTATATGTTGGGAAAATATTTTTACCAACTGATTCTTTTACCATTTCATCTGTTTTCTCTCTTGAGCGATTATAAACTGAAACCGTATTTCCACGTGATTCAATATTCCAAGCTAAATTTTTACCCATGACTGCTAATCCGATAACGCCAATTTGTTGTTTACTCATAATATACCTCTTTCAAATAAATTTTCATGCTTATTATAGCATAAGTTTTCGTTGTTTATACTACGCAAGCTTAATGATTTCAATCACTTGCTCCGTTAATTTATTTAATTCTTCAATCGGCATTTTTTCATTGACCGTATGAATATCTTCATATCCAACAGCCAGAACGACAGTTGGCACAAATTGATTAATAAAGTTCACGTCACTTCCTCCACCATTGGATACAACTTCTACTTTACGTCCAATATTTTCAGCAGCTTTCGTTGCTACTTCAATTGCTTTTGCATCCTTTTCAACATGGAATGCTGGATAATTAACTTTAATTTCAACTTCTGCTTTTCCACCAAGTTCGGCTGCCGCTGTTAAACATGCTTCTTTCATATGCGCTACTTGTGCTTCCATTTTACTATCTACTAAACTACGCGCTTCAGCGACAATTGTACACTGTTCAGCAACGATGTTTGTACGAGATCCACCATCAATCGTACCGATATTGGCAGTTGTTTCATCATCAATTCTACCAAGCTTCATATTATTAATTGCACGTGCAGCAATATTAATTGCACTAACGCCATTTTCCGGTGCAACACCTGCATGTGCAGTAACGCCAGTTATTCTAATATTTAATGTTGCATTGGTTGGTGCCTGATTTACGATTGTACCAACCTTACTACCCGCATCAAGTGCATATCCGTATTTCGCGTTAAATTGTGTGCCATCTAAAACACTGGCACCAATTAAATGAGATTCTTCACCTACAGATATTACAACTTCGATATCGCCATGTGGCATATTAACTTCATTAATTGTTCGAATCGCTTCTATCATCGCAGCGATACCCGCTTTATCATCAGCACCTAATATTGTAGTACCATCCGTGTGAATCACATTATCCGTAATGATTGGTTGAATCCCTTTACCAGGTGTCACTGTGTCCATATGACAAGATAAAAGAATTGTATCCTGATCAGTATTCCCATTCAATTTCATAATTAAATTGCCGGCACCGAAACCTGTTTGTGCCTGCGTGTCATCTTCTGTAACTTCAAAACCAAGCTCGGCATACAATTGTTTTAAATGATCTGCAATTGCCCGCTCATTTCCCGACTCACTATCAATCTTTACTAATTCAATAAATGTATCAATCAAACGTTGTTGATTCATTGCCAACACTCCTCTTATTATTATAAACTTATCGTACCAAACTACACGGCATCAATAAAGAATAAGACGTCAATTCAATAATTTGTTATAATAGATTAAACACACTGAAAGGGAGAAGTTCATGAATAATAAATTAGCACGTAAAGTCTTTATCATTATATTATTAGTTTTAATTGTTGCAGCATTAGTACTAAGTGCCGTACTGCCATACTTAAATATGTAAAAAACGTTGAGGATAAATACCCTCAACGTTTTTTAATACATTTTTAATGAACCAAATTTATGCTTAATCATTAAATAACTTTCTATTTCTTTTAACAGCTGAATGGCAGCTGATCTTGATTTAAGTCGCTCCTGCGTATCAGGCAATGGATAGCTGTCTAAATCCAGCATAATTTCATATAAATCATGTAAGCGTAACGCTGTAAAGTTATTACTTGTAATATTATTCGATAAATCTTCTAATAAGCCACTACATTTCATGTGCAATTTATCTTTACAGCTAATTTCATTGATTAAATGTGTCATGCGCGATAGTAATTCCAATTGTGATTCCCGCATATCGAAATAATGATAATACGAATTATCATTTCGCGCAAAATGGTTTTCAACCTCAGTGTATGCTACAGATTTTGCACATTCAATTGTGTCGTGCAGCTTATCGATATCGTGCGTATTGAGTACAATTTCAGGATGTTTTAAAGCATCACTCAATCGACTTACGATCACCTGGAATTCCATTTCTATGACGCGTTTATAAGCCTTTAACTCTTTATTATGATTTGGCATATATAAATTAAGTAACAATGCAATGACCATACCAACACATAAGAGTAAGAACTCATTAACAGCGACATGCCAGTTGATATTACCGGAATTATAACAATGAAGAATGATGACGATACTCGTAACGACACCTTCTTCAATACCAAACATCACTGTGACCGGAATAAATAGTAATACAAGGACACCTAAAATGATTGGATTAAAGCCTAGGTGCATAAAGAATATATATGAAAATAATATACCGAGTAAGCAAGAGAAAAAGCGCGCACTTGCCGCTTCTAATGATTTTACTTTAGTATTTTTGACACATAAGACGACTAAAATCGCAGCTGAAGAAAAATTATCTAAATTCAACATCTTGCAAATAATGACGCCAAGTGCCATGCCAAATGCCGTTTTAATTGTGCGAAAGCCTATCTTATAAGGTTTAATTTTCATGTATTAATTAACGTTCCTCACAATGCTCTTCAAATAATGCTTGAATATTTGTAATAACGCACATTGGATCGTGACCTTCAATTTCATGTCTTTCGATCATTTTTACAATCTTACCATCTTTCAGTAAAGCAAATGATGGAGAACTTGGTGGATAACCTTCGAAATATTCACGAGCCGTTTCTGTTGCTTCTTTATCCTGACCAGCAAATACTGTAACTAATTGATCAGGTAATTTATCGTAATGTAACGCATGCGCTGCTGCAGGACGAGCAATACCACCAGCACAACCACATACTGAGTTAATCATAACGAACGTTGTTCCTGGTTTATCAAACGTTTCTTTAACCGCTTCCGGCGTTGTTAACTGTTTGTAACCCGCTGTTTCGATTTCTTGACGTGCGTTGTTTACGAAGTCTTCCATAAACATATTAAAATTCATATCCATTAATATAACACCTCTTCTAAATTGATAAACCTATCATAACGAATTAATAGGCTTAAATCTAGTGATTAATTCGTGAAAATGTGAAAAGATGTAGAAAGAATATAGGTTTTGATATCATCAAGCGAATTATCACTTACTATAAATTATCAATTGTTCGTTTGCTTCATAGATAGCGTATTATCTTAAAATTCTTTTCTTCGATTGTTCGTTAAATTAGCTATTACATTACAATACTCATTACTATTCCCCAATTTTTAGTTTTGGCCATTTTGATAACCAATTTTTCTCGCTAATACGTTCCACATATATCTCATATTTATCACTATCTTTATCATAGTACGGTGTCAGCTTTACAATACCAGTTACGAGATCATCAAATGAATAATCATAATGCAGGACAACGCGATCCTCTCTTAAAGTCACACAAATTACTGTGGGAATTTCTGTATAATGATTGACCGCATACGTAGAACGTTTATACGGTGTTTTCAATTCTATTGCATAGCATTCCACACTTTCTTCGCTACACCTTTAGGTGACTGTGGATTTTGTCCGGTTATGATATTTCCATCTTGTACAACATATGGTGCCATAGGTATTAATGCTTTTTTATAATCTGCTCCGTTTTTCTTTAATTCCTCTTCTAATAGAAACGGGACTTTGTTTGTCTTTTTAACAATTTTTTCTTCTAAATTTGAAAATCCTGTGACCCTTAAATCTTTAAGTCGATCAACATCTAGATTGAGCAATGCTGAACCGCCATGACATACTGCAGCAATAATCTTCATTTCATTATCCATTTCATTCAAGATGCGCTTTATGTCATCATTATCGACGAAATCAAAGACAGTACCGTGTCCACCAGTGAAGTATACTGCGTCATATTTTGAAGTATCAACATTGTGAATCGGTAGTGTATTGTCTAATAACTTCATGAACTCAGGATCTTCCATATAATTCTTCGTATTGTAATCCAGCATTAACGTACTCACACTAAATGGATCAATCGGTACCTTTCCACCTTGCACACTGTATAAATCAATTTGTACATCCTTATCTTTAAAATAATCATAGAAATGCACAAGTTCGCTTAACCATAGGCCAGTCTTTTCTTCTAACCCTTTATAGTGGTCTGTATTGGTATTGATAATCATTATATTTTTCATTAACTAATCGCTCCTTAGTTTATATATTGATATCTACCCAGTATTATTTCGTCTTATACAAAAATATTATTTATATTTACAAAGAAATATCACAAAGGCATTTCTTTACTAATATTTACATTTATCTTAAAAGAAAATATATAAATCGTAATAACCTCACATCAAACTTCTAATTGATATTATTATGATAAAGGATGGTGTTTATTTTGAAATATATTTCCTTCAAAAATCCGCACTTGGAAAATATGAATTTAGTAGCGCCAATCATTTCGCTTTTAATTTCTATCGGTTTCGTGATAGTCAATATTCATACATTGTTAACTAGAGATGAGACATGGGCAAGAATAGCGTGTACATTTTCGTTAGTCATTTTTGCTACTTTCATAGTATTAAATTGCTATACGATTTATTTAATTATTAAAAGAAAAAAATATATAAATCAAAAAAAGTAAGTGTCGAATGCGACGCTTACTTTATTTTATGAACAAAACGATATAATTTTTCAATATCGTCTAAATGTTGATTACACACATTACTATCGTGGCAAATATAGTCCCCTTTTTTCGTGTATGTACCATCGCTATTTGCTTTCGTCTTATTCAGGAATAACGATACATCTGATTCATGCTGACAAATAGAACAAAAACCTTTTACTTTTGTTGGAGCAAGTTCCCCATACATGCTATTAAAAGAACCATCTATATCTTTATAGACAATATATTTTCGATTCGCAGCACTATCGTTCCATCCTAAATAGGACATCATCTTAAGATCATACTGATCACTACTTGGCGTCTTTAATTTCTTTACTTTCTTAAATAACTTCTCAATTTGTTTAGCAGATGGCATTTCAAACGGTTCAACAAATTGTTTCATTTCAGAAATAATCATTGACGCTCTAGTTTTAGAAAGTCTAATATCATCAAGTTTAGCGACATATTCGCTCGCATCGATATCATTCACGATAAAAATTGCACGTATTTCATCTAAAATTATATCCTTTTGCGCTTTATTTGTTGTGGGATCGTTTGTCTTGTAAATCTTTAGTAGTTGGTTAACTTTGTTCATGACTTGCGCAAATTCATATGCTTTTATCATCTTATCTCTACCTCACTTTAGTGATATGAGTATAGCACAATTTATTGTGGATGGTAATATTAATGAATTTTATAGTGTTATCACTAAATTCGAGTAGGCATTTGTATTCGAAATTGGTGATACTCCAATTTCGTTCACCCCATCCACTATCGAAATTGGTGTTTCCCCAATTTCACTCACACCATCCACTACCGAAATTGGTGATCCCCCAATTTTACTAATCCCAAACACTTCCGAAATTGGTGTTTCACCAATTTCACTCACCCCAACCACCTTACTGCCACACAAAAAAGGTACACCCGTCTCAGGTGTACCTCACATCACTATCCATTTCTTCTTGAAATTAAAGAATGTTCATTCATACTAAACGTGCTTCTCACACGCATCATCTGATCAATTCTTTCTTCAGCTAAACGCTCTGCTGCAAGTGCAGTCGTAATATTATCACGTTTCGCAATTTCAAACACTTTATCCATTTGATCGTAAATTTCATTAACTTTCTTCGTCGCACGGTCTTGGTTATAGCCATTTAATTCATCAGCTACATTTATAACTCCACCAGAGTTTACAACAAAGTCAGGTGCATAGATAATATTTCTTTCTTTAAGCATTGCTGCGTGTCTTTCCATGTCTTTCAACTGGTTATTCGATGATCCACATACTGCTTTCACCTTCAATTGTGGAATTGTTTCATCATTAAGAATCGCTCCTAATGCACATGGTGCAAAGATATCCGCTTCAACTGAATATATTTCATCCGGCTTCACTGCTGTTGCACCAAAGTCATTGACAGCTCTATCAATTGATTCCTGGAAAATATCCGTTACAATTAACTTCGCACCTTCTTCATGTAAATACTTACATAATGTATAAGACACATTCCCTACCCCTTGAACTGAAACCGTCTTACCTGCTAAACTATCATCTCCAAATGCTTCTTTCGCTGTACGTTTCATCGCACGGTATACACCTAATGCTGTCATCGGACTTGGATTCCCACTTGAGCCGTAACTTTCTGATAATCCGACAACAAAGTCCGTTTCTTCATGAATCGTATCCATATCTGTAACAGTCGTTCCAACGTCTTCTGCTGTAATATAACGTCCATTTAAACTTTGAATATATCTGCCTAATGCTCTAAATAATGCTTCAGATTTATCTTTCTTCGGATCACCGATAACTACTGTCTTCGCGCCACCTAAGTTTAATCCTGCTGCTGCATTCTTATACGTCATCCCGCGCGCTAATCTTAATGCATCTTCTATTGCAGCTTCTTCTGATTCATATGGCCACATTCTACAGCCCCCTAATGCTGGTCCTAGTGTTGAATCATGAATCGCGATAATCGCTTTTAATCCACTTGTTTTATCCTGGCAGAATACGACCTGCTCGTAATCATATTGCTCTAATGTTTCAAAAATCATTTTATTTCCCCTTTTCATAAAATAATTATAGGTTTAACATCTTCTATTTTACCTTAAATATTATGTTTATAAAACAAATATTTTTATACAAATGTATTCTCAAGAAAGATATATTTCGGATTCCGTCTTTTTATTATCGATAATCACTATTTTATTATGACTTTAAATCGCTAAAGCGCTTACATTTTACTGATTTTATACCTTTGAAATTAATACTTCTTATATCATATTTTTGCATTTATTATATCAAAATAATAAAAAGATATTATTAATATTTCACACTTTTTTTGGTATAATGCAATAGGTAGGTGATATTAATGAAAAAAATAATTGCACTCATGGTGCTAGTCATTCCAATATACTTTGCAGGTTTAGGCATCAAATGGATGCGGGATGCTGTATTCGGTCTATTAGTTCCTGAACTTCATTTTATTTGGTTACAATTTCTCATTGGTTTTATATTAATGTGTTTCGGTGTAAGCTTTGTTGGAGGATATATCCTTCACATTGAGAAGAAAAATAAACGTGCTCAAAATAAGTTCTATAAAAAAGACGAGCGTCAATCATAAAATTGATTGACACTCGTCTTTATTTAAATCTATTCATTCTTTTTCTCGACTTTACGTGATTCACGATTGATATACGCTTGTTTAAGTTTAACCGCGCGTTCTACTTCATCCGTAATAATCGCATCCAGTTGCTCTTCTAACCAGAATACGATATCCTTCTCTTTATTTACCGTATACACGCGCGCTGGTAAATTATATGCTACAACTTGATGACGTTCTGTTTCGTTTTTATACGTCTTCCCATATGGATGTACTGAATTTATTCCATGAGATTCCATATACATCCAAGGCTCACCTAAAGCTTTATCTGTTAATAACGCTGTATGATAAGTTGGATCCAATTGTTCCATTCTTAATAAACTTTCTAAATTAAAACTTGATATGATAATACGTTCTTTCATATTATACTGTTGTAATAAATCTACGAGTGCATGCTCCAACGCGCCTTCAGTTTCGCCTTTTATTTCAATATTTAATAGTAACGGAGTTGTTACAATCCAATCCATTACTTCTTTTAATGTAGGTACTTGTTCATCAGTCACGTTAAATAAACCATGTTTAATGCGCGCACTTTTAATGTCATACAGCGTTAAATCATTGACTTTACGCTTTTGATTTGTCGTTCGATTTAAAGTCGGATCATGAATTACTACAATTTCTTGATCAGCAGTTAAATGAATATCCAACTCAATACCATCAGCTCCATACTCATATGCTTTAATAAAGCTCAACATCGTATTCTCTGGATATAGCCCTGCATATCCTCTATGCCCAATAATTTTAGTCATGATAATCCTCCATGAGAAAATCTAATAATTCACCACTCGTCGGTCTATTAACAATACCACGCTTTTGCATTATTTGTTGCAATTTACTTTCCCATGCCTTTTCAATCGCGTGTCTTATTGAGCGTTCAACATTCGCATTTTTAACATTATTTTTTTCTGCTATTTTTGGATATAAATCTATCGTCAACTGCACTTTCATTTGTCGGGTTTGTTCCGATCTAATCGAAAGAATTTCTAAAGCATCTAATATATAGCGTGTGCCTTTATGCTTCATATTAAACCCAAGTTGTTCTAATTTGTTTTGCGTCATTGCATGTTCATCGATGTTACATATTTGATAAATCCGACTGACAAAATTATCAAAATTGATTGGTTTTAAAATAAAGTAATCCGCTCCGGAATCAAGTGCTTCTGACAACACTGAATCTTTGCCAAAGGCACTCAGGCAAATAATTTTGTACTGATGATTATTTGGGATGAAATCTTTTAATAAAGTGATACCATCTATATGCGGTAAAATTAAATCAAGTAACAATAAGTCAAACTCATAGGTTTGAATCATATTCAACGCGTCTTTGCCATTATGACTCATTGCAACAACTTGTATATTATGTTTTTCAAGATGTGCTTTTATTGTTACCGCAAGTTCTCTTGAATCTTCTACGATTGCAACTTTTAGTACCATGAATCTTCATCCCTTTATATTTATTTCTTGTTTTGATTAATGAGTTCTGCAGCATGTTCTAATGTAAGTGGCGTCACTTCTACCCCAGATATCATACGTGCTACTTCTCTCACGCGTGATTCACCGTCCAGTTCTGTCACCCGTGTCGTCGTTCGATCGTCTTGCTCTATTTTTTCAATATATAAATGATGATCACTTATCGCAGCAACTTGCGGTAAGTGCGAAATACAGATGACCTGGATATGGGTAGATATATCATACATTTTTTCTGCCATTTTTTGTGCTACTTTTCCTGATACACCCGTATCTACTTCATCAAATAATATCGCAGTTTTACCTTTCGTTTCAGCAAAGATACTTTTGAGTGCAAGCATCATACGACTTAACTCACCACCCGATGCAATTTTTTCAAGTGGCTTTAACGGTTCACCTTTATTCGGGCTTATCATAAATTCTAATGATTCGATACCTGTAGCTGTCGGCTCTGTTTTAGTAAATGCCATCTCAAAGTTTGCACTTTTCATCTCAAGATTATGAATTTCATCCAATATTTCATTGCGTAATTTTTGAGCCACTTGACGTCTTGCTTTACTTAATGTTGTGCCAAGTTGATTTAATTTTAATTGAATCCTTTCAATTTCCTGTGTCAATTGAGAAGTTGACTCTTCAATATTTTCAATCACATTAATCTCTTTTTCTAATTCATCGATAAACGGTATTAAATCTGGTAATGGTTTACCATATTTACGTTCCAGAAACTGAATTTCATTCATTCGTGTTTCTAACTGGTTGAGTTCATTTTCATCGTATTCATTTTGCGTCATAGCATCATGCAACGCATGTTTTGCATCATCTAATATATAATATAATCCTTCTGAATCTTCGAGCGTCTTGTTAAATTTATTTGGAATAATCTCATCAATATCTTTAAGTGACGCATTAAATTCAAATAATAAATCTAATAGCTGATTGTCATCACTCAATAAATTAACGGCCTTCGTTAATGCATCATTTAATTTTTCATAATTTTGTAATCGATTGATTTCTTCTGAAAGTGTCTCTTTTTCAGTAGCGATTAACTTTTTCTCGCTTAATTCTTTATGTTGATATTTTATTAAATCGAGACGTTGTAGTAACTCCTCATCTTTCTGTTGTAAATTATTCAACTCAGCTGTCTTTAATACAAACTGTTGATAAGTTGCTTTATAACGCTCAAGTACTTCATCATACTGTCCTTTAGCATAATCATCTAATAAAGTTAAATGATATTTCGGTTTAAGCAACACTTGTGTTTCATGCTGACCATGAATATCTAATAGTTCCTGCATAATAATCTTTAATTCAGTTAATGTAATGGTCTGATTGTTGACTTTACATATACTTTTACCCGTCTTAAAAATTTCGCGTTTCACTAACATGAAATCATCCAGTGGAATATCACGTTCTACTAATAATTGTTTCACACGTGGATTATGATCGATATCAAAAATTCCTTCCACCGTTGCTTTATTTTCACCATGCCTCACTAAATTCTGGCTGGCACGCATACCAATAAGTTGACCTATCGCTTCTATAATAATCGATTTTCCGGCACCTGTTTCGCCACTTAACACCGTCAATCCATCTTTTAATTCGATTTCTAATGACTCAATGATTGCAAATTGTTTTATCGATAACGACAAAAGCATATTATATCCTCCAATTAAAGCATGTTAAAGATGCGTTCAGTAATTACTTCTCCTGCTTTTTTATCTTTACATATTAATAAACATGTATCATCTCCACAAATTGTACCTACAACTTCTTCCCATTCTAATTGATCCAGAATTGCACCGATAGACTGTGCATTACCGGGTAACGTCTTTAATACTAATAAATTTTCGGCACTATCGAGTTTCACAAATGAATCCATTAAATATCGTCCTAATTTATCAAGCGGATGATATTTTCGATCTCTTGGTAATGAATAAATATATTGTCCACTTGGCGTTGGCACTTTTATTAATTGTAATTCTTTAATGTCACGAGAGATTGTAGCCTGTGTAACATTTAAATTATATTCATTTAGTTTTTCTACTAAATCTTCCTGTGTTTCTATTTGTTGATTAGAAATAATTTCTCTAATCTTAATTTGTCTTATCGTTTTATTTGCCATACGACATCCCCCTCAACCTGTATAATTATACAAATAATTTTAGCACACATATTTTTTTATGTATATTAAAAAATCCACTGATAATCTATCAGTGGATTAATGATTTAATGTGCTAAATGCTTGATCAACGACAGATTGAATGCTATCAAGATCCCATGTTTGTGAGTGGATATTAATATCACTTATTGATTGTGGCATGTACACACCATGTAATAAATATTCAATATTTCCTTTTTGCCCTGTGATTGGTGAAAATGTAATACCACAAACAGCAATATTTAAGCGGGTACATAGCGAAATCATGTGTTGAATGACTTCAATATGTTCTTGTTTATCATGAACAATGCCTTTATCTACATATTCATAACGCGCTTCAAACTGTGGTTTAATTAAAGCAATGATAGTCGTCCCTGATTCAATGATTTCTACAAGCTTATTAAGAATGACGGATAATGAGATGAAACTCACATCAATCGAAATGAAATTCGGCAGTGGTTGAAACATCGCTTTCGTAACGTATCTAAAGTTCGTTTGTTCCATGACTGTAACTTTGTCATGAATACGTAAACGATAATCGAGTTGATTCGTTCCGACATCAAGTGCATAAACATGTTGTGCACCGTTTTGTAATGCACAATCCGTAAATCCACCCGTTGAGGAACCTATATCTAAATGAACTACGTCATTCAAATTTAAATTAAAATAATCAATTGCTTTCTCAAGTTTATAGCCACCACGGCTGACAAATTTTTTCCTTTTATCTTTAACTCTTATTTTTGCAGTTTCAGGGTCAATCTTTTCACCGGCTGTATCGATGCGAATATTATCATTGAATATGAGGCCAGCCATCACGGCTCTCATCGCTGCATCTTTCGTCTCATAATAATCATGCGCTACTAACCATTCATCAATTCTAATTTTTTTCATGTCGTCTTTGTAGTGCTTGCTTAATTTCATTTATAATATTTGCTTTCGATATCCCAATGTCATTTAGTAATAATTCGACATCCCCGTGCTCAATATATTCATCATCGATTCCAATGCGCTTTACATCCATACAGTGGTGCTTCTGATTATAATAATTCACGACTAATGCACCGAAACCGCCACTTAACATCGATTCTTCAACTGTAATGATAGATTTATTCTGCATTGCTAATCTATCAAGGTAGTTTGTATCAAGCGGTTTAATAAATCTTGCATTTACAACTTCAATCGAAATACCTTCTTTGAGTAACGCATCACGCACTTCTTCAATTAATTGTAATGTTGGACCGAAACTTAATACAGCAATGTCATCACCTTCATGTAATGTCTCCCATTGTCCATAAGGTAACGATTGCATTGATGTCATTTCGACACCGATACCATTACCACGTGGATAACGAATTGCGATTGGACCTTTATAGTCATAAAACGCACTATATAACATATGTCGGGCCTCGTCTTCATCTTTTGGCATCATAATTGTAATATTCGGCATATGACTTAAGAATGGAATATCAAATACGCCTTGATGCGTTTCACCATCAGCACCAACCAGTCCTGATCGGTCAATACCAAATACAACATGTAAATTTTGACGATCAACATCATGTAACATTTGATCATACGCACGTTGTAAAAAAGTCGAGTAAATTGCGACATAAGGTGTCATTCCATTGGCAGCAAGTCCAGCAGCCATTGTGACTGCGTGTTGCTCAGCAATACCTACATCAAAAAATTGTTCAGGTAATTCAACTTGAAATTTGGTCAATTTACTACCTACGGGCATTGCCGGCGTAATTGCTACTACGCGTTTATCCTTTTCAGCGAACTGTTGAACGGTATCACTAAAGATTTGGCTCCAGGCAGGTGCTTTTGAACTGCCTTTCACTTGTTCACCCGTCTCTAGTTTATACGGTCCTAATCCATGCCAAGTCCCTATTTTATCATTTTCTGCTGGGTGATAGCCTTTTCCTTTTTTTGTAATAACATGAACAATTACAGGTCCATTAATACGTTTAGATGTTTCAAACGCTTCTTTCAAGTCATTGTAATTATGACCATCTACTGGTCCAACATATTTAATCCCTAATTCTTCAAAGAAAACACCCGTTACCACTAAGTATTTCAAACTATCCTTTATGCGATCAGCAGAGTCACGTAATTTGTGTCCGCCAGGTAATTTACTCAAGAAGCCGTCAATATCAACTTTGGCGCGATTATAATTCTGATTTGTGCGCAAACGTCCAAACATATTATGCATCGCACCAACGTTCGGCGCAATACTCATTTCATTATCGTTTAATATAATCGTCATATTCGTTTTATCATGACCGATATGATTTAACGCCTCAAGTGCCATACCACCAGTTAACGCTCCGTCTCCAATAATCGGTACGATATCATAATCTTCACCCATAATATCTCGTGCTTTTGCCATTCCCATCGCTGCTGATAGCGACGTCGATGAATGGCCTGCTTCCCATACGTCATGCGGACTTTCATTTAACTTTGGAAATCCACTTAAACCTTTATATTGTCGTAACGTATCAAACTTATCCCCACGACCTGTTAATATTTTATGAATATATGCCTGATGTCCAACATCAAATATAATTTTATCTTTCGGACTATTAAAACTTCTATGAAGTGCAATTGTAAGCTCTACAACACCTAAATTTGCCCCGATATGCCCACCTGTAACTGCACATTTTTCTATTAAAAACTGACGGATATCACGACTTAATGCGATTAATTCATCAGTCGTTAAATCTTTTATAAACGATGGATCTTTAATTTTCGATACATCCATGAATTCCCCACCTACATCTCTTATACTTAATATGTTTTCTATTATATCATTGTTTATGAATGCATGAAAAATAAAAAAAGCCTTCAACAGGCTTTATTTGTCTCGATGAACGATAAATTGTAATAGTTCATTAAATGGTGCTTTGTTTATTGCTACACGTTCTATAAGTTCTATCGTGTCATTATAAATTGTTTCAAGTTTTTGTTTGGAAGCTTCTAAACCAAGTAATGATACATATGTACTTTTATCATTTTGAATATCACTACCTACTGCTTTACCAATCTTTTCAAACTCACCTTCAACATCTAATATATCATCTTTAATTTGAAACATAAGTCCAATATTACGACCGATATTATCAAGTAAAGTTAAAGTGTTCTCTTCAACGGATACAATAATTCCTGCTGCATAAATCGCAGCATGAATTAAATCTCCCGTTTTATGATGATGAATTGTTTCCAGCTGTTCAAGTGTAATTTGCTTATTTTCACTTGCCATATCCAGCATTTGACCGGCAACCATACCATGAGATCCTGCCGCTTTCGTTAAAAGTGACATTAATTTTATTTTTATAACATCTGTATAGTCACTGTTTAATATGAGTTGAAAGCTATCTGTTAATAACGCATCTCCTGCGAGGATGGCCGTCGCTTCACCAAACACTTTATGATTCGTTAATTTACCGCGTCGGTAATCGTCATTATCCATTGCTGGTAAATCATCATGAATTAATGAATACGTATGAATCATTTCCAATGCCAATCCAAAAGGCATACCAAGTTCAGGATTTCCACCCAGACTTTCAATTGTTGTCATTAATAATAATGGTCGAATACGTTTCCCTCCCGCTTGAAGAGAATAGCGAATTGATTCTGCTAAATGCGGTGAAACTGCTTCGTCCTGATATAATGCATTGATATTATTATTGATACGGTCTAAATAAACATTATTCATCTTTATCTGCCTCTTGAAGTTTAGCAATTTTTTGCTCTGCTTCCTTGAGTTTATCTTGACAGGCTTTAGATAATTTAACGCCCGTTTCATATAATTGAATAGATTGCTCTAAAGAAACATTCTCGTTATCTAATTGTTTCACAATGTGTTCTAATTCCGTCATCATTGCTTCAAAGTCTTTAGCCATGAACTCCACTCCTATTTATTTCTTATGCATCACTTGCGTTGCTAATGTGCCATCTTTTAATTCAATTTCAACTTCATCACCAATATCAACCTGATCGATTGAATGGATAATCGAATCGTTATGACGAGTAATACTATATCCTCTTAACAACGTTTCCGTTGGACTTAAACTACTGAGTAAAGCAAGACGCGATTGAAAAGATGACTGTTTCATTGACATCAAATATTTTATTGATCGATTCAATTGTTCTTGTTGATGTTGTACATGACGTTGCTGTTGATGTACAAGATCTCGTAGCACTTTTGGTGATAATTTCTGTTCAATCGATTGCACATTATGTTGATGACTTTGCATTACAGCATTCACTTTATATTTCATTTGTTGCTGTAATTCATCAATACGTTGCACTTTTTGTTCAATGAGCATATATGGATTTTTAAATAAATAATAGTGCTCAAGTTGTGTAAGCTGTTGTGTTTTACTACGATAAATCGTATTTATTTTATGATCCATAAATGCACGTGCTTTCGTAATTTGTTCAAATAATGATTTCATGTCCGGTGTAACAATCACTGCAGCACCAGTCGGTGTAGGTGCTCTAAAATCTGCGACAAAATCCGCTAATGTCGTATCAGTTTCATGTCCGACTGCTGAAATGATCGGTGTATTTGCGTTGTAAATCGCTTCTACGACGACTGACTCATTAAATGCCCATAAATCTTCTATTGATCCTCCACCACGGCCAACAATCATCACATCTGCATTGATAGAATCGGCATATTGAATATTTTTTATGATATCTTCTTTTGCACCAGCACCTTGCACTAAAGTGGATATATAAGTCACTTTTGCTAACGGATAACGGTTGTTTAATGTCGTTCTGATATCTTGTATCGCTGCACCAGTACTTGCAGTGAGGACTGCGATGTGTTTCGGATATTTCGGCAACGGCTTTTTATGTTCTGCATTAAAATACCCTTTATCCTGAAATGCTTTTTTCAGTTGTTCAAACTTCTCATATAACTGGCCGATACCATCCAGCGACATCGTATTAACATAAAGTTGATAGTTACCTCGTGCTTCGTACGTAGAGATACGACCTGTCACAAGTACGCTATCACCTTCTTTAGGTGTAAAGTTGAGTTTTGCAGCATCTCTATTAAACATCATGGCCTGAATAACTGCGCCATTATCTTTTAATGCAAAGTAATGATGACCACTTGAATGACGTTTGTAATTCGATAACTCACCTTTAATGAATACTTCCTGTAAATACGGATCGCGGTCAAACTTCACTTTAATATATTTACTTAACGCACTTACCGATAAATATTTTTCCATAGTATCACTACGCTTTATTTTTTATAATTTCACTTAATATACCATTTATAAATTTATAACTTTCATCATCGCTATACGTTTTAGCTAAATTAACCGCTTCATTCACGATGACTTTTTCAGGTGCATCTGTATACAACAATTCATATGTACTGATTCTTAATATAATACGATCAATTTTGTTAATACGATCTAACGTCCATTGTTTTAAATGCGGTTTAATTTTTTCATCGATGTCCGTTTCATTTGTTTTCACGCCTTGTACGATTGAAGCACAGAAGTCATCTTTTAGTGGAGGTTCAACAATAAATGAAGTTGCCTCCTCAATCGTAATATCGTGTTCTTTCGTTTCGAGCTGAAATAAAATTTGTACTGCATGTTGTCTTGACTCTGTTCTTGACATAACGTTCTCCTTCAAAAATTTAGAGGATGCAAGCATCCTCTAATTAATTTTCTTTAAATTTTACATTTACAATATGAATATTAATTTGTTTCGGGCTTAATGCTGTCATATTACCTAATGCATTTTTTATTGACTGTTGCACTTGTGTTGCTGTTTTTGCAATCTTTGTACCGTAATCGAAAGCGCAATAAGCATCAATGATGATTTCATCTTCTTTCACATCTACATTGACACCTTTTTGGTTTTTAACGCCTAGTTTATCGAGAGATTTGTTCTTTTGAACAAGTGATACACCTTTGACTTCAGATACAGCAATTGAAGCAATCACCTCTATTACGCTCGGTGCTATTTCAACTGTACCTAAATTACCTTTTTTATTTGTTTCAATCATTGATATATGCCTCCCATCTCATATTAATACTATAACATGTTTTAAGTATAATATTAAATGCAAAATAAAAAAACGCATAAGCGTTTTTTTATGAAAGTATTTCATTTTGTTCTAAAAATTTCGTACTGTAATCATTAGATTTAAATACCGGATGCTCCATCAGTGCAATATGAAAAGGAATAGTCGTATCTACACCACTCACTACAAATTCATCTAATGCACGTTTGGCACATTCGATTGCTTCTTCACGTGTCGGCTGATGGACAATCAGTTTCGCAACCATTGAATCATAAAATGGCGGAATTTTATAATTTGTATAACATGCGGAATCAATACGAACGCCATATCCACCTGGCACTACATATTGCGTGATTAATCCTGGTGATGGCATAAAGTTCTTATAAGGGTTTTCTGCATTAATACGTAGTTCAATCGCATGCCCTGTTAATGTAATGTCTTCCTGACTCAACGTTAAAGGTTCACCGGAAGCAATCTTAATTTGCCATTTCACTAAATCGATACCTGTTACCATTTCAGTGACAGGATGCTCAACTTGAATGCGTGTATTCATCTCCATAAAGTAATAATCATTGGTTGATAAATCATAAATAAACTCCACGGTCCCGGCTCCTTCATATTGCACCGCTTCTGCAGCACGAACTGCTGCTTGTCCCATCGATTGACGTGTCGCTTCATCAAGTACAGGTGAAGGTGACTCTTCTACTAATTTCTGCATACGACGTTGAATTGTACAATCACGTTCACCAAGATGAATCACTTTACCATATTGATCTGCAAGCACTTGAATTTCGACATGACGAAATTCTTCAATAAATTTTTCTAAATATAAGCCGGGATTACCAAAAGCTGTTGCCGCTTCTTGTTCTGTCATTAAATAACCTTTGCGCAGTTCCTCGTCGTTACGTGCAACGCGAATCCCTTTTCCACCGCCTCCAGCCGTCGCTTTAATAATGACTGGATATCCCATCTGATTTGCCAGTAGTAATGCATGTTCAACATTCTCTAATAAACCGTTACTACCTGGAACAACCGGGACTTGCGCGTCTATCATGACTTGTTTTGCAACATCTTTAATGCCCATTTTAGCAATTGAGTAATGACTCGGCCCGATAAATTTAATTTGACACGCTTCACACATCTCAGCAAAGTTTGCATTTTCCGCTAGAAAGCCATAACCAGGATGAATGCCATCACAACCTGTTGAACTGGCTATCATTAAGATGTTCGGTATATTTAAATAAGAATCTTTAGATTGTTTAGGGCCTATACAATACGCCTCATCCGCAATTTGTGTATGTAAGGCATCACGGTCTGCCTCCGAATAAATTGCGACAGATTGAATGTTCAGTTCTTTTAATGCACGTATTATACGCACTGCTATTTCGCCACGATTGGCAACTAAAACTTTCTTCATGTTATTTCACCTTAAATAAAGGCTGTCCGTATTCAACCATTTGTCCATCTTCAACGAGAATTTCAATAATTTCACCGGAAATTTCAGCTTGAATTTCATTAAATAGTTTCATCGCTTCTAATATACATACCGTGCTGTCCGGCGTAACTTGATCACCAACGACCACATAAGGTGCACTTTCAGGTGATGGAGATTTATAAAATGTACCCACCATTGGTGCATTGATTGTCTTACTTGTTTCATTTACTGTTTCAGCAGCTGATTGTTGCTGTAGTTGAACGGGTTGAGCTACTTGCTGAGGCGCTGCAGGAACTTCGTACACTGCCTGCATCGGTGCATGCACAATTTCTTTTTCTTTTTTTATGACAATTTTATAATCTTCTTGTTCTAAATTTAATTCCGTTAATGTATGCGATGCGTCGATTAAATCAACGAGTTTTTTTATATCTTCAAATTTCATAATAAACCCCTTTTTATACATGATTTTAAGACTAGTTACTAATTTATTTTATCTTAGTGGTCAGACCAATTCAAGTAAAAAATAAAAGACATGCAAAATGTGCATGCCTCATACTTATTATCCGCGTGAAACGTAAGATCCGTCTGTTGTATTAATAATCAATAAGTCACCTTGGTTAACGAATAAAGGCACGTTTAAAGTGTAACCTGTTTCAACCGTTGCTTGTTTCGTTGCACCTTGTGCAGTATCCCCTTTAATACCTGGTTCAGTTTCAGTCACTTCTAATGTAACAGTGTTTGGTAATTCAACACCTAACGTTTCACCTTCATACATTTGAATGTGAACTTCCATGTTTTCTTTTAAGAATTTTAATTCGTATTCAATTGTGCTTTCTGGTAATTCTAATTGTTCATAAGTCTCATTATCCATGAATACGTGTTGATCACCTGAAGCATATAAATATTGCATACGTTTGTTATCGATTTGTGCTTTCCCTACTTTTTCGCCTGCACGGAAAGTTTTCTCTTGAATCGCACCTGTACGTAAATTACGTAATTTAGAACGTACGAATGCAGCACCTTTACCTGGTTTCACGTGTTGGAATTCAATAACTCTCCAAATACCGTTATCTACTTCAATTGTTAATCCTGTCTTAAAATCATTTACTGAAATCATTAAATTTCCTCCTAATTAGCTCTCTTATAAAATAATAAGGTCTTTTGTTGAATGTGTAAAGCGCTTTAGACCATTTTTCGTAACTAATACATCATCTTCAATACGTACGCCGCCTAAACCTTCAACATATATGCCCGGTTCTAAAGTGACACACATATTTTCTTCTAACGTATGCGGCGATTTCATCGAAAGCATTGGTCCTTCATGCACTTCCATTCCAATACCATGCCCCAGTGAATGGCCAAACTGTTCACCGTAGCCATATGATGCAATTACGTCACGCGCAATTTTATCTGCTTCAACGCCTGTCATGCCCATTTTCACTTCATTGAGTGCTTTCATTTGCGCTTCAAGCACGATGTTATATATTTTCACCATTTCTTCGCTCGGTTCACCGACAGCAATTGTACGTGTAATATCTGAAATGTATCCATTGTAAATTGCTCCGTAATCAAAGGTAATCATTTCACCGGACTGGATAACTTTATCACTTGCAACGCCATGCGGCAATGCGCCACGTACACCACTTGCAACAATCGTATCAAATGATGATCCTGTTGCACCTAATTCACGCATTTTCATCTCCATCATATGATTGAGTTGCATTTCAGTCATTCCTGGTTTAGTTATTTCTAAAATATAATCAAACGTTGCATCAGCAATATCTGCTGCTTTCTGAATAATCTCTAATTCATGCGGTTCTTTTATCATACGAATACGTTCAATCTCACCTGCGATGTTCACTAATTCATACTGCTCGCTTGATAAAACTTGATGATCCTGATATGTAATTAAATCGCCTTCGAAACCTACTGTTTTGAAACCAGATGATTCAAGTAACTGTTTCATATCAAGCAGTAACGAATGTTGTTGCTTCACTATGTTGAAATCAGAAGCTTGTTTTGTCGCCTGTTCAATATATCTAAAGTCGGTTAATAACACCTTTTGATTTTTCGCAATCATCAATGCGCCACTCGTTCCAGTAAATCCCGATAAATAACGTCGATTGTACGGAGATAAAATGATAATCGCATCTAACCCTTTATCAAATAATAATTGATTCACTTTCTCAAATTTCATAATTCATTCAACTCTCTCTCTTTTATCATTTTTAAGCTAATAATTATATGTTACCATAGTTGTAGAAAATATTTGAATTGAGGCGTGCTATAATGAAAAAATTAATTTTACTTTTATCGACTGGGATCTTATTAACTGCATGTGGTCCATCAGAAACTGAACAATTAACACAAGAAAAAAGTGATTTAAAAAAGGAAATAAAAAACTTATCAAATCAATTAGATAATGAAAAAACAAAAAATGTTTCAAAAAATAATACTTTAACGAGCCTCGAAGGCGATCTAAAACATACAACTGGTGATAAAATGATTACGAGTGATGAATATACACAGCACTTTAAAAGTTATGTGAGCGATATTGGTATTGCATTTCAAAGTTATGCTGACATTGAAAATAAATTAGTAGATTTTAATAATCAAGAAGTCGGCAGCAAATTAAGTGATGTTAAACAACGCATTAAAGATGCTGTACACACGTATGATGCGCATTTTAAGAAAGCTAGTCCACCTATTGCATTTGAACCGATTCACAAGCAAATTGAATCCGCTAATAAAATGAGTCAGGATGCAATAGAAAAGATTGAGTCAGGCTATGACAAAAAAGATGAAAAGCTCGTTAAAGAAGGACAAGCGTCGATGCAGCAAGCCATCGATCAATTGAAAACTTTAAATACGCAATAAACTAATACACGATAGAAATCAATAAATTATTGCCCCTCTGCACATAGCACATGTACAGAGGGGCAATTAATTCGTTATTTACGATACGTCCAGTCATCACTTTTATATTTCTCAATTAACTTTTCTGTCTCTTCTATTAAAGCTTTGTTCACTTCATATGGAATAAGTTTTATATTTAATCCTTTTTCAAATCCTTTGTAGAAAGCTGCTTCCATCATTTCAATCGTTATTTCTTTATCAGTTAAATCCTGAATACTTACAGCTTTTGAATAAAAAGCTTGTTTCATTTTTTCTTTTAAACGTGGGTTACCATAAATAAATAAATCAAAGAGCGCATCGACATCAATCGACTGTAAAATAGAGCCGTGTTGTAAAATAACGCCTTTTTGTCTCGTTTGTGCACTTCCGGCTATTTTACGTCCTTCTACTACTAGTTCGTACCAGCTTGGTGCATCGAAACAAACTGAACTTCTAGGATCTTTTAGTTTCGCACGTTGTTCTTCTGTTTTTGGAATTGCAAAATATGCATCAAATCCAAGTGCTTTAAATCCTTCTAACAACCCTTCCGAAATGACACGGTAAGCTTCAGTAACTGTTTGCGGCATTGCTGGATGTGATTCCGGTACAATGACACTATATGTTAATTCTTTGTCATGTAATACACCTCGACCACCTGTTGCACGTCGAACTAAACCATATCCTTCTGCCTTTACTTTTTCGATATCAATTTCTTTCTTTAGCTTTTGGAAATAACCAATAGAAAGCGTCGCTGGGTTCCAGCCATAAAATCGAATAACAGGCGGTAACTGCCCTTCAGCAACGAAATTCAGCAATGCTTCATCCATCGCCATATTAAAATAAGGGTCATTTTGTTTCGTATTAATAAATAACCATTCTTCTTGATTTACTTTATCCATATTTAACACTCCATTAATATAAATTCAAAATAAAATAAAATTAACTTTGAAATCATAACATATTATTACTATAATAAATCTATGATTACAAAAGGAGGACTCTAAAATGACAACCTGGATTATATTAGGCATTATATTACTTGCCTTGATTGTCTATATTTTCATCAATTTCTCTATCAATCGTAAAGCTGTTACAGAATTAAGTCAAGATGACTTTAAAAGTGGCTTAAGAAAAGCACAAGTAATTGATTTACGTGAGAAAGCAGATTATGATTACGGACATATCAACGGAGCTAGAAATATTCCAATGACCGTATTTCGTTCTAGAATGTTAGGACTACGTAAAGATCAACCGATTTATTTTGTTGATGCAAATGGCATCTCAAGTTATCGTGCAGCACGTATGTTAAAGAAACATGGTTATTCTGATATGTACATGTTAAAAAACGGTTATAAAGACTGGACATATGATTTAAAAACGAAAAAATAAGAAGATATGAAGACAACCAAAAGGCATCGGATGAATTTATCCGATGCCTTTTAGTTGTCTATATTTAATATAATAAATATATCGATTTGAATAATAAATAAAAATCATTATACTTCTAGTTTTTTAATTATATACCATCAAAAATAAGCAGGACATATTTTTGATGTCCTGCTTAAATTTATTTTAAAATATAGTGTTATTTTTCAATTGATCCTGAGTATTTTAATACAGGTTTACGCGCTGCCATTGTTTCATCTAGACGACCAATAACAGTATCATGAGGTGCTTCTAACACAATATCTGGATTCTCTTCAGCTTCTTTAGCAATTTGAATCATCGTATCGCAGAATGCATCTAACGTTTCTTTTGATTCAGTTTCAGTTGGTTCAATCATCATACATTCCTCTACGTTTAACGGGAAGTAGATTGTAGGTGGATGGAAGTTAAAATCTAACAGACGTTTCGCCATATCTAACGTTCTAACCCCTAATTTCTTCTGTTTAGAACCACTGATTACGAATTCATGTTTACAATGACGATCGTAAGGTAATACGAAATAGTCTTGTAATCTTCTCATCATGTAGTTCGCATTTAATACTGCCACTTCAGACGCTTCTTTTAAGCCGTCTGGCCCCATTGTACGGATATACGTATATGCACGTAAGTAAATACCGAAGTTACCGTAGAATGGTTTAACACGTCCAATTGATTGTGGACGGTCATAATCAAACTTAAAGCCATCTTCTGTTTTAATGATATGTGGTTTAGGTAAGAATGGTACTAAATCAGCTTTCACACCTACTGGGCCAGAACCTGGTCCACCACCACCGTGTGGGCCAGTGAATGTTTTGTGTAAGTTTAAGTGTACAGCGTCAAATCCCATGTCTCCTGGGCGTACTTTACTCATGATTGCGTTTAAGTTCGCACCATCATAGTATAATTTACCGCCGGCTGCATGCACGATTTCACGGATTTCTAAAATATCTTCTTCGAATAAACCTAACGTATTTGGGTTTGTTAACATAATAGCAGCCGTATCTGGTCCTACTACACGTTTTAAGTCTTCGATATCTACTAAACCAAATTCATTTGATTTTACAGTGACAGTTTCAAATCCTGCAACTGTAGCAGATGCCGGGTTTGTACCATGCGCTGAGTCCGGTACGATAACTTTCGTACGGTTGTGATCACCATTAGCTTCGTGGAAAGCACGAATCATCATTAATGCAGTCCACTCACCGTGAGCCCCTGCTGCTGGTTGAAGTGTTACTTCATCCATACCTGTAATTTCTTTTAAATGTTCCTGTAAATCATAAATTACTTCTAATGAACCTTGAATTGTTTTTTCATCTTGTAAAGGATGCGCTGCTGCAAATCCAGCCATGCGCGCTACTTTTTCGTTGATTTTTGGATTGTATTTCATCGTACAAGAACCAAGTGGATAGAACCCAGAATCAACACCATGGTTTTTATTCGATAATTCTGTGTAGTGACGCATTAAGTCTAATTCTGCAACTTCTGGTAACATCGCGCGTTCTTTACGAATAAATTTACTATCTAAAATATCTTCAACTTTTTTGTTTTCAACTTCTAATTCAGGTAATGAATAACTGAATCGATTTTCTTTTGAACGTTCAAAAATTAATGGAGAGCTTCCTTTAAGCATTGAACACACCTACTTTCGCTATAAATGTATCAATTTCCTCTTTCGTACGTAACTCAGTCACAGCAATTAACATATGATTTTCAAATTTGCTATCTACTTGACCTAAATCATATCCACCAATAAAGCCATCTTCTAATAATTTTTCATTGATTTCAGCGATAGGTGCGTTAAATTTAACGACAAATTCATTGAAGGTTGTTCCTGCTAATACAGTGAAACCTTCAGCAATCATTTTCTCTTTCATATAGTTTGCTTTTTGCAAGTTTTGGTTTGCCATTTCATAAGCACCGTTTTTACCTAAAGCGCTCATTGCTACAGATGCTGCTAATGCATTTAATGCTTGGTTAGAACAGATATTTGATGTCGCTTTATCACGACGAATATGTTGTTCACGGGCTTGTAACGTTAATACGAATCCGCGATTTCCTTCACTGTCTTGTGTTTGACCGACTAAACGACCTGGCATTTTACGCATTAATTTACTTGTTGCTGCAAAATATCCACAGTGTGGTCCACCTAATTGTGCAGGGATACCGAATACTTGCGCGTCACCCACAACTAAGTCTGCACCAAATTCACCTGGAGGTGTAAGTAAAGCTAAGCTCATTGGGTTACTTGATACTACGAATAATGCTTTTGTACCTTCAGTGTATGATTTAATTGTTTCTAAATCTTCAATGCTTCCGAAGAAGTTAGGATATTGCACCATTACACATGCTGTATCTTCATCAATCGCCGCTTTTAAAGCATCTAAATCAGTCACAGTATCTTTCAAGTCAATTTCAACAACTTCTAAATGTTGACCAGTCGCATATGTTTGTAACACTGCACGAGATTGATCGTTTACCGCTTTAGAAACGATAATTTTTTTCTTTTTCGTATGTCCACAAGCCAACATAGCCGCTTCAGCAAATGAAGTACCACCATCATACATTGACGAGTTGGCACAATCCATACCAGTTAATTCAGCAATCATCGTCTGGAATTCAAAAATTGCTTGTAATTCACCTTGAGAAATTTCTGGTTGGTATGGTGTGTATGCCGTGTAAAATTCACTACGTGAAATAACGTGGTCTACAACAGTTGGAATATAGTGATCATAAACACCAGCACCTAAAAATGATGCATGTGTATCACTTGTAATATTTTTGCTCGCTAAAGCAGATAATTCCTTTAATAATGGCGTTTCAGCTTTACGTTGTTTAATGTTTAAATCACCTTTAAAACGCACACTTTCAGGAATGTCCTGGAATAATTCGTCGATTGACTGGATACCTATCGTATCCATCATTTCTTTCTTGTCAGTTTCAGTTAATGGAATATAACGATGACTCATGTTTACAACTCCTTAGTTTTTATGGAATGGTGTTTTTACTACTTTCGCAGGCACTAATTTTTTACGCACTTGTACAAACACTTCATTATCTAATTCTGTTTCTTTAATATCAATTAACGCTAATGCGATTGAACGACCAGTAGATGGCGATTGTGTTCCACTTGTTACATAACCAATCTTGTTGCCATCTTTATCTTGTACTTCGTAATCTGTACGTGCAATACCACGCTCTAACATTTCTAAACCAGTTGATTTACGTGTTAATCCTTCTTCTTTTTGTTTCGCTAACACAGAACGTCCGATAAATTCACCTTTATCTAATTTCACACTGAAGCCCATTTTCGCTTCGTAAGGCGTAATGTCAGTCGATAAGTCTTGCCCGTGTAATGGTAATGCCGCTTCTAAACGTAACGTATCACGTGCACCTAATCCACAAGGAACGATACCTAAAGATAATAAACCTTCCCAAATCGCAACAGTATCTTCTGCTGCACAATAAATTTCAAAACCATGCTCACCTGTATAACCAGATTGACTAAAGATAACGTTTTTACCGAAGATTTCAACGTTTTGAATGAATTCAAACATTTTTAATGATGCAATATCTTCTTTCACTTGATCTTTTAATATTTCTAATGCTTTTGGACCTTGCACAGCAATTTGTCCGTATGAGCTAGATACATTAGTAACTGTTACGCCTTCAGTAACATGTTGTTGTAACCATTCGAAATCAATGTCAGTGTTTCCAGCATTGACTACTAATAAATATTTGTTTTCATCAAGTTTGTATGCAACTAAATCATCTATGACGCCACCATTTTCGTTACAAATCATTGTATATTGAGCTTTTCTATCTGTCGTTTTCGTAATATCATTTGTTAATACATTTTGAAGATATGCAACTGCATTCTCACCTTCAACAATGATTTCACCCATGTGACTTACGTCGAACATCCCAACGTTCTCACGCACCGCAATATGTTCTTCTTTAATGCTTGAAAATTGAACAGGTAATGCCCAACCAGAAAAGTCAATTACTTTTGCACCATCTTCAATATATTTGTCATACAATGGTGTTTTCTTTAATTCAGTCATGATTATCCTCCTAGTAATAAATTTAAAAAACAGCATAGCTTATGCTATCCTGTTGATTTCTTCAGGGTTACGTCCGAAAATTATCCTTTTGCCTGAGAGTTTATATAGCTTGCCCCTTCGGCGATGATTGTTCATTCTCTCTAATTTTCATCATCCGCAATTATTTGATTGTGAATTTTTTGCACACAAGAATCCACGTCAGAATCATTACCGACCTTGATGTATGCGATTTCATTATAACGTGAAATTCTGTTGTTGTACAATTTTTTTATTTCATCTAAAGATTTTTGATTTGCATTCGGTCGATTGGAATCACCAACAATTCTATTATACACTGTGTTAATGTTCGTATCTACCCATATATTCAATTTATTTTTTTTTATTATTCCTAAATTGTTCGGGTTTTCAACAATTCCTCCACCTGTTGCCAGCACGATATCCTGATCAATAAATTTCACAAGCAATTCGCTCTCTATCGCCCTAAAATATGATTCTCCTTTTTGCTTAAAAATATCTGGAATCGCTAGTCCTACATGTTTCACAATTGCACTATCCAAATCTACAAAAGGCTTATTGTAAACCTTCGCAAGTTGTTGGCCGATCGTCGACTTGCCTACACCCATAAAACCAATTAATACGACTGCCATATGCATCCCCCTAACAGAAGAAGCTATTTCTTATTAGAAATAGCTTCTTTCATCTCTTTAACATAATAGTTTTCAAGATTTTCTAATGTATTTAATTTTAACATGAATCGCGTACTGTAGTAACTTAAAAACATTGCTGTAATAAGGAGTAGCAAAAGCATGGTTGGAAATACAAAACCATCAGATAATTTTGAACGTGACAAGTCTTTTCCTGTATCGTTCAATGGAGAGGTAGACACTGCTCTTTTCTTCTCTAAATGTTGCATAATTGACTCCCTCCAGCATAATAACATATCCTGTTCCATTTAATTTACGGACAATTCTATTGTTATGATATAAATATTGAATAACATCTTTTCCTTTGTAAATCCATAACTGTTGTTGTTTTATTTCAATATAATCCGCATGTTCCAGTTCCTCATATATGTCTCTTAAAAACATCGCATGATTAACATCGAAATGGTCAACGCTTTTCCCACTTAATTGAAAAAGGTGGATATAAATCAGAGGTAATAATGATAAAATCATCACTAATATGGATAAATTGATCATCATTTCGATTAAAGTAAACCCATTACTTTGCTGAAATACAGTAGATTTGATCTTTTTTGTAACAGATCTTATCCCCTTCAATATAACCCCCTCTTTCGTTGATGACGATTTCAACATAAGCGAGCCGATATGCTTCTAAAGACTGTTTTTTCTTTTCATATGTGTCGTTCATTTTATAATATATCGGTAATAACATTAATGTGATAATCATAACAACTGAAAATGATAATAAACTATCAATTAACACAAAGCCTTTATACTTTCTCAATACGCATTCTTCCTCTATGAATTTGTACAATAATTTGATACATCGTTTTATTCAATTGATATTTTATCGTACCACCTGATTTTACACCGTTACTTTTAAAGATAATATCCGTATTGGACATTCCATTGCCTTCATAGATTTTGCCGTTCTTCATAATATATTGTGCTTTAATCCCAAGTGGTTCTGATCGAATATACACTGTATCTTTCCCTGGCGGAAACGTAACAACGATGACTTCACCTGTTTCATAAGATTTTGTTTGATAGTAATTCAATAATGACATGAGTTCATCATTGATTTCTTCATCTGTTAGTTTCGCGTTATCCATCTGTGTTACCAGAACAATCATCATAATAATTGTGACAATAAATAGAACGAGCAAGGATTCTAAATAACTAAATCCGTTAAGCCTTTTGTGCCACTGCTTCACCATTTTGAATTTGAATTGGGTCTCCATTTTTACATTTCACCTGATTTTCTTTTAAAAATTCAGGAACTAATGCCTCAATATTTGATGGTGTGTTACCATGCTGTAATTTATAAGCTTCTATTTGTCCTTGAACCATCTTTACTTGTGCTGTACAGCCCGTATTTTGAACATTATCTGATTGTTTAGCGATGTTCGGGATAATGACAATAATTAATACTGAAATCACTAAAAGTACGAGTAACATTTCTATTAAAGTAAATCCGTCCTTTTTCTTAAATTGTTCAACAAATACATTTTTACAGCTACTCAACTTGCCTTTAATTGTTTGTAACATTTCCAAGTCCTCCTTTATTTTATGCCTTCCATCATTTGAAGCATGGGTAATATGATGACTAAATACATTGCGACAATAAGCAAACCTAAAATGACAAAAATTACGGGTTGTATACTTTTAATGAGTTTAAATATTTTCATTTCAAACTTTTTGAATATATATTGACTATAATAATCAAGTTCACGATCAAGCTTTGAATTCTTTTCTCCATGCTGCATGAAATGTATCATAGACTTCTCAAATAGATTCATTTTTGCAACCGCATCCGGCAGAGCTTCACCTTGCATTAAACTTTTATTGATTGACTTAGCAATATAGTTTAACGTCAAATCATCATTTTGCTCCTCTAATATCAATATGACATTTTTCATCATGACACCGTTACTTAAGAAAAATGACAAATCCGAACTCAATCTATAAGTAATATAGAGACGATGTAGCTGGTTTAAAATTGGGATTTTCTTTATTACTGATAGTTGCGTTTTTATGTTTGTACGTTTAAATACAAAGAGATAATATAAAATAATACAGACGGTGATTACTATTAAATACATAATCAGTTGGGGAAGAGCGTATAATATCGATGTAAGTATGACAATTTCCCTACTTAATTCAACCCCCATCGTGCTATACATCGTTTTAAACTGAGGCAATACAGTGTGATTTACCGTTATGATTAATGCGATGAATATTATAATAAGTACACATGGATATTGAATCGTTTTAATAAATTGTTGTCTCAATTTTTTTTGAGAAATATTGTAATCATAACAATGCCTTAACGTTTCGTTTATATTACCGAAAGATTCACTAAAATGAATCTGCATGACAATATGATTACTGTATTGCAATTGCTTTAAGCAAGATGATAATGATGCCCCATTTTGTAACATGTGTAGTATTTGAGTCTTAACTTTATCCTTCACTTCATCATATTGAGAAAATAAAAACTTTATGGCTTCATACTGCGTAAATCCATTGTCAGTCATTTCACTTAATCTAAGTAAAAAATCGTCTGCATAGCCTTTTAATAAATTTCTATTCCAAAGCATAGCGTTCAAACTCCATTTGTGTAATTAGCCCTTCTGCTTTCAATGTACTAAGTTGTGAAGTTATCGGTTCATATAATTGTAATGACTGCTGATTTAAATAATGGCTGACATCTTTTCTGGTCAATGTTTCAAATACGCGCTTACGTTCAAGTTTCGTATTCACTAATCTTTGATTTATTATGATTTCCGCACATTGTTCTAATTCAACTTGTGTAACACCCATCTCTAATAATCTGTGCAATGCACCAAGACATGTATTGGCATGTATCGTAGATAACACTAAATGTCCGCTTAAACTTGCGTTTACTACATTTTTTGCAGTTTCCGCATCGCGTATTTCACCTATCATAATGATATCTGGATCACATCTTAATATCGCTTTTAATGAATTTTGATATGTTATATTCGCTTTCTCATTTACATTGATTTGTACGATCCCCTCAATTTGTTGTTCTACCGGATCTTCAATTGCAATGATTTGTTTATTAAGTTTTGACACAGCATATTGCAGCAATTGATACAATAAAGTACTTTTCCCACTGCCAGTTGGTCCACTGATTAATATCAATCCACTCCCTTTATGCATTAATTGCAATAAACTTTGTTCGACTGTCGCTGTCTGATTGAACATAGCAGGAATAATTCTCAGTACACAGGCTTCATTACCTACAGATTGTGGTAAAGTTGAGGCTCTCACGTTGTATATTTCTGAATTTTTTTTATAACTGAGCATGCCACTTTGTGCTTTGTTTTTTTCTGATACATCTAAGTGCGTTTCAAACTTTAAATAAGAGAGTAATTTTTCAAATTGTGATACGGCAATGGTATCGTATGGGTGCATCTCCCCATAAATACGCATTTTAATTATCACAAGATCTGATCCTGGCATGAAGTGAATATCTGAAGCGCTACGTTCAATTGCATCATCTAATATTGTGTATAATATTTTCTCCATAAATCCCTCCTCAATATCTATATCGGAAAAATTAATCAATCTATTTTATTTTTTATTTTTTTGTAACAATTAATTTTTTTACTTAAAAATCATCCGAAACTATCCAATCATTTACAAAATAATTTTTACGAAATTAGAGGTTTACTTATGAATTGCTTATCTTTATAATAATAAGTGATATGAAGAGTTTGAATATAGGGGGAATAACCATATGGATAAAGTTTTTAAAACTTTAGGATTCTGGACAGCGATTTTCGCAGTGATGTTCTATGTTGGCGGTATGTCAATGATGTCATTCATTTTCGTTGCTCAAACTGGATTTTTTGTATTATTAGGTTACTTAAAATTATCTGAAAGAATGTATATGTATATTTTTGCTGCGTACTTAGTTGTATGTTTCGTTGGATTTACATACTATTCAACTTTCTTATTAGAACCAAGTTTTGGTGGACACGAATAAAACCTTCCGTTATGGAAGGTTTTTTATTATATATATGAATCGTATATCGTATTGATACATATTAATAACCATTTAAAAATGGATTATGATCGCTTTCAAATTGAATTGTAGTATTCGGACCGTGCCCTGGACAGATGACAAACTGTGCATCAAGTACCATGAGTTGCTGATCGATACTATTTAACAGTTGCTGTGTATTCCCCTCATACAAATCTGTTCGCCCAATACTTTCTTTGAAGAGTGTATCACCTACAATTGCAAAATCATCAAATATAAATGATAAACTACCCGGTGAATGTCCAGGCGTATGTCGTACATCAAATGTAAATGAGCTGATTGTTTGTATTCCTTTATTAATTACTTTTGGTGAAGTTTTGGCGATTACCGGCTCCAATCCGTATTGCTTAAATTTTTCAGAACCATTTTTAATTGTATCCGTCAGCCAGTATCTTTCTTCTTGAGATACAAAAACCGGCACGTTATAATGCGCACATATTGTATCAACAGCTCCAATATGATCAAAATGGGTATGTGTTAATACAACCGCAACAACTTTTTTATTTAATGGTAAGATGGCATTGATAATCTTTTCGGGTTCATCTCCGGGATCAAAGATTAATATTTCTTCAGCGTTATGGACAATATAACAGTTCGTTTGAATTTGTCCTAATGGTAATTTAATTTTCTCCACATTAATTTCCTCCTAAAATATACTCGACAAAGTTATTTATTAATTATACAATATTAATGATAATAAAAGTAATTTCATGGGGGTTATGTTATGCCGTTTATAAACACAGGCGAATTATTTGAAATTTTTGGTATAAAAATTCATATTGGTGTCAATATCTTTGCACTATTAATGTTAGCAGTATTTTTCCTTTCTATCAAAGCATTACTGAATGCATTCAAAACTAAAAATGTATTAGGAATTATCTTCGGATTATTAGCAACGTTATCATTTGGTTTCTTTTCACTTGCTACTATCTTTACTTACGGATATCCGATATTACACCACTAAAAAACCAGGACTTCAAGTCCTGGTTTTTTATTTTAAATGTTTGTTAACCGCATCAATTTTGTCTTTCATTTTACGCTGTTTATCGCGTCGATCATCAATTCTAATATTCGTACATACTCGCTCAACACCTTGATTAAATGGCGATTCATGAATTGCTTCTAAAGCCATTAAACATTCATGCAGATCACCTTCTATTAAAGTACTCATAGGCGTTAATTGATAATCAATTTTTCCTTCTTGTTTCAACGCTTCTAATATGATTTGTATCTCTGCTATATATTTACTCACACTAATAGATTGCCCATCTAAAGGGATGACGACGACATCGATTATTGCCATTATGATTGCTCCTTTAATACATATTGTTTTATTAATCCTGCAGCTCCAATAATACCTGCATCATTTCCTAATGTTGCTGTAACGATATTTGTGCCTTGTGCGGCTGGCGTAAATGTAATATCGCGATAATACGATTCAATATGTCGAATAAGAAAGTCACCGGCTTTTGAAACGCCCCCGCCTATGATAATATATTTCGGGTTCGTAACGACACTGAACACGCTTAATGCATATGCTAAATTACGTGCGACTTTTTTAATCACATACGTCGCAAATTCATCTCCTGCTTTTGCTGCATCGAATACCATTTTTGCCTGTAAACTTTTATTATTTAACGCTGCTTCAATTGACGTTTGGAACTGGAGTTCCTCGTAATAATGATAAGCTAAGTTTACTACACCAGTGGCACTCGCTACCGTTTCCAGGCATCCTTTTTTACCACAGTTACATTGGAAACGCTCTTTAAAATCAACTTTAAAGTGACCGAGTTCACCACCTGATCCATTATGACCATGGACTAATTCATTATTACTGATGATTCCGCCACCGACGCCGGTGCCAAGCGTTACGCATATCACATCACGTTCATTCTGACCTGCACCTTTAAATTTCTCACCTAGTGTTGCAACATTCGCATCGTTATCTACATATACCGGTAAACCACTCATTTGTTCAAATTGGGCCTTAATATTTATTTTACCGTGCCAGTTCAAATTTATTGCACCATTCACAACACCAGTTTCAAAATCAACAGGACCGGGCACGCCAAGTCCGACACCGACCGCCTCATTCATATTATAATTTTTATGTTTTGCATTGATGACGAAAGAATCATAAACATTTTTTAAAATACTTTCCCCATTATTGTCGGTCTTCGTTGGGATTTCCCATTTATGCAATATTTCAAGTGATGTATTCATGACACCTAATTTACAAGTAGTACCACCAATATCTGCTGCTAAAATGATCATAATTTCCCCATCTTTCTCTGGTTTAATATCAACCGTGCCTGAATAAATTGTTCGTTTGTAATGATATGTGCTTCATGTAAAGATTTAAGTTCTTGATTCATCATCTCGAGCGTATCGTGCTCATCTTTGAAGTAAATAATAATTCCATATTGTTTTAATAACTGTTGCACATCATAAAATGATTGCATATCATCACCTGAATTCTTTTATTTCTTTTTGTAATGTCTCATATTCCTGCTTTTTATTATGCTCTATTGCTTTTTTTAAATATTTATCAGCTGATTCGTAATCATCTAATGCTCGCATCGCTAATGCCATTTGATAATTTAATTTATCACTGTTAGGAAAAGCTTTTAATCCTTTTTTCCATAAAGTGATACCATTAGATAAACTTTCTTCTTTTGATTTTAATAAACCTAAATAGACATATGTTTCATCATTTTCATAACCTTTTTTAACTGTTTCATTCAATATATCCTGAGCATATTGATCACGTCCATCTTCTATCGCTTTCAATGCATATTCATTATAAATATGATGCTCTTCTTCAGAAAATATATTAAATAATAACAGCACATTTAAAATAATAAATGCACATAACAACCATTTCGCGAAACGATTTTTCTGTTGAAATAAATACATTAATATCGCTATACATAACCCACCAAATAAACCACCAAAATGGGCATAGTTGTTAACATTTGCAAACAAGGCACTCATCGCCAGATAAATGATGCTGAAAACAATGACTTGCAAAATAAATTTCTTTTCAAATTTGCCACTAAACATTAAATATGCAAATAACGCACCTAACAATGCACAAATTGCTCCACTCGCACCTACTGAGATAGATTGCGTATCAAAAGTCAAAGACACGAGGTTGCCTACAATACCGCCACCTATATATATCAATACGTATTGCCATTTTGAGAATAAAAATTCAACAAGCTTGCCTAATATAAACAATGACATCATATTAAATAGTAAATGCTGAAAATCAAAATGCATAAAAATCGAGCTGATTAACCGGTAATAATCACCGTGTACGAAATTAAAATGGGTTAAGCCGCCTTTTTCCACAATCGTATCAACTTTATGCGTTATTTGCCATACACTCATAAAAATAAAACTCATAATATTAAGTAGTATCAATATATATGTAATCGGTGCGAATTTTATCATAGCAGTATCTATTTGATTTTGATTAATAATTCTCTTTTGATACCATGCGATAGATTGTGGTTTTGTTTTATTTGTAATGGCTTTAAATGGCGTATATAACGCTTGACTTAAAGTTTTCGCATCTGTACATGACGTTATTTTAATATTCATCGGCATTTCGTTCAATTGCACTTCCTGACCGATTAATATCAATTCATAATGATTTATTGGATTGCCTAAAGTCGTTTCAATTTCATCATGATGATCCATTATTTTTTGAACCATAAACAATGTAGATTGGGCTGTTTGCTTGCTTAAAATAATGCGTTTTAATGTTTGCTGTTCACGACTATATAACCAAATATCATCGCGTGATTCTGAAATTGTAAAAAAATTATAACTTGTGTACTTTATATATTCATAAATAATTTTCCATACTCTTTTTTCTACTATCATGGCTTCGCCTCTACTTCAATGATTCTATTTTCTGTTATGATTGTTTCCACCGGGATATCGTGTTGTTCTATAATAACGTCATCCATTTGTATTTCAAATACTAAACTGATTGTACTGCCCGCATATTGACTTAAAAATTTATCGTAATAACCGCCACCGTATCCAATTCGATAGCCATCTTGATTAAAGACGACACCAGGTACAATTAATAAGTCAGGATGTGCACCTTTACGCTTTGTATGCGCCATAATATCAATGCCAAATGAATCTTGTATTATATCATTAGGGTCTGTATATTGTACGAAGTACATTTGCTTTTCTTTATAGTCACAGAAAGGTACGTACACTGCTTTACCCATAAGTTGTGCATAACGAATTACAAACCGTGTATCAAGCTCATGTGCCATGCTTAATGTTATTCCAATAGATTGGGCCTGTTCAAATTTGGGATGTACAATCAATTGTTTTATTAATTTATTTTCTTTAAGATATTTATCTTCTTGATGATTTAGTTTCTTTAGCATTGCATTTCTTAGTTTTTTCTTTTCATCAGCGCTAGTCATAACATCACCTCATATATACATTATACAATAGTCAAAAGAGAAATAAACGCAATAAAAAACAGACATGAAAATCATGTCTGCTCAAAAATTATTTAGTTTCTCTGTGTAAAGTCTTTTTATTGTCTCTTGCACAGTATTTTGACATTTCAATACGTTCTGGGTTATTACGTTTATTTTTTTTAGTAATGTAGTTTCTTTCTCCACATTCAGTACAAGCTAAAGTAACATTAACGCGCATAGTTGTTCCCTCCTCACGTTTCTAAATATCCATACGACTTTTCTATAATAACATGTGTCGCATGATTTATCTAGTATTAATTTGTGATTTGGTTAAATCTTTCACCGGTAATCGTGAAATAAAGGCTTTCAGCGATATTCGTGATGTGATCACCAATTCTTTCAAGGTAACGCCCTGCTAAGTGCGCTTGACCTGAAATATATGGATCATTATCAATTAAGTAAGTCGTATTGATAATTTCTTTATATAAATCATCAATATCCTGATCTCTTTCAATAATCTCTTTAACCAAATTAACGTCTTTGTTTTGATAAGCTACTTCTAAATCTGCCAACATTAACATGCTTAATTTACCCATTGTTTTTAAGCGCGTTAATATATACGTATCTTCGAATTGGACACGTTTACGAATTTTTGCAATGTTAGAAGCATTGTCGCCGATTCGCTCTAATTCAGAAGCAATTTTTGTACTTGACAAAATCAATCTTAAATCAGTTGCGATCGGTTGTTGTTTTGTAATCAATGAGATAATTTGCTCATTGATATTGTGTTCCATTTCATTAATTACTTCATCATGCTTTATAATTTCACGTGCATGATTCACTTCACTATCACTTAGTACATTCACGCTACGTTCAATGACTTTATAAACTTCCTGAGCTAGCTCTTGGACTGATACTGTTAAATGATTTAAACTTTCTTCGTATATTTCGCGCATAATATCAACCAAACCTTCCTGAGATATATCTTTCTGTTTGTTCATCTGCTGGATTAGAGAAGATTTTATCTGTCGTATCGTATTCATTAACATATCCATTTAAGAAGAACGCTGTTTTATCAGAAATACGAGCAGCTTGTTGCATGTTATGTGTTACGATAATAATTGAATATTGATCTTTAATTTCTTGTACCAATTCTTCAACTTTTAACGTTGAGATTGGGTCTAATGCAGATGTTGGCTCATCCATTAAGATAACATCTGGTTCAATCGCTAAACAACGCGCTATACAAATACGTTGTTGTTGTCCACCTGATAATCCGTAAGCATTTTTATCAAGTCTATCTTTTGTTTCATCCCAGATTGCAGCACCACGTAATGATTTTTCTACGATTTCATCTAAGATTTTTTTATCTGTAATACCGTGAATACGTGGACCATATGTGATGTTATCATAAATTGATTTTGGGAATGGATTTGGCTTTTGGAATACCATACCAACACGCGTTCTTAAATGCTCTACTTTATAACTCTTATCAAAGATATTTTCTCCACGGTAAAGAATTTCACCAGAAGTTCTAACGCTTGGTACTAATTCAATCATACGGTTTAAAGTTTTAATGTATGTTGATTTACCACAGCCTGATGGCCCGATAATTGCTGTAACTTCATTTTCTAATATATCAAGATTGATATTTTGTAATGCATGATGATCACCGTACCATAAATCTAAATTCTTCGTTTGATAAACGATATTACGATTTGTTGGGTTTGGCGTTTCACCCGTAACGATGTTGCGTTCTTTTTTATCCTGCTCATTCACTGTTGCAGTAGTTACGATAACTTTTTCATTTTTTGTAACATTATCTGTCACATTAACTTTGTTATTCATTGTTAGACCCCTCTCAAATTATGACTAGAATTTTTTCTGATATTTATTTCGAATGTAAATGGCAATTGAGTTCATTGCAATTAAGATGATTAATAACACGATAATCGCTGCAGAAGATACAAATTGGAACTCTGCTTTTGGCAATTTTGCCCAAGTAAAAATTTGCATCGGAAGTGCCTGGAATCTATCCATAATACTATCTGGTGTTTTCATGAAGATCGTTGGAATACCGATTACAACTAATGGTGCCGTTTCACCAATCGCACGAGATAACGCTAAAATTGTACCTGTTAAAATCCCTGGAATAGATGCTGGCAATACGACGTTAGTGATGGTCTGCCATTTCGTTCCCCCTAATCCTAATGATGCTTCACGAATAGCACCAGGTACCGCTCTAATCGCTTCCTGACTTGATACGATAATAACCGGTAAGATCATTAGTGACATTGTTAATGCCGCTGCTAATACAGACTTCCCTAATGAAAGTGATTCAATACCCGCCCCACGGACGAATAATGTTAATCCTAATAAACCGAAAACAACTGAAGGTACTGAAGCTAAGTTCGCAATGTTTACTTTAATAAAACGCGTAAACATATTATCCTTCGCATATTCTTCCATATAAATTGCTGTTGCAACACCTAATGTTACTGCAATCGGTGCAATCGTCATCATTAACCATAACGTACCGATTAAGGCACCTTTAATACCAGCTTTTTGTGGTGTTGTAGAAGAGAAATTAGTAAAGAATTGTGGTGTTAAATACCCTGCACCTTTACGAATAATATCAAATAAAAGAATTGCAAGTACAACCAATCCGATCATTGTACATAAGAAAAATAAAAATTTAACGATGCTATTTTTAGTAAGTCTGCCAGAGAGATTCTTTTTAACCGTTTCCTGATTAATTAATTCCATCTTAATACTCCTCTCTGAATTTTCTAGTAATCCATTGTGAAATGAAGTTCATGATTAATGTGAACACAAATAACGTAAATCCAACTGCATAAATACTATAATAAATATCTGATCCAAATGTTGCATCACCTGTAGCAACTTGTACGATAAATGCAGTCATTGTCTGTAATGAATTCGTAAAGTCAAGTGAGAATTCAGGTGAACTACCTGCTGCAAGTGACACGATCATCGTTTCACCGATCGCACGAGATACTGCTAATACGATTGAAGCTAATATTCCAGACAACGCTGCAGGAAATACTACTTTTATTGCAGTTTCTAGCTTTGTTGAACCTAATCCTAAAGCGCCTTCACGAATGGCTTGAGGCACAGCACTCATCGCATCTTCAGATAGTGATGCAATCATCGGTACAATCATAATTCCGATAACTAAGCCTGGACTAATGGCATTGAAGCTACCTAAATCCGTCCAGAATGAACGTAATAACGGTGTAACGAACGTTAATGCAAAGAAACCATAAACAATTGTTGGAATACCGGCTAATATTTCTAAAATTGGTTTAATAATTCTTCGTGCTCTATCACTAGCATATTCACTTAAATATAGTGCAGCACCAAGTCCAACAGGTACAGCAAAAATCGTTGCAATAATTGTAACTTTTAATGTTCCTAATATTAAAGCGATAATACCAAATTTAGGGTCTTGCCCATATGCATTCCATTCTTTTTCCATAATAAACTCACTAATAGGAATACGCGTAAAGAATGTAATAGTTTCTGTTAACAACGTAATCAATATACCAATTGTAGTCAAAATAGAAATTGAAGCAATAACAGCTAAAATCGTTGGAATCATTTTTTCAATGATGTTTTTTGAAGATCCTTTGCTCTTGTTCTGAGCAATCAAATCTTGTACAGAAAGTTTATTTTCCATAGTTTAGACTCCTTCATTTTAAAAGGGACGAAAGATTTCGTCCCTTTTGAAATATTTCATATTTAAGTATAATTATTAAGTTAATAATTATTTAACTTCTTCTAATTTCTTTAAGTCTTCTTCGTATAATTTATCTTCTAATGGTACATAACCAGCTTCTTTAGAAGCATCTTTTGCTTTTTCTAAAGTAAATTTCATGAATGCTTTGAACGCTTCATTTTTCTTTAATGAATCATTTTTAGCATAGATGAATAAAGGACGACTTAATGGGTAAGAACCATCTTTAACTGTAGCTTCAGTTGCTTCTACACCTTCACCTTTACCTTCTTTTTGGATCTTAACAGCTTTTAATTTATCTTTGTTTTCTTGGTAGAAGTTATAACCGAAGAAACCGATACCTGCTTTGTTATCTTCAACAGATTTAACGATTACGTTAGTGTCAGCGTTTTTCTCTGCTTTAATTTCACCTTTGTCTAAAACTGCTTCACTAAAGAAGTCATAAGTACCGTGAGATTGGTCAGGAGAGAAAGCTTTGATTTCATCTGCTGGGAAGTCAGCACGAACGTCTTTCCAAGTTTTCGCTTTACCAGAGTAGATTTTAGCTAACTCTTCGAATGTTAAGTAATCAACGAAATCATTATCTTTATTAACTGCAACAGTTAAACCGTCAGTTGCAATTTTGAATTCAGTGTAATCAATTTTAGCATCTTGTAATTTTTTCTTTTCTTCATCTTTAATTTCACGAGAAGCGTTAGAGAAGTCAGTTTCACCTTTGATGAATTTCTCGAATCCGCCACCTGTACCTGATGTACCAATAGCAACTGTTACATCTGGGTTTTCAGTGTTAAATTGTTCGTTAATTTTTTCAACGATAGGAGCTACAGTTGTAGAACCATCACCACTTACTTTACCTGAAACTTTTTTACCAGATGTTTCTGTTTTAGCGCCTTTATCTTCAGATGATGCGTTGTCATCTTTCTTTTCAGCTGCTCCACCACATGCTCCTAAAAGTAATGCAGTACCTAAAACAGTTGTTGAACCTACTAATTGCCACTTTTTCATTGTAAAAGTCCTCCTAATTGAATAGACGAATAATTTGTATTTAGTTATTACACTACTTACTATAGTGTACTATTGTTAATTTAAGATGAATGTATTGTAAATTTTGTGTAAAGAAAAAAGACGATATCCTATAAACATCGTCTTTTACTCAAGAAATCTATTTTATTCTACTTGGTCAGCATTTGTTGTTTTTGTTTTATTTGTTTCATTTGCTTTTAAATCCGTCTTACTATTTCCTTTACCCGTTTGACTACTAAAATAATCATTGATGATATCTCTTCCGAGATCTCCACCTGGTAACCACGGTGGTGGTACAGGTTGATTCGTATAAATAATGGCAAAGCTCAATTGTGGATTGTCAATTGGTGCATAACCGATGTATGTTGAGTTTACCCTCGGCTTACCATCTTGGAACACTTCAGCTGTACCCGTTTTACCAGCACTTTTCACAACTGTGTTTTTAAAGCTTTCATAACCTGTCCCAGGTACATTATTAAATGCCATTTCAAATCCTTTTTTGACTTCATCAATTTCATCTTGCGAATTGTTGATACGGTTTAGCACTTTCCCTTTTATACTTTCTTTAACAGGCCCAATTTTATCCGTTTTAGATGCTGCTCGAATTTCTTTCACTAAATGTGGTTGAATACGATAACCATTGTTCGCAATAGTCGAAATATATTGGGATAATTGGAGTGGAGTATACGTATCATATTGACCAATAGCTAAATCCAGAAAATTACCTGGATTATTTTTTAGAACACCCGTTTGACCCGTTACTTCATTCGGAAGATCAATTCCTGTCTTAACCCCTAAGCCAAACTGGTTTAAACCTTTACGTAGTTTTAGTCCAGGTTCAGTAATATCAGCAGGTAATGCCATATTCGGTGTGTAATTTAACCCAGCCATTTTTAAAGCCGTTTTAAACATATAAACGTTAGAAGAATGCATTAATGCTTCTTTATCATCAATATCAACTTTGCCTGAAGCGTTGAAATATGATCTTTTCTCTACGCCGCCTTTAAATACTAATGGCTGGTCAATCATATGTTCACCGACTTTAATTGCATTATTACTATATCCCGTTAATAACGTCGCACCTTTTACAGAAGAACCTACAGCATATTGTGACGTAAATGTACCATAATGATAATCTGAAATTTTCCCGTTACTATCAATTTGTCGTCCGGCAAGTGCCAAAATATCACCATTATGAGGATCTTGTATAACGACAAGTACTTTATCCATTGTTCTTGCATTCATTGAACGTAATATTTGAATATGTTTATCAACAAGCTTTTCCACTTTTTGCTGAAGGTCAATATCAATTGTTAAGATTAAATCGTTACCACGAGACCCTTCTGATATCATTTCAGAATCTATAATTTTGCCTGATTTGTCTGTTAAATAACGCATTTTTTTCTTTTTACCACGTAATACATTTTCATATTGAAATTCAAGGTAACTTTGACCTACACGATCATTACGTGAATAACCTTTAGCAAGGTAATAGTCCACTAATTCTTTTGGCAGTCCTTCTTCTTTTGAAGATACATTCCCTAACATTGTACGGAGTGTCTTGCCATACACATATTTTCTATCCCAGTCCATCGTTGTATTAACACCTGGTAAATCATTTAAATTTTGAGAGACCAGAGCATATTCTTTTTCTGACACATCTTTATTTCGAATAATTTGCGGACTTAATTGGCTACCACTACTCATTTCCCTGAATATTGCAGCAATTTCTAATTCATCTTTTGAAAGTTCTTCTAACTTCTTCTCAGTTAGTTTGTCATATACTGCTTCATTGTATTTATCCTGTGAAATTTCTCCCGCTTCAAATAATTGCAACTCTTTTTTCATTAATTTATCAACTTCATCTTTATGCGTCATAATGAAGTAGTCTTGCTTATCTCTTAATGTAAGTGCATCTGTAGGCATAGACATTAATTTATGCAATTTTTTAGCAGTCGCTAACATTTCACTCCGACTCGTCATACGGTCACGCGTATAAGTGATGGCTTTTTTAGATGTGTTATCAACTAATAATTTACCATTTCGATCATATATTCTACCACGAGGTACCGATTCATTGACTTCTATATTCTCATTATTATCGACTGCCTTTTTATAGGACTCACCTTTGACTATTTGTAAATATCCAAGTCTTAAGACGAGAATGATTAATAATGAAACTATCGCCATAAAAATAACGCCAATTCTGCGATTGGTTTGTCTTTTTTGTTTTAATTCATTTGATTCTTGTTTAACACGTTTCAAAAGTTATCCCCCATCACTATCATTTATCTTTTAATAATATATGAATTAGCGTTGGTTTTCTATATATTTGATAAAAAACAAAAAAAGAAGAGACATTTCATCTCTGAAATGCCTCACAATATCAATTATATTATTTTGCAGCTAAATATAATTCGTTAACTTTTTCCCAGTTTACTACGTTCCAGAAAGCAGAAATGTAATCAGGGCGTCTGTTTTGGTAATTTAAGTAGTAAGCATGTTCCCAAACATCTAAACCAAGGATAGGTGTTTTACCTTCCATTAAAGGGTTCTCCTGATTTGGTGTTGAAACAACTTCTAATTCACCATTGTTAACAACTAACCAAGCCCAGCCTGAACCGAAACGTGTCGTTGCAGCTTTAGCGAATTCTTCTTTAAACGCATCTAATGAACCGAATTTAGCATTAATTGCGTCAACAACTTCACCTGTTGCTTCTTTTCCTGGCGCTAATAATGTCCAGAATAATGAATGGTTGTAATGACCGCCACCATTATTTACAACAGCTGTTTTCTTATCAGCAGGAACTTCATTGATTTTTTTCATTAAATCTTCAATTGAAAGCTCAGCAAATTCAGTGCCTTCAACTGCAGCGTTTAAATTTGTAACATATGTGTTATGGTGTTTCGTATGATGGATTTCCATCGTTTCTTTATCAATGTGTGGTTCTAATGCATCATATGCATATGGTAATTGTGGTAATTCAAATGCCATAATCAATCATCCTCCTAAATTTAAGTACAACAATATCATAGCAAAAGTATTAAAGCGTTAACAACTACTTTGCTTATATATCATTTCACTTTTTTTTGTTAAAATAATTTATAATTTAATATTGCCAAAACAAGATATAAAAATGAATATCTCACTAAGGAGGATCATCATTGTATATTAAACATTTAAAGCGTATTTTCACACCTAAACAATATCCTTTATTTCGAATTGTAAAATTAAGATATATTTTTCTTCATATATTATTAATATCGACATTATTTGCACTATCACCAAGTATCCAATATTATCAAGCCATTCAAGTTGGAAAGCAGCTCATTGAAACGAAGCAACACGAAATTCCTGATTTCACAATCCAAAATAATCAATTATTACTTGAAGAAGAAAAAAAGATTACGATACCGCCGTATACGATTATATTTACAAATCACCAACAAAAGCCGCAAAATCATATTATGACATTTCAAAAAGATGGAATACAAGTTGATACTGCAACGTTTCTACCCTATGCAAATTTACCAGTATTTCATGATAAGGTATCATTAATCAATTTTTTAAAAACGTACACAACATCAAGTTACTTCTATTTATCTTTAATCATAAGCATATTAATAAGTATTCAGTTTGTCGCAACAACGATTAAGATTATACTTGTGAGTTGTGTTGCACATATCATGTCGCGTGTTATGAAAAAGAAATCACGCTTTATGAATTGGTTAAAAATCATTACCTTTTTATTAACGATACCTTCGATTTTTTTAATTGTAGGCTTGTTTGTACAGTATGTGAGCTCAATGGCTATACTTATGTCGTGGTTGTCGCTTACAATATTAGTCGTATTCACAATACGCTATTTACCAGTGCAATATAAAAATGAAATCTTCAAACAAAACAATACAATTTGATCCCATATTTCTATATAATAAATATGTTATAATATTTATCACATTTAAAATTTAAAGGAGTTTTATCAATGCCTGAAATTACGCATAGAAGAAATACCCGCCCTGTAAAAGTTGGAGATTTAACAATTGGCGGTAGTGATGAACTAATTATACAAAGTATGACAACGACAAAAACACATGATGTTGAAGCAACAGTTGCTGAAATTAAGCGTTTAGAAGAAGCAGGTTGTCAAATCGTGCGTGTGGCTTGTCCAAAAGAAGAAGATGCACTTGCAATTGCAGAAATAAAAAAACAAATTAATATTCCATTAGTTGTAGATATTCATTTTGATTATAAATTAGCTTTACTTGCCATTGAAGGTGGCGCAGACAAAATTCGTATCAACCCTGGTAACATTGGACGACGCGAAAAAGTTGAAGAAGTCGTTAAAGCATGTAAAGCAAAAGGCATTCCAATTCGTATCGGTGTGAATGCCGGCTCATTAGAAAAACATATTATTAAAAAATATGGCTACCCTACTGCAGATGGTATGGTAGAGAGTGCTTTACATCATATTAAAATATTAGAGGAATTAGATTTCCATGATATCATCGTCTCTATGAAAGCAAGCGATGTATCACTTGCAATTGAAGCTTACACAAAAGCTGCACAAGCATTTGATTATCCATTACATTTAGGGATTACAGAAAGTGGCACATTATTTGCTGGAACAGTTAAATCTGCGGCAGGTCTTGGTGCAATTATGAGTTTAGGTATTGGTAATACATTACGTATTTCTTTATCAGCCGATCCTGTCGAAGAAGTGAAAGTTGCACGTGAACTATTAAAATCATTTGGATTAGCAAGTAATGCTGCAACGTTGATTTCATGTCCGACATGTGGCCGTATAGAAATTGATCTCATTTCAATTGCGAACGAAGTTGAAGAGTATATTTCTACAATTAAAGCACCATTAAAAGTTGCAGTACTTGGTTGCGCAGTAAATGGTCCGGGAGAAGCGCGTGAAGCTGATATTGGTATTGCTGGCGCGCGAGGTGAAGGATTATTATTTATGAAAGGTAAAACAGTTAGAAAAGTACCTGAAGCAACAATGGTTGAAGAATTGAAAATTGAAATTGATAAATTAGCCGAAGAATATTTCAGAAAGCAAGCAGCAGAAAAATCAGCGAATGCGCAGACAATCAATGACTAATAAATTTAGAATGGGTATTGATATTGATGGTACCGTCACATGTCCGACAGCATTAGTACCCTATTTACAAAAATCGTTTAATAAAAACTTTAAATACGAAGATATAACTGAATATGATTTATCAAATGTTTTAAATATACCCGAAGCTGAAATTTATCAATGGTTTAAAACACATGAACACGATATGTACAAATTTTCACCGGTACATCAAGGCGCAGATCATGTGCTCAATCAATGGGCAAAGCATTATCAATTGATCTTTATTAGCGCGAGACATACCTATTTAAATGATTTAACAATTGAGTGGTTTAAAACGCATCAAGTCCCTTATCACCAAATTGAACTAACCGGTTCACATGATAAGATTGAAACAGCAAAACGACTTAAAGTCGATGCGTTTTTTGAAGATAAATTAGACAATGCAATCGAAATTCATGAGGCATTACAAATCCCTGTTTATCTTTTTGATACACCGTACAATCAATGTGTATTACCAAAAGGTGTTACACGTGTGTATAGCTGGGAAGAAGTCGATCGACTAGTAAAACAGCAATTCCCACACAAAAAGGACTGAGACAAACACTGTCTCAGTCCTTTTTGCATGTTTCACATAATCCATAGAGTTCTATTTTATGACTATGAATTTCTACATCATTTAATTCCTGCTTAAATGTATCAATCGGGCAAAATTCTACGACACGAGTTTCCCCACAGCTTTCGCAAATAAAATGATGATGGTGATGCGTACTGCATGACAATCGAAATTTCTTTTCCCCGTCCAGTTCTGTTACTTCTATAATATCAAGTGCGTTAAATAAATTTAAATTACGGTAAATCGTATCAAATGAAATACCAGGATATTGATCATTTAATTGTTCTTGCATTTGTTTTGCGTTTAAATACTTTTTCGAATCATGTAACATTTTGATCATGTCACGACGTTTATCTGTATATTTATGTCCATTATCTTTTAATACTTTAATCGCTTCATCAATATTCATCTGTCACTCCCCCTTTTTCTTTTATATTACTCATCATAAGTGCCCCTAATAATATTAAGACGAGCAACATGACGATGACACCCCCCGGAGAAATGTCTAAATAGAAAGCAGTAATTAAACCAATAATCACTGACAATTCACCGATTATGACACTCCAGTACATTAATTGTTTATAACCTTTTGCAAATCGCATACTGCTTGCAACAGGTAATGTAATCAAACTACTCACAAGGAGAATCCCGACAACACGCATTGAAGCTGATATGACTAATGCTACCATTAACATAAATAAAATATGAACGTAGCGTGGAACACCAATAATTGCAGCATATTCTTCATCGAATGACAATATAAATAACTCTTTATATAATACGAAAATAAAAATGATGACTAATAAAAATATCGCTAAAACGATAAATACATCATTTAATGTTACAGCACTGATACTTCCAAATAAATAACCAAATAAATCTTGATTAAAACCATCAGCAAACGATATAAAAATTACACTTAAACCGATTCCGAAACTCATAATAATCGGAATCGCTAATTCCTGATAATGTTTATAAAGTGAACGTAATTTCTCTATTAATAAAGAACCGACAACTGAGAATAATATCCCCGTCCATATCGGATTGATCGCAAACGCGAGTACTTTTGTCAGTAACATACCAAATGCGATACCACCTAAAGTGACATGACTTAATGCATCAGCTATTAAAGATAATCTGCGTACGACAATAAAAGTTCCTATTAATGGGGCAAGTATTCCAATTAACATCCCACTAATAAATGAATAACGAATAAAATCAAACTGTAATAATGCATCTATTAAACTCATACACAACACCCGCGATTATGATTATGGTCAATAAACTGGACAGGATGTCCGTAAATCTTCGAAATTTCAACTTCATCTAATGACTTGAATTGGTGTGAAGTGCCATGGAAATGCAAATGTTGATTCAAACAGGCAACTTGAGTTGCAGTATCTACAACGACACCAATATCATGTGTTACGAGTAAAATCGTAATCCCTTCAGCTTTTAACTGAGTTAATAATTCATAAAATTGTGCGACATGCTTCGCATCAATACCAACTGTCGGTTCATCTAAAACGAGTACTGATGGATTCGAAATTAGAGCACGTGCGATGAACACGCGCTGTTGTTGTCCACCTGATAACTGCGCAATGTTTTTATCCTTTAGATGGGCAATATTTAATCGGTTTAACATCGCTTCAACTTTTTCATTATCATGTTTATTAAACTTTTTGAATATCGGCTTCACTTGAATTAAACCACTCCTGACAACTTCAAATACTGTTGCTGGAAACCCACCACTACTCGCGTTCGCTTTTTGTGAAACGTACCCGATACCCGTTAATTTCTTATATTGCTTCATATCTTTTCCGTTCATTAATATACTACCTGTTTGAACTTTTAATATACCTAATATTAATTTCAGCAATGTAGATTTACCTGAACCATTTGGACCAACAATTGCTAAAAAGTCTCCAGGATAAATACTAATATTAATGTCAGTCAAGGCTACTTTATCAGGATAACGGTGGGATACATGTCTTATTTCAAATATAGGATCCATAGCGCTTCATTCCTTTTTAGATAAAAAACAAGCATTAATCTATGATTAATCCCTGTTTTTCAAATTTTTATTGATTAATAATCTTATTTAAAAGATCAGCATCAAATTGATTATTTTTAATCATTTCAATTTCAAATTTATAAGGCGGTTTTTTATTTTTCTTATCATCACCGACTTGAACATATGGTGTTTCTAATATTTTCGGTACTGCTTTAAACACATCGTGATACACAACTTTTGATAATGCATCAAATCCGATATTACCGAATCCAAAGTTTTCATGACGGTCTTTACGTGCACCTAATACATTTTTAGAATCATTAACGTGTACTACTTTAATTCGATCCAGACCTACTATCTTATCGAATTCTTCTAATACACCATCTAAGTTGTTAACAATATCATACCCTGCATCATGGACGTGACAAGTATCGAAACAAACAGATAAACGTTCATTGTTTGTAACACCAGAAATAATTTCAGCTAGTTCTTCGAATGATTTCCCACACTCAGAACCTTTTCCTGTCATTGTTTCAAGCGCAATACGCACATTATTATCATTGGTTAATACTTCATTTAAACCTTCAATTATCTTTTGAATACCCGCTTCTTCTCCAGCACCGACATGCGCACCTGGATGTAATACGATATCTTGTGCACCAATCGCTTCTGTACGTTCAATTTCTTTTTGCAGAAACTCCACACCGAGTTCAAAAACTTCAGGTTTGACAGTGTTGGCAATATTAATAATATAAGGTGCGTGAACAACGATGTTCGACAAATTGTTGTCCTTCATAAAAGCAAGTCCCGCTTCAATATTTAAATCTTCAATAGGTTTACGGCGCGTATTTTGTGGTGCACCTGTATAAATCATAAAAGTTGAAGCTTGATAGCTTGCCGCTTCTTCTGCAGCTGCTAATAGCATTTTCTTACCGCTCATAGATACGTGTGAACCTATTAACATAATGTAACCTACCTTTTTTTATTTTCTCTATTTGTACGTTTTGAATGGGCTTTCTTCTCGTTACGTTTTAACTTATCTAATTCATAACGGAATTTCTTTTTATAGCCTGGTTTTACTTTTTTCTTGCCTTTTAGTTTATGTTTTAAGTTTTGCTCGATATTATCTTCTTTTTTCGTTCTTGACTGGCGTTGAGTTCTATCCTTGATTTCAACTAATTCACCATTTTTCACATCACTATGGATAAAGCTAAAACCACGTTTCTCAATTTGGTTAATTAAATCTTCTTCATCAGGCGTATAAATTGTAATCGCAACTCCTGTATAGTTTCCGCGTCCTGTACGACCAACACGATGTGTAAAGAAGGCAATGTCACGTGGGATATCGTAGTTAATCACGTGACTTACACCATCGATATCAATCCCGCGACTCGCAAGATCACTTGCTACAACATACTGGAATTCCAGATTTTTAACACGTTTCATTTGCTGCGTACGCTCACGTGGTGCAAGTCCACCATGAATAACACCGACTTTTAACCCTTGATCTTGTAAATATTCAGCAACTTCGTCAGCACGTTCACGACTATTAGCAAAAATAATCGCTAAATACGGATTAATCGTAGACATAATCTTTGTTAATTGTTCTTTACGGTCATTACTTTTTGTCGGTACTAAATAAAAAGTAATATTCTTATTTGTCTTTGCATCAGGTTCAATTTCAATGAACTCTGGTTTAGATAAATATTTGTTTAAAAACGGATGTAAGGCTTTCGGTATCGTTGCAGAGAAAACTGCTATTTGTGCTTCACGAGATACGTTTGCTGCAATCTTATCAACAGTAGGTAAGAATCCTAAGTCAATCATTAAATCCGCTTCATCAATAACAACAGCTCTCGCTAAATGGATATGCAATACGTTTTCTTCAGCTAAATCTTTAATACGATTCGGTGTACCTATTACAATTTGAGGCTGAACTTTTGATTTTTGAATATCTTTATTCTTGTCTGTTCCACCAATATAAAGCCCTGCTTTAATTCCTTCAGTAACCGAAATTAAGTGTTCAGCAGCATCATATAATTGCTTCGCTAGTTCACGTGTAGGTGCTAAAATAATAATTTGTGGATGCTGTACGTCAACATCGATTTTATTAATTAATGGTAGTAAAAATGCATGTGATTTTCCTGTACCTGTTTGTGATTGTCCAATTAAGTGTGTTTCTTTTTTTAATTTTGGAATTACTCTTCTTTGGATTTCTGTGGGCTGGTTGAAATTTAAATCTTCCACCGCTTCTACTAAATATGGTGCAAGTTCAAATAACTCAAATGGGTGTTTGTCCATCATAATCCTCCTTTTATGTTCATCTAATGTATTATATAGGAAAGATTACGAAAAAGAAAGCAAACAATTCATAAATTAAATTATTCTTAAGACGCATTAAAGTTTGTTATACTATGTATGAAGTATAAAGCTAGGAGGAAGTTCCATGGAAATCATAAAAATTACACCGCGTGGTTATTGTTATGGTGTTGTAGATGCAATGGTCATTGCACGCAACGCTTCTTTAGATAAAACATTACCACGTCCAATATATATATTAGGCATGATAGTACACAATAAACATGTGACGGATGCCTTTGAAAGTGATGGCATTATCACATTAGATGGTCCGAACCGATTGGAAATTTTAGAAAAAATTGATCATGGTACTGTCATCTTCACAGCGCATGGTGTAAGCCCTGAAGTGAAACGCCGTGCAAAGGAAAAAGGACTAGTATGTATCGATGCTACATGTCCCGATGTTGAAAATACCCATGCGCTTATTCGCACAAAAAAAGCGGAAGGCTATCATGTGATTTATATCGGTAAAAAAGGACATCCCGAACCAGAAGGTGCTGTTGGTGTTGCGCCCGATATCGTCCATTTAGTTGAAAATATGCAGGACGTTGAAAATTTAGATCCAGCGTTAAAAGATAATAAATTAATTGTTACGAATCAAACGACGATGAGCCAGTGGGATGTTAAGCATTTAATGGATGAGCTTGAGAAAAAGTATCCTCATATTGAAGTGCATAAAGAAATTTGTTTAGCAACCCAGGTGAGACAAGAAGCAGTCGCAGAACAAGCTAGTCAAGCTGATGTATTGATTGTTGTAGGTGACCCAAAAAGTAATAACTCTAATCGGTTAGCACAAGTTTCTAAAGAAATTGCACATACGGAAGCCTATCGTATATCAGATATTAGCGAATTAAAGCTTGAATGGATTCAAGGGAAATCAACTGTAGCTGTTACTGCCGGTGCATCAACACCAACACCAATTGTTAAAGAAGTCATTGATTACATTAAAGCATTTGACCCGTTAAACATTCAGCCAATACCTGAAAAATCTGGAGTACCAACTGAAAAAATATTACCTAAAATTAAAAATGCAACACCTGTGACTATTCTTTAATCATTGAATTCAAGACAAAACGAAATGCTTTTGTCTTGAATTTTTTTGCACAAAATTTCATCCTATAAATTAAAAAGCATAAAAGGAGACATTACTTTTAATAATGTCTCCTTTTATAATAGAATTGTAAAAAGGGTGTATTATTATGCAAAAGGGATGATAAAAATGAGAATAGTCAAAAAATTAATCGTTTCAAGTATCGGTTTATTGTTAGCGTCTTCACCTAATATTATAGCGATAACGTCTATCACACCGATGAATCTCGAATTGCCACAGAAGAATGTTGTATTTGCCAAAACAGTAACTAAGTTACCAACGAGCTATTATAAATATGCAGATGGAAGATTTAATACAGACACATTAGATGCTTCTTTATCTTATAAACGTAATATTAAGCTTTGGACAAATGACATCGTTGATCGTGTTATTATTAGAACTAATGTATCATTTGAAAATGCTGCGAAAGCAAGTGATACTGTTGCTTATCGAAATGCATTAAATCCGGGTTTAAGAAATCAAGTTGTTCTAAGAAGATCGGGTATGCGACCGATGGTTTATCCAATGAAACTAAACTATGAAGCGCAAACAGAATTCAATATCGGCATACTTATTGATATTAAAAAGTTAAACAAAGAAATGATTAACCTCGTCAACAAAGAACGTAAAACAAAAAGGCTTAAACCTTTAAAATATGACGCACGTGTGTATGAAGGTGCATTATTACGTTCAAACGAACTTGCAGCATACGGACACATTAATATAAATGGCAAATCTCATGTACGACCAAATTTCGAACGTTTTAATACCGCATTTGAAAGAATTCCTAATTCAATATACAAAGTTGGCGAAAACACAGCGATGAACTTTTATCGCGGCAACCCTTATGAACTCGTTTCTGAGAAATATATGGCTGAAAAATTTTTAAATCAATGGAAAGCTTCACCCGGTCACTATAAAAATATGATGCGTCCAGATTATAAATATATGGCTGTTTCAATTAAAGCTAATCATTTTAACGAAATTGAATTAGGGCGATACACTTATTTCTTTGCCGTTCAAGGATTTAGCAGAGCATATTAAACCTTATCCTTTTATTACACATAAAAGGCATAAAATATTAAAAATAATATACAATAAAAACCCGAACGAATTTTCCTTTAAAAATTCATTCGGGTTTTATTTTAATATACATTAAATGGATTTGTATTCACTGACGATGCGATAACAGGTACGTCTATTAAAGCATCGAGTAAGCGTTTAAGTCCTTCTTTCATTACACATTCACTATAGTGTGTAATGTCAATTGCCGGAAGTTGCATCATCATTAAATCATGCGCTTCATGATATTTAATATCACCTGTTAATAAGACATCAACTTTATTTTGAACGTCTTTCATATAACTGACACCTGCTCCTCCGATGATACCGACTGTTGAAATACGCTGATCTTCGCCTATCCATTTTACAACATCAAGTGATAACTTTGCTTTGGCTAATTGCGCCAATTCGCTAAGCATCATTGGTTGTGGGAGATGCGCTTTAACTCCTGTACCATATTGCGCTGGTAAAGTAAACGTCAATATTTCATATGCAGGTGTTTCGTAAGGATGATATTGATGAATAACTTCAATTATCTGTTGCTTTAAACGAGGTTCAAACACACATTCAACTTTCAATTCTTCTTCAACATGTACTTCGTTGATATTTCCTACAAAAGGTTGTGCATTTTCAAGAGGACGAAACTCTCCATGACCTTTTGACGAATAGAAACAATGGTCATAATCCCCTATCTTTCCTGCACCTGCTGCTGCTAATTTTTCTTTTAAACCTTGTGCATGATGATTCGGTACATAAATTTGTAGCTTACACAACTCTGTTTGGTCAGGCAATAATATTTCAATATTGTTTAGTTCAAGTTGATTGGCTATCATTGCACTCACACCTTTTGGATGTGCATCCAGATTCGTATGTAGCGCAATTAAATTTATTTCATTTTTTATTAAGGCATGAATGATTTCGCCATAACCATGATTTTGAATTGCCTTGATTCCACTAAAGATAAGCGGATGATGGCAAATGATCGTATTAACATTTTGTTCTATTGCTTCAGTTACAACTGCCATCGTACAATCAAGCGCCGTTAATATACCCGTCACTTCTCTTTCTGTATCACCAATTAGTAATCCAACATTATCCCATGATTCCGCTGTATGCATAGGTATTTCATTATTAATGATAGACATTAACGTATTAATCTTCATCATACAACACCTCTTTTAAGATTGTAATTTCTTTTGAGATTTGTTCATATTTTGAGGCATGCTGTGCTTCATGTTCAATCGCATTTTGCACGTTTAATAAATGTCTATATTCTCTTGTCCACTTTTCTTTAAACACATCATTTTTCTCTTGTATTAATAACGGACCAAATTTTAATGCTTTATCATCATACTGCAATGGTACATTCGCTTTTTCTGCTACAATAATTTCATACGTGTGCTTCTTTTCTTTCAGAATTTCTTCAGCAATAATTTCATAACCTAACGTAACTAAAGCGCTTCGAACAGCTTCGCTATGAATATTACTTTGCAATATCAGTCTTGGATAATTTTGTAGTTTATCTTTTCCAGAGGTAATAATTTCAGCGATTAACGGGCCTCCCATGCCACAAATCGTAATAACATCAACTTCTCCACGATCTATTACTTCCAGCCCATTTCCAAGTCTGACGTCAATCGCATGCTGTGCATTGTATTTTGCAACATTTTGAACAGCTGCGTCAAATGGGCCTTTCACTACTTCCCCAGCAATCGCACGTTGTATAAGTCCTTTTTCGAGTGCATATAAAGGTAAATAAGCATGATCAGAGCCTATATCGGCTAAACTTGTGTGTTGAATATATTGTGCTACAGTCTTCAATCTTTGATTTAATGGTATCATCTTTTATCCTTTCAAAAAAAAATCTTTTGCACATGGCAAAAGATTTTAATTGTTATTTATTTTGCTCCATCTTTTAAATACTTAACTAACGTATCTAAGTCTTTATCAGAGATTTTTGAAGCATCATGAGCAGGCATTGCGCCTTTACCTTCACGGATTGTTTTCTTTAAAGCATCAGCTGGCTTAGAGTTCCCAGCTAATTTAGGTCCCATAGCACCTTCTAAATTTTGACCGTGACATGATGTACAGTTATCTTTAGCAAAAGTTTTAGCATCAAACTTTTGTTCAGTCTTAGCTCCGCCTTCACCTTTTTCGTCTCCTTTATTAGCACCATGTGATGCCATGAAGAAGATTAAGCCTACGCCCATAAGCATAATAAGTAAAAACGGAATTACTGGATTACGATTCATTCAATTTACCTCCCTTTAATTTCACCATATACATATCTATTTTATATTAAAAATAGTGATTGTCAAAGACTTTTCACAATTTAAATTGATATTTTAATCCATGAAATCTTTTAAACGTTTGCTTCTTGAAGGATGACGTAATTTTCGTAATGCTTTCGCTTCAATTTGACGAATACGCTCTCGTGTTACACCAAAGACTTTACCTACTTCTTCAAGCGTACGTGTGCGGCCATCATCTAATCCAAAACGGAGTCTTAATACGTTCTCTTCTCTATCCGTTAAAGTGTCTAATACATCTTCAAGCTGTTCTTTTAATAATTCATATGCCGCATGATCTGCCGGACTTTGAGCATCCTGATCTTCGATAAAGTCACCTAAATGACTATCATCTTCTTCACCTATTGGTGTTTCTAATGACACAGGTTCTTGTGCAATTTTTAAAATTTCACGTACTTTTTCAGGTGGTAAATCCATTTCCTCACCAATCTCTTCTGGAGATGGATCACGTCCTAAATCTTGTAATAATTGACGTTGTACACGAATTAATTTATTAATTGTTTCAACCATATGCACAGGAATACGAATCGTTCTTGCCTGGTCAGCAATCGCACGCGTGATTGCTTGTCTAATCCACCATGTCGCATACGTAGAAAACTTAAACCCTTTCGTAAAGTCAAACTTCTCTACTGCTTTAATAAGCCCCATATTACCTTCCTGAATTAAATCAAGAAATAGCATACCACGGCCAACATAACGTTTCGCAATACTTACAACAAGACGTAAATTTGCCTCAGCAAGTCGCGCTTTCGCTTCCTGATCCCCTTGTTCAATACGTTTTGCGAGTTCGATTTCTTCCTCAGCACTTAATAAATTAACACGTCCAATTTCTTTTAAATACATACGGACTGGGTCGTTAATCTTTACACCTGGAGGCGCCGATAAGTCATTTAAATTAATTTTATCATCTGTATCGTTTGCATCTTTTTCATTAATTAATGTAATATCATTTTCAGCAATTGCTTCAAAGAATTCATCCATATGGTCTGAATCCATTTCGAAATTTTGTAATTTATCAGCTATTTCTTCATGACTTAAGTGACCATTCTTTTTACCTGTTTCAATAAGCTGTGCTTTCACTTGATCTAACGTAAGTAATTCTGTTAATTTTGCTGCTTTTTTATTATTTGTGGCCATTATTAAACCTCCCAGAATGTCTAGTGCCTTTTTGAGCGTTGATACTGAATAATTTCTCTTGCAATTTTGTCTCTTCGTTCGATATCTCCTGTAGCAATAGCTTCTTTTAAATGTTGTTTCAACTGATTAAGATGCGTGAGCTGGTATTGTTCCTCATTGAACACATACACATAATCATTTATTTCATCTGTCGTTGGTTCAGAATTTACAAGTAAGCTATCTATAGACATGCATACTTCATGTATTTCATGCGGTATCTGCGCTATAAACTGGCTGAGATTAAATTGTTCTTCATTCAAGTAATACCCTTTTAAAGCTTCATAAATCACACGATGATATGCATTGGAGAAATGTTTCGCAGGAATGATTGCTTGAAATTGATCAAATAAATATTTATCTGTCATAAAATGTTTCAGCACAACACGTTCAGCCGTCTCAATTTTATTAAATGTCTCTTGTTTTATCCCTACATTCGCTTGATTGATCGGTCGCTGCTTTTGATTTTTTTGTACTTGATATTTTAGACTGTCAAAATCTACTTTAAACAAATCACTTGCTTCATGCAATACTTTTTTCTGTAAAACATCGGAATTCATAAGTTTAGCATCTTGAATGACATTATTCAAATGTTTTTCATATGCTAAATCATTATTTTTAATCTCAGATACATAATGTTGCATGTAAAAACTTAAATAATTGATTTTATTTGTTTGAAAATATTCTAAAAATTGTGTTGCACCGATATCGCGAATCATTTCATCCGGATCTTTTCCTTTATGAATCGGCACGACAAAAACGTTTAATCCTTCTGTTAGTAATGACTTTCCAACTTTTAAAGTGGCTTCAATCCCCGCACGATCTCCGTCATACATTAGCGTAATGTTTTGTGCGAGTTTCTTCAGCGTAAGGATATGCTCTCTACTTAAAGCAGTCCCCATCGTTGCAATCGCGTTATGAATACCCACTTCACCAAGCTTTAATACATCCATAAAACCTTCTAACAATATTACTTCATCTGCTTCACGTATCGGCTTACGCGCAACATCCAGATGGTATAGTATATTACGCTTTTGGAATACTGGTGTTTCCGGACTATTTAAATACTTCGGTTCACTACCATCATAACTTCTTGCTGAAAATCCAACCGTATCGCCACGTGCATTGTGAATCGGAAACATGATACGATTTCTAAAACGGTCGAAATAACTGAAATTATCTTCATTACGACTCAGTAAACCCGCTTCATACGCTAACGCTTCATCGTAACCACGTTTCTTTAAAAAATCCAGCGCAAAATGACTGACATTTGGACTGAATCCAATTTTCTCCTGTGCAATCATTTCATCAGTAATCCCACGTTGATGTAAGTAATGAAGCGCAGGTTCTGCTTCCTCAATCGCTTTTAACACGTAATGATAATATTCCTGCAATAAATTATGCATGTCAATCATCTTCGTTTGATCATTGTCCACAACAGGTGCATCTTCTGGTGTATCTATTTTTATATCTACATTTTCACCAAGTATTTTTACAGCTTCAATAAATGAAACATTTTCTATTTGCTCAATAAATTGAAACACATTGCCACCTTTTTTGCATCCAAAACAATGACAAATTTGTTTATCTACAGATACTGAGAACGAAGGTGTTTTTTCATCATGAAAGGGACATAAACCAATATAGTTACGTCCCCTTTTCTCTAATTTAACATATTGACTCACAACATCTAATATGTCGTTTTTTTCTCTTATTTCATTGATAATTTTTGGATCGATTTGCAAACTTTCACCTCATCATACCCACATTAATTTTTTGTAATCAACTTAATGATTTCATTCGCTGTTTCTTCAATTGCTTTATTCGATACGTCGATGACTTCACAATTGATGCGTGCAACGATTTCTTCAAAATATTTCAATTCTTCTAATATACGTTGATCCTTCGCATAATTTGCATCGTTTTTTAACCCAAGTTGCGCTAAACGCTCGATGCGGATTTTATTTAATTTTTCAGGATCAATTTTTAGTGCGATACATTTCTTAGGATCAATTTCAAACAGTTGATCTGGTGGATCAACTTCAGGCACTAGCGGGACATTCATAACTTTGAAACGTTTATGTGCAAGATATTGACTCAACGGTGTTTTAGATGTTCGTGATACACCAATTAATACGATATCCGCTTTCGTTAATCCGCGTGGGTCACGGCCGTCGTCATATTTCACTGCAAATTCAATTGCCTCAATCTTCTTGAAATAATCTTCATCTAATTTATGTACCATACCCGGTTCATTTAAAGGCTTTTCTTCTAAAGATGCTTCAAGTAATTGCATTAACGGACCCATTAAATCTACACTTTTAATATTATGTTGCGTTAGTTGTGCCTGCATATATTCACGCACTTTCGGTTTGACCAGTGTATATACAACAATTGACGTTTGCTCGGATGCTAAACTAATCACTTCATTGATATTCTCTTCCGTTTCGATATAAGGTAAACGAATCGTATCAACAACATTATTTAACATATTAAATTGTGAGATACATGCTTTCGTAACGAGTTCAGCCGTTTCTCCTACTGAATCTGATGCGATAATTAATCTAATTTCATTCATAAATCAATGCTCCTTATTCGTCTTCGATTAGAGAAACAAATGCTCTCGTTATTGTTGTTTTGCTGATTCGCCCTGTTACTTCGTAATGTCCATCCTTTTCAATAACGACAGGAATAGAATCAATTTGTTTATCGATAATTTGTTTCGCAGCATAAAATAATAAATCATCTTTATAACATACAGAAACATTCGGGACACGGGTCATGTAAACATGGATTGGTGTCGTATGAATTTCCTGTCCTCCCATAGATGCGCGTAATAAATCTTTCCTTGAACATACACCAACAAGATGATTATCTTTATTTGTAACAAATAATGTACCCACATCATCTAAAAACATGGCACATATTGCTTCATAAGTGCTTGAATCTTCATGTATTACAATAGGGACCGATTGAAAATCTTTTACTCGAAATTTCTTAATTGATTCTGATAATAGTTGTGTACTTGATTTACCCGTATAAAAATAACCAACACGTGGTCTCGCATCTAAATATCCTGCCATCGTAAGAATTGCAAGATCAGGTCTTAACGTTGCACGTGTTAAGCTTAGTTTCTCAGCAATTTTTTCACCTGTGATGGGGCCATTATTTTTTACAATTTGTAAAATCTTCTCTTGTCGTTTATTTAATTCTATGACAATCACCCCATTAGTAGACATAGTTTATTAATTTTATTATAACGATATCATGTTATTTTTACAAATGTATCGCTTTACAATTGAGCTTTATGAGATTCCATGTTATATTTTATATAAGCGAGTTAAGGATGGTGTAAGCTTAACAAGAATGATTATTTGGCGAATGTATTATCAAATGAATAAATTAGAGCGAGTAAACACTAATTTGGGTGGAACCGCGGGTATATATACTCGTCCCAAGGCAAAATATTGCCTTGGGGCTTTTTATATACCAATTTTTATGTTTACTCAATAATAAATGGAGGACATCATTATGACAGAAAACAAAATGGAAACAATCGTTAACCTTGCAAAACACCGTGGATTTGTATTCCCTGGTAGTGAAATTTACGGAGGCCTTGCCAACACTTGGGATTACGGCCCGCTAGGTGTTGAATTAAAAAACAACGTAAAACGTGCTTGGTGGCAAAAATTTGTGCAACAATCACCTTATAACGTTGGATTAGATGCAGCGATCTTAATGAACCCTAAAACATGGGATGCAAGTGGACATTTATCAAACTTTAATGACCCTATGATAGATAACAAAGACTCTAAAATCCGTTACCGTGCGGATAAATTAATCGAAGATTATATGCATGCCCAAGGGGATGAACACTTTATCGCTGATGGCATGAGTTTTGAAGAAATGAAACAATTTATCGACGAAAAAGGTATCGTATGTCCTGAATCAGGGACTGCAAACTGGACAGATATTCGTCAGTTCAACTTAATGTTTAAAACATTCCAAGGTGTTACAGAATCATCAACAAATGAAATCTTCTTACGCCCTGAAACAGCACAAGGTATTTTCGTTAACTATAAAAATGTACAACGTTCTATGCGCAAAAAATTACCGTTTGGTATCGCTCAAGTAGGTAAATCATTCCGTAATGAAATTACGCCAGGTAACTTCATCTTCCGTACGCGTGAATTTGAACAAATGGAATTAGAATTCTTCTGTAAACCAGGGACAGAAATGGAATGGCAAACATATTGGAAAGAGTTTGCTGAAAAATGGTTAAAAGACTTAGGTGTTAAACCTGAGAACATGAAATTACGCGACCATGATGAAGATGAATTATCGCATTATTCTAATGCAACGACTGACATTGAATATAAATTCCCGTTTGGCTGGGGTGAACTATGGGGTATTGCAAGCCGTACAGATTTCGACTTAAATGCACATATGAACGCCTCTGGTGATGATTTCAAATATCATGATCAGGAAACTGGTGAAAAGTATGTTCCTTATGTTATTGAACCTTCATTAGGCGCGGACCGTGTAACATTAGCATTCTTATGCGATGCGTATGACGAAGAAGCATTAGAAGGCGATGATAAACGTACAGTATTACGTTTCCACCCTGCTTTAGCACCATACAAAGCGGCCATCTTACCATTAAGCAAGAAATTATCAGCTGATGCGATGAAAGTATACGAAGAGTTAAGCGCATACTTTGCAATTGATTTTGATGAAAGCCAATCTATCGGTAAACGTTACCGTCGCCAAGACGAAATCGGTACACCATTCTGTATTACATTTGACTTCGATTCATTAGAAGACAACCAGGTAACAGTACGTGACCGTGACACGATGGAACAAGTGCGTATGCCAATTAGTGAAGTTAAAGGTTTCTTAGAGGAAAAGATTAAGTTCTAAGGAGAGTCTGTTTTCATTACGCTTAGGTCCGAAATAATTAGAAGCAATCCCTTCGAGATCGCTCTTTAATTTCGAAGGGATTGGTGAAATTTGACGAGGATCTGCATTGAAAATACCGTTTAAAAGAGGCAAGGACAAGTGTGTCACACTTTGTTCTTGCCTCTTTTTATTGTGAATTCATATTATTCAGTTGTTCAATAATCTTACGAGATTTCAAATAAACCCCGATAAACTCATCATACATTTTAAAAACTAAACTTTCCATTTCCGACACTAACGCTACACTGATCTTCATCCCACTCACCTTTTCAAGCGGCACTTCATCTAATAAATACAACATATACAAAGCTTTATTCGACATGCGAATCGCATGTGGGTCTTCTTCTAATCCAAAGTGCGTTATCACACTATTATATTTAAATGAATACGCAACAAAGTCTTTATGGTCCATCGCACCATCATGCGCGCTATATTTAAAGTTAGGTTCATAACCATATAATGGCATCATCTTTAATGATACAAATAACGCGATAAGTGCTTCATTATCACCTATGGATATTCTATCTAGCCCAAACTTCAATAACTGATACACTAATTTATTCGTTGCATCATCATCCAGTCCTCTATCAATCAATTCAACGATATATTGAGCATAGGACAAACGCATTATGTCACTTCTTATCGGATAATGGCTTTCGATCGTATCGACAGAACTTAATGTTCCCATCCCTTTAAATTGTGAGAAGATAAATAAGTTTTCATAAAATAAATCGAGTCCCGCACCGAACTTTGTTGATTTACGAGCATTTCTCGCCATTACTGCCACTTTCACGCCCGCTTCATTTAAAAAGGTGATAATCAAATGATTATCACCATATTCAACTCTCTTGATAACAATACCAACAGACTTTTTAAGCATTAATATTCATCTTCTCTATAGCCAATCTGGCGAATAAAGTTAGGTTTATTTCTCCAGTCTTTTTGAACTTTTACCCATAGTTCTAAATAGACTTTCGAACCTAATAGCATTTCAATATCTTTACGTGCATTTTGTCCAATTTGCTTTAACATTGAACCTTTCTTTCCGATAATGATACCCTTTTGAGAATCACGTTCGATATAAATCGTCGCTTCAATATCCACTTGGTCTTCGGATACACGCGTCATCTTTTCAACTTGAACACCGATAGCATGTGGAATTTCCTGGCTTGTTAAATGCAATGCTTTCTCACGGATGAGTTCAGCAACGATAAATTCTTCCGGATGGTCAGAGATCGTATCTTTCGGATAGTACATTGGTCCTTCAGGCATATAGCCTTCAATAACTTCAACTAAATGATCGACATTATTACCTTGTAGTGCTGAAATCGGTACAACTTCTGCAAATGGTAATAAATCTTTATACTTTTCAATTTCTTTAATTAACTGATCCGGATGGATTTTGTCGATTTTATTCAATACGAGAAAGATCGGTGTGCGATTTGACTTTAATAATTCAATAATAAATTCATCTCCACGTCCTAAACTTTCTTCAACATTCACCATAAACATAATGGCATCAACTTCACGCAATGTATTTTTGGCTATTTTCATCATATAGTCGCCTAACACATGTTTCGGCTTATGAATCCCTGGTGTATCAATGAAAATAATTTGCGATTGTTCCGTCGTTAATATTCCTTGTACTTTATTACGCGTTGTTTGTGCTTTATCTGACATAATCGCAACTTTTTGTCCTAATACTTTGTTCATAAATGTAGATTTCCCTACATTAGGTCGGCCAATAATCGCGACAAAGCCTGATTTAAATTTATTTGACATCTTCTAAATCCCTTCCAGAAAATCCTAATGGTAATAAATCATCTACCGTACGTTCAATCACATCGCCACGAACATTCGTTAAAAAGACTGGCATGTCATCTTCACACATTTCTTTAATGACCTGGCGACATGAACCACATGGTGATGATGGTGTTTCCGTATCCGTAGTAATGACTAATGCTTTAAAATCACAAGGTTTATACCCTGCAGCAATCGCAGAAACAAAAGCAGTTCGTTCAGCACAAATTGTATCACCATATGCTGCATTCTCAACGTTACAACCATTAAATGTCGTACCGTCTTTACATATTAAATAAGCGCCTACTTTAAACTTTGAATAAGGTGCGTATGCATTGTTGCGTGCGTTTAATACGCCTTCAAACCATTGTTTTTCCATAGCAATCTCTCTTTTCATTTAAATTTGGTCTCATTATTTTAATTCAAATTAATGCTTTGCGCTATAAATATTTAAAATAATTTTATAACATGTGGCAAAAATATGATCAAACCAATAATTGCACTCATAATAGAAGCTAAAACAACAGCAAATGCAGCAGTATCTTTCGCGTGTTTCGCTAATTCATGATAATCTTCAGTGACTAAATCAACAACATATTCAACGGACGTATTAATGACTTCCATAAATAATACTGAAAATATTGCCACAACAATAAAGAGCCATTCTGTTCTGCTAATATTTAATACGTACGCACAACAAACTACGATGAATGCAGCAATTAAATGTAATACAAAATTTTTATCTTTTTTTATTAAGGTTATAAAGCCATGCCACGGATAAATAAAGCGCTTCATCGTTAAGCTCTCGTCAAACCGTATGCATTTAATATTTCGTCCTGACGACCAAACATTTTCTTTTCGTCTGCTTCATTCATATGATCATAACCAAGTAAATGCAATAAACCATGTACACTTAAAAACCCTAATTCACGTTCAAACGAATGACCATATTCTTCTGCTTGTTCTTCAGCACGTTTAACGCAAATAATAATATCTCCTAGCACTCGTGGTTCATCTGGCATTTCAAAGTCTTCATCTTCACCTTCTTCTAACGCAAAGCTAATGACGTCAGTAACACTATCTTTATTACGATACGTTTTATTAATTTGCTGTATTTCTGCTTCATCTACAAATGAAACCGCAACTTCTGCCTCTTCTTCAATTCCTTCTTCAGCTGCAGCGAACTGAAGTAACTTTTCAATTTCGTCTAAATGTTGAGACGCGATTAAATTTGCATCATCGATAAAATCAACAGTTAACATTATTCGTCCCCCTCGTATGCATTGATAATTTTCCCTACTAATGGATGGCGTACGACGTCTGCCGCATCAAAATGATGAATGGCAATGCCACTTACTTTACCAAGTCGTTGTATCGCTTCGATTAGACCACTTTTAACACCTTTCGGCAAATCAATTTGCGTTTCATCACCAGTGATAACCATTTTAGAACCAAAACCGAGACGCGTTAGAAACATTTTCATCTGGGCATGTGTTGTATTCTGTGCTTCATCCAGAATTACGAAAGCATCTTCTAACGTACGACCACGCATATAAGCTAACGGCGCAATTTCAATGACACCGCGTTCCATTAAACGTGCTGTATGCTCGGCACCTAAGACGAAATGTAAACCATCATATAAAGGACGTAAATAAGGATCGACCTTCTCCTTTAAATCGCCCGGTAAAAATCCTAGTGATTCCCCCGCTTCAACTGCAGGACGTGTTAACACAATCCTTTTAACCTTACCATTACGGAGTGCTTGCGCCGCCATAACAACAGCAAGAAACGTCTTACCAGTTCCAGCCGGTCCAATCCCAAATACTAAATCATGATGTTTAATGTGACGTACGTATAAGCGTTGTCCCATCGTCTTTGAACGAATCGGCTTACCAAAAGCATCTTTCGTAATCTCTTCATCATATAAATCACTTAAATATTGTAATGTTCCATTCTCCGCCATCTGAACTGCAGATTGAACATCTCTCAAAGAAATATTGGTACCTTTACGTATTACTGATAATAAACTCATCACCACACGCTCAGCAACGCTGACTTTCTCCTCATCACCGTAAATCGTGAGTTCCTGGCCACGTGTATGAATCTCAACATCAAAACTTGTTTCTAAAAACTTTAAATGTTCATCCTGGTTGCCAAGCAATGCCTGGGCTTCGTTAATATTGTCAAAGCGGATTAATTGCGACATTCAAAAACTCCTTTAATATAGCGTTTATTTAAATGTATCAAACAACGGAATAACAAACAATTAATTCATACTATAGTGTGTCATTCATTAGCGGCGGGACGATTGGATGTTCAGGTTGATTCATGTGCTCACGATCCATATTCTGAACAATAATATCCGGATTAATCTTAAGTAAATGCTGAATAAATTGCTTCGTTAATACCGGTTTAAGCACAAGTTTATATTGTTTACCTACGATTTCAGTAAAGATTTCACCATTAGTTGATGCAATATTAATATATTTTATCGACATAATGTTAATAACTTTACGGTCAAACCCTTTAATAACGATTAATGTTTTACATTCTATAATATAGTGCTCATATATCACTAAATAAATTAATACACAGCCTAACACCGATGAGGCAACGCCACTCAATATTGGATTCAATAAAACAGCGATACAGACTAAACTGATCACAAATGCGACGAAAACTTTCTGAATAACATTGATATTACTTTTATATTTCATAATATCACCCAGTTCCATTTTATCAAAAATTCAAAAAAAGCACTATGATACGCTAAATATTGCGTATCATAATGCTTTAACGTCGTGCTTTTGGCGACCCTAAAATTTCACTAAAAATAATGCCCTTTAAAGTGCTATCCGGAGTGAAGTCCACAAGCGAACTTGCACGATCAATATCTTCTTCCATACGTATCATATTGATACGATTCATTTTTTGTCGTGGTGACAAATGAGGATCCGCTTCAATCTTCGCAATACGTTCTGATAATGAAAGCATTTCTTTCGCATGTAATTTTTCTTCAAATGCCTGAATTTTCTTCGCCGCTGAACGTTCAATCGGACGCTTTTCATCTTTTAATGCAGCAGCTGCATGTTTTACTTTTTGTGTAGCTTTTTTGCTCTGTTTCGCATTTTTCGGCTGACGTTCTAAACGTTTTTCAACTTCTTTTAATTTTGCTTCCGGATTATTTTTTAATGCATTAATTTCTTTTTCTAAAGTGCCAACCGATTGTTGCATTTGTTTGTATATTGACTGCACTTCTTCATATACTTTTGAAGATTTACCTGCTTTATCATTTGAAGTTTCTTTTGATTTATCTTTATTATTTTTCTCAATCAATGAAGAGACAAGGCTTATGATAGAGAAAATAATAAAGATGATAAAACCAACATTCATCTAATCACCCTTTATTTTTTAGGCGTTTCACTATTGTTTGGATCAGTCATTTTATTAATTGCATTTCTCATACCTGTATCAGATTCTATATTTTTTAAGTTATAGTAATCCATTACGCCAATATTACCTGATTTTAATGCTTGTGCCATCGCTAAAGGTACTTCTGCTTCCGCTTCGACTACTTTCGCTCTCATTTCCTGAACTTTCGCTTTCATTTCTTGTTCTTGAGCTACGGCCATCGCGCGACGCTCTTCTGCTTTCGCTTGCGCAATATTTTTATCTGCTAATGCTTGTTCAGTCTGAAGATCGGCACCAATGTTCTTACCGATATCTACATCAGCGATATCAATCGATAGAATTTCGAATGCTGTACCACTATCCAACCCTTTACCTAATACAGTTTGAGAAATCATGTCCGGATTTTCCAGGACAGAAGTATGTGAAGCACTTGACCCGATTGTAGAAACAATCCCTTCACCAACACGGGCTACGATGGTTTCTTCACCCGCACCACCGACTAAACGCTCGATATTTGCACGAACAGTGATTCTTGCTTTCGCTTTCACTTCAATACCGTTCATCGCAACACCTGCAATAAAAGGCGTTTCGATTACTTTCGGGTTAACCGACATTTGAACAGCTTCTAACACGTCACGACCAGCAAGGTCAATCGCTGCACCACGTTCGAATGGTAAGTTAATGTCAGCACGTTGTGCAGCAATAATCGCGTCAACGACTCTATCAACATTACCACCAGCTAAGTAATGAGATTCTAATTGATTTGTTGTTAAGTGTAATCCTGCTTTATGCGCTTTAATTAACGGGTCGATAACACGACGTGGTGACACACGACGTAAACGCATACCAACTAATGTACCAATCCCAACTTTAACCCCTGCTGCTAATGCTGAAATCCATAAGCCTACAGGAACAAATGAAAATAAAATCATTAAGAAAATAAGTACAATAAATGCGATAATGCCAATTGTAATTAATCCAGACACATTAGTCACTCCTTCAATTCTTTTTTAATTATTAAATTTCTTTTACGACAACACGTGTTCCTTCTACTTCAATAATGCGGACTTGCTGCTCACGTTTAATAAAAGCACCATCACTGACAGCGTCGATACGTTGGCCTTCATGGATAATAATACCTGAAGGACGTAGCTCCGTTAACGTCGTCGCTGTTTGATTCAACAAATAACTTCGATCATCATGAGATGTGTAACCAGATTCTTTGCTTGTAGAATCGTAAAGCACTACTTTAGAGAAAATAGGAATAGATTTCTTCAATACTTTCACTAAAATGACCCATTCTATGATGGCGATGATAATACATATCGTAACAAAGAAACCCATTTTCGAAATATTATCGCCAATTAATAAGAAACTCGTGATAATACATCCTGTACCCAGTAAACCAAGAATGGCACCCACAACAAATAACTCTAATACTACAAGTGTAATACCACCAATAAACAAAATAATCGATAGTGCTTCCATCTGGTTATTGTAAAGATTTAATCCCAGAAAACAAATGGCAGCAATACTACAAACGATGCCTGAAAAGCGAAAGCCTGGTGAATATAATTGCCATAATCCTGTTGAAACCATAATAATCATGAGCAACAATATTACACCGTCATATAAGTTAATATCCAATCAAACACCTCCTTACTCACATTATAACCGATAATCATTTATATAAATTAATTGTGCAATAGATTTAAGGTAAATTTAAGGTAAGCGACAATTTTCATTGCACTTTTTCAATGAATACGCCATTTACCCCATTTCAATACGCTCAAGTCTATTACATTTATATACAAAAAAACACATCACGATATTGTGATGTGTTTATCTATAAATAATATTTGAGGGAGCAATTATTATTTAAATTTGCGTTTACGCGCTGCTTCTGATTTCTTTTTACGTTTAACACTTGGTTTTTCGTAGAACTCACGTTTACGAACTTCTTGAATCGTACCATTTTTAGAAACAGTACGTTTGAAACGACGTAAAGCATCTTCGATTGATTCGTTTTTACGAACTACAGTTTTAGACATTTAATTTCCCTCCCTCCAAATATCAACGGAACATATTAAACATAGATTTATTTAGATAAATATTTCTATGTACTAAAACATTATAATAGATAATACTTTCCCGGTCAACACTCATTTTTAATTTACAGTGAGTTCCTTATTTTCAGCCGTTTTTTTATATAAATTAGGTATCACTTTAACGAATTGACCTTTATTTAATGGATAACCCGCTTCAGTAATTTTCACTTTCACAAGTTCGCCAATTAAGCTTTCATCTGCTTCAAATTGAACTTTTAAATAATTATCAGTATAACCCACTAACATATTCTCACTGCTTGCTTTTTCTTCAGGTATCACTTCGAGTACATCCCCTTCAAAACGACTAGCATATGCTTTAGCAAGTTGATCTGAAAGATTAATTAATCGATGGACACGTTCATTCTTCACATCTTCATCAATCTGGTCTGTCATACGTGCTGCTGGTGTTCCAGTACGCATTGAATAAGGGAAGACATGAAGTTCTGAGAAACCATGTGCCAGAATAAAGTCATATGTTTCCTGGAATTCTTCTTCAGTTTCACCAGGGAATCCAACGATGACATCACTTGTTACCGCTAATCCTGGCATGATTGCATGTAACTTTCTTAAACGTTCTGAGAAATGTTCCATCGTATATTTACGACGCATACGTTTTAATACAGTATCACTGCCTGATTGAAGCGGAATGTGTAGATGGCGAACGACTTTTTCGCTTTGATCAATCACATCGATTACTTCATCGGTTAATTGACTTGCTTCAATAGAAGAAATACGAATGCGTTTCAGACCATCAATTGTTTCTAAATCACGTAATAATTGCGCTAAATTGTAATCCTTTAAATCTTCACCATATCCACCAGTATGGATACCTGTTAGAACGATTTCCTGGTAACCAGATTGAACAAGTTGCGTTGCTTGACGAACGACTTCCTTTGGATCACGGGAACGCATTAAACCACGTGCCCATGGAATAATACAGAATGTACAGAAGTTGTTACATCCTTCCTGAATCTTAAGCGATGCTCTAGTACGATCTGTAAAGTAAGGTACATCTAATTCCTCGTATGTACGGTTCTTCATGATATTTGTAACACCATTGATAGGTTGACGTTCAGCACGAAATTGTTCAATATACGGAAGCATCTTATGGCGATCTTGTGTACCTACGACAATGTCTACGCCTGCAATATCCATAATTTCTGCTGATGAAGTTTGTGCATAACACCCTGTGACACAAATTACAGCTTCGGGATTGCGACGAATTGCACGACGAATCACTTGTCGACTCTTCTTATCTCCAGTATTTGTTACTGTACATGTATTGATAACATAAACATCTGCATTTGTTTCGAAATCCACACGTTCGTAGTCAGCTTCTTTAAATAATTGCCAAATCGCTTCTGTTTCATAATGGTTTACTTTACAACCTAACGTATGAAATGCAACTGTTGACATATGTTCACCTCATTTATAATTCTTTGCATTATATAAAAATAACATGAATAGTAATAAGTTTCAATGTCATAATCAGCAATTATTCAATAAATAGCTTTCAATGATTCTATTTGTTTCGTGATCATTTTAGAATATTTAATTTAGTTTCTATTTTAATAATCTAATATTTTAAATAAAAATATAAAGTCGTTATGATTCAATAAATATGAGGGTAATTGTAGTGATGACATCTGCTTGTTTACTGAACGTTTCAGTGACTGACTTGTAGCTAACATACCCAGTTTCCATGCATCGAGATAAAACTTCATCTCCGACTTGAATCGCTTCAATCGGTTTTAAACCAAACTTAGTTTGTACTAAAGTTCCCGCCACGAAACAGTTCTTAATAAGATTCAACATATTCTTGCTTTAACATCTGTCATTCTACTTCTTAGTATAATCCCTAATTCTTCTCGTGTTAAACGAAACACAGGCTTATCAAACATATTCACATGTAAATGTTCACCAACAAGTTTAGTATATTCTAAGTTGTTAAACGCATGTAAATGGCGGTTATT
>NZ_JAOTIS010000040.1 GCF_025628935.1 Macrococcus capreoli
TGAATCGTCTACACTTAATTGGACAACTCCCCTGAGGGGATGTATTGTTAAATTAAGAAAGTAGGCGATTTATTTATGGCTAGAGCTAGAAGAACATTTACACCAGAATTTAAACTTCAGATGGTACGATTATTTGAAAACGGAAAATCTAAATCTGATATTGTTAGAGAATATGATTTAACACCTTCGGCGTTAGATAAATGGATTAAGAATCATCAAAATAGTGGTTCGTTTAATGCTGCTGATAATCTAACCGATGAAGAAAAAGAGCTCCGAAAATTGCGTAAAGAAAATCAACAATTAAAGATGGAAAATGATATTTTAAAGCAAGCAGCGCTGATCATGGGACGAAAATAGAAGTCATTCAACAGAATGCACATCAATATTCAGTATCAGCAATGTGCAAAGTCCTAAAAATACCAAGAAGCACTTATTATGATTCAATAAAACGAACTTCAAATAAACTAAAAAATGATGATTCAGAATTAGAAAAAACTATTGTTAGTACTTTTAACTCAAATAGAAAGAGCTTTGGTACAAGACGAATTAAATATGAGTTAAATAAATTAGGTATTATTGTATCTAGACGAAAAATAAGTCGTATTATGAAAAAATATGATTTAATTTCAGTTTATACAAAAGCTAAATATAAAAATCATCAGAAAGAAATAAATGAAAAATTAATAAAAAATCACTTGAATCGTTCATTTACAAAGGAACAGCCATTAGAAGTTTTAGTCAGTGATTTAACGTATGTTAAAGTCGCAGGAACATGGCATTACATATGTTTATTTATTGATCTCTTCAATAGAGAAATCGTTGGTTACAGTGCAGGTAAAAATAAAGACGCCCATTTAGTGACGAAAGCAATGAGTAAAATTAATCATAATTTAGAACAAATAGAATTATTCCATACAGATAGAGGTAAGGAATTCGACAACAAATTGATAGATGAAGTATTAAAATCGTTTAACATCAAAAGATCATTAAGTACAAAAGGCTGTCCTTATGATAACGCCGTTGCAGAAGCAACGATGAAAGCAATAAAAACTGAATTTGTAAAACAAATGAAATTTGAAAACTTGAACCAGCTAGAAACCGAATTATTCGATTATGTGAATTGGTACAACAATTTTAGACCACATTCTTCATTACATTATTTAACGCCTGTGGCGTTTAAAAATTTACACATGAAAAGTGTCTAATAAACTGTTGACATTCCA
>NZ_JAOTIS010000041.1 GCF_025628935.1 Macrococcus capreoli
AGAAAACCGCATATGCAGAGAGTAGTGGGCAGAATATTTAGACGAAAAGATGATGATGGAGGACACTTAATAGCAACTCAATTTGGAGGTAGTCCGGATTTAGATAATCTTGTTCCGATGAATAGTCAGGTAAATAGATCTGGAGGAAAATGGTACGCTATGGAGAAAACCTGGGCGGATGCATTGAAAGAGGTACCTCCAAAACGAGTGAGAGTACGAATTGAACCGGTGTATAGTGGCGATTCATTGCGACCGGATAGATTCAAGGGACATTATTTTATAGATGATGAATATTTTGAAATAAAAATAAAAAATAATGGAGGTAATTAAGGTGTTAGAAAAATTGATTAATGAAAAAATTATTGAAATAGTTGAACAAGCCAATGAAATGATACCAGAAGAATGGTGTGAATTGTATATAAATGGAAGCGTAAATGATGGAGAAGGAACTATATACTTTTTTTACAATACTGAAGAAAATATAAACAAATGGCAATATTCAGCAACGATGCAATTTGAAATTGCAGGGTACTCTCAAGAATATTATTCAAAAGCATGGGATGTGTTATTTGATTTGGCTGACGAACTCCAACAAATCTTCCGTGATCATGATCAACCAATTTGGTCTAATGTTATTTTACATGTAGATGAAAATATGAAGCTAACAACGGAATTTGATTATGCGGATTGGGACTATAGTAAATATAATGAATATCAAAAGATGGATTATTTCAGACATGAATATTTAAAATTACCGCTAAAACATGTAGATGAAGCATTTTTTGAAGAAATGAAGGCATTCAAGCAACAAGAAAATAGTAAACACAGCGAATAATTCAGTGGTAAGTATTACTTGCCACTTTTTAGGATGTTTTAGGATATCTATAATTTTAGTGGAAGGTAGTTGATGAAATGCGTTCAATTCATTACAGAACAAGTGACTATCAGTCAGTCGGAACATCGCATTATGGAAGGAATTACTGAAGCCGTTTCTACGAGTGATTTTGAGCGTATTGATGAGGCAGTAAGTAA
>NZ_JAOTIS010000042.1 GCF_025628935.1 Macrococcus capreoli
AGCAGGTTTAAGTTGACCATTTTTCATGTGATCATCTTTCATTCTCATAAATGTTGCATCATTATCAGTTTTTGAATGACTATTCCTATCACCATGCTTTTCAAATTCTTCTGCGTATTTTATTTTTTTCTCAATACAATTTCTTAGTGTTTTACTGTATTTATTGATTCTTGTTCTTTCAGAACGAATTATTTTACGTTCAGAACCTGATTCAGTATTCGAAATTTGCGTATTCAATTCCTCAATCTTTTTTTCGACCTCATTTTCCATATATTTTAAGTGTTCAAGTGTGATTTCATCTTCCTGTTCCTCCAAAATTTCAGGAATAATATTTTCAACAATAAGTTGATCATACATCTCCTTTGATTTAGCTATAATCTGGTTGTTATACCTTTCGGTATTCTTCTTCCACACAAAGCTATACTTATTTGCATTCGCCTCTATTTTAGTACCATCTATATAAAGTACATTCTCATCTATAAGTCCTTGGTCGATTAATTGGTATCTAAATTGAATGAATAATTCTTCTAAAATATTAGCCAATTTAGGATTAACTCTAAATCGGTTAATTGTTCTATATGATGGTTTTTGACCTTGAGACAACCACATAAGTCGGAGACTATCATGTAATGCAGAGGCAATTCTACGCCCTGAAAATATGGATTGAGTGTATGAAAATAATATTATTTTTAACATCATTTTTGGGTGATATGACGAGGCACCAAATTTTGAGTCGAAGTCATTAAAAGTATTATCGGGAATTGATTCCACGATTTCATTTACGAAAAAAACAATATCATTTTCTTCGAATAAGATATCTGTGAATAATGGTAAATTAAGCTGTTGCATGTTATAATTTTTATACATAATGGCACTCCTTTTATTATGTTGGTGTGGTTACTTACATTATAAAGTAGTGTCTTTTTTATTTGTATATAAAAAGAGAAATTCGAAAATAATTTTCGAACTTCTCTTTTTTTCATTTGGCTGGAATAAATCGAAGATTTATCTACTTATGTCCCAACCTC
>NZ_JAOTIS010000043.1 GCF_025628935.1 Macrococcus capreoli
CGAAAACCGCATATGCAGAGAGTAGTGGGCAGAATATTTAGACGAAAAGATGATGATGGAGGACACTTAATAGCAACTCAATTTGGAGGTAGTCCGGATTTAGATAATCTAGTTCCAATGAATTCAACATTAAATCGTCAAGGTGAATGGAGAAAAATAGAACAAGCATGGGAGAAAGCATTAAGGTCGAAACCACCAAAACAAGTGAAAGTAAAAATAGAACCAGTGTATAGTGGCGATTCATTGCGACCGGATGAGTTTAATGTTTATTATACAATTGGTGATGAATATATTGAAAAAAACATAAAAAATGAAATGGAGATACTAAGATAATGTTAAATCAATTAATAAGCGAAAAAATTATGAAAATTGTACATCAAGCTAATGAAATGATTCCAGAAGAGTGGTGCGAGTTATATATTAATGGAGATATCAATGGTAGAGAAGGTGGTATATATTTTTTCTACAATACTGAAAATGCAAAAGAAGAATGGCAATACTCAGCAACAATGCAATTTGAAATAGAAGGATATTCAACGGAAGTATATAGGAAGTTACAAAGACAATTATTTCAACATGGCATTGAACTCCAACAAATCTTTAGAGATCATGATCAACCTATTTGGTCAAAAGTAATCTTACATGTAGATGAAAACATGAAGTTGACAACAGAGTTTGATTATGCGGATTGGTACAACTCAGAATATGTGGATTATGAATATATGGATTACTTTAGAGATGAATATTTAAATCAACCTCTAAAACATATAAGTATGGAAGAAGTTGAACAAATCAGAGCATTCAAAGAAAGAGAAAACAGTAAACACAGCGAATAATTCAGTGGCAAGTATTACTTGCCACTTTTTAAACAGCTATGATTTAAGTGAAGGGTAGTTGATGAAATACGTTCAATTCATTACAGAACAAGTGACTATCAATCGGAACATCGCATTATGGAAAGTGTAGGAGAAGCCGTTTCTGCGAGTGATTTTGAACATGTTGATGAAGCAGTTAAAAG
>NZ_JAOTIS010000044.1 GCF_025628935.1 Macrococcus capreoli
CAGACTGAAGACAAAGTCTCCTTCGGAGATGAAGTCTTCAGTCTTTTTTTATACAATAATATTAACAATGATTTGGGGTGATTATTTTGTTGAGTAAATCAGAAGATAAAAGAAATCAATTAGAGGTTGTTGCGATTTCAGATTTAGTGCCACAAAACCATTTACTAAGAAAAGTAGATAAAGTATTGGATTTGAATTTTATTTATCCTCTAGTCAAAGATAAATATTGTCTTGATAATGGTCGTCCAAGTATTGATCCTGTGATTTTAGTAAAAATAATATTAATACAAAAATTATTCGGAATAAAATCAATGAGACAAACAATAAAAGAAATCGAAACAAATGTTGCTTATCGTTGGTATCTTGGATACAGTTTTCAGGATAAGATTCCTCATTTCACTACCTTCGGTAAGAATTATATTAGAAGGTTCAGTGATAATACACTTTTTGAAGAAATATTTGAACACATTCTACAGTTGGCGATGCAACATAAATTGATTGATACCTCAGCTTTATTTATTGATTCTACTCATATTAAAGCAAACGCTAATAAACATAGATTTAGAAAAGTTGTAGTAAAAAAATCGGTCGCTCATTATAAAGATGAATTAGATAAAGAAATAAACGAGGTTCGTAAATCTGAAGGAAAAAAGGAGTTCACCCCAACTCATAAGACAGAAGAAAAAGAAAAAAAAGAAAGTCTCACAGATCCTGACGCTGGTTACTATGTTAAAGGTGAACGTGAGAAACAGTTTGCTTATAGTTTACATGCTTGTGTAGATAAAAATGGATTTTTTGTAGATCACCACGTAACACCAGGTAATATTCATGATAGTACTCAATTGGC
>NZ_JAOTIS010000045.1 GCF_025628935.1 Macrococcus capreoli
TGGAACAGAACCAGGAATTTCAGGCGTGACTGTTCAGTTAGTAGATAAAGCAACAGGTCAAGTGATTTCAACACAAGTAACAGATGCGAACGGTAACTATAAGTTTGATCACTTAAAACCAGGTGACTATACAGTAGTATTTGGCACTCCGAAAACCGTGACAAATCCAGATGGCTCAACAACAAGTTACACAGAAGTAACAAGTTCAAACGAAACAACAGATGGCGATAACTCTAATGTTAACCGCCAAGACGTAAGCATCGTAGATGCGGACAACTTAACGATAGATAAAGGATTTAAGACAGTGGTAACGCCAGCTCCAACATACACAATTGGTGACAAAGTATGGTTAGATACGAATAATGATAATGTTCAAAATGGCGGAACAGAACCAGGAATTTCAGGCGTAACGGTTCAGTTAGTGGATAAAGCAACAGGCCAAGTGATCTCAACACAAGTAACAGATGCGAACGGTAATTATAAGTTTGATCACTTAAAACCAGGTGACTACACAGTAGTGTTTGGCACACCAGCGACCGTGACAAATCCAGATGGTTCAACAACAAGTTACACAGAAGTAACAAGCACAAACGAAACAACAGATGGCGATAACTCAAATGTTAACCGTCAAGATGTAAGCATCGTAGATGCGGACAACTTAACAATAGATAAAGGATTTAAGACAGTGGTAACACCAGCCCCAACGTACGTAATCGGAGATAAAGTATGGTTAGATACAAACAACGATAATGTTCAAAATGGCGGAACAGAACCAGGAATTTCAGGTGTAACGGTTCAGTTAGTGGATAAAGCAACAGGCCAAGTAATC
>NZ_JAOTIS010000046.1 GCF_025628935.1 Macrococcus capreoli
GAGGGCGGGTCATAAATAGGTCTCTAAAATAACAAGAACACCACTTTTGAATTAAAATTTGAAGTGGTGTTCTTTATTTTCTCTTTTATTATATGAGAATCTGCTCTTCGAGCAGTATATTTTCTCATATTAGTTGCCATTAAGACGATGCCTAGTTCGTTATAAACTTTTTGTTTACTTCGAACTGAGAATCTTGTGAAACCTAAATTAGCCTTCAGGTTTCCAAATGCTGGCTCCACATCAATTTTTCTTTGACTATAGTAGATCGCATTTTCTTGTTCTGAAAGCTTCTCTTTAATATTAAATTTATGCTGTTCCCAATTCATATTTTTGGAAATAACTTTAAATTCAGCTTTTCCTTTTATACACTGACTTTTTAATGGACAGTCTATACAATCATCACATTTGTAAACTTCGAAATCACGTCTAAATCCATATTCATCAGTTCGATAAGTATGCTTTAAAAAGTTCAATTTTTTATTATTTGGACATATAAAATAGTCTTCTAGAATATTGAATTTCCAATTGATTGTGTTAAACATTTGCTTTTTAATCGAGTTACTTTCTTCTTTCCTCATCATTCCATATGGAATTAAAGCAGTAATATCAAAGTTATTAGTTAAAGTTACATAATTGTATTCACTACCATAACCAGCATCAGCAACAATAATATTTGGCAATTCTTTGAGTTTCCTTTTACAATTTTCTAGAAAAGGTACGAGTGTTCTTGTATCCGTAGGATTTGGAAAAACATCATAGGCCATAATAAATTGATTATTTGTTGCGACTTGTACATTATA
>NZ_JAOTIS010000047.1 GCF_025628935.1 Macrococcus capreoli
CTTACCTTTTTTAAGATATAGATTATCAACCTCAACATACTTAATTCTTCCTAAATCATCAGTACGGTATAAATGACCTTCCGGTGTGACATATTCAACATTTGGCTTTAATGCTTTCCCATTCTTCCACATCATATGTTCTTTTTCTGTGTATTCCACCCTTGTAATGAGGTGCGCATCTTTATCATCGACTTTTAATGATTTACCTTTATTTTTTGTCAGATTGATAGTACCTTCTGTTCCAGATTTCACCGCTGCGTTGCTTCCTTTATTCATCAGTTTCGCACTAGCCTTCTGAATGTACTGATCGATATCTTGCTTCGTAATCTTCTTTGCAGTTTCTGTTCCAATCCCCGCATAGGCATACTTTGGTGCCATCCCCAGCTTACTTAATGCTTCATTCACTTTGTTGTAGTGATTCGCGCCTTTATATGCGATGTTGTGTACCTGAGGTACCATCTTCTCATCTACATATTTAATCAATCGTTCTTTCTGACCGCGGTACCACGATTTCCCAGCCATCTCAATGGCTTCTTTCTTACCTTCCAAACGCTCTATCGCACTGGCAACACGATAGCCAACATCCGCTTTATCCATCATCACTTTATATGACGTTTTTAATTTGATTAGTCTATTCGTCGTCATATTTGTTGTATTTTTCAAACCACTCTTCATCAACTGTCCTGCAGTCGTTTTTCCAGCTGTCTTCGACATCATATTTAATGCCGGTTTACCTACACCTTTAAATACTTTACCGATCGGAATAAGTCCA
>NZ_JAOTIS010000048.1 GCF_025628935.1 Macrococcus capreoli
ATCCCTTCAATAATGCGTTCTGATTTTGAATACTTTCTGCCGGTTATCATGTTCTTTCCAGCGATCACATTTGTTGCTGAATAGGATGTATATGCGACCGCAGCTCCAGCACCTAACGGTGGTACGAAGAACGTCAGCACGCCAATCCCAATCATCGCACCAATATCAACAGCCATTTCTATTCTTTCCTGACGTTCTCGCTCAAGTCTTACTTCCTCTTCCGCTTTTAATCGTGCCGCTTCTTCCGCATAACTTTCATACTCAAAACTGGCACCTTTTGTCATCATATCCTGAAAATCTTCTCGCTTTAAATCTTTATATGCATCTTGTTTAATCGCATTTTCATAACTTTGATTAATAACTTTTTGTATATGTGGCTCACTTTCAAGTAATTCTTCAAGATTAAACACATCATCAGATTGATAGGATTTCGTATCTGAAATTGTCACTTTGCCGTCGGCACCATAAGTACCTGATTTTGATGCAGCACCATGCTTCACAACAATTGTATTGATATTCACATTCGAAACATTATTCACAAAGTTATCTAACGCTGTACAAAATGGATCATCAATTTTTTCTTTCAACTGACGGTCTATATTATGTGTATAATCAACCATCGCATCTTCATAAAAACGCATCAACTTCCTGCCTGTCGGCCCTACTTCATCAGCACTTAATGAACAGACCCCATCTTCATCAT
>NZ_JAOTIS010000049.1 GCF_025628935.1 Macrococcus capreoli
ACCTATGATTTCTAGAATGAAAGATAAAGGAATTAAACCTAAAACCTTGGCGGTAGATGCTGGATATAAAACACCTTTTAATGCTTACTTTTTATTTAAAGAGTCAATCACTCCTTATATGCCATATACTAGACCAAGAGGTCCAAAGGACCGTTTCAGAAAAAATGATTTTGTTTATGATGAATATTACAATGAATATATTTGTCCTGCAAATCACCCACTTAAATACACACGTACTGATCGTGAAGGATTTAAATTGTATCATTCTAACCCAAATGTATGTAAAGAATGTCCATTTCTAAATAAATGTACAGAAAATAAACAATATAAAAAGCAAATTCAAAGACATATTTGGCAAGAATACTTAGAAGATGTTGAAGAAATAAGACATACAGAAGAAGGAAGAATGGGATATAAATTAAGGTCTCAAACTATTGAAAGAAGATTTGGTGACGCTAAAGAACAGCATGGTATGAGATGGACAAAGTTTAGAGGATTGAAAAAAGTGTCCATGGAAACCACGCTTATTTGTGCATGCATGAATTTAAAAAAGTTAGCCAATTGGGTTATCAAAGATACTCAATTGGCTTAGCATTATAGTCAATAATTTAAATTTCGAAGAAATTTCTTCGAATAAAAGAGAATATAATCATTAAAAAAGACAAACTCATGTAATGAAAATGAGTTTGTCTTCAATCTGA
>NZ_JAOTIS010000004.1 GCF_025628935.1 Macrococcus capreoli
TAATAACATATTGTTATTACTTTTCTTTACATGTATCACAATAGTTCTATATGATAATGATGTGATTGTTGTGAGAAAGAGTATGAAGAAAGTTGTTATTATTATGAGTAAACAAATATTGCATGAAAGAGGTAGGCACTTTTGCAACTACAAGACCAACATCCATTTACGTTAATGATTATTTTTACTGTAGTTGTAAGTACACTACTTGTATTAATTCACTATATCATTAAGCGAAAACACGTATTAATGCATTGCACGTTGATGATGGTCATATTCTTATTAGCATATGAAGTATTAACACCTTCCCCGGACGATATTAAACATTTAATCCATGGTGATAATCGAAGTATTGTGTATATGGAAGATGGTCACATACAACAAGCTATTAATGGTGATAAAGCATTACCAATTGCGAGTGTAATGAAAGTATTTATCGCAGTAGAATATGCTGATCAAGTCGTTCATCATCAAATTAATCCGAATGAGCATGTGGTATACAAAGAGGTATTGCGATATGATTTACCGGATGTCGAAGGTGAAAGTGAGATGCAGAGAACATTCGAATCAGTTTACGGTACGCAACATCTCACGTTAAATGATGTTGCGAAAGGTATGATTCGATATAGTGCTAATGCGAATACAGACTATTTAATTGATCGGTTAAACATAGACGCTATTAATAACAAAATTAATGCGCTCAAAATGGGTAACCATGAAAGAATAAAGCCTTTAATTGGTGGTATGGTTATGGCGAGTCAGTTAAATAGTGATGCGTTACAACAACGAATAGACGAGGACGATGTATATCGTCACGTCATACGTGCTAAAGATTTATTTATTACCGGGAAGATTTCAAAGGAAAAAGTATTGAAAGACTTTGATCAACCAAGACAAGTCTATTGGTCTGATCACTTAACACATGCATCTGCTAAAACATACGCGTTACTAATGAACGATATTAATAGTGGTAAATTTGGTGTTGAGCAGACAAAGATATTAAGAACATTATTAGAACAAACAAGTGACCAGCATATTCAATCTTTATATCAACACTATGGATATAAGGGCGGTAGTACGCTTAAACTGTTAAATGGTGTGTACTATACGACTAAGAAAAATGGTCATACACAAGCATTAGCATTTTATTTAAATGATTTAAATCCGTGGGAAATGTATAAAGCACAACGTGCGTTTAAATTATTCCGTAATAAAGTGCTGGAAGATAAAGCATATCGTGAATCGTTATTTGAATATCATTCAGAATAAGGACGTTGTAATTATTCATAATTAAAGGAGTGTATCATTTTGAAGCGAATAATTGTAATCTTAAGCATGTTGATATTAGCACTTACAGGTTGTGATGATAATACCAAAGAACAAACAGCACCTAAAGAGAATGAAGAAGGTGTGAAAAAATATGATTTAGTATACGCAGAAGTATTAAATAATGGTGATGATGAGAGTATGTCTATGGAAGTGGGCTATAAAAATGGGAATAAATTAGAATCGAAACGTTACGATACTGAGAATGTTACTGAGCATATTCTTAAAGATGAAAAAGCTAAACCATATGCTTTGATTAAAGAAAAAGAAGTTCATATCTTTAGACACCCTTATATCATCTTTGATAATGAAGGTGAATTTGATGCTAAAGTCGACAATAAATCTGTTGTGAAGTAGGTGTGCATATGAAAAGTATTAAATCTATCATATGTATGCTGCTCTTGATGTTGATTGTTACACAACCCGCTGAAGCGGGTGGCTCTAGAGGTGGTTCGCATGCTTCACATAGTAGTCATAGTAGTAGCCATTCATCAAGTTCAAGGTCTACCCATGCATCAGTGAATGCTTCCAGAATTAATGCAGTCAGCCGAATGAATACAACATCTCGCTTAAATAGTACGTCTATAAGAAGCCAGAGTATGAATGCATCTAAAGCAGCCACATTAGCCAGACCGATGCGAATTAACTTTAAAGACCCGGTGAAATATCGCACAGCCCATAATCAGTATGTAAATAATCAAATCTTTTATGGTGTTTACTATGGTAATGCCCATAGCGTTTATCACCAGAAGAACATTATTAAGCAGCAATTGTTGCGTGAACAAGCCTATACGATTGAAGTACAGCATAACGGCGTTAGAAGATTATATGTTGTATCAAAAGAAGTGTATGACGCTGTAAATAAAGGAGATACTGTTCATATTAAGAACGGAGTCGTTTCTGTGAAAGCTAAGTAAATGGTATGCATAATATTATGATTTTATATTATAAATATACCCATTAATGTATAAAGTTTAAGAGAATGAAAAATATCTCTTAAACTTTATATTTTTTGTACACAGCCCGTTATATCAATGCTATAATGTAAAAATCTCATAAGTTTATTGAAATTTCAAACAATTAAAAATGAAGGAGGAAATACGATGGAGATGGAGAAAAAACTCTCACTGAAAGAAAATTTATTTATCGGTTCTATGTTATTCGGATTGTTCTTTGGAGCTGGAAACTTAATTTTTCCAATTCACTTCGGACAAACAAGTGGGTCAAATGTCTTTATTACAAATTTAGGGTTTTTAATCACAGCAATTGGATTACCGTTCTTAGGCATCATCGCTATCGGTATTTCCAAAACAAATGGTTTATTCGAAGTGGCTTCACGTGTAAATAAGTCTTATGCATACTTTTTCACGATTGCATTATATTTAGTGATCGGTCCGTTATTTGCATTACCGAGACTTGCAACGACATCATTTGAAATTGCGTTTACACCGTTTATCGCTAAAGAAAGTGTAAGGTTATATTTATTTATTTTTAGTTTATTATTCTTTGTGGTGGCGTGGTTCTTTGCAAGAAAGCCGTCAAAGATTTTAGATTATATTGGAAAGTTTTTGAATCCGTTATTTTTATTCTTATTAGGTGTATTATTCTTATTAGCATTTATTAAACCAATGGGTGGGTTAGACGCACCTATACAGCCAGATTATCAGAAAGGTGCTTTGCTCAAAGGTTTCATCGATGGCTATAATACGTTAGATGCATTGGCATCATTAGCTTTCGGTATTATCATTGTAACGACAATCAAGAAGATGGGCATTACGAGTCCGAATCAAATTGCGAAAGAGACAATTAAATCTGGATTTATTAGTGTGTTATTGATGGCATTGATCTATACATTGCTTGCTGTTATGGGGACAATGAGTTTAGGTCAATTTAAAGTGAGTGAGAATGGGGGTATTGCACTTGCACAAGTCGCGCAATATTACCTGGGGAATTACGGTATTATCTTATTATCACTCATCATTATCGTTGCATGTTTAAAGACGGCGATTGGTTTAATTACAGCATTCTCTGAAACGTTTAATGAGTTATTTCCGAAGCGTAGTTATTTAATGATTGCGACAATCGTAAGTATCGTTTCATTTACGTTAGCAAACGTCGGATTAACAAAGATTATTGAATACTCAATTCCTGTATTAATGTTCTTATATCCTTTGGCAATAACATTAATTTTATTAACGCTAGTAAGTGGTCTGTTCAACAATTCTAAAACAGTATACCAATGGACAACATTTGTAACGATGATTGCTGCACTTATCGATGGTGTGAAAGCAAGCCCGGCATTCCTTTCACAATCAGGATTTGGAAAAGGTCTCGCTTCATTCGGGGAAAAGTATTTACCATTCTCTGATATTGGTATGGCTTGGGTATTGCCGGCATTGATTGGGTTTGTGATTGGATTTGTTTTGTACAAATTAAAGAAACCTGTTAGAATATAAACAAATATTAAAGGAGGCATCAATATTTAGAGATGATCATTCGATAATGAAAACGCGCAAACTAAATTGCACAACGTTTGAGTTATCGGGATGAGTCTGTCTACATATTGTATGCCTATCGTATATAGGCTTATTTTGTGTATCCCAAACGTTGTGTGGGATACATTTTTTTATGGGGTGAGTCTATGAGATTAAACAGAACAGATATTTATGCAGGAGAGAAGTTATTATTTGAAGATTTACACTTTGAAATAGAACAAGGGCGTCATGTTGTATTACTAGGAAATAATGGGATAGGTAAGACGACAATACTAAACAAACTCATGCAGCAAGATAATGAAATTGGACTACTGGAACAACAAATCAGTGTAACTAATATTAAAGATCATACAGTTATGACAGTACTCGATTATATTATGCAAGGTAGAGGGGATTTATATGGCTTAAAGCAGAAGTTATATACTGATATGGATGCAATGAGTGAGTACTTAGACAAAGACGGATTTACATTTGAGTCTGAAATTATTACGATGATACAGAAGTTCAATCTTTCAGAAAGTGATGCGGACAGAAATATAGTGACTTTATCAGGAGGAGAACAGACAAAGATTTCTTTAATACGTTTAATATTATCAGGCAAGACGAAGTTTATCTTTGATGAACCAACGAATCATATTGATGATGAAACGAAACAATGGCTCATGAAGTGGATGCAACATAACGATTTCACGATTCTTTATGCGAGTCATGATAGAGCTTTTATTAATGAAACAGCTGATTATATATTAGAATTAACACGTGATGGACTGAGAAAGTTTCACATGAAATACGATGACTATAAAGCACAAATTGATTTAGAAGAGAAGACAAATACGGCGCTTGTTGAGAAAGAACAGAAAGAAAAGAAACGTATGAAGCAAATGATTCAAGAGATGAAAGAATGGCATCATGAAATGAATCATAAAGCAGGAGTACGTGATCCTTCTGAACAAAAGAAACTGGCTAAAATGGCGAAGCGCATGAAGGCACGAGAATCCAGAATGAATCATGAGATGGCGAACTTTCAAGGAAAAGTAGAGAAAGCTGTGCGTACTGAATATGATATAGAGACAAGCGAAATTAATAACAAATATATATTGCAGTGCATTGATGTCAGTCATACATTTCAAGAAACATTGTTTAAATACGTTTCATTTTCATTAGAACAAGGTGAAGTCGTTCAAATTCATGGGAAGAATGGTTCTGGTAAATCAACGTTACTCAAATTAATACTAGGGGAAATACCGCTCCAACACGGAGAAATAAAAATGCCGTCAACACTTGAAATAGGATACTTCTCTCAAAAGCTTGAGAACTTAACATTAACCAACACAGTGCTTGAAGAAATTACGACACTGGATATTGATGTGACGCAAGCACGCACAATACTCGCAGCATTTCGATTTGATGCATCACGAATGGATGATTATGTTCAGGATTTATCGATGGGAGAGAAATGCCGACTATCTTTTGTGAAACTCTATTTTTCAAAAGCACATTTACTTATCTTAGATGAACCGACGAACTACTTTGATATTGAAATGCAGGACGTTATTAGTAATTTAATTCAACAATATAAAGGGACAGTATTATTTGTCAGCCACGATAAATATTTTAGTGACATGATTAAAACACGTACGTTGACCATTCAAGATAAACAATTAATAGATTCTAAGACGACAGTTGAGCAAACGATAGATACCGAAACTTTGAAACAACAGTTACAAAGTATAGATGAGTTGGAGTAATAATATGAGGTTGCGATATCTACAACATATCGCAACCTCATTTTTTATGATAAACGCGCTTCAATCTCAGCTCGTTTTGGTTCTAAGTATTCAGGTAACACAAGGGGTATCGCATTAAAGTCTTTGCTTTCTTTGTTCGGTTGTTCGGGTTTCGCACCTTCCATCGTCGCAACTTCAATTAATATATTATTCGGGTCTCTATAATATAAAGACTGGAAGAATTCACGATTCTTAATACGGGAATTTAAGATATTTCTATTATTCAAATCTTCTTCAAGTTGTTGCAATGCATTTAAGCTTTTAGCTGACATTGCAACGTGATGAATTGATCCGATTCCTGAGATACTATCTTGTGATGTATTGTCATGAATGACGTGGATTTCATGATGATCTTTATTATTCTGATTAGACATAATCGTTACTTGAAGCTTTGTATCAAAGAGTTGCGTCTTACCAGCGATTTCAAAGTCAAAGTAGCGGTTAATTTCTTTTACAGTCGCTTCGCTGAATCGTGTTCTTACATGGACTGAATCTAATGCGATAATACGATGTGCTTCTGGGATATCTGTATGAACGGGTATCGCATAGCTACTTAAATCTTCATCCTCATGCATCACAACAAGTCCTAGATTTGTATCATCAGGTCCTTCGAATCTAACGATGTCTCTACCTGCATAGTGTTCCAATCCATAATGGCATACACCAAATTCATCAAAGCGTTGCATAAAGTATTTGAGAGTGTCTGTAGATTGTACTTTAAATACTAATCGATCAATATCGTTTGTACCAAACTGTTTATCAATGCCTTCTGTAATTTCAAAGATAGTTACTTCCGTTCCAGGCCTCCCTGTCTTATCTCCAAAGAATAAATGATACATTCTGTTATCATCTTGATTTACTGTTTTCATGAGTAAGTCTAATCCGAGAATATTTCGATAGAATTCAAATGCATTTTTACCGTTACGATTAACAATCGATACATGGTGGATAATCGTCATTGCGCTCACCTTTTTCTTTTAGTTTATTAAGCTTATTATGACGTTAAACATAAAGTGTTGCAAAATATAAAATTAAAGAGTATATTAATTGTACCAAGTATAATAATTATATCGATGATGAAAAGATATTGAGTATCGGATAATTATTAAAGAAGAGGAGTGAATCATTATGAACGAAATTAAACAATTAACAGGTATCCATCACGTAACAGCAATCACAAGTAGCGCGGAGAAAATCTATGACTTCTTTAATGAAGTGTTAGGGATGAGACTTGTAAAGAAAACAGTCAATCAAGATGATATCAACACATATCATTTATTCTTTGCAGATGACGAAGGTAACGCTGGAACGGATATGACGTTCTTCGACTTTAAAGGTGTTTCGAAAGGTCAACATGGTACAAATGAAATTGCAAGAACATCATTTAGAGTGCCAAATGATAAAGCAGTTGAATATTTCTTAGAAAGATTTGAAACGTTTAACGTGAAACATGACGGTATTCAAGAGATGTTTGGTAGAAAAATCTTACCTTTCGAAGACTTTGATGGACAATTATATCAAATTATTTCAGATGAGAACGATCATGGTGTAGCACCAGGTGTAGCGTGGAAGAATGGTCCTGTACCTGAAGAATACGGAATTTACGGATTAGGACCAGTGTTTATTACAGTTAATCAATTTACAGCGTTTAAATCAGCGTTTGAAACGGTTTACTTATTTAAAGAAACGCAAGCTGAAGGGAACTATCATTTATTTGAAACAGGTGAAGGTGGTAACGGTGCGTCAGTGATTATCGTGGACGACACAAACAGTACAACAGCATATCAAGGATTCGGTACGATTCACCATGTGGCTTTCCGAGTGCCTGATGAAGCAGAACTGAGAGCGTGGATTGAACGTTTAGAATCTTATAACTTACCAAACTCAGGATTTGTCGATCGTTTCTTCTTCAAATCATTATATGCTAGACTTGCAATGCCGATTCTATTTGAAATCGCGACAGACGGCCCTGGATTTATGGGGGATGAACCTTATGAAACTTTAGGTGAGAAATTATCATTACCACCATTCTTAGAAGGACAACGTGAGCATATTGAATCTGTTGTAAGACATATCGATACAGTAAGAAGTAAATAAAACGAATGGAGGTCTATCATGAACTACTTTTATCAAAAGAATGACGCAAACGAATTAGTCGTATTGTTCCACGGGACAGGTGGCAATGAATATCAATTATTAGGATTAGCAGGAGCATTATTTCCTGGTGCTGATGTATTAAGCTTTGAAGGAGATAGTGGTAGCTCGATGAGTCGCCGTTTCTTCCCACCTTTAGTCAATGGTGAGATGGATCGTAATGCATATAATGATGCAGTAGGACGTGTGACAGAAGTACTCAACGGATTGGATTTAAATTATGACAAGATCACTTTCCTAGGTTATTCAAATGGCGCGAACTTTATCGTTGGATTCTTAGAGAATGGCTTTGAAATGGATGCGGCAGTATTAATGCATCCGTCAGATTTGAAATATGATGTAACAAACGCGAAACGTGATACGAAAGTGTATATCACTGCAGGTGCAAATGATTATATGGTCCCACCAGGCCAAGCAAAGCAATTAGAACTACAGTTTAAATCAGCATTTGATGATGTGAATTTTATGCTGTTTGATGGTGGGCATGAGATTACTCAGAAAGAATTGGATGAATTAAAAAGAGTGTTGTAGTCAAATCACTTTATTGTTGTAATTTGTTATCCTGTTCTAAAAAGGTTTATAATGTAAGTAAATATTTGGAATGGGAGCTGTAAAGTAATGAGACTTTATGCAAAGAAAAAGATTTTATCCTGGACGCAAGATTTTTCAATTATGAATGAACGTGATGAAGTAGTTTACACAGCTAAAGGACAGTTTGATTTATTAGGTAGAAGAAAGCTGAGAATTCTTGATGGAAATGGCAATGAATTAGCATTTATTAAACAACGTGTAGCAGCGTTTTCTACAACAATGGATGTACTGGTAAATGGTTATGAAACGATGACGATTCGTAAGAAAATGTTGTCATTTAGACCGACGTTCATCATTCAAGGTGAGGACTGGATTGTACGTGGTAATTTTCTAAATTACGAGTATGTAATTGAAGACGGTAATGGCAGACTTGTTGCTGAAATCAGTAAAAAATTCTTCTCATGGACAGATACATTCGGTATTGATATTATTGATGACCGTGCTAATGTTGCACATGTGATTGCTGTAGTGATGGCGATTCATACGGATATGCAAACTAGCAGTACAGCTGCGGCGTCGGCAAACTTTTAATGAATATAATGCAAAAGAGGAAACCTGCTTGATGGAGGTTTCCTCTTTTGATTGTTAAAGCTAATTCACTATATAATCCGGTGCTTCGTTATTTAACTTTTTAAACACATTTTGTGTTACGATATCCGCCATCATATCACGCGCTTCAAAGGTTGCATTCCCGATATGCGGTGTAATCACGACATTGTCTAATTTTTTAAGCTTCTCATTAATTTCAGGTTCAAACTCAAATACATCTAAAGCTGCACCTTCAATGACTTTCGCTTCCAGTGCATCTGCCAGTGCTGCTTCATGCACGACCGGCCCACGTGATGCATTAACAAGGTAAGCTGTTGGTTTCATCATTTCAATTTGCGCTTTATCAATCATATGTTTCATTGATGGATTGTAGCTCGCGTTAATTGTGATAAAGTCTGCCTGTTGTAGTAATGCCTCAAGTGTTACATACTTTGCACCAGTGTCAGCTTCACGGTCTTCATGACGATTAGGACCTGTATATAGAATATTCATATCGAAGCCTTTCGCACGTCTCGCAACTGCTTGACCGATTTCTCCTAAACCGATAATACCGATTGTCTTTCCTGATACTTCACGGCCACGGAAGAATAATGGTGCCCAGCCATTGAAGCCAGTTGTACGACATACTTTATCACCTTCAACGACGCGACGCGCTGCTGCTAGTAGTATTGCAAATGTAAGATCAGCCGTAGCGTTTGTTGATGCTTTCGGTGTGTTTGTCACATCGATATTTTTTGAGCGGGCATATTCACTGTCAATATTATTGAATCCAGCACCATAGTTAGCAATAATCTTTAAGTTGGGTGCAGCATCGATGACTTCTTTATCAACATTTGTAGATAGTAAGCTGATTAATGCATCTTTATCTTGGATACGTTGAATCAATTCATCTTTAGTGATTAATGTTTCTCCTTCGAATACGTCGACAATTTCAAATTTTTCTTTTAAAAAAGCGAGTCCTTTTTCTGGTATTTCTCCAGCCACAAGTACCTTCATATTAATACCTCCTGCATGTTAGTTAATATTTTTATCATATCCATTTTATCAATAATCTTTTCGATTCGCACAGATTGTGTAATCTAAATGTATTAGTATTATTTGAAATTGATTATGATTTTATTCTCAGGGTAGAGAGTAATGTATGAAATTATGAAATAATTATTTGAAGGGACAGTGAAAAATAATGTCTAAAATTAAAGCAAGTCACGCACTAGTAAAAGCGCTTAGAAATTGGGAGATTGACCATGTCTATGGAATCCCCGGAGATACAATAGATACAGTAATTGATGCATTAAAAACAGCTGAAGAAGAAATTAAATTCTATAATGTACGTCATGAAGAAGTGGCTTCGCTCGCTGCAACAAATTATACAAAATTAACCGGTAAGATTGCAGTTTCAATCGCAATCGGTGGTCCTGGTGCTATTCATTTATTAAATGGTATGTATGATGCCAAAATGGATAATGTTCCGCAACTCGTGCTCGTGGGTCAGGCCAACACCAATGTTTTAGGTACGAAATACTTTCAGGAATTAAACTTAACAGCAATGTTTGAAGATGTAGCAGTCTATAATAAGCAATTAGATCAAGCTGAAAACGTATATGAAGTCGTTAATGAAGCTATTCAAACAGCATACGACAAAAAAGGTGTTGCTGTGCTTTCTATTCCAGGTAATTTATTAAAAACCAAAATTGAAGATAATACAACGACTGAGCCAGTTGTGTCACCAGCTCACACAACAGCAATTGACAACGCTCAAATAGTTGAAGCAATTAAGTTAATTGAACAAAGTGAGAAACCGGTTGTGCTTGCTGGTACGGGTGTGAAGAATGCTAAAGATATTCTTGTGAAGTTTATTGAACATGCGAAATTACCCTCAATTGTTACTTTACCGGCTAAAGGATTAATTCCTGATACGCATCCTAATATGTTAGGTAACTTAGGTAAAATTGGTACGAAAGCAGCATTTGAAGCAAGTAAAGAAGCAGATTTATTAATCATGATAGGGACAAACTTCCCTTATGTTGATTACTTACCTGATGAAGATGTGCCATGCATTCAGATAGATAATAATCCTGACAATATTGGATCACGACATAAAGTAACAGTTCCGTTAATCGGTGATGCGAAAGAAATCTTAACTGGATTAAATGAGCAATTGCCTGCTGTCAAGGAGCGTCCATTCCTTGAAGCATGTAAAGAAAATATGGAACAGTGGAATAGTTGGTTAGATGAAGATAGAGAAAATAACAGTATACCATTACGTCCAGAGCGTATCATGGCTGAAATTGAGAAGATTGCTGATGATGATGCTGTATTCTCTATTGACGTAGGAACTTCAACTGTTTGGGGTACACGTTATTTAAGATTAGATCATAATAACCGTTTCTTAACTTCTCCTTGGTTAGGAACAATGGGTTGTGCATTACCTGGCGCAATTGCTAGTAAAATCGCTTATCCAGATCGTGAAGCGATTGCAATTACTGGAGATGGTGCGATGGCGATGGTAATGCAGGATTTCTCAACGGCTGTGTATCATAATCTTCCGATGATTGTTGTGGTATTAAATAATAAACAATTATCGTTTATTAAATACGAACAACAAGCTGCCGGTGAATTAGAATATGCGATTGACTTTGGTGATATTGACTTTGCTAAGTTCGCCGAAAGTTGTGGTGGAGTAGGTATCACTGTTACTAAGCCTGAAGAACTTGCCGGTGCATTCAGACATGCAAAAGATGTTAAGAAACCTGTGATTATCAATGCGTATGTAGATCCAGATGCTGCACCACTCCCTGGACAAATCGTCTGGGATGAAGCATTAGGCTATGCGAAATTTGAATTACGCTCATTATTGGAAGAGAATAAATTAGAAAAAATGCCACCATTAAAAACAATTATGAGACGTTTCTTCTAATAGAGAAAATAAAAGTTGTAAAATAGAGACAATCAACACAAGTTGGTTGTCTCATTTTTGATTGTTGTAACGTCTATTTGAGGAGATTAATAAAATGACCAAAGGAAAGTATACCGCCCTTATATGTTTATGGTACAGATAAAATATATGGTGCATCTGCCTATGAAGCGTATCAAATGTTATTATATGAAAGATGGGAGCATGATAAAATAGCACCGAGATGTGGTATAAAATTATTAGTTAAGGAGATAATAAATGAATAAAGAACAGATTATTAGAAAGCTCAATTTACAGCCACACCCTGAAGGTGGGTATTACTATGAAACATATAAATCATCTGAAACAACACACAATGGACGTTTGTTATATACGAGCATTTATTTCTTACTGGAAGCGGGGAATATTTCGCACTTTCATAGAATTGATTCAGATGAGTTATGGTACTATCAAGGTGGCGACTCACTCACAGTACATATGATTCATCCGAATGGTCAATATGAAGCTGTCAAACTAGGATTAGATGTAGAGAATGGTGAAGTCCCTCAATTTCTAGTACCAAAGAATACAATCTTCGCATCTAGCGTTGAAGATGAAAATGCCTGGAGTTTTGTTGGATGTATGGTTTCACCAGGATTTACGTTTGAAGGCTTTGAGTTATTTACAAAAGATGAATTAAAGAAAGAATACCCACATTTAGTGTCAGTTATTGATAAATATGCTTTAACGACAATTGAAAAAAGATAAAGGAGATAATGTTATGAAGACGATAGCGCGTGTATTACTTGGATTAGGATTTGCGACTGCGGGTGTGTTACATTTCACGAGAGAACCAAATTTCAGAAAGATTGTACCTCATTATTTGCCGTTTAAAAAAGAAATTGTTTATATTTCCGGGGTAATGGAGATAGTGATGGGGATATATTTAGTATTTAAGAAACCGAGTGATCGTGTAAAGCAATTAATTAATCTTTTCTTGCTGGGTGTATTTCCTGCGAATATTTACATGGCAAGAAAAGAACTGCCGTTAGGGGATAAACAGTTACGTAAGTCAGTGCTCTATGGCAGATTACCATTACAGTTTGTTTTAATGAAAATGATTAAGTCATTATAACAGATAACTGAAAAAGCTAAAGGATGAAAATGCTCATCCTTTAGCTTTTTTAAATTGCATATTTCTTTTTCGTAAGCAGAAGTATAATCTCAATCAGTGCAATGATAATGAGTGATACACCAAATAACGGCATTAATATACCCATCATAATTAAGAGCGCTGCAAAGAACCAAGTATATTTCATATAAGGTTGTGCTTTTGGAGTTGATAGTTTCCCTTTTTGTTTACGCATGAAGTAAATTTTAATACCAAAGAAAGTTAAGACTAATAATCCGACAAGGAATAATAAGTTAACAATCTTATTCGCTAATCCAAATAGATTCCCTTCATGTAAAGGAATACCCACTGCGATGAATTTCGCTAATGGTCCATAATCATTAAAGTCATAAATTGCGAGCTTCATACCTGAATACTGATCTAAATGAATCGTACGTTCTTCAAGCGGATTTGCATCTAATCCAGTTACTCCAGTACCAGCTGCTTTCGATAATACATATGTCCCTTTGTCATCCATTGGTACTGTAATACTATATGGCTTCTTAAATCCTTCTTCTTTCGCAATTTCATTAATCTTTGTAATCGGTAAACGATTGCCTTCATGTGATTTAGAATCAGTATGTTCACCACGCGTTGCCCACGCAATTTCATTGTTTGACACAGGCGGTGTTTTGACTGATTCAGGATAACCAACTAAAGCATTATTCACAGCGAAGTTATAAATCTTATCACCCATAAATCCTGACCAAGGTAATCCTGTTAACACGATGAGAAGTAGTGGAATACTTAATAGTGTTCCAAGTACAGCGTGAAATTTCGCTTGATTCTTACGTTTAATCTTTGATGCACTGTTCGTTATGTATTTACGGAAGAATGTCATAAATAGACCGGTAATAATTAAAAAGATTGTCCAGCAAGCAGCAAGCTCAACTAAATAGTTGATAAACGTATTGCCAGTTAAAAGATTAGAATGTAGTTCACGTGAGAAATTTGAAAATAACTTTGAAGGTTCAATTTCGCCTTTCACTTGATTATGATGATCTAAATAAACGACTTTTGACGCATCGTTAGGTCCCATAATTGAAACGCGCGTGTTGTAATCGCCTTTTAAGAAACTAATCTTCATAACATGGTAACCTGGATGTTTTTTTAGAATATCATCAATACCGTTATTTAAAGATTGTTCAGGCTTGTTTGTTTGCTCGAATAATAAATCGTGATTCATTTTGTTTTCAACTTCAGGATAGAATAAATACATAATACCTGAAATGCTTAAAGTGATGAGTAATGGTGTAATGAATATCGCGGCGTAAAAATGCCATCTCCAAAATACATTATTAAAATACTTTTTCACAAACTTTCCCCCATTAATTCGCAAGATGTAATAAATGATAGCATAGAAAATTTGTGAATTAGTGGATAATTTGTGAAAAATATAGGTCAGAAATATGAAAATTTTGTGTATATATATGGTTATATTGAGTAATATATGAATCTAAATTTGGAATGGCATTCCTGTTATTTAACGAAAATGTTATATATATTAAATGTTATATCGCTGAACATCTTCGAGTATATAATCGTAAAGCATTTAAATGAATACTTACCTTTACTTTACATCTAAATTGGAATATGAGAAAATACTATCAATAAAAAATATTATCTAGTCTTAGTACTAGGTTATAATTTAGAGAGGTATTAAAATGATTAAAATTGCAATTCCAGGTGGATCTCGTCCTGAAATACTCGAAGTCGTTACTAAAGCGAAACAATTATATAAAGATGTCGTATCTTTCTTTGTCTTTGATACGAAAGAAAATATCGGTAATTCTGATGTATGGATATACGAACAATGTGAAACTGATGAACATAGTGTAAAGCAAGCTGTAACAATGGCAGCGAGAGGTGAAGCGCAAGTATTAATGAAAGGCATTGTTGAAACGCGCACCGTATTAAAAGAGGTGCTTCAAAAAGAACATAATCTACGTGGACAATCTGTATTATCTCACGTCGCATTGGTTAATTTACCGGGAAATAAGCCGTTATTACTGACAGATGCAGCAATGAATATAAATCCAAATACTGAGCAATTGAAACAAATTACGAACAATGCAATCGATGTTTGTCATCGTATCGGTATTGAATGTCCTAAAGTAGCATTGCTCAGCTCAGCAGAATCGTATAATCCTAAAATGCCTTCATCAGTATTAGCGCATGATGTAGCTAAACTGTATGAAGGGAATAATGATGCAATTGTAGTGGGTCCGATTTCATTAGATTTAGCTATTTCAAAAGAGGCAGTGAACCACAAAGGGTATATTAGTGCTGTTGCAGGTGAAGCGGATGTATTGGTTGTTCCTTCAATTGATGTTGGCAATGTATTGTATAAATCATTTGCAGTCATTGGCAAAGCGGTTATTGGTGGAACAATTGTCGGTGCAAAAGTACCGATTGTGTTAACGTCCAGAAGTGATTCTACTGAAAGTAAATTGTATGCATTAGAATTTGCATTACAACAAGTGAGGGGTTAATGATGGATGGTAAATATATATTAGTTATTAATCCAGGATCAACGTCTAGTAAAGTGGCTTTATATTGTAGTAATCAATGTGTAGATGAAAGTATCTTTAGGTACACTGTAGATGAAATTGCACAATATGACACAGTAATGGATCAAATTGAATTAAGAGCAACACGATTAAGAGACTTTCTGGCATTTAATCAAATTTATCCTGGTGATTTAGCAGCTGTCGTGGCTCGTGGTGGATTAATGAAATCTATAATCGGCGGTACGTATATTGTTAATGATGCAATGATAAATGATTTACGTTCAGGAAAGTATGGTATGCACGCTTCTAATTTAGGCGCAATTATTGCAAATGATATTGCTAAGGAATATGGTGTTAAAGCGTATACTGTAGATCCTGTGGTTGTAGATGAGTTTTCGGATATTGCGAGAATTAGTGGATATCAAGGTATTGAGCGCCGAAGTGTATTTCATGCATTGAACCAAAAAGCAGTTGCTAGAAAAGTATTGCAGGCAGAAGGTAAAGATTATTGTGCGTCGAATGTCATTGTGACACATATCGGGGGTGGTATTTCTATTGGTGCACATAAGGCAGGACGCGTTATTGATTGTGTTAATGCATTTGACGGTGAAGGTCCGTATTCACCTGAAAGAACAGGTGGATTACCGTTAATTGATTTTGCGAAGTTGATTATTAACGAGCAGTTAAATATTGCACAAGTGAAATCTATACTTGCCGGAGAAGGTGGTATGAAGTCGTATTTAGGTGAAATAGATATTAAGACGATTGAACAGAAAGCTTTAAATGGAGAAGCAGAATCGAAAAAGTATTTCGATGGTATGTGCTATCAAATCTCAAAAAGCATTGCAGAAATGGCGGCCGTGCTAAAAGGTAATGTGGATTATATTATATTAACGGGTGGAGTAAGCCATTCGAAATATGTAACAGATTTTATTAAATCGCATGTGGATTGGATCGCCGAAGTTAAAGTAATGGCAGGAGAAGAAGAATTACAAGCATTATACGAAGGTGTCATGCGCGTATTGAAAGCCGAAGAACAAGCCAAAATATATATGTAACATTTTATGTTTTGTGAACTATAAAAATTATCGATAAATAATTATTGAGTTATATTTAAATAATATATATACAAATATAATAATATATATAAATTTTGGAAATGTTGTTGACAAACTATTAACAATTTATCATAATATTAATCAATTAAATAAATATTTTCTTATCCAGAGAGGTGGAGGGACAGGCCCAATGAAACCTCGGCAACAGAACCCTTTAGGGAAACTGTGCCAATTCCTGCAACATACGTTGTAAAGATGAGACAAACTTAAGGTGAATTCCTGTAGACTTGCTCTTGTCTACAGGAATTTTTTTATTTATTTAATTGCAGAATAGTTAGTGTTAGAAAGCTAGTTAATAAAAAAAGCGTTGAATTTAGAATGTTACAGGAGGGACAAATGGTAGTTTTACAAAAAGCATTAAGACTCGTTATCACATTATGGTTAATCGTTACAATCACCTTTATTATTATGCATGCTATTCCTGGTGATCCGTTTTCAAATGATTCGAAAGCTATATCAGAAGAACAATTAAATAATATGAAAGCAAGATATCATTTGGATCAACCTGTATTGGAGCAATACTTTATTTATTTGAAGAATATTGCTGTTTTTGATTTAGGTCCGTCTATTCGAAATGATAATCAAGACGTGAATGACATGATTGCTGCAGGTTTTTATCCATCTGCATTACTTGGCTTTCAGTCGATCATTATTGCATTAATCGGTGGTATTTTCTTAGGAACAATTGCCGCCATTTATAAACATAGAACAGTAGATTTTATCGCCTTGATATTAGCGATACTAGGTATATCCGTGCCAAGCTTTATCATGGCACCGTTATTAATTAAATATTTTGGTGTCGAACTGCAATGGTTTCCGATTGCAAATTTCGATTCATGGCAACACTCTATTCTACCTAGTATTGCATTAGCAACAGGGCCACTAGCTATCATTACAAGGTATGTTAGAAGTAATATGATTGAGGTATTGAATTCGAATTACATCAGAACTGCTAAAGCAAAAGGCCTTCCGTATACATACATTATTAGGACGCACGCGATTAAGAATACACTTTTACCGGTTGTTACTTTCCTTGGGCCGCTATTTGCATCAGTTGTAACAGGTACTTTCGTCATTGAGAAAGTATTTGCAATTCCAGGCATCGGTAAATACTTTGTCGAAAGTATATTTAACAGAGACTATCCCGTTATTATGGGGACAACAATATTCTACAGTTTCGTCTTATTAATCATGATATTTCTAGTAGATATTTGTTATCGATTGATAGACCCAAGAATTAAACTGAGAAAGGAGCAGTAAATGGATACTAATAGATTAAATGACGATGCATTTCAGCCGTTACAATTTGCAAATCAAGAGTTTGTTGCGCATAAAACAATCAATCGTCAAAAACAATTGATACAAGATTTCCTGGGGCATAAACTTGCATTGCTAGGTATTATCGTATTAATCACTATTATAAGTCTCGCTATCTTGGGTCCGGTAATCTCTGGGCAAAGTGGAAGTAAACAGAGTTTGATTAGTGCAAATTTAGCGCCAGATGGAACACACTGGTTTGGTACCGATGATCTTGGTCGCGATGTATTTACACGCATTTGGTTAGGTGTAAGAATATCACTCGTTATCGGTGTCATTGCAGCACTCGTTGATATTATCATTGGCATCTTTGTTGGGGCGATTGCTGGGTATGCAGCGGGTCGTAGTAAGTTAGGTGACACAATTGATAATATATTAATGCGAATTGTCGATGTCCTTTATGGTATTCCGTATTTATTAATCGTTATTTTATTACTTGTGTTATTGAAACCAGGATTACTGACAATGATTATAGCGCTCAGTTTAACAGGATGGGTGAGTATGGCTCGTATCGTACGTGGTCAAGTACTTCAACTGAAACAAGAGCAATATATAAAAGCAGCGGAGTTGTTAGGAACGTCTCATTTAAAGATTATCCAGCAGCATATTTTGCCGAATATCATGGGTGTGATTATTGTGAATTTAACTTTTACAATTCCGTCAGCCATTTTTGCTGAATCATTCTTAAGCTTCCTTGGACTGGGTATACAAGCACCATCAGCAAGCTTAGGAACGATGGCAAATGATGCTCTTGGCGTTATTTTGAGTGGCGAATGGTGGAGATTATTCTTTCCGTCGTTATTCATTGCTTTGATTATGTTCTGCTTCAATGTGATTGGTGATGGTTTACAGGACACTTTACAAGTGAAGGGGGATAAGTAAATGGCTGCATTATTGACAGTAGAGCGACTCAGTGTTACTCGAAAGAAACGTAAGAAAATGCTCAATATCATCGACAACATTTCATTCGATGTGAATGAAGGGGAGATATTTGCACTTGTCGGTGAAAGTGGCAGCGGAAAAAGTATTACCGTGCAGGCAGTTACCGGCATGTTATCACCCGGATTAAATATGACAGCTGAAAATATTCAAATGTCGTCATGGAATTTAAAACAAAGTAAAAGAAAAGATTGGGAGAAAATTCGTGGCAATCATATCGGTATGGTGTTTTAAGATCCTATGACATCTTTAAATCCAACTTTAACGATAGGTAAACAATTAACTGAAATATTTACGATTAAAGAGAAGGCTACATTAACAGCAGCGAAAGAACGTGCTATTCAACTGCTAAAAGATGTTGATATCACATTACCTGAAACAAGGTTAAAGCAATATCCTCATGAATTAAGTGGAGGGATGAGACAACGCGTGCTTATTGCAATGGCGATGGCACAAAATCCAGAGCTGATTATTGCCGATGAACCGACGACTGCTTTAGATGTAACAACACAGAAACAAATATTGCATTTACTCCACAATCATAAAACGAAGCGTAATGGTTCAGTACTCATTATTACACACGACTTAGGTGTTGTTGCTGAGATTGCAGATAGAGTGGGCATTATGTATGCAGGAAAGCTTGTTGAAATTGGAACAGTGCACGACATCTTCAATCATCCACAACATCCGTATACGAAAGGGTTACTTGCATCTTTAATAAAAAAAGATACGAATAAAGATGAAAGATTGTACAATATTGAAGGCACTCCTCCAACACCAGAAGAAAAAGAGGGAGGATGTCCATTTGTAAATCGATGTGACTTTGCTATGAAGATTTGTAATACGCAATTTCCACCTGAATATCGCATTCAATCACAAAAAGTAGCTTGCTGGCTGCATGCCCCTGAAAGGGAGAAAGGTGATGTCCATGGTTAAAACGATACTTGAATTTCAACATGTAGATAAGCTATATCAAAATAAACATAAAACAGCGCCTAAAGTGTTGAAAGACATCAACTTTTCACTCTATGAAAATGAAATATTAGGCATTGTCGGTGAAAGCGGAAGCGGTAAATCAACGATAGCGAAGCTCATTACTAAATTAGAGGATTTTCAAAATGGAGATATTTTATTTGAAGGTGAAAGCATTCGTACATTCAATAAAAGCGCACTTAAAAGGTATCGACAAGCTGTTCAAATGATCTTTCAAGACCCGGATTCTTCTTTAAATCCAAGGAAAACCGTTAAAGACATCATCCTGGAAGGTATTAAAGGATTTGATATGAAAGTCGATAATCTGGATGCCTACGTCACAAGTTTATTGAATGATGTCGGCTTACCTGAAAATTTTAAAGAACGATATCCGGTTGAATTATCAGGTGGACAAAAGCAACGTGTCGGAATTGCAAGATGTCTTGCAGTAAAGCCGAGAATCATTGTTGCAGATGAACCGATATCCGCATTAGATGTATCGATTCAAGCACAAATAATTAATTTATTAAAGTCATTAAAAATCAAAAAGAATTTAACAATCATATTTATAGGTCACGACTTAAACGTTGTGAAATATATTTGTGATCGCACAATCGTATTATATGATGGTGCAATACTTGAATACGGAGATAGTACTGCTGTACTTCACAATCCACAACATCCGTATACAAACCGTTTAATACAATCCAGTCCAGTTGACCACCCTGGTGAACGGAAAGGCCTTACACAGGAAGTGAGTCGTGAAAGACCAACATACGGTGAAGTGACAGGATACGCGGAAGTAAAGGATAATCATTATATCGCAATACATTAAATATATTGGAGGAAACAAGATGAAAAGATTATTAACTTTATTATTAGTATTTACATTAGTATTAACTGCTTGTGGTGGAAATAAATCAGGTTCTGGTGACAAATCATCAAAACTTTCACAAAGTAAATCGTTGAACTTAAATTTAAGTGGGGAACCTTATACGCTAGATCCAGCTTTTGCTTCTGATACAACATCATGGTGGGTTATCGATAGCATTTATAGTGGTTTGTATCGTAAAGGGGAAAATGGAAAGCCTGAACTAGATGCGGCTGAAAGTGTGAGAATTTCAGATGATAAGAAAACATATACTTTTAAACTTAAAGATGGATTGAAATGGTCAAATGGCGATGCACTTACTGCGAAAGACTTTGAGTATTCATGGAAACGTGTATTAGATCCTAAAACAGCAGCTTATAGTCCATCCGCTTTATACTTTATTGAAGGTGCTGAAGCATATAATACGAATAAAGGTAAGGTAGAGGATGTAAAAATTAAAGCAGTTGATGATAAGACATTACAAGTAGGATTAAAGAACCCAATCGATTTCTTCCCTAAAATTATTACAGGTGCTGCTTATTACCCAGTAAATAAAAACGTAGTAGAAAAAAATAAAAAATGGTCAGCAGAAGCAAGTACACTTGTAACCAATGGACCATTTGTAGTGGAAGAATGGAAACATAATGATCATATTAATCTTAAGAAGAACGACAAGAGTCATTTAGCGGATAAAGTAAAGTTACCTAGCGTTCATTTTAAAATGGTAGCAGATACGAATACAGAATATCAATTGTATAAAAATGGTGAGCTTGATTTATTACCAGGGGTTGGCGCAGATGTGTTAAAACAAGTGAAAGGTAGTAAAGAGTTAAAAAGTTATGAAAATTTCTCAGTCGGAACATATTCATTTAACATAAATGAAAAACCAGTAAATAATAAAAAAAATTAGACAAGCTTTAAGCTATGCTATCGACAGAAAATCATTTGTTGAGAATGTATTAAAAGGTGGTCAGAAACCAGCTTATGGATATGTATCGCCAGGCGCTAAAGATAGTACTGGTAAAGATTATACAGAATATACACAGCAATATTACAAATTTGATGCCAAAAAAGCGAAAGCATTATTAAGAGAAGGGTTAAAAGAAGAAGGATTAGATAAACTCCCTAAAATTACATTAAAGACAAACGGAGAAGGTATTAACAAAAAGTCTGCTGAAGTGGTACAAGAAATGTTAAAGCAAAATTTAGATGTAGACATTGCAATTGAAACGCAAGAATGGAAGACATATATCGATACATTTAAACAGAAAGATTTCCAAATTGCACGTATGGGTTGGAATGGTGATTTCTTAGATCCATATCCAATGTTAGCATTATACGAAAGTAAGAGTTCTAGTAACTTTACGAACTGGAAGAATAAAAAATATGATGAATTGTTAGAAGCGTCACTAAAAGAACAAGATGATAAGAAGAGATATCAATTACTAGCTGAAGCGGAAGCAATTCTGATGGACGAATTACCGATTATCCCAATTAACTTTGGCTATACAAACTCATTAATTAAATCAAATGTCAAAGGTATCAAGACAGATGCATTATCACGACCTGAATTTGTGTTTGCAGAAAAAGTTGTTAAGTAACTGCATAATCTTGAATAAGGACTTTCATAGAGGACAGATGCTATAATTTCGATATCAAGTCTAATATGATGGAGGTTTATATGAATATTTATATTTCAGATAAAGCATTGCAATGGTTTAAAGATGAAGTTGAGTTGAAATCAGGTGATAGTGTAAAATTCTTCGCTAAGATTTACGGTGCAAGCAAGATTCAGGAAAGTCATTCGTTAGCTTTTACTGTTGACCCGGATCATGAGAAAGCTATTGCGAAATTAGAAGTAGATGGTATTATTTTCTACGTTAATGAGACAGATGAATGGTTCTTTAAAGATTATGATTTATATATTGAATACGATGAAAAATTACAAGAAGTGGCATACGATTATAAAAAATAATCGATGTATACTTTATTTAAAAATAATTTCTTTTAAAAAGTTTAAAGCGTTAAAGCACGTGGGTGTAAGGGTTTTCCCTTGCGCCCTATTTGCGTTCCTCTAAACTTTAAAAATAATGCTTTTAATTTTCTGAAATTATAGTATAATTTCAGAATAGTAAAGAATGTATATAACATTTTAAAATAAAAGGGGATAGAAAAATGGAAGACAATCATTTAAAAAGGGGTCTTAGTTCAAGACAAGTCCAGATGATCGCACTGGGCGGTACAATTGGTGTAGGTTTATTTATGGGTGCTTCGAGTACGATTAAATGGACAGGGCCATCAGCAATCTTAGCGTATTTAGTAGCAGGGTTATTCTTATTCTTAGTAATGCGTGCAATGGGAGAATTAGTGTACTTATTCCCGACAACTGGGTCATTCGCTGAATATGCTTCAACATATTTACATCCAGTATTTGGCTACATTACAGCATGGGCTAACATATTCCAGTGGGTAGTCGTTGGGATGAGTGAAGTAATCGCAGTTGGTCAGTATATGCAATATTGGTGGCCGGAATTACCAGGATGGATTCCAGGGGTAATCGTAATTTTCACATTAGCAGCAGCGAATATGATTTCTGTAAAAGCATTTGGTGAATTTGAATTCTGGTTTGCAATGATTAAAATCGTTACAATCGTATTAATGATCGTAGCAGGAGCAGGTATTATCTTATTTGGATTTGGGAATAATGGACATCCGGTTGGGTTCAGTAATTTAACGAAACACGGCGGATTTTTCCCGAATGGTATTGTAGGTTTCTTCTTTGCATTATCAATGGTAGTCGGTTCATATCAAGGTGTTGAATTAATCGGTATTACAGCTGGTGAAACGAAAGATCCACAGAAGAACGTCGTTAAAGCAGTGAATGGTATCATTTGGCGTATATTAATTTTCTACATTGGCGCAATCTTTGTTATCGTAACAGTTTACCCATGGGACCAATTAGGTAACGTAGGTAGCCCATTCGTTGCAACATTTGCAAAAGTTGGTATTACAGCAGCCGCTGGATTAATTAACTTCGTAGTTGTTACAGCAGCAATGTCAGGATGTAACTCAGGTATTTTTAGTTCAAGTCGTATGATTTATACATTAGCAAATGAAGGTAAAATGCCAAAAGCATTTGCAAAAGTTATGAAAAATGGTGTGCCTGTATTTGCTGTATTAGCTATTTCTATTGGTATCTTTATCGGTGTTATTTTAAACGTTGTATTACCAATGTTTATTGATGGTTCAGAAAATATCTTCGTATATGTGTATAGTGCGTCAATCTTGCCAGGTATGATTCCTTGGTTCATGATTTTATTCAGTCACTTACAATTTAGAAAACAAAGACCGGATTTATTAGAAAGCCATCCATTTAAAATGCCTTATGCACCATTTACAAACTATATTACAATCGGTTTCTTAGTAATGGTATTAATCGGAATGTTAATTAATGCTGAGACACGTGTTTCAGTGATTATTGGTATCGTCTTCTTAGCATTTATGGGTATTATGTACTTTGTTAGAGGATACAACAAACTTGATTTAAAAAAATAAATTGCAAGCTAAAATAGCCAGAGGGAACTCTGGTTATTTTTTTTTTTTTTGCGTAAATTTATCATCTATTGGCATTCTTTAAAATTATCAGAAAAAAATTTAAACATGTTAACGTATAAACTTATTTAAATGTTTTGAAAACCCTTTATTAAAAGCTGTATTTACGTTAAAATAACATAAGAAAGTAGTATGTGTTTACCGAATATACAGTTTTAAATTATATTGATATAACAAAAACGAGTGTAGATATATTTGTTTTTCAGTCTACACACGGGTTGTTGTTTAACAATTGTTATTAATGGTTTTATATAAAAATTTATTATATAGTGCTTCATATTCATGTATAAAAAACGTGTACTTTCTAAACTGTAATACAACAACGTTTAATCATTCAAAACACGGTTAAACTAATAAGTAGGGTAACGCTAAACAAACGGGACGAAGACGACAAACATTCAATTAAGAGAAAATATAAGCATTGGGGGAATTAAAGTGGCAAGAACAGCAGACTACAAAAGTGCATTTGACATAATTGGACCTATCATGATTGGTCCATCCAGCTCACATACGGCTGGAGCAGTTAGAATCGGTTCAGCTGCAAGACAAGTATTAGGTGCAGAACCTGACAAAATTTCAATTTCATATTATGAATCTTTTGCTGAAACACATGCAGGTCATGGTACAGATTTAGCAATTATTGCAGGTATTTTAGACTTTTCAACAGAGGATCCACGTGTTAAAACGTCTATTCAAATTGCAGAAGGAAAAGGTATTCCAATTGAATTTATTGAAGAAAATGGCGATAACGTTGGAGAACACCCAAATACTGCAGTGGTTAGACTCGATAAAGATGGCAAACACGTAGAAGTATGTGGTAACTCTATTGGTGGCGGTACGATTAAATTAAGAAGTATTCATGTAAATGGTGCATGTGCATTAATGAATCATACGTTACCGATATTAGTGTTATATGGAGAAGAATCAATCAGAGAATTTAACCAATGTATTGCGACATTAATTGAACGTGGTTTAAAAGTGAACGAAGAGATTAAATCTCAAAAAGACGGAAAAACAATTGTAGCATTACATTTGTTAAGTCCGATTACGCCAGAGTTATTAGCATCAATCAGAGAAGAATATAAATCAATCGATATTACAAATATTATTTAAAGACAAGAAATAGGAGGGGATAACGTGTATAATTCAATCAAAGAAGTTGTAGATACTGCAACAGAAACAGGGAAATCCATTGCGGAATTAATGATAGAAATGGAAATTGCGTCATCTAATATGACGCGTGAAGCGGTTATAGATAAGATGCGTAAAAACTTAAAAGTAATGAAAGACGCTGTTATATTAGGTTCTACAGGTGAGGGTGTTAAGTCTGTTACGGGTTTAACAGGTCAGGATGCAGTAAGAATGAGAAAGTATCGTGAGAACAATGAACCTTTAACAGGACCGGACGTTTCTAAAGCGTTGCAATATGCGATTGCAACGAATGAAGTGAATGCAGCGATGGGGCTTATTTGTGCTACACCGACAGCAGGATCATCAGGAACGATTCCAGGGGTATTATTCTCTTTAGAAGATAAATTGAATTTAACTGAAGAACAGGAAATAGAATTTCTATTTACAACAGCGTTATTAGGAATGGTCATTGCAAATAATGCATCTGTAGCAGGTGCGGTAGGTGGATGTCAGGCTGAAGTTGGTAGTGCTTCTGCGATTGCTGCGGCTGCGGCTGTTGCGATTAAAGGCGGTACACCTCAACAGTCATCTCATGCAATTGCGCATGCGTTAGGTAATTTATTAGGTCTTGTATGTGATCCAGTAGCGGGATTAGTAGAAATTCCATGTGTCATGAGAAATACAATCGGTGCTGGAAATGCTTTAATCGCTGCTGACTTAGCGCTAGCGGGCATTGAATGTAAGATTCCAGCGGATCAGGTTATTGAAGCGATGGATCATGTGGGTCGTGGGTTACCAAGCGCATTACGTGAAACAGGTATCGGTGGTTTAGCAGGTACACCTGCAGGACAGGAAATGAAAGCTAGAATCTTCGGACCACGTCCAACAGCGAATATATAGTTAAATTGAAATTAAATATTACATTTCCATATTAAGTTTTAAATTGCTTTATAGTGAAAATAGCCTGCCAATTGCAATCATTGAGCAGGCTTTTTCGGTTGTATATTGTTTATTATTCTATGGTAATATGAATATATTATGACATTAAATATGGGTGGTGTGGATGTGACAAATTTAGTTGACAGTTTAAATGCACTGAAGTTATCTTCTCATTGCTGTGTCGTCGCGAATACGAATCAACAGCATGACATCATTTCGTATTTTGCGCATAAAGATGCTTGGATAGAAGACTTCTCTACGCCGTTTCATGAACGTTTATCCGTTAAAGAACAGTTAAAGTTTTATATGAAATGGTTTAATCATATGGAAGATATTCATCGTATATTAAAGCAATTTGGTTTGTTAGACGCACAACATATTAAAATTAAGAAATTAGATTATGATCAATATGTGTTACTCAAAGTTGCAGTAGCATACTTACAAGATAAAGACATCGTTGTATTTAAAAATATATTACATAATTTAAAGGTTGAAACCATTGACTGCATTCTAAATGTAATCCCTTTATTTAACGAACACCATAAAGTATTGCAACTATTATCTTATATCGATCATGCACTATTGCTTTCTAATGAAGTGTATCAAGTTAAGAAAGAACAGATGAAGCTACTTGAAATACATGCTGAAGCGCCTGATGAAACATTATCAGTTACGCAAGCTATCAATACTGACGCAACGAATACAATGAATGATTTAACCAGCGGTGAACCAAATGTCAGTTTATTAAATGAAAATCATAATAATATTTCCCGAGAAATAAATCGACAGCTCACGAGAAATAATGTATTTAGAATATCAGTAAAGTCAGAAGATAAGACGTTATTCATTAATCCGGAAGATATCGATTATATTGAAGGAGCAGATGGTAAAGTTAATATTTATTTAAACAATGCATCATTTAAAGCGGATTATACTTTAAGTGAGTTGGAAGAAAAATTAAAAGTTTATGGTTTCTATCGATGTCATCGATCTTACATTATTAATCTTCAAAAAGTGACTGAAATGATTACGTGGTCTAAAAATTCATATTCAATTAAATTTGATGGGTTAGAAAATACGTTTGTCCCTTTATCACGAACGAAAGTGAAAGAAATGCAGGGGTTTTTCAACAATCAAATGGTACAGTTCACGGAAAATTAAGTACATTTAACGTACATTTTATAGTGAGGATTATTAGTCTCTAATACAATTTGGATAACAAATTGATTGGAGGCTTATTTTTATGACATTAATACAAATAAATGATGTAGTGAAGATGTACGACAGTAAAAAAGCAGTTGATCATTTATCTTTAAACATTAACCAAGGTGAGATATTTGGGTTGCTCGGCCCAAGTGGTTCTGGAAAAACAACAACGATTAAAATGCTGACAGGAGAAACATCTATATCAGACGGAAACATTCAAGTCTTTCAATATAAAGATAAAGCACTTCAAACAGCAGAGTACAGAGAGCAAATAGGTATTCTTTCAGATAACAGCGCACTTTATGAAAGGCTAACTGTATTTGATAATTTAAAGATGTTTGCAGGACTTTATAAACAACCATTAAATAGAATCAATGAAGTGCTTGCATTTGTACAATTAGAAAATGAAAAGAAAACAGTCGTTAAGAAGTTATCAAAAGGAATGCGTCAAAGAATACTGTTGGCGAAAGCGTTATTACATCAACCAAAGCTGATATTCTTAGATGAACCAACATCCGCGCTCGATCCTAATACGACAAGACATATTCATAAAGGTTTATTAAAATTAAAAGAAAATGGGACAACAATCTTCTTAACAACACATGATATGGATGAAGCAGAAAGTTTATGTGATCGTATTGCGCTCATCAATAATGGAAAACTTATTGCACTCGATACACCGGATAATTTACGCTATCAACATTCAGATCAAACGATTACCGTAGAAATGAATGATTTATCTAAGAAAAGAGTGTATAAAGAAGATGTCGAGCAAATTACTGAGCTACTTAATACAAAGCAAGTAAAGCGCATCTATACGAATGAACCAACACTTGGTGAAGTTTTTATAAAAATGACTGGAAAGGAGCTTGTTTAAGATGAATATGAATAGAGTAATGGCAATTGCTGAAAAAGATTTTAAAGAATTTATGAGAAATATGATGTTACTGACGATGCCGATTTTGCCGATATTAATGGCTGTGTTATTCACTGCTTCACCTATGCCTGAACAATTTAAACCGAGTATAGGTGCGACAATATTAGGTATGTGTTTTGTTGGGGTAGTTACAATAGGTATGATGACGATGATGGCAGAAGAAAATGAAAAGCATACATTGCGTGGTTTAATGAATTCACCTGCTTCAATGTTAGATATTATATTCGGAAAAAGTTTAGTTGTGCTCTTGATGTTAATCATTTCTGTAATAGCAAGTTGTTCATTGTTAAAGTATAATCCGGTATCTGATTGGAAAACGGCATTGAGTATTATATTACTAACGATATTTTTCTTGTTTTTAGGTGTTATGGTGGGATTAATTATTAAAACAGTTTCACAAACGAGTTTATATTCATTACCTATCTTATTTATCTTTGCGATGTCACCGAATTATATCAACATGGGGTTTGATAAAGATTCTGTACTTATGAAAGCTAATGAGTATACGCCGATGGTGCAGCATTTAAGATTAGCTGAAACAGGGGATTTCAAACATTTAATGATTATTGGGGTATGGCTAATTGCATGTATAATAGTCACAGCATTCCTTTTCAAGAAAAACGCTATAGACTAAAAAACGAGAGTCGATGTCGGCTCTCGTTTTCTATATCATATCAATAATCATCTTGTGTTGATTCCGATTGAATTGGTCAGTATTTTCTCCTAACACAGATAAAGGGATGTTGATGGCTTGTTCAATATGATTATCATCATATTCAAAAACTTCACGGACGTCGAACGTTTAAAGGTACAATTTAATATCAATTAATGAAAACAGTAGCATCTGCATTAATCAAATAAGATGCTGCTGTTTTTTAAGTATGTCATATCGTATTTTAATGAAAGTGCTTTGAGAAGTTCGTGTAAATCTTGTTCATGATGTTCAAATGTACTGATATATTTTTGATATGTTTCTTTTTCTTCTGTTGTAGCAATTTTCTTAAAGTATCCCCACATATGCTGATAACTATTTATTTTAGAGCCTTTTGTAGGTGTCATTTGATATGTCTCATTAATGATTGCTTCTAATGTTGACAAATCATCCAGTGATTCACGCATGAGTTGTCGTATAGTATTATACTGGTTCTGATTATAATACATTACTTTATATTTTTCTTTTTTCCATAATGATTCAACAGCTTTCTTTCCCTTTTTATTGACCATATAGCGCTTCCAGTGCCGATTTAATTGTAGGGTGCTTAAAAGTGTAATTCTGTTGTAATAAGTTTGTAGGTAATACGCGTTGCCCATGCGTTACCATAATGGATTGGTCACCTAATATTAAAACCATTACTTTGGCAGGCGTTATAGTCCAGTGTGGTCTGTTAATAACAGCAGCAATTGTTTTTCCAAGTTGATTTTGTGTCACAGGATGGGGAGCTGTTAAATTAAACACTCCAGTTGCTTTATGTTGATGTAAGTATAAGATGCTTTCGACTAAATCATGAATATGAATCCAGCTATAAGGTTGATTGCCATGTCCAATTTTCCCGCCAACCATCAACTGATAAGGTTTTATCATTAAAGGTAATGCACCACCTTGATTTGAAAATATCACCCCGAACCTACAAATTGCAGTTGGCACTCCAAGTTGCGTAATTTTATTTGCTGCATTCTCCCATAAATATACGGTCTTTGATAGGAAGTCGAAAGGTTGAAATGTATCATTTTCGTCATATGTTAATGACTGAGATGGTGGATAGTAACCTACTGCACTTGCTGAAATAAAAAATGGTTTCTTAGTTTGTAATTTGAATAAAGGAATGAGTTTTTCAGTACTATTGATACGGCTTTGTATAATTGTGTCTTTATGTTGTGCTGTCCATCTGTTATTCAGTGATGCTCCAGCTAAATTGATAACTAAATCTAATTGAGGAATTGATTTGTACCAGTCATCTTCAGACCAGTTGATGTAGTTGATATTATCTATATTTTGTTTTTCATTTCTCGTTGTAATGTAAATCTGGGCATTAACATATGTTGCTTGAATCTTTTGAGTTAAAGCTGTTCCTACAAGTCCTGTACCACCTGTAATTAGAATCTTCATAAACAACCTCCATGTTAATTGGAATTTCATTCTATTATAAAGGTTTGATTGTCTTTATTCATTTAATTTGATTAATCTGGATTTTATATTTTAAAGTTTTAATATAAGGATATACGTTTATCCATGTACTAATGATTAGTTTCTCTCATTCGTAACTAGTATAATAAGTGTAATAAGTATGACACTACTGAGATATAAGGGGATTGAAGAAATGACAATGACATTCGAAGAGGTAATGGTTGAACTTGAATCATTAGGCAAAGAGCGTATGAAAAAGATGTATATGGGCAATGGAGCAAAAGAACCTTTATTTGGTGTAGCAACGGGTGCGATGAAACCAATGCGTAAAGTGATTAAGAAGAATCAGGCATTAGCAGATCAATTGTATGCGACAGGGAATTATGATGCGATGTACTTTGCAGGTGTAATCGCAGATCCGAACGCAATGACAGAAGCGGATTATGAACGTTGGATTGACGGCGCATACTTCTATATGTTATCTGATTACGTTGTTGCGGTAACGTTATCTGAAGCGGATATCGCACAACAAGTAGCAGATAAATGGATTGATTCTGGAGAAGATCTTAAGATGAGTGCAGGCTGGAATTGTTATAGCTGGTTATTAGGCCACAAGAAAGATGACGCTTTCGATACGGATAAATTAAGTGCTATGTTAGATCGCGCTGAACAAGAAATTCACACAGTACCAGATAGAACAAAAGTAGGCATCGGTAATTTCATACAATGCGTTGCTATTTCTTACGTCGACTTACACGACAAGGCAACAGCCGTTGCGAAATCTGTTGGTGCAGTCCCGTTTAATCGTGAGAATAAACCACCTGTTGAAGTCAAACCGTTAGAAACAATTGAAAAAGCAATCGAGAAAGATAGAATTGGTTTCAAACGTAAATATGTTCGTTGTTAATGTTTACAATTGATGATAATTCGATATAATTATACGTAATAGGTGACAATTAATTTTGTTTGCAAACTTGCAGCGCCTTCCATTCGGAAGGTGCTATTTTTTTGGAGGTATTGATGAATAAAAATTTATTATTACTCGCGATGTTAACCTTCATCGCAGGTCTTACAGAACTAGTTGTATCAGGCATATTACCTTATATTGCACGTGACTATGATGTTTCTATTCCTGTTGCCGGTAATCTTATCACAATCTTTGCATTATGTTTTGCCATAGCAGGACCAATTATTATGTCAGCTACTGCTAGTATGAATAGGAAACCATTATTAATGGGTTTTATTGTATTGTTTATTTTAGGAAACTTAATGAGTGCTTTAAGTGTGAATTTCATCATGCTTCTTGCTTCAAGAATTATTCTCGCAGTATGTGTATCGATGCTAATAGGATTGGGGTTATCGATGTGTGTGGAAGTTGTATCGAAAAGCTTCCAGACGAAAGCGATCAGTGTCATTATGATGAGTATAAGTAGCTCGCTTGTCCTAGGTATACCACTCGGTATATTAATTACAGAACATTTCGGATGGCAAATGATTTTTCTGTTTGCAGCTGTGTTATCAGTTATTATATTAATTTTTATTGTTGTTTATTTTCCGAACCTTCCTGGAAAGACGTCAGTTTCATTCTTTAGTCAGTGGGGGGCGTTAAAAGATCATAGAATATTATTCACTCATATGCAATCGTTCTTATTCTTCGTTGGTCAAAGTACATTTTATATGTATTTAACACCTTATCTCAGTACACTTGGGATGAATGCGAGTACAATCAGTTTCCTATATTTACTGTTTGGCGTAAGTGGTATTATCGGTAGTGGTTTAGGTAGCATTCTTGTAGAGAAGCTTGGCGTCAAACAGTCGTTGATTACTTTACTCAGTATTTATATTGTTGTTATGTTAATGTTTACAGTTACTCAATTTAACTTTTGGACGTTAAGCATTAATGTAATATTATTTGGACTTGTCGGATGGTCAATGAATGCACCGACTCAAATGCGTTTAATTCAAATTTCGAATCATAATGCAGGCTTCAATCAAACGTTTAGTACATCGTCTACTCAATTTGGAATGGCATTAGGTGCAGCAATCGGAGGATTTATCATTGCGCAACATTTACCTTATGAAATTTTAATGTGTGTCGGTAGCGTGTTTATTGTAGGTGCGTTATGTTCAATAGTATATTCTTTTAAGGTTTCGCATCAATAGTATGCGTTAATTGGATGATAACTGAAAAAACGAGTCGAAGTTTTATTTTTCGACTCGTTTTTTCTATCTTTCTTTTACCATTTTTCCACCTTCTAAACGATATAAGTGATCTGCATATTTAAAGATACGGTCATCATGTGTAATGATGATACATGCACTTTGCTGCGCTTTGACACGCTCCTGAATCGCCTCAATGACTTGAACTGCACGTTCGAAGTCAAGACTAGCTGTCGGTTCATCTGCTAATATTAATGATGGTTTATTCATAAAAGCACGTGCAATTGCTACACGTTGTTTTTCGCCACCTGATAAACTTTTCGGATATTGTTTTGTTCTATGAGATAGGCCGAATGTACTTAATAATGTTTCAGCACGCTCTGAAGCTTGTTTTTTGTCCATTTGATTTTCTAAAGCAACATGCATTAATTGTTCTTTTACTTTTAAGAATGGTACTAAGTGAGAGGCTTGAAAGATAAAGCCGATTTCACTTAGACGGAGTTGCGTCAGTTGTTGCTGATTTAAAGCAGTAATGGATTGGTTATTAATACGTACATCACCACTTGTTGGCTTCAATAATGCTCCAATAATTGTAAGAAGCGTACTTTTTCCTGACCCTGAAGGACCGTATAGACATACGACTTCTCCAGGTTTAACTTCTAAATTGATGTTATTTAATACTGTAACTTCCGTATCACCTTGTTTGAATGTTTTTGTTAAATCTGTAACTTGTATCATGTTATTCTCCTCCAATTGCTTCAATAGGATCAATTTTAAGTACTTTAATAATAGATAATAGCACGCCGATAAAGGCTACAAATAAGAATAGTCCTGCTAATATAAAGATAAGGTTTGTATTTAAATAGAACGGCATTGTCGGTGGTAAGAAATTGTTGATTGCCATAATGACAGCAATCGCTAACCCAACACTCAGCATTACAATTATGAATACTTCCTGGATTAACTTAACAATCAGTTTTTTATGACTTGTACCAATCGCTTTTAATATACCGTATTCCGTTGTCTTCTGAATCGTGATGATATAGAAGAACACTGTGATCACAATCGCTGAAATTAAGAATAAGAAGAATACCATTAAATTCAGTGGCATTTGTTCAGCTTCGTAACTCGGAATCGCTTTCATGGCATCTTCAGGTGTAATGATTTTTGAATGCTTTAACTGTGCTTTTAAATCTTTGACTTTAACTTCATCTTTTAACATATCTTCAGTTAGAATTGCTGTATTAATCGCGTTTTGAGGCACTATCTTTTGATAAGTATCTTGATTTACAAGTCCGACTGACATATGAGAATACATTTGATACTTATCAAATTGTGCAATCTTTAATGCTTCTTTATTGTCTACTACATTTAATTGATCATTCACTTTATAGTTTTTACTCATATGCAAATCTAAAGCTATCTCACCGTTTTTCGGTAAGGCATGAATGTTTGATATTGTTGTCAGTAAGAACTTATCGTTATTTTGCACTTTAATCGGCTGCATTTGAACGAGTGGAATTTGATTGTTCTTTAATACTTTCACGTCATCTGGATGAAGTGGTGCATTGAGTAAGTTGTTATCGGCATCTTCTGAAACGACGAAATACTTGCCGTTCATATGTTCGATGAATGAAATATTATCTTTTCCTAAACCTTGTGCTAAACTTGATACAAATAATACGAGAAATGCGAGAAGAAATATGATGGCTGCAACCAATGCATATTTCAATTTGTAGTAAGTCATTTCTTTTAGTGCTAAATTCATTTTAATCACCCTTCTGTTTTGTTGATAGCTCAATATTAGAACTGTAATATGAACAGAATATGAACTAAGGAGAAAAATATGAAAAATAAAATTCTAATCGTGGATGACGAACAAAGTATTAGAAATGAAGTGGTCAGTGGCTTTCAAAAACATCATTTCGATGTGCTGGCAGCGAAAAATGGTGAACATGCGTTGTATTTACTTGAAGAAAATAATATTGATTTATGTGTTGTAGATATAATGATGCCGGGTATGAATGGCTTTGAGTTATGTGAAACGATTAAAGAGAGTTATGAAATACCAGTGATTATGCTGACGGCGCGCGATGCTTTAGGAGATAAACGTGTTGCTTTCGAAGCGGGTAGTGATGATTACTTAACGAAGCCTTTTGTATTTGAGGAATTATTATTTAGAACAAATGCAATCTTAAAACGTTATAACAAAGATATTTCAGCAATACAATTTGGTAATTTAGAGCTTAATCAACAAACATATGAGGTGAATATTGGTCAAGACACGTTATATTTACCTCGTAAAGAGTTCGAACTGTTATATTTCTTAATCAAACATTATCCTAATATTGCAACGCGTGCGCAACTCATTGATACGATTTGGGGGCTTGATTTCGAAGGAGATGAACGTACTGTAGATGTGCATATTAAACGCATTAGAAAGCGATTGGAAACATATGATGCACAAATTGAAATTGTGACTGTTCGTGGTGTCGGATACAAGGTGCAACATGTTTAAACAGTTATCTTCAAGGTTTATCGTTGCAACGTTACATGTGATGTTCGTGAGTGCAGTCATTGCATTTGTGATTTCAAATATTTATTATCATACAACATTAAAAGCGCAAAATGATGAACGACTTACGAAAGTATTAATCTCACAGAAAGATTATATAGAAAAACATCCCAATATTTCGCCGGATGATTTCTTTAACCAGTTAGCCCATTTAAACTTTCAGGTGATAGTATTTGATCCGCAGCATCAGAAACGAAGCTACGGTACGAATTTTAGAGTGGACAACCTTAAGTTAAATGCAGTAAATATGAATCAATCAGAAGTATATCACGGCATTAAAGAACGACCTTTCAATTTATTCATCACGGGTTTCTTTGATAATGAATCTCGTAATACAGTAGGTACTGTAATGCGAATAAATCATCAGGATTACAAAGTATTTATTCGTCCGGATGTCGGGGAGAGTATGCGCGAGTTTCGTTCATTTTTAGCAGTATTGTTATTATTAACGATATTGTTCTCAATCTTGTTTGTGTTTATTTCCTCTAAATACATCGTTCATCCAGTTATTAAACTGAAAGAAGCGGCACAACGTATAGGAGAACAAAGCGGTTATCAGACGGATGTAAAGCGTTATGATGAGATTGGGGTGCTTGCCCAGGAAATGAATAATATGAGTAATAAGATTAAGCAACATGAAGAGGTTAATAAACGTTTCGTGGCGAATGTCAGTCATGAAATTCAATCGCCAATCACGAATTTATTAGGACAAATTAAGCAATTGAAAGAAACGAAAGATTTAAGTTTACTCAATCAAATTGAACATCAATCAACACGTCTTAGTGGTTTGACGAAACAATTGCTATTACTCGCGTCAATTGAACAGAATAAAATATCGTTAACGAAACAGGAATTTAACTTTAAACTTCTGATTCAGGAAGTGGTTAGAGATAATATGTACGCCATTAATCAAAAAGATATCTTCTTAACGACGAAATTAGAAGATGTCATGGTGAAAGGTGAACGTGACTTATGTTATCAAATGATCACGAACTTGTTGTCAAATGCAATTAAATATAGCCCAAATGATAGTGATATTCATATTGATTTGAAAGAAGAAGAACAAAAGAAAATTTTTGTAATCCAGGATCAAGGTTACGGAATGTCTGAGGAAACAAAGCAGATGGTTTTTGAACGATTTTATAAATCGAATGTCCATGAAGATAATGTCACATCAAATGGATTAGGAATGGCGATTGTTAAAGTGATTCTTGATGTACATCAATTTGATATTGCGATAGAGAGTGCATTAGGAGAAGGAACGACGATTAGTATAACGCTTTGAAAAAATAATTGAGGTGAGCAGCACAGATATTGTGTTGCTCACACAAATTTATACAAGTTTTATTTATAGTATATTTGCTCAACGTTTCGTTGTTGCAAAGATGAAATCCAACGTTTAAAGAAATGAGACGCAAAGTTTTGCCATCTTGGGATAACTAAGTTATTTGAGTTATTGTGTGTATAGTAATGTTCAGGTAAATGAATGTTGATGCCTTTTTGGCAATCGCGAATATATTCTGTATGTAACGTATTTGATGCATACTCTAAATGGCCGTTAATATATACATCTTGATTATCTTTAGAAACTAACAAATCCACGCCATAAATAGGATGTGAGCTTAGTATCGATAAATCTGTTTTCTGTTTAATATGCTGTATATCAACATATGTATATCGAGATTGCGGCACGTGATACGTATGAAAGCCTTGCGTTAAATAATGTTTTTCTAATACATCATATTCATATACACCAAATAATTTTTGACGATTGTTAAAAGGCTGCTTCTCAAGCTGATATTCTATATGCAGCGCGAACTGTGCCCCCCAGCAAATGAATAAGCGCTTATGATGCTGTCGCTTTGACCATTCGAGTATGGATTTTAATTCATCGTAATAATAAACAGCATTGAAAGGCAAATGTTCTACTGGAGCGCCTGTAACGATTAACCCATCATATTGATTAAGTTTTGCTTCATCAAAAGAAATATAGTGTCGTGTGACATATTGCCTTTTGGATGGGCTGGTTTGATGCGTTTTTAAATATAAGAAATCAATTGTAGCTTCATTCAATTGACGTTTGAACTGTAATTCTGTCTCAAATTGATTAGGCATGAGATTAACGATTAAAATTCGAGGTGGATGGTCATCTTTGAAAGGTAATGTAGTGGACTGTATTGTTTCAAAAGTATTGTGGTTTGTCATAAATAAATCCTCCTAATATTTTGTGTTGAAAATAATTGAGAGGAGCAAAAAAATAAGCCTACCTCAAAGAAGTAGACACATATGCTCATCTTTCAGGTGATACCTGCTGGAATTAGCACCTAACTGAATAGGTTGCTGGGTTTCGTAGGGCCAGTCCCTCCACCGCTCTGGATAAGTGATATTGAGTTGTAATTATTATGGAATATTCTAAAACAAGATTTTTGAATTGTCAAATAAATTTGGTGTATTAATTTATTAGGGACAATATTTAGTTTATAATAAGTTATATTAAATTAGGGGAGATAGGCAATGAAACTCGTACAATATTCACAAGCGCCAGGTTTATTAACTCAATTTGAGTTAACTGAATCCCAGCTGAAGTTTGTTAAAAGTCCTGATGAAAATATTAAAATAGCAAAAGTGGATCAAAACCGCACAGCTATATTCGGTATAAATGAAGAAGGCAATCCGGTTGTATTTTTCGTGCTACATGAACATAGTGAATTTGAACATGAATTTGATGTGCCAAATAGTATTTATGTGAGATCTTTTTCAACAGATTGTAGATATTTACGCAAAGGTTATGCGACACAAGCTTTGACTGCATTACCGAATTTTTTAAAGACATATTTTCCGCATATTGAATATATTACGTTACTTGTTGATGTGCCGAATGATAGTGCTAGAGAGATGTATATAAAGCAAGGATTTATTCAAGGTAAACGTATTGAAGGTGAACGCTATCCAGCATATTGTATGACAAAAAAGATCGCAGATTAGAATATAAATCTGCGATCCTTTTTTTATTTCATACCATCATGTATGACTTTAATATTGTGTTCCATCATTTTATAATAGCTGTCTCCATCTGTGCCCTTCTTACCAATCGAGTCTGTATACACATCACCGTGAATAGGGACGTGTGTAGTTTCGCTTAATGATTTCATACTTCTTTGATCAATACTCGTTTCAACGAATAATGATTTAACATTGTTTTTCTTTACATAATCTACTGCCTGCTTCATTTGTTCTGGTGTCCCTTGTTTATCCGTATTGATTTCCCAAATATATGCATGATGAATATCGTAATCACGTGCAAAGTATTTAAAAGCACCTTCACTCGTAATTAAATGTCGCTTTGATTGCTCGATATCTTTAAACTTATCTTTATATTTTTCATTCAAAGCTCTAAGTTGGTCTGTATAGGAAAGCGTATTTTTTTGATATTGTTTAGCGTGTGATTTATCCGCTTGCTGTATGGCATTTGAGATGTTGTGAACAATTAGGAGTGACTGAGCCGGAAGGTAGGTTTGCAGCTCACTCGAGCACGAAAACAAGGATGACTGAGCTGCAAAGATCATTTGCGGCTCAGTCATATCATTTCAACATTATTATTTTGTTAATTTTACAACGTCATCTCTTTTGCCGTTTACGTATGCATAAACTAAGCCGATAAAGATACCACCACCGATATAGTTACCTATATAAGCAAAGACAATATTTTTCAATACGTCAATCCATGATAATGCATCGATGTTATAGAACATCATTCCTGCGAATAAACCAGCATTATATACAACGTGTTCGTATGCCATAAATACGAAGATGACAACACCGACGCCAATAAAGAATACTTTTGCTAAAGCTTCTTTACATTGTATCGCAATATAAATACCAATATTAATAAAGAAGTTCGCGAATATACCTTTAATTAATATTGCATGCCAGCTTGCATCGATTGTTTTTGCATTTACCGTTTTTGTTAATGCAGCTACCATTTCTGGTGTCATTACTTTCGTTCCTGTCATCATACCGAAAAGAATAAAGCCACCAATAATATTTCCCAGGAAACATAGCGTAAATACTTTCATAATCTTGCTTAACGTAATTGTTTTGTAGTAATACGCAACTGTAAAGAACATAAAGTTACTTGTTAATAACTCAGAGTTTGTTAATACAATCATAACGAGTGCAATACTGAAAGCAATCGCACCGATTAAGTTGATTAAACCTGGATTGCCAGCTGGAGCGAATTGCGTTTTTGCTGCAAGTTGTAATACCGCCATGATAGCAAGTAAAAATCCTGACATAATTGCTTTTAACATGTAGTGACTCGGTGTTTGATCCGCCATCACTTCTTTCGCTGCAACTTGATTTAATATGTTTTCAATGTTGCTTTTAGACGCATACGTGTCTTCAATCGTTTTTACTGGAATTTCAATTGTCATTGTAAATCCTCCTATAGTGTTATTCTTACAATAATTTTAAGAACAATATAAATACATGACTATTATATCTTTTGAAGGTTTGCGTGTATAGAGGTATTTGTGAAAATGTTAACAAATGCTAAAGTGGGTATTCCATGATAAAATCTGTTTGAGCTTCATCACCCATTTGGAATACATGTGAATCGGTATGTTTAAAACCTAATTTAGTATAAAATGCTAAGGCATTATGGTTATGTTCCCATACCCCTAACCAAACTTTATGGACACGATAATAATGGGCACGTTCGATTGCTTTGTCATACAACAATTTTCCAATACCTTGTTTATGGTAATTACGATCAACATATATGCGTTCAATTTCAAGTGAATCTGCACCCATATTTTCAGTTTGAGCATCTTTAATATTTATCTTTAAATAGCCGGCCACTTTGTTATTTACAACCGCAAAATAAAACTCAGAATGAGGATTTTTCAATTGGTTCAACATCATTTCTTTTGTAAATGAGGTGTTTAAATAATTATCAATCACTTCATCTTTATTGTTCGGTCTAAAAGTATCATCGAAAGTCTTCTTGCTAATTTGTATAAGTAATGGCAAATCCTCTGGATCTACGCGTTCTATCTTAATGTAGTTCAAATAATCTCCTGCTTTATTCGTTTATTGTTATACATATTATCTACGTTATTGGTGTAATTCGCAACTATTAACTTGTTTATGATGGATAACAATTAGTAGTAAATAATTTTTCTTATTGACAAAATATATTTTCAAAGGTAGTGTAAAAATAACAAATTTGAATAAACGCACTAGGGGAGTTTGTAAAAACTGAGATAAAGCTGTAGCTTTAGACCCTTTGAACCTGATCTAGATGATACTAGCGTAGGGAAGTGTATAGTCATAACGGTGTTATGTCTATTTTTCCTTGCGCAGTCTTCTTTATTGAAGGGTGCGTATTTTTATGGAGGAATGGAAATGAATGATTCAGTAAGTCGTAATGGTTTAAAGTTATCGGATATTTTAGTTACAGTACTCGTCGCAGTACTATTTGCAATCGTTTATAACTTCGTGTGGTTGCCATATGAAGCTATAAAACCACTTGGTTTACATCTCGAACAACTTGTATACGGCGTTTGGTTCATGGCGGCAGTGGTTGCTTATTTAATTGTACCAAAAGCAGGTATTGCACTACTGGCTGAATTTGCTGCAGGCGCAGGTGAAACAATTGTCATGGGTAAATTTGATATTCCAACTTTCGTCTTTGCATTTTTACAAGGATTGGCATGCGAACTTGTGTTTATGCTATTTAAATATCGTTCGAGAACAGTAATGGTAAGTATTCTGGCCGGTGTGGCAGCTGCAATAATCAGTTTACCTATTGAATATTACTACGGCTATATGTCAGAAGTTGCAGGATGGAATGTATTATTATACATCATCTTCCGTCTTATCAGTGGTGTACTCATTTCCGGGTTACTGTCTTATTATATCGTTAAGGCACTTGATCAGACAGGCGTTACAAAGCTATTTAGATCAACAAGCCAGGCAGATTACGATAGTTTATAGCGATGTTGAAAGTTTCGAATTTACGTCTTAAATATCCCGGAGAAGACGACAAAATATTTGATGGATTAAACCTGGAAATTCAAGATAAAGAAAAGGTGTTATTACTTGGTCCGTCAGGTTCAGGTAAAAGTACATTATTGAATGTATTAAGTGGTATCGTACCACAACTTGTTGAACTGCCGATGAAATATGACACACTTCAAATTCATGATGATTCAAGTGTGATATTTCAAGATCCCGATAGCCAGTTTTGTATGCCGAAAGTATATGAAGAATTAGCGTTTATATTAGAAAATCAAAATGTACCACGTGCCGAGATGGATGGCAAAATTCGTGCTGCTCTGACACAAGTCGGTTTAAATGTAGATGAACACCAAATGATTAACCAGTTAAGTGGTGGGATGAAACAAAAACTTGCGATTGCTGGTTCATTATTACAAAACGCTAATACTTTATTCCTGGATGAACCGACAGCGATGCTTGATCACGAGACGACTCAAAATTTGTGGTCATTAATGATTGAGCTTTGGCAAGATCAAACCGTGTTAATCGTCGAACATAAAGTATCGTATATATGGGAACATGTCGACCGAATTATATTGATGAATCAGTCCGGTGAAATTGTCGCGAGTGATTCACCAGAAGTCATATTAAAAGAACACGAACAATTGTTGAATGACTATGGTGTGTGGCATCCTAATGCGTATCAAATGGCACCCGAACCACTTCACTATCACCCATATAAGCAAGTATTTAAGTTGGCGTTATCACAAGTGGAAGTTAAACGTAAAGCGCGTGTACTCTATCAAATCGAACATTTAGAAGTGAAAAATCATGAGTGGGTTGCCATAACAGGGAATAATGGTGCCGGTAAGACAACATTATTCGATACAATAATGCAAATCATTCCGTATAACGGTGAAATTACATTTAACGGGAATGTGCTTAAGACAGTTAAAGACGCTGCTCAACATCTCTATCTTGTATATCAAAATCCAGAGTTACAATTTATTCAAAGTACTGTTTATGATGAAATATATTTTAATTATCAATTTTTAGATGAAGCGACTGCAGAAACTGAAACAATTGCATTATTAACTACGTTACAGTTATACCATTTACGTCATCGTCATCCGTATGAATTATCAATGGGCCAGAAACGTCGTTTGAGTGTTGCGACCGCTTTAAGTACGAAAGCAGATATTATATTACTGGATGAGCCTACTTTCGGTTTAGATAGTAAGAATACTTTTGAGTTGATTACGTTATTTAAAGCACGTGTTGCATCAGGACAGTCCATAATTATGGTGACACATGATGAGCAGTTGATTATGCGATACCCGTCACGCGTTTTGAATATTCAAGATGGTCATCTTGTTGAAGTGAGGAGAAGTGAACATGTATGAACAGTTTAAAATTTATTCTACCTTTCTGGATAAAGCGAATATTATCACGAAATTGATATTAGGAGTGCTACTGTTCGCGGTTGTTATCTTTATTCATAATTTTGACTGGATGTTATATTTAACGTTATTCATGTTTATCTTTATGTTCGGTTTAAGTGGTGTTCGCTTCAAATTAATTGCTGCGTTTGTTAGTGTCATGATTCTGTTTAGTATTACTTCGTCGTTGTTTATGGTCTTTTACGGTGAGGGGAAGACGATGTTGTTTGAATGGGGGATGATCCATATTTCTAAGGAGAGTCTGTTTCGTGGTTTACATCTTTCGTTAAGAACGTTGACGTTGGGTTGCCTCGGTCTGACGATTGCCTTTACAAGTGAAGTCGTAAAAATATTTTATAGCTTAATGCAGCATTTCAAAATTAAACCGAAATATGCATATGCTTTCATGGCGACCATTCGAATGGTACCGTTAATGTTTGAGTCTTACTTTCAATTAAAAAATGCGCTAAAAATGCGATATCACGTAATTGATGCGAGACAATATCGTGGGCTTAAACGACTCAAACATATATTAATACCATTAATGAGTCAAAATATTAGACGTGCGCATCGTTTAGCAGTTGCGATGGAAAAGAAGGGCTTTCATGACGGGAAAAGAACATATTATTACCACGTTCCCTTTAGTTATCGAGATATACTGTTAGTATTGATTATGATTAGTATTATCGTGCTGTCATTGATATGTGCGATGTATTTACCGATTACGCATATTACAGATGCGAGATAAAAGGTGTTTGACGATTAATCTATTCGATGTTAGAATTATCAGTAATATTAAACAAGTGAGGTAACGGAAATGAAGTCTTTTGTACATACAAGTGCAAAACTAAATATGTGGTGGCAGCTGTCATAACTTATATTTATGCTCGTCATAGATATAAGTATCTATGACGGCTTCATTTGCGTTACTTGAGGCCGATTGCATATGCAGACGGTCTATTTTTATGGCCAGTGCGTATGCACTGGCCTCTTTTTTTGTTTAAATAAACTTAAGAAATGAGGGAATTCACATGGAACAAAGATCAGCTTGGGGTTCAAAAATTGGATTTATATTGGCAAGTGCCGGTTCGGCAATAGGGTTAGGTGCGATGTGGAAATTCCCATACGTCATGGCCGACAATGGTGGTGCTGCATTTTTATTTCTATTCATTATATTTACAATGTTTATCGGTTTACCACTATTACTTGCAGAATTTGTTATTGGTAGACACGGCAAAACGTATAGTACTGAAGTATTTGGCAAGTTGACAGGTAATAAATATTTTAATTTAATAGGTCATTTAGGCAATGTAGGCGTCTTTTTATTGTTAAGTTTTTATAGTGTGATTGGTGGTTGGATTCTCCTGTATATGATAAGAACGATATATGTGATTGTAACGAAACAACATACGAAGCACTATGAAGCATTGTTTGGTACTCTTATTAGCAATCCATTGTATGCTATTTTTGGTGCTGCATTATTTATTTTTTTAACAGCGTATATTGTTTCTAAAGGAATTCAAGGTGGTATAGAGAAAGCTTCTAAAATTATGATGCCGCTCCTCTTTGTTGCATTTGTTGTGATAATCATTCGCTCTTTAACATTACCGCATGCGATGACAGGTGTAATTTATTTCTTAAAGCCTGACTTCGGCTCGATGAATTCAGAAGGTGTACTCTTTGCGCTAGGTCAATCATTCTTCTCATTATCCGTCGGTTTTGGAGGGATGTTAACCTATGCATCATATTTAGATAAAAAGACAGATTTAGTGCAGTCAGGTGTTTCAGTTGTCGCATTGAATATATTAGTGACGATACTTTCAGGACTTGCTATATTTCCTGCGACGGCATCGCTAGGCATCGATAACGCACAAGGCCCTGGATTGTTGTTTATCGTGTTACCATACGTATTTGATCAGTTACCGATGGGCAGTGTATTTTATTTAATATTCTTATCCTTATTCTTTTTTGCGACAATTACATCGTCTATTTCTTTAATTGAAATTAATGTATCAAACTACATTAAGCAAAATGAAAGTAAAAGAAAACAAGGTGTATATTTAATTTCAATATTATTGTTTATTTTATGTATACCTTCTGCTTTATCAAGTGGTGTATTAAGTGAAGTGAAATTTGGTGCTGGAACATTCTTTGATAACATGGATTATTTAGTATCAAATATTATGTTGCCGATTGGCGCTTTATGTTTCGCGCTGTTTACGGGTTATCGACTAGACAAAGCTGTTGCGAGAGAAGAATTAATGGACGAGAAATATAGAGGATTATTTAAAGTATGGTCATTTTTATTAAAATACATCATTCCAATTGTAATTATCACTGTATTTATTACGATGATAATGAAATAAATCATGATAGGATTTATTAGTGATTTCAAGTGTTGTGAGTTGACTTAAAAAGTTCCACATGTAATAATAAACAATGTAGAGATTAGAATTATTCTAATCTAGAAAAGAAAATTTATTACTATTCTCAGGAGGAATTTACACATGTCTTTAATTAACAAAGAAATCTTACCATTCACAGCGAACGCTTATGATCCTAAAGAGGACAAATTTGTTCAAGTATCTAATGAATCAATGAAAGGTAGCTGGAACATCGTATGTTTCTACCCAGCAGATTTCACTTTCGTTTGTCCAACTGAATTAGAAGATTTACAAGAACAATATGAAACATTACAAAGCTTAGGTGTTAATGTATATTCTGTATCATGTGACACACACTTTACACATAAAGCTTGGCATGATCATTCAGAAGCGATTGGTAAAATTCAATATACAATGATTGGTGACCCATCTCACGTTATCGCGAACAACTTTGATGTATTAGATGAAGCAGCAGGTCTTGCACAACGTGCGACATTCTTAATCGATCCAGATGGTGTTGTTCAAACGATGGAAATCAATAATGATGGTATCGGTCGCGATGCTTCAGTATTAGTTGATAAAGTTAAAGCTGCACAATATGTAGCATCTCATGATGGTGAAGTTTGTCCTGCGAAATGGAAAGAAAGCGGCGAAACTTTAACGCCTGGATTAGACTTAGTAGGTAAAATCTAATATATCAATTAAAGTAATTGTTTAATTTAATATTTAATGGCTGCCACAACGTACTTTTACGTTGTGGTCTCTATTATAATTAGAACAGAAAAATGATAATTAAAGGAGAATATGTAATGTTAAATGAAACATTGAAACAACAATTAGCTCAGTATTTAGAGTTAATGGAAGGCGATGTCGTTATCACGGCAAGCGCTGGAGAAGACAAGACAAGCAAGGATATGATGGAATTATTAAACCAGATTGAATCGATGTCTGCACGCATTACATTAACAGAAGGCACTTTAAAACGTACACCGAGCTTTACGTTAGCTCGTCCTAATGAGGCGGCGCGTATCACATTTGCGGGTGTGCCTTTAGGTCACGAATTTACATCTCTCGTATTAGCGTTATTACAAGTGAGTGGTCGTGCGCCGAAAGTAGAACAATCTGTTATTGATCAAATTCAAAAGTTAGAAGGACCATTCAACTTTGAAACATTCATCAGCTTAACTTGTACGAAATGTCCAGATGTTGTACAAGCATTAAACATGATGGCAGTCTTAAATCCAAATATTACGCATACAATGATTGATGGCGCAGCATTTAGAGAAGAATCTAAAGATATTATGGCTGTTCCTACTATGTTCTTAGACGGTACAGAATTTGGTAGCGGTAAAGCAACAGTAGAAGAAATCATTGCGAAATTAGGTGGCGGTGCTGACGCTGCTGAGTTCGATGCGAAAGAAACATTCGATGTACTTGTAATCGGTGGAGGGCCAGCAAGTGGTAGTGCAGCAATTTATGCAGCTCGTAAAGGGTTACGTACAGGAATTGTAGCTGAACGTATTGGTGGTCAAGTGAATGATACAGCAGGTATCGAAAACTTCATTACGGTAAAAGAAACGACAGGTCCTGAATTCTCTCAAAACTTGAAAGATCATATCAACAGTTATGATATCGATGTGATGAGTGCTGTACGTGTTGAATCATTAGAAAAAATAGATGATTTAGTCCATGTAACGCTAGAAAACGGTGGTAAATTAACATCTAAAACATTGATCATCGGAACTGGTGCGAAATGGCGTAACATGAATGTCCCTGGTGAAGCTGAATATCAAACAAAAGGTGTAGCATATTGCCCGCACTGTGATGGTCCTTTATTTGAAGGGAAACGCGTTGCAGTTGTTGGGGGAGGAAACTCTGGTGTTGAAGCGGCAATTGATTTAGCAGGTATTGTTGAACATGTGACGTTACTTGAATTTGGTGAAGAATTACGCGCAGATAAAGTGTTACAAGATCGTTTAGCATCGTTAAGTAACACAAAGGTGATTAAATCTGCTGCAACAAAAGAATTAACAGGTGAAGAAACATTAAAAGCTTTAACTTATGTAGATCGTAATACAAATGAAGAACACACGATTGAATTAGAAGGTGTATTTGTACAAATTGGTTTAGTACCAAGCACAGAATTTGTTGGTGATGTCGTTGCACGTAATAATCGAGGAGAAATTATTGTCGATAAGAACGGTGCAACAAATGTACCAGGTATCTTTGCTGCAGGAGACTGTACAGATCAAACATATAAACAAATCATTATTTCAATGGGGTCTGGTGCAACAGCAGCATTGAGTGCATTTGATTATTTAATTAGAAACTAAAATTATTACTTTAAATCAATATGATCTAGACTTGTTATGTTATTATGCATAACGAGTCTTTTTTTTATGATAATATATATACATATTAAGGGGGAAATTCTATGAAAAAGATATGGGTCCTACTATCGATGTGTATGTTATTAAGTGGATGTGGTACATCACAAAATCAAACAGCAAAAGAAAAAATAACCATTACAGTTTCAGCTGCAGCCAGTCTAAAAAATGCGTTAACTGAAATAGAAAAAGCATATGAAAATAAAAACAAAAATATTGATATCAAATTTAATTATGGTGCGTCAGGTGCACTTGCCCAACAAATTAAATCAGGAGCACCGGTTGATTTATTCATTTCTGCAGCGCAGGATAAAGTTGACGATTTAATTAAACATCAAGACATTAATCAAAGTGACACGACCATACTATTAAAAAATCATTTAGTACTCATTTCAAATGATGCTATCGTATCCCCTGAAACACTAAAAGATAACACAATTAGAAAAATAGCTATTGGCAATCCTGAAGTAGTACCAGCGGGTAAATATGCAGCGCAGACGTTAAAAAAATTAAATTTACAAGAAACTTTAAAGCCGAAAATGGTATTGACGAAAGATGTACGTCAAGTACTGACGTATGTAGAGACAGGGAATACAGAAGCAGGCTTTGTGTATGCGTCAGATCTTAAAGCAACAAGCAAAGTGCAACATCAACTTCCACTAAACGATGCGTTACATGATCCAATTACTTATCCGATTGCAAAAATAAAAGGTACAAAGCATAAGAAAGAAACAGATGCGTTATATCATTACTTACAAAATGATGCATGTAAAAAAATATATAAAAAATATGGATTTGATATCAATGCATAGTAGTCATTGATGTGACGAAATGGAGGAGAACAAATGACAGAATTAACGACTGAGCAAAAGCTGGAGCAATACTTTCAAAAAGATTCGAAGTGGAAAGAAGCCTATCAATTATTTAGAGCAATTATTACATCATTTGACTTAGAGGAAGATTATAAATGGATGCATCCGTGCTACACACTAAAAGGAAAAAATGTAGTGTTAATGCATGGGTTTAAAGATTATGTCGCTTTATTATTTCATAAAGGTGTAATGCTTGAAGATAAATACAATATGTTGATACAGCAAACAGAACATGTGCAAGTCGATCGTCAGCTGCGTTTCACATCAGTAGAAGAAATTGAAGAGAAGAAAGAAATGATTCGCTATTACATAGAAGAAGCGATACGTGTAGAAAAGTCAGGTAAAAAACCACCTAAAAAAGAACATGGACCACTTGAAATTCCAGTGGAGTTAGAAGAAGCGTTTAAAGAGAATGATAGATTGAGAGAAGCTTTTTATAATTTAACGCCAGGACGTCAACGCGCTTATGTAATTGAAATCAATAAAGCGAAGCGTAGCGAAACACGTCGTAATCGTATAGAAAAATATGCTGAGAAAATTTATGAAGGTAAAGGGATTCTTGAAAGATAGTAGTGAAGGATATCGCCGATTATATGAATAGACGAGTTATACATTCTTATAACATAATGGATGTATAACTCGTTTTTTATTTTGCAAAAATCGTTTGAATAGCTCTTAGATGATAATAAAGAGAAAGTCGTGTTAAAATGTTATAGGGTCAATTTACAGAAAATTCACCTATTTTCAGATATTTATTTATTCATAAATTTTTGTTCGATACTATATATAGAATCATTACCTAAAGCGAAGAATAACGATGCAGCGAGTAATAAAATATCAAACTCATATCCAGTCGTCTTATCGTTACCCATGAAACCAGCAGCGAGCTTAACTTTTATTATTGCAACAGCAAGCACTGCAACGAATAACCATCCAATGATTTTTGTTTTAATGCCTAATATCATCATGATACCCCCAACAAGCTCGATAATTGCAACAACATATGCTAAAACACCTGGAAAACCGAGTGATTCAAAAAATCCAACAGTGTTTTCTATACCACCTTGAAATTTTGCTAAGCCATGTAAGAAGAAAGTAAGACCTACTGTGATTCTTAATAATAGCGTACCTAATTGATTGAAATTCATTTTTATAACTCCTTTAAATTTAAGATGTGTTTAGTATAAATAATATATCAATCGCCGTCAATTATATTAAATATATTTTTTATACTTAAATTAAAATTAATCACTTTTGGGGTACATTAGCCTGCTTTACAATAATGAAACAGAAAATTTATATTATGAGAACAATCTATCGTTACACTATATGTATTATCACTTTTTAAGGAGACCATCATGAAAAAAGATTTGAGACTATTATTATCATTACCGATTTTTAGCTGGGCGCTCTATGACTTTAGTAATACGATATTTAGTGCGAACATCGTAACTTTATTCTTCCCACAATTCGTTACAGAACAATTCGGAACGAATCCGGTAACAGAACAAGTATCGTCTACATGGATAGCATATTCAGCAAGTGTTGCTGCATTGTTATTAATCGTGCTTAGTCCAATATACGGCGTATATATTGATAGAACACAAAAGAAAAAGAAATGGGTAATTATATTTACTCTAGTAGTTTTTCTTTGTACATTTTTAATGGGCTATATTTATCATGCTGATATGAAACAGCAGTTATGGGGTATTCCGGTATCTTTTTTATTAATTATTATTTTATTTACCATTGCGAAGTTCATGTATAACTCAAGTCTTGTGTTTTATGATGCGATGATGAGTAGTTTAGCGCCGAAAGAAGATCACTCTGTACTTTCAGGTTTTGGTGTTGCACTTGGTTATTTAGGGACGTTATTTGGTGTCCTTACAGTGATGGCGCTAGTAGGAACTAAAGATGCGGGGAACACGTTCATACCAACAGCAATTTTATTTTTAATATTTAGTATTCCTATCTTTATATTTGGTAGTGATGGGCAAAAGAATAAGAATCAAATGAAACAACATCAACAGAACTATCAATCCAGCCTAACATCTGGATATAAAGAAGTGCTGGATACGTTTAAAATGGCACGTAATGAACCTGCTATTTATGTCTTTTTAATTGTGTATTTCTTTTTAAATGACGCGCTGGCAACAGCGATCAGTATGATGCAGCCGTATGCAACGACTGTCGTTGGATTTACTTCTACTGAATTTATTAAAATATTCATGATTGCGACAGTGTTTAGTGTCATTGGTGCATTCATCTTTGGTTATATCGCTAAACATATCGGTTCATTAAAAGCTTTACATTACGTAGCGCTAGTGCTCATGGTAGCTTTAATCATTGCGAGCATTCCATTACCGAAAGCGGCCTTTTATATTTGTGCTATATTGTTTGGGATAGCAATGGGATCGATTTGGGTAATATCCAGAACGTTAATTATTGAATTATCTCCAGCTGAACATGAAGGGCAGTTCTTTGGGTTATTCTCAATGAGTGGCAAATTATCAGCAGTATTTGGTCCGTTTATTTATGGCACGATTACACTTCTATTAAAAGAATATGGACCATTAGCAAGCCGTATTGCAATATTATCATTATTTATAATGGCGTTAGGCGCTTATTTATTGCACTTCAAAGTGATACGTCTCAGTGAAAATTTGAGTAATAAATAGGTTGATGAATGAAAAAATATAATTGTGAAAGTAGTGATTTTGCATACAATTTTCACAAAATTTCAAAGCTGAGTAAACTAATTTTCATAAATAATAATAATTATGGCTATTTTTGTGAAAACTATTTCGTAATTATTATTGTTTTGTTATCATTAATAGTGAAGATAAAAATCAAAAACGTGGAGGAATAAAATATGAAAAAATCGAAGGGATTGCTCATAGGAATTATTGCAGCACTCGTTTTATTAATTGGTGGTGGGGCAGCAGCAGCTTACTTTTTCTTAACGAATACACCAAAGAACGCCTACTTATTAAGTGAGCAGGAGTCATTTAAGTCAGTTCAGGATTATGTAAGCACGCGTTTTGAGAACGAAACGAAATTTCAAGAGAAGATGAAGGATGAAAATTACGCTGTTAATTTAAAATTAGGAGCAGATGTACCAGAAACATTAGTTTCTCAATTAGGTGTACCAAAATCAGTAATCGATTCTTCTAATTTAGTATTAAACATGGCGCATGATAGTAAAAAGAAAATGTCTAACTTAAGCATTACACCAACTATTGCAGATAACAAATTAGGTGAATTTGCTTGGCAGGCAGATGAAAAGAACCAGTATATCTCTGCACCAGTACTCAATAACGTATTAAGTATTCCAAATAATAAAATCGTTGAAACAATTGATAAAATTACAGGTTCACCGACCGATGATACGATGACAAATGATTCATTAAACTTAAATAATATTCTTGGTAATGCACAGGTGTCTCAAGAAGATATTAATAAAATTGTTGATCGTTATACAGAAACGCTTACTGAAAAATTAAAAGATGACCAGTTTAAAAAAGATACTGAAAAAGTTAAAATCTTTGATGAAGAAAAAAATCTTGATAAATTAACAATGACTTTACAGCCAAAAGAAGTTAAAGAAATACTTGTTGCAGTACTTGAACAAGCAAAGAGCGATAAAGAACTAAAAGACTTAATTACACAACAAGCAAAAGGTACTGACTTTGATAAAGAAATCGATAAAGCGTTAAAAGAACTGAAGGATCAAAAAGAAACAGACTTTCCTAAAGTGGTTTCTACAATTTACGTTGATGGTAAAAAGATCTTAAAACGTAACTTAGTCCTTTCAAAAGATAAAGGTGAAGTAAAACTGGATGCATTAACAAAAATTGATGACAATGTTAAAGTAGACATTAAAGCTTCTACGGATACAGAGCCAAATATTTTTGCTATTGCAGGTTCATCAGATAAAAAAGATAACAACTATAAAGATGACTACAAAATTACTGTAAATGACAACGGCGAAAAAGAAATCAAATTTGTCAATGAATCTAAAGTTGATGGCGATAAACGTACGGATAAAGGAACAGTTGATTTAACTAAATTAGTAGGACAAGAAGCTTTATTAAATTATACGAATGATATGGTTACAGATATCGGAAACAATGAACAAAAACAAAAGATGGAAATTTCAACGGAAGTTGATAACGAGCCAATCAAATTAATGATTGACGCTGTGACGAAACTTAAGCAGGATGTTAAAGTAAAAACAGAAGGTGCTAAAGATTTAAGTACGATGTCTGACAGTGAAATTGAAGATTTACAAAAAGAAATATCAGAAAAAGCTGGAAAAATATTTGAAGATGTCAGCAAAGATTTAGAATAGCCTCATATTTATTGAGCGCATATATGTAAGAAAACAACGGGGAGTGATAAATGTGAAGCGTCAATTATTCAGCATTTATCACTCTTTTCTATTGAAAAAGTGGTATTTGCTAGTATATATATTGCTATTATTTATTTCAGTCATCGGTGTGTTGTTATTTTTAACGCATATGCATGACAATAAACAAGATAAGTTCTCGATAGGATTAGTAGATTTAGATCAGTCAAAAGAAACACAATTGATATTGAAGGCAATCGGTGATGGTCAGAGCATGGGGAAAGATATTGAATTGAAGCACTATGACGAGAACACAGCGAGACAGAAACTAAAACAACATCAACTCGATGGCTATTTTGTCTTTGATAAAGGAATGACTCAAGTATTTTATCAGCAAGGTAACTTACCGATTTCAGTTTACACATACGATCAACAATCACTGGAAAGTATTATTATTTATCAACTTACTGATTCAGTTTACAGTCGTTTAATGTTATCAATGGGTGGTGCAAAAGCGTATAAAACACTTTATCCGGAAACGACGAAAGATGAAATGCTCACTATGATGACGGATATGCTATTTACAGGTTTAGATCGCAAAGGTGCATTTGATGAGCATACGGTTAAGCTATACGACAGCTATCAGTATTATACCTTGTCTGCTTACTTTATTAGTTTGTACTTATTCTTCTTAGCCTTATTTAGCATATTAAAGATGAATCAGGAACAAGCATTAAAAGAGCGTTTAGCCATGTTTCATTATTCTTATGAAAAGCTGACACTCGTTCGAGGTGTGATTAGTTTATGCTATACATGTATTATTGCAGGATTAGGATTATGGGCATTAAATCATTGGATGGCCGTAGATTTTGAAAGTTATAATACAGTGCCGCTTATATTCAATATCGGTTATTACTTATTACTTATTTTTATATGCTTATTAATATGTGAATTCATGCCTAAAGTGATGAATATATTGTTGAACATGATACTTACTTTATTAATCATTGTATTTTCTGGTGCTACGATTCCTTCTGTTTATTTTAAAGATGCATGGGGTGGTTTATTGTATCATCAGCCATTCAATCATATATTTAATCATTTAGTAGAATTATTATTGAATAATTATTTAATTAAGACAGAAATGCCTTTTTATATAACAGTTGCTTCATTAACTATGTTATTAATCATTACTTTAATCTGGAGGTATAGAAGATGAAATCAATACTATACCTTGTCGTATTTAAACAATGGAAAGCCTATGTAGCCCTAATGTTTACATTGATGCTCACTTTCCTAGCGTTATATGGGATTGAACAAAAGATGAATGCAGTCTTTAAGATGCCAATAGCAGTGCAGGATTTAGATGAATCTCATGCATCAAAGCAGCTAGTTAAGGCGTTAGCACAAAATAAATTTGTGTCAGTACAACAACTGGATAAAGAAGATGCATTTATTGAGGATCAAATAAAAGCAAACATTTCAGTATTAACTTTCTCTATTCCAAAAGGATTTGAAGATAAGTTAGCACATCAATCAATGAGAGATGCGATACAACTCTATTATCGAGATGATTTCGTTGGTGCTATTGCCCAGGAAATTACGAGTAAGACGTTATATGAACAACAAATTCCTTATATCGTGACAAAGCATATTAACCAACACGAAAAAGTAGAGAGAGAACAAGTTAAACAAAAGTATGAGGAGCTGACACCGACGAGCAAATTAAAGCAATATGCGATAGGAACGCATCAGGACACATCGATGAGTTTAAGCATGATTTATAGTATGATATTGTTTGTATCGGCAATACAAATAATATTACATCAAAGATTAAAGCAGGATGCGGCACTAGATCGATTATTTATGTTTAATCGTATGCGTACATATATGCATTTCGTTTATATTACTGTGCATACGTGTTTCATTATGCTCACACTCTATATCATGGCACATTTAATGCAACAACATTTGAGTATAAAGTTTTATACAATTTGCTTCGTGTGTACACTCATTTATGAAGTGGTGCTCAGTGTATTGTTATTTAACGTACGAACAATAAGTCATCGATTGTTTATGACTGTGACCTTTACAATTGCACTTATCGCATTGTATATGTCTATCGTTACGGGAGGACTATTATGATTGAAGTTGAAAATTTAAATAAAAGATATGGTAAAAAAGTAATATTCAATCAACTGAATACTACATTTAAAGCGAATGCGGTAACGATATTGCTAGGTGAAAATGGCGCAGGAAAATCGACGTTATTACGTATGATTGCGAAACTAGAACGTCAGGACGGAGGAGCAATTCGATATTTCGGTGAGTCACTGTCGTCTAAAGCATTAAAGGAAAGGCTGGGATATATTCCACAGGATATCGCATTATTCGAGCATATGTCAGTATCTGAAAATATTGATTTCTTTAGAGGACTCTATAAAAATCCGATTGATACTGAACGCATCAACAGCTATAAAAAGTCGCTCAACTTATTTGAAGATAAAGCGAGAGTAGCATCGCTATCAGGTGGTACGAAACGTAAAGTAAATATGTTAATCGGTTTACTAGGGAATCCTGAAATTATTATTCTGGATGAACCGACTGTTGGTATTGATTTGAAATCAAGATACGACATCCACCGTTTAATAAATGAATTAAAGCAGAATAAATTGATTATATTAACAACACATCATTTAGATGAAGTTGAAGCGATTGGTGATACAATAAAGTTGATTGGCAAAGACCCATTTTATAAAGAAGTGTTAATAGAAAAAGGTTGGCCATTTGAAGATATACTACAACGCAATTAAGCAGATGATGGAGGAAGCTGATGCATCAATTTGATTTGTTTTTCGATAAAATTGACGATGTAAATCATTTAGGAAAAGTACAGGATTTATTTGAGTGGATTGAAACGCAATATCCGCAATTGGAAAGAGCATTTAAATGGAATACGCCGATGTATACTGATCATGGTACATTTATTCTCGGAATTAGTACTGCAAAAGCGCATATCTCAATTGCACCTGAAAATAAAACAATGGCATTATTTAAAGAGAAAATCGCTGAAGCGGGGTATGATCAAACAGCAGGATTATTTAAAGTGAAGTGGCATCAGGAAATACCATATGAATTATTGCATGAAATGATTACGTATAATATAGAAGATAAGCGAGATATCAATACATTCTGGAGAAAGTAGTATTGTCTATTTAAACTGTTGCTAAGAGGGGGATCTTTTATTCCTCCTCGTTTTATTTTTTAGTTATAAAAAATAAAACATTTTAGTTGACTATTATACAAATAGAACTATAATAATTATATCGAGTATAAAAAATAAACTTAATTAAATTTAGAGGAGATATTACACATGACTAAAGTATTATACATTACAGCACATCCGAACGATGAAACAATTTCATTCTCAATGGCAACAGGAAAAGCATTTATTGAAAGTTATAAAGCAGCACATCCAGAACATGATGTGAAACATATCGATTTATATGATACATTTATTCCTTTATTAGATAAAGAAGTATTCTCAGGTTGGGGGAAATTGCGCTCAGGAGAAGCATTCGAAACATTATCTGAAACAGAACAACAAAAAGTAGCGCGTATTGAAGAATTAAGTGATGAATTTGCAGCAGCTGATAAGTATGTATTTGTTGCGCCAATGTGGAATTTATCATTCCCGGCAGTCGTGAAAGCTTATATTGATACAGTTGCAATTGCAGGCAAATCATTTAAATATACTGAAAATGGACCAGTTGGTTTATTAACAGATAAAAAAGCATTATTAGTTCAAGCGCGTGGTGGATTCTATACAGAAGGACCAGCAGCAAATTATGAAATGGGTAACCGTTATTTACAAACAATACTTGGATTCATGGGTATTCCAAGTATTGAAGAATTAATTATTGAAGGACACAATGCATTACCAGATCAAGCAGACGCAATTAAAGCGGCAGCGATTGAAAAAGCAGAAAAGTTAGCATTAACGTTTTAAGTAACGATAGAATAGTTATCGTTATCAAATTTTATTGATATACGTTATAATATGATGTATAGAAATAAAAAGGAGGCTATTCAAATGGCTGAAGAGAACAAAGGTACAATTTCAGGTACTGTAAAAGATCAAACGAAAACAACGATTAAAGGTACAGTTAAAGAAGTTAAAGAAGATAAAGACAACAAATAATTAAATATGTCTATATGAGCAATTTGAATCACAACTTATATCAGGAAGAAGCCTGATATAAGTTGTGATTTTTAATGTAAAAATGATATTCTAACTAATGATATTACATTCATCAATTTATAAATTCGATAATTGGGTTGTAATATTTTTGATAAGATTGTATCATTAATAAAGTATTACAATTATGTTACGTTTATGTTAAAAAAGGTGGGCATATTAATGAAAAGGCAATATTTTCCTGGGTTAGATGGAATGAGAGCTATCGCAGTCATAGCGATTATTATATTTCACCTTAATCCAAAATGGTTACCAGGTGGATTTTTAGGTGTAGATACATTCTTTATTATTTCAGGGTATTTAATTACAACATTGTTGATAAAAGAATATGAAGCAAACGGTTCAATTAATTTATTTCATTTCTGGTATAAACGTGTTAAACGTTTATTACCACCTGTACTTTTTATGATGTTTATTGTTGTTCAGTACATTATTTTCTTTGATCGTGAATTACTTTACCAAGTAAAAAAGGATATGTATGCTGCATTGGTTTATGTTTCAAACTGGTGGTATATATTTGATGGTTTAGACTATTTTCAAAGTTTAGAGCCACGACCATTAAAGCATTTATGGTCATTGGCAATTGAAGAGCAATTTTATTTGTTTTTCCCGTTTATCTTATTAATGCTGTTTAAATTTTTGAAGAAAAAGTCGAATATCTTTATCGTATTCTTCGTGATTTCTATTATTTCTATGGGCGTAATGTGGGCAATGTACAATCCTGCAATCAGCATTTCCCGTATTTACTTTGGTACAGATACACGTCTTCAAACATTGTTATTAGGCGCGATGTTAGCACTCATCTGGCCGGCATATAAATTGAAACAAAACGCACCAATGTATGCAGTAAGAGTGATTGATGTTATCGGATTAATTGGTGCGATATTTTTAATTCGCTCGTTCTTTGTATATACGGATCATAGTGCGAATGTCTTCCAGGGTGGTTTATATATTTTAGGTATATTTACGTTGCTATTTATAATGGCAATCGTACATCCACAAACGTTAATCTCTAAATTCTTTAGTTTACCGTTATTAACATGGATCGGACGATATTCATATAGTTTATACTTATGGCATTATCCAATTATTGTACTAATGCAGTCACACTTTATTCAAGGTCAAATTCCTTGGTATATTCATATACTATCGATTGTATTAACTGTAGTAATGGCAATCATTAGCTATCAATTGATTGAGCAGCCATTCCGTAAAAGAGGCTTAAAGACGTTTATCGATATTAAATCAGTGAAGCAATTTACGACGTTACTGATTAGTTTGTATTTATTACTGGTAACGCCTTATTTAGTGGCGACAGTTAAAGCTGCAGCGCCGGAAAATACAGATAAAATTGTAGTAACGAAAACGAAATCTATTGCACCCGCAGTGAAACGTATTGCACCAATTCAAGTAGATGGTAAAGAAGGAGAAGTGCCAACAAAGACTTATCCGCATGCACCATTATTTATTGGAGATTCTGTGCTTGTTGATATTAATGATTATATTAAGCGCGTATTTCCGAATGCAACGATTGACGGAGAAATTGGGCGTAGTATATATAAAGCGATTCCTGTCGCAGATAATTATCCGGAATTTAATCGTAAAGATGGTATTGTCGTACTCTATTTAGGAACGAATGGTGACTTTGAAGATTATCATATGGAAACAATATTGAAGAAGTTTAATAAGGCACAAGTATTTCTAGTTACAGCGCGTGTGCCGAGAGATTACGAAGCGCACGTAAATGAAGAGATGTACCGTTCAGCGAAAAAATATAAAAACGTTCATATTATTGACTGGTACAAAGTGTCACAAGGGCATCCAGAATACTTTGCACCGGACGGTATTCACTTAGAATACCCAGGTATTAAAGCAATGAATAAAATTGTTACAGATGAAATTGTAAAAACAGTAGAAAAATAAGTTGATGAAAGGATAGGGCGACCTATCCTTTTTATTATGTTTAATCGTATAATAATAGTAAATAAGGAGGCGCCTATGTTTGAATTATTTATCTTTTTGTTAGAACGAGTTGGGCTAATTATCATTGTTGCGTACATATTAATGAATATTGCGCACTTTAAAAAGGTTATGAGTGAAAGAGAAAAAGTTTCATCTCAAATTCAGTTATTTATTATTTTTGCATTATTTGCTGTCGTATCAAACTTTACGGGCGTTGAAATTAGAGATAATCATATCGTTTCGAGCCAAATATTCAGAACGATATCAAGTGATGCAGCTATCGCGAATACACGTGTCCTTACGATTAGTGTGGCAGGTCTTGTAGGAGGACCGGCAGTAGGGATCGGTGTAGGAATCGTTTCCGGTATTTCGAGATATTTAATTGGAGGCGTAGATGCTTATACTTACGTCATTTCATCATGTCTCATTGGATTAGTATCGGGTTATTTCGGCTACCGTGCGTTAAAGAACAATCAGTACCCGACCATTATTCAAGGTATCATTCTTGGTGCTATGATGGAATTAATACAAATGATTTGTATTATTAGCTTTGCTTCTGACATACAACACGCAAAAGAACTTGTCTCATTTATTATCTTACCGATGACTTTAATTAATAGTTTAGGTACGGCGATATTTCTATCAATCATCTTGTCGACGTTACAACAGGAACAACATATGCGTGCTGTTCAAACGCATGACGTATTAAATCTTGCGAATCAGACATTGCCGTATTTTCGACTAGGTTTAAACGAATCTAGTGCGACACAGGCGGCGCAAATTATTAAAGATTTAATGAAAGTATCTGCAGTATCTATTACGAGTAAGACCGATATATTAGCCCATGTTGGTGCAGCGAGTGACCATCACGTCCCAAAGAAAAAGATTATTACTGAGTTATCGAAGCAAGTGATTAAATCCGGCGAAATTAAAGAAGCACATTCTAAAGAAGAAATCGGATGTACACATCCTGGATGTCCGCTTGAAGGTGCAATTGTGATACCATTATATGTCAATGACGAAGTCGTAGGGACATTGAAACTGTATTTTACGGATAATAAGAAGCTGACTTATGTTGAACGTCGTTTAGCTGAAGGATTAGCGGCAATATTTTCTAGTCAAATTGAATTAGGAGAAATTGAAATGCAGACGAAATTATTAAAGGATGCCGAAATTAAGTCGCTACAGGCACAGGTGAATCCTCATTTCTTCTTTAACGCGATGAATACAATATCTGCACTCATTCGAGTGGATAGTGAGAAAGCACGTGAATTATTACTGAATTTAAGTCATTTCTTCAGATCGAATTTACAAGGTGCGAGACAGAAAACCATTACGATCGATAAAGAAATTCAGCAAGTCGAAGCTTATTTATCACTTGAACAGGCACGATTTCCGAACCGATTTAATATTCACTTTAATGTTGAGCCAACATGTGTGGATGCACAAGTACCACCGTTTATTATTCAAATATTAGTTGAGAATGCTATAAAGCATGCTTTTCATAATCGTAAGACTGGCAATATTATTGATGTAGAAGTAAAGAGAGATTTGGATGAAATCATTATAGCAGTAAGTGACAACGGGAACGGAATACCTGTTGATAAACGTGATAAAATTGGATTAATTGAAGTGGATTCAACTTCAGGCACAGGAAGTGCGCTTGAAAATTTAAATAAACGTCTCGTTGGATTATATAATATGGATGCAAGATTACAGTTTGTAACCGGTGATAATGGGACACAATTTTTCGCACATATTCCATACGAAAGAAAGGAGGATGAATAATGAAGATATTAGTTGTAGATGATGAACCTTTAGCACGCAATGAGTTGCAGTATTTAATTCATAAAATTGATGATACACATATCACGCATGAAGCGGATTCGGTAGAAGAGACGTTAACTGCGTTATTATCAGAAACATATGATTTATTATTTTTAGATATTAACTTAATCAATGAAAGTGGGCTTGATTTAGCTCGAAAAATTAACAAAATGAAAACACCACCAATGATTGTGTTTGCAACAGCACATGATACGTATGCGGTAAAAGCGTTTGAACTCAATGCACTGGATTATGTACTCAAACCATTTGAATTAAATCGTATTCAAACCGCACTTGAGAAAGCACAGGCGAGAATGCAAAGTGAAGAGCTACCTCACAAACAAGGGAATCCGATTTCGACCATCTCTGTGCAGCTTGATGATAAAATTTATGTGATTAACACACATGACATTATTGCATTATTTGTGGAAGAAGGTAAGTTGAATATCGTGACAGTGAACAATCATTATGTCATTAATGAACCGCTGAGTGCTTTCGAGAAAAAGATGCCACAAGATAAATTTATGCGTATTCATCGCTCGAGTATCATTAATAAAAATCATATTAAATCTGCAGAGCAGTGGTTTAATAATACGTATCAGGTAAAGCTTACGAAAGATGTAAAGCTACAAGTATCACGCTCGTATATTAAGCAATTTAAACATGAGATAGGGCTAAATTAATTTTAGCCTTATTTTTTTGCATTTCAAGTATTCATTTTTGCATTTCAAAGTGAAAACGCTTTATTGATGTATTTTTCATTGTAATATGAACTCAAGATAAAAAACGGGAGGTCATTTAAAATGACAAATACAAAAACTTATAACTTTTTCCATCAAGTCATCGTTATTTCAGTAATTTTACTCATCTCAAAAATTATTGAAACATTCATGCCAATTCCAATGCCAGCTTCAGTGATTGGACTCGTATTATTATTTATTTGTTTATGTACAGGTATCGTGAAATTAGGGCAAGTTGAGAAAGTGGGTACAGCACTTACGGATAACATCGGTTTATTATTCGTGCCTGCTGGTATTTCAGTAGTGAAATCTTTAGGGTTGATTAGTGCACATCCATTCTTAATTATCGGATTAATCTTCATTTCAACGTTATTATTATTATTATGCACAGGCTTCTTCTCACAAATGATTGTAATGATGACAGAGCGTAAAGAGAACGCTCCAGAAAAAAGTACAAAAGAACTTAAAAAGTATCGTAATGCGGAGGTGCGTTAATCATGACTTTATTAGATCATTTAGGTGTTAACACAGTATACTTTGGTATATTGCTAACAATCGTACCATTCGTTATCGGACAAATCTTATTTAAGAAGTCTAATGGTTTCTTCTTATTCGCACCACTATTCGTAGGTATGGTATTTGGCATTACATTTTTAGCGGTTACAGGTATCGACTTTGATACGTATAATAAAGGTGGTAGTATTATTAGTTTCTTCTTAGAACCGGCAACAATTTGCTTTGCAATACCTTTATATAAAAAGCGTGATGTATTACAAAAATATTGGTTACACATCATCGGTGGTATTGCATTAGGTACGACTGGTGCAATCTTTGGTATCTTCGGTGTTGCGAAACTCTTCGGCTTTGGTACGGATATTATTGCGTCAATGTTACCACAAGCAGCAACAACAGCAATTGCTTTACCAGTGTCAAAAGGCATTGGAGGTATTCCGGAATTAACTTCTTTAGCAGTAATATTAAATGCAGTTATCATTTATGCACTAGGTAATAAAATGTTACGTTTCTTTAAAATTAGCAACCCAATTGCCAGAGGATTAGCGTTAGGTACGAGTGGTCATGCATTAGGTGTGTCTGCTGCAACTGAATTAGGTGAAACAGAAACTTCAATGGCAAGTATCGCTTTAGTAATTGTAGGTGTAATTGTAGTAGTTATCATCCCCATGCTTACACCTATATTACTCGGTGCTTAATATATAGTTAAAAGTAATTAGCGAAATGACGAATGAAATGGACCGGCATATGCTGGTCCATTTTGTTATAGTTAGAATAAGAAGACATTCAAGGGGTGACAGAATGACGATACAATCTAAACTATTTAACGTCATGATAAAAACATTGGATCAATATAAAGATACGTTTAACAAACTACCTAACGGTATTCGGGTAATAAGGGGTATTGCATATAGTGATCGAACGCAGAATAATACATTAAATATTTATTATCCTGAGATTAAGCAAAATCAGTATCCTGTAATCGTCAATGTACATGGCGGAGGGTATGTCTATTCAAATAAAGAAACTTACGAAGGATACTGTATGACTTTAGCTACGCATGGATTTGCAGTTGTGAGTTATGATTATGATTTAGCACCAATGCAGAAATATCCGACACCTATCGTGCAGTTGAATGAGTGTGTGCACTGGTTAAAGGATAATGGTGAACAGTACGATATAGATATGAAGCGATTATTTATGATCGGTGATTCTGCGGGTGCACAAATTATGGCACAATACGTTACGATGTTAACCAGTGAACAGTATCAGCACTATTTTCAGTATAGAATTCCGGATATCAACGTGAAAGGTGTTGCAATTAATTGTGGATTTTTTAATGCGATTGATATTGCAATTGCGAAGAAAAAGTCATTAACAAGATATATGGTGCGTGGATTAATGGAAGATTATATCGGGAAGGACTTTCACGTGAAACAACAGGAGATTAACTTTGAGCCGTATATTAATGCAAATTTTCCTGCAACATTTGTAGCAAGTAGTGTAAATGATATGTTGGTAGGGAAGTCACCGGATATACTTTTATATTTAAGAAAGCAAGGCGTGAAAACCATCTATCGTGAATATGGTCAAGGTGATTACTTTGCGCAACATAACTTTCAAATGGATATTAGAAGACCATATGCAAGGCAATGTACATTAGATGAAACGAAATTTTTTAAAGGAATAATAGAAGAAAGAGGATGAGACATAAGTCTTCATCCTCTTTCTTTAATTATTTCTTGCAAAATTACCATGTACTTCAGTCGTTTCATATACGTTGATAAAGCAGTTTTCATCATGTGTCTTCGCAATGCGTATTACATTTTGCAGTTCATAACGTGTCAGTACCATCGTAATCATATGCTTTTTATCATTAGAATATCCACCATATACGTCAGTAACGGTAATGCCGCGATAAATTTCATCAATCAATCCTTGACGGATACCTTCGTAATTAGAGGTGATGATATTTACGGTAAGTTTAATGTTAGATGTAAAGATTGTATCTACCGTCTTACCTGTAATGTAGATAGATAATAAAGTCATTAATGCTAAATTCCAATCGAATAAGAATCCTGAGCAAATAATGATGATACCGTTAAGAATAGTCATGATTAAGCCAATAGAAATATTGCTGTTCTGGCTAATAATCATAGCAACAATATCCATGCCACCCGTTGTACCTGAGTATTTTAATATAATCCCTACACCAATGCCAACGAGTACACCACCAAAGATGACGTTAACAAACACTTCATTGGCGATACTTTTTACAGGAATAACGGATAAAAAGAATGATAGAACAGCTACACTAAGTACCGTATTATACATGACAGATTTCTTTAATTTCATAAACCCAAGTATGAGCAGCGGTAAATTGAGCAATAAATTCAGTAATCCTGCATCGACATGCAATAATTTATTTAATAATAATGCTAATCCTCCTATGCCACTGCTCAATACATCATTTGATAATAAGAAGACATTGAAGGCAAATGCGATTAGAAATGATCCGATAATGGTAATTACCATTTTAAATAATACATTGTCCCGATAGTTCATTGTTAAGCTCCTTTATTCATGTATAGCCATTATAACAAGTATTTTTTTGAATGAATAGGTGCTTATTCTACAAGATTACTCGCTTGACTTCTTGCATAGAACCCCTTCTTAATCGGTTCGAATTTCGGTTTCAATATAACACCAATTGCAAATATAATGGCTGTAATTAAATAAAGGAAGCCAAGTTTCGTCCATACAAGTTCAGGCGTAATACCACCGACTGCTTCACGTAATAAATCGACCGCATACGTAAAAGGTAAGAACGGATGGATATGTTGGAAGAATAATGGCGTAACTTGAATTGGGAACGTTCCGCCACCGCCAGCAATTTGCAATACCATAATAATGATAGCAAGCGCCTTACCAATATTACCGAGTAAGCTGACAAGCGTATAAACAATGACCGTAAATGCCAATCCGACGAGAATCGCAAACAATACATTGTATATAGGATGCTTTGCGTAAGCATCTAATATGAATAGGTTACCCAGAACAACGATAATCGCTTGTGCCACACTGATGAGTAAAAATAAGATCATACGACCTAAATAAAGTTCTCTTAAACTAAATTTATCTTTAATTGATTGATCTTTCAATTCAGTAGTCAGTAAGTTACCACAAAGTAATGCGCCAACCCAAAGTGCTAATGCAGTATAGAAAGGTGCACTTGCTGATCCATAATTCGGAATAGGGAATATTTGTGTCTCATCTAATTGAATAGGTTTTGCGAAATAATCAGATTCATCTTTTAAATCATTGCGCAATAACTTTACGAGTTTGTTTAATGCATCTTTATCATCAAAGTCTCTTAATTTTTGAGCTGCTTTCTTAATGTCTTGCTCAATACCAGGTAAATCATTACGGGCAAATTGTGCGAGTTCGTGTATGCCACTTTGTGCACCTGGTAATTTATTCTGGAGTAACTGGGATGTTTTATCATATTTTTTTAATACACCAGGTAAATCATTTTCTGCAAAGTTGCTTAATTTATTTAAGTCAGTTAAGACATTACCTAAATCAGATTGTACGAACTGACTTGCTTTTCCAATTTTAGCTGCAAACTTAGGATAATTAGCCTGAGCAATTTGGTTAACTTGAGAGAATCTGTTCTCAAAAGCAGGTAATTGCTGGTTTATTGTATTTAATGTTTGATTTGCTTCTTGTGTAATGCGCATTGCATCACCGAGAATAGTATCAACTTTTGATGCGAAGTCACTTGCTGTGTTTAATTTTTCTGCAATGACATCTAGTCCACCGTTTAAAGTGGTTAAACCTGTTTCTAAACGTTCAAGCATCGTAGTATTCGTAAAGTCACTTAATGATTTTAATGCAGCTTGTGCGGCAGCGATTTTATCTGTATCGATAGTGACGCGTTCTTTCTTAGTTGCTTGAGTAATGCTTACTGAAAGTGCCTCGTTTAATAAGTTAAGCTTTGAATTAACTTCTTGAAATTTGTCTGTAATTAATGCTGTGTCTATACCTAAACTTGCTACTTCTTTCATAATCCGAATCATTTCGTTATTAAATCGAATCGTTTGCTGAATATTATTTTGATAAATTTTTAAATTTTGTGCCAATTGTTCTGATCCACCAGGATAACTTTGTGCAAGCGTGTTAAGTTTGTCCAGCGTATCTAACGTTGCAAGTGCCTCTTCTCCGGATAGTTTGCTCATCGCGCTTAAACCGTCATGAAGAGCAGTGTACGCGGGCTGGATATCTACCTTACTTAATTGTGCTTTACCTTTTTGATTCATGTCTTGCGCTTTTGAAATTTTATCGTGTACTTTTGGCATTGCACTTTGAGAAGTGTTTAATACAGATTGTGCAGTTTCAGTTGCTTGAATGCCTTTCGATACAGCAGCATTTATTTCAGGAAATTTTTCTTCAATCGTATTTGCTTTTTGCAACGCACTTTGTATCTCAGGGAGATTATTATTCACTTTTACGATTAATTCACCGACTGCTTTAATATCTGATGCGTGTTGATTTGCTTCGATGATTTTACTAGCACCACCATTTAATTTATCGCGGTAATTACTTAATGCATAAAACTCATCTGCATATTTTGAAATATCTCCTTGATGCTCATCTATTTTGATGACAGCATCTCGGAATCGTTCCATATCTGGGATAGCACGTTCAGCGTCAAATACGGCGTTCTCAATTTTATGGTATAACGGAATTTTATTTTCAATGGATACACCGACACGATTACTTTCCTGAAGTAAGGATGCAGTTGCAGATGCGATAAACTTTTCGCTTAGTGATTCAGTAATTGCTGTTGCACCTGCAGTTGTCATTTTTGGTGCAATAGCATTAATTTTCTGGTTCACTTTATAATCAATGTGAGCACGTTTCGGCTTTTTATGAAAGATGCTTGTCATATCTTCAGAGAAATTTGAAGGGATATGAATAATAGCATAATATTCTCCCATGCGTAATTTATGATCAGCCGCTTTCATGTCATTTGTGAATTGCCAATTAAATTTATCATTATGTTTTAATGTTTGAGTCAATTGTTTACCAACATTAATCGACTTCCCTCGAATCTTAGCACCATTATCTTCGTTGATTATAGCGACTTGTAGATGTTTCGTGTTTGAATAAGGATCCCATGAAGATCTCAAATTGAACCATGCATAGAATGAAGGGAGAATAGATAACCCAATCAACAGAATAATAAAGCTAGGTGCACGTTTAATGTTTTTTAAATCATGTAAAAAAAGACGGAATGCGTTTTTCATAGGGCTCCTTTCTTATATCAATATAATTATTTGTGTAAAAAAATATAATGTCTTCAACTTTTAGCATATACTAATATAACAAAAAGGGAGAAAGGATACAATATAAAAGGCAAAAGTAATACGCAATATTAAATGACGTTGCTATATTACAATCTTTTGATAATCATTCACCTTATGCGTACTTTCATGATAAAATAAATTAACTTAGAAATGAGGTGTAACTAATGAACGAAGAAGAAAAAGTGTCATTGTTAATTGACGAACGTACGGAGTTAATACCACATGAAATGGTTTATGATACTGAAGTGATAGCACAACATACAGATGAAGATAGAGTAGATGCATTACAACATGAGCGAATGACGACAGAAGAGATATTAAGAGAAATCGCTGAAGAGGAAGAATTAGAGGCAGAATTTAATAATGCATTGGAAGAAGTGAAATTATATAAATATATAGTCAATACAATCGAGTATCATGAAGGCGATGCGATTACATTACAGCAATTACGTAATATTGCTGCACATCAAGAATCGAAACTTACGATAGAAACATTGGATGAATTGTTAAATGACTATGTAGAGGCGGGTTATTTAAGAATTGAAGAAGATAAATTGTTCACAACATTTTTAGGACAACATGCAATGACACTGTTATAGGAGAGGCAGTTTTCAATGCGTTTAGGTCCGAACAAATTGGAAGCAATCCCAAGAAATCGGTCTTTGATTTCGAAGGGATTGGTGAAATTTGACGAGGAGCTGCATTGAAAACGCCGTTTAAGGGAGAGGCAGTTTTCAATGCGTTTAGGTCCATCTCACAAAAAAGGCGAATCAGGTGACGCACTGATTCGCTTTTAATATGTTTGCTATTAATCTTGTAATAAAAATGCTTCCTCATCACGTGAATGAATTTCATTTACGATAATTAAGCTTCTAAAGTAATCGATAATTTGTGTTGAAAATCCTTCTTGTTCCATTTGTGTTTTAATCTTTGCAACGATTTGGCGCATAATATCGTGATCACGAATTAATTGTTGTACTTTATCGTATAATTCCGGATGCTGATTTACAGTTTCTGAGTAGAACCCATCTGCTTCTTCTTCAGAATCAGCATGACTAATGACACGTGATTCCCAGAAATCTACGAGTGCAATCACTTCCTGAATCACTTCTTCTTCAGTACCATTTTGATATGTGCGAATTAATTCATCCGTCATGTTAACAGCTAAACCTAAACCTGTTTCATGAATTTGTCTATGTGCATGTAATTGTCTTAATGATGGTCCAACTGGCATGTAATCATCTCCATTTTACTTATTTATCTCTATTGTATTATAGATATCACAAATATAAGACTAGGGGATTCCCTAGTCTTATATTTGAGTTATTTATGTGAAATACATATGTTATTACGGGATTTGTGTAATCATGTTTTTGTTATTGTTTACTCGTGCCACGTTTACTCGTAACAAATCCAATAACTAAGATTGAAAGTAACACACTCCAGAAGATGAACTGCCACATCATCGAATGAGGGAAGGTATGAGGTAATACATTGATAGATTCATGCGCAAGAACTAATACTACAAGTTTAATACCAATCCATCCGACAATAGCAAAAGCTGCTGCTTCTAATCCAGGATACGTTTCTAATATTTTGATGAAATATGTTGCTGCAAATCGCATTAAGATAACACCTAACATACCTCCGATGAACATTACTGTAAATTGGCCGGCATTAAGTCCCATAAAGTCTGGTCCAATCTTCGGCAATGTGACAGCAATTGCAATTGCTGCAAGCATTGAGTCAATCGCAAAAGCTATATCTGCACCTTCAACTTTTAAGACCGTCATCCAGAAACTACTACCTTTAGGCATCGTTTCTTCTTCAGCAATGTCAGGTATTGTTTCATCATCGACATGATTTTTATGTTTGAAATAAGTGTATAAACTTTTCGCTGACATAAAGATTAAATACGCTGCACCGAGCGCCTGTATTTGCCAGTATTTCGCTAAAAATGTAATAAAGAATAATGAAATAAATCTGAAAATAAATGCACCAACTAATCCATAAAATAAAGCTTTCTTACGTTGTTCTTCTGGTAAATGCTTCACCATAACTGCCATAACAATCGCGTTATCTGCAGCGAGTAACCCTTCTAAAACAATTAAAACTAATACTACCCATGCATATGCCATTAAAATACTTGGATCCAAAATAATTCCTCCTTTTATTTTAATGAATATAAAAAGACCCATGCCAAAATAATTGGCAAAGGTCTCACTGAACTGGTGTTCCATAATACCGGAAGTCCTGTAACTTCGTAATGACGATATTATGCTTGAGGTTTCCCTCTGAGCTACTCCCCTTCGACATAAGTCTTAGGATATTCATTTGTTTGTCTATTCAAAGTATATTGAATAGACATCATTGTATTCACTTTATCATAGAAATAATAAAGAGGCTAGTTTTTTGTTTTTAGTAAATAGTATTATGACTTTATTTTAATGTTTCTTCCTTCTATATAACCAAAAAATACAACCGATTAATACTACAGCCATTAATACATATAATACATTTGAATATATATCAAAATAGTGAAGTACAAGTTCCCAGTTTTGGCCGAGTATCATGCCTAAATAAATCAGTACAGCATTCCAGATTAGCGTACCAATTGTTGTATATATTATGAATGGTACAATTGCCATTTGACTAAGACCCGCTGGAATTGAGATTAAACTGCGAATTAATGGAACGAAGCGACATAAGAATACGGCTGTATTTCCATATTTATTAAACCACTTATTTGCGTTGTGTAAATCGTGAATATCAAGTCTTAAAATGAAACCATATTTATCAACGATTTTTTCGATACGTTTCAGACCTAATACATGTCCAGCATAATAAAGTATGATGGCACCAATAACAGCACCTAATGTTGATGCAATGAGCATACCTGTAAAAGTAAGTTTCGGAGATTCATCTACCATGAATCCACCAAATGTTAAGATAACTTCTGAGGGGATAGGTGGGAATACGTTCTCAAGTAGGATCAATAAGAATACACCGAAGTATCCGAATTGTTCCATAACCTTCATAATCCATTCTTGCATAGCGTCACTCCAAATATTTGTATTGATTTTTATCTTAACGTACTTTTAGTAATGAATTCAAAACAAACGACCGATTCATTATAAATCGGTCGATTGTTGTATAAAACTTATATGATTAGGTTGGACAAAATATTATGAAATAGGTCTGGTAATTATGAGATTCTTTCTTTTCTTCTAGTCACTATTAAATATATTACTACAAATATTATGAGTATGATTTGAGGTATTAATGTTTCGATTGTTGGATATAGACCAACCATTTGTATATGTGGTATCCAATCTATAGTTGTATTGGACAATTGATTGAGTACTTGGAATGTATGGATGCTCACGCCTAGAATCTTAAAGGCCAAACAGAAAATTAGTATAGACATTGTAAAGAATAACGTACGGATCGGAATGACTCGTGTTATTCGATCGAAGAAAATAGCGAATAAAATTAATACGAAAACAGCTAAAGTTATCCCCGATAACAACTGTACCATGCTAATTTTCCCTGCAATCCCCGCATAGAATATGATTGTCTCAGCGCCCTCACGAAATACAGATAGGAAGCTGATAAACGCAAAAGTAAAAATACTACCGGATGAAATTGCCTGGGTAATATTTTTATTAATAAACTTATTCCAGTTTTGAATTGATGATTTAGAATGTAACCATACACCAATCAATATCATAAAGATAACAGATAAAATACCTACATAGGCCTCTAATTGTTCTCGCCCTTGTCCTACATTTTTAAATAAAATATTAAAGCTCATTGCAAGCACGACACTAAGCAATAGGCCGATTAAACTTCCAACAATAATCCAACGTGTTGCTTTCGGTTGTTTTGCATTTTTAGTGATTGAAATAAGTGCCATAATAATAAGTAATGCTTCTACACCTTCACGTAACATAATGAGTGCTGAATCAATGAAAGTATAATGATCTTTAGCGATTGCTTTTTCAATCTTGCTGTTGAGTTCTTTTAAGGCAATATTAATTTTATCTTTATTAGACTTATTTAAACTCCCGGCATAGTTAGGGATGTCTTGCTCAATTTGTGAATATAGTGCTGCATCACTGTTGCGGATATCTCCTTCAACGTTAGGCCATGTTGTAATAAATTGAGTGAGTGTAGCTTTTGCGCCATCTATATCATTTGATTCAATTTGTTTTGAAGCATCCTTTAAATAACTAGACAGGATGGATACGTCACCTGCTTTTGCTTTTTTTGCTTTCTTTCCTTGGATATATTCATTGAGTTCACGTGTTAAATTATCAAGTTGCGTAATAGCACTATTACTATCTACGGGATCTTTGCTTAATGCGATACGCGTCATCATTAATGCAGTTTCAATTTGTCCGTAACGGCCGATATCATCTTCACGAACTACTTTTTCATTAGCTGTCCATGCCGCATTTAATGTCATATTTTTTTCTAATGCTTGAGCATAGTCTTTCTTTTGAATTGAAGATTTCATATCCTGGATAATAGGCGTTAGTACAGTCAATAATTTTTTTCGCTTTGCGTCTTTATCTTCTGGATTAAGTTTTTTTTCGAGTGTTATCAGATTAGGTGTTAATTTATCGATGATTTTTAGACGTTCTTCTTTATTCTTAGATGTTTTTAATTCATTGATTTGAGTAGTTATTTCTTTATTAAGCTGCTTATCATTTTTAGGGAGTTTATGATAAGATTTTTCGAAATCTGCGAGTTGTTGATTAAAAGTTGCATTATCCTCGTTTTCAATACTTGACTTCATATCTGTAATCCCGATAAACAAGTCACTTAAAGAAGTTGCAGCGTGTATATTTGATGAAATAATAAAGAAGAATATACTAAATAGAATTAAACAGCGTTTCACCAATATAACCTCCTTCTTTTATACCTGGGAATACTAAAAATACACCAGAACCGCGATGCGTTATATATTCATTCATACGATCTATTCTTCCGAGCATGTTTTGTATTCGTGTAAATTGCTCAGGTGATTTCTGATAACTAACGAAGATTAATCCAGCATCAAAAGCGCCTGTTTGTTCATTTACACCGTTAGTATAACTAAATGAGCGTCGTAGCATTTTTGTCTTTGCTTTTTTCGCAAGATGAACGTGAGAATCTTCTGGAATGACATAATTACCTTCTTTATCTTTTTCTTCGATATTTACTGTATCGAATTCATTTTTCTTTCCGAGCGGGGCGCCAGAATCACGGTGGCGACCGAAAGTTGCTTCCTGGTCCTCTAATGCAGTTCTATCCCAAGTTTCTAAATGCATTTGAATTTTTCTTACTACCAAGTAGCTGCCATTCTTTTCCCAACCAGAATTTGCAAAGATATATTGATCTAATGCATCTTGTTCATGTGCTTTTGGATTACCAGTACCGTCTTTGAACGAAAATAAGTTTCTTGGTGTTTGTACTTTACCGTCTTTTTCTTCAAATGAATTAAATCCGGTTTGAGCCCATTTCATAGTGACTATACCGCTTGAAGCACGAATTAAGTTACGAATTGCATGGAAATTAACTTGCGGATCATCGCTACATGCCTGAATAAAGATATCTCCCCCGGTGAATTTATCGTCTAGTTGATCTTTAGGAAAGTGAGGCAAATCTTTTAAATCTTTTGGACGTTTTTCCGTAATTTTTAATTTATCAAAGAAAGTAGGGCTAACACCATATGTTAATGTAAGACGTGCAGCATCTAAACCTTTTGCTTCTCCAGTATCAATTGTAGGCAGCATAGTATTATTAGTGAGGGGGGCGATTAAATCACCGTTCATTAGTTTTATGCTATGAGCTGTCCATTGCTTAAACATTTCTTTAACTTCATTTACCTCAGTAGAATGAAGCTCTAAAACGACAAAATAGACATGCTTCTGCACGTCTGAAATAATGCCGGATTGATACTTACCGTAAAAATTTACTTTGTGTTTTGTATGTTTATTGTCTTTACCGAAATGATTGATAGCAAGTAATGAAGTGCCGAGTCCAGTTGAACCAACAACTACACCGGCACCTCCAATACTTGCAATTTTAAGGAAATCTCGGCGTGACATATTATTGTTATTTGTCAATTGTCATCACTCCAGGATTATTGCCATTTGGCTAAGCGGTTCACCAAGTTGGTCAACAGCTGTAGATAATTTTTTAGTATCTTCTTTTGTTAATTTTTCATAACTTACGTAATCGCCATTTCCTGTTTCATGTTTCTTTAATAGGTTGTTCACTGTATCAAACTTCGATTGAATATTTTTAGCTAGTTTCTCGTCTTTTTGTTTGATCTTAGATTCAAATAAAGTAAAAATCTTTTCCGCACCTTCTATATTTGCTTTGAAGTCGTATAGATCAGTATGTGAGAAAATTTCTTCTTCACCAGTAATCTTAGAAGTTGATACTTCATTCAATAAATCAATTGAGCCTTGTAACATTAGTTTAGGTGTAACTTCTGCTGTATCGACTTTAGCACGAAGCTCTTTTGCATCTTTCAAGAGTTGATCTGCAACTTTTTCATATCCTTCAGTTTTATTTTCAACCCATAATGCCTTTTCGAGTTTATGATATCCAGACCACTCTTTTTCTTTACCTTCAGCCTTCATGTCAGCTAATCGTGCATCGATTCTTGGATCTAAGTCACCGAAGCTTTCTGCAACAGGCTCCGAACGTTCAAAATACATACGTGCTTTCGGATAAATCTTTTTTGCTTCTTCAATCTTGCCTGATTTAAATGCAGTAACAAATTTTTCTGTATCTTTAACAAAATGATCGATTTGATCAACAGTAAAAGCTTTGTATGCATCAGTTTCTTTAGATAAATCTACTGATTTTTTTGTTTCTGTTGCAGACTGATTTTCTTTCTTGTTTGTTGATTCTGTTTTCTCATTCCCGCAAGCCGTTAGTATTAACGTACCTGCAAGCAGTATAGAAGTTAATAATTGTTTTTTCATGATACATCTCCTTTTTATTGTTAATGATAATCATTTTCAATTAATGATAAAGGTAACAAAGTATAGTCGTCAATAGGGAATTTATAATATCAATACAAAAAAACGATTCCGGATACTCACAGTATCCGGAATCGTTTGAACGATAATATATTAAATTATTCTACGATTTCTAAAGCGATTTCCATCATTTTTGTGAATGATGTTTGACGCTCTTCTGGTGTTGTTTCTTCATGTGTTAATAAGTGATCGCTAACTGTGAAAATACCTAAAGCTTTTACATCTCCACCAGCATAAGCAGCGTTCATGTAAAGACCAGCTGATTCCATTTCTACAGCTAAAATACCCATTGAACGCCATTTATCAGTCGCTTCCTGGTTTGCATTGTAGAAAATATCAGATGATAATACGTTACCCACATGGTTTGGAACACCTTTTTCGTCTGCTAATTGTTTCGCACGTGCTAATAAACTGTAGTCAGCGATTGGTGCAAAGTGTCCTGGTAAACCGTACTGAGCAACGTAATTTGAATCAGTAGATGCACCTTGTGCAATAATTACGTCATAAACGTTAATGCCTTCTTGCATAGCACCACAAGATCCAACACGGATTAAGTTTTTAACACCAAATGTGTGAATTAATTCGTAAGAGTAAATACCGATTGATGGAATACCCATACCTGTTCCCATTACAGAGATACGTTTCCCTTTATACGTTCCAGTGTATCCAAACATATTACGTACTTCATTGAATTGAACAACATCTTCTAGATATGTGTCAGCAATAAATTTCGCGCGTAATGGATCACCTGGTAAAAGAATCGTTTCTGCGATTGGATTGTTTTCTGGTTTAATGTGCGGTGTTGATTTAGACATAATGTAAGTCTCCTTTTCGTTTCTATAGTATTACCTTCAGTCTACAGAGTAATGCGTATTATTTCAAGTCAGAGTGTAAATTAAAATATGCCGATAAAGACAAAATGTATAAATAAAAAATCTATTTGTGAATACGTTCACAAGATGATATATTATAAGTGTAGAAGAGTTGTAAAATGATAATAAAATTTAAGGTAGCGGTGCAAAAATTGATTTAAAAATAATACTATTTGAGGGGGTCATTCATATGACTGAATTACAGCAAAAGCTCACGGCAAAATCGTTTTTATTCAAAGTTTTAAATGGTGTGGCACTTGGTATTGTTGTTGGATTAATTCCTAATGCAATTTTAGGGGAACTATTTAAATATTTAACACAATTCCATCCGTTCTTCGGTACATTATTAAATGTTGTAGTAGGTATTCAGTTCACAGTACCCGTAATTGTTGGGGTACTCATTGCAATGCAGTTTAAATTAAATCCATTACAAACGGTTATTGTTGGTACAGCAGCATTTGTAGGTAGTGGAGCGGCCGTGTTCCAGGAAAAAGCATGGGTGTTAGTGGGTATTGGTGATTTGATTAATACAATGTTAACAGCTTCTATTTCTGTCTTAATTATATTATGGATTAAAGATCGTTTAGGTTCATTAAATATCATCTTGTTGCCGATTATTGCTGGGGGATTAGCTGGATTAGTAGGATTATTAAGCTTACCGTATGTTAAATTAATTACAAGCTCGTTAGGACAACTCGTTAATAGCTTTACGAATTTACAACCAATTGTCATGTGTGTGTTAATAGCGATCGTCTTTAGTATTCTTATTATTTCTCCAATTTCAACAGTTGCAATTGCAATGGCGATCGGTATATCTGGCATGGCATCAGGTGCGGCAAACTTAGGCGTGGCTGCAGCTGCGACGATGCTTGCAATTGGTTCAATTAAAGTAAATAAATCGGGTGTAACAATCGCTATACTGATGGGTGCTATGAAGATGATGATGCCAAATTTAATAAAATATCCAATCATCATATTACCGATCGCAGTTACAGCGGCAATGAGTGGTTTAGCGGGTGCAATATTTAATATTCAAGGAACACCTGCTTCTGCAGGATTTGGTTATTCAGGGTTAGTAGGACCGATTAATGCATTAAAGTTTATGGATGGCAATATACTTATTAATTTAGGTATACTAGGATTATCTTATATTGTAATTCCTGTTATAACAGGTTTAGCTGTCAATGCACTTTGCTTGAAATTTAAAGTGTATGGACCAGAAGTGTTTAAATTTCAGTCTGGTGAATAGGAGTGAATGTTAATCGATGAGAATACTAATGTTTGGCACGCGTGAAGATGAAAAGCAAGCGGCAATGGAATGGGCAGAACGTGAAGGAATTGAAGTTACATTTAATGAAGGACCATTAACGATGGACACAGTGCATCTTGTTAAAGGTTATGATGCTGTATCAACAAGTCAAACAGCTAAGTTTGATGATGATATTTATGAAGCGGTCGCTCGTCTTGGTATTAAACAATTAGCTCAACGTTCGGCGGGTTATGACATGTTTAATTTGGAGAAGGCAACAGAACACAATATCATTGTCTCCAACGTACCAAGTTACTCTCCTAATGCAATCGCTGAGTTTGCTGTTACATCAGCTATGAATATTATTCGTAATACTGAGAAGATTCAGCGCAAAATGAGAATGCATGACTTTACATGGAACAAATCGATTATTAGTAAAGAAATGCGTTCAATGAAAGTCGCTATCATTGGTACGGGCCGTATTGGTCGTATAACGGGGCAAATATTAAATGGTTTTGGCGCAGAAATTATTGGATATGATCTATTGCCAGATGAAACATTGACGTCATTCATGACATATGTGGATACTTTGGAGGAAGCAGTCAGTCAGGCAGATTTGATTTCTATTCATATGCCACTTACAAAAGAGAATGCACATATGTTTAATAAATCATTGTTTGAAAAAATGAAAGATGGTGTATATATTGTTAATACGGCACGCGGGGGCATTGTAGATACACAAGCATTGCTTGATGCTTTAAACTCTGGTAAAGTAACTGCAGCCGCATTAGATACGTATGAATTTGAAGCGGATTATTTTCCGAAAGATTATAGAGAGAAATCAATTGAAGATAAAGTGTTGTTAGAACTCATTGAACGTGACGATGTTCAAGTTACGCAACATATCGCATTTTATACAGAAACAGCAGTAATGAATTTAGTCGAAGGTGGGCTAAATTCAGCAAAAGAAGTAATTGAAACAGGAACATGTCAAAATAGAGTGAATTAGTTTTGAGATAAATGAAAAGAGGCTTTCGGTATGACGGAAGCCTCTTTTCTTTATTTTCTTAATAATTGCGTAGCCATCATCATCATAAATGATAATGTCATCATAATAGCGACCCAACCCCATGCAAGTGCCATTTCATTATTTTCAATCGCGACGTAAATTGCAGTCGGCATTGTTTCAGTAATACCAGGTATATTACCCGCAAAGATAAGCGTTGCACCAAATTCTCCAATCGCGCGTGCAAATGAAAGTAGTACGCCTGTCATGATGGCGGGCTTACATAACGGTATGATAATTTGCTTATAGATTTGTGTTTTTTTTGCACCATCAATCATCGCAGCATTAATAATTGATTGTGGTACTTGTTCTATGCCTATTTTTAATGACTGATACATTAAAGGCATAGCGACCAAAGTTGATGCGATAATCGCAGCATATATCGTGAATATAATAGGTTGATGAAATAATTGTTCTATCAACTGTCCAATCATACTTTGTTTCCCTAGCATTATCAGCAGTATAAATCCAACAACTGTCGGAGGGAGCACCATCGGCAACATAATGATGGATTCAATGATTGATTTCCCGGGAAATGAATGTTGTCCAATGACATAATGCAATACAATCCCTAAAATTAGACTAAGGAGTGTTGCAATCGTAGCAACTTTTAAAGAGATAATGATTGGTGATAAAAAGTTATCACTACTTAAAAAATCATGCATTTTTATCCTCCTTAATCACGCGTTACAAATTAATTTATGCTCATTATAGCACGTCTAAACAATTTATTTGATTATTCATGTCGTTTGCTATTTAATTACATTAAGAAGAGACAGGTGGGCGATGACGATGAATAAGTTAGTACTAAATATAAAACCTAAAACACAATGGTTTCCACATTTTTATTTGCTAGGATGCGAAGCGGTAGCCGTATCTATGGGTCTTAAATATAAAGGTGTGAAATTATCAACGCGCAAAATATTAAATGAAATTCCGAAACATAAAACAAATCCTTACAAAGGTTATGTAGGTCCAAAGCGAATTATAAAGCCGGATCGACACCAAACCGTATTTCCGAATGTAATGGTTGACTATTTGAGTCAGTATTATAAAGCGGTGGATAGTACTGGCCAATCAATGGCGCAATTAGAAGAAGCCATTATGAACAATCATTCAGTCGTATTATATGCAACGCATTTTAAAATTGAACCGATCTTTAGAAAGTTTAAAGTTGAAGGTGAGATTCAGGAATTTGTTTCGAATATTCATATCGCATTACTCGTTGGTATGGATAATCAATATTATTATATCATCGATCCTTTATGGGCTAAATTTGGGTTTATTAAAATACCGGCAATATTCCCGATGAAACAACAATTGATGAAAGTCAAAAGACGTACGTTAGAAAAAAGATATGAAAATGCAGGTAGAATGAGCATTATCATTTAATATTCGTGAAGGATAGACTTAGATTGTTTTAAGTCTATCCTTTTTGTGTAAAATTAACTTAATAAAATAATCAATATCTATTTGCTTAATTGAAGAAAGTGATTATAATTAAATGGTATTGATAATCAATCTCAATTGGAGGATGGAAAAATGAAAAAGTTATTAGCTTTGTTTATCGCTTGTATCATGGTTCTTGCTGCTTGTGGTGGTACAAATGATAAAAAAGATACAAAAGAAACATCAGAAAAGGTTGACTTTAAATTAGACAATGGAAAAACAATCAAGATTCCTAAGGCACCGAAACGTATTGTCGTGATGGGTGCTAGTTATGTAGGGAACTTATTAGATTTAGGCGTAACACCAGTGGGTGCGGACCAATATGCATTCCAATCAGATATATTAAAACCAAAATTAAAAGGTGTAGAGAAATTAAACGCTGGCGACATTGAAAAGATTATTAAATTAAAACCAGACTTAATTATTTCATTTGATACGGATAAAGATAATGCAAAATACGCTAAAATAGCGCCAACGATTCCTTTTACTTATACAAAACATGGTTATTTAGACGTACATGAGTTATTAGGTAAAATCGTAGGTAAAGAAAAAGAAGCGAAAGCATTCGTTGAAAAATGGAATGCTGAAACGAAGAAAGATGGAGAAGAAATTAAAAAACATCTTGGCGCTGACAAAACATATTCAATCTTCCAGTTCTTCCAAAAAGAAATTTATGTTTATGGTGATAACTGGGGACGTGGATCTGAAATCGTTTATCAAGCGTTTGGTTTAAACATGCAGGATAAAATTACGAAAGATGTGAAACCGACAGGCTGGAAAAAAGTATCTGCAGAAAGTCTAGGAGATTATGCTGGTGATATCGTTCTTGTTTCAAGTGACACAGGAAAAGTCTCTAACACAGTTACTGAATCAAAAGTCTGGAAAAACATGAAGGCTGTTCAAAATAATAAATTAGTACAATACGATGCTGAAGATTTCTGGTTTAATGATCCTATTTCTTTAGAACATCAACGCAAAGTATTAAAAGAAGCATTATTGAAATTGGAAAAGTAAATAATGAATCGATGCATATGTATCCTAAAAGCTGAGGCAGTGATGTCTCAGCTTTTTTTGTGAAGAATGTAAACTTAATATTTATTTAGGTTAACAGTACTGATATAATAGGATTATTCTGTGAGAAATGAGGGTTAATTGATGAAGACAAAAGACTTAGTCATTGCAGGTATGTTTACAGCATTAATCGCTGTATTAGGACTATTACCACCGATTAGCATACCCGGTATTCCTGTGCCGTTCACTTTTCAAAATTTAGGTTATATTTTAGCAGGATGTTTACTTGGAAGAAAACTAGGAGGATTATCTGTTTTAATCTTTATTATATTAGTAGCGATTGGTTTACCAGTTCTATCAGGAGGTCGTGGTGGAATTGCATTATTTTTTGGCCCGACTGGTGGATATATATTGTCTTTTCCGATTGTGGCGTACTTAATCGGATTATTTGTGGAACGTATGCAGGCACCGAAAGTATGGCAAGTGTTTGTTATTAATGCATTGATAGGTGCGTTACTCTGTAATTTAATCGGTGGTATTTTTATGGGATTGAATTTAAAGCAAGATTTATTCATTGCATTGAAATCTGTAATAGTATTTATTCCTGGAGATTGTATTAAAGGGCTAATCGCTGCAGTGTTAGCAGTGAAGTTACGTAATATTCCATCTATCCAAAAAAGTTTACGCATGCATTAATGTGCGTAAACTTTTTTTCTAAGTTATAAAGGGAAATATTTTAACTTTCGTGTTAATATTAATAGAAATAGCATCTATTTTTCGGTTTTCCTATTAAATATTAGAAAGAGTGGGAAATATATTGGAAACGTTGTCGATTTGCTTTTCGAAAGAAGAGACGTCATTATTGAACGGCAATCATAACAATGTACCTGACGTTTTATTGATTAAAGCATGGTATCAATCACAATATTTTAAACAATCTCAATTGATGAAACACGTAAAGCAGTTTATTACGCATAATGAAATAGTTGTAGATACAGTTTATCGTGTCATCATCCAATTAATTGATCAACGTACGATAAAGCATTATGAACAATATACATATGAAATGCATTTTTATTTAAATAATGCAATGAAAGCAACGGTAATTTCAACATATTCAGATGAGGTGGCCCATGCAATTTCAAATCACGGATGATGAGTTATTTCAATATATGACAGCGCTAAGTATTGAAATGAATGATAAAGAGGTACCTGGTAATTTAGTGATGCATAAAGTCATTACGATGTTAAATGTTCCACAAGTACTATCGCATCAAGCAACGTTTAAGCATTCAATCGAACGCCATGAACGCCTTAACCTCGATTTATTTCAAGCGAATAATGTGATTGAATACAAAGTGACGAGTGGCAGACAGTTGAAGCTGGCAGGGACGATACAATTGAAGTAGTATTTAACTTTTTGAAATGAGTAAAGCACCTATCATCACAGTGACGATGGGTGCTTTTAGCGTATATTAATTGTGTTGAATGCGCTCTGGATGACTATAGACATTAAATGAATCGTTACGTACGAAGCCTACTGCAGTTATATTTAAATCTTCAGCAAGGCCAATAGCTAAATCGGTCGGTGCGGATTTACTAAGTATGATACCGACACCAATTTTAGAAGCTTTAATTAATATTTCAGATGAAATTCTCCCAGAGAAAATAAGAATTTTGTCTTTAATAGATATATTATTTAATATGCAATGACCGTACAATTTGTCCAGTGCATTGTGACGTCCAATATCATTACGATGCAAATAAAAGTCTTTCCCGTCACTAATACACGCATTATGGAGTCCACCAGTTACTTTGAAATCAGTACTCTGGCTTTGCATTGTGTGCATTAAATTTAATATTTCGTGTGGTGTTATTGTACGCGTAGTCGTCGCAACCTTAGATGTCTTCATATCGTTTACAAAATAAAATTGTCGACTTTTCCCGCAACAAGAGCTTATCATTCTTTTCGTAAATTGTGATTGTGAAGTATCAACTTCTCTCGTAAGCTCGATATGGCATAGCCCTTTAGAATCATCAAGATGAAAGTGTTTAATATCGCTATGCTTTCTAATCACGCCTTCCGATGCCAGAAACCCCATTGCTAATTCACGCAAATATTTAGGCGTACAAACAATCGTCGCAAATTCTTCTTTATTCACATAAAGTGTGAGTGGAAATTCATTCGCAATTGTATCTTCAATCTTCAATAATTGACCATCTATGTATTTAATGATTTGCTTCGTTTGATAAACGTCGTGTGGCATGCTCTCAACTCCTATAAAAATATTATATAACAGTATCTCTCAAATTGAATGCGTTTTTTTTGATAAATTAATATCAGAAATAATCTTGTAAAAGCGCTTCCAATAGGAGTATTATAGTAATTATAGTATAAAAAGCGGAGGAATTGATCATGGGTAAAACAAAACATATGGGTCCAATGAAAAAAGACCATACAATCAGACCGGACTTATGGGTAAGTCCTGTACCATTTGGGCTAGGGCGCGTAAAGCCGCACCACATTCGCGATACAATGAAAATTGCCTGGGATAATCGAGATAATTTAAATTATGCCAAAAATATATTAACACAAGGTGTATGTGACGGATGTGCGTTAGGCGTAAGTGGGTTAAAAGACCAAACTTTAACGGGACCACATATGTGTACGACGCGATTTAGCGTGTTACGTTTAAATACAGCACCTGCGATTAAACAGGAAGTATTACACCAACCGATTTCAGAGTTGAAGAAATTATCCAGTAAAGAATTGCGTGAACTTGGCCGTATTCCATATCCATTAATTCGTCGTAAAGGTGAAGACCGTTTTAGTCGTATTTCATGGGATGCCGCTATGGATTTAATTGCAGATAAATTTAAATCAGTTACACCGAAACAGACAGCATTTTATTTAACAGCACGTGGTATTACTAATGAATCGTACTATGTTGCAGCAAAAGTATCTCGTTTCTTAGGAACAAACCATATTGATAATGCATCACGTATATGCCACTCACCAAGTAAAACGGCGATGAAACGTTCAATTGGTGTCGGTGCATCTACTGCTAACTACCAAGACTGGATTGGAACAGATGTCCTTGTATTCTGGGGTTCAGTAGCATCTAACTCTTCACCGGTATCAAGTAAGTACATGTTAGAAGCGAAGAAACGTGGCACGAAAATTATCGTTATTAATCCATATAAAGAACCTGCAATGGATAAATACTGGATTCCTTCAGTAATGGAATCAGCATTATTTGGTACGAAAATAGCTGATGACTTCTATCAAGTGAATATTGGTGGAGATATCGCGTTTATGCATGGGATTATGAAGCATTGGTTTGAGATGGAAGCGGTACATGTTGGTAGTGCGTTAAATCATAAGTTTATTGCAGAGCACGTCGTAGGTATCGAAGATTTGAAAGCGAAAGTGGAGTCAATCACTTGGGAAGCAATCGAACAATCAAGTGGCGTATCTAAAGCGCGTATTATTGAATTATCAGAGCTACTTGCAAAGAGTAACAATGCTGTTTACGCATGGGCGATGGGATTAACAATGCATGAATTTGCGACAGACAATATTTCACAAGTTGCGAACTTAGCATTATTACGAGGGCATTTAGGCCGTAAATATGCAGGACTTATGCCATTCCGTGGTCACTCTTCAGTACAAGGTTCAGGTGAAATGGGAGCAGATCCATTCGTGTTGCCAGGAGGAGATTTTGATGCGAAGAATAAAGCACGTATCGAAGAACTATGGGGATTTGAGTTACCAGATTGGCAAGGTCATTCGGTTGGCGTTACATTAGAAAGTGCGTTATTACCAGAAGATCATGAACATAAATTAAAAGCATATTACATGTCAGGTGGTAACTTCTTAGAAACAATGCCAGAACCAGATTATGTGGAACGTGCTTTAACAAATTTAGAGTTACGTGTACATCAGGATATTATTTTAAATACGTCTACGTTATTAGAAGCAAAAGAGACAGTTATTGTATTACCAGCGAAGACACGTTATGAACAAGATGGTGGTGGAACGTCTACGTCAACAGAGCGTATGGTATACTTCTCACCAGAAATTAAAGGTAATGCAAATGTGATTAAAGAAGCACGATCAGAATGGAAGATTTACCTGGACTTAGCGAAACGTATTAAACCTGAAAGCTATGATAAAGTACATTTCGAAGACGGTGCAGCAATTCGTGCAGAAATCGCAAAAGCGAATCCGAACTATGACGGTATTCAAAATTTAAGCAAGCAAGGTGACGTATTCCAATGGGGTGGAGCTTGGTTATGTGAAGATGGAATTTGTCCAACGCCAGACGGAAAAGGTCATTTAATTGCAGTCGATATTCCAGACTTAAATAAAGAACCAGATGATTTTGTACTGACAACACGTCGTGGTAAACAATTTAACTCAATGATTTATAGTGATAAAGAAGCATTTAATGGCGGTGGCCGTAATGATGTATTAATGTCAGCTGAAGATGGTAAACGTTTAAGTATTGCAGAAGGTGAGGGTATCGTAGTCCATAACCAATATGGTGTATTCCAAGGCCGTGCAAAATTTGTTGATATCTTACCAACAAACGTAGAAGTATACTTCCCTGAAGGAAACTTCTTATTACCTCACGGACGTTATGAATCATTCGCACAAATTCCGGACTTCAATGTAACAGTGAAGATTGAGAAAGCGGATCGATTCCATGCAAAGAAAGACCGTGAATATGTAGAAAAACCAATTGCAGATTTAGAAGAAATTCCACAATAATATATGCATAAAGAGTAGTCGATGAAAGTTTGTCGACTACTCTTTTTTGTTTGGGGTGTAGTTTTTTGTGTTTCTGGGGTGAGTGAGCCGGAAGAAGTGTTTGCGGCTCACTCATTTTTTACATATCTCGAACTTTTGTTATTACCAACAATATTGCAATATTTTTTTAAATATCTTTTGATGGTAGAAATATTTACTTTGGTATATTCATTTAATTCTTTCCTTTTGAATGGGGTGGTTTTAAGAAGCGTGATTTCATCATTTGCTTGTAATATATAAGCTTCTTTAGATATTTGAGAACCACAACTACACATCATTATTCTTTGAGTTTGTGCTACAAATGTACCAATCGCGCCACATTGTTTGCATTGAACACCTTTTATCATCGTTTCGTAAGGATAATAATGTATTCGATTTCTAGAAATAGGTGAGTGATGATTACATAATAAATGCCCCGTTTGAATATCAATGTCTGAATATGTTTCTTGTCTTCAATAATCCAAAAACGTATCAAGTTGATGCAGGAATATGATACGTTTGTCTCCTGTGTAATGATCTAATCTAAAATTAGGATTGATAAATAGTAATCTACTGAATACTTTATAATCTAAATTATGATGTTTTACGAACTGTTCTAACTTTGTGTGAGCGCGCTCTAGTTGACTAATTAATCCTTGATGTACATATCCACTTTCATTCTGAAAATTACCATCTTGATAATGATAAATACCAGAATAATTTTTGATATCAATATGAATGATTCTCTTGTTACTAATAATTAGAAAATCATATTGAACTTCTCCGTTAATATTCAAAACTAAATCCCATAAGCAAACAATACCTTTAATATCTTTTATGAGGTTATAAAATTTCCCTTCCCCTTGAAGACCTCTCTTGTATTGCTGTAGATTACGATAATCATTATGATCTAACGTTGTTCGAAACTCAGCGGTCAATAAGTAATTAATATAATCATCTGGTGCATGCAATTTTAAAAACATAGTATCCTCCTGAAAAGTATTCACTATATTATCGTGAAAATTTGCCAAAGTATTTTTTATATTTTCGTGACAATTATTAATGAATTGTAATGAAAGTTGAGTGAGCGATAAACTACCAATCATGCTCACCTATATCCCGTACATCACCCATACAGAATCATTCAAGGGATTTCCCTACATCCTTAGGGAAATCCCCAATACCAATCAATTGTGAAAAGTTTCATAATCTATGGTAAGAGGGCAAATCTGCAACTAAAGGAGTGTTATGAATGGCAATTGGTACTGGGTTACGTTTTTTTAAACCTACGGAAAGATTTAATGGCAATTGGTCTGTATTAGAAGAGAAGAGTCGTGAATGGGAGAAGATGTATCGTCAACGTTGGAGTCATGATAAAGTCGTACGTACGACACATGGTGTTAACTGTACAGGTTCATGTTCGTGGAAAGTATTCGTGAAGAACGGGATTATTACATGGGAGAATCAACAAATTGATTACCCGTCATGTGGTCCTGATATGCCGGAATTCGAGCCGCGCGGTTGTCCACGTGGGGCATCGTTCTCATGGTATGAATATTCTCCATTACGTATTAAATTCCCATACGTACGTGGTGTATTATGGCGCTTATGGCAACAAGCTTTAGAAGAGCATGGTGATCCAGTGCGTGCATGGCAATCAATTGTCGAAGATCCTGAGAAAGCACGCAGTTACAAACAAGCACGTGGTATGGGTGGCCATGTCCGTGTGAACTGGAAAGAAGTTACGCAATTAATCGCGTCACAACTTATTTACACAATTAAGAAATATGGTCCAGACCGCATCGCTGGTTTCACACCAATCCCTGCAATGAGTATGATTAGTTATGCTGCAGGTGCACGTTTCATCTCACTATTAGGTGGTGAAATGTTATCTTTCTATGATTGGTATGCCGATTTACCACCAGCATCACCGCAAATTTGGGGTGAACAAACTGACGTACCGGAATCAAGTGACTGGTACAATGCAGGTTATATTATTATGTGGGGTTCAAACGTACCGTTAACACGTACACCAGATGCACACTTTATGACAGAAGTACGTTATAAAGGAACAAAAGTGGTATCTGTCGCACCAGACTATGCGGAAAACGTTAAGTTCGCAGATAACTGGTTAGCGCCAAATCCAGGTACAGATGCTGCAGTTGCACAAGCGATGACGCATGTTATTCTTGATGAATTCTATGAGCAAAGAAAAGAACCGATGTTTATCAACTATGCAAAACAATATACAGATATGCCTTTCTTAATCATGTTAGATGCGCATGAAGATACATTGAAAGCAGGTCGATTCTTACGTTCAAGTGACTTAGGTGATACGAGTGAACATAGTGAATGGAAACCGGTTGTATTTGATGATATTTCTAAACAAATCGTCGTACCTAACGGAACAATGGGTCAACGTTGGGAAAAAGATGTGAAGTGGAATATTAAATTAGAAACTGCAGATGGTACAAAAATTGATCCATCAATGACGGTTAAAGATAACGACCATGAAGTTGTGGAAGTTGTATTCCCTTTCTTTGATAACGCAGGAAACGGTACGTTCAAACGTCCAATCGCAGCGAAGAAAGTGACTTTAGCGAATGGTGAAACGAAATACGTCGCAACAATTTATGATTTAATGTTATCTCAATACGGTGTTAACCGATTCAATACAGATTTAGAAGCGAAAGGCTATGATGATGAATCTTCAATCTACACACCAGCATGGCAATTAAAGATTGCTGGCGTAAAACCTTCAGTTGTTGTTCAAATTGCACGCGAATTTGCTCAAAATGCGATTGATACAGGTGGACGTTCAATGATTATCATGGGTGCCGGAATTAACCACTGGTTTAACTCAGATACAATTTATCGTTCAATTCTTAACTTAGTAACACTTTGTGCAACACAAGGTGTGAACGGCGGTGGCTGGGCGCATTACGTTGGACAAGAAAAATGCCGTCCGATTGAAGGTTGGTCAACGATTGCATTTGCGAAAGACTGGCAAGCACCACCACGCCTGCAAAATGCAACAAGCTGGTTCTATTTTGCGACAGACCAATGGAAATATGAAGAAGCGGGTGTAGATACATTAACATCGCCACTAGCTGAAAACGTTAAATTCAAACATCCAGCAGATTACAATGTGTTAGCAGCACGTTTAGGTTGGTTACCGTCATATCCACAGTTTGATAAGAACAGTTTATTATTCGGTGAAGATGCACGTGACGCAGGTAACTTCACGAATGAAGAAGTTATAAAACGTGCAGTTGAATCTGTGAAATCACGTGAAACAAAATTTGCAGTAGAAGATCCGGATGCAAAACAAAACCATCCGAAAACATTATTCGTATGGCGTTCAAACTTAATTTCAAGTTCAGCTAAAGGTCAAGAGTATTTCATGAAGCATTTACTAGGTACGAAGCATGGTTTACTTGCTGAACCAAACGAACGCGAAAAGCCGGAAGAAATTACATGGCGTGAAGATACTGAAGGTAAGTTAGATTTACTCGTTGCACTTGATTTCCGTATGACAACAACACCTTTATATGCTGATATCGTATTACCAGCAGCAACTTGGTACGAAAAACATGACTTATCTTCTACAGATATGCACCCATTCGTACATCCATTTAACCCGGCTGTTGATCCGCTTTGGGAATCTAGAAGTGACTGGGATATTTACAAGTCTCTTGCGAAGACATTCTCTGAAATGTCTGAGCGTCATTTACCAGGGACGTTTAAAGATGTTGTTACAGCACCACTTGCACATGATTCACAACAAGAAATTTCAACACCTATGGGTATCGTAAAAGACTGGACGAAAGGTGAAGTTGAACCGATTCCAGGTAAGACAATGCCTGGATTTGCAGTAGTTGATAGAACGTATACAGATGTATATGATAAATACATTTCAGTAGGTCCATTACTTGAGAACGGTAAAGTTGGTGCGCATGGTGTGGCTTTCAGCGTAAAAGAACAATATAACGAATTACGTTCAATGGTAGGCATGTACGAAGATGATACAGTGAAGAACGGTAAACCTAGAATTGATACTGCCAAACGCGTTGCAGATGTTATCTTAAATGTTTCTTCAGCGACGAATGGTCAAGTATCTCAAAAATCATATGAAGATTTAGAAGCACAAACAGGAGTGGAATTAAAAGATATTTCTGCAGAACGTGCAGCAGAAAAGATTACATTTGCAAATATTACAGCACAACCACGTGAAGTTATTCCGACAGCTGTATTCCCTGGTTCAAACAAATTAGGTCGTCGTTATTCACCATTTACAACAAATATCGAACGTTTAGTACCATTTAGAACTTTAACAGGTCGTCAAAGTTATTATATCGACCATGAAGTATTCCAGCAGATGGGTGAAGCATTACCAGTGTATAAACCAACATTACCGCCAATGGTATTTGGTACGAAAGATAAACAAATTAAAGGTGGCGTAGATAGCTTAGTATTACGCTATTTAACACCACACGGTAAGTGGAATATCCACTCAACTTACCAGGATAACCTTCACATGTTGACATTATTCCGTGGTGGTCCAACAGTCTGGATCAATAACGAAGATGCAGCAAGTCATGAAATATACGACAATGATTGGTTAGAAGTTTACAACAGAAATGGTTTAGTGACAGCACGTGCGGTAGTTTCTCACCGTATGCCACGTGGCACAATGTTTATGTATCATGCACAAGATAAACATATTCAAACACCAGGTTCTGAAATTACAGATACACGTGGTGGATCGCACAATGCACCAACACGTATTCATTTAAAACCAACACAACTTGTTGGTGGTTACGCTCAAATTAGTTATGGATTCAACTACTACGGACCAATCGGAAATCAACGTGACGTGTACGTTGCTGTTCGTAAGATGAAGGAGGTTGATTGGCTTGAAGATTAAAGCTCAAGTTGCAATGGTAATGAATTTAGATAAATGTATTGGATGTCATACATGTAGTGTGACCTGTAAGACAACCTGGACAAACCGTCCAGGTGCTGAATACATGTGGTTTAACAACGTAGAAACGAAACCAGGTATCGGTTATCCGAAACGTTGGGAAGACCAGGAACAATATAAAGGTGGATGGCAATTAAGCCGTAAAGGAAAGTTAGAACTGAAATCTGGTTCTAAACTTTCTAAGATCGCCTTAGGTAAGATCTTCTACAACCCTGATATGCCTGAAATGAAAGATTACTATGAACCATGGACTTATAACTATGCAGATTTAACGAATGCAAAGGAGAAGAAACACTCTCCTGTGGCACGTGCAGAATCTTTAGTTACAGGTAAGAAAATGGACTTAGAATGGGGCCCAAACTGGGAAGATGATTTAGCAGGAGCACATATTACTGGACCAACTGACCCGAACATCGAAAAAATTGAAGAAGAAATTAAATTCAATTTCGAACAAACATTTATGATGTATCTACCAAGACTATGCGAACACTGTTTAAACCCAAGTTGCGTCGCAAGTTGCCCGAGTGGTGCAATGTACAAACGTGATGAAGATGGTATCGTACTTGTCGACCAGGATGCTTGTCGTGGATGGCGTTACTGTATGACCGGCTGTCCTTACAAAAAGGTTTACTTCAACTGGAAAACGAACAAAGCTGAAAAATGTACATTCTGTTTCCCACGTGTTGAAGCGGGGCTTCCAACAGTATGTTCTGAAACATGTACTGGCCGTATGCGTTATTTAGGTGTATTACTTTATGATGCAGATAAAGTATTAGAAGCAGCATCTGTTGCAGACGAAAAAGATTTATATCAATCTCAATTAGATTTATTCTTAGATCCACATGATCCTGAAATCATTGCACAAGCAGAACGTGATGGTATCAGTCAGGAGTGGATTGAAGCAGCACAAAATTCACCAGTTTATAAATTAGCAATTGAATATAAATTAGCATTCCCGTTACATCCGGAATATCGTACATTACCAATGGTGTGGTACTGCCCACCACTTAGCCCAATCATGAACTACTTCGAAGGGAAAGATTCAATTAAGAACCCAGATATGATCTTCCCGGCAATCGAAGAAATGCGTTTACCAATTCAATATTTAGCGAACATGTTAACAGCAGGTGACGCTGAAACGGTGAAACGTGCATTACAAAAGATGGCGATGATGCGTAGTTACATGAGAGCAATTTCAAGTGGTAAAGAATTTGATGAATCAAGACTTGATCGTGTAGGCTTAACAGCACAACAAGTGAAAGCAATGTATCGTTTACTTGCAATTGCGAAACACGAAGATCGTTTCGTTGTTCCAACATCACATAAAGAAGGTTACGTTAATACGTATAGCGCGCAAGGTGGCGAGGGTTATACAAGTAACAACTTCGGTGCAGATTGTGACGGATGTGGACCAGTACCTGCTGGTAAATCAGGTAGAGAAGTGTATGAAGATAACTTCTACGGAGGCATTTGGCGTGATTGATTTAAATAAATTATACGAGTTTAAAAAATCATTTGGATTTTTTAGCCACCAGCTCGTATACCCTGAAAAACTCAACTTTCATCCGAGAGAGTTTGAAGGTGTATTCGATGAACAACATCCTGCATATGAAGCGGTAACACAATATTGGCAAGATATGCATGAAATCAGTCTTTCTGAAATTCAGGAAGTATACACATCTACATTTGATTTTGAGAAGAAGACGACGCTTTATATGACATTTGTGAAGTTTGAAGATAAAAAAGAACGTGGACAAATGTTAGCACGTTTAAAAGTATTGTATGAAATGTTTGGCCTTGAGATGCCATCATCTGAATTATCGGATTTCTTACCGTTAATGTGTGAATTTATTTATGCAGCTGAATGGCGTGGTGATGATCGTGCAGCAGAAAGTATGCAACTTGTATTAATGGTCATTGAAGATGGTACGTACAATTTATTAAATGCATTACAGCAAATTCAAAGTCCGTATTACAACTTAATACTAGCCATTCGTGAAACGTGTAAAGCATGCCTATTAGCAGATGAAAAAGAGGTGACACCACATGCTTAGTCAATTATTATGGGTCATATTCCCTTATGCATGTATCGCAATTTTTATTATCGGTCATATCTTCAGATTTAAATATGATCAATTCTCATGGACAGCGAAATCAAGTGAGTTTGTTGAAAAGAAACAATTAATGTGGGGAAGTATCTTATTCCATTTAGGGATTATTCCTGTTATTATGGGACATGTCGTTGGTTTAGGAATTCCTGCAAGCTGGTTAAGATCAATCGGTGTGACTGATCATTTATATCATATTGGAGCAGTATATATCGGAAGTGTCTTCGGTATCGTGACGTTAATCGGTATGTTATTATTAACAGCACGTCGTGTAACGAATCAAAGTGTGAGACATTTAAGCTCTGCATCTGATATATTAGTTAACTTTTTATTATTACTCATCGTATTTTTAGGATGTTATTCAACGATTGTAACGAATGCAACGACACCAGACTTTGATTATCGTGCTACCATTTCAGAGTGGTTCAGAGGTTTATTGATTCTTAGACCACAAGCTGAATTTATGTTGAACGTGCCATTAGCATTTAAATTACATGTTATTTCTGGATTCTTAATTACTGCACTATGGCCATTCACGCGTTTAGTGCATGTTTGGAGTGTGCCGGTAAACTACGTTGGACGTAGTCATATTATTTACAGAAAGCATAAATAAATTTAGGAGGGTAACCATGGATACGATAACGCAATATAATTATCAAGAGGAAATCGACCAATTAAAAGAAAATTTGAAGGTTGATTTCATAGGCCTGGCGATGCCCTCTGACTTAATCTCTCAAACGAACATTCACTGGACGTTTGTATCAGGTGCATTGAATGAACGATATAAAAAAATTGAACTTCAAAAAGGTAAAGGGATCGCCGGATTTGTGCTCAAATCCGGCCGTTCCTGGATAGAACTGGATGTAACTTCCAGTAGTATTGCAACACATATTTTTGATTTTCCAATTATTCGTTTCGAAAAATTAACTAATTTTATGGCATTACCACTTTGGAAATATAATAAAGTTGCAGCTGTACTATTGATAGGCAATCGTGACAAAAAGCCATTTCATTTGGAAATATATGAAGAAGTGAATAAAGCATTAGATAAAGGGTTAGGTGCGTTTTATCGTAAGGATGTGATTAATAGTGTCACATAACATGAATGATTCGAACAGTACTTCTTTGGAGAAACTGATAAAACATTATTATAATGATACTGAAGAGTTGATTATATTTATTAATGCCGATAACTCCATTTTGACGATGAATGAAGCGGCTAAACGTGTATTGAACTACGAATCAAATCTTGATGCATTACTTGAGAGTTTCTGTACAACATGTATGGGTTATACGAACGAACACGCATTGATGACATGTATGAATTGTTTCATGAAAGAAAATCAAACGAAACAATCATTTCAGTTATTTTTAAAGAATGATGTTGGCGAAGCGGTTGCGTATTCAGCGTCTTACGTCGTGCTAAATGACACGTCTGGTGTGAAAGTATTGACGTTACAAAATGTATCGCCACAGCTTCGAACACAGGAGATACTCCATCAAAAAACAATTACTCAAAAAATCATTAATGCACAAGAGAACGAGCGAAAACGTATTTCCCGTGAACTACATGACAGTGTCGTACAGGAGTTATTAAATGTTGTAGTTGATTTAAGATTGATAAAGTACAAGCAAGAAGATGAATTAGATAAACATATTCAATTGATTGAAGGTTCTATGTTTCGCTTGATGAATGATATTAGAAATTTGTCGTTAGAGCTTAGACCGTCTTCATTAGACGATTTAGGACTTGTTGCGGCGTTTCGTTCGCATTTCAAACAGTTAGAGAAGAACTACGGATTAGACGTACAATTCGATACGAATATCCTTTCTGAGCGCTTCTCAAATGAAATTGAGACAGCTGTTTACCGTATCACGCAGGAAGCGATACTCAATGCATTGAAATATGCCAATGTGGATGAAGTCCATGTGCTTGTTCAGAAAGAAGCAGATGAGTTAATCGTTGAAATAAGTGATAACGGTGATGGCTTTGAAATCGGTCAAACACCTCAGGGGACAGGTTTAGGTTTATTTGGAATGCAGGAGAGAGCTGAGATTGTAGGCGGCTCTGTAAATATTAACAGTGAGAAAGGTAAGGGGACGTTTGTAACACTCACCATCCCACTGTAGGGGGATTAACATGAAAATAGTAATCGCAGATGATCACGCGGTTGTCAGAACAGGTTTCTCTATGATTCTGAATTATCAAGAAGATATGGAGGTCGTTGCAACAGCCGCAGATGGTTTAGAGGCATTTCAGGTTGTAGCAACGCATAAACCCGATGTGCTGATTATGGATTTAAGTATGCCGCCAGGTGAATCTGGATTAATTGCAACAGGAAAGATCAAAGATGCTTTCCCTGAAACGAAAATATTAATACTAACGATGTATGATGACGATGAGTATTTGTTCCACGTATTAAAGAACGGAGCGAATGGGTACATCTTAAAGAACGCACCAGATGAAGAGCTTGTACAGGCAGTTAAGACGGTATATGCGGGTGATACGTACATCGATCCGAAAATGGCAACGTCACTCGTACATGAATTGATTCACAATGATAGTGAATATTCGGCAAAGAATGACCATTTAAAAATATTATCAAAGCGAGAGCTTGAAATATTACCGTTAATCGCGAAAGGTTACGGTAATAAAGAAATCGCAGAAATGTTATTCGTTTCTGTTAAGACGGTAGAAGCGCATAAAGCGAGAATTATGGATAAGTTGCAGTTGAAATCGAAGCCGGAACTTGTCGAATATGCATTAAAGAAAAAATTATTAGACTTTTAGGACGTGGCGATATGCAACAATTTCAAACGAAGATGAAAGCACTACGCGTATTAGAGAACGAACACATGTTGATTAGAAGTTTAATGCATGAATGGTTTAGTGAAATGCAGATCATTAAGACATGTGCGCCGCTTGCACGTTTTGAACGTGTTAATAATATTCGTAAGTTGCTTACAGAATTTATTCCGGTGCTGATAAAGCATCAGGAAAAGGAATCACGTTTCTTCTTTCCGATATTAGGTTCATATATTGGAACAGATCAAGGACCAATTATTACAATTGAAGCGGAACATGACGAAATGATGCAATACTTTGAACACTTTTTAGAAGTGACGAAAGTAATGAATTATGAAGTGGATGATATTCCGCTGATAATGCAGGATTTAAATGAAGGTTATGAAATCTGTATGGTACATATGTATAAAGAAGAGAATGTACTATTTCCGATGGCAGAGAAAGTCTTTAAGATTAAAGATGAAGATTTGTTGTTGGAAGCAGTAAATACGAAGATAATATAGAACGAAAGAGATTCGAATTTTGATTATTCGAGTCTCTTTCTTTTTTTGCTTATGGCTAACCGTAAGTTCAACGGCCTCATAAACGGCATTTTCAAAGCAGGTCCTCGTCAAATTTCACCAATCCCTTCGGACCTAAACGCTTTGAAAATAGCCTCTCCTGATATATAGGGAAAGTTACCGCATCATAGGGGAAATCCCCAATTCTAAACACATATAAAAAGGCTTAAAATAAGTTTGTATAAAAAATCACAAACTTATGAAAAAGGGTGAATCGTATGAACAAAGCATCAGGTAAAGTGCAGTTAACACTCCAAACGTTCAGTTTATTAGCTGGATTTATGGCATGGACTATTATCGCGCCATTATTACCATTTATGTCACAAGATTTTACAATTCCAGAAAGTCAAAAAGCAATTATTTTAGCCATTCCAGTAATTTTAGGATCGGTATTACGTATTCCATTAGGTTATTATGCAAACTTAATTGGTGCCCGTAAAGTATTCTTAGGTGCATTCATATTCTTATTAATTCCGATCTTCTTATTAAGTATGGCACAGTCTACAACAATGTTAATGATTGCAGGTCTCTTCTTAGGGATTGGTGGGGCAATCTTCTCAGTAGGTGTAACAAGTGTTCCGAAATACTTCCCGAAAGAAAAACATGGTTTAGCGAACGGTATTTACGGTATGGGGAATATCGGTACTGCCATTTCTGCATTCTTTGCACCACCTTTAGCAAATGCAATTGGCTGGAGTAACACAGTTAAATGTTACTTAATCGTTATGGCATTATTCGCATTGTTGAACTTCTTATTTGGTGATAAAGATGAACCAAAAGTAAAACAACCTTTAATGGATCAAATTAAAGGTGTATTACCGGATTACAAATTATACTTATTAAGTTTCTGGTACTTCATTACATTCGGTGCATTCGTAGCGTTTGGTTTATTCTTACCAAACTTCTTAGTGAACAACTTCCACTTAGACAAAGTTGATGCAGGTATGCGTACTGGTACATTCATCGTACTTGCAACGTTACTTCGTCCGATCGGTGGGGTATTAGGTGATAAATTACGTGCAATGGACGTTTTAAAGGTTGTATTCGTAGGTTTAATCATTGGTGCAGCATTACTTTCTATCAATCATCAAATCTTCTTCTTCACAACTGGGTGTTTAATCATTGCAGCATGCGCAGGATTAGGAAACGGATTAATCTTTAAACTTGCACCAACATATTTCTCTAAACAAGCGGGTATCGTGAACGGTATCGTATCAATGATGGGTGGTTTAGGTGGATTCTTCCCACCATTAGTTATCGCAGCGTGTGCCGCAAACTTTGGTACAAACAAACCCGCTTTCGCATTCTTAGCAGTGTTTGGTATAATTGCCTTATTAACAATGTTCTGGATGGATAAAAAAGAAGGCAGAAAGTAAAGAACTGAGGGGTAGTCATGACGAGATATGATAGACAAATTAAATTTTATGGGATTGGTGAAAGTGGTCAATCCCTTATTCAAAACGCAACAGTCGGGATTATCGGCTGTGGTGCGTTAGGCACACATCTGGCAGAATCGATTGCGAGATGTGGCGTAAAAAAAATTGTTATCGTCGATCGTGACTACGTTGAAATTTCAAATTTACAAAGACAATCATTATTTAAAGAATGTGACGCATTAAACAGCACGCCTAAAGTAGTAGCTTGTGAGCGTGAACTGCGTGCCATTCGTAGTGATTTAGAAATCGAAACGTATATTGAACATTGTGATACGTCGCTTCTTGAAGCGGCGTTTTTGCAATGTGATTGTATATTAGATGCGACAGATAATTTTGAAACGCGCTTGCTGTTAAATGACTTCAGTTACAAGCACAACATTCCATGGGTTTACGGTGCATGTGTAGAATCAACGTATGTCGCATGTCCATTTATTCCAGGTGTTACCCCTTGCTTTAACTGTGTGATGGGCATCTTACCTGTTATGAATCGAACATGTGATACAGTTGGAATTATTGAACCGGCAGTAAATCTTGCGACGAGTTATCAAATGATGTACTGCATGAAAATATTAAGCAGGACACCATTTGATGCGAAACTTGTATTCGGTGATGTCTGGCAAATGGATCACACATCACTAAAATTCTCTAAAATGTTTGATGCAAGCTGTCCAACATGTGGTAACAATCCATCGTATCCGAATTTATCATTTAAACATACGGAGACGATGCTTTGTGGACGTGATACGGTACAGTTCACAACGTTAAAGTTTAATGAAGATGAGCTCGTTGCACATTTAAAAAGTCATCATATTGCACATGCAAAGAATCCATATTTCATAAGATTTAATTTTTCAGACCATCCTATGATATGGTTTAAAGGAGGTAGATTGTTGATTCATAACGTAAAGACAGTCAATGCCGCAAAGAAAATCTATTATCAATTATTTGGTTAGGAGGCTATTTATGAGTAACGAACATGAGAATATTGCACGTAAAGACTTAATAATAGGTGTGATTACGGTTAGTGATACACGTGATTTTGATACCGATAAAGGCGGGAAAGCTGTTATCGCACATCTTAATGATATGGATATTAAAGTAGATAAAGCGCATTATTTAATTGTAAAAGATGATCAGCATGCAATACTGAATGCGATACAACAGTTATTAAATGAGCATGTAGACGCAATTATTACAACAGGTGGTACTGGTGTTGCGAAACGCGATGTAACGATTGAAGTAGTAAAATCTGTTATCGATAAAGAGATGGAAGGTTTCGGGGAGATTTTTAGATTCTTAAGTTATACAGAAGACGTGGGCCCACGTGCGATTCTTTCACGTGCATTATGTGGAACTAAAGACCGTACGGTAATCTTCTCAATTCCAGGCTCAGTTGGTGCAGTGAATCTTGCAATGACAAAGCTCATTACACAACAAATTCATCACATTGTGCATGAGCTTAATAAATAATTAACGTGTAAAGTCGCCGTTTTTACCACCAGATTTAGAGGCTAAGTAGGTAGGACCAATAATCATACCTTTATCAACAGCCTTTGTCATATCATAGATGGTAAGGGCTGTTACGCTAGCACCTGTTAATGCTTCCATTTCAACACCAGTTTGTCCGGTCGTCTTAACGGTACATGTAATTAATATTTCGTAACCATCAGAAGTGTCCCATTCGAAGTTAATATCAATACCACTTAAATTGAGAGGATGGCACATCGGGATAATTTGTGCTGTATTTTTAGCAGACATAATGCCTGCAACTTGTGCAACGCCGAGTACGTCACCTTTTTTATTGGTATGATTCATAATTTGATTGTGAATCACTTCGTTGACTTTAATTGAACTTTTAGCAACGGCAATGCGCGTTGTTATTTGTTTATCGGATACGTCGACCATCTTGGCACGACCTTGCGCATTAAAATGCGTTAATTCATTCATGGAATAACTTCCTTTCCTATAGACTTATCATTATCATACTACATTTTTAAAGGGGGATGCATATGTTAGAGAAAAGAACGCCAATACCGGTAAGTGAGGCCATTGAAAAGTGCATTCAGGCAGCACAATTAAAAGAAACAATCACAGTGAATTATTTAGAAAGTTTAAATTATGTATTAGCGGAAGATATTATTGCGAAGTACGATATTCCGATGTTTAATAAATCACCATACGATGGCTTTGCAATTCGCAGTGCAGCGAGTGTTGGTGCAAATGGAGACAATCGAATTGCGTTTAAAGTTATCGATCATATCGGTGCAGGTACAGTGAGTGATAAAGCACTACGTGATAATGAAGCGGTTCGCATTATGACAGGTGCAGAAATTCCAGCAGGTGCTGATGCAGTTGTGATGCTCGAACAAACAGTTGAAACAGCGGATGGCTTCACGTTGAGAAAGCCTTTTACGGCAGGTGAGAACATTTCTTTCCAAGGTGAGGAATGTAAACAAGGCGACGTTGTTATTGCGCGTGGCACAGTGATTAATGCAGGTGTAATTGCAGTACTGGCAACCTTCTCATTTGCTGAAGTTAAAGTATATGCGAAACCATCAGTAGCGATTATAGCAACCGGAAGTGAATTAGTAGATATTGATGCGGAATTAACACCGGGTAAGATAAGAAATTCAAACGGTCCGATGATTATGGGATTATGTCATGATATGAATATTGACGTGAATAGTTATCATGTAAAAGCAGATAACTATGATACGTTATTTAAAGCAGTGCGCGATGCATATGATCAGCATGACATCGTTATTACGACTGGTGGTGTGAGTGTCGGTGATTTCGACTACATGCCACAAGTGTATAAGGATTTAGAAGCGCAGGTACTGTTCAATAAGATTGCGATGCGTCCAGGTAGCGTAACAACAGTTGCGGTTAAAGATAATAAATTCTTATTTGGCTTATCAGGAAATCCGAGTGCCTGCTATACAGGATTTGAACTATATACTCGTCCGGTCATCCGTAAGATGATTGGTGAAAAGGAAGTATACCCGACTTTTGTTAAGGCTCAATTATCTGAAGATTTTACGAAAGCGAATCCGTTTACGCGCTTTATTCGTGCGGATTTAGACTTTAGTACGATGACAGTCAAGCCGAGCGGGTTTAATAAAAGTAACGCAGTAGTCGCAATTGCCACGAGTAATAGTATGATTGTATTGCCGGGAGGTACACGAGGATTTGTAGCAGGAGACACTGTAGATGTATTAGTATGTCGATTGTCGACAACAGCAGGCGTACCATGGTAAAGATATTGCAAGTCGTTGGGTATAAGAAAAGTGGTAAGACAACAACGATGAACCAATTAATTCGCTTATTGAAAGCGAAAGGATTACGCGTTGCAGTTATTAAACATCACGGAGACAAAAGTGGCAATGAAATTGATATTCCACAGTCACGCGATCATATTACATATTTAAATAGTGGTGCAGATGAAAGTATTGTACAAGGATATCAATATATGCATAAATTGATTCGTCAGATTGATGATGAACCCATCGTAAACTTAGAACAGATCATTCATCATGAAATAACATCACAGCCGGATATCGTGCTCATTGAAGGTTATAAGCAAGCAAACTATGATAAAATAGTATTATTTAATACATCAGAAGATATTCAACAATTACAATCTTTAAGCAATATACAAATGATGCTTGATACATCGAAAGATCAAGCCGTATGTAGAGCTCAATTAGAATCTTTTATAAACAAATGGGTGGATGATACACGTGAAACATTTTGAAATAGTAACAATGCCAATCGACGTTGAGCATTATAGAAAACTAACGGTCACACCGCATCAAGGTGCAGTATGTGTGTTTACTGGCATCGTCCGAGAGTGGACGCAAGGGGTCAAGACTGAATATTTAGAGTATGAAGCATATGTTCCGATGGCGGAAAAGAAACTGGCACAAATTGGTGATGAAATTAATGAAAAATGGCCGGGTACAATTGTGAGTATTGCACATCGTATCGGTAATTTACAAGTTTCAGAAATTGCTGTCGTAATTTGTGTTTCAAGTCCACATCGTAAAGATAGTTATGCAGCAAATGAATATGCTATTGAACGAATTAAAGAAGTCGTTCCGATTTGGAAGAAAGAAATTTGGGAAGACGGAGAGGAATGGATTGGTGGACAACGTGGCTACCATCCAAATTACAAAGGGTGATAATGATGAAAGTATTATATTTTGCACATATTAAAGCGAAAGTAAATCGCGCACAAGACGAGTTTACATTTTCAGATCCTATAACAGTAGCGGATTTCAAAGTCCACCTTGGTAAGACGTATCCGAATATTCAAGGTGAGTCATACCAAATCGCCGTTAACGAAGAATTTGTAAAAGATGATGAATTAATTCATAACTCGGATGTCGTGGCATTAATTCCACCAGTAAGTGGTGGTTAAATGATAGGGGTTATACTAGCAGGTGGTAAATCATCACGCTTTGGTAGCCACAAATCGCTGTACCCATTGGATGGACAACCGTTTTATGTTCATATTTATCATGCGATGATTGAGAGTGGTTTAGAACGCGTTGTAATAAGTAGTAATAAGATGTTATCGCAATATTTTATTGATGATATTAAGATGCGTGGACTAAATATCGAAGTCATTGAAGATGATATCGTGTATAAAGAGTGCGGTCCGTTATCGGGCATTTATGCTGTGATGCAGGCGATACCACATGAAGATTATTGTGTTATTTCTGTAGATACACCGTTTATTACGTCGGTTGCATTGCGTTATTTAGTTGAGATGGCGGGAATACATCGTAAAAGTGCTGCAATTTTTTATCGTGATAATGATCAATATCATCGAACGATTGCAGTATATCGATATGAGCTTTTGCCGCTCATCCAGCAATCATTAGTAACAGGAAAGCTTGCTTTGAAAGAAATTACACAACATAATACAACAATGATTCATGTGAATAGAATTAATAGCACACCGTATTGGTATGAAAATATTAATACGAAAGAGGATTTAGAGCGCGTGTTAAAAGTGAGGAGTGGATATTATGGGACAAATAACAGATAAATTAGGGCGCCCAATCCGCGACCTTAGAATATCAGTGACAGATCGTTGTAATTTTAGATGTACGTACTGTATGCCTAAAGAAGTGTTTGGAGACGACTATGTATTTTTACCGAAAGATCAGTTGTTAACCTTTGAGGAATTAGTACGTCTTGCAAAGATTTATGCTAAACTAGGCGTGAAAAAGATCCGTATTACAGGTGGAGAGCCTTTACTTCGCCGCGATTTACCTGATTTAATTGCCTCACTGAATCAAATCGAAGGAATAGAAGATATCGGTTTGACAACGAACGGATTACTGCTAAAAAAACATGGGCAAGCTTTGTATGATGCAGGATTACGTCGTATCAATGTATCGCTTGATGCGTTAGATGAATCATTCGAAGAGATTAATGGACGCGGGATTAAAGCATCTCAAATATTAGAGCAAATTGATTATGCCGTATCGATTGGGCTGGAAGTTAAGATGAATATGGTCATTCAAAAAGGATTGAATGATGATCAGATGATTCCGATGGTACAGTATTTTAAAGATAAAAAGATTACCCTTCGCTTTATTGAGTTTATGGATGTAGGGAATGATAATGGCTGGAACTTCGACAAAGTCATTTCAAAAAAAGAAATGATTGAAATCATATCGAATAAATTTGATATTCAACCTGAACCACCGAAATATTTTGGAGAAGTTGCGAAATATTACACACATGATAATGGAGCGAAACTTGGCTTTATTACAAGTGTTTCAGAATCATTTTGCTCAAGCTGTACACGTGCACGTTTAAGCTCAGATGGTAAATTATTTGGCTGCCTTTTCGCGACAGATGGTTATGATATAAAAACATTCATGCGAAGTGGTGTGAGTGATGAAGCATTAGAAGCAAAGCTTACACAATTATGGAATAATCGTAGTGATCGTTATTCGGATGAGCGTACGGAAGAAACAGTGAACAATCGAAAGAAAAAGAAAATTAATATGAACTATATTGGTGGATAATTTTTTTATTATATTAATATACCGATTATTTTATATGTAAATTGAAGGTATAATAAAAATATCTTTATATATGATAGTGGAATAGCATTTGGTCTGATTTTAGGACTAGGTGCTATTTTTGTATTTTATTATTTGGATTAAACGTTTATAATGAATAAGTAATAACTTTTTGTAACTGATTAGGGAATACTGGCTTCATTATTATTTTATTTAGAGGTGACCTATGGAAAGGGATAAAAAGTTAATGTTAAGAAAAGCAGTTAAGCCGTATGAGAAATCTGAGTTTCAGCTTAGTATCATACAAATTTGTAATACTCTTGTACCGTATATTTTATGTATCGTGTTAGGCATGTTAGCGTATCGAATATCACCATTTGTTTCAATTACATTAGGTGTGATTGGTGCATTCTTTTTAGTGAGAAGCTTTATTATTTTTCATGACTGTTGTCATGGCTCATTCTTTAAGAATAAGCAATGGAATGATCGATTAGGGAATTTCACTGGATTTCTGACGCTATTTCCATATGAACAGTGGAAAAGAGAGCATAATATTCATCACGCGACGAGTGGCAATTTAGATAAAAAAGGCGTTGGCGACATCTGGATGATGACGATTGAAGAATATGAAGCGGCTGATAAGAAGACACAACTAGCTTATCGTGCATATCGTCATCCTTTTGTGATGTTTATTCTGGGACCAATTTATTTATTGTTAGTAGCAAATCGTTTGAATAGAAAAGATGCAAGGCAGAAAGAGCGTGTAAATACATGGTTACATAATTTAGCGATTGTAGTTGTTTATGGCGCAATCATTTATTTCTTTGGATTCGGGATGTTTGCTGCAGTGTTTATTCCAGTAATGTTTATTGGTGGGATGTTAGGTATATGGATGTTCTACATTCAACATACATTTGAAGAATCATATTTCGAGGAAAACTCAGAGTGGGATTATGTGAAAGCTGCTGTAGAAGGTAGTTCTTACTATAAGTTACCGCGATTATTGCAGTGGTTAACAGGTAATATTGGATTTCATCATGTACATCATTTAAGTCCTAGAATTCCAAACTATTATTTAGAGAAAGCACATGAAGAAACACCACCATTACAACATGCGACAACAATCACGTTAAAGACAAGTCTAGAATCGATTCGTTATAAACTGTACGATGAGAAGAAGAAAGTGTTTATTACATTTAAAGAGTATTATCAGAACTATAGCGGTAAGAAAGTAATATAAAGAAGGGATGTGGGCCGTTGTGGCCCGCATCCCTTTTTATAACTATTTAAAGAATACAGCTATAATGTGTTCAAGTTGCTCTGGTGTTAAAGTTAAAGTGTTTTCACTTGCTTTTGAGAGCATAGCTTTCGTATTTGTCTCGTCAAAGACAACTGACTTTTTGAAATAAGGTTCAAATACTTCGATATAGCCATTTAATATTGCTTCCTGGTCATTCATCGTATGTTTTTCACTTGTTGGCGCAACAGTAAGTTGGTCAAAGTTTAAATATTTTTTAATCATTGATAGCACGGCTAAGTTTTCAGGGGGTTCGTTATTTGTAATATGATAGATTGTCTTGTCTTCAGCATGTGGGATGGCGTGTGCCAGCACCTTCACTACATAGTCAACCGGGACTAAGTTGGATGTACAGTTATCATCGACAAATAAACGATAAGTTAAGTGTTGGTGATTAGCATTTCGATCCATCTTACGCTTAAATACTTTTAATGCTTTCATAAAGCCGTACATCGTAAATTTAGAATCAGCTGCACCAGTTACGGAATCACCAATAATAATTGCTGGACGAAGGATAGATGTCTTCATCGATGATGCTGCAACTAAATGCTCAGCTTTCACTTTACTTTCTTCATAAGGATTATTTGTTTCAGCATGAATATCATGAAGTACTTCTTTTGCATCTTCATTAATGCCTACAGTATATGCAGTTGAAACGTAGAGAAAGTGTTGTGTATTAATTGCCTGGGCGAAGTCTAAGGCATTTTTTGTGCCTTCATAATTAATCTTAAATAAATCCTCTCTCAAGTCTTCATCAAACTTAACAAGTGCTGCCAGGTGGTAGAAATAATCCATCGGAGGTAACTGATCGATGATTTCAGCGTCAACACCGAAGTTTGGAAGCGTGATATCTCCTTGTATAAAGTGTAGTCTATATTTATTCTGTTCTGTAATAAGTTTATTTTTACGATGTTCATCGCGATATAATACATAAAGTTCATGTTGTTCGTCTTGTAATAAACGATTAATCAACTGTGCGCCAACAAATCCGGTTGCGCCTGTTAAAAATATTTTCAAAGTTTTCACATCCATTATTTTTTAATCCGTACATTCTATTGTGCTAAAAATAGCATTTTAAGTAAAGTGAAAACATATGTAAATAGCAAAAAAACTAAGACGATATAATGTCTTAGTTTAATGCATCGTATTTATGAGCATTTTTACCGTGAAGTATAAAATACACAATCATACCAAAAATGACGACAAGTGACATATAGAAATATAGTCCATGAAGACCGATGATTGGTATGAATATACCAAGTAAATATGGACCGAATCCTAATGCAAAATCTAAAAATATGAAGAAAGTTGAGGTTGCAAGTCCAATCTTTTTAGGTTCTGTTCTTTTAACTGCGATTGCTTGAGCAATTGATAAAAAGTTACCATAACCGAAACCGAGTAGCATTGCACTGATAATCAACATGAATGCACTATGCGTTAGACTCAAAGTGAATAATCCAGCTACAAATGAAATCAATGCAGGTATCATCACGATATTGGTACCACGTGTATCCATTAAACGACCTGTAAAAGGACGGGAAATTAATACAACGATTGCGTATGCTAAGAAAAAGAAACTTCCGGCAGTGACTAAATTGTTTTCTTTAGCGAAAAAAGAGATGAAACTCAATACACTTGAATAAGCAGTACAACAGATGAGTACGACAATCGCAATTGGTATTGCATTTATATCGATGAAATTAGAAATATGCAGACCATTAGGAGACTGAGATTTTAAACTTTCTAAATCTTCATTTACTTTGATGATCGGTAACATGAATAGTGCAATTAAAGCAAGTGCTAAACAGAAAATGAAAAGCTGTCTAAATGAGATGAATTGAAGTAAGAACATGCCAAGGAAAGGACCAACAGCAGTGGCCATTACAGCACTCATACTAAAGTAACTAATGCCTTCGCCGCGTCTCCTTTTCGGTGTGATAAAAGCGGCAATTGTACCAGTAGCTGTAGAGGCAACCCCACATCCAACACCATTTAGTAAACGGACGATAATGAGAACGGTTAAATCAAAAGAAGCAAAATAAAGCGCAGTTGTTATAGTAAATATAAATACTCCGATAACGAGAGTTTTTTTCTGACCTAGAATATCAATATATTTACCGGCCCAAAATCTACCGAATAAACTTCCAACGATAAAAATACCAGATACGAGACCAGCTGTACTTGTAGAAACATGATAGTGCTCAACTGCATAGCCGCCAATTGTAACAAGTAATAAAAACATGGAAAGCATAATAATAAAGTTAATAAGTGAAACAAGTATGAATTCGAGAGTCCATAATTTATCAACTGAGTGAGACAAATAATCATTCCTTTCTTATAGTATTACTCTGAATTAATAACTATAATATTATAGACCTTGAAAAATTATATGTAAATAATAAAGCTTAAGGCAGCACCTTAAGCTTTACTATTATAAAAATTTCGTATTGATAAATTTAGCAGTTACATATTCCTTAATACCTAGATGTGAATTTTCACGTCCGAAACCTGATTGCTTTACACCACCAAACGGTGTTTCAGGATTTGAAATTGCGACAGCATTAATACCTACCATGCCATACTCTAAGTTGGTTGCTAATGTATTGATAGCTTTACCATCTTTTGCAAATGCATAGCTTGCTAAACCATATTCGCTGTCATTCGCCATGCTGATTGCTTCTTCCAAAGTCGTAAACGTAATGATAGGAACAACGGGACCGAATGTTTCTTCATAGAAAATATCCATTGTGGTGTTGACATTATCTAAAATTGTTGGCTGGAAGAAGAAACCGTTATCGTATATATCACCAGTTAAACGATGTCCACCTGTGATAAGTGTTGCACCTTTATCTGTTGCATTAACGATTTGTTTTTTGATTTTGTCGATTGCATCTTCTCGAATTAAAGGGCCGACATTCGTATCTACTTCAAGACCATTGCCTACTTTTAATGCTTCTACTTTTTCCTTGAGTTGCGCTAAAAACGTTTCTTTCACTGATTCATGGACGAAGATTCTATTCGGCGCAATACAAACTTGTCCGTTGTTACGGAATTTGGCAGCCATAAGACCTTCTACAGCAGCTGTAATATCAGCATCATCATTCACGATAAATGGTGCATGTCCACCCAGCTCTAGTGACATTTTCTTTAATGTGTCTGCAGATTGAGCATATAAAGTCTTGCCAATCGGTGTTGATCCTGTAAATGTAATCTTCTTTACAAGTTTAGATGTAGTAAATGCTTCACCAATATCTTTCGAGCTTCCCATGACAATGTTTGCGACACCTTTAGGAAGTTCAGCTTGTTCGAATAATTCAAAAATCGCAAGCGCTGAAAGTGGCGTATCACCTGATGGTTTGAGGACAACTGTATTACCAGCAGCTAGAGCTGGGGCCAGTTTACGGGTAATCATGCCTGACGGGAAGTTCCATGGTGTGATTGCACCGACGACGCCTATCGGTTCATAAGCGACTTCGTATTTATGATTGTTTGGTGCAGGAATTGTTTCGCCATACAAACGACGCGCTTCTTCAGCATTCCATCTGAAGCTTTCTGCCCCGCTAATAACTTCAAGTCGCGCTTCTTTAATTGGTTTACCTTGTTCTACTGTCATAATTTCTGCTAATCGGTCAGCATTTTCTTCAAGTAAATCCGCGATTTTATGCAGATAAGTTGTACGTTCTTTAAGTTCTAATGATTTCCAATGTTTAAATGCATCGTGTGCCGCCTGAATCGCATCTTCTACTTGTTCCTTTGATGCCTGAGCTACTTGAGCGATAACTTCATTCGTCGTTGGATTAATTACATCTTTATAGTCTGTAGTCGTCATCCATTGTCCGTTAATATATAAATCTTTTTTGAGATTGTTAATTGATTCAGTCATATCTATCCCTCTTTCAGATTTGTGATTATAGTTATATTTTCCCTTTCATAAATGAGTTAAACAAGTGATATGCATTGTAAGTTAATGTATACTTATTATTATTTTACTTTGGAGGTTAACATGAAACGTCAACAGCAAAATCGATTCCTGCTCGTCATTGTTTTAGGGTTACTTGCGGCATTTGGACCGTTGTCACTAGATATGTATTTACCGGCGTTACCAAGTGTTGCTGATGAGTTGCATACGAATGCTTCTAATGCACAATTAAGTTTAACAGCTTGTATGATTGGTTTAGCAGTAGGACAAATATTTGTAGGGCCACTCAGTGATATTACAGGGAGAAAGAAACCATTAGCGGTTGTGTTACTTGTGTATGCAGTTGCATCATTTTTAGCTGCAACAAGTACAACGATTGAGATGCTCGTGGCATTTCGATTTATTCAAGGGTTCTCAGGGGGAGCCGGAGCAGTATTATCTCGTGCGATTTCAAGTGATTTATATAAAGGGAAAGACTTGACGAAATTTATGGCAGTATTGATGCTAGTTAACGGCTTAGCACCCGTATTAGCACCTGTTATTGGAGGGGTGATATTAAGTTTATCAACATGGCATACCGTATTTATAATTTTGGCAATTTACGGTACGTTGATGTTTGTACTATCATTTACCTTGAAAGAAAGTTTACCAAGTGAGGCGCGTCATGAAGGTGCTTTGAAATCAGTGTTTAATGATTTTAAGATGCTATTAACGAACAAACAATTTGTCACGGTACTCTTGTTACAGTCATTAACGTATGGCGTATTGTTTAGTTATATTTCAGGGTCACCTTTTATTACCCAGAAAATATATCATATGAATGCGCAGCAATTCAGTTATTTATTTGCGTTTAACGGGATTGGCTTAATATTATTTAGCCAACTTACTGGGAAGTTAGTCGATAAAATGAGTGAAGTAGAAATACTGAAATTAGGTCAGACAATTCAATTGATCGGTATGATTGTTACATGTTTAGTGCTGGTGATGCATTTACCGATGTGGTGTTTATGGATAAGTTTCTTCTTGTTAATAACACCGGTGAGTATGATTGGAACGACAGGATTTTCAATTGCGATGCAAGTTCAGAAACAAGGTGCAGGTAGTGCGTCTTCTATATTAGGATTAATGCAATTTTTAGTTGGTGGATTATTGTCACCACTCGTTGGAGTGATGGGTGAAACATCAGCTGTACCGTTTATGGTTATCATATTCGTTTGCACGATGTTAGCGCAATTCATACGTATACAATATCTGAAGCACATCACAGTGTAGTGGTGTGTATTTTTTTAGAAATTTTTTAAAGTGTTGTAATATGTAATTTACAATATTTTGTTATAAAGGTGGTAACAAACATCGGAGGACAGACATGATACAACCACCACGTATTGTTGTGCTTGAAGATATATTGAAACGTCGTTTGCCAACATATGAATATAGTGAAGATTATCATAGAAGTTATTACGGTTATTTAGGGGAAGTACAATTTTTAAAAGAATTCCCCGTTGATGAAGCATATGTGCAGTTGTTTAATATGTGTATTGAATATGATAAACAGAGATTTGAAATTGATCGTCTTGTATTAACAGGCGACAAAATTTTTGCATTTGATGTTAAGAATTATTTTGGAAACTTTCAATATGATGAATATTACTGGAAGAAATCGGGTGGTTCAATCAAAAATCCGGAACCACAATTTGTGACGATGGATAGTACATTCAGTGGCTTAATTGATTTTATGAATACTGGTCATAGTGTTCATAGCAACATGATATTTATTAACAAAGGGTTTTCAATAGATAGAAAAGTAGATGGAGTCGTGAAGTATTATGATATAGGGCGTGTGATGAAACGTATTGGTGAATGTGCACCTGCAGGGAGTTTAGAAAGGAAAATGGCTAATTTTTTTACAGATATTCATCGGCCGATTGAATTGCACCACCGTAGACCAAATTTTAATTTTAAAAAGGTAAAGTCGGGGATTCAATGTATGCGTTGTGGATTGAGTGTGACGATAGAAGCCGATAAATGTAAAAACATTGTTTGCAAAGGATGTCTAAAACGTAATACGAAGATGGAGCTTGTTCGCGAAAACCTGGTTGAACTAGAGGTATTACTGGATCGACCGATAACGTTAAGTGAAGCAAATAAATGGATAGGAAGAGCGCAGAGGAATATTACTAAACGCGTATTAGAAAGAAACTTTAATAAATGTGAACGTGGTTTTTATAGTTTTGAGAAATATTATAACGACTTAAAATAATGTCACGCACCAGCTGTGATGCGTGCCAAAACCGAGAAAGTGTCACGCACCAGCTGTGACGCGTGCCAAAACCGAGAAAATGTCACGCACCAGCTGTGACGCGTGCCAAAACCGAGAAAGTGTCACGCACCAGCTGTGACGCGTGCCAAAACTGAGAAAATGTCACGCACCAGCTGTGATGCGTGCCAAAACTGAGAAAGTGTCACGCACCAGCTGTGACGCGTGCCAAAACTGAGAAAGTGTCACGCATCAGACGTGACGCGTGCCAACTTTCTATAATCAATATTTAATACCACTTTCTTAAATCAACATCTTCACCACAAACCAGCAACTGCCTAGTTGTACAGTCACAAACAACAAATAGTAAATCAATACGGGTAATCTCGTTAACTGACTGAGCATCGCACCGTCCCACGTCGTATTTCGTTGTAGATATATCAACGTTATTGTATAACTCGATAGAAGCGTATCTGCTAATAGAATACCTAAAACAATATAAATTGCCCAATTTCCTATCACCCACAATGAAACGACATCAGGATATTGGTAGTACAAGTAACATCCACCTACAATGAGTAACATAACGAAGAAAGGAAATATCTTTCTAGATGTTTTCACAAAATAATAGAGAAACACAAGGCCAAACATAATCCAAAATCCTATTTGCCACGTCTTTAACAAACAATATACGCCTATAATCAGAAAGAATGGAGGAAATAGATAGCCTGCTATAAACGTTGCAAATCTATTCCATCCTGAAATAGTTTGAGAAATGGCATATCCGTTTCGGCCTGTTCGTAGTCGCTCAGATCTTCTCGTAACAATAACAATATCGCTAACTTTTCCACCTGTTAACTGGCAGACGATAGCGTGACCGAACTCATGTAATAATGTTGGCACATAACTCAGCCATAACATCAATACACCCGGTCGATTATAGTAATACATTGCTAATATTAAATAAATGGTACCAATTACCAACAATAAATATGTATTCACAACCTCACCTCTTCAAAATAGTAGCACAAAAAAAGATGCAACTCCTCAACCTGGAGTCGCATCTTTATGTTATTTCTCTTTATGTGGACGGATGACTGCAGCTAATATAATTGCAATGACACCAAATATTCCAAGTCCTAAATACATTTGCATCGGTGTATTAAACTCCAGCTCATGTCCTAAATAAATAAGTTGTCTAATACCATCGCCATAAATTTTGAATGGGTTCCAGTCAAATAAATGATCTTGATAGAACTCAGGTAACATTTGCTTAGGTAATGTTAATAACTGCATACTAAAGAATAAGGCTAACATGAATAATGGTAAGGCTGGCATACCTAGCCAAGACATTAATCCTAAAATTAACATAATAAATCCGAACATTGCGATACTGATATAAATACTGACACTAAATGTATCAGGCATGTCGAACCCTAATACTGATGTGATAAACCATACGCCACCGAAACCACCGATGATAGCAGTTACTGAAGCGGCAATGATTTGGAATAATGAAGCAATAAATCGTTCACGTTTAGGTACAATATTTGAACCTCTAAATGCAAAGTACAATAACACAGAAGAGAGTAATGAGCCTAACCAGATTGGTGTAAAGAATAACATTGGAGCGTTACCCATCGCCTGATGATCGTGAATTTTATTCATAACTGTATGGTCTACGTTAACGGGATACATGATTTGATTCATTGATTTTGCTGATACTGAAACATTTGCTTTATCTAACTGTGTTACGGCTTGTGATGCAATCGTGTCATTCAATTTAGTTGTTAAGTTTGATAAGATAGTATCTGTAATTTGAGCCCCTTGTGTTGATGCTCCTTGATTTATCATTACTTTTAATTCACCTTGTTTAACGTCAATAGGCTTCAATAAATCTTTATTTGCTTCAAGCATTTTCGCTTGTTTTGTTTTCATTTCCTGGATAATCACTTGAGCCTGTGCTGGTGCCAGTGTACCACTTGCTATTTTTTGCTGGATATCTGTTTGGAATGCTTTTGCTTTTTGTTCTCCTTCAGCTTTCTTTGCTGTTTGGATTTCTTTACGCATCGCACTAGTTGCGTCACTTGTGAATGTTTCTGGAATAACTAACGCGCCATAGTATTTTAAATCTTTAAAGCCTGATGTTAATTCACGTTCATCTTTGACCTCAATCAATTTCACTTTTTCTGTAAAGTCTTTTGTTGATTGGAGTTTATCGATAAAAGATTTGCCGATATTTTGTGATTTGCCTTGAATTTCAATCCCTTTATCTAAATTAACAATAGCAATTGGCATTTCTTTCGGTTTAGGATTATAAGCTGGCGAGAAAGCGAGCGACAATAATCCAATAATTAATAATGCGACAATCGGAACGAGATAAATTAATTTATTTTTTAATATTTTCATAATGTTGTCCTCCTAATGAACATTGTGTTGATTAATTAATATATTGTTTATTATAATCAGATTAATAAACGATACAATAACCAAAAAGGGACGATATGTTAGTTAAAGAACAAAGTAACATTATATGTTGATTAAAGGACGTATCATTGAAAAATAATCATCGCTAATCTTGGCAGCATCATTAATAATGACTTTAAGGAGATGAATTGCATGGAAGATAGACGTGTCAGAAAAACGAAGCAAAGTATAAGAACTGCAGTGCTGGAATTAATGTTAGAAAAACCATTCGATAATATTACGGTGAACGACATTGCTGAAAAAGCAGATATTAACCGTGGTACATTTTACTTACATTATGTCGATAAATACGAGCTACTTGAAAAAATTGAAGATGAAATGATCCAGAAATTCATTACAATTCAACGTATGATGGATGTGAGTCAAATTATAGAAGAGGATAGCTTGTTTCAGGAAGTATTTATCAAGAAAATAATGCATATTCTAAAAGATGATAAATTATTTTTTAAAGTGATGTTACATCCTAATTTAAATACGACATTTGAATATAAATTTAGAAAAATAATACAAGAAAATTTCGAAAGAATGATAGATCTGGAAACGATTCAAGGTATTCCGTTTAATTATTACTTTGCCTTCGTGTCAAGTGCGCAAATTGGTGTGATTAAGCAATGGGTACGCAGTGATATGCAGGAAACACCTGAACAAATAGCACAATTTGCATATGAGATGGCTTATAACGGTCCGATTCGATTGTTACAGCAGGAAATGAAAAAGAAGCACTAAGTATTTCACTTAGCGCTTCTTAATTTTTGGCCAGTAATAGTAGATTAATAAACCAAGACCTAACAAGAATGATCCGATGAGTAGTGTCATTAATCCATAATAGTGATCATTCCAGAATTTTTTAAACTTGTATTGCTTGTAACCTTCATATGTTACAGTTGCTGGTTTGTACTGGCTGGAAATAAATTCACGATCATAATCATAATGCACTTTCCCTTTATTTAAGACGAGCTTACCTGGCTGACCAATTTTTACGACATCATATAAATCGTTATAAACATAATATTCTTTCCCGTTAAATTTATGCACGCCCTTTGAAAGTACTTTTTTATATTCATATTGATTGTAAACTTTATCGAGCAATGCATTGGCCATTTTATTACGATTGAATTCTGCAGGAGAATCATACCAATCACCGACACCCAATATCACTTCAATGACACGTAAATTATTGCGTTTAGAGGTGATGGTCGTATTAAACCCAGCTGTATCACTTGACCCCGTCTTAAATCCATCTACACCTTTAACGCCTAAACGTGCACCTTCTAATGAATGATTGTAAGTTGGGAAAGATTCCTCATCTTCTGTATTTTCTTTTATAGTGACATACGTCTTGTTCGTAAAACGCAGTATTTCCGGATATTCGGATACGAAGTGTTGCGCTAATATTGAAAAGTCACGCGCTGTCGTTAAATTATCACCATCTTGCTGGTAACGTTTCGCCTTATATTGAAGTAATAAATTATTCGGAGGGCCAGCAGGATTTAAAAAATGCGTATTTTTCATGCCTAAAGCTTTCGCTTTCGCATTCATTTTATCAATAAAATCTGAGTCATCTTTCTCTACAAGATTCGCCAGTAAATAAGTTGCAGCATTACTGGAAGGTGTAATTGCTAACTGAATTAATTCTTCTACAGTATAGGTTGCACCTTCGCGAAACTTATTGTTACTTAGCATAGGAAGTCGTGAAATACCGTAATATTTATCTGTTACTTTCACTTTCGTGTCGAATGTAATATCACCGTGTTCCATTTTTTCGAACAATAAATAAAGTGTCATAATTTTTGACATAGAAGCAGGTGGCCACTGTTTATCCATTGCTTCCCCGTAAAGCAATTGTCCGTTATATGCAATCACTGCTGTACCTTGTGGATTGTCTTTCGGTGGGACATCATAACCTTGTTGATTCGCGATTTCGTAAGGTGATACTGCGTAAGCTACGTGCGAATAGCTTAATAATATAAGCAAGCTTAATATAATGGTACTTGAAGAAATTCTTTTCATTCGTGACGACTCCTATTGATTCATTTTTACAATGATTTCATTCTATCATATTACGGTTGGCGAAGTTGGAGATTAACAATTTTTTAATATTAATGTTTTTCTCATAAGAAAGTTGAATTGGTAAACAATAAAAACAGACGTTAATTTTTGTGAAACGTTTACATATTTTATAATATTCGCGTTTTAGTAATAGGATTTATTCGGATGTGAAAAAATGTTCGTAAATAAATGAAAAAAAGTGTATTGTTTACGAGGTAATCATGCTATAATCAAAAACATAAAAAATTAAAAAAGGTGGAAATCATGAATACATTTTTATTACTTAATATTTTAGGTATTTTTGTCTTTGTATTAGTTGCATTCGCTTTCTCACGTGACAAGAAGAATATCGACTGGAAATCAGTTGCGATTATGCTTGTTGTCAACTTATTCTTAGCATGGTTCTTTACACAGTTCTCATGGGGACGTAATGGTGTTAAAGCTGTAGCAGATGCATTCAGCTGGATGTTACAAGCAGCTTATGTTGGTATCGGTATGCCGTTTGGTAGCTGGACAGCACCAGGCCCTGGTAAGATGGATATGGCTGTTGCTGCTTTATTACCAATCCTATTCATCGTTCCATTATTTGATATGTTAATGTACATTGGCGTTTTACCATTTATTATCAAATGGTCAGGCTGGTTAATCGGTAAAATTACAGGTCAACCGAAATTTGAATCATTCTACTCAGTAGAAATGATGGTATTAGGAAACACAGAAGCATTAGCAGTTTCAAAAGCACAAGTTGCGAAAATGAATCCAACGCGTGTTTTAACTTTAGCTTTAATGTCTATGAGTTGTATTTCAGGTTCAATTGTTGGTGCTTATGTAACAATGGTGCCTGGTGAATTAGTATTAACAGCAATTCCATTAAATATTATTAACGCAATTATTATTTCAGCAATTTTAAACCCTGTTAAGGTTACAGAAGAAGAAGATTACGTTGTTGAAATCAATAATGAAAACCGTCAGCCGTTCTTCTCATTCTTAGGAGATTCAGTTATTGGTGCTGGTAAATTAATCTTAATCATCATCGCATTCTTAATTGCATTTGTATCTTTAGCGCACTTTGCAGATATGTTATTAGGATTAATTAACAAAGACTTAAAATTAGACTTAATTTTAGGTTGGGTAATGGCGCCATTTGCTTTATTACTTGGTTTACCTTGGGATCAAGCGGTTACAGTTGGTGCACATATGGCGAAGAAAGTTATTACTAACGAATTCGTTGTTATGATTGATATTCAAAAAGCACTTCCTAAAATGGATACACATATGAAAGCTGTATTAGTAACATTCTTAATTTCATTCGCTAACTTCTCTACAGTAGGTATGATTATTGGATGTTTAAAAGGTATTGTTGACATGAAGACATCTGACTTTGTTGCAAAATACGTACCAATGATGTTACTTGCAGGGATTTTAGTATCATTATTATCTGCAGGATTCGTTGGATTATTCAGCTGGTAAGATTTAATAATAACTTCATAAAGAATTAATAATGACTTGTTATAATAGCATTGTAAAAAAGCGAATAAGGGAGACGGTTCTTTATGAAAAGACTGTTAAGAGATCTTAGAAGACGCTTGAAACGTGCATTTAAATCAAATAAAAAGTCGTTAGCAAACTAAAGCAGGATTGGGTACTTACCCAATCCTGCTTTTCCTTTATTTTGATGTATGTGTATAATATTGAAAAAATTAGCGAGGTGAAAGTATTTTTGAAAACTTTTTGAACATGTTTAAACGTTGATATGACGTAGTTTTGTATCACTGGAAAAAGTTTTTTGTACTAATTGTGAAAAAAATCACAAAAAACACTTGCTTCTCAATGATATCCGTTGTATATTGTAACTGTACCAAGTAGCAACAGATAAAAATAGATACAGTTTTCTTTATTTTCATACTCACGGTTGCTACTTAAATCGAAAAAACAGAGAGAAGGAAAAGCAAATGTTCGTAAATTCATTTGATCCATTCAACAATTTAGCTTTATCAGCAATTATCGCAGCAGTACCGATTATTTTATTCTTACTTTGCTTAACGCTTTTCAAGATGAAAGGTATTCATGCAGCGTTATTAACATTGATCGTTACAGCGATTATTGCATTATTTGTATTTAAATTACCAGGTGCTGTAGCAGTTGGTGGGGTAACTGAGGGGGTTGTTCAAGGTTTATTCCCGATTGGTTACATTATTATCATGGCAGTCTGGTTATATAAAGTGTCAGTTGAAAGTGGTAAATTTCAAATTATTCAAGATTCCATTGCAGGTATATCAGCCGATCAACGTATTCAACTTTTATTAATCGGTTATTGCTTTAACGCATTTTTAGAAGGTGCAGCAGGCTTTGGTGTACCCATCGCAATTTGTTCTGTATTACTTGTTCAATTAGGGTTTAATCCATTGAAAGCCGCAATGTTCTGTTTAATTGCAAATGGTGCATCTGGTGCATTCGGCGCAATAGGTATTCCGGTTGGTATCGTGAATACGTTAGGTTTAAAAGGTGGCGTTACAGCAATGGACGTCTCACAAATGACAGCTTTCACTTTACCAATCATTAATATCGCAATTCCATTTTTATTAATCTTTGTTTTAGATGGCTTCAAAGGTATTAAAGAAACATTACCTGCAATCTTAATTTCAGGTGTGGTTTACACAGTAGCACAAGCTGTAATTACATTATTTATGGGTCCTGAACTTGCAGCGTTATTACCAGCATTATTAGCAATGGCAGCATTAGCGATTTTCTGTAGTAAATGGCAACCGAAAAATATATTCAGATTATCAAATGATGACGTCAAAATAACAACACATCCGATAAAAGAAATTGTATTAGCATGGAGTCCTTTCTATTTATTAACTGGATTTGTATTAGTTTGGAGCTTACCAGCATTTAAAGCATTATTTTTACCAGAAGGGCCATTAGCCAAAGCGGTAATTCAATATCAAATGCCTGGTACGTTCAATGAAACATTGAAAAAAGGCGTGATGCTTAAATTAGATTTAATAGGTGCAACAGGTACAGCGATTTTACTAGCAGTGCTATTTACGATCATTCTTTCACCTAAAATTAATTTAAGTAAAGGCTTTAATTTATTAGGTAAAACAATTAAAGAATTATGGATCCCAATCGTTACAATTTGTGCAATCTTAGCAATCGCAAAATTAACAACATATGGTGGTTTAACTGTCGCAATGGGTCAAGCAATTGCTAAAACAGGTTCAATCTTCCCATTATTATCACCTATCTTAGGTTGGATTGGCGTATTTATGACAGGATCAGTAGTCAACAACAACGTATTATTTGCTTCAATTCAAGCAACAGCAGCAAGTACAATTGGAACCAACCCAGCATTATTAGTTGCCGCGAATACAGCAGGTGGTGTAATGGCGAAACTTATTTCACCACAATCGATTGCAATTGCAACAGCAGCTGTTGGTGCGGTTGGTCAAGAATCTAAATTGTTAAATATGACATTGAAATATAGTATTGGATTATTAGTATTCGTGTGTATCTGGACATTTGTATTAAGTTTAGTGCTTTAATTCATCAATTTCATTACTCAAAGTATTCATTAAAAAAACAATATAAAAGGAGTCTTTTAAAATGGAACAATTAAAAGGAAATAAAGTAGTATTAGTTGGTAATGGTGCAGTAGGTTCAAGTTATGCATTTGCAATGTTAAATCAAGGTGTATGTGATGAATTTGTAATTATCGATTTAAATGAAGCGAAAGCAATTGGAGATGCAATGGATTTAAATCATGGTGTAGTATATGCACCAAGCCCAATGAATATTAAATATGGTACGTATGCAGATTGTGGTGATGCAGACTTAATCGTTATTTGTGCAGGGGCAGCGCAAAAGCCAGGTGAAACACGTTTAGATTTAGTAGGAAAAAACATGAAAATCTTTAAATCAATCGTTGATGAAATTATGGCAACAGGATTTGATGGGATTTTCTTAATCGCAACGAACCCAGTAGACGTATTAACATATGCAGTACAAAAATTCTCTGGTTTACCAGAAAACCGCGTAATCGGATCTGGAACAATTTTAGATACTGCGCGTTTCCGTTATTTATTAAGTAGTGAAATTGGCGTTGCTGCAGATAGTGTTCATGCATATATTATCGGCGAGCATGGTGATTCAGAACTTGCGGTATGGAGTAGTGCCAACGTAGCGGGTATTAAAGTGACTGATATTCTTGAAAATAATGAAGAAAAAATGAACGAAATCTTTGTTAATACACGTGATGCTGCATATGAAATCATTAAAGCCAAAGGTGCAACTTATTACGGTGTAGCAATGGGATTAACACGTATTTCTAAAGCGATATTAGGTAATGAAAATTCTGTGTTAACAGTATCAGCAAAATTAAATGGTGAGTATGGTCATGACGATGTATACATTGGTGTACCAGCTTTAATTAACCGTAATGGTATTCAAAAAGTATTTGAAACACCATTATCAGAAACAGAAAAACAAAAATTTTCAAAATCAGTAGAAACTTTAAAAAGTATTCAAACACCATTCTTTGAATAATATGTTTAAATATTAACGTTTAAGGGCATCATGCTAATGATGCTCTTTTTTGTGCACGTGGATTGAAATTCGTTGTAATGTTCGTTACACTTACAATCGATTTTAACTAGAAGGAGGATAAAATGAAAGCAATCAAAAATTTAAACTTATCATTAAAATCAATATTCTTCGTACTGCTTGGATCGCTTATCTTTTCATTAGCAGTCAACATGTTTATCATTCCTGCCAACCTTGGTGAAGGTGGTGTCACAGGGATGTCTTTAATCTTCTTATATAGCTTTGGATGGTCACCTGCAATTACAACATTAATTATGAATATCGTCTTATTGATTGTTGGATATCAATTTCTTTCTAAACGTTCGATGGCATTAACGATTATTTCAATCGTTGCGTTGTCCATCTTTTTGAAATTGACGGAACCGTTACAACTACATCTTAAAGAAGTATTAGTGAGTACAATCTTTGGTGGCTTTATGGTCGGTGTTGGAATAGGTATGATCGTACTCGTTGGAGGAACGACGGCTGGGACAACGATATTAGCGCGTATTGCACATAAATATTTAGATGTAAGTACGTCGTATGCATTGCTATTTTTTGATTTGATTGTCGTGGCAATTTCGTTAACCGTTATTCCAGTAGAGAAAGCACTACTCACAGTATTAAGTTTGTATATCGGTACGAAATCAATGGATTTAATTATTGAGGGCGTTAATCCGAAAAAGGCGATTACAATTATTTCACAAAAGCCTGATCCGATTGCTAGAATGTTAGATGAGGATATCGGTCGAGGTATCACAATATTAAATGGTCGAGGGTATTATACGAAACGAGAAACAGAAGTGTTGTATTGCGTTATTAATAAACTACAGTTAACGAAGACGAAACGAATGATTAAGCAAATCGATGAAGATGCATTTGTTGTAGTACATGATGTTCGTGATGTGTTAGGTAATGGATTTATAAATGAAGATTAAGGAGTAGTGATCATGGAATTTATAAATTTAGGGAGTACAACGCTTGCGGCACAATATGTAGCGATTGAATTACTGAGACAAATTCAAAGTAATAAACGATCGAAGTTAGGACTAGCGACAGGTGGTACAATGGAACCTGTTTATGCACAACTTGTCCAATTGATTCAATCTAATCCAGTTGATTTGTCTGAAATTCAAACATTTAATTTAGATGAATATTATGAGCTGGATACAGAAAGTAAGCAAAGTTACTTATTTTATATGAAGCATCATTTATTCAATCATATTGATATACGACCTGAACAATATAATTTTCCTAATAATGATTCAGTACAGCTGGAAGCGGATAATGAAGCATATGATAGATTGATTATGCAAGATCATCCGATTAATCTTCAGTTACTGGGAATTGGTACGAATGGACATATTGGATTTAACGAACCAGGTACACCATTTGATTCAAATACGAGAATGGTAGAGTTAACGAACGAGACGATACAAGCAAATGCCAGATATTTTGATAGTATTGAGGAAGTTTCGACGAAAGCGGTAACGATGGGGATAAGATCGATTATAAAATCGCATCGTATTATATTGCTGGCAACAGGTGAGAAGAAGAAGCCTATAATGAAACAATTATTTCAAATGAAATATCCAGATGAAGTGATACCTGCAAGTGTACTGATTCATCATCCAAATGTATTAGTCGTTACGGATGATGCAGCATCACCGTATTAGAAATTGAGGGAATAGGGTGAGTGAACCGCTTGTAAGGTTTGCAGCTCAGTCGCGACGTAAAACAGTGATAATTAAACCGCATAGCAACACAAAAAAGCTACGCCAAAATTAACAAACGATTTTGGCGTAGCTTTTTAATGATTAATCTTTAAAGAGTTTTTGTTTAATCTTTTCGTTTTCTTCTTCAAAAATAGGATTATGACTTGATACAATTCCATGTGAAGCGGCTTTTGGATCAAGATACATCTTAATTTGGTTGATTGATGTTGCGGCATCATGGAAACAACCGATAATAAGATTAACTTTCGCATCGTGCTTTAATATATCACCGATAGCATAAATGCCGGGTGTGTTTGTAGAGGTATTAGCATTTCCTTTAATATAGAAATCATCTACACGTTCAAACTGAACGGTACTTTCATTTAATAATTCACAATCCATATGGAAACCATGATTAATAATCACATCGTCAACATCTAGCTTACTGATGGTATCGTCGATATTATGAATAATTTCAACTTGCTTGATTTCATCATCTTCAGCAATCAGTGAATGTATCGTTTGATTCGTTATTTTTACGACACCTAAATCATCTAACTGACGTACTGTTTCTTCATGACCTTTGAAATCTTCTTTGCGACAAATAATATGTACGCTTTTAGCAAAAGGTGCAATATCATGCGCCCAGTCCACTGCTGCGTTACCACCACCTGAAATCAGCACACGTTTATTTTTAAATCGCTTTAACGAAGGAACAACATAATGCAAATTGTTCACTTCATAGCGTTCAGCGCCTTCAATATCCAGTTTGATTGGCTTAATAATCCCTGAACCGACAGCAACAATGACCGTTTTAGAATGGTATATCCCTTGATTTGTCTCAACAATAAAATGATAGTCATTAACTTTTTTTATATCCGTTACAACTGTATTTAAAATAACTTCCGGATTAAATGTTGTACCTTGTTTGATTAAATTCTTCATGATTTCTGAAGCGGGTTGTGGTGGTATTCCACCTGCATCCCAAACAATTTTCTCCGGAAATAAGTTAAGCTTCCCACCTAATGTATCATTCTGATCGATGATGCGTACTTTCAAACCGCGAAGACCAGCGTAAAAAGCGGCATATAAACCTGCTGGTCCACCACCAATGATCGTTATATCTAATATGTTATTCATATGTTAGTCTCCCTAATTATCTTGCTTTGAATGTTATTATACTATAAAATATAACAGTGTTGATAATGATTATCAATTAAATGAGAATCGTTTTGATTTAGACGTTCAACTGAATTGATATATATGAAAGAAGGATATAAATGAATCGATTAGAAGGTAAGCAAATTACGATTAATTATGGTGAACGAGATATAGTACGTAATTTGGATGTGTCAATCCCTGATGGTAAAGTGACATCGATTATCGGACCAAATGGTTGTGGCAAGTCAACGTTACTCAAGGCATTATCGCGTATTTTAAATATATCACACGGTGAAGTTGTACTTGATGGAAAGAACATACATCAGCAGCCAACGAAAGAAGTTGCTAAGAAGATTGCGATTTTACCACAATCACCAGATGTTGCTGATGGTTTAAGTGTATATGAACTTGTAAGTTATGGTCGCTTTCCTTATCAGAAAGGATTCGGTAGACTTTCGAAGCAGGATCATCATGAAATTGAATGGGCGCTGAAAGTCACAGGTACATTTGATTTTAAGGATAAGCATGTTAATGATTTAAGTGGCGGTCAACGCCAGCGTGTATGGATAGCGATGGCACTAGCCCAGAAGACAGATATTATATTCCTCGATGAACCGACGACGTACTTAGATATTTCTCATCAATTAGAAATACTAGAACTTGTTCGAGCATTAAATGAACAGGAAAACTGCACGATTATTATGGTGCTGCACGACATTAATCAAGCCATTCGTTTCTCTGACCATATTATTGCGATGAAAGATGGTCGAATTATTAAACAAGGGGATACAATGCATGTATTAACGAAAGATGTCTTAGAAACGGTATTTAATATCGATGCGGAATTAAGTGTAGACCCACGTAATGGAAAGCCTATGCTCGTAACGTACGATTTGTTATGTAAGCATTATAGTAGGGATACCAATGGTTAATCAAAGAGATGTAGTGGGTAGACGTCATTTATTTTCCGGGAAATTATTCGTACTTATCTTAATGTTAACAGTACTATTACTATTAATGCTGATGCTTTCGTTTATGTTAGGTGTAAAAACGTACAGTTTAACAACGATATTTGAAGCCATTTTCCGCTATCAAGATATTTCTGAGCATAATATCATTCGGGATATACGAATACCACGTGAAGTCGCTGCAATGCTCGTAGGTATGTGTCTTGCATGTGGTGGTGCTGTAATGCAAGGCGTAACAAAGAATCCATTAGCAGATCCAGCCCTGATTGGTTTAAATTCAGGTGCCGCATTAGGTATTAGCATATTATTTGCAATTTCAAGTGGTGCCAATTTCTTTGTGATCATACTAGCAGGGTTTATCGGTGCAATCGTTGGTGGAACAATTGTGTTGTTATTAGGATTAAGTAAAAAAGGTGGCTTTAATACGATGCGAATCATTTTAGCGGGTGCAGCGGTCAGTAGTTTATTGCTTGCAATTGCTGAAGGGATATCGCTTTATTTTAAGACAAATCAAAGTGCAATGCTTTGGTCGAGTGGTGGGCTAGCTGGGACAACTTGGTTACAACTTAAGATTGCCACACCGATGATTGTAGTTGTGATGATATTAATATTACTGATTGGTCATCAATTAACAGTATTATCTTTAGGGGATGAAATGGCACAAGGATTGGGTGTTAATTTAACGATGATACGCGTTGTCTTTTCGCTACTCACGATGATACTTGCAGGTATAGCTGTCGCAATGGCGGGTTCCCTTGCCTTTGTTGGCTTAATGATTCCTCATATCGCACGTATATTTGTTGGTGTTGACTATCGTAAATTATTACCTGTCGCAACTTTATTGGGAGGAATATTTTTAGTGTTTTCGGACATGCTTGCACGAATGATGGGTGAGTCACCTGTCGGCGCAGTTGTTTCTATTATGGGTGTACCTTTCTTTATTTATCTCGTTAGAAAGCTGGGGATTTCATAATGCATACAAAAGCTAAAAATATTACGACGCTTTTCGTTCTCCTCTTAATGTTGTTATCGATTATAACTGTAAGTATGACGGTCGGTGATTTCAAAATGGCACCGATGCAATTTATAAAAACATTGTTTGGTATGGGAAATGAAACAGACACGATGGTATTGTATGAATTCCGAATGCCTCGCCTGCTTGTAACAATATTGTGTGGTGCTGCATTAAGTTTAAGTGGTGCACTATTACAAAGTATAACGAAAAATCCATTAGCTGATCCTGGGATTGTCGGTATTAATGCGGGAAGTGGTTTCTTTATCGCGTTGTTAATAATCTTTATGCCAGTTGATAGTAATAACTTTGTTTATATTTTACCGTTATTTAGCATGATTGGTGGGCTTATTACTGCTGCAGTAGTATTTATGTTAAGCAGTTCGCGTAGAGGGCTGAACCCGATGCAGATGGTTTTAACGGGTGTCGGATTATCAACAGCTTTAAGTGGGGCCATGATTATGATGACCTCAACTTTCAATAAAGAAGATGTTGAATTTATTTCTAAATGGCTCGGAGGTAATATTTGGGGTGATACATGGCCGTTCGTTGGAATGATTGCGTGTATCCTCCTGATTACGTTGCCGATTTTATTTATGAAGCTCAATATTCTTAATATATTAAACACGCATGAGCATATTTCGACAGGATTAGGTATCAATATTAACCGGGAGCGACTGTTGATTTGTATTATTGCAGTGATGTTATGCGCTAGTGCTGTATCCATTTGCGGAAGCATTGCTTTTGTTGGTTTAATCGCACCACATATAGCAAGACAGCTTGTCGGTCCAAGACATCAAGCGTTTATACCGATAACATTATTGCTAGGAGCGATATTACTGAGCTTTGCAGATACGTTAGGTCGTTTGTTAATTGAACCAGCCGGTATGCCAGCGGGTATTATTGTCAGCATTATCGGTGCACCTTATTTTCTATATTTAATGCGTAAAGGTTTGTAAATAATAGTCACATTTTCAAAGCGAAAATGTGGCTTTTTATGCTTGGGCACAACATAATCGGGAATACTAAAAGAAATAGAGCGTGGAGGGGTAAATGATGAAGAAACATCCATTAATCAGAGCATATGAAACGTTTGTTCAAAATAGATCATGCAATAAAATAGGCATTATTGGACAGCCAGATGCAGGAAAGAGCGCCTTGATTAACCACTTGTGTAATGTCAATGCTTACACATCTGTACAAACAGACGCAACGTTAGCAACAACAGAATACCGATATAATGCTTATGGTTATTTAATCGATTTCCCAGGTGTAGGCACGGAAGAAGTGACCGTTCAAAAATATAAAAAGATTATTCAAAATGAACCAATTCGACATTACTTATATGTCTTTTCAAGTAAAATTAAAGCTGTAGATATAGAAATGATAAAATTTTTAACAAAACACAATAAACACATTACTTTTGTATATAATAAAACTGATACATTGGTGGATGTGAATGGCAATGAAGATCGATTATTATTGATGCGTGATAAAAATACAGAATTACAAGTCACTTTAAAACATTATGTAAAAACACCGGTGTCTTATATTTTTACGAGTACTTTAGATGGTACGGGTATCGAAACGCTGACAACATTAATTAATGATTTATTGTTGGTAGAAGAGAAAGCTTACCGACAAAAGTATAATGATCCGGCATATGTAAATAGTTATTTAAATTATAAAGTGAATTCAGCCTTTCCGAAGTTATTTACGCCAAGTTTCAAAAACATTGTGTTAAAGCAACATTATAAAGTGATTGAACGTACGGTCATGACGCACTTTAAAATACAGGAAGATGATATTATGGAACGCAGAAAAGAATGGCTGGATATTGAAACATTTATTAAAGAATTTGAGGCATTAAAAGCAAAAGAAAAATCAAGTGGGCTGACACATCTCATGGAGTTCACAAAGATTGTGCAATTAATTAAATCATCCTTTAAAATGAAAAGTATTAACCCGGTTACAATGGCGGTATCTTCAATTGTCGAAATGGGGTTAACGAATACATTTCCAATATTTCAGGCGATTGCAAAATATGTCGATGAAATTAAAGAAATTGCACGTGAAGTAATAGAAGATGACCAAAAACAATATATGAACACACACTAGGAGGTCACTATGACAATCGAAAGAAAATGGTGGAAAGAAGCAGTATGTTATCAAGTCTATCCAAGAAGCTTTAAAGATTCAAACGGAGATGGTATTGGCGATCTAAATGGTATTACAGAGAAGTTGGATTATTTAAAAGATTTAGGGATAGATGTCATTTGGGTGAGTCCAATATTTGAGTCGCCGAATGATGACAATGGCTATGATATCAGTAACTATCAGGAAATTATGCGCGATTTTGGGACGATGGAAGACTTTGATCGATTGTTGTTAGAAGTCCATGAGCGTGGCATGAAGTTGATTCTGGACTTAGTAATTAACCATACGAGTGATGAACATCAATGGTTTGTAGAGGCCAAGAAAAGTAAAGATAATGAATACCGAGACTGGTATATTTGGCAAGATGGTAAAGGCGGTAAAGAACCGAATAACTGGGCAAGTATATTTGAAGGTTCGGCATGGGAATATGATGCGACAACAGATCAATATTATATGCATGTCTTCAGTCGTAAACAACCAGATTTAAACTGGGAAAATGAAAACATGCGCCATGCGATTTATAATATGGTGAACTGGTGGTTAGACAAAGGCATAGATGGTTTCCGAGTGGATGCTATTAGTCACATTAAGAAAAGTTTCGACAAAGGAGATTTGCCAAATCCCGATAAATTAGGTTATGCGGAATCATTTGCAGGACATATGAACCAGCCAGGCATTCAAAAGTATTTACAGGAATTAAAAGAAAACACTTTTGATAAGTATGATATTATGACCGTCGGAGAAGCAAATGGTGTAACGACTGAAGATGCAGATGAATGGGTAGGTAAAGAGAACGGCAAGTTTAATATGGTATTCCAGTTTGAACATTTAAATTTATGGGATCATAACGTCGGTAAAAGTTTTGACATATTAGGTTATAAAAAGGTATTAAATGCATGGCAAAAAGGATTAGAGAAAACTGGATGGAATGCATTGTTTATTGAAAATCATGATCGTCAACGTGTTTCTTCAACTTGGGGTGATGATGTTGATTATTGGTTTGAAAGCTCGACAAGCCATGGTGTTGTATATTTCTTATTACAAGGAACACCATTTATTTATCAAGGTCAGGAAATTGGTATGACAAATTATCCTTTTGAGTCGATTAATGATTTCGATGACGTACATGCGAAAAATATTTATAATCAGGAACTCAAAAAAGGGATGAAAAAAGAAGCGATACTTGAAATGTTAGGGCGTATTTCACGTGATAATACGCGTACCCCAATGCAGTGGGATGATACAAAAAACGCAGGATTTACAACGGGAACACCGTGGCTGAATGTCAATCCGAATTTCGAAGCAATCAATGTCTTCGTTCAGGAGAAACAGGAAGATTCGATGTTGAACTTCTATAAAAAAATGATTCGTCTGAAAAAAGAAAATCTGACATTAACTTATGGTGCCTTTGATTTGATATATCCAGAAGATGAAAAAGTATTTGCTTATACACGTACGCTTGATAATGAACAGTTTATTATTCTTGGTAATTTAAGTCATGATGAAGTGACTTTAAAGCATGATGCAACATTAGATTTAGCCGTTGAGAAACAAGTATTGAACAATTATCCGGTAGACAAACAATCTAATGATGTATTTACGTTATTGCCATTTGAGGCAAGAGTGTATAAAGTACACGCATAACAACATTAACAAAAATATCAGTATTAAAAAGAATAGACGAATAGGAATAATAAAAATAATACGAATCAGAAATAAATGACGGAACTTCGAAATGGAGTTTCGTCTTTTTATATTGTTAACAATAAATTTACAAAGCGGCAAAGAAAAATCCACAAACGATTGATAAAGTAATTAACGGAAGGAACAATCATATATTAAGGAGTAAATACATATGAAACAAGTTTTGAAATGTGTTATTGCTTTTATTTTTGTATTGACGCTGATTCCTTTTTCGAATCAAGCGAAAGCAGCATCGAATCTTTTAATATCAGAATATGTTGAAGGATCAAGTTATAACAAAGCGATTGAAATTTATAACCCAGGCAATACAGCAGTAGATTTATCAAGTTATAGTCTTGTCTCTTTCACAAATGGTGCAGATAGAACGACGGGTACTGTAACAGAACTTAAATTATCAGGAACGATTGAGGCGAAATCAACTTATGTAATTGCTAATAAAAGTGCGAGTGAAGCGGTATTATCTAAAGCACAAATGACAACAGGTAATGCAGTAATGAACTTTAACGGGGATGATACATTAGTGTTATTCCAAAACTATGATGCGACGACGAAAAATGGAGAAGTTCAGGATGCTGTCGGACAAATTGGAGTCGATCCAGGTACAAACTTCGGGACAGATGTTTCAACATTAGATATGACGTTAGTGCGTACAAACGATTTATTAACACCGGATACAAATATTGAGGATGCATATCATCCGGAGAAACAATTTATCGCTTTACCGAAAGATACATTTGATCAGTTAGGGCGATTTGATGGTGGTGTCGTGGCACCTCCAGCTGAAGTAGCTAAAGATCAGTATCAAGTTAAAGTGTTAAGAGTAGTAGATGGAGACACAATTAAAATATCTCCGGCAATTATGGGTTCAGATACTATTCGTTTCGTGAATATTGATACAGCAGAAACATATCATTTAACGAGTTATGACGAAAGTTTAATTAAGACAGATTTAAATCAAAACCAAAAGTATTTTGGTGAGCTTGCAAAGAAAGCATTGAATGAAAAGTTAACGCCGGGTATGGATATTACAGTTAAAGTAAATAAAGAACATGTAACAGATGATTACGGTCGTGTGTTAGGGCAAGTCATTCGTACAAGTGATAACGTGAATGTTAACTTAAGTATGGTGAAAGAAGGATTTGCATCAACATACTTCATTTGGCCAGTGATGAGTATGGAAGATTATAATATGTTCCAATCTGCCGTAAAAGCAGCACAAGATGCGGGATTAGGTATGTGGAATAAATCAAACCCTCAATTAGAGTTACCATTTGAATTCCGTGCACGTTATGATGGCAAAGGTTTATTACGATATGTAGGAAACTCAGATACGAAAGTGTTCTATGATCCACAAAACTTTGCGCAAGTGCCTGTAGATAAGCGTATCTTCTTCTCAAAAGAAGAGGCGATTGCACAAGGGTACAAACCAGCAGCTGGCAACGGAGAAGGTGAGATAACAGTTGAACCAGCAAAAGCGATGGATATTGATGCTGCACGTAAAGCAGGTAAAGGTACAAATGCAATTGTAACTGGAACAGTGACACACATAGATGGATATAATATTTATATTCAGGATAAAACAGGTGGTATTGTTGTACGTAGCAAGACAGTTAAACCAAATATCGGTGATGTCATTGAAGCAACAGGTGAAACTGGAGAGTATTTTGGTTTATATCAAATAGAATCAGAAGAGATTAAAGTGACAGGACAATCAAATATTACACCTGAGAAGAAGACACTTTCTTCAATTGGAGAAAGTGAAGAAGCTGAATTAATCACAATTAATGATGTGACAGTGAAATCTGTTAATGAGCATTCTGAATATACTGTAGAAGATAAATCAGGTCATACATTTATGATTAAAGCGAAATCAGGTATTGAAGTCGGAAAAACATACCACGCAATTACAGGTGTTGTGACATTTAGCTATGATAACTATAAATTATTGCCGACTGAAATTGTCGAAAAAGAAATTGTGAAAGAAACACCAAAGACTGTATCAGGCATTGCATTTTTAGATAAGAATCACAACGGTAAATATGATAGACCAGATTTAGTATTAAAGAATGTTAAAGTATCAATTTATAAGGACAATCAACTTGTAGAAGAAGTCGTGACAGATGAATTTGGTGCGTATAATACATTGCTGCTGAATGGGAATTATACATTGAAATTCGAAGTACCCAATGGATTAGTAGAGACGTTTGAAAACAATGCGGACGAGAATGTTGATTCAGATATTTCTGATGGTAAAGTTGATGTTGTGATTAATAATCAGGATGTTCAAAATATTTCAGCAGGATATACGAAACCAGTAGGGAAAATGAAACGCAAGTAATCGTTTAGGGACAGGTCAAAGAACCTGTCTTTTTTATTTTGGAAATAAAACAATAGGGATAAATCCTTTGTTATAATATCACCAATAACATGTTACGGAGGAATGAAAGTGGTTAAAATTGAAAAGAAAAAATTATACGAAGGCATTGCTGATTTAATTAGTGAACAAATAAAAAATGGTGACTATCAAGTCAATGAAAAATTACCTTCGATCCAAAAGCTTGCACAAGATTATGGCGTCGGGCAAGCTTCTATTCGTGAAGCGTTAAATGCTTTACGTGTAATGGGATTACTTGAAATTCGTCACGGCGAAGGTACATTTGTTAAAAATATAAAACCGAAAGTATTCTCAAAAGAAATGGCGATATACACAAAAAAAGATATTATCGATTTACTGGAAGTACGTAAAATAATTGAGGTAGGTGCGGCTGAAAGAGCGGCACAACATCGTACAACTGAAGATTTAAATCAAATTAAACAAGCATTGGACCAAATGCAGTTAGTGATAAACAATAAAGCAGTTGGTGAAGAAAGTGATTTAGCCTTTCATATGAGTATTGCGCGTGCAACGAAAAACGAACTGCTGATTCAATTGCTGGAAGAAGTATCAGATAAAATAAAAACAACGATGAAAGAGACGCGTAAAATATGGATTTATACAGAAACGAAATCTATTGAAAAATTATATAAAGAGCATTTAGAAATTTACGAAGCGATTGAAACTCAGTCTGTTGAACGCGCAAAAGAAAAAATGCTTAATCATTTAGAAGAAGTGGAATACGTACTATTAGAACACTTAGAAATTGATTAAAGATTACGACTTGCAATTTGGTAACGATTTCAATAGAATGTATATGTTAGAGATATAGTCATCGGATGACTGAAAATTTAATCGATATTGGGCAATATGGATTAATTAGAGGGGTGTATATTAATGAAAGTCAGTTTATTTAGTACGTGCTTAGTTGATGTATTTGAAAAAAGAGTTGGTATCGCAACGGTTGAATTACTTGAGAAATTAGGCTGCGAAGTAGATTATCCGGCAGCACAAGTATGTTGCGGACAGCCTGCTTACAACTCTGGATATCACGAGGAAACGAAGAAAGTAGCACAAAATATGATTCAAGCATTTGAAGCTTCAGAATATGTTGTCGCACCATCTGGATCATGTATTACGATGTTTAAACATTATCCTGACTTATTTAAAGATGATATTGCATGGCGTGAACGTGCTGAGCGTCTAGCTAATAAGTCGTATGAAGTTACGCAATTCATTGTGAATGTACTAGGGATTACAAATGTGGGTGCTAAATTAAAGGGCAAAGCAACAATGCACCCATCATGTCACAATACACGTTTGTTACACAACTCAGAACCTCCGAAACAATTACTTGCAGCAGTTGAAGGTTTAGAAATTGTTGAGCTACCTGAATACTATAACTGTTGTGGATTCGGTGGTACATTTGCGGTTAAGATGAATGACGTTTCAGGTGAAATGGTAGATGATAAAGTTGACTGCATCGTAAAAAGTGGAGCTGATTATTTAGTTGGTGCTGATGCAAGTTGTTTAATGAACATTGAAGGGCGATTAAAGCGTCGTGGAGAAAAAGTGAAAGTTTATCACATCGTTGAAATCTTAAACAATAATACTGAGGCGGTGACTGTATAATGAGCATGAAGATTGGTACAGAATCGTTTAAAAAAGCTGTTAAAACAGAACTTAAAGATGATTTTATGCGTGGCGCCGTATCAAGTGCACAAGATAGATTGCGTGAGCGTAAAATTAAATCCCAGGAAAGTTTAGGCAACTGGGAAGAATGGAGAAACCATTCTGAAGAAATTCGTCAACATACGCTTGCCAACCTGGACTATTATTTGAACATGTTAGCTGAGAACGTTGCAGAGAAAGGTGGTCATGTCTTCTTCGCGGAAACTGCTGAAGAAGCCAATCAATATGTTCAGAAAGTATTGATTGATAAGAAAGCGAAAAAAGTCGCAAAATCGAAATCAATGGTAACGGAAGAAATTGATTTAAATAAAGCGATGGAGGCTGTTGGTTGTGAAGTTATTGAGACGGACTTAGGGGAATACATTCTTCAAATCGATGATCACAATCCACCTTCTCATATCGTAGCGCCTGCGTTACATATGAACAAAGAACAAATTCAAAAAGTATTTACTGAAAAATTAGGTTACGATAAATCAAGTGCGCCGGAAGAATTAGCATTATTTGCCCGTGAGAAATTACGTCAGGAATTCTTAACGGCGGATGTCGGCATTACGGGATGTAACTTCGGTGTCGCTGAAAGTGGTTCATTCACTTTAGTGACCAATGAAGGTAATGCACGTATGGTAACCACTTTACCTAAGACGCAAATTACAGTAATGGGTATGGAACGTATCGTGCCAACACATGAAGAGCTGGAAGTATTAGTTTCAATGTTAACACGCGCCGCGGTTGGTCAAAACTTAACAAGTTATGTAACGACTTTAACAGGCCCACGTGCAGACGATGAAATTGATGGACCAGAGGAATTCCATTTAGTCATTGTAGACAATGGCCGTTCTAAAATTTTAGGGACTCAATTCCAGTCAATACTGCAATGTATTCGCTGTGCAGCATGTGTTAACGTATGTCCAGTATATCGTCAAGTTGGTGGTCATTCGTATGGTTCGATTTATCCAGGACCAGTAGGTGCGGTACTGACACCATTACTTGGTGGTTATAAAGACTACAAAGAATTACCTTATGCATCTACATTATGTGGTGCGTGTACTGAAGCGTGTCCAGTGAAAATTCCATTACACGACCTGCTATTAGAGCATAGACGTGTTATCGTTGAAGAAGAGAAGATGTCACCGGTAGCTGAACGTCTTGTTATGAAAGGTTTCGGTATGGGCGCATCTAATGCAACGTTATTTAAATACGGTACGAAAGTTGCACCAACTGTCATGTCACCATTCGAAAATAAAGATAAACATATGATTACTAAAGGTCCTAAACCATTACAAGCATGGACAGCTACACGTGACTTCCCGATGCCGGATGAAGAGAATTTCCGCGACTGGATGCAAAATAGATTGAAAAGAGGTGCGAAATAATGAAAGGCACAATTTATAATAAAGATTCATTTATTAGTAACATCTCTAAAAACTTAAGCCGTGAGATGCCCTCGACTGTTGAAATACCAGAATGGAAGTTCAGACCACAAGATAAGACGTTAACTGGACTTTCTCAAGATGAATTGCTGGATATTCTGAAACAACAATGTGAATTTATTCATACAGATTTAGTTGTAACGACAAGTCAAGAAGTGAATAAGACATTAACAGACGTTATCGCAAAATACGGTAAAGGTGAAATTATTGCTACGAATGATAAACGTTATGCGGATTTAGGAATTGATTTAGCGCAGCACGGTGCATTCATCTGGGATGAAGCGAAAGGTGCAGAGAATTTACATGTCGCAGAACGCGCGAATGTAGGGATAACAATTAGTGAACAAACACTTGCGGAAAGTGGCACGGTTGTATTATATGCACATAAAGGCATTGGACGTAGTGTGAGTTTACTGCCTGCAACTTATATTGCGATTGTACCTAAATCTACAATCGTACCAAGATTTACACAAGCTGCACAGGAAATGAATAAGATGATGAAAGAGGCATCGCATTTCCCAACATGTATTAATTTAATTACAGGGCCTTCAAATTCAGCGGATATTGAAATGAAGCTCGTTGTAGGTGTGCATGGACCAATTAAAGCAACGTATATCGTAATTGATGATAAATAACAGATATTGAGTAATAAAGCTAATAATAAAGATAATAATAAAATAATAGCATAACGATGTACATTGAAAGACCTTAAGCATATTTCATATCGCTTAAGGTCTTTCATTATGTAGAGCATGATCAATTACTTTCAATCAAATGGTGTATTGTATAAAATAGAAGTAAATACTGACGATAAGGTGTCGAGATAATGATGAATTTACAGTTTGATCACATAATCCATTATGTTAAAGGGATAGAAGATTTGCATTTTCCGGGAAATAAATTAAAGATAATACCAGGTGGTAAACATCTTGCATTAGGTACGAAGAATCAATTAAGTAGAATCGATTTATCTTATATTGAATTCATTGATATATTTGATAAACAACTTGTTGAGCAAGCAATGATGGATGACAATGAGCGATTCAGTTTTGCGAGTAGTTTAGGGAGAACGCACTATACGGAAGGATTTAAACGTTTATGCTATAGAACGGATGATATAGCGGCATTAAATCAGCACTTTCATTCACTAGGATTAAACACAATTGGCCCTCTTCAAATGGAACGTGTCACGCCAGACGGGAAAGTTATTCAATGGCAGTTACTGTATATTGATGAAGAGCGAAATTTTGAATTACCATTCTTTATTCAATGGGGGGCCACTGACGAAGAGAGGTACGCGCAATTAGCTGTAGATATGCAGCCACATTTAAAGCTTGATACGATTATTATTGAAGCGGCAGACTTTGATAATATTGCAGAAATATTTGTGGAGTGGCTCGGTTACGAAGTGGTTGGTGGTGTCATTAATACTTACTTCCTGCTTAAAAGAGAAGGCATGCCAAGTATTAAGATTATTCCCGGTAATATCAATCAAATTCGACGATTAGAAATAAAAACACAAGATGCTGCATTAGTTGGCGAACATCTTGTGCATGAAGCGGTATATGCATTTATTTAACATAAACATACGTATAGATGACCATTACGATCAAGTAAATATGATACGTTGTAATCAGCATTGTTACAGTTGATAGGATTTGTGTCAATCTTGGCACGCGTGTTATTAAGAACAGGATTGAAATAATAAATGCAAAACCTGCCACGATAATATGAATACTGAGTAATTGAATTGTATTATTTTGTGTTAAACTCAATATAAAATAACCGTTCGTTAGCATTAAGATTAAAAGTAAGATATTTTTTAACATATTAAGACCTCGTTTTAGTAGATTAATCAATCAATTCTCGGTAAAATTAAACATTAGTTTCATAGATGAAAAGTATTAATCAATAGATTAAATAATAGCTACATTATAGCAATAAAATAAATAGCAATAAAATAAATAAATGTTGAGTGACGTATGAAAGGATATTTAAAATGACAATTTCAAAAATGAACATTAGTAATGAAGTGCATGACGCGTTCGTCAAAACACATAACAATGGGGATTTACTACAACTGACAGATTGGGCTGTTTCTAAACAATTAACGGGATGGTATTCACGCCGTATCGCAGTAGGTAGAGATGGAGAAGTGGTTGGTGTAGGGCAATTACTATTTAAGAAAATACCGAAGCTACCCTTTACAATGTGTTATATTTCAAGAGGATTTGTGGTGGATTATGAGGATACTGAAGCCGTTGAAGCTTTAGTAGAAAATGCGAAAGCTGTTGCGAAACAGGAAAAAGCATATGTCATAAAAATAGATCCTGACGTAGAAGTTGAACATATGGGCAATATGGTTGAACATTTACAGCAATTAGGATTTAAACATAGAGGGTTTGGTGAAGGATTAAGTCCAGATTATATACAGCCCCGCATGACGATGATTACGGATATTAGCGTGGATGATGATGCATTACTACAATCATTTGAGCGTAATAACCGTTCGAAAGTAAAACGTAGTCTGAAGATGGGGACAGAATGTTTTAAAGGTACACGCGAAGATTTAAAAACGTTTGCTGAGCTAATGAAAATTACAGGAGAACGTGATGGTTTTTTAACCCGAGACGTATCATATTTTGAAAATATTTATGATGCACTACATCCGAATGGTGATGCGGAAGTATTTCTGGTGAAACTAGTGCCAGGTAAAGTTATCGACAATTTAAAACAAGATATAGGATCGACCGAACGAGAAAAAGAGAAATTATTACAAAAGAAAGATCAGAAAAAAGCACAAAATCAAATCAATGATTTAAATGTAAAAATGGAAAAGTTGCATAAACAAATTGCAGAATTAGAGCAGTTAAAGACAACACATCCGGAAGGAAAAGTATTGTCTGGTGCACTATTAACATTTGCCGGTAAGAAGTCATATTATTTATATGGTGCGTCAAGTAACGAATTTAGAGATTATTTACCAAATCACAATATGCAATTTAGCATGATGCAATATGCACGTTCAGTTGGTGCAACAAGTTATGATTTCGGTGGTACGAATAAAGAACCGGATAAAGATTCGCATTATTTTGGTTTGTGGCAGTTTAAAAAAGTTTGGGGCACACACTTAAGTGAAAAAGTGGGCGAGTTTGACTATGTATTAAACCAGCCTGTATATCAGTTAATTGAAGTTGTGAAACCGAAAGTAACAAACCTTAAAAAGAAAATAAAAATTAAGAAAAAGTAAAGATAACTATAACAATGAAGAGGTGACATCTGTTGAGAATAGCATTTATTGGTGGCGGCAAGATGGTAACAGAAATGGTAAAAGGATTTAATCGCAGTGGACTGACAAGTGCCGAATTAGGAATATGGATGCGCAATAAAGATAAACTTCAAAACTTTTGTGCGAAAAGAAATATTACGCCGTTATCGAAAATGAGTGAAATTGCGCAGTATGATGCAATCGTGTTAGGTGTGACACCGAATAATTATCATGAAGTAACGTCGAAAATGGCGAAACATTTGTGTGAACACCATATTATTATTTCGATTGTTGGTGGATTATCGATTCAGGCGATAGATGATGAATTTGATGAACATCCTAAAATTATCCGTGTGATGCCGAATACGCCAGTTGGGGTAAATGCAGGTGTTCTGGCAATGAGTAAAAATGAGTTTGTTGAGAAAAAAGAAGCAAAGCAAGTTGAAGAAATATTAAAACGTTTAGGCTATACACATTGGATTGATGAATCGTTGATGCATTTGATGCCGGCAGTAACGGGATCAAGTCCGACGTTTATCTATATGCTTGTAGAAGCGATGGCGGATAATGCAGTTAGCGAAGGGTTGAACCGTGATTTAGCATATCAAATGGTAAGTGAAATGATTATCGGAGCAGGGACGATGGTTCGCCAGACGAAACAACATCCGGGCGTACTAAAAGATCAGGTAACAACACCTGGGGGATCAACAATTCAAGGTGTGAAAATGTTAGAAGAAAAAGGCTTTAGAGATGCGATTTCCAAAGCAATGGATGCCATTAATGAGTTTAATAAAAAATAAAAACGATTCCGGATACTCCAAGTATCCGGAATCGTTTTTACTTTTTGCTATATTAACTCAATATATTAAAAAGCGATTGTTTCGTATTCATGTATAAAAATGGATTAACGAAAGTGACATATAATATAAACAAGAAATTAAAAACGCTTAACGAAGTAAGAAAAATCGCTAATAAACGATAGGATAAATTTTTAGATAATGTTGGATCATCTGAGAAATGGAAATGGACGCCCATTAAAAAAGTTACGATACAAAATATTAACCAAAAATAAATTGTTAAAAAGATAATTCCGCTATGAATAAAGTAACTTAATAAAAATACGATATGCATGACGATTAATAAAGTCATCATAACTTTTTGCATAATTTCTCCTCCAATCTATTATAATTGTAATATATATTGCGTGAGAAAAATATAAAAATATGAAGAGGTGTGTAGGATGAATATTGGATTTATCGGAACAGGTGTAATGGGAAGTAGTATGGCTGCGCATATTGGAGAGTCGCTATTTGTTTATAACAGAACGAAAGATAAAGCAACACAATTAATCAACGATGGCGCTGTTTGGTGTGAAACGCCTAAAGCAGTTGTCGCATCTGCAGACATCGTCTTTACAATGCTAGGCTACCCAGATGATGTCGAACATATATATTTAGGTGAGGATGGTTTAATTACGCATGGTCAATCCGGACAAATATTGGTTGATTGTACAACGAGTAGTCCTGAATTAGCAATGCGTTTATATGAAGCTGGACAAACTAAAGGCATTGAAGTGTTAGATGCACCAGTAAGCGGTGGTGATGTTGGGGCGAAAAATGGCACGTTATCAGTCATGGTCGGTGGTAATGAAAGTGCATTTAAACAAGTGAAGCCTTTACTGGAACGTTTCGGTGCTTCAATTTCATATTTTGGTCCTGCAGGCAGTGGACAACATACAAAGATGGCGAATCAAATTGCTATTGCCTCAAATATGTTAGGTGTTGCAGAAAGTTTGTATTATGCCAAATCAGCAGGGTTAGATGTTGAGAAAGTGCTTGAAACAATTGCTAAAGGTGCTGCAGGTAGTTGGTCATTATCCAATTTAGCACCACGTATGTTAAAAGGTGATTATGCGCCAGGGTTTTATACACATCATTTCTTAAAGGATATGAAGATCGCGTTATCAGAAGCAGAAAAAATGAAGATTAAATTACCGGGATTAAACTTAGCTTATCAGTTATATGATGCATTATCAGATGAACTTAAACAATCGACTGGCACTCATATCATATACGAAAAATATACTTCACATTAAGTATTTTAAGATTTAATAAATTTTATGTGTTTTAAGTGCTTTATGTGTTTGAATCATGTAAAATTGCCTAATGATAGGAAGAAAAATTGAACGGAGGAAAAGTCTTGATTAAGAAAATAATTGATTTTTCACTGCATAATAAATTAGCAATTTGGCTAATGACTTTAATCGTCTTAGCATCGGGTGTTTATAGTGCAATGAAAATGAAAATGGAAATGTTACCAAGTATGTCTACACCGGTCATTTCTATTACAACACCGTATCCAGGTGCAACACCTGAAGATGTATTAAACGGTATAACCGATCCAATTGAAAAGAAAGTAAAGAATTTATCTGGCGTTGAAAAAGTTACGAGTCAATCTTTAGAAAATGCTTCTGCAGTGACTGTACAGTATAAATTCGGTACAGATATGGATAAAGCACAAGCCGAATTAGAGAAACAGATTGATAAAGTGAAGTTGCCGGAAGGTGTGCAGGATAAACAAATTTCTCAAATGTCGATGTATACATTTCCGATTATTAGTTACTCCATTTCAAGTAACAAATCAGATATCAAGACATTAACAGAAAAAATTAAAAAAGATTTAGTGCCAGAGATTGAAGGGATAGAAGGCGTTACGAATGTAACTTTCTCTGGACAAGAAGTTGAACAAGTTGAGCTTCAGTTTGATGAAAAGAAATTAAAAGAAAATAAATTAACTGAAGAAAGTGTACTGCAATTTATTAAAGGTGCAACGATGGATGCACCACTTGGTTTATATACATTCGGTAATGATTTAAAGAGTATTATCGTGAATGGTCAGTTTACGAATGTTGATGCTTTAAAGTCATTGAAGATTCCGGTTACAGATGCAACTGGACAAAGTGGACAATCACAAATGCCACAAGACCCTGCAGCTCAAAAAGCAATGATGGAAGCAATGCAAAATGCTAAAATACCGACTGTAAAATTATCAGATGTAGCTGAAATTAAGACTGTTCAAAGTCGTGAGTCAATTTCTAAAACGAATGGTAAAGATTCATTAAGCATTCAAGTCATTAAATCGGACGACGCGAATACGGTCACTTTAGCAAATGAAGTTAAAGATAAAGTGAAAAAATTTAAGCAAAACAATCCTGATATGGATGCTGTATTGATGATGGATCAGGCAAAGCCAATTGAAGATTCTGTAAAAACAATGGCAGAGAAAGCGATTATCGGTGCAGTATTTGCGGTGATTATGATATTAATCTTCTTAAGAAATATTCGTTCGACATTAATAGCCGTCGTATCAATTCCAATGTCTATTTTAATGGCGATGCTTATTTTAAAACAGATGGATATTTCACTGAACATTATGACGTTAGGTGCAATGACAGTCGCGATTGGACGTGTAATTGATGACTCAATCGTTGTTATTGAGAATATATTCAGACGTATGTCATTAAAAGGAGAAAGATTAAGTGGATTTGAACTGATCAGCAGTGCTACGAAAGAAATGTTTGTACCGATTATGAGTTCAACGATGGTAACCATTGCGGTATTTTTACCACTCGCTTTAGTTTCAGGTTCAATCGGTGAAATCTTTAGACCGTTTGCGTGGACGGTAGTATTTGCATTACTTGCATCTTTGTTAATTGCCATTACGATTGTTCCGATGCTTGCTCATACATTCTTCAAACATGGGATTAAAGGACATCATGATGATGAAACGAAAGTTGGTAGAATCGCTGGGTTCTATCGCAAAATATTAGATTGGTCATTAAGACATAAAGCAATCGTTTCTGCATTAAGTATTCTATTGTTAGTCGGAAGTTTATGTTTAACACCGTTTTTAGGGACATCGTTTATTTCGACAGGTGAGGATAAATTACTTGCCTTAACTTATAAACCTAAACCAGGCGAGAAAGAAGAAGATGTCGTTAAAAAAGGTGAAGCAGTGCAAAAAATGCTCGCTGAAAATAAAAATGTCGTCAATACACAATTCTCAGTTGGTGGTAAAAATCCATTCAATCCGATTGCTTCAAATGATATGGCAATGATGGTTGAATACAAGAAAGATACACCGAACTGGGAAGGTGAGGCTGACAGAGTCTTATCCAAAATTGCAAAGCTGAATCATTCTGGAGACTGGAAGAACCAGGACTTTGCAACAGGTGGGGCAACGAATGCTGTAACAGTTACAGTGAACGGACCATCGACAGATGCGATTCGTCCTGTTGTTCAAGATTTAGAACAATCATTAAAAGATGTAAAATCACTTACAAACGTGACAACATCTTTATCGGATAGTTACGATGCATATACGTTAAAAGTTGATCACAATAAATTATCAGAGCTTGGGCTAACAGCGGGTCAAATTGCGCTTGCATTAAATCAGCGAAGTGAAGACAAAGTCGTTACGAAAGTCGGTACAAGTGGTCAATCGACTGAAGTAATATTAACAAAGAAGAAAGAAAATAACTGGACGAAAGAAAAGTTAGAGAATACGAAAATAACATCTCCTCTTGGTAAAGAAGTGAAATTGAGTGATGTTGTGACGATTAAAGAAACAAAAACTTCAGATACAATTAAAAGACAAGACGGCAATATATCAGCTTCTGTAGAAGGTAAGATTAAAGGTAAAGACGTAGGTAAAGCAACGCAGGAAGTCACTGAAAAAGTTGCTAAAATAAAACATCCAGGCAATGTTGATGTACATGTGGGTGGTACGAGCGAAGATATTGGCGATAGCTTCTCACAATTAGGGCTTGCAATGCTTGCTGCAATTGGAATTGTATACTTAATCTTAGTATTAACGTTTAAAGGTGGTTTAGCACCGTTAGCCATTCTTTTCTCATTACCATTTACGATTATCGGTGTAATCTTAGGGTTGCTTATATTCAAAGAAACGTTATCTGTACCTTCTATGATTGGGATGTTAATGTTGATTGGTATCGTTGTAACGAATGCTATCGTATTAATTGACCGCGTTATTAATAAAGAGGCGGAAGGATTATCGACACGAGATGCAATACTTGAAGCAGCAACAACGCGTGTGCGCCCGATTTTAATGACTGCTCTTGCAACAGTGGGTGCATTAATGCCTTTATTATTCGGCGGAGATGGTTCAGTATTAATTTCTAAAGCGTTAGCAGTTACAGTGATTGGTGGTTTAACATCATCAACGTTACTTACATTGATTGTAGTACCAATTGTTTATGAACTATTGATGGGCGTCCGTCGTAAATTCACGAAACGTAATAAGCGAGTACCATCAAACGTAACGATTATTAACAAATAAATATAACAGAATTGGTTGACAATTCGGAATTTGAATAATAATATTATTATCATAACAAATTAAATATCTTATCCAGAGAGATGGAGGGAATTGGCCCTGTGAAGTCTCAGCAGCGGGCTCGTAAGAGTACTGTGCTAAATCCAACAAGCGAAAAGCTTGATAGATAAGTGACTCATACAAACGTCATTGCTATTAAGCAGTGACGTTTTTTTCTTTGGATAGATAGTGGGGGGATAATGTGTGTCAATACAGTTTATTGATGTGAGTAAAACGTACAGAAGAAATGGCAAGACAACACAAGCATTAAAGGATATTTATTTAACCATTCCAACCGGTAAAATATTCGGTCTTATAGGATATAGTGGCGCCGGCAAAAGCACATTGCTTCGCACCATTAACCTGCTCGAGCGACCAACGAGTGGACAAGTAATCATCAATGATGTAGATATGACCAGACTTACAAAGCAGCAACTGCAAAAGCAGCGTTTAAATATCGGAATGATCTTCCAGCAATTTAATTTAATTCAGTCAAAGACGGTAGCTGAAAATATTGCATTCAGTTTAAAGGCAGCAAATTTTCCGAAAGCGCAATATGATACACGCATTGCGGAGTTGCTCGAATTGGTTGGCTTAAGTCATCGCAAAGATAGTTATCCGAGAGAACTGTCTGGTGGACAGAAACAACGTGTCGGAATTGCGCGTGCACTAGCAAATAATCCAGAAATTCTACTATGTGACGAAGCGACGAGTGCACTTGATCCTGAAACAACTAAGAGCATATTAAATTTAATAAAAGATATCAATCAGAAACTGGGTATCACTGTCGTAGTGATAACACATGAAATGGACGTTATTAAAGAAATTTGCGATGAAGTTGCCGTTATGGATGGTGGTGTAATAGTAGAACATGCTGATGTATTTACAGTGTTCTCAAATCCACAAAGTGACTTAACACGACATTTTGTTAATGATATTTATCATTTAGAATTACCTGAGCAATATAAACAATCTAATGATGATAGTAAAGAAATCATTACAATTAAATTCATTGGAGATAGTGCAGAAAGTGCTTTTATTAATAATTTATATAAAAAATTTAATTGTGATATATCCATTATTCAAGGACGTATTGAATATATACAAAATCAGCCCATCGGTATTTTAACTTTTGAAGTATCCGGGAGTGCTGAAGAACGCCTAGCAATCAATACATATATTTCTAAATCTACTGGTATCGAGAGGGTGGCATAGCATGCGTGAACAATTTCAGACGTTATTACCGGAACTTTATAAAGCGTTTTTAGAAACAATATTAATGTCGAGTATCGCCATTACATTGTCGGTATTAATTGGTTTGCCACTCGGTATCTTATTGTATTTAACGCGTCATCACTTATTATTGCCGAATGGGCCAATTCATTCGATTGTAGGATTTATTGTTAATATTATTCGTTCATTTCCATTTATTATTCTTATGGTAGCAATACTCCCGTTTGCGACTAAAATAGTTGGACAGTCACATGGGCCGTATGTTGCGAGTGTGGCATTAACACTTGCCGCAGTGCCTTTATTCGCAAGGTTGATAGAAACTTCTTTAAAAGAAGTAGACAAAGGTGTTATTGAAGCATGTGTTGCAACAGGCGCACCATTGAAACAAATCATTACAGATGTATTAATTCCGGAAAGTATGTCAGGTATATTCCAGGCAATAACGTTATCAATCATCAGCATATTAGCGTATAGTGCTACAGCTGGTGTCATTGGTGGTGGAGGTATTGGTGATCTTGCCATCCGATACGGGTACTATCGATATGACAATGTCACAATGTTCGTCACAGTCGTCATATTAATTGCGTTAGTACAACTCATTCAAGTGACTGGTGATTTCATCAGTAAACGTGTAGATAAACGATAATTGATAAAGGAGTTAAGAATAGATGAAGAATATAGTTATTTTTATTTTATCAGCAATAATCGTCGTGTTAGGATCAAGTATATTACTTGATAAAGGTAATCCATTTGTAAAGGGGAACGACTCTAAAGCAGCAGAAAGCGACAAAGGTAAGGTTACAATCGGTGCTACGAGTGGACCGTATGCAGATATGGTGAAAAAAGCAATTCAACCTGGTTTAGAAAAGTTAGGGTATAAAGTAGAACTTGTTGAGTATTCAGACTATATACAACCAAATAAAGCTTTAGCAAAAGGTGATTTAGACGCAAACTTATATCAGCATCAAGAGTTTACAAAGATGTTTAATAAAGAAAATCATACGAATTTAGTACCGACCGGGCAAGTACCTACAGCGCCTATGGGCATTTATTCTGGAAAATATCAATCATTTGATGAAGTGCCAGATGGCGCAGAAATTGCCATTCCGAATGATCCGGTGAATGCAGCGCGTGCTTTTAAAACATTAAAGCTAGCACATTTAATCGATATTAAACCTGGGACAAATGAATTAACGATTTCTGAGCGTGATGTCATTACTAATAAGAAGCACTTAAAGTTCGTTTCGATTGAGGCAGCACAATTACCGCGCAGTAAAGATAGTATTGGATTATCTGCTGTACCTGGAAACTATGCATTAGCTTCAAAGATGGCGTTAAAGTCAGCGTTACAACTTGAGAAAATGGACGAACATTACCGCAATAGAATTGTGGTGGATAAAAAGAATGAAAACAGTACTATCACGAAAGATATTAATAAAGTGATTCAATCTAAAGAATTTTATAAAGTGATTGATACTTCATTTGTTGGATTTGATAAACCGTAGGAGGAATAATAATGGCATATACAAATATATTAGCATCAATTCCGGAAAGTTATTTCGGGAAGACGATGGGACGACAATTAGAAGTGGGTGTGAAACCACTGATTAATATGGCGGTTGGTATACCGGATAAGCCGGTACCAGATGAGGTCCTTGAAGCATTAACAGAAGCTATTCAAAACCCACAAAACAATAAATATGGTGTTTTTCGAGGGAAAGAAACTTTAAAGGCCGCAATCAAGCGATTTTATAAAGATATATATGATGTTGAGCTTGATCAGGATAAGGAGATTTGTATTCTATATGGAACTAAGAGTGGATTAGTGCATTTACCCACATGTGTGATCGAACCTGGTGATGGTGTGCTGTTGCCCAATCCAGGCTACACTGATTATTTAGCGGGGGTAAAGTTAGCCCGTGGGGAACATTATGAATTGAAACTTTATCCCGAGAATAATTACTTACCAGACTTTGAACAAGTGGACGCATTAGAGCTTTCGAACACGAAGTTAATATATTTGAACTATCCAAGTAATCCAACAGGTGCGGTGGCGACTACAGCATTTTTTGATAGTGTGATCGAACGCTTTAAAGACACAGATACTAAGATTGTCCATGACTTTGCATATGCAGCATTTGGATTTGATGCGAAGAACCCAAGTATATTACAATCGCCAGGTGCAAAAGATGTAGCCATTGAAATTTATTCGTTATCGAAAGGATTTAATATGTCAGGGGTACGTATAGGGTTTGCGGTTGGCAATGCAGAGATGATTGAGAACTTAAATTACTTTCAGGATCATACGCAAGTCGGTATGTGGGGTGTTATTCAAGATGGTGCTATTGCTGCGCTCGAATTAGGTGAATCTTTCCTTGAAGAACAAAATGCATTGTTTAAAAGACGTCGTGATAAAGTGACACAAGCATTACGAGAAGTGCAAATCCCATTTGAACCGATGCAGGGCGGAATATTTCTATGGGTGAAAGTGCCACCTGAATTTAATAGTGTAGAATATGTGGAATTCCTGCTCAAATCTCAAAGTATATTAACAACACCAGGATTACCGTTTGGTAGTTTAGGAGATGGTTATATTCGAATATCTCTAGCTGTAGAAGATGCGCAGTTAGATGAGTTTATAGAACGTATTAAAGAAACGCATGTTTTATATGAATAAAAGGATGCCGATTGGCATCCTTTTATTTAAATATATACCGCAGTAATCACCACAATCATCAGTGCGATAATTAATGAAAAAATATCAAGTATTAATTTAGCTTTTTGATCGTTGAATTTATTTTTGTAACTTGTAATTTCAATGTTCATAAACAAACATAGCGCAAGCAACGTAATCCAGTATTTCATATTTCCCGGGATATGCATCACGGTAGTATAGATGAAGAAGCACAGGCCAAGTCCTAAAATTATGCGTAATACATTCAAAACAGGTAATTTAACATGATAAATACTCGTATAGCTAATAATTAAATACATTAGTATAAATAAAGCGATTAAAAAGATCATATTGTGCGTCCTTTCTTAAAGTACATCATTAAAACGATTGTACCGATTACAGTCATTATAGCACCAAAATAAAATGGTGCATCGATTTGTTGCGATAATATGCCAGTAAAAGCGAGCGGGCCAAGGATTCTACCTAAACTATCCATACTGTAACTGATTGAAGTCAGTTTACCCATATTCGCACGATGGCCTTCTTTCGTTAATTGGCTCGTCAGTAGCGTTCTCACTAAAGCATTTCCTGCCATTAGTAACACAAGACAAAGGCCGGCAAACCATAAATTCATTGAGAAGGGTAACAAGATAAATGCGATAATTGTGATGATTTGTCCGGTGATAATGACAGGTTGTTCTTTACCATCTTTAACTTTACGTAAGTAACCACCTTGCAGACCGGCATTGACAAGCCCTCCAACCATGAATAACATGCCCATTTGTGTTGAAGTAATATTTATTTTCTCGATTTCAAACAGCTGGAACGTACTTTCCATACCGCTCATAGTGAACATCACGATAAATGTTGATAGTAATATTAAGATAACTTGAGGTGTCATCATTTTAGGAGATATTTTCTTGTCTTCGTTGTGTGTTTCACCATGATACGTTTCAGATAAAGTCATCATAGATAGCACAGCAATCAGCACAAGAATCCCACTTGTAACGAAGTATGGTATTTGATAACTGATGCCTGATAATAAACCGCCAACAGCTGGTCCAAAGATAAAGCCGAGACCAATCATCATCCCCATAAGTCCCATATATTTATTGCGTTCTTCAGCGCTTGTCATATCACTTACCATACTCGTCGTTGTTGAGAAACACGCGCCTGAGAAAATTCCGCCGATAATACGTGCTGCATATAGCATTGCTAAATTATCGATAAATATCCCAAAGATTAAAAAACTCAATGTAAATCCAATCAGTCCGATAAATAGAATTTTTTTGCGACCGATTTTGTCTGAAAGATGTCCCCAGAACGGTGCAGCAATAAATGAAAAAATGGAATAACTAGCGAGTAGTAATCCCATATGAAAGGCGTTTAAATGCATGCTATGCACTAGTGCCGGGATGACAGGGATAACAATGCTGAACCCGAAATATATAAAGAACTGTATTGCCATTAATAATTTGATTTGTTTATTCATAAAGTCACTCCAAAAAACTTAATATCTTTATTGTAGCGAATATTGAACGAAAAGCATATAAAAAGTCACGGTTAACCGTGACTGTAAGGTTTACATTTTATCTCGTGTTTCCTGAATTGCTTTTTCAATTTCAACAAGTTTTTCTTCTAGTTTAGGAGAAGATTGACCTGTTGATTCTACTTTTTCTAAATCATTTTGAATGCGTATATATTCTTCTTTTAGTTCTAGTAATTGTTGTTCTAAATTCATATATTATTTCCTTTCTACAGGGATCCAGATTTCTACTTTCGGGTTATCGGTTTCAAATTCCATACCGAACGGATAAAATTCCATATCTGCAGTTTGTAACGGAATGAATGGTGCATCTTTAAACCATGTGCCATAAATGTATTCGAATGTATCTTGAATTGCGGTTGGAATCGGTCCTACTGCTTCAAATACAACCCATTCTGATGCAGGGATATGTACCGTTTCATAGTTGTCCTGAGGCGTCTTTGTTGCAACAGAAATTAGATAGTTTAAGTGTTGTGAAGGTACTGTCTTGATGCAAGCGCCGATATGTCCTTTTAAAGTTTCGACATCATTTATTTGCTGCAACGTATTGAGTGTTCCATCCTCATCTAAAACATCCCACAGTGGTTTAATTTCTCCCATCGTTTCAGTCGTAAATTCTCTCTTTAAACCACATAGGTAAAAAGCATCAAGCGAAACAACTTTATATGTCATATTAAAACCCCCTTATATCTGAAATATACAGCAAAAGTGTTATATTATAAAGTGACAAGAATATTGGAGGCTTTCAAATGAGTAAAAAAGTGAAAACAAACGCATTAAGAAAATTAGATCAACAAAAGATACCTTATGAAATATTCACTTATTCAGTTGATGGGGATCAAGTTGATGGCATAACCGTTGCTAACAAGATTGGTCAGCCTATTGATGAAGTATATAAAACGCTTGTATTACACGGGAAAAATGGACATTACGTCGCTGTAATCCCAGTTGAAGCAACGCTTAATATTAAGGCGATCAGTAAAGTTGTAGGTGAGAAGAAGCTTGAAATGCTTGCAGTGAAAGATTTAGAGAAGACGACAGGATATATTCGTGGAGGTTGTTCTCCTGTCGGGATGAAGAAACAATTTCCGACGGTACTGGATGAATCAGTGCAACATCACGAGACAATCATTGTAAGTGCGGGTCAAATTGGATTACAGATGAAAGTGAAAGTTAGTGATTTATTACATTTAATCAATGCGAAAGTGAGTGGTATTGCGGATGTTGATTAAAGATAACTACAAAACAATATCACTTAAAGATCGCAGAACGATTGTGATTTCAGACATACATGGTTCGATTACATTATTTAAACAATTACTCGATAAAGTCAATTATACAGAGGAAGACCGATTGATTATATTGGGAGATATCATTGATAAAGGGCCTAACAGTATTGAAGTCGTTGAATATGTTGCTGAATTGCTGACAAGACCACATGTACATATGGTGTTAGGGAACTGTGATTGTATCTTTGATGAATTAGAAGAGGATTATTTATATGGATATATGCAACGTCGTCATACGATTGTACATGAAGCATTAAATAAACTTGGAAAGACGTTAGATGATTATACAACACAAAGTGAAATGGCAGCCGATATAAGAGCGCATTTCGGATATTTACATGATGTTGTGCGTGATTTACCTTTAATGATTGAAGCGGAAGATTTCATATTCGTGCACGCTGGATTAGATCAACAGAATTATATGCATACATCGCGTTATCATGCGCTAAATATGCCGTATTTCTTTGAACAGACACATGATGCAGACAAGATGGTTGTAGTAGGACACTTTCCGACATGTAACTTTGTAACAGATGGATTAATGAATAACAATATTAAAGAAAATAAAGCAGCTCGCATCATCGATATAGATGGTGGCAATCAAGTGAAGTATAGCGGGCAACTCAATGCGCTTATCATTCAATATGAAGAGGATGTTTATACGCTAGATATGATGTCTGTTGATGATTACTCTCGATGTGAAATTATTCAGGATTTTAAAGTGAGTTTCCAGGAACCACATACGTTTACTTATCCTTATTTTGAAATAGAAGTTTTTGATGGTGATGAATATTTTACGCAGGCGAAACATATCCATACGGGTATTGATTTCATGGTAAAGACAGAATTTATTATGGAAACTGAAGACGGATACCGTTTGAAGGATGATTATACAGATTACTTTATGGATGTGACGATTGGGGAAGAAGTTGCTGTTATTGATGATAGTTATTTAGGTTATACGTTAATTATGAAAGATGGTATTACAGGATGGGTGCCAGACGAAGTACTTTAATATTAAGAGAGAAGGATGAGTATGACACAGCGTTTCATTACTGTGATTTGCTTAATTGCACTAGGATATTTACTAAAAAAATTGAATTTTATTAGAGAAGCAGACGGTCGTGTCATTGCTGTATTGGTAATGAATGTAACTTTACCATCACTAGTGATTGTTACATTAAGTAAGGCAGAAATAGACACTTCGCTTTTAATGATTCCAGTATTTATGATTATCTATGCAATTTTTGCAAAGATAATCATGATAAGTTTATTTTTAAAGTATAATAATGAAATTCGTGGTTCTGTTGGAATGATGGCTTCTGCTTTCAATATAGGGATATTTGCGTATCCTTTAGTCGAGCAAATGTTTGGTGCAAAAGGTCTATTATATTTTGGGATGTTCGATATCGGCGGTGCTATTGTAATGTTTGGAGTGACTTATTTTATAGGGAATTATTATAGTGAAGGTGGCGATACTTTCGACTTTAAGTATATGCTCACAAGTTTGTTAAAGGCTGTCCCTCTGATGACATATGTTATTATGCTCATCATAAATTTATCACATGTACGTTTACCTGAACCTATTGTTGAATTTTTCTCAGTTATAGCAAAAGCAAATATGCCATTATCGATGATCTTACTCGGCGTATTTTTGAATTTCAAAATTGAGAAATATTACTTACCGATAGCAGTAAAATATTTATGTATTCACTATGGACTTGGCGCTGTAGCAGGTGTGTTATGTTATACATTGTTACCGTTTGATCAAATGTTTAGAATGACTTTGCTGATTGGCTGGCTATTACCGATTGGGGTGGCGATCGTGCCATATGCTATTGAATTTAAATATAAGACCGTTCCACTTATTAGTATGGTGACTAACCTTACAATTGTGATTTCAATCATAATATTATATTTGTTTCAGATGATTATGATATAAAAAGATGTTGCTAATATTCAAAAAAACCTCCTGGCGAAACTATGAGCGTTGCGCCAGGAGGTTAAATGATTGACAAGTGAAATATGTCACTTACGAGAAAAAATATCAAAAATCATCTTCTTTACGTGTTAAGTATTATTCCACAGTATATTTAAAATGATTCATCTCATTTATTTTTTTAAAGCCAATTGCTTCATAGAAAGCGATATTTTTTTCTCGTTTACTTTTTACTGAAATCTGTATACGCTTCGCGTGATGTTTAGTAAACGCATGGTGGACTGCAAATGACACAAGTTCATGTCCGATACCTTTATTGCGATATTGTGGATGTGTTGCTAAATATTCGATGTTACAGACATCATCATCATTAATTTGTATCCATATATAAGCTTTTGCCAAACCTTCATTTAAGTACAGATAGAGCTCATGTGTATGACCGATTGTCGAAAGGATTTTGTCACGCATCGTCTTATAATCAATTTGTAAATCTTTCATGAGTTGCGTGAAGCTTTTCTTATAGATGGGTTTATATTTAATGATTTGTGGTGCGATATCACCTGTTTTATCATCTGTTGCTTCCATTATATATGTCGTACCGAGATATTGTGTGCGTAGTCTCTTCATGACCGACTGACCAAACCTGTGGTCTTCGTGGAAACTAAAATAATAAGTCTTAGTATCAGGGTGATCTCTTAAGAAATCCTGCCACATGACTTGAATCATTTCCAGTGTTTCTGTATCTGTTTTTGTTGTAATTGGACCTAAGGCGTTCGCTTCTGTTTCGTTAATGTGTTCAACACCGAATGCTGCGATAATGGTTTCGTTATCTGTAATTTGAATCATATCATTAGGGTGGATTGCACTCAGTTGATCAATAATACTTTGCTTCGTTAGTCGGATATAGCCGACATGATGTTTGCTGTCCTGATTCAATTGATATAAAAATTCAGCTAATAATTCAATATCATTCATATATGAAATTTGCAAGTCGTTCACTCCTCGAAATAATGCGCTAATGTTTCAAGTATCCCTTTATTATAAGGTGAATGTGTATGTTGTTTATATTTAGCTTTCGCTTCAGGTGTTGCATTACTTACTAAATAGCCATGTTTTACTTCGTTTAACATAAGTAAGTCGTTACCACTATCGCCGAAAGCAAATGTGTTATCAGGATCAATATTAAACTTTTGAGTTAAATATTTCACGACGGCGTGTTTGCCTGCGATAGATGGATAAAAGTCAACGTCATAATACCCTTCAGGATCTCCGATAAGTGGATTACATTTACTCACATTAACGATGAAGTTATGCGCTGCCCCTAACTTTTTAATCTTATCGATATTGTGCGCATCTATAGCACCTAATCCTTCATAATAATAATTACGCGAAAATGGTGCATGTTCGAATGGGATTTGCGTAATTAAGTGAATGTTGTCTTCTTTTAATTGCTGTTCAATATTTAATATAACGGATTTATCAAAGTTGAGCTGCTGAAACTGCTGATAATAATCTGCGTCCCGTATTAATTTACCACCTTCAACATAATATATTTCAGTGCCTGAATTGGTTGAGATAAAGTGAGGGTAATAAGCGTAATGTCCCTTCTCAAGACACGTTTCTATCATTTCTTTCGTACTGGCTGAAATGATACCGAATAGAATACCTTTAGATGCAGCATACTGCGCAAGAAACGTGTCCAGTGCTTTTACGTCTTCTGGATTGCTTAAATCGTGTGCAAAGTATGTTTCATCAAAATCGGAACACACTAAATATTGAATGTTATCTGGAATTTGAAGTGGTTTCATATCGATGCCTCCTTAGTTATTTTAAGCATAACGGAGCAAAGGTAAAATAACAATTGTAAACAGTATAAAAGTGAGTGAAATAAAAATCTGTTATAATTTAATAAATCAATGAGAATAGGACGGATAATATGAAATCAGTAGTACTCGCTGAAAAGCCTTCAGTAGCACGTGATATTGCGCGCGTATTGAATTGTAATCAAAAGAAAAATGGATATATGGAAAATAATCAGTATATCGTTACATGGGCATTAGGACATTTAGTAACAAATGCAGATCCTGAGCAATACGACAGTAAATATAAAGCATGGGATATGAAAGACCTCCCGATATTACCTGAACGTATGAAATCAGTTATTATCGGCAAGACGCGTAAGCAGTTTAATGTTGTGAAAGCACAAATTGAAAGACAAGATGTGAATGAAGTGATTATCGCTACAGATGCAGGACGTGAAGGAGAACTTGTCGCACGTCTCATTCTGGAGAAATGTAAAGTTAATAAACCGATTAAACGATTATGGATTTCATCAGTTACAGATGGTGCGATTCGTGATGGATTTAAAAACTTAAAGCCAGGCAGTGCTTATCATGGTTTATATCAAGCGGCGCTTGCTCGTAGTGAAGCGGACTGGATTGTCGGTATAAACGCAACGAGAGCATTAACAACGAAATACGATGCACAACTATCAACAGGACGTGTGCAAACGCCAACGCTTCAAATGGTGAAAATACGTCAAGATGCCATTAACCAATTTAAGCCAAGACAGTACTACAGTTTAAATGTTGTTGTTGATGGCGTAACATTGAACTGGCAGACGCCACATCGTATATTTGATGAAACGGTCGTCGATCAATTGATGCAAGATTTAAAAGGGAAAAAAGCAGTAATTACAGATGTGGTATCTCATGAAAAGAAACGATTCCCTGGGAAATTGTATGATTTAACCTCTCTACAGCAAGATGCATATCGTAGATTTAAGTACTCGGCAAAAGAAACATTAAGTACGATGCAAAGCTTATATGAAACGCATAAATTAGTGACGTATCCAAGAACGGACTCAAATTATTTAACGACGGATATGGTCAGCACATTAAAAGAAAGAGTAGCATCCCTTGCTTCAACAGAATATAGAGCCCAAGTTGTAGAATTGATGAAATCGCCACTCAAAGCAGGCAGTCATTTTGTTAATGATGCGAAAGTCAGTGATCACCATGCCATTGTGCCAACTGAAGTACGTGTAAATTTAGATAGTTTAAGTGCACGTGAACGCAATATTTATATGCTAATTGCAGAGCGCTTTTTAAGTAATTTAATGCCACCGTATGTATATGCGGAGCAAAAGGTGACTGTCACGATTGGGGAGTCTTTATTTGTTGCGAAACAAGAAGAAACAATTCATCCTGGATTTACGGCGTTAAGTACGGCTAATACTGGAAAGAAACATCATATATTTAAGAAAGGCGCGGTGTTAGATACCGTAAAGCTTAATAAGACAACGCATGTAACTGAGCCACCACCGTATTTAAATGAAGGTAGCTTGTTAAAGGCGATGGAGAATCCGAGCAGCATTTTTGAGATTGATAAGACAACACAATCTACATTAAAGTCTGCAGGAGGTATCGGTACAGTTGCAACACGCGCAGATATAATAGAGAAATTGTATAACTTAAATGCTATTGAGAACATAAATGGCAATATTAAAGTGACGAACAAAGGGCGACAGTTGCTAGAACTAGCTCCTAATGCATTGAAATCACCTGAACTTACAGCTGACTGGGAACATAAACTTACATTAATTGAGAAGAATAAATATGATAAAAATAAATTCATTAATGAAATGCGTGCATTTACGAAAGAGATAATTGAGGAAATTAAATCAAGTGAAGATAAGTTTAAGCATGATAATTTGACGACAACAGAATGTCCGACATGTGGTAAATTCATGCTTGAGAAAAAGACGCGTAACGGTAAAATGCTTGTTTGTCAAGATCCGACATGCGGTACTAAGAAAAATGTACAACGTCAAACGAATGCACGTTGTCCGGAGTGTAAGAAGAAATTAGTATTGCACGGCAAAGGTCCGAAAGCGATGTATAGTTGTAAATGTGGTTTCAGAGAAACGCAGGAACAGATGGACAAACGCTTTAAGTCGCGTAAGACAGGTAAAGTTTCTAAAAATGAGATGAAAAAATATATGAAAAAAGAAGACGAGCCAATTAACAATCCATTTGCAGACGCGTTGAAGAATTTAAACCTTTAGCATTATACGTTGCTTTGTTACCTTTTTCTGCACGGTTTAAGTGGATTTCTTGCCAAATCAAAGGGAATGGCACGTTATTTATGATTTCCGTGCCAAATTAAACGATTTGGCACGATTTCACCAAATTTCGTGCCACTCTATCTATCATTCAAGGTATAATAACCATCTTTAAAGCTATAGTGTTTATCAATAACTCTTTTTGTTATGTTTCTAAAATCTCTACCAATCCAACTATGTGCTTCTTTCATAGTAAATCCTCGATCTTTTAATATTTCATATTCAATTAATGCTTGTAATATCAATTTATCTTTTTTTAATTTTGAGCCACAGCTCGGACAAATGGTAGGACTATTTCCTCTTTCCATGTCAATCTTTCCTTCACATTTCAAACATGTTACGCCACCATTAAGTTGTTTTATATCAAATTGAGGTCGCTGTTTGTTTAATGTATTGGGTACTGAAAGGTTAACGAAATAGTTTTTAATGCGATGTTCGTACTTACCAGAAGGAAGTTCGTTGCGTATACGTTGCATCATAGGATGGATTTCATAGTAGGTCACTAATCCATGTATGTTCTTATTAATCGTAAATGTCTTATTTATAAATATCATTTTACAAACTAATCGATGAGGTATATCTGTACTCCCTATTATTTGACGCATGCCTTTTTCGAGAACATCGAACTGGGTTGTAGGACTTTTAATATTTTTTTGATTTTTAGTCCACGTTTCTCCATCAACGCAGTACTGCCCACTATGATTTTTGATATCAAAAGCATAAATCGTTTCGCCGGTAATCACCAATCGATCGACCTCAAATGATGTGCCATAGTATTTCAACACGACATTAAACAATTCAATATGGTGAGACATAATAGGAAATGTTTCAACAAATTCTTTCTCTCCAAAAAAACCATACCTAACAAAAAAGTAATCCTCACTATACACATATCCTTCTAATCTTTTCTTCAATGCATCTTCTAACATCATCATTCTAGGTGGTCGTAACATGTATGTCCTCCAAAAAATTATATACTTCATAATTAACAGATAAATTTCAACTGAATATTAACGCTGCGTAAAGTATCGTAAAGATTTCATAGAAAATTTAAGTTAAAAAAATAATTCTGGCGATACTCTCCTAAAATATGGTCTAAAACGAACATTCATAATAAAAAAATAAAAAAAGTATTGATTTATCCGAACATTGAGCTTAGACTATACAAGTATAAAAATTAAAAAAGGGAAGTGCACTATGAGAAATTATTTTAAGTTTGATGAGTTAGGCACTAATTACAAAAGAGAAATTCTTGGGGGCTTAACAACGTTCTTGTCAATGGCCTATATATTAGCAGTAAACCCTGCAATGTTATCATTAGCAGGTGTAAAAGATATTCCTGATAGTATGCGTATGGACGCAGGGGCAGTCTTTGTTGCAACAATATTAGCATCTATCGTTGGTTGCTTGTTCATGGGACTTATCGCAAATTACCCTATCGCATTAGCACCGGGTATGGGACTAAATGCGTTCTTCGCATTTACAGTGGTGTTACAATACCATATTCCATGGCAAACTGGATTAACAGGCGTGTTATTCTCAGGTATTTTCTTTGCGTTACTTACAATGACAGGATTACGTGAAACGATTATTAATGCGATTCCATTTGAACTTAAGATGGCAGTCTCTGCAGGGATTGGTTTATTTATAACATTCGTAGGTTTAAAAGGTGCGGGTGTCGTTCAAGCGAATCCTGCAACGTTAGTATCATTAGGTAACTTACATGATCCACATGTATTGCTTGCAGTAGCAGGTATCGTGCTTACGATTATATTAATGGCGAAACGTGTGCCTGGTAGTATCTTCATCGGCATGGTGATTACAGCTGTCGCAGGTATGTTATTTGGCTTAATTGATGCACCTAAACAAATCATCGGTGCTGTACCAAGCATTGAACCGACGTTTGGTAAAGCATTTGATGCATTCAGCACACCATCAGAACTATTTAACTGGAAGTTCTTATCTATCGTTTTAACATTCTTATTCATTGATTTCTTTGACACTGCGGGAACTTTAGTGGCAGTAGCAACTCAAGCAGGATTAGTAAAAGATAATAAATTGCCACGTGCTGGCCGTTCATTATTCGCAGATTCATTAGCAACAATTGTTGGTGCAATATTCGGTACATCAACGACAACTTCTTACATTGAATCATCTGCAGGTGTAGCTGTTGGTGCCAGAACAGGTTTTGCAAGTGTTGTAACAGCACTATGCTTTGCATTAGCGTTATTCTTCTCTCCATTAATGGCTGTCGTTACAAGTGCGGTTACAGCGCCAGCATTAGTTATCGTTGGGGTATTAATGGTAAGTAATTTAAATAAAATTGAATGGCAAAAGTTTGAGATTGCAGTACCTGCATTCTTAACAATCATTATGATGCCATTAACATATTCGATTGCTACAGGTATTGCTTGTGGATTTATCTTCTATCCGATTACAATGGTAATGGCGAAACGCCATAAAGAAGTACATCCAATTATGTATGTAATGGCCGTTATTTTTATTTGTTACTTTGCCTTTGTACAACACTCATAAAAAAATCGAGACCCTTCAAAAGGTCTCGATTTTTTATTTGTATTCTCTTACAGTTTCGCCGGCGCGATGTCTATCGTAATGTGTTGTATTACCGCGATATTCACGCGTACTGAGAACAATACCGATATAGGCAATCATTAAGAAAAACATCAACCAGTGCATAAACATACCTATAATAGGAATAAAAGCGATGGCATTAGCAATGATACCAGCAACAGCAATTGTGCTCAAAGAAGTTCTTGCTTCATTTGTACGATCAATTGCAGTAATTAATAACATCAAAATATACAAACTAATATTAGTTCCTAATGGAGCGAGTCCAAGAGAAATGTTATAAAGTCCGCCGAATACAGGTAACCCTAAAAGGCCTTCTTTTATTAACATAATAACACCTAGAATCAACAAAATGATACGAATTGGTTTCTTCAATTTAGTTTCCTCCATATTATAAAGTAACAAATGAAACTTTTTCTTTGTATATACATTATATCATGGTATAATCTAATCCTATGCAAAAACGCTCAGTTAGACATTTTTAGAGTTTCTACTATATAAATATAAATACACATTTGAACGATATTTACACATTATTAATAAAGATTTAGACTATCTTAAAAATAAATTAATAAATATCACCAAAAGTATTGCTTTATCAATAGATTTCGTGTATTATATCTACTGTTGGACTTTAAAAAGCGATGAAGCGAGAGGTTACTGACACACCCGGCCGCTTTGCCATGGCGATGTGTTTGACAATTTTCGTGGAGAAGTCTATCAAACCAAAATAGACGTTATAAGAGGAGGTAAAATTATGGCAAAACAAAAAATTCGTATTCGTTTGAAAGCGTATGATCACCGTGTGATCGATCAATCAGCTGAGAAAATCGTAGAAACTGCAAAACGTTCAGGTGCAGAAGTATCAGGACCGATTCCATTACCAACGGAAAAAACAGTTTATACAATTATCCGTGCCGTTCACAAGTATAAAGATTCTCGTGAACAGTTTGAACAACGCACACACAAACGTTTAATCGACATTGTTAACCCAACACCGAAAACAGTTGATGCTCTTATGGGCTTAAACTTACCATCAGGTGTAGACATCGAAATCAAATTATAATTTAAAAAGTAGGAGGTGCGACTTTCGATGACCAAAGGAATCTTAGGAAGAAAAGTTGGAATGACACAAGTATTCGCTGAAAACGGTGAATTAATTCCAGTAACAGTAGTAGAAGCAGCACAAAACGTAGTATTACAAAAGAAAACTGAAGAAGTTGATGGTTACTCATCAATCCAAATCGGTTTTGAAGACAAACAAGCTTACAAAGCAACGCGTAAATCAAACAAATTTGCGACGAAACCAGCTGAAGGCCATGCTAAAAAAGCAGGCACAGCACCTAAGCGCTTCATTCGTGAGTTCAGAAACGTAGACGTTGATGCTTACGAAGTAGGTCAAGAAGTCACTGTGGACGCGTTCCAAGCTGGTGACATCGTTGACGTAACAGGAGTTTCTAAGGGTAAAGGTTTCCAAGGGGCTATTAAACGTCACGGTCAATCACGTGGACCAATGAGTCACGGTTCTCGTTACCACAGACGCCCAGGTTCAATGGGTATGGCATCTGACGCTTCTAAAGTATTTAAAGGTAAAGCGTTACCAGGCCGTATGGGTGGTAATACAGTTACTATGCAAAACTTAGAAATCGTTAAAGTAGACGCTGAAGCGAACGTTATCTTAGTAAAAGGTAATGTACCAGGACCTAAAAAAGGTTTAGTAAAAATCCAAACTTCAATTAAAAAAGGTAATAAATAAGTAACCACGAAAGGAGGAAACAAACATAATGGCAAATTATGATGTATTAAAAGTAGATGGAACAAAAGCTGGTTCAATCGAATTAAACGAAAGTGTATTCGGAATCGAACCTAATCAACATGTATTATTCGAAGCAATCAACTTACAAAGAGCTTCTATGCGTCAAGGTACGCACGCAGTTAAAAACCGTTCAGCAGTACGCGGTGGCGGACGTAAACCTTGGAAACAAAAAGGTACTGGTCGTGCACGTCAAGGTACTATCCGCGCTCCACAATGGCGTGGTGGTGGTATCGTATTCGGACCAACTCCAAGAAGTTACTCTTACAAAATGCCTAAAAAAATGCGTCGCTTAGCTTTACGCTCAGCACTATCAGCTAAAGTGAAAGAAAACGCATTTACAGTTTTAGAATCATTAACATTCGATGCTCCTAAAACAAAAGATTTCAAAAACATGACGACTACTTTAGAATTACCAAGAAAAGTATTATTCATCGTTGAAGCTGAAGATGTAAACGTAGCATTATCTGCACGTAACATCCCAGGCGTAACAGTTATTACTGCTACTGGCTTAAACGTATTAGATATCGTTCACGCTAACCAAGTAGTAATGACGAAAGGTGCAGTTGAAAAAGTAGAGGAGGTGCTTGGTTAATGGAAAATCGCGATATCATTAAGCGCCCCGTTATCACTGAACGTTCATCTGAACAAATGGCACAAGATAAATACACTTTTGATGTAGATACTCGTGCAAACAAAACTCAAATCAAAATTGCTATCGAAGATATCTTTGATGTAAAAGTTGATAAAGTTAACGTTATGAACTACAAAGCTAAGAAAAAACGTGTTGGCCGTCACAGCGGTTACACAAACAAAAGAAGAAAAGCGATCGTTACTTTAAAAGACGGTTCAATCGATTTCTTCAGCTAAAAACAAAACAAAAAATAAACATTTACCATTAAGGAGGTAAAACGACAATGGCAATTAAACATTATAAGCCAATAACAAACGGTCGTCGTAATATGACAGGTTCAGATTTCGCTGAAATTACGTCAACGTCACCTGAAAAGTCATTACTTGAGCCCCTTCCGAGAAAAGCGGGTCGTAATAACCAAGGTAAGTTAACAGTACGTCACAGAGGTGGCGGTCATAAACGTCAATACCGTGTAATTGATTTCAAACGTAACAAAGATGGTATCCCAGCGAAAGTGGCGACGATCGAATACGATCCAAACCGTTCAGCAAACATCGCTTTATTACATTACTTAGACGGAGAAAAACGCTACATTATCGCTCCTAAAGGTTTAACAGTTGGTACTCAAGTTGTTAACGGACCTGAAGCTGATATTAAAGTAGGTAACGCATTACCATTAGCAAACATCCCAGTAGGTACAGTAATTCACAACATCGAATTAAAACCTGGTAAGGGTGGCCAATTAGTACGTTCAGCTGGAGCTTCAGCTCAAGTACTTGGTAAAGAAGGTAAATACGTATTAGTTCGTTTAAAATCTGGTGAAGTTCGTATGATCTTATCTACTTGCCGTGCTACAATCGGTCAAGTTGGTAACGAGCAACACGAATTAATCAACATCGGTAAAGCGGGTCGTTCTAGATGGAAAGGTATCCGCCCAACAGTTCGTGGTTCTGTAATGAACCCTAACGATCACCCACACGGTGGTGGTGAAGGTCGTACTTCAATCGGTCGTCCATCTCCAATGTCACCATGGGGTAAACCAACGCTTGGTAAGAAAACTCGTAAGAAGAAAAACCGTTCTAACAAACTTATCGTTCGTGGACGTAAAAAATAATAATAACTTACTGATGTTAGCGGCATAGACCGCTAACGGCTAGTAAGACATGAGGGAGGCGCCATAATGGCTCGTAGTCTAAAAAAAGGACCTTTCATCGATGATCACTTAATGAAAAAAGTTGAAGCATTAGAGGAAGGCGGCAAAAAAACAGTAATTAAAACTTGGTCTCGTCGCTCTACAATTTTCCCGAATTTTATCGGACACACTATCGCAGTATACGATGGTCGTAAACATGTACCTGTATACGTAACTGAAGATATGGTTGGACATAAATTAGGTGAATTCGCACCAACTCGTACTTACAAAGGTCACGGTGCAGACGACAAGAAAACTAAACGCTAATTTCAGATAAGGAGGAATAACCATGGAAGCAAAAGCGGTTGCAAGAACAATCAGAATCGCACCTCGTAAAGTGAGATTAGTTTTAGATCTTATCAGAGGTAAAGAAGTAGCGGAAGCTATCGCTATTTTAAAATTAACAAACAAAGCATCATCACCAGTAGTTGAAAAGTTATTAATGTCAGCATTAGCTAACGCAGAACATAACTATGATATGAACATTGATACTTTAATCGTTAAAGAAGCTTATGCAAACGAAGGACCAACTTTAAAACGTTTCCGTCCACGTGCACAAGGTCGTGCAAGTGCGATCAACAAACGTACAAGCCACATCACAATCGTTGTTGGTGAAAAAGAAGTTAAATCTTCAAAAAAAGAAGTAACTACAGAAGAAGCTAAATAATTACAATCTCATTAAGGAGGGAATACAGTGGGTCAAAAAATTAATCCTATCGGACTTCGTGTCGGAATCATTCGTGACTGGGATGCGAAATGGTATGCAGAAAAAGATTTCGCTACTCTATTACATGAAGACTTAAAAGTTCGTAAATATATCGCAGAAAACTTAAAAGACGCTTCTGTTTCTCGTGTAGAAATCGAACGCGCAGCGAACCGTGTAAACATCGCTATCCACACTGGTAAACCTGGTATGGTTATCGGTAAAGGCGGTTCAGAAATCGAAAAATTACGTAACGCTTTAAACAGCTTAACTGGTAAACGCGTACACATCAACGTTATTGAAATCAAGAAAGTTGATATGGATGCTACATTAGTTGCGGAAAACATCGCACGTCAATTAGAAAACCGTGTATCTTTCCGTCGTGCTCAAAAACAAGCGATCCAACGTGCTATGAAGTTAGGTGCTAAAGGTATCAAAACTCAAGTATCAGGTCGTTTAGGCGGCGCAGATATCGCGCGTGCTGAACAATATTCAGAAGGAACTGTTCCACTTCATACATTACGTGCTGACATCGATTACGCACATGCAGAAGCAGACACTACTTACGGTAAATTAGGTGTTAAAGTATGGATCTATCGTGGTGAAGTTCTTCCTACAAAGAAGTCTAGTGAAGGAGGAAAATAATAATGTTATTACCTAAACGTGTAAAATACCGTCGTCAACATAGACCTAAAACAACTGGTCGTTCAAAAGGCGGAAACGAAGTAACATTTGGTGAATTTGGTTTACAAGCAACAACAGCTGCTTGGATTACATCTCGTCAAATTGAATCAGCTCGTATTGCAATGACTCGTTACATGAAACGTGGCGGGAAAGTTTGGATCAAAATCTTCCCTCACACACCTTACACTAAAAAGCCTTTAGAAGTACGTATGGGTTCTGGTAAAGGTGCAGTTGAAGGATGGGTAGCAGTAGTAAAACCTGGACGTATTATGTTCGAAATCGCGGGTGTATCAGAAGAAGTAGCTCGTGAAGCATTACGTTTAGCATCTCACAAACTTCCAGTGAAAACTAAGTTTGTAAAACGTGAAGAATTGGGTGGTGACACAAATGAAAGCTAAGGAAATTAGAGATTTAACCACTTCTGAAATTGAAACTAAAGTAAAATCGCTTAAAGAGGAACTTTTCAACCTACGCTTTCAGTTAGCTACAGGTCAACTTGAAAATACAGCACGTATTCGCGAAGTGAAAAAATCTATCGCGCGTATGAAAACTGTTGTACGTGAAAGAGAAATCGAGCAACAAAAAACTGAACAAAAATAATTTTTAAGGAATAGGAGGAACTCTTGTGAGCGAAAGAAACGACCGTAAAGTTTACACAGGTAAAGTTGTATCTGACAAAATGGATAAAACAATTACTGTATTAGTTGAAACTTACAAAACACATGCTTTATACGGCAAACGTGTAAAGTACTCTAAAAAATATAAAGCACATGATGAAAACAACACAGCGAAAATGGGCGACATCGTTAAGATTATGGAAACACGTCCTTTATCAGCTACAAAACGCTTCCGTTTAGTAGAAGTTGTTGAAGAATCAATTATCATTTAATAAGTAAATTAGATAAAGGAGGTAACTCGAATGATCCAACAAGAATCACGCTTAAAAGTAGCAGATAACTCTGGTGCTCGTGAAGTATTAACTATTAAAGTATTAGGCGGATCTGGTCGTAAAACAGCTAACATCGGTGATGTCATCGTATGTACAGTTAAAAATGCTACACCAGGTGGCGTTGTTAAAAAAGGTGACGTTGTTAAAGCTGTAATCGTTCGTACTAAATCTGGTGTACGTCGTAACGACGGTTCATACATCAAATTTGACGAAAACGCTTGTGTTATCATCCGTGATGACAAAGGACCTCGTGGAACACGTATCTTTGGACCGGTTGCACGTGAATTACGTGAAGGTAACTTCATGAAAATCGTATCATTAGCACCTGAAGTATTATAATAAAACACAAAATCAAGAGGAGGTGTCTACGACATGCATATTAAAAAAGGCGACAAAGTTATCGTTATCACAGGTAAAGATAAAGGTAAAACAGGAACTGTAATTGAAGCTCTTCCTAAAAAAGATCGCGTAGTTGTTGAAGGTGTAAACATCGTTAAGAAACACCAAAAACCAACTCAAATGAATCCTGAAGGCGGCATCGTTGAATTTGAAGCTGCAATTCACGTTTCAAATGTTATGTTAATTGACCCAAAAACAAACAAACCAACTCGTGTTGGCATTAAGATAGAAGATGGCAAGAAAGTACGTGTAGCTAAGAAATCTGGAGAAATCATTAAATAATTATCTGGAAGGAGGTTCTCACATTGACACAAACACGTTTAAAAGAAAAATTCATTAAAGAAATCTCACCTGAAATGATGAAGAAATTTAATTACGCATCAGTGATGGAAGTACCAAAAATCGAAAAAATCGTAGTAAACATGGGTATCGGTGACGCTGTTCAAAACTCTAAAGTCTTAGACTCAGCAGTTGAAGAATTACAAGCAATCACTGGTCAAAAACCAATGGTTACACGTGCTAAAAAATCAATCGCGACATTCCGTTTACGTGAAGGTATGCCTATCGGGGCTAAAGTTACTTTACGTGGAGAAAGAATGTACGAATTCTTTGATAAATTAGTAAACGTTTCATTACCTCGTGTACGTGACTTCCGTGGTATTTCAAACAAAGCGTTTGACGGTCGTGGTAACTACACATTAGGTGTAAAAGAACAATTAATTTTCCCTGAAATCGATTATGATAAAGTAAGTAAAACACGCGGAATGGATATCGTTATCGTAACAACTGCTAACACTGACGAGGAAGCTCGTGAATTGTTAACACAATTCGGTATGCCATTTCAAAAGTAATCTCTAATATAAAAGGAGGCTAAATTTAGTGGCTAAAAAATCAATGATCGCTAAACAACAGCGTAAACAAAAATTTAAAGTACAAGAATACACTCGTTGTGAACGTTGCGGACGTCCACATTCAGTATTACGCAAATTCAAACTTTGCCGTATTTGTTTCCGTGAATTAGCTTATAAAGGCCAGATTCCTGGCGTTAAAAAAGCAAGCTGGTAGAATTTAAACCTGAAAGGAGGATATTTTAAATGACTATGTCAGATCCAATCGCAGATATGCTAACTCGCGTACGTAACGCAAACATGGTACGTCACGAGAAATTAGAATTCCCTGCATCAAACATTAAAAAAGAAATCGCTGAAATCCTTAAACGTGAAGGATTCGTTAAAAGTGTTGAATATATTGAAGATGATAAACAAGGTGTTATCCGTATGTTCTTAAAATACGGTTCAAACAACGAACGTGTTATCACTGGTTTAAAACGTATCTCAAAACCTGGTTTACGTGTTTACGCTAAAGCTGATGAATTACCAAAAGTATTAAATGGCTTAGGTATCGCATTAGTTTCTACATCAGAAGGTGTTTTAACTGATAAAGAAGCGCGTCAACGTAACATTGGTGGAGAAGTATTAGCTTACATCTGGTAAGAATTATTAAAGAAGGAGGTGCCGACTTATGAGTCGTGTTGGTAAGAAGATTATTGAAATCCCAGCTGGGGTTGAAATCAAAATCGACGGTAATACTGTAACAGTTAAAGGACCTAAAGGTGAATTAACTAATACATTTAACGAAGAAATGACATATAAATTAGAAGACAATACTTTAGAAGTAGTTCGTCCATCTGATTCTAAAGCTCATAAAACAATCCACGGAACAACTCGTGCTTTAATCGCTAACATGGTTGAAGGAGTTTCTAAAGGATTCGAAAAGAACTTAGAATTAATCGGGGTTGGTTACCGTGCGCAAATGCAAGGTAAAAACTTAATCTTAAACGTTGGATACTCTCACCCAATTGAAATCGTAGCTGAAGAAGGAATCACTTTATCAGTAGAGAAAAATACGAAAGTAAAAGTTGAAGGTATTAACAAAGAACGTGTTGGAGCTATTGCTTCAAATATCCGTGCTACTCGTCCTCCAGAGCCTTACAAAGGTAAAGGTGTACGTTACGAAGGCGAATATGTTCGTCGTAAAGAAGGTAAAACTGGTAAGTAATCTCTAAAATAAGAAAGGAGAATATTCATGATCACTAAAATCGATAAGAACAAAGTGCGTATGAAAAGACATGCTCGTGTACGTAGCAGATTAGCTGGTACTACTGAGCGTCCTCGTTTAAACGTATATCGTTCAAACAAACACATTTACGCACAAGTGATTGATGACGTTAAAGGTATCACTTTAGCGCAAGCATCAACACAAGATAAAGGTTTAGGTTTAGAAACTACTTCTAATGTTGAAGCTGCAGCTAAAGTTGGTGAAGCAGTTGCTAAATTAGCAGTTGAAAAAGGCGTTAAAGCTGTTGTATTCGACCGCGGAGGATATTTATTCCACGGACGTGTTAAAGCATTAGCTGATGCAGCACGCGAAAACGGTTTAGAATTTTAATAAAAGGAGGATCTCTTAATGCGTCGTGAAAAAGAAGTTAAAGAATTTGAAGAACGCGTAGTTACCATCAACCGTGTATCTAAAGTTGTTAAGGGTGGACGTCGTATGCGTTTCACTGCTTTAGTAGTTGTTGGAGATAAAAATGGTCGCGTTGGTTTCGGTACTGGTAAAGCACAAGAAGTTCCAGAAGCGATTAAAAAAGCAATCGAAGATGCTAAGAAAAACTTAATCACTGTTCCTCGTGTTAAAGGTACTACACCTCACGAAGTTACAGGTAGATTCGGAGCAGGAAGCGTATTAATCAAACCTGCAGCACCTGGTACAGGAGTTATCGCTGGTGGTCCAGTTCGTGCCGTGTTAGAATTAGCTGGTATCACTGATATCTTAAGTAAATCATTAGGTTCAAACACACCAATTAACATGGTTCGTGCCACTGTTCAAGGTTTAAAAGAACTTAAAGTTGCTGAAGATGTTGCTAAATTACGTGGTAAATCAGTCGAAGAATTATACAATTAAGGAGGGCATAAACAATGGCTAAAATTAAAATTACCCTCACTCGTAGTATTATCGGTCGTCCTGAAACACAACGTAAAACTGTTAAAGCTTTAGGGCTTAACAAAATGCATCAAACAGTTGAAGTTGATGACAACCCTGCGATTCGTGGGCAAATTAACAAAGTAAGTCACTTAGTGACAGTAACAGAAGCATAATATTTTTAAGAATAAGGAGGTGCCGAAATGAAATTACATGAAATGAAACCAGTTGAAGGCGCTCGTAAAGAACGCAACCGTGTAGGTCGTGGTATGGCTTCAGGTAATGGTAAAACAAGTGGACGTGGACACAAAGGTCAAAAAGCACGTTCAGGTGGTGGAGTACGTTTAGGCTTTGAAGGTGGACAATTACCTTTATTCCGTCGTTTACCAAAACGTGGATTTACTAATATCAACCGCAAAGACTATGCGATTGTTAACTTAGATCAATTAAATCGCTTTGAAGATGGTACTGAAGTAACACCAGCTTTATTAATCGAAGCAGGCGTAGTATCTAACGAGAAATCAGGTATTAAAATTCTTGGTAATGGTGAATTAACAGTAAAGTTAACAGTAAAAGCTCATAAATTTTCAGCTTCAGCGAAAGAAGCAATTGAAGGTAAGGGCGGAACAACTGAGGTGATCTAATGTTTGATACGCTTATAAGTTTCTTTAAAGTAAAAGAAATACGTAGCAAAATCATCTTTACACTCGCAATGTTAATTATCTTTAAAATCGGGACTTATATACCAGTTCCAGGTGTAAATCCAGCAGCATTCGAAAGTCAGACCAATAAAGGTATTACTGACTTAATGAATACTTTCGGTGGAGGCGCACTTAAAAATTTCTCTATTCTTGCAATGGGGATTATGCCATACATTACAGCTTCAATCGTAGTTCAATTACTTCAGATGGATGTTGTACCGAAGTTTACAGAATGGTCTAAACAAGGTGAAGTGGGTCGTAAAAAGCTAGCGCAATTTACGAGATACTTCACAATTGTATTAGCTTTCATTCAAGGATTTGGGATGAGCTTTAGTTTCAACAATATGTTAGGTGGTCAATTGATCACAAATACTAGTGTATGGAACTTTATCTTAATCGCAATCGTATTAACAGCGGGTACTGCATTTTTATTGTGGCTAGGTGAACAGATTACACAATACGGTGTTGGTAATGGTATTTCTATTATCATCTTCGGTGGTATTCTTTCTTCTATTCCGCCAGCGTTAATTCAGTTTTACCAACAATCATTTGTTGGTGCGAACGATACAACAATGGCAGTGTTAGAAGCGATTGGTATTTTTGTTGGTATGGTATTACTGACAGCATTTGCAGTATTCGTACTTCAAGCTGTTCGTAAAATTCCAATTCAATATGCAAAACGTACAACAAGTAACCGTTTAGCACCGCAAGCAACATTTTTACCATTAAAGGTTAATGCTGCTGGGGTTATTCCAGTTATCTTTGCAATGGCGTTTTTCATGCTTCCGAAGACATTACAAATGATCTTCCCGAAAGCAGATTGGGCGAAATCTTTAGCAACTCATTCTGATCCGGCACAGCCAATCGGGATGTTAGTTTATGTAATTTTAATTATTGCATTTGCTTACTTTTATGCATTTGTTCAAGTTAATCCTGAGCAAATGGCTGACAATTTAAGAAAACAGGGTAGTTATGTTCCGGGTATTCGACCTGGTAAAAACACTCAAAACTATATTACAAAAGTTCTTTATCGTTTAACTTTTGTTGGTTCTTTATTCTTAGCAGGTATTGCCGTGCTACCATTAGTTGTATCGGATTTCTTAAACTTACCACAATCACTTCGTATTGGTGGTACAAGTTTATTAATCGTTATCGGGGTAGCATTGGAAACAATTGCACAGTTAAAGGCTCAACTTGGTCAACGTGAATATAAAGGTTTTAAAAGACGTTAATGTCTGGAGGGCATTTTATGAATATCATTTTAATGGGCTTACCTGGTGCAGGTAAGGGTACTCAAGCGAGTGAAATTATTAAGAAATACCCAATTCCTCATATTTCTACTGGAGACATGTTCCGTGCAGCTATCAAAAATAACACTGAGCTTGGTCAAAAAGCAAAGTCATTTATGGATAACGGCGAACTAGTTCCGGATGAAGTTACAATTGGTATCGTTCGTGAAAGATTGTTAGAAGAAGATGCTAAACGCGGATTTTTATTAGATGGTTTCCCAAGAACAGTTGAACAAGCTGTTGCTTTAAACGAAATGTTAGCTGCTGTAGATCGTAAGATTGAAGGTGTCATTAACATTGATGTTCAAGAAGAAGAATTGATGAACCGTTTAACGGGGCGTCGTATTTGTGAAACTTGTGGGACAACATATCATTTAGTGTTCAATCCACCAAAAGTTGAAGGTATTTGTGATATTGATGGTGGAAAGTTATATCAACGTGCAGATGATAATCCTGAAACAGTTCGTACACGTTTAGACGTAAACATTAAACAAACGAAACCATTAATTGATTTCTATACGAAACAAGGCGTGCTTTTCAATGTTGATGGTTCGAAAGATATTAAGGATGTTACAACTGAAGTTGAGAATGTATTAAATCAGCTTTAATCGTTTACCGAGATTCACCTCTAGGTGAGTTGCTTAAGTGGATGTGATCAGTTGAATCAAGTTAGTATTGGTCAAATTGTCACGAGTAATCGTGGCAAAGATAAAGGGTTACCTGGAGTCATTATTGCTATTATCGATCATCGATTTGTACTCGTTGCAGACGGAGATAAACGGACTTATGAATTTCCAAAGAAAAAGAACCTGTCGCATTTAATACTAAGTGATGTACACTCACCTGAAATTAAATCGAGTATTTCTGAAGCAGGTTTTGTAACAGACGCTAAATTACGTTACGTTTTGCAAAAATATACCGCTCGAATTTCGGAATCTTGATAAAAAGGGGGAATTTGAAAATGGCTAAACAAGATGTAATTGAATTAGAAGGTACTGTATTAGACACTTTACCAAATGCAATGTTTAAAGTAGAATTAGAAAATGGTCATGAGATCTTAGCGCATGTTAGCGGTAAAATTCGTATGAACTACATCCGTATTCTACCTGGCGACAAAGTAACAGTTGAAATGAGTCCATATGATTTAACGCGTGGACGCATTACGTATCGTTATAAATAATAAGAACTCCAATATTAAATTAGGAGGTAAGAAACATGAAAGTTAGACCATCAGTAAAACCCATTTGTGAAAAATGTAAAGTTATTCGCAGAAAAGGTAAAGTAATGGTAATTTGTGAAAATCCAAAACACAAACAAAAACAAGGATAAGAAAACAGGAGGTGCAATAATAATGGCACGTATCGCAGGTGTAGACGTACCACGTGAGAAACGCGTAGTTATCGCTTTAACTTACGTATATGGTATTGGAAGAACAACAGCTCAAAAAATCTTAGCAGCTGCTAATGTTAATGAAAGTACGCGTGTACGCGATTTAACAGAAGATGAATTAAACAGAATCCGTGAACAAGTTGATGGATACAAAGTTGAAGGTGACCTTCGTCGTGAAGTAAACTTAAACATCAAACGTTTAATGGAAATCGCATCATACAGAGGTATTCGTCACCGTCGTGGTTTACCAACACGTGGACAAAATACTAAGAACAATGCACGTACTCGTAAAGGTCCAGTTAAGACCGTTGCTAACAAGAAGAAATAATAAGTAAAGGAGTGAGCTAAATGGCACGTAAACAAGTATCACGTAAGCGTAGAGTTAAAAAGAATATTGAGTCTGGTGTTGCACACATCCGTTCAACATTCAACAATACAATCGTAACAATTACTGATGAATTCGGTAATGCTTTATCATGGTCATCTGCTGGTGCGTTAGGTTTCAGAGGTTCTCGTAAATCTACACCATTCGCAGCTCAAATGGCATCAGAAACTGCATCTAAAGCAGCGATGGAACATGGTTTAAAAACTGTAGAAGTTACTGTAAAAGGACCTGGTCAAGGTCGTGAAGCAGCTATCCGTGCGTTACAATCTGCTGGTTTAGAAATTACAGCGATCAAAGACGTTACACCAGTACCACATAACGGTTGTCGTCCACCGAAACGTCGTCGCGTATAATTTTCAATTAGTATCAAAGACACTTATAATAGTATATGGAACTAAAATAAAATTATTCGACGTTGTTGAAGGAGGATTATTACATGATTGAAATCGAAAAACCTAGAATTGAGACAGTTGAAATCAGTGAAGATTCTAAATTCGGTAAATTCGTAGTTGAACCGTTAGAACGTGGTTATGGTACAACATTAGGAAACTCCTTACGTCGTATCCTATTATCTTCATTACCAGGTGCGGCTGTTAAGAATATTGAAATCGAAGGTGTCTTACACGAATTCTCAAGTGTTGAGAATGTAGTTGAAGACGTGACAACAATGATCATGAACATCAAGAAACTTGCGCTTAAAATCTACTCAGATGAAGATAAGACGCTTGAAATTGATGTAAAAGATGAAGGTGTTGTTACTGCTAAAGACATTATGCATGACAGCGATGTTGAAATTTTAAATCCAGATTTAAAAATTGCAACAGTATCTAAAGGTGGACACTTAAATATGCGTTTGGTTGCAAATTCAGGACGCGGTTACACTTTAGCTGAAGATAATAACACAAGTGATTTACCAATTGGTGTAATTCCAGTTGATTCAATCTACACACCAGTTGAGCGCGTGAACTACACAGTAGAAAACACACGTGTTGGTCAAAGTACAAACTTTGATAAATTAACTTTAGATGTTTGGACTGACGGATCATTAACACCACAAGAAGCAATTTCTTTAGGTGCGAAGATTATGACAGAACACTTAAATATCTTCGTTGACTTAACTGATGAAGCACAAAATGCTGAAATCATGATTGAAAAAGAAGAAGATCACAAAGAAAAAGTACTTGAAATGTCGATTGAAGAACTTGATTTATCAGTTCGTTCTTATAACTGTCTGAAACGTGCAGGTATTAATTCTGTTCAGGAATTAGCCGACAAATCAGAAGCTGATATGATGAAAGTTCGTAACTTAGGACGCAAGTCTTTAGAAGAAGTGAAATTTAAATTAGAAGACTTAGGTCTTGGATTAAGAAAAGAAGACTAGTTAAAGGAGGTTACGATTCATGGGTTACAGAAAATTAGGTCGTACATCAGATCAACGTAAAGCTATGTTACGCGATTTAGCAACTTCTTTAATCGTTAACGAGCGAATCGAAACGACTGAAGCACGCGCGAAAGAATTACGTAAAATCGTAGAAAAATTAATTACTTTAGGTAAACGTGGAGACTTACATGCTCGCCGTCAAGCAGCAGAAGTTTTACGTCGTGTTGAAATCTTAAACGAAGATGAAACTACACAATTCGCAATTCAAAAATTATTCTCTGACATTGCTCCGCGTTACACAGAGCGTCAAGGTGGATACACTAGAATTATGAAAGTTGGACCACGTCGTGGAGACGGTTCAGAAATGGTTATCATCGAATTAGTATAATTATCATATTTATATAGGGATCACTTATCTTACACATACACACACATAAGCAAATGAGTGCAACGATAATGTTTGCCACACACAGATATTGTCTAGCTCAGAGTACTTCGCCATAATAGAATAACGTTTTGCGTGACCTCTAGGCGGAGTGCGCGCTTTTTTCATTATTAAATCCGGTATACCGGGTTTTTTATTTATATACAGACATTTTGTTTTGTGTTAATGATTTATGGTATAAGTAATTAACAGAGAATGAAATTTTTTTGTTTGTGTGAGTGAGCCATAAACAACACTTGCAGTTCACTCACCATAACTAATCAGCGAAAGGTGATTGTATGAAACCGATTATTGAAGTAAACAATCTTACATTTGCATATAACGAACAATCGTTAGCTGCAATCAATAACCTTTCGTTGACAATCAACAAAGGTGAATGGATATCAATTGTTGGGCACAACGGTTCAGGTAAATCAACATTGCTTAAACTAATCGCTGCGATAGAACCTTTGCAACAAGGCAACATCACAATTGATGGTACGCCTTTAGATGATTCATCAAGTTACTCAATCCATAAAAAACTAGGTATCGTATTCCAAAATCCTGATAATCAGTTTGTAGGTGCAACAGTTGAAGATGATATCGCATTTGGACTGGAGAATCATGGGGTACCACACGATGAGATGCACGAGAGAGTAGATAATGCTTTACAAGCAGTTGAAATGTCACATATGAAACGTCATGAACCACATCATTTGTCAGGTGGACAAAAACAACGCGTGGCTATTGCAAGTGTAATTGCATTGCAACCGAAGATAATCATTTTGGATGAGGCAACATCGATGCTGGATCCTGAAGGTCGTATTGAAATCATTAAGATTATTCAACGATTACAACAATCGAATAATCTTACTGTTATCCATATCACACATCATTTAGAAGAAACACTTCACAGTGATCGTATATTTGTAATGAATAAAGGTGAACTCGTTATGGCAGATATTCCACAAGTGATATACAAACATGCTGATGCATTAATTGATATGGGTCTGGATTTACCATTTGAAATGAAGGTCAACAAAGCTATATTCAACGAAACTGAATATATCACGACAGAGGAGTTGCTTAAGAAACTATGAAGATACAATTAAACAATGTGGGCTTTCATTATTCTAAAGACACTCCATTTGAAGTGCACGCATTAGAAGATATCAACATGGCATTTGAAGAGGACAAATTCTATGCGATTATTGGCCATACAGGTTCAGGCAAGTCTACTGTTATTCAGCATCTGAACGCATTGTTGAAGCCCACTGAAGGAACGATTGATATTGGTGGGCAAATTATTAACAATAAGACAAAGAATAAACATTTAAAGCCCATTCGAAAAAAAGTAGGTATGGTCTTTCAGTTTGCCGAACAGCAATTATTTGAAGAAACAGTGCTAAAAGATATAATATTTGGCCCGATGAATTATGGAATACCTCAGGAAGAGGCAGAGCAACGCGCACGTGGCCTTTGTAATTTGTTTGGTATGGATGAATCAATATTAAATAAAAGTCCGTTTGAGCTCTCTGGAGGGCAAATGAGACGTGTTGCAATTATGGGCGTACTGGCAATGGAACCCGATGTGTTAATTCTTGATGAACCAACAGCAGGACTCGATCCTCGTGGACAGCAAGACATGATGGCATTCTTTCATCAGCTCCAAAAGGATTTACATATTACTGTCGTATTAGTAACACATCAAATGAATCAGGCAGCACAAGCTGATTATTTATATGTGATGCATCACGGGAAAGTTGTAGATCAAGGGAAACCACAAGAAATATTCAGCAAAGATTTAACGCATTATGACATTCAATTGCCAGAAATCACACAACTTCAAAGACAATTTGAGCAACAATATAATACGAAACTGCCTCAAACAGCATTAACAATAGAACAATTTAAGCTAATGTATCAGGAATGGAGGTCACGCCATGCTTGATAAAATGATTCTAGGACGATATGTACCAATCAATTCATTTGTTCATTCACTTGATCCCAGAGCAAAGTTACTGTTTGTTTTTGTGATGACGATACTTGTATTTTTTATGGACAACTGGTACGGATACCTATTTGGATTCCTACTTGTGTTGATTATTACTAAATTATCAAACTTAAGATTTATGTTCGTCTTTAACGGTATTAAACCGATACTTTTTCTAATTATTTTCACATTTTTAATGCACGTCTTTTTAACGAAAGGCGGAAGAACTCTGTTTGATTGGGGCATCATCAATATTCAAATGGGTGGTGTACTCATGGGGATAATGATTTCATTTAGATTTATTATTATTATCTTCTTATCAACTGTCATGACACTGACAACTAGCCCAATTGCATTAACTGATGCGATTGAATATATATTAAAACCATTCAAGAAAATAAAATTACCTGTACATGAATTAGCTTTAATGATGTCAATTGCACTACGTTTTATTCCAACTTTGATGGATGAAACGCAAAAAGTAATGAAAGCACAAATATCTCGCGGGAGTGACATATCTAGCGGTAGTGCAGTACAACGGATAAAAGCGATTGGTCCATTGCTTATACCTTTATTTGTTTCCGCGTTTAAACGTGCTGACGATTTAGCGATAGCAATGGAAGTGAGAGGCTATAGAGGTGACATAGGGCGCACAAAATATCGTAAACTTGCATGGCAAAGAAAAGATACATTAACATTATTATCTTTAATACCAATCAGCATGATCATTATCTTTTTAAGGAGCATCACATAAATGGAACGCATTTTGCTACAAATTTCATATAACGGAACAGGTTTTCAAGGATTTCAGATTCAAAATGAAGGCCGCACAGTACAATATGAACTAGAACGCGTATTAAAACGAATGCATAAAACGTTTGTCAGAATTCATCCTTCATCAAGAACGGATAAAGGCGTCCATGCGCTAATGCAGTACGTTCACTTTGATACACCGTTGATATTACCAACGAACAAATGGCAGCATGCCTTTAATTCAGCGTTACCTGATGATATCTATGTTAATCAAGTGACGAAGATTAATGAAGATTTTCATTCCCGCTATGACTGTGTAGGAAAAGCATATCGCTATAAAGTGTATAAAGCACCTCATAGAGACGTGTTGAAACGCGGTATTGAAACACATATTACTGAAACATTAGATACGAAGAAGATGAACGAAGCCGCACAGTATTTCTTAGGCACACATGACTTTACTTCCTTTTGTTCGGCTAAGACAGAAATAGAGAATAAAGAACGTACAATCTATCATTTTGATGTAACTGAAACTGAGACAGGTTATGAATTCTATGTTATCGGCAGTGGCTTTTTATATAATATGGTGCGTATTATGGTGCACTTCCTAATGGACGTTGGACGAGGTAAACGAGATGGCTCTGAAATACCAGATATTATTGCAGCAAGTGATAGAACGAAAGCAGGAAAGACTGCACCAGCTGAAGGGTTATATTTAGAAAAGATTTATCTATCTCCGGAAGAGTTGAAACAAGATATACCTGAAGGCACAGTGATTACACTGAAACCAACACGCAAGGATTTAAAACGACAACAATAAATACGTTATAACGGATTAAGATGAAAATAAATAAAAAGAATTCTCTAATACCGATTGACAAACACCCTTGAAATGTTATAAGATAGACAACGGTATTGTTTAATATCAACCACGACAATAAGCCCCGGAAACTTATTGTGTTACAGATATATAAGCAGGATTTAGAGGGAATTTTTTTTATTTTAGGAGGAAAATATAATGCGTCAAACATTCATGGCAAACGAAGCAAACATTGACCGCAAGTGGTACGTAATTGATGCTGAAGGTAAGACTATGGGTCGCCTTTCATCAGAAGTTGCATCAATCTTACGCGGTAAACATAAACCAACATTCACACCACACGTAGATTGTGGAGATCACGTTATCTTAATTAACGCTGAAAAAATCTACTTATCAGGTAACAAAGCAGAAGACAAAATTTACTACCGTCACTCATTACATCCAGGTGGTATTAAATCAATCTCAGCTGGTGAATTACGTGAGAAAAACCCAGTGCGTTTAATGGAAACATCTATCAAAGGTATGTTACCAAAAGGTTCTTTAGGGGACAAAATGTTCAAAAAATTACACGTTTATGCTGGAGCAGAGCATCCACATGCAGCACAACAACCTGAAAACTACGAGTTACGTGGTTAATTAAGAGGAGGACAATACATTGGCACAAGTTGAATATAAAGGCACAGGCCGTCGTAAACATTCAGTAGCACGTGTTCGTTTAATTCCTGGTGAAGGAAACATCACAATCAACAACCGTGACGTACGTGACTACTTACCATTCGAATCATTAATTTTAGACTTAAACCAACCGTTCGATATTACTGAAACTAAAGGTAACTATGACGTTTTAGTAAACGTTAAAGGTGGCGGTTTAACTGGACAAGCACAAGCAATCCGTCATGGTATTTCTCGTGCATTATTAGAAGCGGATCCTGAGTACCGTGGTTCATTAAAACGCGCGGGCATGTTAACACGTGACCCACGTATGAAAGAACGTAAAAAACCAGGTCTTAAAGGCGCTCGTCGTTCACCACAGTTCTCAAAACGTTAATTGCCAAAGCTGTTGCGAACTTGTTCGCTTACAGATTTGGTACGCAAATTACATCAGCTATTTGTGTTCAACTAAATATACGTTTTCAGTACTCTTTGAATTATTCCAAAGAGTACTTTTTTGTATTTTTATAAAGTTATTTTGATACACTTTAGTTACCATTTGAAGAACTATTTTATTTGAAAACTGACTAGATTCAATTTAATAAAACTATTAAATGTACCTATTTCCCTTTAGCATTTATACTTACTAATTAAGAGTAAAAATAGTATAATTTAAATAAATGAAATGGGGGATATCATGATAACTAATAATGAAGATTTATTAACAGTATTAGATGATTTATTTGAACATAACAGAAAACAAAATGAATTTTGGGATCAATTATATTCAGATAAAACAAAAGATATTCCAATTTTTACACATAAACCAGACGAGACACTAGTAGAATTAATAAATAATAATAAGAATATAATTTCTGCGCTTGATATTGGAAGTGGTAACGGAAGAAATGCGATATATCTTGCTAAGAACGATATTAAGACTAGTGTTCTAGATTTTTCACTAGAAGCACTAGATTGGGTCAGTCAAAATGCGAAAAATAACGAAGTGATAATCGATATTAATAAAGCAGATGTTACAAAAGACTCTCTAGATAAAAAATTTGATTTGATATATGATTCAGGTTGTTTTCATCATTTAACACCACATCGAAGAACTAGTTATAAAAATTTTATTTTGTCACATTTAAATAAAGATGGAATTTTTGGTCTCGTGACTTTCTATGCTGGTGGAAAAATGGGAGGATACGAAGGTAGCGATAAATCTTGTTATGAAAATTATACTCTATATGGTGGATTAGGATATACAGAAGAAAAGATTAATAATATATTTTATGAATTTGAGGTTATAGGTCAAAGAAGAATGAAGAAAGAATCAGACAAAACTTTCGGACATGAAGATTTATTATTCACAATTATGAAAAGGATAAACTAAGTATTAATGAACTTAATATATGATACTGTTGGATTTGTGTCCGTTTTCTTGACACAAATCCAGTTTCACCATTTTCACGATACTTACTTAACCATTTTGAAAGTGTTTGAATAGGAATATCAAGGTCTCTTGAGACCTCAGTAGCTTTTCTACCTGATTCAACTAGTTGTATTGCTTCCATCTTAAAGTTATGATCATATCTTCTCTTAGTCATGACAGACACTCCCGTAAATTGATATTATTTTTATTATAACTTATTTATTATCAATTCACTGTGTCCGTTAATTAGTCTAGCATCACACTATAAAGAAGCACTAAAAAAGAAAGTTGAGAAAAAGTATATAGATACCATAATAAACTTAGATATTGAAAATGAGATTTTTAATAATAAAGAGAAAACAATACTCTTATTCTCCAAAAAACTAACTTTAATCACGGAACATTCTATTTCAGATGAAGATTATTTGAATATGAGAAAATACTTATCAGAAAAAGAGTATATTGATTTTATATTACTAATTAATCAAGTCAATACATGGAACCGAATTTCGATAGTTTCAGGTAATATAGGAAACGAAATAGATGATAGATGAATCAAGTCTGTATTGGTTATTTCCGATTTTATTCATGACACATGAAATGGAAGAGATTATATTTTTACCTTGATTCGTGGAACGGTTAAAATGGAATAATAGTAATAAAGTAATTGAAAAGATACCATTAATTACTAGTTTTTAGTTTACTATTATCGTTATCGAACAATTGATCCTCATTATACTCTTATCATTTTATTGTTATATGAATAATAATATCTCATTATACATTGCATTAATCATAGTTTATATAGTTCATATTATATACAGACCATTGTAATCAAGAAGATTATACCAGGATTTTATATGGGGACATTAAGTTCGATTGTATTAGCGTATTTATTAATAAAGATTGAGGTAGATTTAAAAGAATTAGTAGGTTATATACTTATAATATTACTTATAGCAATCTTCAATCTATTAATTATGCATAAAATTATTTCTAATAAATTTAAATATTAAAACCACCGGCCAACAGTTTATTTAGTTACCCTTTAGTTACCCCTGAGTGATATTTGATGCAATTCTACGCAATCGAAAAAATTAGAACTCCTTTAATATCAAGGCTTTCGACAGTCTATATAACTGTACGAAATCCTAAAGTTTTTTGAACGTAAAAAACTAGGTCTTAAAGGCGCTCGTCGTTCACCACAGTTCTCAAAACGTTAATCTATCAACAATTAAAAGCACTTTCCAATCATGTTGGAGGGTGCTTTTTTATGTTTATTGATAGATTTAGTTATCCCTAGAGGAAATATTTTGTTTGAATACTGCTTAAATTTCAATTATATGCAATTGTATGACACTATATAAAATGACCTGTTTTTTCTAGACTGATAAGGTA
>NZ_JAOTIS010000050.1 GCF_025628935.1 Macrococcus capreoli
CTGAAGAAGAGTAATTGTTTGATCGATATTGTTTAAGAAACAAGCTATTTTCTTCTGCTCATTTAATTTTGGTATTTTTATGCTATACGGCTCAATATGCTTGTTGTTAATTTGTGGAATTGTTGATGTGTCAGCCATTTTATATAATCCTGTTTTCCCAATAATATAGAAAAGAAATTCACTTTCTATTTTTATTGGGATTAAAGCCATTAAATTAGTATCTATGTATGATTCTTGATTTAATAATCTTATTTTATTTGTTAAAATAGCTGCTCCTCTTTTAGGGAATATTACGCTTTTTGCTGGAATTAAATTGAATAAGTCGGTTTTTTTAACTTTAATTTTTGAATAATTTTGATTTTTAATTGTATGATTCAAATCATCTACTTTAAGAAATAATTCTCCAATATTCACTTCTCGAAACTTAGAAGGGCTGTATCCTGATTTTATATCAACTAATTCCCCCAACTCACGCTGTTCCCAAG
>NZ_JAOTIS010000005.1 GCF_025628935.1 Macrococcus capreoli
TTTTTTTGTTTAAATTTAGAATTTGTAATGGAGAGTGCCCTAAATAAAAATTAGAAACTAATTATCGATTTCGAGCTAGCGACAAAAAGAGAATATCGCTAGCTCGACAAATAAAATCGATGAAAATGCCTATGAGCTAGCGACAAATAGAGAATATCGCTAGCTCGACAAATAAAATCGATGAAAATGCCTATGAGCTAGCGACAAATAGAGAATATCGCTAGCTCGACAAATAAATTCGATAAAAATGCCTATGAGCTAGCGATAAATAGAGAATATCGCTAGCTCGACAAATAAAATCGATGAAAATGTCTATGAGCTAGCGACAAATAGTCAATATCGCTAGCTCGGCAAATAAAATCGATGAAAATGTCTATGAGCTAGCGACAAATAGGGAATATCGCTAGCTCGACAAATAAAATCGATGAAAATGTCTATGAGCTAGCGACAAATAGGGAATATCGCTAGCTCGACAAATAAAATCGATGAAAATGCCAATGAGCTAGCGACAAATAGTCAATATCGCTAGCTCAAGTACCAAATATACGATAATAAACTGCCTTATCATTAATAATATTTGCAAAACTTCTTACTAAATTGCTTGCAATATTATTTATATAGGGATATCCCTAAACATACGTCAATGTGAACATATTCACATTGAAATGAGCTATAATAAAAGAGTATTGTGAAGAGAGGGGGATGGTTATGCGTGGCATTATTTACATAGCACATGGTTCAAAAATGCCGGATAAAAACCAGTTATTCCGAGAATTTGTTAATCATATCATGCAAAGTAGACGTGAAAAAGTTCAACATCTCGCATTTTTAGAAAAAGACGATGAGAACGTTCCGATTATTACTCGACGCATGATTGATTTAGGAGTTACTGATTTTTTGGTCATGCCAATGTTATTATTCCCGGCAATGCACGCAAGAGAGGATATTCCAGCACAGCTTGATGAAGTGCTAGTTGATTATCCGCATATTTCATATCGTATCGCAGATTGTTTCGGCGATGAGCCTTCCGTATATCGTATATGTGAACGTATCATAGCACGATTTAAAAATGATGAATCGATATTAATAACAGCGCACGGAAATAAACGTTTTGCAGAACCTGATGTGCGTTTAACGGACATGGTAACGCGTATGAAAGAAGAGACAGGTCAAGACCTAGTACCGGCAATGTTATACGGTGCGTTAAGTTTTGAAGAAAAGCTTAAACAAATGGATAAAAGTAAGAAGATTGTTATTATGCCGTATTTCTTATTCGATGGGCATTTAGTACGTAAAATTAAGCGGTTAAGTAAGCCTTTTATCGAAGCAGGATATGATATTACATTTACAGACACGCTTGATTTAGATTTCGGTATGGCTGAAGGAGTATTAAATAAAATTTCTGAACTTGAGGAGCAAACTTATGTATCCAGTCATGCTTAATCTCCAAGATAAAAATGTCTTGATAGTCGGTGGGGGACGCATAGCGAAACGTAAAGTCACAGGTTTGCAAGGTGAAGGTGCACGCATTACTGTGATGGCACCTGAAATTGATGCAGCGATTGAATCGATGGATGTGAACTGTATTCCGTATCCATTTACGAAACAGGATATCAGTCAATATGATATTGTCTTTATCGCTACGAATAATGAACGTGTGAATCAGGAAGTAATGTCTTGTATTCATGAACATCAACTCGTAAATGATTGTTCTAACAAAACAAATTCAAATTTCTTTAACGTCGCTTCATTCAAACATGATGATATGCGCATTATGATTTCAAGTGATGGTGCGAGCCCTGAAAAGAGTAAAAACTTAAAACAAAAGCTTATAGATTTACTAAAATAAATTGCTAATAGTAGCAAAGGAGATAATAATATGAAACAAAAATTAGTTATGATCGGTAATGGTATGGCAGGTATTCGTACGATTGAAGAAATTTTAGATCGTAATCCAGATCTATTTGAAATTACAGTAATCGGTGAAGAACCATATCCAAACTATAACCGTATTATGTTATCAAATATTCTTCAAAAGAAGATGAATGTTCAGGAAACAATATTAAATGATTACGAATGGTATAAAGAACATGGGATTACCCTTATCAATGATGACAAAGCTGAAAAAATTGATCGTACAACAAAAGCAGTGACGACTAAAAAAGGGATCACAGTTTCTTATGATAAATTAATTATTGCAACAGGTTCAACTGCATTTATGTTGCCGATTGATGGGGTTAAACTCGAAGGTGTGGTAGGCTGGAGAACGATTAAAGATACAGAATACATTATTGAACAAGCGCGTCATTTCAAGAAAGCTGTCGTAATCGGTGGTGGATTACTTGGTTTAGAATGTGCGCGTGGATTACTCGATCAAGGCATGGATGTTACGGTAGTACATTTAGGCGAATGGTTAATGGAAATGCAGTTAGACCGTAAAGCAGGAGAAATGTTAAAAGCGGACTTAGAAAAGCAAGGCATGAAGTTTAAATTACAAGGCAATACACAAGAAATTATCGGTAAAGATCGCGTTGAAGCGATTCGCTTAAGTGATGGTTCTGTAATTGAAACGGATTTAGTCGTGATGGCTGTAGGTATTCGTCCGGTAACGAAACAAGCACGTGCAGCTGAACTTGAAATCGGTCGTGGTATCGTCGTTAACGATTTCATGCAAACGAGCGATCCAGATATATATGCTGTGGGTGAATGTGCAGAGCATAATTCTAAAGTATATGGTTTAGTTGCCCCCCTTTACGAACAAGGTAAAGTATTAGCAGATCATATTACAGGTCGTGAAACAGATGGATATCACGGTTCTACAACATTTACATCATTAAAAGTATCAGGTTGTGACTTGTTCAGTGCCGGTAAGATTTATGAAGGTGAGAACACGCGTGGAATAGAAGTATTCAATGGTCTGGATAATATTTATAAGAAAGTATTTGTAGAACAAGGTAAAGTTGTTGGTGCAGTACTTTATGGGGATACGGAAGAAGGTAACCGTTTCTACAATATGATGAAGAAAAATGACTCAATTGAAGAATTTACTTTAGTATCTTTACTGCATAAAGCTGGTGAAGTTGATGCGATCAGTGTTGCGACAATGGATGACGATGAAACAATTTGTGGCTGTAACGGTATTTCTAAAGGTCAAATCGTTCAGGCAGTACGTGAAAAAGGTTTAACAACAGTTGCAGAAGTAACAGCACACACGAAAGCGGGTGGATCTTGTGGTAAATGTAAAGGTCAAATCGCAGATCTTTTAGTGCATACGTTAGGTGATAAATTCCAGGCAGGAGGACCTACTGGTATTTGTGGATGTACTGATCTTTCACGTGACCAGATTGTTACTCAAATTCGCGCTAAAGGATTAAAAACATCTAAAGAAGTCCGTCACGTATTAGGCTTTAAAAACTTAGGTGGCTGTCCAAAATGTCGTCCAGCAGTGAACTACTACTTAAATATGTGCTGGCCACATGAACATGAAGACGAAAAAGATTCTCGTTATGCGAATGAACGTTTCCATGCCAACATTCAAAATGACGGTACGTTCTCTGTCATTCCTCAAATGCAAGGTGGGGTAACAAATCCTGATCAGTTAATTAAATTAGGTGAAGTTGCGAAGAAATATGATGTACCTTTAGTAAAAATTACAGGTGCACAACGTATCGGTTTATACGGTATTAAAAAAGAAGAATTGCCACAAGTGTGGGAAGATTTAGGCATGCGTTCAGCTTCTGCTTATGGTAAGAAATTACGTTCAGTCAAGTCATGTGTCGGTAAAGAATTCTGTCGATTTGGTACACAATATACGACAAAACTCGCAATACGTTTAGAGTCAACATTTGAATATATTGATACGCCACATAAATTTAAAATTGGGGTTTCAGGTTGTCCACGAAGCTGTGTAGAATCAGGTGTTAAAGACTTTGGTGTTATCGCAGTAGAAAATGGCTTCCAGATCTTTATCGGCGGTAACGGTGGTACTGAAGTGAAAGCAGCAACGTTACTGACTACTGTTGCCACTGAAGATGAAGTAGTTCAATTATGTGGTGCGATGATGCAATACTACCGTGAAACAGGTATTTACGCTGAGCGTACTGCACCTTGGTTAGAACGTATGGGCTTTGATAATGTGAAAGAAGTATTACTAAATCCAGTCCGTCAAAAAAAATTATATGATACGTTATTAGATGCAAACAAAGCACGCCAGGAAGAACCTTGGAAACAAATGCGTGAAAATGACAAAAAAATGTATGAAGTGGAGCGCGTATAATTATGGAAAAAATAAAATTATTCAATGTATCTGAATTAGAACCTCAAATCGGTAAAAAAGTATTTGTCAAAGACGAAGAAATCGGCATTTTCTTACTTGAATCTGGAGAAATTAAAGCAATCGGCAACCGTTGTCCGCATAAAAATGGCCCTTTATCTGAAGGGACTGTCAGTGAACATTACGTATTTTGTCCATTACACGATAGAAAGATTGACTTAAATGACGGTCAAGTACAAGCACCAGATGAGGCGGATGGATGCGTTTCAACGTATAAAGTAGAAGTAGATAACGGTGAGTTATTTATATGGATGGACTAGGTAAAGTTATATTTATAGGCGCTGGACCAGGTGACCCTGGTCTTGTTTCTTATAAAGCAATCAGAAGAATCAAGACAGCGGATGTTATCATATATGACCGATTAGTTAACCCGATATTATTACAACTTTCTAAACCGGAATGTGAATTAATATATGTCGGTAAAAATCCAGATGTGAAATATAAAGCACAAGATGAAATTAATCGTATTATTAACGAAAAAGTTGCTTTAGGCTTAACTGTTGCCCGTTTAAAAGGTGGCGATCCTGGTATTTTCGGTCGATTATCTGAAGAAGTCGACAGCTTAAATGGTCAATATCCATTTGAAGTCATTCCAGGTATTACGAGTGCAAGTGCTGCTGCACTTTATTCTGGCTTCCCGTTGACAGATAGAGCACATGCACCTCACGTGACATTCTCTACTGGACACTTGCAGAAAGACAGCTTGAAAGAAATTGATTTTCAGGCACTTGCGAAAGGTGGCACACTCGCTTTATACATGGGTATGAAAGCTTTGCCTGAAATCGTTTCAGTGCTATCGAAAAATATGGAAGCATCACTAAAAGTTGCAGTCATTGGTAATGCTAGCTATGGCTATCAAAAAACTGTGATTGGTGACTTATCAACGATTAATGATTTAGTTATTGAACATAAAGTGAGTCATCCTGCGATGATTATTATCGGTGATGTGGTGAAGGTACGTGACGGACTATCATGGTATGAAAAGTTACCAGAATTCGGTCAACGTAAACTTATTATTTCAAGTGCACAATTAGATAAAGAAAGTATATTTGAAATGTATGATCAAGGTGGATTTTATTATGCCATCGATTGTTTAGATGACGAAACGATTCAAAATAAATATAAAGCCATTCATGAAGAAATCTTATCGATTCATGGTTTCGATGAAGTGATTACGGATTCACTTGAAACTATTGCAAAACTTGAAACAAGATTTAAGATAAAGAATCATCCATCAAAAATAAAAATAAATGAAAGCTTGGACAAATAGTTCAAGCTTTTTTAAATCAAGGGGACGCTTATGACGCTGAATGAACAAAGTATGATTGATGTATTACCGAAATTAAATAATACGGAACAAGTCTATTTAAGTATATTAGCAGAACGTGGCTTAAATATTAACCGAGATAGTATTCAAACAGAAGTGATATTACCGAATTTAGTTGAAGCGGGCATTATTGAAGCGACACATGGCGCCATTTTCTTTATGCCAATTGAAATGATTAATATTTACAATAAGCATGTATTAAATAATGAATTTCCAGAAATAAAGCCACCAACAGAAGATGAAATCAAGTATGAGCAAGAAGCATTTGATACTAATATTTCAGGGTATATCGAGCAAATGGCAATGGAAGAACAGATTGATAATATGATTCAAACGCACGGTAATCAACCTTTAAAAGAACATTTACAGCATGTTGCCATAGAAGATTTAAAAGCAATTGCAATGTTTTATCAATTAGATATAGTAGACGATAAACAAACGCAAATCGAAATTATTAATGTAGCATTTTTCAAAGATTACAAGATGCTCGATAAAATGCTGAAGTATATGGATTACGAGTTGCTACTTAATATCGAGAACGCATTACAATTCGACTATGATAACTTTACATATATGAAAGGTGCAACGCGAGAAATCTTTTTGTATGCCCATACGTTCAATGAAATACTTTTCCTGCCAAATGATGTTGCAAAACATATTAAAAAATATCAAAAGCAAAAAGGCTACTTAAATGCAGATATAGAGAAGATTAAATTTTATCGAGGTATATTCAATATTTACGGGTTTACACGCATTGATGTTATGCAACAAGTGTATCGTAAACTATATCAAGAAGAATTAACACGTGAAATGATATTGAAAGATATTCAAACGTTCTTCCCGAATTTAGTACCGAATATGAAAGGGAACTGGATTAAGCATGAATTGTATTCACATCAGCAACTTGAATTAGACGGGATGTTTAGTAATATGGAATATTATATCCCTCAAACGAAAGAAGCGGTCTATAAATTCGTACAAAACGCTTATGTTGAACCGAGCAAGAATACACGTGAACTGAAACTGGAGTTAAAGCGCAATATGAAAGGTGAAGTTATTTATAATCAACAAGTGGAGTCGCTTTATTCAGAAATTATTGAAACGTTCCGTGTGACAGATAGCTTTGAAACATCATTTGAATTCATCGCAGATTTAGGGGCGAAGAATATGATCAGTATTGTACCGACTGAACAATTAACGCGACTGTTGAAAGACGTCTATACAGAAGTGCGTTTATGGCGTTTAGGAGGTAAGAAGGTCAGTGAAATGCCTGAATTTAAACGAAGCAAGATTCAGGTTGTGTCTAAGAAAAGCAAAAAGAAAAAGAAGAAAAAATAGCGAATCATTGAAGTAGAAGCTACTCATTAGAGTGGCTTTTATTTTTTTGAATAAAGATTGACCGAACTGGTCAATGGTATTATAATGAAGTTGACCAAAGTGGTCAAAGGAGTGGGAACATGAATGAAGCATTCTTAAAATTAGAAGAAGAAAAACAACAAATGATATTAAACACTTGTTTTAAAATATTTTCTGAACATGGTTATAAACGCACATCGACAAATGAAATCATTGCCGCAGCTGGGATTAGTAAGGGGATGTTGTTTTATTACTTCAAAAGTAAAAAAGAGCTGTTCCATACGTTAATACAATTATCGATGGATTTTTCAGAAGAAAAGTTTTATGAACAGGAGATAAGTGATCCCGATTTTATTACGAGAATTTCTAAATATACGAAACAAAAGGCAGAGTTAATGCAACACTATCCTGATATGACACGATTTTTAACTCGGGTATTTACGCAAGAAATTGATTTACTCAATGAAAAAGAAATTTATCGTTATGAAAAGATTAAGACTGAAGCATTTAGCTCAATATATAAAGGTATAGATTTCTCACTTTTTCGTGATGATATTGACCGACAGACGGTGATGATGATGATTCAAGATTCAATTGTTGGGTATGAACAACGATTAATGCCACAAATCACTGATGAAATGATTCAGAACAATGATTATAGTGTGTTGTTTGACGAATTTGAAGCATATATTGAAAACTTACGAAAAGTTTATTACAAAGGGGTGTAAACGATGATTGAAGTGAAAAATTTAACAAAAAAGTTTGGGCATAACAAAGGCGTATTTGATTTAAATTTCAATATTGAACCGGGTACGGTTTTTGGATTTTTAGGGCCAAATGGGGCTGGGAAATCAACTACGATTCGAATGATGATGGGATTTATGCAACCGACATCTGGAGCGGTCACAATTAATGGACTTGATGCGTTTAAATCGCGAGAAAAGATTCAAAAGTCAGTAGGTTATATTTCTGGTGAGATAAGTTTACTCAATGACATGAGTGGGAAAGATTATTTGAATTTTATGTTGAAAGCCCGAGGTATTAATAATACAAACAGAAAAGATGAACTCATTAAGCGCCTACAACTCGATGAAAAAGTGAAGATTGGCAAAATGAGTAAAGGAATGAAGCAGAAAGTTGCTATTATCCAAAGCTTAATGCATGAACCGAGTATATTAATTCTAGACGAACCGACTTCAGGACTCGATCCATTAGTTCAGCAAATATTTTTAGAACTGATCAATGAAGAGAAAGAAAAAGGGACTACCATCTTAATGAGTTCTCATAGCTTTACTGAAGTATCACGTACGTGTGATACGATTTGTATCATTAAAGATGGACGCATCGTAGATTTAGATAATATTGATCAAATTCAAGCAAATGCTCGTCAGCATTACATCATTCAATTTAAATCAGCAGAACAAGCGAAAGTATTTAAAGCCATATATCCTGAAAGTAGCATGGACGGTGTGAATGTGAAATTAAATATTAAAGGACAAACAAATGATGTAATTCAAAATTTAAGCAAATTCGAAATAGAACATATTAATATTGAAAATGAAACTTTAGAAGAAATCTTCTTACATTTCTATGATAGAGGTGAGCAACATGACACTGTTTAATTATTATATGAAACAAGCCTTAACCTTTATGATGTCATTCTTAATTGGTGCATTCATGTATTTACTTATGATTGTTTATATCTATCCAACGATTGAAAAGATGGATGGCTTAGAAGAAATGATGAAACAAATGCCGAAAGAACTTAATGCAATATTTAATATGAGTGCGGGATTACAAGATATTAACCAATTTATTGCGATGGAATATTACGGCATGATCTTTATTATTTTAATGTTGTGTTTCTCAATTATGCTTGCGAATAATTTATATGGTAAATGGATTGAGAATAAATCACTCGCAAATATATTAAACTTGCCATTCTCAAGAATTTCAATTATGAGTCAAATACAAATTGCAGCAATTATCGCACATGTGGTATTTGGTGTATTGATGGCATTTGCATGTGTAGGATTGATTAACTGGATTGTTGAGAACCCTGAATATGACTTTTGGAATCTATTCCATTTGAACATACTGGGGACAGTAGTATTCTTGATAATCTGTTTGTTTACATTAACATGTATGCTTATCTTTAATGAAGCGAAACATGGCTTGCTCGCTGCAAGTGGAATGGCATTATTAATGTATGGATTATCAATCGGATCTAAACTGAGTGAAGATGTAGAATGGATGAAAAACTTTACGATTTTTAGTTTATATGACAGCGCAAAAGTATCAAGTGGAGATGCTGATTTAATGCTGAATTATGGCATAAGCATCGGTATTATTGTATTACTCTTTATTGTGAATTTAGTGTTGTTTAATAAAAAAAATTTAAGTTTATAAAAGGGGAGGCTGTCTGATATGCGTTTAGGACCGAACAAATTGGAAGCAACACCAAGGAATCGCTCTTTGATTTCGAAGGGGTTGGTGAAATTTACGAGGTCCTGCATATAAGACGCCGTTTAGGAGGCTGTCTGATATGCGTTTAAGTAAGTCACTCAAATGAGTGGCTTTTCTTATTTTACTTGTCAGTTGAGTTTGGGTAAACTGATAAAAAAGAGCGGGGTGAGTATATGCAATACGAAGTGAAAAGAATCTGTATTGGGCAAATTGAAAAGAAGACGTTTAATGGCAAAGAAACAGAGACAGCGTACTATAAATATCCGATTAAAATGCCGACATTATTGACAGCAACAGGATTTGTAGGGGATCATCAAGTGTATAAAGCGCATGGTGGCGTGAATAAAGCTGTATGTTTATATGACTTTAACGACTATGCTTTATGGCAAGATTATATGAACACTGATACGGAATTTACGTTAATGGGTGAGAATATTACCACTGTCGGATTAGATAAAGATACAATTTGTATTGGAGATACATTTAGACTCGGTGAAGCGGTCATTCAAGTGACTGAAGGACGTGGTCCATGTAATACGATAGCGCAAGTTCATAATGTTCCTGATATTGTGAAGATGATGTGTGTGAGTCGTGCAACAGGTTGTTATTTTAGAGTGCTTGTAGAAGGTATGGTTGCACCAAACAGTCAGTTGGAGTTAATGGTGAAAGATAATAATGGCTTTACTTTAAATGAATATAATGAATTAATGTACGGTGACAGAGATAATCAAGTATTGATAAATAAGGCATTAACCGTTGATGCATTGCCTGAAGAAAAGAAAGAAAAGTTTAGAAAGTTTATAAAATAAATGAATCCCCTTCAATTTTATTGAATATTCTGATAAATTATTGTTAGAGTATAAAATTGAGGGGGTTATTTATGAAGACTTTTATTGCAGCAGATGATGTGATGTCTTTATGGGCGATTATCGTTATTTTTAGTAGTTTAAGTATTTATTTAGAATTGAAATTCAAATGGGCTGCTAAAATTTCAGGCGCAATTCTCGCGTTAATTTTTGCGTTAGTCTTATCAAATATTAAAATCATACCAACAGAGTCTATCGTTTATGATCAAGTATGGGGGTTTATTATACCTTTAGCATTACCACTTTTATTATTTCAAATTGATATTAAAGCAATTTGGAAAGAGAGTGGAAGATTACTTGGTATTTTCTTATTAAGTTCTATAGGTACGGTAGTTGGGACTTTTATAGCATTCTTCTTACTGAAGAATCATATTTCTTATCTAGATAAATTAAGTGCGATGATGAGTGCGAGTTATATTGGAGGTGGTGTAAACTTTGCTGCAATGGCGTTAAAGTTTGATCCACCAAAAGATGTGATTTCAGCTGCAGTTGTAGCTGATAATTTAATGACAGCGATATTTATTCTGACATTAATGGCGATTCCAACGATTCAATTTTTTAGAAATAAATTTAGAACACCGCATATTGACGAAGTAGAAGGGACACATAATGCAAGTCATGATGATTACTTTAGCCGAAAAGAAATCTCATTATTAGATATCGCACTTAATTTTGGTGCAGCATTTTTTATCGTAGCAATTTCATTTAAATTATCAGAACTTATGACGAATATTTTACCTAAACCAGAGGGTAACATTCTATACGAAATGTTTACAGGACTAGTGACGGATAAATATTTAATCTTAACTACATTTACTTTTATTTTGCTGTTATTATTCCCGAAATTCTTTAAACAACTCAATGGTAGTAGTGAATTTGGTACATTCTTAATATACTTATTCTTCTTTGTTTTAGGAATTCCAGCTTCAATTCCACTCATCATTCAAACAGCGCCATTGTTACTCGTATTCGTATTTAGCATTGCGATGACGAATTTAATCATTAGTTTAATCGGTGGTAAACTAATCGGTGCAGATTTAGAAGAAATATTATTAGCAAGTAACGCAAATATTGGAGGACCAACAACTGCAGCAGCTTTAGCGATTGCAAAAGGTTGGCATAAATTAATTGGACCAATTTTAGTAGTCGGTACGTTAGGCTATATTATTGGGAATTATATTGGTACGGCAATCGGTATCTTCTTAAGTAATTATGTGTAGTGTATAATAATTTTAACTGATATTTTAAGGGGTTGTAAGCATGGATGAACAATTAACATTACTTAAGAAGATGACAGATACAAATGCACCAGCAGGATTTGAATTACCAATGACAAACTTAATGAAAGATTTATTTGATGGACTAAATATTGAAAGTATTCGTGATAATACGGGTAGTATTTTTGGAGTTCGTAAGGCAGATAGTAAGCACTCAATTATGTTACTCGGCCACTTAGATGAAATAGGATTTATGGTTACTGAAATTACGAAACAAGGATTTATTAAATTTACGAACCTTGGCTATTGGTCACCCATCGTCATGACGAGTCAAAAAGTGACGATTCATACGAAAGACAGAGATATTCGAGGTGTAATAGGTGGAAAGCCACCCCATGTTTTAAGTGCTGAAGACCGTAATAAAGTAAGTTTAGATAACATGTTTATTGATATTGGAACTGCATCTTATGAGGAAACGATTGCATCAGGTATTAAAGTTGGAGATTGCATTACACCATATTCAGAATTTGAAGTGATGGAGAATCCAAAATATTTATTAGCGAAAGCTTTCGATAATCGATTTGGGTGTGCGTTAGCATATGAAGTAGCTAAAAATGTGACAAATCCAAAGATAAATCTATATTCAGGTGCAGTAACACAAGAAGAGACGATGTCACGTGGATCTAAGACAGCAGCTAATTTAGTGAAACCAAGTTTAGCGATTGCGATGGATGTATGTTTCTGTTCATTAACGCCTGGTATGGAGAATGAGGGCAATGCGAAGATGGGTGAAGGACCTGTGATTGTATTGTCGGATGCATGGAACATCGCGCATGTATGTTTCAAGCAATATATTATGGATGTTGCAAAAGATCAAGGTATCAATATTCAGTTTGACCACTTAACAGGAGGTTATACTGATGCAGGGCATGTGGCGCAAAGTAATACTGGTGTACCTGCTGTAACAATCGCAGTGCCGACGCGTTATATTCATAGTAATGTGTCGATGATGCATAGAGAAGATTACGCAAATGCTGTGAAATTAATGACTGCAGTTGTTGAAGGATTAGATGATACGGTTGTGGAGCAGATCACCAGTCAAACTTACTAGTGTTGAGTGAATTGGTTGATTGTGGTAAAATAGAAACGAATCAACTAAGGAGGCCAATATGAAGAAGAATTTAATGCGATTCGCAATAGTAGCAGTGATGATTTTAGTTGTAGCAAGTGTGTTAGTCGCAGCAGAAAGTTACTTTAATTGGCAAGAAATTAATGCACTTGTAGAAGGTGCTAACGCACGTGGATTAGACTATGAGTTAACGATTACAAATGAATTAACAAATGATTACATATTTGAAACGAAAGCAAGCTAATACCCACTGTGAAGTGGGTATTTTTGTGGGGAGGATTACATTGAGGAAGAAAAAGATAAGGGGTAAGAAACGTATTTTTAGAAAGATTAAACAATCGGTAATTGACCATAATCAAATAGATATTCATGGCTATAATAGTATTTATATACCGCAATTTTTATATGTAAATGAATCGTACAAAAATGATAAGGTATTTTATCGAATCTATAAAGCAATGATTAGTAAAGTCAAAAATAGTATTTTTGATTTTAAAAGATCAATTTATATCAATGAAACATATCCAATGAATTCTCACTTAATCATTCAACAAGATATGTACAGGGATAATTTAGTATTAGATCAGAAACATAACAAAAGTAATCTAATAAAAAATCTAGAGAGAAATTTAGAAGTAACATTTGAAAAAATAAAAGATGATGAAGTAATTTGGATTGCTAAAATTTAGAGGTGAATTATGCGGAATGATCTTAATAACTGGAAGAAGTTTAGAGTTTTTGAATTAACTTTACTCATGAAAGATGCATCTTTTGATTGGTTATTAGCAGGTGGACATGCTCTTGATGAATTTTTAAAATTTAGAATCCGTGAACATGAAGATATAGATATATTGATTGATATTAAAAATGTCGATGAAGTACTAGACTATTTTAAAGATTATCAAATTTATATCGCCAGAAATGGTAAGTTAATTGACGTTGATGGAGTTGATATATTACTAACTGATTCATTATGGGTTGCTGAGGATGAAGTATCACCATTTTTCCTTGAAGTACTGTTTTTTGAGTCAGATAATGGCGAATGGATTTATAAGAGAAATAGAGATATTCGTCGATCTATTGATTATAGTTATTTTATTTCAAATGGTATTAAAGTAATACAACCCGAAATTCAATTGCTATACAAGATGAATAGCAGCAATGTTCGTGATAAAGATTTAGTAGACTATGAAGCAGTGTATACAAAATTAAGTGATGATCAAAGAGAATGGTTGGACAGATTTGTTAAGTAGAATAAATTTTTAAGATTCAACTATCTTTTATTATAAGATAGTTGACTTTTTTTATTTTCTAGACTATCTTATATTATAAGATAGCTATCTTGAGTAAGGAGGTTTCAAATGTCAGTACATAATCAAATGATGAAAGGGTTGCTAGATGGAGCGATTTTAGGTCTAATTTCACAAGGTGAGACATATGGATATGAGATATTAGAAAAATTAAAAGAAAACGAATTTCCTGAAATTAGTGATGGTAGTATTTATCCTGTATTGTTACGGCTTGATAAGAAAGGATACGTCAGTACACGAATGATAAAATCTGATACCGGTGGTCCGAAAAGAAAATATTATTCCATTACGGATGATGGAATGGAAGAGTTAATTGTATTTAAACAAAAATGGGATTTATTGAATACAGGCATTAATAATTTGATGAGGAGTGTTGATGATGTTAAGTAATGAAGCGGAACATTTTTTATTACAATTAAGATTAGAGTTGGCATCAAAAGGTAAGAAAGACGAAGATATATATGCAATTGAAGCAGAATTACGTGATCATTTGTACGAAGCAGAATTACGTGGTGAAAGTGTAGAAAGCGTAACAGGGGGATCGGTAAAAGATTATATAAAGTCAATTTCAAATGAACTACCATTTGATAAAGGGATATTTAGTTTTATATTCTTGATGATACTTTCAGCAATCATATTTTTTACAGTTCCTAATTTAATTCAAGGAGATTTTGATGTCTCTGTATACAAAGTGGTTTATTATAGCTTATTAATCTTTGTAATTGCACCACTAGAATTGTGGATAATGAAAAATTTACTAATAAAATATGGTGATACAAAAAAAACATATTTTTTAGTAATAGCTATGTCAATGGCAATGCTTGCGTTTATGATTTTAGGAGAATTATTTATGAGAAAGTACAAAAGTCCAAGCTTAGCAAGTCTAGATGATAAATACAGTTTCTTTATAGGAATTTTTATTGCCATTGTTTTTATTGTTATATGTATTATTTTAAAGCATTGGTTCTTTGTAGGTGTTATGGTTTATCTTCTATTACCAGATTTATTAGGTATGCTACTCACAGATGGGAATCCTGAGAGTGAAAACTACATTAATATTTCGTTGATTACTTATACAGTAATGAATGTGATTATTGGTACTTTAGCAATTATTTATTTTAGAAGAGTAGAAAAGAAAGATAAGGTGAAATAATGATGAAAATCAATAGTATACTCTTAAATGAAGATGGCTATGTAACATTTCCTTATGAAGTTCTAAAGCATATTGAGCCATATGTGAAATCATTAAAGTGGAAAATCAATGCACACGAAGTACTAGATGATGACTTTCAGTTTGATCATCCAAGTCATCAATTAATGGATGGTGAGATGTTATTAAGAACTTTAAAAGAATACTCAGATGTTCAATGGGTATGGGGTGTACTATCAGGTTTTCCGAATGAATTGAGTTGGGAAGAGATCGAAAGAGATGCTGTAATATATGATGTTACTGAAGATCTCGATATTTGGAAAGATGGGTTATCTCATATTGAAAGTAAAGCTATTTTTGAAATTGTAGCTATGGATAGTTCAGAAACAATCGTTCTAATAGATGAAGTAACCGTAATGGATGAATTATTAAAACACTTTCCGAACTACGAAATATTGGAGTAGAGTGGCAAATACAAGGAGTGGATTTAATGCAATTCTTAATATCAAATGATAAAGAATCATATCGTAAAGTGATTCGAAAGTTATTGGACTATGCTGATACGATATTAATAACGACTACATTGGGTGAAGATTTTACTCAAACGATTATTTATCAAAATCTATTACCTGAATTTATCGAAATGAAAGTACGAAGGAAATGGCCAGGTACTCAAGGGAATCATCAAGGAAATCTGTATTATTTTCATTATAACGAGCGTGTGGTTAATGAGATAAAGTTATTTAATTGTTTTTATAAAGAATCTATTCAGGATTACTCGCCAATAGAATTAGATATAGATATCGCTTTTTTAAAGCATGGTAAAAGTGTCTTATATTCTATCGCTCATGAATATGAAGTTAGAGTAATAGATAATCAGCTCGCTGGTGAATTAAAACAGATGGGGTTAAAAGTAGAGAAATTTGCGAGGTGAAGATATGCGTAAAATTTATTTTATTAGACACTCTATTCGTGATATTCGTTTTAAACATGATGAAAGTGCACCATTGACTGAGGAAGGTATATTATTAGCTAATGGATTAGTTGAGGTATTTAAAGATAAAGAAATTATGAGGATTTTTTCTAGTCCTTTTAAACGTGCGATTGATACGGTGCAACCTATTGCGATTGATAAATCGATAAATGTTGAAATTGTACATGACTTTTATGAGAGAACAGTTGGGGATTGGATTGATAATTTCTCGGCATTTGCTGAACAACAGTGGAGCGACTTTGATTATAAATTAGAAAATGGTGAATCTCTTAAAGAGGTAAAGATAAGAATTGTACCTGCATTTGAAAAGTTGGTTGAGAATAGTGAAGGTGATATTATCATCTGTGGTCATGGGACATCATTTTCAGTATTATTCAATCATTTGACGAATGGGGTATTTGGATACGATGAATTTCTTGAAATGAATATGCCAGATGTGTTTGAATATATCGTAGGTGAAAAAGTAATAGTAAAATATTTGTAAATCTTACCCGAAGTAATTTAAGTTAGGGCAAGAAATTCCATTATATTGAAAATCTGCCCTAACTACGAGAGCTTCGCGCAAGAATATCTATTAAAGGTAAGATTCTGCCTACTCGGAACCTAAAGTGAAAGAAAGAATCGTAAAAATGAAACCACAACCTCACAATCCTAAATAGCCCACAAAAACACCCTGCCATCACAAACTTGTGCATGGCGGGGTTTCTCAAATTATTTCTTCTTATTTGCTTCTGCGAATGCTTTAGAGATATCGATTAACTTCTTCGGTGCGTCTTCAACTGCCATATGGATTTCAACGAAGTGTAAGTGATCTTTGTCAGCGTTGATTTTATCCATTACTGTTTTTAACTCATTTGAAGTTTTCGCGTCATGCACAACAACTTCATCTTTTGCGCCAAATGCTTCTGGTAACATTTTATAGTTCCACATTTTAATATCGTTATATGGTTCTTCCATGCCGTGGATTAAGCGTTCTACTGTATATCCGTCGTTATTAATTACAAAGATAATTGGTTTAATGCCTGTGCGAATCATTGTAGATAATGCTTGAACTGTTAATTGTAATGATCCATCACCAATAAGTAGTATGTTTCTGCGATTTACATCAGCATGTTGACTTCCTAATAGCGCTGGGAATGTATACCCGATTGATCCCCATAATGGTTGTCCGATATATTGATTGCCTTTATAAAATGATAAGTCATATGCACCGAAGAATGATGTGCCTTGCTCCGCTAACAGAATATCGTCTTGTTCTAAGAATGCATTAACTAACTTAAAGTAATTCTCCTGTGTTAACGGTTCATCGTTTAATTCATAATCCATTGCAGAGCGTTTGAATGTTGGATAGTCTGCTGTATTTTTATAGTCGAGTGTCAGTAATCCATCTACTAAGTCAATGATGGATACGTCATCAGATACAATCGCACCTGCTTTGAAATCATTTTGGTTCATAAAGATGACTTCATTAATATCGAATTCATAACTAAATCCTGCAGTTGCTGAGTCCGTTAATTTTGCTCCTAAATTAATAATACAGTCTGAGTTATTTACATAGAGACGTACATTTTCTTCAGCAATTTTTCCATCAAAAATGCCTAAATATTTATCACTTTCTTCATTGAATGCTGATTTCCCTAAAGATAATTGAGCAACAGGGATATTTGTAGCATCCGCAAATTGTTCTAATTTCTCATGTAAATCAAATGAATTAATTTCATGTCCTACGATGAGTACAGGTTGTTTCGCTTGTGCTAATCTTTCTTGAACTGCCGCGATATATTGGCTTACATCTTTTGCCGCGTGCTGATATGCAACAGGTGCATCAGTAACTTCAATTTCAGTGAGTGCAACGTCAATCGGTAAATGAATGTGCACAGGTCGACGTTCACGAATCGCTGTATTAATCACACGCGGAATTTCAGTTTGTGCATTTTCAACTGTTAAAGTCGTTGTCGCACATGTGATATGTTCGTACATTTTTGAGTATGAATCAAATACTCCTTCACCTAAAGAGTGGTGAACGTAGCGACCTTCTTGTTGTGCAACACTTGATGGACCACCTGCGATTTTTACTACAGGTACACGTTCAGCATAACTACCGGCAATGCCATTCACTGCACTGAGTTCTCCTACACCAAATGTCGTACTTACTGCTGCTAATCCTTTCACACGTGCGTAACCATCCGCTGCATATGCTGCGTTTAATTCGTTTGTGTTACCGATCCATTCTAATTTATCGTGGCTTATAATATCATCTAAAAAGGCTAATGTGAAATCACCAGGTACGCCAAATACTTTATCGACCCCGTTGACAGCTAAAGTATCTAATAATAATTGTCCGATTCTTTGTTTCATTATTTTCTCCCCTTTATTTAATGTTTACTTATTTAATATAATATTTACAAATAATTAAGTCAATATTATTGACCTATTAATTGAAAAAATGAAAAGAGTGCGTATAATAAAAGTAAGCTTACAATGAGGAGAAAATTATGACGACTTCAAGTGATAATGAGCATATTTTATTTTATTTCGCTTATAAAACGTTTATTACAACGGCGGACAAGATTATTGAACAGTATGGGATGCAACGCCAGCATCATCGGTTCCTTTTCTTTATTTGTAAGAAACCAGGAATAACACAAAAAGAATTATTACAAGTGCTTGAAATTTCAAAACAAGGATCACACAATACTTTGAAAGTATTAAAGGAAAAAGCATTGATTACAGAACAACAAGCTGCGACGGATAAACGGTTAAAAGAATTGTATCCAACTGAAGCGGGGTATGCGCTAATTGACGTATTAAACCAGGCGCAACGCGATTTAATGGATGACATGTTTGCACAATATGGTCACGACTGGCGTGCAGTGATGCAAGGATTATCGGAAAAACGTGATGGATATAGTATCATTATGAATGAACATGAGTCATAATAAGAGTATTAATTAAAGGTGAGGTACAACATGGAACGCATTGAATCAGTAAACAATTTAAAAATAAAGCAAATTGCTAAATTACATACGAGAAAAGAACGTAAGAAATCGAATCAATTCTTGATTGAAGGGTTTCATTTAGTTGAAGAAGCGGCGAAAAGTAATATTGATATTGAAATGATCTTAACGGTTAATCCTGAAAAACTTAATGAAGTTATAGTAGAAAACAGCAAAGAGCAGTTCGAAATCACTTTTAAAATTGCTGAAAAATTATCACAAACAGAAGCTCCACAAGGGATTTATGCAGTGTGTAACATGCCGGAAGTTAGTAATATTGAAATGAATAAAGTGCTTTATTTAGACCGTATACAAGATCCGGGGAATGTCGGAACAATTATTCGAACGGCAGATGCAGCTGGGATGGACGCGGTGATTATTGCGAAAGGTACGGTTGATATTTATAACGACAAAGTGTTACGTGCTTCTCAAGGAAGTGTGTTCCATATTCCAGTTGTTGAGATGGACTTTGCTGAAGCAAAGGATTTAGTAAAAGGAAAAGTATATGGTACAAGTTTAGACAACGCTGTTGATTACAAATCAATCGAAGCAAATGAGCAATTTATGCTTGTATTAGGTAATGAAGGACAAGGTGTTGATGAAGCGATACTTGCACAAACAGATGAGAATTTATATGTACCGATTCACGGTAAAGCAGAAAGTTTGAACGTTGCAGTGTGTGCCGGGATATTGATGTATCATTTAATTAAGTAATGTAATGGCCAAAACAGTCGTTTTGGTCATTATTTTTTTATAAATGAAATGGTTTGTGCGAATACCATTAAATGTTATAATTGGATGAAGGAGTTGAACCGTATGAAAGAAGAATTTTTATTTTTCAAAGAGAATTTTTTGAGAACGGACGTTAGAGTCGGGATTGAAAGATATAAGAAACAACGTTGGATTGCGTTTTTAATGACCGTACCAATTATATTGTTAGGTGTTTTGTTAATGTGGGATGACTTTAGTTATTCAGATGCTTATTTTGAGATGTCGGAAAAGGCACAACTTGCCTATGAATTAAAAGATACTTTAAGATTTGCAGTGATATTTTACTGTTTAATGCTGTTGGTTCATGTCATTAATTTACCGAATGAAATACATCGTGCGAACATGTTAAATAAGAATTGGCGTATAAGACTATGGATAATTGGAGCATTTTTTATTTTTTATATCGTACTAGTTGCATATTTTTATGTCCAACAAAAACCTGGTAACCTGCAGGCAACATTATTACTGCTGCTTTTATCTAATTTTGTATTTGGGGGTAACCCGTATGCAACGACCGACGAAGAAAAGTTATCTGCAAAGCAGGAAGTTTAACACTAATATAGCTTGAATATAATTTTTTAATTGATTATAATAAGAACTAATGAAATAAATGACCGATAAAAAGACGTAATGTGTGGATTTGTTCAGAGAGCTACTGTTAGGTGAGAGGTAGTCAATGAAGCATGTTTTTTCATCTTTTTGGTTGCTTAATAAGAAGTTAAGCCGGTAGATACCGTTACCATCAACAAGTGTGCATAATTGCAAATTTGGGTGGTACCGCGGAATTCTTTTCGTCCCTACATCAGGGATGGAAGGAATTTTTTTTGTTTCTAAAAATTTAAGGAGGCATCATGATGGAATTAAAGGATAAATTACAAGCGTTGAAGGAAGAGGCTGTCCAAAAAGTACAAGCGATTGCTGAGAAAAAAGAATTACAAGATATAAAAGTGTCTTACTTAGGTAAAAAAGGTGTTATCACTGGTTTAATGAAAGAGATGAAGTCTTTACCAAACGAAGAGAAACCGATGTTTGGTCAACTTGTAAATGATGCACGTCAAACGGTAGAAAAGGCGATCGCTGAAGCTGAAGAGAAGATTCAACGTGAATTGATTAATCGAAAGCTTGCAAGTGAAACTGTTGATATTACATTGCCTGGTAAGGAACTTGTAAGTGGTGCAAGTCATCCATTAAATCGAATTGTAGAAGATATTGAAGATTTATTTGTAGGTTTAGGTTATGAGGTCGTTGAAGGCTATGAAGTTGAAAGTGACTATTATAACTTTGAAGCGTTAAACTTACCGAAATCTCATCCGGCACGAGATATGCAGGATAGTTTCTATATTTCTGAAGAAGTATTAATGCGTACACATACGTCTCCAGTGCAAGCGCGTACGTTAGAATCACGCAAAGGACAAGGACCGGTTAAGATTATTTGTCCAGGTAAAGTTTATCGTAGGGACTCTGATGATGCAACACATTCACATCAATTTACACAAATTGAAGGTTTAGTCGTTGATGAAAATATTAAAATGAGTGACTTAAAAGGGACATTAGAATATTTCGCGAAAAAAATGTTTGGAGAAGATCGTGAAATCCGTCTCCGTCCAAGTTTCTTCCCATTCACTGAGCCTTCTGTAGAAGTAGATATTTCCTGCTTCAAATGTAAAGGTAAAGGTTGTAATGTTTGTAAAGGAACAGGCTGGATTGAAATTCTAGGTGCAGGTATGGTACATCCTAACGTATTAGAGATGGCTGGTTTTGACTCTAAGAAATACTCTGGTTTCGCATTTGGTATGGGTCCAGACCGTATCGCAATGTTGAAATACGGTATTGAAGATATTCGTCATTTCTATACAAATGATTTACGATTTGTAACACAGTTCTTACGTGCTGAAGATGGAGGTAATGCAGATGTTAGTAAGTAAAGAGTGGTTAAGCGATTACGTAAAAGTTGATTTACCTGTTGAAGAATTAGCAGAGAAAATTACGCGTAGTGGTATTGAGATTGAAGAAATCATTAATTATAAAAAAGATATTAAAAATTTAGTTGTAGGATATGTTGAATCTAAAGAAAAACATCCTGATGCTGATAAATTAAATGTGTGTCAAGTAAACGTTGGTGAAGAAACGTTACAAATCGTGTGTGGCGCACCTAACGTTGACGCGGGTCAACACGTTATCGTTTGTTTACCGGGTGGACGTTTACCTGGTGGTATTAAAATTAAACGTGCGAAGTTACGTGGCGTTGAATCAAACGGTATGATCTGTTCTTTAGGTGAATTAGGTATTGCATCTAATTTAGTGCCTGAAGCGTACGCAACTGGTATCTATGTATTCACGGGTGACGTTAAACCAGGTCAGGATGCGTTAGAAGCTTTAGATTTAAATGATGAAGTGATGGAATTAGGCTTAACGCCGAACCGAAGCGACTGTATGTCAATGATCGGTACAGCTTACGAAACAAGTGCATTATATGAAGAAGATTTATCATTACCGACTTCAGAAATTAAAGAAATTGCTGAACAAGCAAGTGACTATATTGCAATAAAGATTGATGACGTCGAGGCAAGCCCATATTATGCTGCGCGTGTCGTTAAAAATGTAAAAATTGGTCCATCGCCAGAATACATTCAAAGCCGTTTAATTAAAGCAGGTGTTCGTCCAATCAACAACGTAGTAGACGTTTCAAACTATGTAATGTTAGAGTTCGGTCAACCATTACACATGTTTGATTACGACAAGATTGGCTCTAAAGAAATTGTCGTACGTTATGCCAATGACGGCGAAGTGATGACAACGTTAGATGATCAAGAGCGTAAGTTATTAGCATCTGATATCGTAGTTACAAATGGTGAACAACCAGTCGCACTTGCTGGTGTAATGGGTGGAGATTTCTCTGAAGTGACGGATAATACAGTTAACGTGCTAATTGAATCAGCAATGTTTGCGCCATTAAATATTCGTAAAACAGCAGGAAGATTAAACTTACGTTCTGAATCATCAAGCCGTTTCGAAAAAGGTGTTGCAGCTGAATTCGTTGAAGATGCATTAAATCGTGCAGCATATCTGTTACAAGAAAATGCACAAGGTGAAGTGTTAAGCGGTATCGTTGCTGCTGGTACATTACCTGAACTTACGACAAACGTTGAAATTACAACTGAAGATATTAACCGTTTAATCGGATTTGAAATTTCGAACACTGAAATTAAAAACATCTTCGAACGTCTTGGTTTTGAATCTAAAGTTGATGGCGATGCATTTAGTGTTGTCGTACCGAGTCGTCGTGGTGACATTACCATAAAAGAAGATTTAGTTGAAGAAGTTGCGCGTATTTATGGTTATGATGCATTACCTGCAACATTACCTGTGACGAAGACTAATAAACAAGTTGGATTAACAGATTACCAGGCGAAACGTCGTGCTGTGAAATCATTATTACAAGGTTTAGGATTAAACCAGGCGATTACGTATGCGTTAGTTTCAAAAGAAAAAGCAAAGCAATTTGCTTTGAAACAAGCGGATACTGTTCAGTTATTGATGCCGATGAGTGCAGACCATGCGGAGTTACGCCAGTCATTAATTCCACATTTAGTTGATGTTGTTGTTTACAATAATGCGCGTCAAATGAAGAATGTAGCATTTTATGAAGTAGGGAACACTTTCTTTAAAGTTGAAGGAGCTGAATTACCTTCAGAAGAAGAACATATTGCCGGTATTATAACTGGGGAAGTAACGCCAAGTTATCATCAAGGTAAGAAAGAATTAGTTGATTTCTTCCATGTTAAAGGGATAGTTGAAGCGATTGCTGATCGTTTAGGTATTAAATTTGAGTATCGTCGTTCGGAAGAGACTTTATTACATCCAGGGCGTAGTGCAGATATTTATGTTGGTGATGAAAAAGTGGGTATTATCGGTCAATTACATCCTTCATTTGAATCTGATAATGACTTAAACGAAACGTACATTTTTGAATTAGATTTAAAAATGTTATTAAATGATGTTCAAGGTCAAATTCTTTATAACATGATTCCGAAATTCCCGGGTACAAGCCGTGATATCGCATTAGAAGTTGACCGTACGATGGATACGGGTGAATTAATTAAAGTGATTGAAGCAACAGATCATAAATTATTACAATCAGCGAAAGTATTTGATGTTTACCAAGGTGAACACATTGCTGATGATAAGAAATCAGTTGCGATTCGCTTAGAATTCTTAAACCCAGAACAAACGTTAACGGATGAAGATATTAAACCAATATATGATAAAGTACTAGAAAACTTAGCAGCAACAGGTGCGAAGTTAAGAGGATAATTATTTTTTAGAGGCCATCTTTTAGATGGTCTTTTTTTTGTTGTGTTATTAAGTGTTAATGTTGTATATTTTATATGTGTTAACATATGATAAATGTGGTGGAAGCTTTGTTTTTAAAGACACGTGAATTCAATCAATATGAAAGATACATATTAGAAGCTGCAGGGCGATGTGATCTGGATCAATTTGATAAAGATCATTTGTTTACGACTGATAAAGGGTTATTGGGTGAGCAATTATTTTATGAACGGATTAAAGATTGTATTGGTGGTGCGAAGATTTGGGATATGCGCCTAAGGTTGAACGGTCAATCACAGTATGATTTTATCATTGTAGCAGATGGGAAGATTATGCATTTTGATACGAAATATTACGAAGGACAATATAATTACGTGAAAGGTAACTTTGTTAGTGAGAATGGCTACGTCATAAATAATCCATTGGCTTTACAAACGAAGCAACATATGCGATTACAACGGTTTGTTGATAAAATGGTATTAGTTATGAAGTTGTGAGTTGTATAATTTTTGTCGGTGAACAATTTAATGTGAGTGGTTTTAATGGCGATAAAAGAATATTGTTTGATAAGGATATCTGTAAAATTGTAAATCGATTGAATCGCCGAGAAGTTACGTCTGAAGAAATGGAGATTGCTCGAACATTTCTTGAACACTATGATTATAAAGGAATGCATCCACGCATTCATTATTATCCATTCGAAGAAATGAAAAAAGGCGTGAAATGCCCAAAGTGTCGTAATTTTCTACCGATTGCTGAGAAGAATGCGAAAAAAGTGAGATGTCAATGTGGTTGCGAATATACTAAAAAAGAAGTTGTTCGTTTAGCATTTGATGCAATTTACGTATTGAAGAATAGTGGTGTTACAGTAAGGGATGTAGTTGAGTTCACAGGCGTGGGGAGGACGATAGTTCAACAAGTATTGGTCAAAGAATATAAAAAAATTGGAACATTTAAAGACAGTAAATATGTTCAATTTGATGATGGTTCAAATTATATTAATGAGGATCAAGCGTTGTATGAATACAAGGAAAAGTAAACGTTAGTATTATCAAAATACAATCGCTTCTACAAACAAATAAAGAAAATCAAAAGAGTAAACGTTAGTATTGTCAAAATACAATCGCTTCTACAAACAAATAAAGAAAATCAAAAGAGTAAACGTTAGTATTATCAAAATACAATCGCTTCCCAAAATGAAGTTAAGAGGATAGTACAATTTTAGAGATAGTCACTCATGGCGTACTTATTATTATTGTTATAAAAGTATGTTATTTATAATATTGCTATATAATTACATATAAGATGAAATGATAATAATAAGTAAGCTAAAAGGAGAAATCGGTTATGAATAAAATGTTATCAATTTTTACAGTAATACTCTTATTAGCTGTCATGCAAGGATGCGGTTTAAGTAAATTCGATAATTATTTAGTAGTCTATAAAGTCAAAGAAGATACAGCTACTGAAGAAAGAATGATTGAAGATAAAAATTCAATTAAGAAGTACGAAGAATTTTTTAATAGTCTTGATAAAAAAGAAAATGTTACAAGCAAATTTAAAGAAGATTATCAAGTTAGACAGATAATTGAGAAAAAATCATTATCAAAGCATCATATAGAAATTGATATCAAAAATAAATTGATAAAAGCAGATAATAAAATTTATTATTTATCTACTTCTGAATATGACGAACTATTAAAATTACTTAAAATAAATAAGTAATTTTAATCTATATTTTACCTGATACACCCCCAAATATGTTGACACTTATGTGTGAACATATTTGGGTGTTACTTTTTATAATCACTTCCCACGTCGATCAATCAAGTTTACTTTAATATACCAAAGCAAATATACAAATATGAGTACACCAAAAGTCATATAAAGGTAGTCCATCATAATTAATACCTCCTATTTTTTCTTATTCACTAAAGCCAGTGCTTTTGCACGATTCTTAAAATCTTTTTTTGTCACACTATCCAAATATGCAATGCCCTTTTTCTCGATAATCTTTGCAGCTTCAAAGTCAACTTTTGCACCGGCACCTTTTGTTATATGGATACCAGTCTCACGAATGATTTCATCGTAATACTTAACAAATGCATATCGTGCAATGATTGAACTCGCTGCGATTGCTATTGATTTCGATTCACCTTTTGTTTCAAAGCGTGTTTTGTCACGTTCCGGAATCGCAGTCAATGCATAATTCTCATAAACGCCTTGCACTGCAAATTGATCAATGACAATATAATCTAGTGGCTCACCATCCATTTTCTTCAATACATTCGTAATGGCTTGGTTATGTAACACTGCTTTCATTTTAACTTGAGACCAGCCAAGTGCTTTACGCTCATTATATTTAGGATTATCTAACACGAGTAATGAATGCGGAATGATAGGAATGATTTGTTCTGCTAATTCAATAATTTTATCATCTTTTAAATTTTTTGAATCCATCACACCAAGTACTTTTAATATTTCAGCATGCTTCTTATTAACATAACTCGCAACAACGGTCATCGGCCCGAAGTAATCTCCGGAACCTGCCTCATCACTACCGATACAATTAAATCCATCGTAACTGATTGAATTGCTACTTGTAGATTTCTTTTTCTCACTACTTTCACCTGCAACCTTAATCCCGGCATCGCGAAGTAATTTCAAAGCAACTGCCTCACTTGCACTGCCTTGCACCATCAATTTATTTGAAGAATAAACAGTCACCGTTTGTCCTTCGATTTTCTTCCTATATTTCGAACCTGGTGGTAAATTACTATCACTGCCTGGTAAAAATTGCATTAATTTATCAGCAGTTTTCGCATCTAATTGATATACATTTGAGCTCATTTCGACATCACTCCGTTATTTTTGTTCATCTGTACGTTTTTATTGTATAACTTCCTCTAAAAATGGTAACATAAACAGTAATAAATGACGATGTTGGAGTGATTTTATGGGAGAATTTAAAAATCGTATCACTGTAACGATATATGACCAACATTATACAATTTTAGGTGAAGATGAGCCAAGTCATATTAGACATGTAGCAAGTCTCGTAGATGACCGAATTAAAGCAATTGCGCGCATGAGTGCTGGTTTAGACACGTCTCGTAAAGCAGTACTGGCAGCAGTAAATATAATGGATGATTATGTGAAGTTACAAGAAGAACACGAATTATTAAAGCAAAAGTTAATCAATTTAGAAAGAACAGGCGAGCACAATGATTAATTTATTATTATTATTTTTCTTAATCTTAGGCACTGTCATTGGGTTAAGAAGAGGATTAATTTTACAATCGCTGCATTTAATCGGTACGATAGGCGCATTTATTGTTGCGCGTATGTACTATGCACCTTTAGCTCAAAAAATGGAACTCATAATTCCATTTCCTTCTGCTGAGGGGAATTATAAATCAGCATTTTTAAATATGGTGACGAATGAAATGACATTTTATAATGTTGTGAGTTTTATTATTTTATTTTTTATCACAAAAGTTATCTTACAAATGGTTGCTACGGTGTTTGATTATATAGCTCAACTACCGATATTAAAGCAATTGAATGCGATGCTCGGTGCAGTCCTTGGATTTGTTGAATGTTATTTATTATTATTTATCGTATTATTTTTATTTTCAATGATGCCAAACGGCTGGATACAAGCACATTTAAATGGAAGCTTTATCTCAAATATTATTGTGAACTATACACCTATATTGAGTGGCATCGCTAAGTCATGGTGGGAAACAGTCGGTGTGATTAGTATATTCAATTAAAGTCATAGGCAAAGATGTCTATGACTTTTATTATGGAGGGACATGTATGTTAAATAAAAAAGATTATATAAAGCAACTCGAAACGATTGCGACTTATTTAGAACTATCAGGAGAAAATCCCTTTAAGATTTCAGCTTACAGAAAAGCAGCTGCGAATATCGAAACATTCCAAGGTGATATCAATACACTTTCGAATTTCACTGAAATCAAAGGTGTAGGTAAAGGAGTAGCAGAAGTATTAGAAGACATTAAACAAAACGGGGAAGCTACTTTACTCCATACTTTAAAAGCATCAACGCCACAAGGTTTAATTCAAATGTTAAAAATTCGAAATCTTGGTGCTAAAAAAATTGTTAAAATAAACGATGCACTTGGTATTGAAGACATCGATGCGTTGAAACAAGCATGTATCGATCATAAAGTAAGTGCATTACCGGGTTTCGGTAAGAAAAGTGAAGAGAACATTTTAAAAGGTATTGAAGAAATGCTGACGATGACAGAGCGATTAAGTATTTATCAAATGCATCAAATGACATCGATGATTGATGATTATTTATCACTTTCTGAAGATATTCAGCAATTCAATGCAACAGGTAGTTTCAGACGTAAAAATGAATTTTCAGGTGATATAGATTACATCATTGAAACAACGAATCGCGAGGCAACTGCTGAATTTATCAGCAAAGCACCATTCATTAAAGCAGTTGAACTGCAAGGAAACGAAAAGATTACTGTTCAAGTGGAACGTGATGATTTAATCACAACAGCGGACTTTAGATTCATAGATCGCGCAGGTTATGCTCATATGTTACAACACTTTACGGGGAGTAAAGAACATAATATTCGCATTCGTCAACTGGCTAAAGATAATAATGAAAAAATCAATGAATACGGGATTATACAATCAGATGGCACGCTAATTCAATACAAATCTGAACAAGAAATTTACGAGCATTTCAATGTAGCCTATATTCCGCCTGAAATGCGTATCGATGGTACTGAATTTGAAATACAAAATCAGAATGAAATCATTACGCTACAAGACATTAAAGGTGATATTCATATGCATACAACTTTTAGTGACGGTGCACATTCAATAGAACAAATGATTGAAGCAGCGATTCTGAAAGGTTATGAATACATAACGATTACCGATCACTCAAAAAGTTTATATGTCGCAAATGGTTTATCAGAAGAACGCCTGCTTGAGCAAAATGCATTGATTAAGTCATTCAATAAACAATATAATGAAATTGACATCTATTCAGGTATTGAGATGGATATTTTAGCGGATGGTTCCATGGATTACAGTGATGATATTTTAAAAGAACTGGATTATGTCATTGCAGCAATTCATCAGTCACTCACACAACCTGAAGAAGATATTATGAAACGCCTGACCAATGCTTGTCACAATCCATATGTACGCCATATCGCGCATCCAACGGGGCGCTTAATTGGCAAACGTCAAGGCTATGCAGTAAATATTGAGCAACTTATTCAAGTCGCACAAGATACGAATACTGTACTGGAAATAAACGCACATCCGATGCGTCTCGATTTATCTGCAGACATATTAAGACAATATCCAGATTTACAATTAACCATTAACACAGATGCACATGCGATGAACCAGCTTGATTTAATGCCTTACGGTGTAGGCACAGCCATTAAAGGTCGTGTGAAAAAGAATCAAGTCATCAATACGATGGATCGAGCTGCATTTAAAGAATGGGTAACAAAAGGGAAGTAACGAAATGAATAAAAAAGCATTAAATATATTAGAATATGATAAAATCATTGCACGTGTTGTTGCATTTGCACAAAATGAATTATCTACACGTAAGCTTCAGGCAATGCATCCAATGGCTGATATTAATGAAATTCATAAAATGATAGAACATCTTGAAGAAGCACGCCTGATTGAAATGGGACAAAGCGAACCAGGAATGAGCATGCTCTCTGATATTGATGGACTTGTACGCCGTGCAGTTATCGGTTCAGTGTTATCAGTCGTTGAACTGAATAAAATAAAAAATAATATTAAAGTCATTAATCGCTATAAAACATACATCTTCAATCAATATGAAGAGCGTGAAGTAGAAATTCCATTAATCTATAACCAGCTCAAAAACTTGCCGACAACGACAGAACTAGCAGAATCAATTCAAGCAAAGTGTGATGAAACAAGTCTTTATGACAATGCTTCTTCAGAACTGGCTCAAATACGTCAGGAAATGAATCGAATCAACCGTAAAATTAAAGAAAAGCTTGAACAAATCGTTAGAAGTTCGAATAACCAGAAAAAATTGTCGGACGCTATTGTAACTGTACGTAACGGTAGACAAGTTATCCCTGTGCGAAGTGAATATAAACAAGACTTTCCGGGTATTGTGCATGATACGTCATCAAGTGGACAGACATTCTATATTGAACCGAATAGTATCGTACAATTATCTACGGAATTAAGCAGTGTGACACATCGCGAGCAAGAGGAAGTAGAGCGAATTCTATATGAACTCACAAATGAAGTTGCAGCGTATGACAATGCATTAACTTATTCAACACAAGTGCTTGCAGAATTTGATGTTAATTTAGCGAAAGCGAAATACGGTAACCGTAATAAAATGGTGATGCCGAATATTGCTGAAGAGCGTACAATCGATTTACCACAAGCGTGGCATCCATTATTACCTCGTGAGACGGTCGTTAAAAATAATATCGTCTTTTATCCGGACGTACAATCAGTCATTATTACTGGTCCGAATACCGGGGGTAAAACTGTTACATTAAAGACGGTCGGATTAATTATTTTAATGGCGCAAAGTGGCATGATGATTCCAGCATTTGAGGGTGCTACGATCAGCGTGTTTGATGAAGTATTCTGTGATATTGGTGATGAACAATCAATTGAACAGTCACTGTCAACATTCTCAAGTCATATGACAAACATTGTTTCAATATTAGAGCACATGACTGAAACTAGCTTTGTTATGTTTGATGAATTGGGTGCCGGAACTGATCCTGCAGAAGGTGCTGCACTTGCGATGAGTATATTGGACCGTTGCTTAAATCGTGGTGTCATGACGATGGCAACGACGCATTATCCGGAATTAAAAGCTTATAGTTATAATAGGGAAAATGTAATGAATGCGAGTGTAGAATTCGATGTTGAAACATTAAGTCCGACATATCGATTATTGATGGGGATACCAGGGAAAAGTAATGCGTTTGATATCGCTAAAAAACTAGGACTAGATTTATCGATTATTAAGTCAGCACGTCAAATGATCAATATGGATAATAAAGAAATCGATAATATGATTGCTTCACTTGAGAAGAACGCAAAGCAAATTGAAGATGACCGTGTGTTAACAGAAACATTAAAGTTAGAAGCACAAAATCTGCATAAAGATTTAAATAAAGCATTCACTACTTATGAACAACAGAAAGACAATTTAATCGAAAATGCCAAACAACAAGCGAATGACATCGTGAAAAAAGCTGAAAAAGAAGCCGATGAATTACTGAAACAATTAAGAGCATTAAAATCGAATGTTGATATTAAAGAAAATGAACTTATCGAACAACGTTCTAAATTATCGGGTATGTATCACGAAACAAAGATAAAAGAAAATAAAAAGTCGACAAAAAATGAAGTTATCGTCAAAGGCGATCATGTTAAAGTATTAAGTTACGGTCAAAAAGGCGTCATTTTAGAAGTCGATGGTGATGAAGCGGTTGTTCAGATGGGCATCATTAAAATGAAATTACCATTAAATGAACTTGAAAAAGAAAAGGCACCGAAACAAGATAAAGTGCGCGTTGTACCTCGTGCCAATCGTCAAACGATAAAAATGGAACTGGATATTCGTGGAGAACGTTATGAAGATGCCCTTTATAAAGTAGAACAATATTTAGATCAGGCCATATTATCAAACTATAGTCAAGTAACGATTATACATGGTAAAGGAACGGGTGCGCTGCAAAAAGGTGTGCAGCAATTTTTAAGAAAATCTAAAGCAGTCAATTCATTTAGAGGTGGCATGCCATCTGAAGGTGGATTTGGTGTGACAGTTGTTGAATTAAAATAGAAAGTAAGGTGTATCAATGGATAACTTTGATATGTACAAGCTTGCGAAAGTATTGATTGGTGTTTCTATTGTTATGTTAATCGCAGGGATTATCTATTTATTTGTTGCTTTATAAATTTTGAAATGAAGTGTGAGCAAAACGGGTGACCGATGCATGTTATTTTGCTATACTCCATTTATATTAATTAAGCATTACTAGGAGGAAAATATATTATGGCTATTATTACTGGAACAGATACAAATTTCGAAGAGAATATTAAAGAAGGCGTTACGTTAGTAGACTTCTGGGCACCTTGGTGTGGACCTTGTAAGATGATTGCACCTGTATTAGAAGATTTAGCGAAAGACGTTGAAGGTAAAGCGAACATCGTTAAAGTTGATGTAGATGAAAACCAGGAAACAGCTGCTAAATTTGAAGTAATGAGTATCCCTACGTTAATCGTATTTAAAGACGGACAAGCTGTAGATAAAGTTGTTGGTTTCCAACCGAAAGAACAATTACAAGCTGTTTTAGAAAAACATTACTAAGATGAAGCTAAAAAAATAATATTTTTTAAGAGTGAAATCTTTTGATTTTGCTCTTTTTATTTTGATGTGTTTTACTAATGATAAGTAAAGAGTGGTGATAATAATGGAAGATTATGAATTAAAGATTAAAAGAAAGCTTGCCGTCCTTCCGAATGAACCGGGATGTTACCAGATGAAGGATAAGAATGGACAAGTGATTTACGTCGGTAAAGCGAAGAATTTGCGTAATCGCGTACGTTCATATTTTACGGGGGCACACGATGAAAAGACGACGCGTCTCGTATTGGAAATTCGTGACTTTGAATTTATCGTGACGAATACTGAAATTGAGTCGTTGCTTTTAGAGCTCACATTGATAAAGAAATATTATCCAAGATTCAATATTTTATTAAAAGATGATAAAAGTTACCCCTTTATTAAAATTACGAAAGAGAAGCATCCGAGATTACTCGTAACACGTACTGTAAAAAAGAATAGCGGGAAATATTTTGGACCGTATCCGAATGCATACGCAGCACATGAAACGAAGAAATTGCTAGATCGCATTATACCACTGAGAAAGTGTAATAACTTGCCTGATAAATTATGCTTGTACTATCATATCGGTCAATGTTTAGGGCCTTGTGTATATAATGTCGAAGAACAGCAATATCGTCATTATATTCAAGTCGTAACAGACTTTTTAAACGGACATGATACAGCAATTATTGATGATTTACGTGAAAAGATGAATGATCGCGCTGAGAAATTACAATTTGAAGAAGCGAAAGAATATCGTGATTTAATCGCACATGTAGAGTCGTTAATGTTTAAACAAAAAATGATGACTAGTGATATGACAACGCGTGACGTCTTCGGTTATTCAGTTGATAAAGGCTGGATGTGTATTCAAGTATTTTTCATTCGACAAGGGAACTTAATTGAACGAAAAGTAACAATGATACCACTTATTGACGATTCTAAATCCCATTTTTATAACTTTATCGGACAGTTTTACGGTTTGGCTGAGAATTTATTACCGGCAGAAGTGCATATTCCGACAGGACTAGATATTGATATGATTAAATCTGTGGTAGATACAAAGGTGATTCAACCACAACGCGGTAAGAAAAAAGAAATGGTAGATTTAGCTGTTAAAAATGCAAGTATCGCATTATCTAATAAATTTGAAATAATAGAACGTGATGAAGAACGAACGGTGAAAGCCATTGAAGAGCTTGGCAATATCATGGGTATTGAAACACCAGTCAGAATCGAAGCATTTGATAATTCAAATATTCAAGGGGTCGATCCAGTAGCAGCGATGGTTTGCTTCGTGGACGGGAAACCTTCGAAACGCGATTACCGCAAATATAAAATAAAAACCGTAACTGGGCCTGATGATTACGAAAGTATGCGTGAAGTTGTGCGTCGAAGATATACGCGTGTACTGAAAGAAAACTTACCATTACCGGACCTCATTGTTGTCGATGGTGGGAAAGGGCATATGAGTAGTGTAATCGATGTGCTGGAAAATGAACTGAATCTCGATATTCCAGTCGCAGGTTTAAAGAAGAATGATAAACATATGACAGCCGAATTATTGTACGGTGAAAATTATGATATCATTCCATTAAATAAGAAAAGTCAAAGTTTTTATTTGCTACAACGTATACAGGATGAAGTGCACCGATTTGCGATTACATTCCACAGAAACACGCGCCGTAAGACAGGATTATCGTCTCAGTTAGATGCAATTGAAGGAATCGGACCGAAACGTAAACTGATGTTAATGAAACACTTTGGATCTGTGAAACGTATAAAAGAAGCGACAATTGACGAAATTAATCAATTGGGCGTGCCTATTAAACTGGCAACTGAAATTCACACAGTATTAAATGCGGTTCAAACCGAACCAACAAAAAATAAGTAGTTAAAAAATTAAATATAACAGAAAAATGTTTGTGAAATAAACTAAATGAGAATCATTTTCATATGCCACAACCCGTTAAAGAGTGGTACAATGATGATGAAAATTAAATTCACAAACTTTTTTTTATACTTAAATGTAATCGGTTTCTTGATTTACCGTTTGAACAAGCGTATCATTGAATTTGTGAATTTACTTAATAAGATTGTAGGGGGGACTTCACTTGGCAAGCTCAGAAAAATCATTTGCATTACGTAGGTTACATTCATTACTTGGAGTGATTCCATTAGGTGTGTTTTTAATTCAGCATTTAGTGATTAACCACTTCGCAGTAAATAGTCCGGAAGCATTCGATAAAGCTTCAGACTTTATGTGGAACTTACCATTTAAGATTGTATTAGAAACGGTTGTTATTTATTTACCAATTTTATTCCATGCAATCTATGGTGTATATATTGCTTTCACATCTAAAAATAATGTCACGCATTATTCAACATTTAGAAACTGGATGTTCTTATTACAACGTGTGACAGGTATTATTGCTTTTATCTTTATCGCAATTCACGTATGGCAAACACGTGTACAAGCAGCTTTAGGACATCATATTAATTATGATATGATGCATGATATTTTTACAAATCCAATTAACTTAATTGGTTATGTGATTGGTATTGTAAGTGTTATCTTCCACTTCTCAAATGGATTATGGTCATTTGCTGTAAGCTGGGGTATTACACAATCTGAAAGATCACAAAAAGTAATGATGGGTGTATCAATAGCAGCATTTGTTGTGATTACATTTATCGGATTACGTGCGTTATTTGCATTTATTTAGGATTAGAAATTTAGGGGAGTGACAATATAATGGCAAAAAGTAATATCATTGTTGTCGGCGGTGGATTAGCCGGACTTATGGCGACAATTAAAGCAGCAGAAGCGGGTACAAGCGTAGATTTATTCTCTTTAGTACCAGTGAAACGTTCTCACTCAGTATGTGCACAAGGCGGTATTAATGGTGCCGTTAATACGAAAGGTGAAGGAGATTCTCCATTAATTCACTTTGATGATACGGTATATGGTGGGGATTTCTTAGCGAACCAACCGCCAGTGAAAGCAATGACAGAAGCAGCGCCAGGCATTATTCATTTATTAGACCGAATGGGCGTTATGTTTAACAGAACTCCTGAAGGTTTACTTGATTTCCGTCGTTTCGGTGGTACGTTATATCACCGTACAGCATTCGCTGGTGCGACTACTGGACAACAGTTACTATACGCTTTAGATGAGCAAGTACGTAAATTTGAAGTGGAAGGTTTAGTGACGAAGTACGAAGGCTGGGAGTTCTTAGGTGCGGTAATTGATGACGAAGGCGCTGCACGCGGTATCGTTGCGCAAAACTTAACAACATCTGAAATTAAATCGTTCGGTTCTGATGCTGTCATTATGGCGACAGGTGGACCTGGTATTATCTTCGGTAAATCAACGAACTCAATGATTAACACAGGATCTGCAGCTTCAGTTGTGTATCAGCAAGGTGCAATTTATGCTAACGGTGAGTTCATTCAAATTCATCCGACAGCAATTCCTGGTGATGATAAATTACGTTTAATGAGTGAATCAGCGCGTGGTGAAGGTGGACGTGTCTGGACATATAAAGACGGTAAGCCTTGGTACTTCTTAGAGGAAAAATACCCAGACTACGGTAACTTAGTACCGCGTGATATCGCAACACGTGAAATCTTTGATGTATGTGTGAACCAAAAGTTAGGTATCAATGGTGAGAACATGGTATACCTTGATTTAAGTCATAAAGATGCACATGAATTAGACGTAAAACTTGGTGGAATCATCGAAATTTACGAAAAATTCACTGGAGATGACCCACGTAAAGTACCGATGAAAATCTTCCCGGCAGTACATTACTCAATGGGTGGAATTTGGGTAGACTACGATCAAATGACGAATATTCCAGGTTTATTTGCAGCAGGTGAATGTGACTACTCTCAACACGGTGGTAACCGTTTAGGAGCGAACTCATTATTATCTGCGATTTATGGTGGTATGGTTGCCGGACCAAATGCGATCAAATATATTAAAGGTTTAGAGAAATCATATACTGATTTACCTGAAGAAATTTATTCACGTAAAGTTGAAGAAGAACAACGACGCTTTGATGCATTATTGAATATGAAAGGTACTGAAAACGCATATAAACTGCATAAAGAGCTTGGTGAAATTATGACAGCGAACGTTACAGTGGTGCGTCATAATGATCGATTATTAGAAACAGATAAGAAGATTGTTGAATTAATGGAACGTTATCATGATATCGATATGGAAGACACTGCTTTATGGAGTAACCAGGCAGTATTCTTTACACGTCAATTATGGAACATGTTAGTGTTAGCACGTGTTATGACGATTGGTGCATACAACCGTAATGAATCACGTGGTGCACATTATAAACCTGAATTCCCGGAACGTAACGATGAAGAATGGTTAAAAACAACTATGGCGAAATTTAAAGGAGCGAAAGAAGCGCCTGAATTCTTCTATGAACCAGTTGATGTTAGCTTAATTCCTCCTCGTGTACGTGACTACTCTAAGAAGTCGACTAAAGGGGGTAAATAAATATGGCAGAAAAAACGATTGAATTAATTATTACACGTCAAAAAGATCAAAATTCTAAGCCATATGAAGAAAAATTCGTTATTCCTTACCGTCCGAATATGAACGTCATTGCGGCGCTTATGGAAATTCAACGTAACCCTGTAAATGATAAAGGGGAAAAGACAACACCTGTTACATGGGATATGAACTGTTTAGAAGAAGTTTGTGGTGCATGTTCTATGGTCGTGAATGGTAAAGCACGTCAATCATGTTCTACAATCATTGATACGTTAGAACAACCCATTCGTTTAGCGCCAATGGCAACATTCCCTGTCATTCGTGACTTACAAGTGGACCGTTCAAAAATGTTCGATAACTTAAAACGTGTTAAAGCATGGGTACCAATTGATGGTACGTATGATTTAGGGCCAGGACCACGTATGCCAGAGAAGAAACGTCAAACAGCTTATGAATTATCTAAGTGTATGACTTGTGGTGTGTGTTTAGAAGTATGTCCGAACGTTAATGCGAATTCTAAATTCATGGGTGCACAACCAATTTCACAAGTACGTTTATTCAACTTACATCCAACAGGAAGTATGAATAAAGATGAAAGAATTCATGCGTTAATGGAAGAAGGCGGCTTAGCTGAATGTGGTAACTCACAAAACTGTGTAAGAAGTTGTCCGAAAGGCATTCCTTTAACAACTTCAATTGCTGCGATGAACCGCGAAGCAACGTTCCAAATGTTCAAATCGTTCTTTGGATCAGACCATCAGGTGAATTAAGAGGCTATCTGAAATGCGTTTAGGACCGAACAAATTGGAAGCCACACCAAGAAATCGCTCTTTGATTTCGAAGGTGAGGCTGAAATTTGACGAGGTCCTGCATTGAAGATGCCGTATGGAGAGGCTATCGAACTTGCGTTTAGCCCTAAGCAAAAAAAGAAACTCAACCGTAAATCGTTCTTTGATTTAGGTTGAGTTTTGTTTTTGTCGAGAGGGCTGCAAGTGAGATGCCGTTTGGAGAGGTTATCTGAAATGCGTTTAGAACCAAGCAAAAGATTTTGAGGTATTTATTTATCTCAAAATCTTTTTTTATTTTGCCAATATTTGATATGATAATTATAAAGGTGAATTGAGGTGCTAGTAGTGGATCAAACGATTATTACATTAGAATTTGAGTTGCGTCGTTTAGCGGATATTATTAAGAACGAAGGGCGTAGCGAACTTAAAAAACACAATATTACGGATACACAGTTTATTGCGATTCAATGGATTAAAGAAGCGGGTCCATTAAATATTGGAACGCTTGCAAAACATATGAATTTAGCAGTTTCATCGACATCAGAGCTTGTTGATACGTTAAGTGCGCATGGGTTTGCAGAACGTATTAAAAATTTAGATGATCGACGTAAAGTGAGCATTCAGTTAACAGATAAAGGTGCAGCGATTATCAAAGCAGTGATCTTAAAAAGACAAAACTATTTAAATAACTTAATACATGAAAGTAATAGTGAAGCATTACCCGCATTACAAGAACTTATACATACGTTGTATAGTGCAACAGAAGAAGGTGGAAAGTAGTGTCAGCTCCAATTGGTGTCATCGATTCAGGTGTCGGGGGATTAACTGTTGCGAAAGAAATTATGAGACAGTTACCGAACGAATCGATTTGTTATTTAGGGGACGTTAGTCGTTGTCCATACGGTCCACGTCCACCTGAGCAGGTTAGAGATTATACAATTCAACTTGCTGAATTTTTACTTACGAAAAATATAAAAATGCTTGTAATTGCTTGTAACACAGCGACAGCTGTCGCGTTAGAACCTTTACAAAAGATGTTGTCAATTCCTGTTGTCGGCGTCATTGAACCTGGTGCCAGAACAGCTATTATGACAACGAATAACAATCATGTACTCGTGTTAGGGACGGAAGGTACAATAAAATCGGAAGCGTATCGTAAGAAAATAAAAACGATTAATCCTAAAATTGAAGTTAACGGTGTTAGCTGTCCCGGGTTTGTTCCGCTTGTTGAGCAAATTAGGTACAAAGATCCTACCATCTCGAATATTATTATCCACCAAACATTACGTAATTGGCGCCATGATAAAAGTGACACAGTAATACTGGGATGTACCCATTATCCGCTTTTACAAGGTTATATAGAGAAATATTTCGAAGGTGAAAAGAAAGTGATTTCATCTGGGTTAGAAACAGCACGAGAAGTGAGTGCTTTACTGACGTTTAGTCAGGAACATGCGAATTATAATGAGAAACCACAGCATGAATTTTATGTTAATGGTGAAACAGAGAAGTTTGCACGAATCGCAAAAGAATGGTTAAACGATGAAGACTTACAAATACATTCAATACACTTGGAGGACATATGAAAGATATCGTAATTGCAACAGGTAACCAAGGTAAGATTAATGACTTTAAACATATTTTTAAAGACTATAATGTTATAGGTATTAAAAGTTTAATTCCAGATTTTGATGTAGCAGAAACGGGCACGACGTTTGAAGAGAATGCAGCGATTAAATCTGAATACGGTATGAAATTATTAAATAAAATTGTTATTAGTGATGATTCAGGATTAGAAGTTGATGCTTTAAATAATGCACCGGGTGTATATTCAGCGCGCTATTCAGGTGAAGGTGCAACTGACGAGAAGAATTTACAACTCGTGTTAGAAAACATGAAAGGTAAAGAAGATAGAAACGCGCGATTTATATGTGTGATTGCTGTTAGTATACCTGGTAAACCTACACAAACATTTCGTGGTGAAGTTGCAGGAACTTTGTTACATGAACCAAGAGGTGAGAATGGATTTGGTTATGATCCTATCTTCTATGTAGCAAGTCATGGTAAGACGACTGCTGAAATGACTGGTGCAGAAAAAGCGCAAATTTCGCATAGAGGTCATGCGATTCAAAAAATGCTGGATTCAGGCATCATCGAGGAGGCTTAATTATGAAATGGGTTGTAGTTAGTGATAATCATTCGATGAAAAATATTTTGACGGATATCGTGTCTATTCATGATGATGCAGATGTGTATATTCATTTAGGTGATTCAGAGTTTGATTATCGAGATGTTGAATTAAAGGATTATATTAAGATTAGAGGGAACTGTGATTATAGTAAAGACTTTCATGATACGTATGAGTTACAACAAAATGATATCAATGCATTTTTAACGCATGGGCATTTATATCAAGTTGGTCATGGGCGTGCTCGTCTTGCACATGCAGCGAGTGATGTGAATTGTCAATTGGCATTGTATGGGCATTTGCATGTGAAACGTGTTGAAGTGATTGATGGTGTGGTTTGTATTAATCCTGGTTCAATTGCTCAATCGAGAAGTGATGAAGAGGAGACTTATGCTGTTTTAACTTTTGATGAAAGTGATAAGATGGTGACATTCTATAATCAGCATCATGAAATAGTTGGGAAAGAGATATTAATTTTTTAGCAATAATGTCATGTTATAAGTTTAAAGGTATGTACAACTAACTACTTTTGTTTAGAACATATCTAAATTGTACCTATATACTGCTGTGGTGAATAATTTATGATTCACTTCAGTATTATATAGGTATTTTTTATGTTGAAGTATCAAATAATTTATATTATATATACGAAAAATGTGTAAATATACTTTATTTATTATGCTTATTAATTAATTTCTTTACTAAATGTTGTTGACTTTATCGGCTAAAGTTGATTATAATTAATCTTGTCTTAAAAATGATGTCCTGGTAGCTCAGCTGGATAGAGCAACGGCCTTCTAAGCCGTCGGTCGGGGGTTCGAATCCCTCCCAGGACGCTAAAAAACCGCTAAATTTGTTTAGCGGTTTTCTTTTTGCACTTTTTTAAATACATTACTAATACTATCCTCAAACACTATCGCATCATGTCTTACTGCTCTCAACGGTGTTTTATTAATAACAACTAAGTGTTGGCCTTGAAACAGATCGACAAATCCTGCTGCGGGATAAACTGATAGTGAAGTACCTGCAACAATGAGCATGTCTGCGTTTGTAATGGCTTGTATCGCGGCTTCAATTGTAGCACCATCTAATGCTTCTTCGTACATTACTATATCGGGTCGAACGATGCTATTGTCTTTTGGGCATCTTGGTATGCCATTATGGTCTAGCATGAGTTCATCTAGATTATAATTTGTATTGCATTCAACACAATAGTTGTTGATCACTGTACCATGTAATTCAAGCACATTAGTAGATCCAGCTGCTTGATGTAATCCGTCTATATTTTGCGTTACAACAGTAACGGCTTTACCTTCATCTTCTAATGTTTTAAGAAATGTATGTGCAAGATTAGGTTGGGCATCTGGATATACTAATTTTTCAAAATGGAAATCGAAATATTGTTCTGGATAGCGTTTAAAAAATGAATGCGAAATGATTTGTTCCGGTGTAAATTCAGTATTTGTTTCCTGCATAAAGATTCCGTTTGCTGAACGGAAATCTGGTATCCCACTTTCAGTTGATACACCAGCACCACCAAAGAATACGATACTTTTACTGTTTTGCAGTGCGTCTTTGAATTGTTGAATCGACATGTATAAAATCCTTTCTATCTATATTTTTGTTATTATCTCTTTCTTTTTGATATTATTTTTTTATTGTTCAGATCTATGCATTAGCTATCATTAGTTTAACATTGCGCAATACCACCATCAATGATTGCAACTATTTTTGCAACATCTATATAATTCATTTATAATCAATATTTACGAGGAATTGCATAATTGTGTAATACAGAAATAAGTAGTGTGTAATTATATTTGAGTTACTTATGAAATTTAGTTAAAATTTAATTAAGACAGATTTAAGGAGTAATATATGAACAAATTTGATGAACAAATCATTGTGGTCAATCGAGAAACGATTTTTAGCCATGAGAAGAATCATTTCAACGGTTTTATTTCAATAGAAGATCAAAAAGCACTGGAAATTTATGAAACATTGTCTAAGTATGAAGTGAAACGTCGTGGAGATATGGAAGAGGATCCTTCATATAAACAGTTAATTTCTTATTGTATTTTAGAGAATGAAAATGATGAAATCTTAGTTTATGAGCGTCTAACAGGCGGTGGAGAATCACGTTTACATGGATTAAGCTCAATCGGTATTGGTGGTCACATGAATCAGTTAGACGACACGCAAATTGAAGGTGTATTACTGGAGAACGCTGCACGTGAACTTGAAGAAGAGGTCGGCGTTAAAGATGTGAACCCGCAAAGTTTAAATTTAATCGGATTTATTAATGACGATGATAACGAAGTGGGGCGCGTTCATATCGGTTTAGTATTTAAACTGCGCGTGAAGCAGGATGAAGTATTTGTAAACGAAACGGATACGTTAAAGATTGAATGGAAGCCAGAACACACTTTAATGAAAGATGCAGAATATGAATCATGGTCTCGTATTATTATTGAATCTATTTATAATGTAGGTCATTAATATGTCTGACATTATTATTTTTCCGAAACTAAAAGGAAATTTAATGAACCAGATTCATACTGCAATGACAGCGCATCATTATGAACAAGCATATGACTTATTCAATGATTATGAGAAACATTTTGAATTAACAGAAGATGAACATTTATTAAAGCTAGATTGTTTATATCAGCTGGAAAGTTTTTTAGAATTACGTGAAGAATCCAGTATTTTACTCAATCAAGGTCATTATGCTTACGACAAAATTGTGCCGTACTTTATTGAAAGTTTACTTAAATTAAAGCAATATCAGACAGTTGTTGAATTAATTGATAGTTTACGCAGTGAGGATGTTGACCATAAAATTATTGTCTCACTCATGCCATTTTACGATGAGGCACATCATCAATTAAATAAACGCAATGCAGCACATATAAACTTTATTCGCACTTTCAAGGATAATGATGCGAACAAACAGCTATCATTAATTCTTGAACTGATTCAGACCGAAGATTACAGGTTTCAAATGAGCTTTGTACAGATGTTAGAACACAATATGCTACATCCTATGGTCAGCAGTATGATGTTAGAATACTTATTACAGTCAGGATATAAAGGTGAAGTGAAATTTAATAAACTTTCTCACGATTGTAGAATCCTTGTATCGGAATTATCATCGCTTGTGCAAACTGAACTGATGCAGGAAATCATGCCTGTTGTAATAGATTATTTTGAAGATCATAGTCCGGATATGGTGCAATTAATTGTTGAAACGATACGTCAGCATAATACGATTATTTATCCAATACGGTTGACCGAAGTGTTTAAATGTTCCAACGTGTCGTTAAAGGAAGCTTATATCCAATATTTTAACGCGCTGTTTCATTTGAATGAAGTGCATGACCAAAAGGGTAATAATACGCAATCTGATACTATTCGTATCATCGCATTATTAGAAAAATATAATATCTTGAATGAATATTAAAAAAATATTTAATGATTAATTCAAAATATGATATTATAGTTTGGAATATCAGCTTAATTAGTTGAAGCGATTGTGTTATATGCTATAATTAATGAGTTGAAAAAATTTTAGAATAACGTGGAGGAATGACACATGTCAGCAAAATGGGAAAAACAAGAAGGTAACGTAGGATTATTAACAGTAACAGTTCCTGAAGAGGAAGTTAAAACTGGATTAGATAAAGCATTTGCAAAAGTAGTTAAACAAGTAAACGTACCAGGTTTCCGTAAAGGGAAAATGCCACGTCAAATGTTTGAACAACGTTTCGGTGTAGAATCATTATTCCAGGATGCATTAGATTTCATCTTACCAGATGCATATGCTAAAGCTGTTGAAGAAGCTGGGATCAATCCAGTAGACCGTCCTGAAATCGATGTAGAGCAAATGGAAAAAGGTAAAGCATTAATCTTTACTGCTAAAGTTACAGTAGAACCTGAAGTTGAATTAGGTGACTACAAAGGATTAGAAGTTGAAAAATTCGAAACTGAAGTAACTGAAGAAGAATTAAACGAAGCAATCAATGCTGATTTAGCGCGTAAAGCTGAATTAGTAGTTAAAGAAGATGGGGAAGTTGTTGAAGGCGACGTTGTAAACTTAGACTTTGATGGCTATGTGAACGAAGAAGCATTCGAAGGCGGAAAAGCTGAAGGATACGATTTAGAAATTGGTTCTGGTCAATTCATTCCAGGATTTGAAGAGCAATTAGTGGGTACGAAAGTCGGAGAAGAAAAAGACGTTAACGTTAAATTCCCTGAAGAGTACCACGCTGAAGAATTAGCGGGTAAAGACGCAGTATTCAAAGTAAAAATTAACGAAATCAAATCTAAAGAAGTGCCTGAATTAGATGACGAAATGGCTAAAGAATTAGATGAGTCAGTTGATTCAGTTGATGCATATAAAGCGAAATACAAAGCGGATTTAGAAGAGCAAAAGAAATTACAAGCTGAAAACGATACGAAAGAAAGCTTAGTAATGCAAGCTGTTGAAAATGCTAAAGTTGATATCCCTGAAGCGATGATCAACACTGAATTAGATCGCATGATGCAAGAATTCGAACAACGTATTGCACAACAAGGTTTAAACTTAGAATTATACTTCCAGTTCTCAGGTCAAACTGAAGAACAATTAAAAGAAAGCATGAAAGCTGATGCTGAACAACGCGTAAAAACAAACTTAACTTTAGCAGCGATTGCAAACGCTGAAAACATCGAAGTGAGCGATGCTGATGTTGATGCTGAGTTAACAAAAATGAGCGAACAATTCGGAATGTCAGTTGAAGATATTAAAGCTGCATTAGGAAATGGCGCAATCTTAAAAGATGATTTACGCATCCAAAAAGCAATTGACGTTTTAGTTTCTGAATCTAAAACTAAATAATTAATTGATACGTTCTAAAATTTAATTTTTAGTATAAGTAGAATCCGAACAAACCGTAAAATCGCTTTTGATTTTCTCGTGTTTGTTCGGTTTTGTTTTAATAGCGCTTGTATGATTTTTTATATTGATAATGTGTATATGCCGAATCATCGCGTAAGATTTAAAAGTTTGCAAACCGTTGTAAACTTTAGTATATTCTTTTAAAGATAGGGGTGTTAAGTGTGTCTAAATTTAATGAAGAAGAAAACTTGAAATGCTCATTCTGTGGTAAGGATCAAGATCAAGTGAAGAAACTTGTTGCCGGTAGTGGCGTATATATATGTAATGAATGTATTGAATTATGTTCAGAAATCGTTGCTGAAGAATTAAAAACGGTTGAACATGAAGAAATTACGGAAATCCCTAAACCACACGAAATGTTAGCACTATTAGATGAATATGTTATTGGTCAGACGAAAGCGAAAAAAGCGTTGTCTGTTGCAGTGTATAATCATTACAAACGTATTTTCAAACCGATGGCGGAAGAAGATGTTGAATTACAAAAAAGTAATATCGCATTAATTGGTCCGACAGGTTCTGGGAAAACGTTACTTGCGCAAACGTTAGCGCGCTCTTTAAATGTGCCGTTCGCGATTGCAGATGCAACAAGCTTAACAGAAGCGGGTTATGTTGGTGAGGATGTTGAGAATATTTTACTGCGTTTAATTCAGGCAGCTGACTTTGATATTGAGCGTGCTGAAAAAGGAATTATTTATGTCGATGAAATCGATAAAATTGCCCGTAAATCAGAAAATACATCGATTACACGTGACGTAAGTGGTGAAGGTGTGCAACAAGCATTACTTAAAATATTAGAAGGTACGGTTGCAAGTGTTCCGCCACAAGGTGGAAGAAAGCATCCAAACCAGGAATTCATACAAATTGATACTACGAATATTCTCTTTATTTTAGGTGGTGCATTTGATGGCATCGATGAAGTGATTAAACGCCGTCTAGGTGAAAAGGTCATTGGCTTTACTGGTATTAAAGAAAAGGATTTTGATGATGCGACTTTATTATCTCAGATCAAACCTGAAGATTTACAAAGTTATGGATTAATTCCTGAGTTTATCGGTCGTATTCCAGTAGTAGCAAACTTAGAACAACTGGATGTTGAAGCGCTTAAAAGCATCTTAACGCAACCCAAAAATGCTTTAGTTAAACAATATACAAAAATGTTAGCGCTGGATGAAGTTGAATTAGAATTTACTGAAGAAGCTTTAACAGCGATTAGTGAGCTGGCCATCGAACGTAAAACGGGTGCGCGTGGTTTACGTTCAATCATCGAAGAATCAATGCTGGATATCATGTTTGATATTCCTTCACTTGACAATGTGAAACGCGTTGTTATTACAGCGAAAGCGATTAAAGATAATGCAGCACCAGAAATGTATGATGCTGATAACAATTTAATCAACGATGTCGTAACATCTGCATAATCAACCTGCCTTTTTGGCGGGTTTTTTATTTTTCAAATCAATTGGCATTATTTTTTATTGAAATCGTGTATAATAGTAAGATGTAAATTAAGGACAGGAGAAAGACATGAATATTAATCCAAACAATGTAGAAATATTAATCAGTGCTGTGAAACCAGAACAGTATCCGGATACAGGTTTACCAGAGGTCGCTTTAGCAGGACGCTCAAACGTCGGGAAATCTTCATTTATCAATACGATGATTGGTCGAAAAAGTATGGCACGCATTTCTTCTAAACCAGGTAAAACACAAACGCTCAATTTCTTTAAAATTGATGATCAACTTGTGTTTGTAGATGTACCAGGTTATGGTTATGCGAAAGTTTCCAAAACTGAACGTGAACGCTGGGGAAAAATGATTGAAACGTATTTGACGACACGTGAATCGTTAGCTGTTGTCATTCAACTTGTTGATATTCGACATAATCCGAGTCAGGATGATCGATTGATGTATGATTTCTTAAAGCATTATGAAATCCCGGTCATTGTCATTGCGACAAAAGAAGATAAAATTCCTAAAGGAAAAGTTCAAAAGCATTTAAAAATCATTAAACAAGATTTAGATATGGATGCTGAAGATACATTAATCAGTTATTCATCATTAAGCAACGCAAAGAACGGACTTATATTAGAAGCAATTTCAAAATATCTCGACTAATTATGAATATTTTGTGACGTATTTTAAGTTATTGTAAATAATAATCTCATAAAATGTTAATATAAAAGTAATGGCAAAATTTTGGGGGCGGAATACATGCATATTGTTGTTGTGAGTGTAAATCACAAAACAGCGGATGTGAGTTTAAGGGAGAAGCTTACATTCTCAGATGATATGATTGAACGCGCACATAGTGCGTTAATTAATCAAAAATCTGTACTGGAAGGTGTTATCCTATCTACGTGTAATAGAACTGAAATTTATGCTGTAGTTGACCAGGTACATACAGGAAGATATTATATTAAGTCTTTCTTATCAGAATGGTTTAATGTAGATATTGATACAGTAAAATCTGTTACAGACGTAAAAGTAGGAAATTCGGCAATTTATCATTTATTTAAAGTGATTACCGGATTGGATTCAATCGTATTAGGTGAAACACAAATATTAGGGCAAATTAGAGATAGCTTTTTAATGGCACAATCGGAAGGTACAACGGGTACTATTTTTAATAAATTATTTAAAGATGCAATCACGCTTGCAAAACGTGCGCATGCTGAAACAGATATTTCTTCAAAAGCTGTATCTGTATCATATGCAGCTGTCGAATTATCTAAAAAAGTGCTCGGCTCACTTGAAAATAAAAAAATATTAATCATCGGTGCAGGTGAAATGGCAGAACTCGCATTAGAGAATTTAGTAGGTTCTGGTGCAGCTGAAATCACTGTAATTAACCGTACTGCAGAAAAAGCGATGTCACTTGCTGATAAATATGGTGGTCGTCAAAAATCAATGGAAGAACTACAATGTGCATTAATTGAAAATGATATCGTTATTTCTTCAACAAGTGCACAAGACTTTATTATTACGAAACCAATGATGCAGGATTTAATCAAACTACGCAACAATCGTTCGATTATCTTAATTGATATTGCAGTGCCACGTGATATTGATCCGGCGGTGAACGACTTAGATTTAATCTTCAATTATGATGTCGATGATTTGAAAGGTTTAGTTGATGCAAATTTAGCAGAACGTCAAAAAGCAGCACAAACAATCGAAACAATGATTGATATACAAATCGAAGAGTTTATCAACTGGATTAACATGCTCGGTGTTGTCCCTGTGATTACAGCGTTACGTGAGAAGGCATTACGTATTCAGGAAACGACGATGGAAAGTATTGACCGTAAAATGCCTGATTTATCAGAGCGTGAACGTAAAGTCATTTCAAAGCATATGAAGAGTATTATTAATCAGTTGTTAAAAGATCCGATTTCTCAGGCGAAAGAAATTAGTGGGTCTGAAAATCGAGAAGCAGAACTGCAGTTTTTCCAGGATATTTTTAATATTTCAAATGAAGTAGAAAGTATCAATAAACAAGTACCGATGGTTCATCGTACAGAAGAGAGTTTCACTTTAAGTCCTAAACATTAGGTGATCATATGAATGAACTTTTATTAATGCGTTTACACGAAGCAATACTTATTCTCTATATGATAAGTATTGCTTGTTATTTCTTTGACTTTGTTCAAAAATCACCACGTTCAAAGCGCTATGGATTTTTATTATTACGTTGTGTGTTTGTAATGCAGTCTATTGCGATTATTTTATTTATTGTTATGGTAGGTCGTATTCCCATTGAAACAATTTACGAAGGGTTTTATTTTTTTACGTGGCTGATTATTCTGTTATCATTAATATTGTCAAAAGTCATTCAAACAGAATTTTTCATTTTTTTAATGAATTTAATTGGATTCATCTTTATGATGATCCATACGTTTCAACCCCTTGATTTATCAACTGGGACTACTGTATCACATATGATGAATGAATTATTATGGATTCACGTCACACTTGCCATCGTATCATATGTTATGTTTTTAATAGCAGCATTACATGCGGTGTTATACTTATTTCAAGTATATCAATTGAAACGCAAGAAATTTAACCATAAATTTTTTAGAATTAGTGACTTAGAAAGTTTAAATCAATTGGTACAAAAGTTCTCGATCATCGGTTGTGTAATGCTCTTAATCTCATTGATATTAGGGATTTACTGGGGGATTACATTTGAAGGGAATTCAATCTGGACTGATTCTAAAGTTTTAAGTTCAATTCTTCTCGTTATCGGATATGGTAGTTATATTTATTTACATCAGAAACATAAATTAATGATGCATAGGCTAATGGATATTAATATAATGCTGTTTTTGTTTATGCTAATTAACTTTTTAATTATTTCTCGTTTTTCAGGATTTCATCAACTATTCTATTAAACTTTGGAGGCTATTATGAAAAAATTTATCGTCGGTTCACGACGCAGTCAATTAGCATTGACACAAAGTAAACAATTTATCGATCTATTAAAAGCAAAAAATCCAGGTGTTGAAATAGAAATAAAAGAAATCGTGACGAAAGGTGACAAAATTGTTGATGTTCAACTTTCAAAAGTAGGCGGCAAAGGATTATTTGTAAAAGAAATTGAAGCTGCACTTTACAATAAAGAAATAGATTTCGCGATACATTCTTTAAAAGATGTACCGAGTGAATTGCCGGAAGGTTTAACATTAGGATGTATACCAGATCGTGAAGATCCAAGAGATGCTTTTATTTCAAAAGGACATATCAAATTAGCAGACTTAAAAGAAGGCGCGATCATTGGGACAAGCTCTTTACGTCGTGGTGCACAACTGTTAAATCAATATCCACATCTAAAAATTGAATGGATTCGTGGTAATATCGATACACGTCTAAAAAAGCTTGAAACTGAAAACTTTGATGCGATTATTTTAGCGGCAGCAGGATTAAATCGTATGGGCTGGAGTGCAGATGTCGTAACTGAGTATTTAGACCCGGAAACGATGTTGCCAGCGATTGGACAAGGTGCATTAGGCATTGAATGTCGTATCGACGATTTAGATACGTTATCATTGCTTGCTACAGTGCATAATAGTGAAACAGAAATTTGTACACAAGCAGAACGTGAGTTTTTAAGATTGATGGATGGGAGTTGCCAAGTACCGATTGCCGGTCACGCGAATATGAAAGAAGATGAAATTGAGTTCACAGGACTCATTATGTCACCAGACGGTAAAGAAAAACATAAAATCACTGAGCGCGGTATTGACCCGATTCAGTTAGGTGCGAAAGTAGCTGAAAGTATGCAACAAAGTGGCGCCCAAAAGATTATTGAAACTTTAAACAATACACCACAATCAAACTAGAGGATGGTTAATATGAAGCCAATTGTATTGATGACAGATAGTAAACCGTATAAGGACGAACGCGTAGAGATAATACATCTCCCGTTGATTGGGATTCAGGCCTTACCGATACAGACTATTCGTCCTCATTATGATTGGCTTATTTTTACGAGTAAGAATGCAGTAGACATATTCTTTAACAACTATCAGTCAACACAGTTTGATAAAATTGCGGCAATTGGCAGTAAAACAAAAGCCTATCTCGAACAAAATGGGTATTCAGTAGACTTTGTACCAACAGCATTTCATCAGGAATGTTTTATTGAAGAAATGAATAATCGGTTTGATGGATTAAATGTGTGTTTACCAGTATCGAGTAAAGCAAGGCCTAAAATGTACAATGCATTGAAAAGTTGTGCGAATGTCGATAAAATTGATTTATACATGCCGATAGAAAATAAAGTCAATTTATTAAAAGCAGAAACTTTAATCATAGAAAATAAAGTGAATTGGGTGACGTTTATGTCACCATCAAGCGTACTGGCATACGAGAATCATGCGTGGTTTGAAGCTGTTTCAGTAATGGCCATTGGTTCAGTAACGAGTCAAGCTTTAGAAAGTATCGGTATTGCACATTATGTCAGTGCGTATGAAACGAAAGAGAGCATGATTGATACGATTCTTAAAATAGAAAATGAAAGAAAAGGTGAATGTTAATGAATTTTGATCGTCATAGAAGACTGCGTTCTTCAATTAATATGAGAAACATGGTACGTGAAACGAGTGTAGCGAAGCGAGATTTAATTTATCCGATCTTCGTTGTTGAAAAAGATGACGTAAAAAAAGAAATCCCTTCAATGCCAGGTATTTACCAATGGAGTTTAAATATAGTCGAAGAAGAAATTAAAAATGCTTATGATTTAGGCATTCGTGCGATTATGTTCTTCGGTATTCCTAATCATAAAGATGCATGTGGTACAGGTGCATTTGATGATGATGGTGTCATTCAGAAAGCAACACGCTTAGCGAAATCATTATATCCAGATTTATTAATTTTAGCGGACACGTGTCTTTGTGAATATACTGACCATGGTCATTGTGGTGTATTAGATGATCATACGCATGACGTAATTAATGATGAAACATTACCATTACTTGTGAAGACTGCGGTATCACAAGCGAAGGCAGGCGCAGATATTATAGCGCCAAGTAATATGATGGATGGTTTCGTCGCTGAAATTCGTAAAGGATTAGATGAAGCAGGTTTCTTAAATGTACCGATTATGAGTTATGGTATTAAATATGCTTCAGCATTCTATGGACCTTTCCGTGATGCTGCTGAAAGTGCACCGAGTCATGGTGACCGTAAGACGTATCAAATGGATCCTGCGAACCGTTTAGAAGCGTTACGTGAACTTGAAAGTGACGAAAAAGAAGGTTGCGACATGATGATTGTAAAACCTGCTTTAAGTTACTTAGATATTATTCGTGATGTACGTAACAACAGTAATTTACCAATCGTCGCTTATAACGTCAGTGGTGAGTTCTCAATGACGAAAGCGGCAGCTGCAAATGGCTGGATTGACGAAGAACGTGTTGTGATGGAACAGATGATTTCTATGAAACGTGCAGGTGCAGATATGATTATTACGTACTTCGCGAAAGATATTTGTAACTACCTAGATAAAGGAGACTATTAAAATGAACTATTCTAAATCTCAAGCAGCTTTTAACGAAGCAGTTAATTTAATGCCTGGCGGCGTTAATAGTCCGGTACGTGCATTTAAAAGTGTAGATATGGATCCAATCTTCATGGATCACGGAAAAGGTTCTAAAATTTACGATATCGATGGCAATGAATATATTGATTACGTATTAAGCTGGGGACCATTAATTTTAGGTCATGCTGATGATAAAGTGACGGGCGAACTTCAAAAAGCAATCTTAAAAGGTAGTAGTTTCGGTGCACCAACTACGTTAGAAAATGAAATGGCGAAGCTTGTAATCGACCGTGTACCTTCTGTGGAAATGGTGCGTATGGTATCAAGTGGTACTGAGGCAACGTTAGCTGCATTACGTTTAGCGCGAGGATATACAGGTAAAAACAAAATCTTAAAATTTATCGGTTGCTACCATGGACATAGTGATTCATTATTAATTAAAGCAGGATCAGGTGTTGCAACTTTAGGTTTACCGGATTCTCCTGGGGTACCGAAAGGCACTGCTGAAAATACAATTACAGTGCACTACAATGATTTAGATTCAGTTCAACTTGCGTTTGAAAAATATGGTGATGATATCGCTTGTATCATTGTTGAACCTGTAGCAGGAAATATGGGGGTTGTTCCACCTGTAGAAGGCTTCTTACAAGGATTACGTGACATTACAACTGAATACGGTGCGTTACTTATCTTTGATGAAGTCATGACAGGTTTCCGTGTAGATTATAACTGTGCGCAAGGATACTTCGGGGTAACACCAGACTTAACTTGTTTAGGAAAAGTAATCGGTGGAGGCTTACCAGTCGGTGCATTCGGTGGTAAACGAGAAATTATGGAGCAAATCGCACCGGCAGGAAGTATTTATCAAGCAGGTACTTTAAGCGGTAACCCACTTGCAATGACAGGTGGATATTACACGTTAAGCCAGTTAACGAAAGAAAGTTATGATCACTTTAATCATTTAGGTGATTTGTTAGAAAAAGGATTATATGATGTATTTGGTAAACATAATGTGCCGATTACAGTGAATCGTGCAGGAAGTATGATTGGATATTTCTTAAACGAAGAAAAGGTAACTAACTTTGAAATTGCTTCAAAATCAGATTTAAAATTATTTGCAGCGATGTATAAAGAAATGGCGAATAACGGTGTCTTCCTACCACCATCACAATTTGAAGGTATGTTTATGTCTACGAAACATACTGAAGAGGATATTGCGAATACGTTAAATGCTTTTGATTTATCATTAGCAAAGTTAAAAAAATAATAAAATAATAGGGAAAGTTTAAAATAAAAAAGTATAAACACATAATGCAAACACCAAAAACGATATTACAGTTTTTGGTGTTTTTTTTCTTGTAAATTGTGTTGAATTATATTTACATCAATCTATTTTCAAAACATAATAAATAGTTATATTGGCGAAATTTTAGGTCGATTGTTGGCTGTCTTTAACACAGATATAGAAAAAATTATATAAAAAAATAGTGTAATAACAGCGTTTTGAAAGCGTTAAGAAATATATTTGCATAAATTATGTTTATCATCGGTCATTTGAGGTTATCGTATTTATGTAATTAATTTTCGATTACACAAATTCATTTTGGGAGGTATTTATTATGACAAACAAAAGAAATGATAACATCAGAGATAATCAAGACAGAGATGTAATTTATAATTCTGAAACAGATCGTAACAACACACATGTAACACATCAAGCGGATGGCGATACATATAAAGATGGTCGCAAAGTACGCGAAGGTGAACATCATGAAAAAGTAGTTGTTGAAGAACGTGATCGTGTAGGTCATGATCATATCGAAAGAACACCTAAAAAGAAAAGCCCTTGGGCATGGTTATTACCGTTATTATTACTTGCTTTATTAGCTGTACTTGCTTTAAGTTTCTGCAATAAGAAAGATGATGCAAACGAAAAAGCGACAACAGAAGAAGCAACGACAGAAGAAAAAGCAACAACTGAAAAAGCGACTACAGAAGAAAAAGCAACGACTGAAGCTGCAACAACAGAAGCTTCAATCAAAACATTTGATTTAGCGGTTATTACAAATTTTGATTTAGCATCATAAATAGTACGAAGAGGCAGAGACTGAAATGTTCTGCTCGTAAAAAAACCGAAAGAAACTCATAAATCGCTCTTTGATTTATAGTTTTCTTTCGGTTTTTTTCGCAGTGGCAAATTCTGTTCCGCCGTTTAAGCTATAAATCGTCAGAGGACAAAGCAATAGGTCTCATTCTATTTTTTGAGCGCTTCTCAGGAACATCAGTACAATATTTTGTATAGTATAAAGTAACAACATTAATGGAAGTGTAAATGATGCCTTATTTAATTTTGTTTATCGTGAGTTTTATATTCGGATGGTTCTTTCAGTCTATCGGCATGATATTACCGTGGCTTTTTGGGCCGATCAGTGCAGCAATCGCATTAAAAAAATATTCGCGTGTACAGTATTATTGGCCAAAAGGAATCAGTGATATTGGATTATATATTTTAGGCGCACAAATTGGTGTCTCTTTTACGAAAGAAATATTAGGGGATATTGCGCATGATTTTTTATCCATTGTATTATTAAGCGTTTTGATTGTAGTTTGTGCAATTGTAATTTCATTATTATTTAAAAAAATTGTCGGTTGTTCGACAGAGACTGCACTCCTTTCTTCAATTCCTGGTGCATTAAACCAGATGATTGTCATGGCTGAAGAAAATAAAAATGCAAGCTTATTAATCGTTACTTTAACGCAAACATCGCGTTTATTATTTGTGATTATGTTTGTACCGTTTATTTCACGTTTATCATCACACAACATTCATCCTATTGAACTTACTCAGGCGAAGGCGATATATGATGTATTAAATATCTATCAAATGATGATGCTCATTGTATTTATTGCTGTTAGTATTTATTGTTTTAAAATCATTCATTTACCTGTACCTGATATGCTGGGGCCAATATTTGTAATTGTGATATGGAATTTATCAACAGGACAAAATTTTACTGTTCCGATGCCTTTAATCAATATTGCGCAAATACTGTTTGGTATTAGAATTGGATTACAAATGTATGATTTATCCAGTCAAATCAATAGAAAGTTATTCATCGGTATTTTTGTACAAAATTTTTTATTGATAATGTGTGCAATTTTGATGTCGATTATTGTTACAGTAATGACGCATCACCCATTTAATGACGTATTTTTAAGTGCAGCACCAGGAGGTATGGCTCAAATCGTAATTGTCGCTTTAGAGACCGGTGCAAATGTCGCAATGATTTCAAGTTATCATATCTTTAGAATTTTCTTTATTTTACTTGCAGTCACACCGTTGATGTCTTTATATTTGAAGTGGCGTAATCAAACATTATAAAAGTAATGTACATTGACAGTCCATTTAAATTCTTATACAATAACGGTAACTCAATATTCTTACAGGAAGAGTAATTTAATGGATATATAAGAGAGTGCATGGTTGGTGAGAATGCACATTGAAATTAAACGAAGGTAGCCTGACTTAAAATGTATATTGAACATTTACTTAAGTAGATATACACGTGTTTCGAGCGATAATCGACATGAGTGCAGCGTCAGCTGAATTTAGGTGGTACCACGGTCATCCCGTCCTATTGTTATAGGACGGGATTTTTTTGTAGGAATGATTAAGGAAATTTATTTAATTTGGAGGCATTGAAATGGATACTAAATATAATCCGCAACAAGTAGAACAAGGACGTTACCAGGAATGGTTAGATAAAGGTTTATTTAAAGCGACAGAAGATGATAATAAAAAGCCATTTACAATTGTAATTCCACCACCGAACGTGACGGGTAAATTACATATCGGTCATGCATGGGATACAACATTACAAGATATCATTACACGTATGAAACGTATGCAAGGTTATAATACGCTATATTTACCTGGTATGGATCATGCAGGTATTGCAACTCAGGCAAAAGTTGAAGCGAAGTTACGTGAGGAAGGTATTTCTCGTCATGATATTGGTCGTGCAAAATTTTTAGAACATACGATGGAATGGAAAGAAGAATATGCTGGTTTCATTCGTAGCCAGTGGGCAAAACTTGGATTAGGTTTAGATTACTCACGTGAACGATTCACATTAGATGAAGGGTTAAGTGAAGCGGTAAAAGAAGTATTTGTTAAGATGTACGAAAAAGGATTAATTTACCGTGGTGAACGTATCATTAACTGGGATCCTGCAGCACGTACGGCACTGAGCGATATCGAAGTAATTCATGAAGAAGTTGAAGGTGCGTTCTATCATATTAAATATCCTTATGCAGAGGGAGACGGCTTTATTGAAATCGCAACAACGCGACCTGAAACTTTATTAGGTGATACAGCTGTCGTTGTACATCCTGAAGATGAGCGTTATAAAGCAGTGATTGGAAAGAAAGTTATCTTACCGATTGTTGAGCGTGAGTTACCAATTTTAGGTGATGACTACGTTGAAATGGACTTCGGTAGTGGTGCAATGAAAGTAACACCAGCTCATGATCCGAATGACTTTGAGATTGGGAACAGACATAACCTAGAACGTATTAACGTAATGAATGAAGATGGAACGATGAATGACTTAGCCGGTAAATATGCTGGTTTGGATCGTTTTGAATGTCGTAAAGCACTTGTTGCTGATTTAGAAGCAGCAGGATTCATGATAAAGATTGAGAAACATATGCACCAGGTTGGACACAGTGAACGTAGTGGCGCAATTGTTGAACCATATCTTTCTAAACAATGGTTTGTGAAGATGGCACCGCTTGCGGAACAAGCATTAGATTTCCAGAAGACAGATGATAAAATTGAATTCGTACCCCCACGTTTTGAAGGGACGTTCAATCGCTGGATGAAAGGCATTCATGACTGGTGTATTTCACGTCAATTATGGTGGGGACATCAAATTCCTGCATGGTATCATAATGAAACAGGTGAACTTTATGTTGGTAAAGATGCACCTGCAGATATCGAAAACTGGACACAAGACGAAGATGTGTTAGATACATGGTTCTCAAGTGCGTTATGGCCTTTCTCTACGTTAGGATGGCCAAATGTTGATGCAGAAGACTTTAAACGCTTCTATCCAACCAATGTACTTGTAACGGGTTATGATATTATTTTCTTCTGGGTTGCACGTATGATCTTCCAGGGGATTGAGTTTACTGGAATGAAACCATTTAATGAAGTATTGATCCACGGATTAGTGCGTGCAGAAGATGGTCGTAAAATGAGTAAATCATTAGGTAACGGTGTTGATCCAATGGATGTTATCGAACAATATGGTGCAGATAGCTTACGTTACTTCTTAGCGACAGGCTCTACCCCAGGTCAGGACTTACGTTATTCAACAGAGAAGATCGAGGCAACCTGGAATTTCATTAATAAGATTTGGAACGCATCACGTTTCAGTTTAATGAATATCGGTGAAAACTTTACAGCTAGTGATATTAACTTAGAAGGTAACAAATCATTAGCAGATGAGTGGATCTTAACGCGACTTAATGAAACAATTGAAGAAGTTACGCGCCTTGCTGATAAATATGAGTTCGGCGAAGTTGGTCGTGTCCTTTACAACTTTATTTGGGATGAATTCTGTGACTGGTACATTGAAATGAGTAAGATTCCGATGAATGGTGAAGACGAAGCTGCGAAACAAATGACGCGTTCTATCTTAGCGTATACTTTAGATGCAATTATGCGTATGATGCATCCGTTTATGCCATTCGTAACGGAAAGTATTTGGCAGAACTTACCGGTTGAAGGTGATTCAATTGTTACGGCAAGCTGGCCAGCTGTTCGTCCTGAACTTTCAAATCTGGAAAGTAAGAAAGATATGGAACAATTAATGGAGATTATTCGCGCCGTACGTAATACACGTAGTGAAGTGAATACGCCAATGAGCAAACAAATTCCAATGATGATTAAGACGAATAGTGCTGAAATTGCTGCACGACTGGAAACTGAACGTCCATTTATTGAACGTTTCTGTAATCCAAGTGAATTAACGATTAATACTGATATTGAAGTGCCGGAAGAAGTCATGACAACTGCTGTTACAGGTGGACTTGTTGTATTACCATTAGAAGGATTAATCGATATGGCAAAAGAAATTGAACGCCTTGAGAAAGAACTGAAAAAATGGTCGTCAGAATTAGATCGTGTTAATAAAAAATTAAGTAACGAAAAATTTGTTAGTAAAGCGCCAGAAAAAATTATTAATGAAGAAAAAGAGAAACAAGCACTTTATACAGAGAAATATGAAAGTGTTCAGGCAAGATTAAATCAATTGAACGGGAAGTAATCATATGAATTATTTAGAGAGTTTATACTGGATTCATGAACGCTATAAATTTGGAATAAAGCCTGGCATTAAGCGAATGGAATGGATGCTTGAAAAGTTAGATCATCCTGAACGTAAAATTAATGGTATTCACGTTGTAGGTACTAATGGAAAAGGTTCTACGGTCAGTTATTTAAAAAATGCTTTAATGGCAAATAATTATACAGTAGGTACATTTACTTCGCCTTATATTGAAACATTTAATGAACGCATCAGCTTAAATGGATTACCCATATCAAATGATGAAATTGTTGAATTAGTCAGTATTGTAAAGCCAGTCAGTGAAATGCTGCATGATGAAACGGATTTAGGCGTAGCGACTGAATTTGAAATTATAACGATGATGATGTTTGTCTATTTCGGACAAATTCATCCCGTTGATTTCGTGATTGTTGAAGCCGGTCTAGGTGCGAAAAATGATTCGACGAATGTGTTTATGCCAATCATGACAGTATTGACGAGTATAGGTTTAGATCACACTAATATATTAGGTGACACTTATTTAGACATTGCGAAAGAGAAAGCTGGCGTAATTAAAACAGGTGTTCCGTTAGTATTTGCCGTACATCATGATGAAGCAAAAGCATATATCAATGCTGTAGTTGAAGAAAAGCATGTGAAAGGTATTAAATTAAATCGTGATATTCAATGTGTGTCAAACGGAAAAGAATTTACGTTTAGATATAAAGATTACGAATTAGAAAATATTGAGCTTAAAATGATTGGTGCACATCAACAGGAAAATGCGTCACTTGCGATTGCAACCTTATTAGAAATGTTTGACCGTGGCATGATTATGCTGGACTTTAATAAGATGATAGAAGCAATTGAAGCTACGACATGGACAGGTCGAATTGAAACGATTCAGGAATCGCCAACTATCATTTTAGATGGTGCGCACAATAAAGAATCGATTGATGTATTAGTAGCGACGATGAAGCAACATTATCCAGATAGAACCATCGATGTGTTATTTTCGGCTATCGATGGCAAACCTATTGGAAGAATGCTTAAATCATTAGAAGAGATTGCAGATACATTTTATGTTACAGACTTTGACTTTCCGAAAGCATTACCCGTTGATACAATCTATGAAAGTGTTGAGCACGAAAAGAAAGTGAAAATTAAAGACTATGGTGATTTTATTAAAACGTATGACGGAGATTTACTAATCGTCACCGGCAGTTTGTATTTTATTAGTACAGTTAAAGATAAGCTGAAAAAACATGCACAATAGGGTATTATTTTAACAATATCATTTTGTCAAGTTTAATCATTATCGCATATTTTTTCTAAAAGCGAAATTTGTCCCAAAATTAAAAAATTGCAGCAATTTAATGCAATATTTTAATTTTGGGACTTTATTTTTTAATTTTTGCACTAAAATTGCTTTCAAAATTGAATTGCTGCATTTTTACAACAATTTAATCTTGTTATATAGTCAATGTGAAAATATTGAAAGGAGGAACTCATGTGGTGAGTCAAATACGTTAATGTTGTTATTTATTACAGGGGCATTCATTGGTTCGTTTATGCTTTGTTTGACGTATGAAGAATGGAGTTTATTACGCAAATCACAATGTGAAAGTTGTCATCATCAGCTGAATATTATTGATTTGATACCTGTGTTATCTTTCTTTATCAGGCGGGGACGCTGTCATTATTGTGGTGTAAAGTTAAGCAGTAAGTATATTATCAGTGAAATTTCAACAGGTTGTGCATTAATGCTAATTTATTTTAATCCAGCACTAGACAATACTTTATTATACACGATAACAATTATATTAATTCCACTTGCGATTTATGATACTGAACGTATGAAGATACCTAATTTTATGTTACTCATTTTAATGTTAATTTTATTAATTACTAATATACATGACTATTATAACGAAATGATTTCTTTTAATTTAACGATCAATATGATGACGATTTTATATAAATTATTAATGATTATCCTTCTACATTTATTTTTCTTTCTAACAAATAGTATTGGCTATGGTGATATTAAACTTTTTTCAATTCTACTTATCTTTCTACCTATTCCATTTTTCATTGCACTTTTTTTCATAACCTATTTAATTGGTGGTCTGGCTTGTATTGTATTTTTAAGTTACAAATCAAACCTTAAACGCATACCACTAGTACCGTTTATTACTGCAGCATTTTTTGTTGTCATACTACTTTACGATGCGATAAAGAAATTGTATTTTGGAGGATTTGTATAATGATTGATTTTGCACTGGATATTGATAAACCACGTGAACGATTAATGATTTATGGTCCGGATAAACTGACTAACCAAGAATTATTGTCACTTATTATTGGGAGTGGCGTTCGTGATGAAACAGTGTATCAAGTGTCTGACAATATATTAAATCAAGTCGATAGTATTAAAGATTTAAGGTACTTAACGATTCAGGAACTCACACAAATTAAAGGTATTGGGGATAAGAAGGCGGCTACGATATTGGCAGTTGTGGAGTTAGCCCAACGAATGCATACACATTCGCCTGAAGAGAAGGTACGCATCACGTCACCACAATCGGTGTCTGATTTACTGATGGAACGCATGCGCTATTTAACGCAGGAGCATTTTATGATTCTCATGTTAAACACGAAAAATTATGTCATTCATGAACATACTGTCTTCATCGGTTCATTAAATGCTTCAATTGTCCATCCGAGAGAAATATTTCGTGAGGCAATTAAACGCAGTGCTGCTAATATCATTGCGGTGCATAACCATCCGTCGGGGTGTGCTGAACCGAGTTATGAAGATATTGAAGTGACGAGACGACTCGTAAATGTCGGTGAACTCGTCGGTATCGATTTGCTGGACCATATTATTATTGGTGATGGTGAATTCACCAGTTTGAAAGAAAGGAGAAAGTTATAGTGGGATTAGATATGTATATTTATTTAATGGATAATGAAACAAATGAGATGATAGAGTTTTCATATTTCAGGAAATTTAATGCATTGCATGGTTACTTTGATATGAAATATGATTTAGATAACCCATGTTCAATTGAAATAACGGATGAAGACATTTCGCATTTAATGTTCAAAGTCAATGCGATTCGTATGAATGCAAACGTTGCAGAAAAAGCATTACCAGTCTATTATGGGCCATTCTTCGGGAGTTATGAATATGGATTCGTCTACTTTGAATATATTGATCAGTTATATAAAGTATTGAAGCGGTTAATGAAAGTCGATCGACAGCAATATAAAATTTTTTACCAGGCAGATTATTAAGCAATGTAAATTTAATGTAAAATCTATTCGTAAAACGAAATTTATTTATTTGAACTATTGAAATTTTCAGAAGATTAATTTATGATTAAGTCAACGATTAAAGAAAGGAGGAAAATACAATGATTAACTTACGACAATATGATTATGATGTTTTACAAAGTTTATATTTTCCTCCTGCATACGATGAGATAAATGGATAGACGATTAAAGTTAGTTGTTATGATATAACTTTAATGGTTTTGTTTATTCAATTGTTTGTGGGAGAATACCCACTCAAAAATGTGCACATGCTCATTCTATGAGTATGTGTATTTTTTTATGAGTGAAATGAGGAGTGTGACAAATGTTAAGTGTGCTATTTAAATTAGGATGGTTCTTTAAACAGGAAAAGAAACGCTATCTATTAGCAGTACTGTTATTATTATGTGCCAATGTAACAGAAATAATACCACCATGGCTTATCGGAAAAACGATTGATTATGTTAATTTAAAATCATTGACATTAGATCGTTTTCACTGGATATTAATTGTTTTTTCAGTAACGCTTATTTTAAGTTACTTTATTAATTATTTATGGCGATATTTATTATTCAATGGTTCGCAGTTGCTTGAAAGTATTATGCGTAAAAAAATGATGGCAAAGTTTTTAACGATGAGTCCAGGTTTTTACGAAAAAAATAGAACAGGCGATTTAATGGCAAAAGCGACAAATGATTTGAGTGCAATAAGACAAACTGTTGGCTTTGGGATATTGACGCTGGTCGATAGTACAACGTATATGATAACCATCATCGCTACAATGGCTATTGCGATTTCATGGAAGTTGACGCTTGTAGCATTGATTCCGTTGCCGCTGTTAGCATATATCGAACAACGTTTAGGTAAGATGATTCATGAACGTTACACAGTAAGTCAAGATGCATTTGGTGAGATGAATGACAGCGTATTAGAGTCCATTGAAGGGGTACGTGTAACACGTGCTTTTGCTCAGGAAAAGCACCTTGATAACAATTTTAAAGCGATGACTACAGAAGTAGTGAATAAATTTATTCATGTTGAGAAATTAGATGCTTTATTTAAACCTATTACAATTATCGTCACTTCATTAAGTTTTATGATTGGTTTAGGTTATGGCAGTTATTTAGTGAACCAGGGTGAAATAACTGTAGGTGAGCTGATTTCATTTAATGTGTATTTGAATATGCTCGTATGGCCAATGTTTGCGATTGGATTATTATTTAATATTATGCAGCGTGGAAACGCATCTTTAGATCGTGTCATGGCGACTTTAACTACAGAAGATACGATGGAGGATCCTATCGATACATTCGTACCAAGCGATCATCATGTATCATTTGATGCTGTTACATTTCAATATCCAACAAGTGAAACAGTGAACTTAAAGGATGTTTCGATTGAAATTAAAGTCGGTGAAACACTTGGTATTGTCGGCCCGACAGGTTGCGGTAAGACAACATTAATTAAGCAGATTTTAAAGGAATATCCGATGGGGAACGGTAATATTAAAATTGGTAATTTCAGTGTAAAAGATTTATCGAAAGTTGAAGTAAGAAATAAAATTGGCTACGTTTCTCAAGAAAATATATTATTTTCAAGAACAGTAAAAGAAAATATTAAATTCGGGAAAGACAATGCGACGGATGCGGAAATTAATGAAGCGATACGTCTTGCAAATTTCGAACAGGACGTTGAACGATTGCCACAAGGGCTGGAAACATTAGTGGGTGAAAAAGGGATTGCGATTTCCGGAGGTCAAAAACAACGTATTTCAATTGCACGTGCGATGATTAAAAATCCGGATATATTGATTCTGGATGATTCATTGTCTGCAGTGGATGCGAAAACTGAAACCGCAATTATCGACAACATTCAAACATCCAGAAAAGGAAAAACGACAATCATTTCAACCCATCGTTTATCAGCCGTACAACATGCTGATTTAATTGTTGTATTAGATAGAGGTGAAATTATTGAACGTGGTACACATGAAGCACTTTTAATGCAGGATGGTTGGTATAAGTCTCAATTTGATCGTCAACAGTTAGGAGGGGATGCATAGTGTCTACTACGAAACGTTTATTTATAGAAGCGAAAAAAGAGAAACGATTATTTCTTATCGGGTTTATTATTTTATTACTGGCCGTTGTGATGGAATTGATTGGACCTGTCATTGGTATGTATATTATTGACCATCATATTAAGACAGCGAAAGAAGGTCTCATCAATATGCAGCCAATATTGGTGTTACTAGCAATTTATTTTGTTATCGCGATTGTTTATGCGATATTAAGTTATTATCAAACATTATTCTTTCAAACAGCGGGTTCAAATGTCATTAAACATTTAAGAACAAAGTTATTTAGCCATATTCAGCAATTACCTATTAAATTTTTTGATAATTTACCTGCTGGAAAAGTTGTTGCGCGTATTACAAATGATACACAAACAATTCTGGAATTATTTACGGTAATGTTACCGACATATATTTCAGGTATTACAAATATTTTAGGGATTATTGCAGTCATTTTTTATTTTAATGTCAAAATTGGTTTATTGGCATTAATTGTTGTACCGTTATTGTTTACATGGCTAGTCATTTACCGAAAAATAAGTGACCAGTATAATAATATCGTGCGTGAACGTAATAGTGATATGAATGCCATGCTAAATGAGTCGATAAATGGTATGACAATTATTCAATCGTTCAATCAGGAAGCGAAAATACAATCAGAATTCAATGCGCTAAATGATGAATATTTGAAGAATTATAGCAAGATTATTCAACTTGATTCTTTAACAAGTCATAATTTAATGGGAACGATTCGTTCTTTTGTGTTCCTTATAATGATATATATATTTGGACAATCATTTTTAAATGAACAACTGGCACTTACGGCTGGGATGATGTATATATTAGTAGATTATTTAACACGATTATTTAATCCAATGTTTAATATGGTCAATCAATTAAGTGTATTAGAACAAGCGCGAGTATCGAGTAATCGTGTATTTGAAATGCTGGATGAACCAGCTGAAATACAAGAACAACAAACGCTGGATCATTGTCTTGGTCATGTAAAGTTTGAAGATGTTTCATTTGGATATAAACCAGACGAGCTCGTATTACAACATATCAATATTGATGCGCGCCCTGGTGATACGATTGGTTTAGTCGGTCATACAGGATCAGGTAAAAGTTCAATTATGAATTTATTATTTAGGTTTTATGACCCGACAACAGGTAGAGTGACCATTGATGGTGTTGATACTTCAACTGTAACGAAGCAGTCAATGCGTCGACATATGGGAATTGTATTACAAGACCCATATTTATATACGGGAACGATTCTATCCAATATTACATTAAATGATCCGAGAATTACGCGTGAAATGGCAATTCAAGCGTTAGAACGTGTTGGTGGGAATCGTGTACTCCAATCTTTGGAGAACGGAATCGATACACCAGTCGTAGAAAAAGGGGCAACATTATCGAGTGGTCAACGCCAATTGATTAGTTTTGCGCGTGCGTTAGCGTTTAATCCTAAAATACTAATATTAGATGAAGCGACTGCAAGTATCGATAGCGAAACAGAAGCGGTTATACAACAAGCGATGGATGTATTAAAAGAAGGTCGAACGACATTTATTATTGCGCATCGTTTATCAACGATTAAACATGCAAATGAAATTATTGTGCTGGATAAAGGTCATATCATAGAACGTGGTACGCATGATACATTAATACAACTAGGCCAAGTTTATGCTAAAATGTATGCATTACAATCAGGTGTAAAATGAGGCGATAGTCAATGTATAAAGTGATACCGATGGACCGTCCAACTGCTGAATTGATTAGTCGGTGGGACTTTGGTTCTGGTTATGAATTTTACAATATAAACGAAGATCCGTATGTCATTGAAACGTTTCTAAACGGTCATTATCAAACGGTCATGAAAGATGGTGTTATATTTGGGTTCTTTTGTGATGGAGAAAGTGCACGGATGCACGATGATTATGAAATAGACCCAGATATGATAGATATTGGCTTTGCGCTTAATCCATCATTTATTGGACAAGGATATGGCCGCACGTTGCTAGAATTAATATTTGATTATTATGCGGATTATCATCAATTCAGGCTGACCGTTGCAGTATTTAATAATCGTGCAATTGCATTGTATAAAAAATATGGGTTTGTTATTACAGATACATTTTCTGAACAAATTGAAAATGAGGATGTTGCTTTTTATATTATGTTACGTAATCAATCTCAGGACGGATGTCATTTACCTTCAAACGATATACAATAGATTTTGAAGGTAGGGGATTTTATGTTTAGATTAATAAAAAGATTAATTAAATTAACATTACTTATTATTATTGCAATAATGATATATTTAATTGTACAGAATAATCCGTTCACGCAGCATCCGACAAGTAATTCTAATGCAACGACAGTGACGAACGGGAAAAGTTATACACTTGAAGATAATGCTTTGTTCCAGAATATTCCGTTATCACAAGTAAGAAATGTATTTAACTTTATGGATAAACAAGAGTTTATGGATGTATCGGGATTGTCTTTGATGGGATATAACGATACGTATTTAATTGGACTGCGTGGCAACGATTATATCATGTATCGATTTGGCGAACGACAAGTCACTGTATTTCAAAATGAGGCGGATTTATATAAAGCGTTGGCAGAACGTCAGCAAAATATACAAATGAAAGACAGAAATCAGTATTAATAAGAGAGGCTGACGAATGAGCGTTCAGACGCAAGGAAACTGGAGACAAAGCTGAAAAATCGATCTTTGATTTTGAAAGATTTGTCGAAGATTATCAGGCGTCTGCTCATGAGACGCCGTTTATAAAAGAGAAGGTATGAATGAATTTCATATCTTCTTTTTTGTTTGGTTTGTTTGCGGCACACATAGATTGATGCTCATTGCCGGTAAATCAAAAATAACGGCAATGAATCCAGAATTAACAGTCATTTTACAAAATGATTGCCGGTAAATCAAAAATACCGGCAATGAATCCAGAATTAACAGCCATTTCACAAAATGATTGCCGGTAAATTAAAAATACCGGCAATGAATCCAGAATTAACAGCCATTTTACAAAATGATTGCCGGTAAACTAAAAATACCGGCAATGAATCTCCTCAACTCAACTGAAAAAATATATATCGTATCAGCTCAATTTCTCCCATCATTTTGTTTTTTTCTTGAATTTGTTTATAATGAATACGGTAAATACATAAACAGAAATGAATTGGATGTGTTTTTTTGCCTTTAAATATAAACAAATTAATTTCTTTTTTGATTTTTTCTATAACAGTTCTACTATTATCATCATGTCATCAACCTATCAAATACGAACAATCACCTCGAACATTTTCAGTCAAACCAATAAAAAATGTCGCAATGATTCAAGTGATAGCAGATCAACTGACACTTGAAGAAAAAATCGCACAGCTTTTTATTTTAGGTTTTCAAGGTACTTCTTATAATGAAACATTAGCACAATATAATGACCTTAATATAGGTGGCGTATTAATGTTTGCAAATAATATTGCGGGGTCTGAAGAAGTTAAAACATTAAATGAAACAATTCAGTCAAATGCCCAGTCTATTCCGATGTTTATCGCAGTCGATCAGGAAGGTGGAAGGGTGAATCGTCTGCCATCCAATATCCCGAATATAGAATCAGCTTACCAAATTGGGTTATCTGGAAGTACCGACCATGCTTATCAAAGTGGTGCATTTATCGGTAAGAACTTAAAACGATTAGGATTTAATGTTGATTTTGCACCTTCACTCGATATTTGGAGTAATCCTGGCAATAAAGTTATCGGCGATCGTAGTTTTGGGCAAACATCACAAGATGTAATTCGATATGGTTTGCCTTTTAACAAAGGGATTAATGAACAACAGATAATCACAAGTGCGAAACACTTTCCTGGGCATGGTGATACTTTTGTTGATAGTCATGATACGCTACCAGTCAGCAATCTAACACTCGAACAGTTACAAAAGAAGGAATTGATGCCATTTAAAGCGGCGATTGCGCAAAATATTGACATGATTATGGTCAGTCATATATTATTCCCTGACATTGATGCAACGCATCCAAGCTCACTAAGTCCTAAAATGATTCAATCACTTTTACAAAAGCAAATGAAATATAATGGCATTGTAATTACAGATGATTTAGCAATGGGTGCAATTAAAAATAGTTATTCTCGTGAAGCAGCGCTCACGCAAGCGTTAAACGCAGGTGAAACGATGTTACTCATCGGTTCAGATATCGGGGATATCAAGTCGCAAATTCAATATCTTAAAGTACAAGTCGAAACTGGAAAGATTGATCGCAAAATTATTGAAGAAAATGTACAAAAAATTCTCAAGTTAAAGCATAAATATGGTATCGTATAATATATTAAAGTCAATTGAACGAGGTGTTAAGTTTGCCCAATTTTTATAAAAGAAACAAGTTAGTATTTTTCCTCTTTGGATTAATTATTTTTATGGTATGCATCGGCTTTTCATTAAGAGAGCGAGAGACTTCAACTGTTGAATCATTCGTAGGAGATTCAACAGCAGCTGGACAACGTGTAGTCTCGTATCCTGCTATGTTTATCAATGGCAATATTAATAATTTAATCGATATGTGGCATGCCAATGAAGAAAATAAAAAACTAAAAGAAAAAATTAAAGGATTCGCTCAAATTGAAGCAGATAATTATCGCCTTCAAAAAGAAAATCAGGAATTAAAAAATGCATTAAAAACAGATAGTATTGCGGAATACGCACCTGTGATTTCAACAATTATTGCCAGAAATCAAGATCAATGGATGAACACATTTATTATTAATAAAGGGAAGTCATCTGGATTGAAAGAAAATATGGCTGTGATGACAACAGAAGGTTTAGTAGGACGTATTAAAAAAGTGAATAGTTATTCTTCGCAAGTTGAACTAATTACATCAAGTATTAAAACAAGTAAAATCAGTGTTACTTTACAACAAGAAGGTCAGGATATCTTTGGTATGATTGATCATTTTGATGAAAGCAAGAATTTGCTCGTGCTCTCAGATATTAATAATAACGTAAAAGTTAAAATCGGGACAAAAGTTGTAACGAGTGGACTTGGCGGTCAGTTCCCGAAAGGTATTTTAATCGGAGAAGTTAAAAAAGTAGAAAATGATGAGTTTGGATTAAGTCAAATTGCTTATGTTGAAACAAAAGCTGACATTAAAGATTTGAATCAAGTCTATATCGCGAAAAAAAGTCCTAAAGTGATGACGTTTGAAGGAAGTGGCGAATAATGCAGTTAGTAATGATTCCACTGCTAGCGCTCATTTTGTTTTATATCGATTCACTCATCAACACAGCGTGGCCTGTGACAATCTTTGGAATGGATTATTTCTTTAAGTCGCATTTGCTACTGATGTATTTGCTAATCATTACGGTTTATAAAAATCCAAAAATTGCATTAATCCTTGGTATATTATTCGGGATGATTTCAGATATTTACTTTAATACAATTTATGGAGTACACTTATTTGGATTTATCATCGCCATACTTTTAATGAATCAATTGTTTAAAGTATTTTATAAAGATTTAAAAATGATGATTGTTTTATTTTTAGGATTCATTTTCCTATTTGAACATTTTTATTACATTACCTTTGCAGTGTTAGGCATCGTGCATATTAATTATTTCTTATTTTTATGGACTCATGTCATCCCGGCATTGATCATTAATTTAGTGCTTATTTTATTAATATTTCCGTTAATATTAAAATTGCTGGATAAGTATGCTAAATAAATATTGACGGCAAACTGTGGAAATGATATTATATTGAAGTTGAGTAGTTTCAGAAGCTACATACAACCGCACAACTTTGGGTTTAAAGTGAGTAATCCACCTAAAGATGGCGTGACTTAAATAAAATAGGAGGTGCAAGTATGTTTGCAATTATTGAAACTGGTGGAAAACAATTAAAAGTTGAGCAAGGTCAAGAAATCTGGGTTGAGAAATTAGACGCAGAAGCAGGTTCAACATTTACGTTTGATCAAGTATTAATGGTTGGTGGAGATTCAGTTAAGATTGGTTCACCTGTAGTTGAAGGTGCTACTGTTACAGCTAAAGTTGAAAAACACGGTCGCGGTAAAAAGATTACTGTATTCAAATACAAACCTAAAAAGAACTACAAACGTAAACAAGGTCATCGTCAACCTTACACTAAATTAGTTATCGAAGCGATTAACGCGTAATGATTAACGTTACTATCTTAGTAAATGAAGAAGGTCAAGTGACCGAGTTTACTATGGAAGGGCATGCCGATAGTGCACCTCATGGACAAGATCTTGTTTGTGCTGGCGCATCCGCTGTCGTCTTTGGTAGTATGAACGCAGTCATTGGTTTGACAGATGAAAGACCGGATATTGATTATGCGGATGATGGTGGCTACTTTACTGCGAGAATCTTAGATTTAAACAATAAAGAAGCACAATTAATCATTCAATCAATGCTCGTGTCATTACAAACGATAGAAGCAGAATACGGACAATATATTAAATTAAACTATAAGTGAGGTGTAACTCATGTTAAAATTAAACTTACAATTCTTCGCATCGAAAAAAGGGGTAGGTTCTACACGTAACGGACGTGACTCTGAATCAAAACGTTTAGGTGCTAAACGTGCTGATGGTCAATTCGTAACAGGTGGTTCAATTTTATACCGTCAACGCGGTACTAAAATTTATCCAGGTGAAAACGTAGGTCGTGGTGGCGATGATACTTTATTTGCTAAAATCGATGGCGTTGTTAAATTTGAGCGTTTCGGACGCGATAAAAAGAAAGTTTCAGTATACGCTGAAGCAAAATAATGTCAATAAAGCACTGGATGTTTATCCAGTGCTTTTCTTTTTTTGTTCACGTCAGTCGTACAAATGATGTTTACATGGTATAATGATAAAAGGTGATTTAATGCATAATATAGAGACGTACTATAAGACGAAACATGATATAGCCAACCAATTGCAGTTGTTAGAAGCTTATTTTTCGTTAGGACAAGTTGATAAGGCAAGACATTTTGCGCGTCGTATAACAATGCAATTTAGGGATGAACAACAATTTTTAAAATTAAATTGTCCAAATGCAATTCATTATTATATTGATACAGTACTTGAAAATAAATTGTTTGATTGGACGTTTGAAATTGAGCTTTTAACCAGTGCAATTGGACTTAATGATAGTGTGCTTACATCCTTTATCGATGTGTGTGTCAAAGATTTTGAGAAACGTGTTGCTACAAAGTCACTCTTAACATTAAGTTTGTTTGAAAATGAACAAACGATTGAATGTATGCTCGCATTAACCGGTGAAATTATTGATACGCAGTATTTACTGCCCAATATGATCATTGCGACGACAGAAATAATTGAATACAAATTAGAAATAATAAAATAAGAGGTGTTTATATGTTTATAGATCAGGTCAAGATTAATTTAAAAGCAGGTGATGGTGGTAATGGAATCGTTGCATATCGTCGTGAGAAATATGTACCATTAGGTGGACCAGCAGGTGGAGACGGAGGTAAAGGGGCGTCAATCATCTTCCAGGTAGACGAAGGACTACGTACATTACTTGATTTCCGCTTCCAACGTATGTTTAAAGCTGAAAAAGGTGAAAACGGGCAAACGAGTAACATGCATGGTCGTGGCGCAAAAGATTTAATTCTTAAAGTACCACCTGGCACTATCATCAAAAATGCTGAAACTGGCGAAATTATTGCCGATTTAGTAATGCACGAACAAAGTGCTGTCGTGGCACGTGGTGGTCGCGGTGGTCGTGGTAATTCAAGATTTGCATCAGCAAGCAATCCGGCACCTGATTTCTGTGAAAATGGTGAACCAGGTGAAGAATTAGAAGTTGCATTAGAACTTAAATTATTAGCAGATGTTGGTTTAGTAGGTTACCCGAGTGTTGGAAAATCGACATTATTATCAATCGTTTCTAAAGCTAAGCCAAAAATCGGTGCATATCACTTTACAACGATTAAACCCAATTTAGGCGTTGTACAGACGAAAGATAACCGAAGCTTTGTTATGGCGGATTTACCTGGTTTAATCGAAGGTGCGTCTGAAGGCGTTGGTTTAGGACATCAGTTCTTAAAACATGTAGAACGTACACGTGTCATTATCCACATTATTGATATGGGACGTACGGATGGTCGTGATCCATATGAAGATTACGTAACAATTAATAAAGAATTAGAAAACTATAATAAAAAATTAGCGCGTCGTCCACAAATCGTCGTAGCTAATAAAATGGATATGCCAAATGCTGAAGAATATTTAGCTGAATTTAAGAAACAAATTGGTGATGATATTGAAATTATCGAATTAAGTGCAGCGACATACCAGAATATTGATACATTATTATATCGTGCAGCTGATCTATTAGATGCTACGAAAGATGTGGATTATGATGTTGATGAAGAAGATACTGCTGTACACCGAGTATTGTATAAACATGAAAAATCAGCAGACCATTTCGAAATTACACGTGCGGATGATGGCGCATATGTCGTTAGTGGTAACTCAATCGAACGTTTATTCAAAATGACAGATTTCACGCGTGATGCTTCTGTTCGTCGTTTCGCACGTCAAATGCGTACGATGGGTATCGACGATGCATTACGTGAACGTGGATGTAAGAACGGTGATATCGTTCGTATTATGCGCGGTGAATTTGAATTTGTAGAGTAGTAGGTGATAAATGTGTCAGAGCAAAATAAAAAGTTTTATCTTATTCGTGAAGATGTACTACCTGAATCCGTTAAGAAAACACTACTCATTAAAGATATGCTGGATGAAAATCCAAAACTTTCGATTTTTGATGCTGTAAAAGCGCACGATTTATCTCGAAGTGCTTTTTATAAATATAAAGATACCATTTTTCCAGTAGATGAAAAAACACGTGAACGTAATATTACGATGATGATACAAGTTAATGATTCAGTCGGTTTATTAAGTCAAATATTGAAGTTTATCGCATCGGAAAATGGTTCAGTATTAACAATACACCAGACGATTCCGATTAAAGATAAGACGACGATAACCATTTCTTTAAATGCAACAAATATGGATTTGACTATTAATGAGTTACTCGAAAAAATAAAATTAATGGATAATGTGAATCATGTTCAATTACTTGGTATGAGTTTGTAGGAGGCACTATGTACGCGTATTTAGAAGGTAAACTAGAAGTCATTTTACCAACACATTTAGTCGTTGGTGTAAATGGGATTGGTTTTGAATGTTTAGTCCCGAATCCTTATCGATTTCAAAAGTATTTTAAGAAAGATTTTAAATTATATACACAATTAGTTGTGCGCGAAGACGCCCATACGCTTTATGGGTTTGATTCGGTTGAAGAAAAGCAATTATTTCTATCACTTAATAAAGTAACCGGCATTGGTCCAAAATCTGCACTTGCGATATTAGCTTCAAGTTCACCAAGTGAAATTAAAAATGCGATTGAGAGTGAAAATGAGAGCTATTTAATTAAATTCCCGGGCATCGGTAAAAAGACTGCACGTCAAATAATCCTAGATTTAAAAGGTAAGCTTGTCATTACGGATGAAACGGACGTATTTAAAGAAATAACTGAACAGAAAACTGAAGTGATTGCAGAAGCGTTACTCGCATTGGAAGCTTTAGGCTATACGAAACGTGAATTACAAAAAGTTGAAAAAGTATTGAAACAGGAACAACTTGCAACAGTAGATGAAAATGTTAAGCGTGCCTTTCAAATGCTTGTGTCTTAAAGGAGTTGGATTGATTGGATGACAGAATAATAGACGAATCGCTATTAAATGCTGATGAATATCAAGATGAATTAAGTCTCCGTCCAACGAAACTTTCACAATATATTGGACAGGAAAAAATTAAACATAATTTAGATGTCTTTATTCAAGCGGCGAAACTACGAAACGAATCATTAGATCATGTGCTACTGTATGGTCCACCAGGTCTTGGTAAGACAACACTTGCAACAATTGTTGCAAATGAGTTAGATGTCAATATTCGAACAACATCAGGCCCTTCAATTGAACGGCCGGGTGACTTAGCAGCAATATTATCAAGCTTAAATGCTGGAGATGTGCTCTTCATCGATGAAATTCATAGACTGAGTCGTGTTGTTGAGGAAGTATTATATCCTGCTATGGAAGACTTTATGCTGGATATCGTCGTTGGTAAAGGTGAAGAGGCACGTAGTATTCGCATTGAGTTGCCACCATTTACTTTAATTGGTGCGACAACTCGAGCAGGCAGCCTTTCTGCCCCTTTACGTGATCGATTCGGTGTGCATTTAAGACTGGATTACTATTCTATAGAAGATTTGTCACAAGTCGTCAGTCGAACTGCAGATGTGTTTGATGTAGCAATAGATGATGCATCAGTTACGGAACTTGCAATGAGAAGTAGAGGGACACCACGTATTGCTAATCGATTACTGCGACGAGTAAGAGATTTTGCCCAAGTGAAAAATGAAGGTAAAATTGATTTTGAAATTACATCTAGCGCTTTAAACTTATTACAAGTCGATGCCTATGGATTAGACCATATTGATCATAAAATATTATTAGCTATCATTGAGCGTTACAATGGTGGTCCTGTTGGATTAGATACGATAGCTGTATCTATCGGGGAAGAACGAATGACTTTAGAAGATGTATATGAACCGTATCTCATTCAACAAGGTTTTTTAGAAAGAACGCAACGTGGGCGTATTGCAACACCACTTGCATACGAACACTTTAATTTACCGTATGATAATGAAAAGAGGAAATAAATTTGGACGTAAATGAATTTGATTTTGAATTACCAGAGCGACTTATTGCACAAACACCTTTACTCGATCGTACAGCAAGCCGGTTGCTCGCATTAAATAAAACGACCGGGGAAATAAAGCACACGCATTTCAAGTCAATCATTGACTACTTAAATCCGGGTGACACGTTAGTTTTAAATGATACGAAAGTTATGCCGGCGCGTTTATTTGGTGTGAAAAGTGATACCGGAGCTAAAATTGAAATGTTGATGTTAACAGAACACGAAAATGGATGGGAAGTATTGATTAAACCGGCTAAACGTGTGCAAATAGGCACTGAAGTTTCATTTGGTGACGGTAAGATTATCGCAACATGTGTTGACACACTTGAGCAAGGTGGTCGTATTATGCAGTTGAAATACGACGGCATATTGCAGGAACGTTTAGATGAACTAGGACTTATGCCCTTACCACCTTATATTAAAGAAACATTAGACGATCAGGGTCGTTATCAAACGGTTTATGCAAAAGCGTTAGGTTCAGCTGCAGCACCAACAGCAGGTCTGCATTTTACTAAAGCATTGTTAAATGAGATCGAAGCAAAAGGTGTGAACATCACTTATATTACACTACACGTTGGTTTAGGAACCTTTAGACCTGTCAGTGTTGATACAATTGAAGATCATAATATGCATAGTGAATATTATGAAATGACAGAACAAACGGCTCAATTATTAAATGAAACGCGAGCTAATGGCAATCGAATCATTTCTGTAGGAACGACATCAACACGTACACTTGAAACAATTGCAGATGATACTGGTCATTTTAAAGCGCAAAGTGGCTGGACAGATATTTTTATTTATCCAGGTTATACGTTCAAAGCAATCGATGCGATGATTACGAATTTTCATTTACCGAAATCTACACTCGTTATGCTTGTATCTAGCTTAGCGACAAAAGAAATAATATTAAATGCATACAACGAAGCAGTAAAAGAAGAATATCGATTCTTTAGTTTCGGTGATGCAATGTTTATTTATTAAAGGAGATTATTATGCCAGCAGTAACTTATGAACATATAAAAACTTGTAAACAGTCAGGTGCACGATTAGGTATCGTACATACACCTCATGGTTCTTTTGAAACGCCGATGTTTATGCCCGTCGGAACACAAGCGACAGTAAAAACGATGAGTCCGGAAGAATTAAAGACAATGAACGCAAAAATCATTTTGAGTAATACGTATCATTTATGGTTGAGACCAGGTAGTGATATTATTCGAGAAGCGGGTGGGTTGCACAAATTTATGAACTGGGACCGACCAATCTTAACAGATAGTGGAGGATTTCAGGTCTTCAGTTTAAGTGATATGCGCAAAATTGAAGAAGAAGGTGTGCACTTTAGACATCATTTAAATGGCTCAAAATTATTCTTAAGCCCAGAAAAAGCGATGCATATTCAAAATGATTTAGGGTCTGACATTATGATGGCTTTTGATGAATGTCCACCTATGCCAGCATCCTATGAATATGTAAAAGCAAGTATAGAAAGAACGAGTCGCTGGGCGGAAAGATGTTTAAAAGCGCATCAACGACCTGAAGACCAAGCATTATTTGGCATTATTCAAGGTGGTGAATATGAAGACTTACGTTCACAATCTGCGAAAGATTTAATTTCATTAGACTTCCCTGGTTATGCAATCGGTGGCTTGTCTGTAGGAGAACCGAAGCCTGTCATGTATAGAATGTTAGAACATACGACACCGCTCATGCCATTTGATAAACCACGTTATTTAATGGGAGTAGGATCACCGGATGCATTAATTGAAGGTGCGATTCGTGGAATTGATATGTTTGACTGTGTATTACCGACACGTATTGCACGTAATGGAACGTGTATGACAAGTAAAGGGCGCGTTGTTGTTAAGAACGCGAAATACGAACGTGATTATACACCATTAGATGAAAACTGTGATTGCTATACTTGTAAAAATTATACGAAAGCTTATATTCGTCATTTAATTAAAGCAGACGAAACGTTTGGTATTCGTTTAACGACCATCCATAACTTACATTTCTTACTGAATTTAATGGAACAAGTAAGAGAAGCAATCCGTAACGACCGTTTACTCGATTTCAAAGAAGAATTCTTTGAAGCATACGGTTTAAATGTAGAAAACCCAAAAAATTTCTAGGAGGTCGTTATGACAGCTGAAATGCAAGCATTAATCGTACAAATATTACCTCTTATCGTATTGTTAGTTGTTGCGTATTTCTTAATGATACGTCCACAACAAAAACGCACGAAAGAACAGCAGGAACTGCTCCGTAATTTAAAACGTGGTGATAAAGTCGCTACAATCGGAGGATTACAAGGGACAGTAAAATCTGTAGATACAAATTTTGTGACAATTATTGTGAACAATAAAGGTACAGAAATGACATTTGATAAACTTGCGATCAAAAAAGCGAAGTAAATTTATCATAATATTAACTTTATGATATTATAATTGAATAAATGGTTTGCCATCATACAATAATTTGATTTCGAGGTGGAAATGTGAAAAAGCGAAGCAGGTTAATAGCATTGTTGTTATTAACAATTCTATTATTTAGTTCTATGGGTGTAACAGTAAAAGGAATTTTGGAGAAAGTAAACCTTGGATTAGACTTGCAAGGTGGTTTTGAAGTACTTTATAAAGTTGATAAACTAGATAAAGGCGACAAAATTGATAGTGAAGTAGTTAAAGCAACAAGTAAAACGTTAGAATCTCGTGTCAACGTATTAGGGGTATCAGAACCGAAAATTCAAATCGAGAATCAAGACAGAATACGTGTACAACTTGCAGGTGTAAAGAATCAAAATGAAGCGCGTGAAATTTTATCTACGAGTGCGAATTTATCAATACGTGATGCCAACGATAAATTATTATTGTCAGGTAAAGATTTAGTACAAGGCGGCGCTAAACAAGCTTTCGACCAAAACTCTAACGCACCAGTCGTTACATTAAAGTTAAAATCAGCGAAGAAGTTTGCTGATGTGACACGAAAAATTTCAAAGCAAAACCCAAATATTATGGTTATCTGGATGGACTTTGAAGAAGGTAAAGACAGCTATAAAAAAGAAGTGAAAAAAGAGCAAGAAGGCAAACAACCAAAATACGTAAGTGCAGCGGGTGTAGCACAAGAAATTAACTCACAAAACGTAGAAATTTCAGGTGGATTTAAAGGTGAAGAAGGATTACTTCGAGCAAAGAAAATTGCTGATTTATTAAATTCAGGATCATTACCAGTGAAATTAACAGAAGTATATTCTACGTCAGTTGGTGCACAGTTTGGTCAAGATGCATTACATAATACAATGTTAGCTTCTGCCATCGGTGTAGGGATTATCTTTATCTTTATGATTATTTACTACCGATTACCAGGTATATTAGCCGTGATTTCATTATCAGCTTATGTATGGTTAACGATGATTGCATTTAATATGATACACGGTGTCCTGACATTACCAGGAATTGCCGCATTAGTATTAGGTGTCGGTATGGCAGTCGATGCAAATATTATCATGTATGAACGCATAAAAGATGAACTGAAAATTGGACGCAGTGTGAAGCAAGCGTTTAAGAAAGGATCAAATTCATCATTCTTAACGATTCTTGATGCCAACCTTACGACAGTTCTTGCAGCTCTAGTACTATTCTTCTTTGGAACTAGCAGTGTTAAAGGATTTGCCACGATGTTATTATTAGGTATTATTATGATCTTTGTGACGCAAGTATTCTTTACACGTTTATTATTAAGTTTAGCGGTGAATTCAGGTTTCTTTGATAATAAATTTAGTTTCTTTGGCGTTAGCAATAAGAAACGTCACAATATTTCTGAAGGTATCGACGTATATGACTTAAAAACACGCTGGGATCGTATCAATTTTGTGAAATTAGCAAAACCATTACTCGCAGCATCGCTTGCATCTATTATTATTGGTAGTATCATCCTTGCGATGATGGGATTAAATTTAGGTATTGATTTCAAATCTGGTTCACGCGTTGATGTGAAAAGTGAGCAAGTATTAAAAGCAGATAATGTGAAGCAACAATTAAAATCGATTGGATTAGAAACAGACAATATCGTTATCAATTCAGAATCTAATAAAATGGGTGTAATTCAGTTTAAAGATCCATTAACGAAAAATGAAATTAAAGATTTAAAATCGACATTTACGAAAGCATATGGCCATGAGCCAAATGTGAATACCGTTTCAAGTGAAATTGGTAAAGAATTAGCGAAAAATGCGATTAAATCAGTGATTTATGCATCAATTGGAATTATCATTTATGTGACATTCCGATTTGAATGGAGAATGGGGTTAACGTCTGTACTTTCATTATTACATGATGCATTTTTAATCATTGCATTCTTTAGTATCTTTAGAATTGAAGTGGATGTAACATTTATTGCAGCTATTCTTACGATCATCGGTTATTCAATTAATGATACAATCGTAACATTCGACCGTGTACGTGAGAACTTACAGAAGATGAAAGTGATTACTTCACCGGAACAAATCGACAACATCGTTAACAGCTCAATCCGTCAAACATTGACACGTTCAATCAATACAGTATTGACAGTAATTATCGTAGTTGTTGCATTAATGTTATTAGGTGCTGCAAGCATCTTTAACTTTACGCTTGCATTATTTGTTGGATTAATTTCAGGTGTATTCAGTTCTATCTTTATCGCAGTACCACTTTGGGGTATTTTAAAGAAACGTCAGTTGAAAGCAAATGGTGGCCGTTTAACTGTTTATGAAGAAAAGAAAGCAAATGATGAAAAGATATACGTATAAGCTGAATGTCAAAAGAAAAATCATGTCTATACATGATTTTTCTTTTTTTTACGTAAAATGCACAAATTTCACTCAATTTTTATTATGATATACATAACTGTATTTCAGGAGGGGTAATATGAAAATAACAAAAATTGTTGGGTATTATATTGAACTTCCTTTAATTGAACCGTTCGTTATCAATTATGCAACGTATCATTGTATGCATTCAGTAATTGTTGAAATGCATACGGATGCTGGTATCGTCGGATATGGCGAAGGTGTTGCAGATGAACATGTAACGGGTGAAAGTGCGGAAGGAATTTATGCTAACCTGCAATGGATAGCACCAAAACTAATTGGGCAAGATCCTTTAAACATAGAATCAATGCACCAATATATAAATACATTAATATTAGGTAATCCAGAGTTGAAAGCAAGTATTGATATTGCGCTGTATGATATATTAGGAAAGCATGCCAATCTTCCAGTGTATCAGTTGCTCGGCGGGAAAACTGTTGAACGATTGGATTATGCTAAAGTCTTAAGCGTAAAATCAATTGAAGCAACAAGAAAAGATATCGATACTTTACTAGCATCAGGTTATAAAGTGATTAAAGTTAAATTAGGAGACAATATTAATGATGATATTCAGAAGCTGAAACAGATTCTGGATTATATTAAAGATACAGATGCAGAAATACGTGTTGATTGTAATCAAGCGTGGTCAAATCCGAAAGCAATCGTACAGGCATTTAGTTCGATTCATGATCCAAAGTTAAAATGGATTGAACAACCCCTAAAATACAACGATATGGATGGCATGAAGTATTTATATGACCATATGAATGTGAGTTTAATGGCTGATGAAATGATTAAAGATGTTGATGATTTAGTACGTTTAAAGACACCGCATTTTAATTTATTAAATGTGAAATTAATGAAGTGTGGCGGCATTCATAATGCTGTGAAACTTATACACATTGCAGAAGCTTTAGGCATAGAATGTCAAATTGGATCAATGGTTGAGTCATCTATAGGCAGTGCTGCAGGATATCACACAGCGATGGCGCTTGAAAACGTGAAAACTACTGAGCTGACTGGGCCGTTATTATTTAGCCAGGATATTGGTGATTTGACATACAATATTCCTTATGTCGATTTAGGTAATGGTGCAGGATTAGGGATTCAAATTGACACAAATGTATTAGCAAAGCTAACAGTAAAACAATTTGAAGTGTAATGTAAAAAAATAATAATTAATTTATATAATAAAAACAATAAAGCAAATAATCAGGATAAAGCTAAAAATAAAAGGGGATAAGCATGGACAATACGGATTTTCATGACAAGATATTGGATATTAATCGTGAATTGAATTTAAGAGCAGAAGTAAGCTGGGATGAGGAAAAAACAACAAAGTATATCGAGAAATTATTTAAAGATGAGTTCGATGTGCAGCGTTTTAACAAAACTGGACTTTATATTAAAGTACCAGGCGAAATCGATAAGACAATCGCATTTAGAAGTGATATTGATGCATTGCCGTATAATTTTGATGATGGTTTAAAGGTAATCCACGCATGTGGTCATGATGCGCATATGACAACGTTAATCGGTTTATTGTTTAAATTAAAGATTACGAATTATAAACCGAAATATAATTTATTATTTATTTTTCAGCCGGCTGAAGAAGCGGGAAGCGGTGCAAAATATGTATTAGAACATGATATATTAGATAATGTTGAATATATGTTTGGAATGCATGTGCGCCCGAAAAATGAATTAAAAGGGAATGAATTCTCAAGTAGTATTCAACATGGTGCGAGTGCGACGCTTCATGTAGATATTACAACGACAGAAGGTCATGCTGGTCGTCCTTGGGAATCGATTAATAGTATTGATATTGCAATGGATTTAAATCAACAAATTAAAGGTTTAAACGATGTAAATGACCGCTCTTATTCTGTGAAAATGACAACGATTGAAACATTAGGGGGTACACATAATACGATTCCTGGTACTGTCAATTGTGTATTTGATGTTCGTGCCCAGTATAACAATACGATGGCATCGTTACAACATAATATTGATAAGATATGTGAAACAGTTCGTGGACAATATGACTGCACGCTGAAATATTATTATACGAGTAATACAGTTGCAGCAGATATTAGCGATGAAGCAAAAAATATCTTATCTGAAGTTTTACGAGAACAACAACACGAATATATAGAAACGATCGTTACGCCAGGAGCCGAAGATTTTCACACGTATTCACACGCATTACCTGAAATTAAAACAACGATGCTTGGCATTGGTTGTAACATGAATCACGGTTTACATCATCCCGAAATGAAATACGATAAAGAGTCGATATTTACTGCAATTAATATTTATTATGATGTTATCAAAAAATTAGATAAAAAAGTAAGTTAATTTGAAGGCATTCATTTTCTAAAATGAATGCCTTCATGTATAATGCTAGATTGTAGGGGGATTGTTATGAACAAAATGAAATGGCAAGTGTCCAGGATAGAACAAACAATTCCTGATGACTTGATAAAAAAATATAAAATCTCTAGTATCAATCAAAAAATATTAAGTAGCCGCAATATTATTACAGAAGAACAGCTCAATGATATATTCTCAGAAGGTAAGATTCACGATCCTTACCTTCTATTTGACATGGAGAAAGCTGTGACGCGTATAAAATCTGCAATTGATCATGCAGAGCCAATACTCGTGTATGGTGATTATGATGCAGATGGTGTAACGAGTGTGACTGTACTTGTAAAGACATTACAATCGTTGGGCGCAACGGTCGGATGGTATATTCCAAACCGCTTTACAGAAGGATACGGACCAAATGAAGAGGCTTTCCGACAAGCTGCAGATGAGGGCGTAAAGCTCATTATTACAGTGGATAATGGTATACAAGGTCATCATGAAATTGATGTGGCAAATGAACTGGGAATGGACGTCATTATTACGGATCACCATGAAATTGGTCAAACGTTACCGAATGCATTTGCTATTATTCATCCGATGCATCCAGAAGGCAACTATCCATTTCAACATTTAGCTGGCGTCGGTGTTGCTTATAAAGTGAGTCATGCACTGTTGGGTGAACCAAACGTAAACTATTTACCGTTTGTTACGATTGGTACGATTAGTGACCTTGTATCGATGACTGGAGAAAACAGAGCATTGGTAAAGCGCGGACTAACGATATTAAATGACACACCACCTGTTGGCATAGCAGCACTATTAAAACAGGCTAAATTTAGCGGCGAAGTGAATGAAGAAACGATAGGTTTTATTATAGGTCCGAGATTAAATGCAGTCGGACGATTAGATGATGCGCGAATCGCTGCAGAATTATTACAATTAGATGATCCTGAAGAAGCGGAATGGATTGCTGAACAAGTGGATGCCTTTAATGATGAGCGAAAGGCCATCGTCGACACAATTACTGAAGAAGCAATGATAGAAGCAGAAGAAAAAATTAATAATGGGAATCGCTTTCTAGTACTTGCAAAAGAAAACTGGAACGAAGGCGTCGTCGGTATCGTTGCAAGTCGTATCGTAGAAAAATATCATTTACCAACCATCGTGTTAAACATAGATTATGTTAATGATTATGCAAAAGGTTCAGCACGTAGTGTCGAACAAATATCGATGTACGAAAGTCTGGATCAAGCACGTGAATTAATCACAAAGTTTGGTGGACACCATATGGCAGCAGGGATGACTTTACCAATTGATCATATTGAGCAGCTCGAACGTCGTATTAATCTTTATTTAGAAGAAATATTGCAAGGAGAACCAATCGTTCCTCAACTGAGTATTGATGCAGTGATTGAAATGAATGATATTACCGTAAAGAACATCAGTGATTTAACGCTGCTTCGACCTTTTGGAACAGACTTTCCAGCTCCGTGTTTAGGCATATTTAATCAAACTATTAGTGAAATTAAGCAAATAGGACAAAATGCAGCACATTTAAAGTTTAAGACGATGTCAGATTTAAATTGTTTAATGTGGCAACAAGGTGAATTAATCAATGAATTTACGGTAGGAACACAAGTTAATTTAGCTGGAACTTTACAGTTAAACGAATGGAATGGTAATGTGTCGCCACAAATGATTGTTCAGTCAATGCAATCAGAAGCTGTAAAATTTATTGATTTTCGGAATACGCATCCGCGTAAGTTTGCATTTTTGAAAGATGAACAAGTGGCCTATGTAATTCACCCAAGTCAGCCTAAACTTAACGAATTTTATTATTATTATGGCGAATTCGTATCCGGTCATGATAAAATAGTGTTTAGAGACATTCCTGACTCTTTTGATAATTTCAAAAAAACATTTGACGCAATCGATGCAGATACGGTATATTTTATTTTCCATAAAAAAAACCAAATCTTCTTTGAAGGTATGCCAAGTTTAGAGAAATTCAAAGTGTTGTTTAAATGTTTTAAAATGAAACCGACAATTGATTTAAAAGCTGACGGTGGATATCTTATTGACCTGCTTAAGGTTAAACCTGAAACGCTGCTCTTTATGTTATCGGTATATAAAGATTTAAACTTTATTCACCAGTCTGATTTAACATATCAGTTAAATCCAACAATTCAAAAAGCAGATATTCAGTCATCAGAAAGCTATTTAAAAAGATTAAATGCATTAAAGTTAGAACAAACTTTCTTGTTCTCTACACTTGAACAATTGAAAGCACACATTACTTCAGATAATCATTAAAAAAATGAATAGACCATGGAGGCACATCAATGGATTTAAAAAAGTATATTGCAGAAGTGAAAGATTGGCCGAAAGCAGGCATCAGCTTTAAAGATATTACAACATTAATGGACAATGGAGAAGCGTATTCATATGCTACTGATCAAATTGTTGCATTTGCAAAAGAAAAACAAATTGATATCGTCGTAGGACCTGAAGCACGCGGATTTATTATCGGTTGTCCAGTCGCTTATGCAATGGGTATCGGTTTCGCACCAGTACGTAAAGAAGGTAAATTACCACGTGAAGTGATTCGTTACGAATATGATTTAGAATATGGTAGTAACGTCTTAACGATGCATAAAGATGCGATTAAACCGGGACAACGTGTATTAATTACAGATGATTTACTCGCAACAGGTGGGACGATTGAAGCGACAATTAAATTAATCGAACAGCTTGGTGGTATTGTAGCTGGTATTGCATTTATCATCGATTTAAAATATTTAAATGGTATGGAAAAATTAAAAGGCTATGACGTATTAACATTAGTAGAATATGACGCAGAATAGTGAAATATTTGTAAAAAAGATTGAGTTGCAATAAATTGACTCAGTCTTTTTTATATTTCATTTAAAAATACGTGATAATATAGTATTATTAATACATTATAAAAAGAGGTGGTGATAGAATGAACAATGAATATCCTTATACAAAAGACGATGTCCTTGCAATGACGAAAGCGTATTTATCAGAAGAGGACTATCAATTCGTTGTAAAAAGCTATCAACTTGCCGAGAAAGCGCACACAGGTCAGTTCAGAAAAAATGGTTTACCTTATATTATGCATCCGATTCAAGTGGCTGGTATATTAGCAGAAATGAAATTAGATGGTCCGACGATTGTCGCTGGATTTCTGCATGATGTTGTGGAGGACACGCCTTATACTTATGAAGATTTAAAGGCAATGTTTAATGAAGAAGTCGCGTACATAGTTGATGGTGTAACGAAATTAGAAAAAGTAAAATATCGTTCAAAAGCCGAACAACAAGCTGAGAATCACCGCAAGTTATTTATTGCTATCGCAAAAGATGTGCGTGTCATCCTCGTAAAATTAGCAGATAGATTACATAATATGCGTACGTTAAAAGCGATGCCGCATGAAAAACAAGTCCGTATTGCTAAAGAAACGTTAGAAATTTATTCTCCATTAGCGCATCGATTAGGGATTAACACAATTAAATGGGAACTGGAAGATATCTCATTGCGCTATATTGATAGTATTCAATATTTTAGAATCGTTCATTTAATGAAGAAGAAACGTAGTGAACGTGAAGCTTATATTGAAAATGCAATTGAAAATATTCGTAAAGAAATGATGATAACAGGTATTGAAGGCGATATTACAGGTCGACCTAAGCATATTTATAGTATTTATCGCAAAATGGTTAAACAAAAGAAACATTTCGATCAAATCTTTGATTTATTAGCTATCAGAATCATTGTTGATTCTATTAAAGATTGTTATGCAGTATTAGGACTTGTGCATACATTATGGAAGCCCATGCCAGGTCGATTTAAAGATTATATTGCGATGCCGAAACCGAATATGTATCAGTCATTACATACTACAGTAGTAGGACCAAATGGTGATCCGCTTGAAATACAAATCAGAACACATGAAATGCATGAAATTGCAGAACATGGGGTAGCAGCACACTGGGCCTATAAAGAAGGAAAGACGTTAGTCAATCCAGATGAAGCGAAAAGCTTAAGTAAGATGAGCTGGATGAAAGAAATTGAAGAAACGGATTCAACGTCTCCTGACGCAGAAGCATTTATGGAATCATTGAAATACGATTTGCAATCTGATAAAGTTTACGTCTTTACACCAGAAAGCGATGTTGTTGAATTACCAATTGGTGCTGTACCGATAGACTTTGCATATGCTGTACATAGTGAAGTCGGTAACAAAATGATCGGTGCTAAAGTCAATGGGAAGATTGTGCCGATTGATTATGTGTTACAAACCGGCGATATTATTGAAATACGTACATCTAAACATTCATATGGACCAAGTCGCGACTGGTTAAAGATATGTAAATCAGCTAGCGCTAAAAGTAAAATTAAAAGCTTCTTTAAAAAGCAGGATCGTTCAAGCAATGTTGAAAAAGGTAAATTCATGATCGAAGCTGAATTTAAAGAACAACATATTAATATGGATGACATCATGGTTGAAGAAAATATATCAGTAGTAATTGATAAATATAATTTTTCAACGATTGATGATGTGTATGCAGCTGTTGGGTTTGGTGGTTTAACTGCTTCAGCTGTTGTTAACAAATTAACGGAGCGCTATCGCATAAAAGAAAAAGAACAACGTTTAAATCAAGTTCAGGAAGTCAATAAAACGTTAAATGTGAAGCGAGATATCCAAACAGAAACTGGTGTTTATGTTGAAGGCATGGATAACATGCTGATTAAATTATCGAAATGTTGTAATCCTATACCGGGCGATGAAATCCTCGGTTATATCACAAAAGGCCATGGTGTGAAAGTGCACCGTGCAGAGTGTCCAAATATTATTAACGAAACTGAACGTATCATCGATGTAGAGTGGGTTAAAGCATCTGAAAATAAAACGTATCAAGTTGATCTTGAAATCACTGCATATGATCGCCTCGGATTATTAAATGAAGTATTACAGGCAGTCAATGCGACGAAGACTACATTGACACAAGTTATCGGTAAAGCAGATATTGATAAAAATGCTAAAATCAATATTAGTATTATGGTTAAAAATGTGAACGAACTGATGCGTGTCGTAGATAAAATTAAACAACTTGGTGATATATATACTGTCACTAGAATATTAAATTGAGGTGTCCATCATGCGTGTCGTATTACAGAAAGTGAAACAAGCATCTGTTACAGCAGATAACTATTATCAATCCATTGAGCAAGGGTTCTGCTTATTTGTAGGCATTGGTGAGCATACGACTGAGGAAGATTTACATGCTGTTGCTAAGAAAATTGCAAATACACGCCTTTTTGAAGACGATGCTGGTAAAATGAATTTATCCATTCATGACGTCAAAGGTAAAATATTATCCATATCACAATTTACATTGTATGCAAATGTGAAAAAGGGGAATCGTCCAAGTTTTACTGATGCGAAGACACCTGACATTGCTGAAGCAATGTATCATCAATTTAATGACTTGCTTAAATCATATGGTATTGACGTGCTCCCAGGAGCATTTGGCGAATCGATGGAGATTGATTTAATCAATGATGGTCCGGTTACGATTTTATTTGAAAGTATCGAAGGTAAAATACAATGAAAAAAATTGATTTAAGACCGATACAAAGATCAAGACCTTTACGTCTCGTTTTATTATCACTTTTAATAATCTTAATTGTTACCTTACTGTTCTGGTTATTCACGAAACAAAAAGCTGAACCGACGCAACTATCTATGAAAGAAGATAGTGAGCTGCGAACAGGTCCACAGGCATTTTATCCAGTCATTTTTAATGTGAGTAAAGGTGATACATTTAAAATATTAAAACATACGGGTAAATGGTATTACGTCGATAATGGTAAGAAAAAGGGCTGGATTGCGGGCTGGCATACCAATTTAAATATAAAAAAAGATACAGTAACAGGCGCGAATCCTTTCAAAGGTAAAGTTGTATTACTCGACCCGGGACATGGTGGAAGTGATCAAGGCGCTTCCAGTAAAGCTGGCACGGTAGAAAAAGAAATTACACTTGCAACTGGTATGATGCTCAAGCAAAAGCTTGAAGATGCCGGAGCGACTGTAGTTATGACAAGAACGACGGATGAATACGTCAAGCTGGATGACCGTAAAGGTGCTGCTGATGTATTTATTAGTATTCATGCAGACGCACTAGCCTCGTCGAATCCACATGGTTTAACCGTTTATTATTATCATGATAAACAAAAGGCGCTTGCTGATACGTTGCATCTGGCGATTAAACAAAAAGCATTATTATCAGATCGTGGTGTTCGTATCGAAAATTATCAAGTGATACGTCAGACAAAATCACCAGCAGTGTTATTAGAACTAGGTTATATCAGTAATCCTACAGATGAAAAGTTAATGAATGATAAAGTATATCGACAAATTATTACGACGAGTATCGTAGATGGTTTGCGCAATTACTTTTCTTATTAACTTGACTTTAGTGAGTTAACTTAGTAATATAAACCTATTCAAACTTAACAATAAGCCGTTTTAATCTATCATTTATAAGAAATTTATTGAATAGAGACATCTAAATTTGCTGAAATTAGATGATAAATACTTATATTGTGTAACAATAGATGAGGCTGTGATATGAAAGTATCACCGTTTTACATGCGTTAAATGTACTGGAGTGGGTACGCGTTTAGTACCAATTAGGGTGGCAACACGGAATATTTTACGTCCCTTATGCATTATTTATGATGCATAAGGGACTTTTTTATTAGATGACGTTTTTATGATATGAGGAGGAAATCATTATGATTAATATACCTAGAGGTACGCAAGATATTTTACCAAGTGAAACACCGAAATGGCGTTATATCGAAAATCAACTACATGCAATTGCAGCATCATTTAATTATAAAGAAATACGTACACCTATTTTTGAATCAACGGACCTATTTGCCAGAGGTGTGGGAGATACGACAGATATCGTTCAGAAAGAAATGTACACATTTAAAGATAAAGGTGACAGAAGCATTACGCTTCGTCCTGAAGGTACAGCAGCAGTCGTAAGAAGTTATATTGAAAATAAAATGAATGGTGATGCAAATCAACCAATCAAATTGTATTACAATGGCCCGATGTTTCGATATGAACGTAAACAAAAAGGACGCTATCGTCAATTCGTACAATTTGGTGTAGAAGCAATCGGCGCTGAAAATCCAGCGATGGATGCAGAAGTGATTCATATGATTTATACCATCTATAAATCTTTTGGTTTAAAGCATATTAAGATTGTCTTAAATTCTATCGGTGATATGGAAAGTCGTACCACATATAAAGAAGCGTTAGTGAAACACTTTGAGCCTCATATTGAACATTTCTGTAATGACTGTAAGAACCGTTTGCATACTAATCCGATGCGTATATTAGATTGTAAAGTGGATCGTGATCAGCCATCTGTAAAAAATGCACCGAAAATAACTGAATACTTAAATGACTATTCTTTAAATTATTATAAAGAAGTGAAGCGCTATTTAGATTTATTAAACGTGCCTTACGTTGAAGATGCGAATTTAGTACGTGGATTAGATTATTACACACATACAGCATTTGAAGTGATGAGTGATGCTGAAGGATTTGGTGCTATTACGACTTTATGTGGTGGTGGACGTTATAACGGTTTATTAGAAATGTTAGATGGACCAAAAGAAACAGGTATTGGATTTGCGTTAAGTATCGAGCGTTTATTACTTGCAATTGAAGCGGAAGGTATCACATTAGATATTGAAGATCAAATTGATTTATATATCGTCACAATGCCGGAAACAGTTGATGCAGGGATTAAAATATTAGCTGATTTACGTAATAATGGCATAAAAGCTGATATCGATTATTTAAACCGAAAAATGAAAGGTCAGATGAAACAGGCAGACCGAATTCATGCTAAAAATACGATCGTATTAGGTTCGAATGAGCTTGAGAGCGGTAAGATAAATGTAAAATCTATGGTAACAGGGGAAAGTACTGAAATTGACATTGATCAATTAGCATCATTCATTAAAGGAGAGAAATAACATGGAGAAAAGAACAACATATTGTGGCTTAGTCACGGAATCATATATTGGACAAGAAGTTGTATTAAAAGGGTGGGTGCAAAAACGCCGTGATTTAGGTGGATTAATTTTCATTGATTTGCGCGATAGAGAAGGTATTGTACAAATCGTATTTAATCCGGATTTTTCAAAAGATGCGTTAGCGATTGCTGAAACAATTCGTTCTGAATATGTAATTGAAGTGAAAGGGAAAGTAACTGCACGTGACGAAGCGGTTGTTAATCCTAAAATCAAGACTGGTAAAATTGAAGTTCAAGTTGCTGAAGTTAATATTATCAATAAATCTGAAACACCACCGTTCCAAATCGAAGCAGAAACAGATATTGCAGAAGATATCCGTCTAAAATATCGTTATTTAGACTTACGTCGTGAGCCACTTGCGAATACATTTAAGATGCGTCATCAAATCACACGTGCAGTGCGTAACTATTTAGACGAATCAGGATTTTATGAAGTGGAAACACCGGTATTAACGAAATCAACGCCTGAAGGAGCACGTGACTATTTAGTACCATCACGTGTACAGGAAGGTAAATTCTTTGCCTTACCACAATCTCCTCAAATCTTTAAGCAGTTATTAATGATTGGTGGATTCGATAAATACTATCAAATCGTTAAATGTTTCCGTGATGAAGATTTACGTGCAGACCGTCAACCTGAATTTACGCAAATCGATATTGAAATGAGTTTCGTAAATCAGGAAGACGTGATGGCGATGAACGAAGGCATGCTTGCCCGTATTATGAAAGACGTTAAAGGCATTGACATTACAACACCATTCCCACGTATGACTTATGCAGAAGCGATGCGTGATTACGGTATTGATAAACCAGATACACGTTTTGACATGAAGTTAAAAACGTTAAATGACTTAGCATCTAAAATGGACTTTAAAGTATTTAGTGAAGCTGTGAAAAACGGTGGAGCGGTAAAAGCAATCGTCGTTAAAGGCGCAGCTGATCAGTATTCAAGAAAAGATATTGATGCATTACAAGAATTTGCAAAAATTTACGGTGCAAAAGGTTTAGCATGGGTTAAAGTTGTTGCAGAAGGATTAAACGGACCGATTGCTAAATTCTTTGATGAAGCAATTACGGCCGAACTCATTGCAACAACTGAAGCTGAAACTGGTGATTTAATATTATTTGTTGCTGATAAATTATCTGTCGTTAATGCGAGCTTAGCAAACTTACGTAACAAATTAGGTAAAGACTTAGGATTAATCGACGACAATAAATTTAATTTCTTATGGGTAACGGACTGGCCATTATTTGAGTATGATGAAGAACTTGATCGTTACTTTGCGGCACACCACCCATTCACAGCACCTAAACCTGAACATTTAGAATTATTGAAATCAAATCCAGAAGCGGCTGAAGCGAATGCGTATGACGTTGTATTAAATGGTTATGAATTAGGTGGTGGTTCTATCCGAATTCACGATCAGGAAGTACAGGCGCAAATGTTTGAAGCATTAGGCTTTACGAAGGAAGAAGCTGAAGCGCAATTTGGTTTCCTGATGAATGCATTTAAATATGGTGCACCACCACATGGCGGTATCGCTTTAGGATTAGATAGAATGGTGATGTTACTTGCAGGACGCACAAACTTACGTGACGTCATTGCATTCCCTAAAACTGCATCTGCAACAGACCTTTTAACTGAAGCACCAAGTGCGGTTGAAACAGTACAATTAGACGATTTACACATTGCATTAAACGTTAAAGCAATAGAAAAATCAAAAGATGAAAAAGAATAAAAAATAAGAATGAAATAGTTGCAAAACGAAAAATATGTGCTATTATATAGTCATAAGATAGGTGTCTGAAGAGTTCGATGTTTGTTTATTCTATTTTGACCTAACACTTTCTGATCGGGAGTCTAATAGGTTTTCTTTTAGCGCACACGCCTCATAATGGAGGACTTGCAAAATTAGAAACGGGACACCCACCTGTTTATAGCAGGCCAAAATGATCAACACTTAAAAACAACGGCTCACTTGGATACTATCGTAAGGCGAGAGACTTTTGTCTCTCGTCTTTTATTTTGTAATGATTAAGACATAGTAATGTGGTAGGATATATTTATTGAATATAAGAAATGGAGAAATAAAATGAAACATCAATTTTCTAGAAATGAATTAGCATATGGTAAAGAAGGTTTAGATGCACTTAAGGGTAAGACAGTAATGATACTAGGTGTAGGTGGCGTAGGATCGTTTGCTGCAGAAGCTTTAGCGAGAACAAATATTGGACATATTATCTTAATCGATAAGGATGATGTCGATATTACGAACGTGAATCGACAAATTCATGCATTAACAACGACAGTCGGTCAGTCTAAAGTAACATTAATGGAAGAGCGTATTAAACTGATAAATCCAGATTGTAAAGTGACACCGCTCCATATGTTTTATACCGATGAAACGTATGAAGAAATCTTTAACTATGATATCGACTATGTCGTTGACGCAAGTGATACGATCATGTATAAGATCCATTTGATGAAAGAGTGTTTAAAACGTGGAATAAAGATTATTTCAAGTATGGGTGCAGCGAATAAGACTGATCCGACACGCTTTAAAATTGTCGATATTTCAAAGACGCATACAGACCCGATGGCAAAAGTCATACGTACGAAATTAAAGAAAGAACGTATTCATAAAGGAATACCAGTTGTATTCAGTGATGAAAGTCCGATTGTTATTCGTGAAGATGTAAAAGCATATGTAGGCAATGCGGATGCGCCAGTACGTAAAGCACAAATGCCACCATCAAGTAATGCGTTTGTACCGAGTGTTGTAGGACTGATTTGTGCAAGTTGGGTCGTTAACGATATATTAAAAGACTTCCCTGTGACACGCGTGAAAGATAAATAATAACATTTAAAAACCTAGGATGGAAATGTCCTGGGTTTTTCTAACCTTAAATTTACCTTAAAAATGTCCCCTTTAAAGTAAATACTTGGATTTATAGTGTATGATTGTTTTAACGGAGGTGTAAAAATGGAAGAAAATCATTATAGTTTACAAGTGAGTCATTTAAACAAAACAATCAACAAGAAACACATCATTAAAGATTTAAGTTTCGACGTAAAAAAAGGTGAGGTCTTTGGGTTTCTAGGGCCTAATGGCGCCGGGAAAACAACGACGATTCGTATGATTGTTGGCCTTACATCACCCACTTCAGGTGATATTAAAGTATTCGGACGTTCAGTAGTTACAGATCGACATGAAGTAATGAAAGATATCGGTGCGATTGTTGAGAATCCTGAATTATACCCATTTTTAAGCGGTTTAGAAAATTTAAAGCAATACGCAAGAATGCAAAAAGGTATTAGCAAGTCGGATATTGACAGAGTAGTTAAATTAGTTGGGCTTGAAAATCGTATTAAAGAAAAAGTGAAACGTTATTCATTAGGTATGCGTCAACGCCTAGGTTTAGCACAAGCATTACTTCACCAACCGAAAATATTAATATTAGATGAACCAACAAACGGTTTAGATCCAGCAGGGATTCGCGAAATTCGTGACTACATTAAAAAATTAGCCCGTGAAGAAAATATGTCAGTCATCGTGTCCAGCCATTTAATGAGTGAAATGGAATTGATGTGTGACAGATTCGGTATCATTCAAAATGGAAAAATGGTGCGCATTGAAGACGTAAATACTGTCGTAACTGTTAATGATGTTGTAAAACATCATTTCGATGTATATCCAGTAGATCAGGCAGTAAAATGCTTAAACGAAAAAAATATCCCTTTTACATTAACCGAAAATATGATTACCGTCGATATCGCCCCAAAAGATGTACCACAAATGGTGCGCGATCTCGTTAATGCAAATGTTGATATATACGGTGTGACAAAAGAGAAATTATCTTTAGAAGATCGTTTTATGGCATTAACAAAAGAAGGAGGCGGTAGCATTGTTTAAGTTAGTGATAAATGAATTTAATAAATATTTTAATCGACTCGGTACGTATATGATGCTTGTCATCATTGTTGCTTTTATGTTGCTGGGAACTTTTTTAGGAATGAAGTTTAGCAGTGCAGATAATAGTAAAGAATATACTAGTAACTGGAAAACGGAAGTGAAGCAAGATATTGAAAAATATCATCAACGTTTAGCAACTATTGCCAAAAAGAAGGAAGATAATAAGTCACTGAATGATATTACAGACGAAGCGACGTTAGGAGAAAAAATTCAGAAGTTAGAATTTTACTTAAAGGAAGACGTTCAGCCTCCTGCAACGAATAATTTTTATCAAACATTATTAGATACAAACGGTTTTATTTCATTTGTAACAATTATGATCATCATCATCTGTAGCAGTTTAATGTCAAGAGAACATCAGCAAGGCACGATTAAGTTATTGCTGATTAGACCAGCATCTAGATTAAAGATATTCTTCTCGAAATATATTTTTGCAATTTTAGTTTCATTCATTTTCTTAATTTTTACTTACGGTATGACAGCGCTCATAAGTCTGTTCTCTACAAAAATGAACCCGTCAGCAACACTTGCTGTTTCTGGTCGAAAAGGATTAAAAATGATCAACGTATATGATGTATTAGGTCAGCAGTTATTTGCTAACCTGTTATTTATCGTAACATTCGCAACAATTGCATTCGTACTATCTGTCATTTTTAAAAATACTGCACTTAGCTTAGGTGTAACATTTGCATTGATGTTCTTCGGTGATTTAGTTGTTATGTTCTTAAGCAGTAAGACGAAGTTGGTAGAATGGATATGGCCGGCGAACTGGGATTTATCAAAATACTTAGCGACAAATTCATCGGAACTGGTGGATAAAGATTTATCGTTTGCGTTTAGTTTAAGTTATGATATTGTAATGCTTATCGTAATTTTGACTGTAGCAGCATGGATCTTTAATAAACGTGACGTAGCAAATTAATTAAACAAGCATTGAGAAGGTGTATCCTTATCTCAATGCTTGTTTTGCTGTGCTTTTATATTATCGTAAATTTGTTTAAATTGAGTTTCTGCTTTACTCGTAGTCTTCGGTATGTAGTATTGTTTCTGTTTCATAGTATCCGGTAAATATTGCTGGGCGATAAATCCTGATGCTGCGTGATGTGGATATTGATACCCCATTCCATTGCCTAAGTCTTTCGCACCTTGATAATGTGCATCCTTTAAATGTTTCGGAATTGCACCGATCTTCCCGTTACGTACGTCTGATAATGCAGCATCAATTGCCACAATACCTGAATTAGATTTCGGTGATAAACAGAGTTCAATAACCGCCTGCGCTAACGGAATGCGTGCTTCCGGAAAGCCAAGTCGTTCAGCAGATTCAATAGCGGCAAGTGTGCGACTACCAGCGGATGGGCTGGCGAGTCCTACATCTTCATAACTAATAACGAGCAATCTTCGGGCAATGGTCGGTAAGTCACCACCTTCTATCAGGCGGGCTAAATAATGCAGTGCGGCATCAACATCACTCCCGCGAATCGATTTCTGGAATGCGCTCATTAAGTCGTAATGCATATCACCATCTTTATCGAACTGGAAACTCGATTTTTGTAAACAATCTTTAGCATCTTTTAAAGTAATGTTTATCGGATCTTTCGATTCTGATGAAAGTATTGCAAGTTCTAATGCATTTAAACTCGTACGAATATCACCTTGCGCACTTTGGACGAAATGGTTGAGAGCAGCGTCTTCAATTTCAATTGTTTCGTTACCAAATCCATTTGCTTTGTCGTGTATCGCACGTAACAGCGCAGTTTTTATTTCTTCCTCTGACAATGTATGAAGCTCAAATATTTGTGTTCTGCTACGAATTGCAGGATTAATGGCGTGATATGGATTGCTCGTTGTCGCCCCGATTAATATTATTTGACCATTTTCAAGATGAGGTAACAAGAAATCTTGTTTTCCTTTATCAAGGCGATGAATTTCGTCGAGTAACAGAATCACCTGACCACTCATTTTTGCTTCATCTGCTATCATTTGCATATCTTTTTTAGTATGGGTTACTGCGTTGAGCTGTCGAAATTTAACAGCGGTACTACCAGCAATTGCTCTTGCAATACTCGTCTTACCGACACCTGGTGGACCATACAGAATCATTGATGAAAGGCGCTTTGCATTAACCATTCTACGTATGATGCCTTGTTCGCCAACTAGATGTTGCTGGCCTATGACTTCATCAATCGTTGTCGGACGCATTCTATAAGCTAAAGGTTCCAATTTATTCACTCCTTTAGCAAAAGTGTACCTTATTTTAAGTGAAAATGTGATAAAATTGATTTATTGAAAAGGAGCGTAGCAAAATGAAAATTTCCACAAAAGGTAGATACGGCTTAACATTAATGATTTCACTAGCGAAACGATATGAGACAAAGCCTGTATCATTAAAAATAATAGCAGAAGAAAATCAATTAAGTGATTTATATTTAGAACAACTGGTTGGTCCATTACGTAATGCAGGATTAATCAAAAGTGTTCGTGGTGCAAAAGGCGGTTATATGTTAGTAAAATCTCCTAAAGAGGTGACGGCTGCAGATATTATTCGATTACTGGAAGGCCCGATTACACCTGTTGAAGGTATTGAAGAAGAACCGCCAGCACAAAAGCAGCTATGGATGGACATTCGCGATGCAGTGAAGAAAGTGCTGGATGAAACGACGTTAGAGGATTTAATGAATTATAAAGATGAAGATATTATAGAAGGTTATATGTTCTATATTTAGGTGAATAATATGACGATATTTCAAAAATTAAAAATTGAAGATAAATCCGTTTTTGTCGTAAATCAACCGGCAGATTATAATGTATTTAGTGAAAGTCATGATCATATCACTGGGCATCATGATATTATTTTTGCGTTTGTAGTAGATATTAAAGGGTTTAAACAAACCGTTCAAAGTTGTCTGGCTTCATCATCTTTGAATAAAGGTGGCCTGTTATTTGTCGCTTATCCGAAGAAAGGTAATAAGAAATATGATTCATATATACATCGCGATGAAATATTTCCAGCTTTAAAAGTGATGGATGATGGCTATATTCAAGGAACAGATTATAAGTTTAATCGTATGGTATCAATGGACGAAGTATATACGGTTGTTGGTATTAAATATGTACCAGAACGAAAAGTGTCAAAAGCTGCAAGTCAGTGTGTTGCAGATTATGCGGATAAAGTAGATGACGTTATAGCAATATTACAACAAGATGTTATACCTTTCTTTAATAGCTTAACACCTGGTTATAAGAAAGACTGGGCACGTTATTTATTCAGTGCGAAACAAGAAAAAACACGGTTAAAACGAATCGAAGAAATGCATCATATTTTAAGAGAAGGTTATAAAACGAAAGAGTTATACCGTCAACATAAAAAATAGTGGTCGCGAGAATGCGACCACTATTTTTCTTCGGTTATTTCTTTTAGCCAGCGATAACTTTGATATAATTTATCTAAATCATAAATGTAGCTCACAACTATTAATTCATCGACATTGTATTCATCCTGGAAAGCTTGTAGTTCTTTTTTTACAGTTTCTTTAGAACCAATAAATCCTGTTCTTGTTCGTGACATTGCCATTTGTTTTTCTTGAGCCGTCCATAATAAATCCATATCTTCTACAGGAGGTTGTAGTGGTAATCTTGAATTTCTAACGACACTTAAGAAGAATTGGTGTGTAGACGTTGCTAAATATTCTGCCTCTTCATCAGTTTCTCCTATGATGACATTTGTTCCAACCATGACATAAGGTTGATCTAGATACTCTGATTTCTGGAATAGATTGCGGTATATTGCAATCGCTTCTTTCATTTGTTCTGGTGCGAAGTGACCGGCGAAGGCATACGGTAATCCAATTCGCGCAGCTAAATGAGCTGAGTCAGTTGATGAGCCTAATACGTAAATCGGAACATTTGTATCGGCACCAGGATAGGCTTTGACGAATCCTTGTTTTTCTTCAGGTCCGAAATACTTTAATAATTCCTGGATTTCTTCCGGGAAAGTATAGACACTGTCATGACGATCACGACGTAATGCACTTGCTGTCATCATATCTGTTCCAGGCGCACGACCTAACCCTAAGTTTAAGCGGTTTGGATAAATGGTAGCAAGCGTACCAATTTGTTCTGCAACAACAAGTGGTGCGTGGTTTGGTAACATGATGCCACCTGAACCGACAGGAATTGTTTTCGTATTTTGTAATACGTGACTCATAAGTATTGTTGTTGCTGAACTCACTAAGCTTGGCGTATTGTGATGCTCAGCAATCCAGTATCGGTTATAGCCGAGCTCTTCTGCTAGTTGAGCCAACGCAACGACCTGGTCAATTGCATCTTTATTCGTATCACCTTTACGAACGGGGGCCAGGTTAAGGATTGAAACAGGGATATTAATATTAGACATTCGATAATCTCCTTTTATTTTTGTACCGATAGTTTAGCACTTGGGTCGGGAATAAGGATAATTATTTGCTTAGAGGTTGGATTAGTACGAACGAACAATCGAGTTAATCAAAATATAAATAGTACGCTAGCCTTCATAAAATAAACTATCCAACAATTGATATTTGCATTTTTTATATAAAGAAGTAGTTTTCAGTCAATCCATTTTGTAAAATACTTTTCTAATGCACGTTTAGTAATTATTTTACCAATGTAATCATGAAAAGCCTTTACATTAAATGAATTCTTCCCCTTAATATCACAAATATTGTTTTTTGCATAATATCTCTCCCTACATATAAAGCGGAGAATCGTCAAAGTATTTTTAACAACATAAATCTTTACAATTTTTACACTTGAGCAAATTAGATAGAGTTTTTATTAAAAGGGTGTTATGATAAGTTATTGAAAAAAACGAAAGGATGTTCAAATCATGAAGGTATATGCAGATTATGCAGCAACAACGAATGTAGCGCCTGATGTGGTGGCTGAGATTACGGATGTATTAAGCAATCAATATGGAAACGCATCGTCAATTCATACAATTGGTCGAGAGGGTCGTAGAATTTTAGATCAAGCACGATCAACCATCGCTAAACGATTAAACGTTACACCAAGAGAAATCATCTTTACAAGTGGTGCAACTGAATCGAATAATTTAGCAATTAAAGGTGTTGCATATAAGAACCAGCATAAAGGTAAGCACTTGATTACTTCATCGATTGAGCATCATTCTGTATTACATGTGTTCGAGCAATTAGAAAAAGAAGGTTTCGAAGTGACCTATTTACCTGTAGATTCACACGGGTTTGTTACAATAGAAGCGCTAAAGCATGCACTTCGTGATGATACCATCCTAGTATCTATCATGTTTGGTAATAATGAAGTTGGAACTGTTCAGCCTATCGATGAAATTGCACAGTTATTAAAGGATCACCAAGCAATCTTCCATACTGATGGTGTCCAAACAATTGGACATATGCCGATTGATTTAAAAGCACTTGATGTGGATTTATTTACAATTACTGCGCATAAGTTTTACGGTCCGAAAGGTGTGGGACTTTTATATGTTAAAGACAAGACGCCAATTCAATTTCAGCAGCTCGGCGGTGCTCAAGAGACGAAGCGTCGTGCGGGAACAGAAAATATTGCGTATATTGCAGGGATGGCAAAAGCGTTAGAGCTTGCTACTGAAAACATCGCATCATCAAATATTCAATTGTCTCAGCTTAAACAAACCTTTATCAATGCTTTACAAACGCTTGAAATTCCGTTCGAACTGAATGGTGATATGAATATGACGTTACCGCATATTACAAATTTATATTTCCCATTTAGTGATGTAGAAAAGATGTTAACCATCTTAGATATGAATGGTGTATATGTTTCTAGTGGCTCCGCTTGTACTGCTGGCAGTATTGAGCCAAGTCATGTCTTGACGTCGATGTTTGGTGAACATCCAAGAACGAAACAATCTATCAGGTTTAGCCTGTCACATCAGAACACAGAAGAAGAAGTCACTTATATTGCACAACAAATTAAGAAAATATATGAAATGAGTAGATAATATGACAAATGAAAATATAAAAGTAGTCGTCGGTATGAGTGGTGGCGTTGATAGCTCAGTCACTGCCTTACTATTAAAAGAACAAGGATATGATGTCATCGGCATCTTTATGAAAAACTGGGATGACACGGATGAATTCGGCGTATGTACAGCGACAGAAGATTACGAAGATGTGATTCGCGTATGTAATCAGATCGGTATTCCTTATTATGCTGTTAACTTCGAAAAAGAATATTGGGATAAAGTGTTTACTTACTTCTTAGATGAATATAAAAAGGGTAGAACGCCGAATCCAGATGTGATGTGTAATAAAGAAATTAAATTTAAAGCATTTTTAGATCATGCTTTAGCATTAGGTGCTGACTATGTTGCAACGGGTCATTATGCACAAATACGACGCAATGATGATGGTACTGTCGAAATGTTACGTGGTGTTGATAATAACAAAGATCAAACATACTTCCTAAATCAATTATCCCAAGCACAATTACAACATGTTATGTTCCCACTTGGACATTTACAAAAACCAGAAGTGCGTGAAATTGCGATTAAACACGATTTAGCGACAGCGAAAAAGAAAGATTCTACAGGCATTTGTTTTATCGGTGAACGTAACTTTAAAGCATTCTTAAGCGGATATTTACCGGCTCAAAACGGTAAAATGATGACTTTAGATGGCGTTGAGATGGGGCAACATTCGGGATTAATGTACTATACAATTGGTCAACGACACGGTTTAGGAATTGGTGGCGACGGAGATCCTTGGTTTGTTGTTGGTAAAAACTTAAAAGAAAATGTCTTATATGTTGAACAAGGCTTTGATCACGATGCATTATACAGTGATTATTTAATCGCTTCTGACGTATCATTTATTAATCCCGTTGATTTAACAAATGGATTTGAATGTACTGCGAAATTCAGATACCGTCAAAAAGATACGAAAGTCACGATTGAACAAATTGACGATAATACAGTGAAAGTCATCTTTGCTGAACCTGTAAGAGCGATTACACCAGGTCAAGCGGTTGTATTCTATCAAGACGAAGTATGTCTAGGTGGCGCAACAATTGATGATGTATTCAAAAAATCAGGTCAATTAGAATACGTCGTAACACAATAATTTTTTAAAGAAGGCAGCGATGTCTTCTTTTTTATTTTTTGATATAATATAACAACGACTATGGAAAAGGGAGTTCAAGCATGGACGATAAACATTTAATGCAACTCATTGAAAATAAACAATACGAAGCAGCTTTAAAAATATTAATCGAGGCAATTGAAGCAGAACCTGAAGAAGTGACACATTACATTAACGTCGGAACTATTTTACTCGATTCAAATAAACCGGTAGAAGCAGAACGCTTCTTCCAGAAAGCAATAACGGTTGATCCGACACACGGCGGCGCTTATTATGGTTTAGCCAATATTTATTATAATGTCGATCGCTTTGATGAAGCGGTGAAGTTATATCATAAAGCTATCGAAAATGGTCTTGAAGACGGGGATACATATTATATGTTAGGGATGTCATTTGTGAATTTAAGTGACTTCGCATCAGCGCTACCGTTTTTAATGCGTGCTAATGAATTGAAACCAGATGATACCGAAATTACATTCCAGTATGGGTTAGTGATGTGCCAGATGAATATGTTTGCTGAAGCATCAAAGACATTGCAACGCGTCTTAAGTGATGATCCAGAACATACGGATGCGATTTACAATAAAGCACTCGCAGACTATATGATGACAGAGAATATCGATGCAGCTATTACTGAATTTGAGCGTGTCATAGCAATTCAGCCAGACCATTTACTTGCAGGCCATGCCATCACAACATTTAAAGCAATGAAGGAGGAATAAACTTGGAGAACGCCACTTTATTTGATCAATCTTACGTAAAAGGCACAATCACCCGTATACTTTTTCAAAATAACGATAACTTTTATACGGTATTAAAAGCCGAAGTTATGGATACAAATGAAGATTTTGACGATGAAGTGACGGTCACAGGATTTCTCCCACAAATTGCAGAAGGGGATACTTATACGTTTACAGGTAAACTTGTAACGCATGCAAAGTACGGTAAGCAATTACAGGCAGAAAAGTTTGAAAAAGACTTACCACAGTCTAAAGATGGTATTATTCATTATTTGTCCAGTGAAATGTTTAAAGGTGTCGGGAAGAAAACAGCACGTACGATTGTTGAAACACTTGGTGAAGATGCGCTGAATATTATTCTGGATGATAAATCAAGTCTAGATAAGATTCCGAAATTATCTCAGGAAAAGAAGGATCTAATCTATAATACAATCAATGAAAATCAAGCCATCGAAAAAATAATGATTCAGTTGAACGACTGGGGATTTGGTCCGCAACTTGCGATGAAAATTTATCAATTCTATAAAGATGATACGATTCGTGCTATAAAAGAATCTCCGTATCAACTTGTGTTAGATATTGATGGTATCGGATTTAATAAAGCAGATGATTTAGCAAAGCATATCGGCATTGATAATAACCATCCTGAACGATTAAAGGCAGCGCTTGTATATGGTCTTGACCAGGCATCACTTCAAAATGGTCATACGTATATTCCAGATCAGATCTTACTGGAAACAAGTTATGAACTACTAACGAAAAATGGTTCACAAGTTAATCCTGATAGTCTTGTGCATGCGTTAACGGAATTATGTGAAGAGAAGAAATTGTTAGTAGAACATGACAAAAATATTTATATTCCAAGTCTTTTTTATTCGGAAACGAAAACAGTACAAATCTTACATCGTTTGATGCATCATAAAGAACATTTGAAACAATTCGAACAGTCAGAAGTGATGTTAGCAATCGGTGAAATTGAACAGCTGTTTGAAGTGAGTTACGCTGAAAAGCAAAAAGAAGCATTAATGCAGGCGATGAATAGTAAACTCATGATTCTTTCTGGTGGACCCGGGACAGGTAAGACAACAGTTGTCCGTGGGATTGTAACGTTATATGCTGAACTGCATGGACTCAGTCTCGATTACGATGATTATGATGGTCAGGACTTTCCGATTGTCGTTGCAGCCCCTACAGGACGTGCTTCCAAGCGGTTGTACGAATCAACAGGGCTCGAAGCGACAACGATCCATCGACTGATTGGTTGGACACGTGATAATAAACCTGATGATATACTGGACAATGAAATTACGGCCAAACTTATCATCATCGACGAAATGTCGATGGTGGATACGTGGCTGATGTTCCAGTTGATGAAAGCTGTACCGAATGACGCACAAATCATTTTCGTTGGAGACCAGGATCAGTTACCATCTGTAGGTCCGGGTCAAGTGTTTAAAGATTTAATCGAGTCTCAAATTATGCCTCAAATTGAACTGAATGAAGTGTATCGTCAGCAAGAAGGTTCGTCTATAGTTGAACTGGCACATCAAATTAAACGCAATGAACCATTTGATATTACAAAGCGTTATAGTGACCGTAGCTTTATTCCTTGTACAGCGGATCAAATTCCTGAAGTCATCGAAAAAATTGTGACGTCAGCTGTGAATAAAGGTTATGATATGCGTGATATACAAGTACTGGCACCGATTTATCGTGGAAATGCAGGTATTCGTGCACTTAATAAAGTGCTGCAGAAAATATTAAATCCAGCTGATGAAGATAAGCGTGAAATGGAGTTTGGAGATGTAATCTATCGTAAACAAGATAAAGTACTGCAACTCGTCAACCGACCAGAAGATGGTGTCTTTAATGGAGATATTGGTGAAATCGTCGGCATTTTTACAGCTGCTGAGAATGCATTGAATAAAGATGTTGTCATTGTTGATTATGATGGCAATGAAGTAACGTATACAAAAGCTGATTTAATTGAGATTACACATGCGTATTGCTGTTCGATCCATAAATCGCAAGGTTCAGAATTTCCGATTGTGATCATGCCGGTTGTAAATCAATACTTTAGAATGCTACAGAAAAATATATTATATACTGGCCTAACCCGTGCGAAACAATCGCTTATATTTTGCGGGGATGTCAATGCATTTAATGAAGGGATAAAGCGATTAGGCAATGCCAGATTTACTTCGTTTTATCAGTTTCTATTAGATTATTTTAATACAGATGAACAAAAAAATATCAATCAAAATAATATTGAACACGTTTCAAATGTATTACCTTTTAAAGTGGGTGAAATGACAGCAGATAACATGCATCTGGTTTCACCAATGATAAATATGGAAGATATTACGCCTTATGATTATCTTTAAGTTGACGTGTATCATTCATATCAATTATAATTTAAATAATTCAAATTTAAAGATGAGTAAGTAATCACTCAAGACTAAGAGACATATCGGTTGGTGCAAGATATGCTTGATATTACTGAAGCTACTTTATCTCATTCAAGATGAATATGTAACGAGTGATGACATTGTCATAACTAGGGTGGTACCGCGAACACGTTCGTCCCTTTTTTAGGGATGGACGTGTATTTTTATTTAAAGGGAGAGATATGAATGAAACGTTTAACAGCAGCAGAAATTAGACAAATGTATTTAGACTTTTTCGTAGAGAAAGGACATATGATAGAACCTTCAGCACCACTTGTGCCGATTGATGATGACACATTATTATGGATTAACTCAGGTGTTGCGACATTAAAGAAATATTTTGATGGTCGTGTTATCCCAAAAAATCCCCGTATTACGAATGCACAGAAATCAATTCGTACAAATGATATTGAGAACGTTGGATTTACAGCGCGTCACCATACATTCTTCGAAATGTTAGGGAATTTCTCTATAGGTGATTATTTCAAAAAAGAAGCGATTTTATTTGCATGGGAATTCTTAACGAGTGAAAAATGGATGGCGATTGAACCTGAAAAATTATACGTGACGATTCATCCGGAAGATACTGAAGCCTATGATTTATGGGTGAATGAAATTGGTTTAACAGATGATCGTATCACACGTATCGAAGGTAACTTCTGGGATATCGGGGAAGGTCCGAGTGGTCCAAATACAGAAATTTTCTATGACCGCGGGCCGGCATACGGGCAAGACGATCCTGCTGAAGAAATGTACCCAGGCGGGGAAAACGAACGTTATTTAGAAGTATGGAACTTAGTATTCTCTGAATTTAACCATAATCCAGATCATACTTATTCACCACTTCCAAAGCAAAACATCGATACGGGTATGGGATTAGAGCGTATGGCTTCAATCTCACAAGACGTCCCAACAAACTATGATACAGATTTATTTATGCCGATTATTGAACAGACTGAAGCGATTTCAGGTAAGAAATACCGTGAGCACAAAGAAGATGACGTTGCGTTTAAAGTGATTGCAGACCATATTCGTACTGTAAGCTTTGCAATTGGTGACGGTGCATTACCTTCAAACGAAGGACGTGGCTACGTATTACGACGTTTATTACGTCGTGCAGTACGTTTCGCACAAAAATTAGACATTAATAAACCATTTATGTATGAACTGGTTGACATCGTAGCAAGCATTATGAAACCGTATTATCCAGATGTTGATAAAAATAAAGACTTCATCAAGAAAGTGATTAAATCTGAAGAAGACCGTTTCCACGAGACACTTGAAGAAGGTTTGGTCCATTTCAATGCATTAAAAGATGCAGCTAAAAATTCGAACAACCAATTAAAAGGCGAAGATGTATTTAAATTATATGATACATTCGGTTTCCCGGTTGAATTAACAGAAGAACTTGCAGAAGAAGCGGGTGTTGAAGTGGATCACGAAGGGTTTGAAATCGCGATGGAAGCTCAACGTACACGTGCTCGTGAGTCGCGTCAAAAAACGCAAAGTATGCAAGTTCAAAACGAAGTACTATCAAGTCTGACAATGCCAAGTACATTTATTGGGTATGAAGCATTGTCAAACGAAACAGAACTTGTTGCAATCATTGAGAACGGTGAAAGTGTTGAAAGTTCTAAAGAGGATACCATTCAATTTATTTTAACAGAAACACCTTTCTACGCAGTGAGTGGTGGACAAGTAGCTGATACAGGTATTATTACAAATGATGACTTTGAAATCGAAGTAACTGAAGTGACGAAAGCGCCAAACGGTCAAAACTTACACACTGGAACAATCCGTTTCGGTAAAGTAAGTGTTGGGGCAAAAGTGACAACGCAAGTTGATCCGAACTTTAGAACATTTGTTATTAAGAACCATAGTGCAACACATTTAATGCATCAGGCCTTAAAAGACGTATTAGGAACACACGTTAATCAGGCAGGATCATTAGTTACACCTGAACGTTTACGTTTTGACTTCTCTCACTTTGGGCCTGTAACTCAGGAAGAAATTACTAAAATCGAACAAATTGTTAACGAAAAGATTTGGGCTAACTTACCTGTTGAAATTAATGAAATGCCGATTAAAGACGCGAAAGCAAAAGGCGCGATGGCATTATTCGGTGAAAAATATGGCGATATCGTGCGCGTTGTTGAAATGAGTGATTACTCTATCGAATTATGTGGAGGTGTTCACGTCCGTAATACAGGAGAAATTGGTTTATTCAAAATTGTTTCTGAATCAGGAACAGGTGCAGGTGTCCGCCGTATCGAGGCTGTTACAAGTAAAGCAGCATTTGAATATTTATCAACATATCAAGAGACAGTGAATACAATTTTACCGAAAGTGAAAGTGAAGCATCAAGATCAATTAGTCGGTAAGATTGATGAATTAACGACAACGATTCGTTCTCAGGAAAAAACGATTACAGATTTAAATAAAACTGTTGCATCACTTAAAATGGGAGATATAACGGAGCAAGTTGAAGTCATTAATGGCTTTAAAGTATTAGCAGTTGAAGTGGATGCTGAAGATAATAAAATGTTACGAGAGTTAATGGATGACTACCGTTCTAAATTACAGGATGCAGTAATATTTATAGCGGCAGCGAATGATAAATTAAATTATATGGCAAGCGTACCGAAAGATTTAGTTGCAAAAGTTAAAGCGGGTGACATCATCAAAGGCGTTGCAAATGCGACAGGTGGTAAAGGTGGCGGCCGACCTGATTCTGCACAAGGTGCTGCAAATAATCCATCTGGTATTACAACAGCATTACAATTTGTAAAGGACTATATGAATACATTGTAATTAAAAATTGATTTATAGTATGATATGATTGAACAAATGTCATACAAAGGAGTGTATTGCAGTGGAAAATTTCGATAAAACGATGAAGTTCAATTTTGATGAATTACCGAAAGAAGAAGTTAGAACTGTATTATTGAACGTGTATAATACTTTAGAAGAAAGAGGATATAGCCCAATTAATCAAATCGTAGGCTATTTATTATCTGGTGATCCCGCTTATATTCCAAGACATAACGATGCGCGTAATCAGATTCGTCGCTTAGACAGAGATGATATTATGGAACAACTTGTATCTAGCTATATCCAGACTGAGACAAAAGGAAATGAATAAAGTAATCGGATTAGATGTCGGTTCAAAAACAATCGGTGTCGCATTAAGTGACGCAATGGGTTGGACTGCACAAGGTTTAACTACACTCCGCATCAATGAAGCGCAAAATGAATTCGGTCTGGATGAACTCAAAGCAATCATTGATGAACATCAAGTCGATACTGCTGTCATCGGATTACCGAAAAATATGAACAATTCAGTAGGTCCGCGCGGAGAAGCATCGATCAAGTTTAGTGAATTGTTGAAAAGTGTTTGTCCGAATATTACAATAGTGATGTGGGATGAACGCCTTTCAACAGTTGGTGCTGAGAGAACATTACTAGAAGCTGATGTGTCCCGCAAGAAAAGAAAACAGGTTATAGATAAGATGGCTGCAGTATTTATACTGCAAGGGTATTTAAATTCAAAATAAAAAGGATGATTAACATGACAGATGAAATGAACAATCAAGCAGTAAACGAAGCAACATTAGATATTAACAATGAAGAAGAATTATTAACATTATTCGATGAAGAGGGTAATGAAGTATTATATCGTAAACTAGTGAGCTTCTATCACCCTGGCTTTGAGAAGGAATATGTTATTTTAGCAGAAGAAGGTTCAGCTGAAGATGAAGAAATCGAATTAATCCCAATGATTAACGAACCTGACAGTGAAGGTGACGGCGGAAAATTCATGCCTATCGAAACAGATGAAGAGTGGGATATGATTGAAGAGTTTGTTAATACAAACTTTGACGAAGAAGAGCTTTAATATTAAAGGAGTCTAAATATGGCGAATAGAAATAAAGAAATTAGAGATTCGAAATCTTTCTCTAAACTTCTTTCTTCTATCATTATAGGTGTTATTTTGATTGGCGTGTGTCTTATTGGGCTAGGTAGCTACTTTTACATTAATGCTAGCCAGAAACCACTGAATCCAAATGATAAGTCAACGACTAAGATTGAAGTATTACCAGGTGAGTCTGCGACAATGATTGGAGAAAAATTAGAAAAAGAAAAAATTATTAAAAATAGTACGATGTTCAAGTACTATTTGAAATTTAATAATATCTCAAATTTCCAGGCTGGAAGTTATGAATTTTCACCTTCAATGACATATAAGCAAATTGCGAAAAGTTTACAAAAAGGTGAAGTTTATATACCTGTAGCTTTTAAAATGAGTATTCCTGAAGGTAAAACGATTGATCAAATTGCTGACGTTGTAGCTCAAAATACGAAAATTACGAAAGAAGAATTTTTAAAGGCTGTAAACGATCCGGAATTTGTGAAAAAAATGCAGAAAAAACATCCGAAATTAATAACGAATGATGTGTTTAATAAAAATATTAAATATCCATTAGAAGGTTATTTATTCCCTGCTACGTATGATTTTACCGAGAAAAATCCTACAACTGAAGAAATTGTTGAGAAAATGTTAAAAGCTACCGAAGAAAATGCTTTCCCTTTATGGGATAAGTATGGAGGTATTGTGATAAAAGAACAAGGCAAAGAAAAACGATTAACATTCCATGAATTCTTAACATTTTCATCACTTGTGGAACGTGAAGCATCAGGGTTAACTGATCGAGCGAAAATCGCTTCAGTATTTATTAATCGTATGGCAGAAAATCCAGAAATGCCTTTACAGACTGATCCGACTGTTCTTTATGCATTAGGTCGACATAAATCTGTAACATATGAAGATGATTTAAAAGTAGAATCGCCATATAATACGTATATTCATACAGGTTTACCACCCGGACCAATTGCTACGAGTGGTAGAGAATCGATGGAAAGCGTATTAAACCCTGCGAAAACGGAATATTTATATTTCTTAGCGGCTAAAGATGGTAAGAACTACTTTTCAAAAACGTATGATGAACATTTAAAATTAAAAGAAGAACATATTGATAGCCAGCAATAAAGCTTGCTTCAAAATGAACCCAATGCGCAATCAAATATGAAATGCGCATTGGGTTTTCTGTTGATGCAGTAGATTGTAAATTTACCATTACAATTTTTCTTGATTTATGATACAATATCATGAAAATAAAAAACAAAACTACCAGCCGTATTGGTTGGTAATTTTTTCGTTAAAGGATTGTTTTAATTTGATAAAAGAAGAAACCTATATTAGCAGATTAAATCCAGTCAATGCGATTGACGATTTAATTGAAGTTGCAAAGACACATGAAGTGCCGATTATGGATAAGATATCGGTTGAATTTGTAAAACAACTGATTCGTATACATCAAGCACACAATATATTAGAAATTGGAACGGCAATCGGCTATAGTGCATTGCATTTTGCATCTGTCAATGATAATGTGCACGTTACGACAATTGAACGCAATGAAATGATGTATCAATTTGCATTACAACATATTGATGATTACAAAAAACAGCATCAAATTAGACCGATATTTAAAGATGCACTGGAAGCATTAAATGATGTAAACGATAAAGAATATGATATATTATTTATCGATGCTGCAAAAGCACAGTCGCTCAAGTTTTTTGAGTTATATAGTCCATTTGTAAGACAAGGCGGCCTCATCATTACTGACAATATTTTATATCATGATTTTGTAGGCAATATTGAAATTGTACGAAGTCGTAATGTGAAACAAATGGTAAGAAAGATTGAAAAGTATAATGCCTGGCTCAGTGAAAATAAAGATTATGATACGAATTTCATCGATATTGGCGATGGTATGAGTATTTCAGTGAAAAAATAAAGGAGACTATTATGACAGAATTATTAGTAACACCAAAGTCGTTATCACATATTAAAGATTTAATTAAAGCAGGTGCTGATGCCTTTGTAATTGGAGAACAACAATTTGGATTGCGTTTAGCAGGTGAATTTAACCGTGAAGATTTAAAAGCTGCCATTGAATTAATCCATGCACATGGTAAAAAAGCGTATGTCGCAGTGAACGGCATTTTTCATAATGAACATCTAGATGCTGTAGAAGATTATATGAAATATTTACATGAAGTTCATCCTGATGCAATTCTGTTTGGCGATCCGGCTATCGTGATGTATGAACGTGAATTAGGTAACTCGATACCCCTTCAATGGAACCAGGAAACATTAGTGACAAACCACTTCCAGGTGAATTACTGGGGTGAACGTGGTGCGAATCGTGCAGTATTAGCACGTGAATTATCGCTTGATGAAGTACTTAATATTAAGGCGCATAGCAACGTTGAGATTGAAGTTCAAGTGCATGGCATGACGTGTATGTTCCAATCGAAGCGTCAATTATTAGGCAATTACTTTATGTATCAGGATAAAGTGATGAAGATTGAGAACCGTGAAATAAAGGATCAAATGTTGTTATATGATGAAGAACGAAATAATAAATATCCAATCTTTGAAGATGGTAACGGTACACATATAATGAGTCCGAACGATATTTGTGTCATTGAAGAGTTAGAGGAGTTAATTGAAGCTGGTATTGATGCTTTCAAGATTGATGGTGTCTTACATTCTGAAGAGTATATTACAACAGTGACTGGTGCATATCGCAAAGCATTAGATTTATATGAAGAAGATGTTGAAGCATACGAAGATGCTAAATTTGATTTGATCGATATGATAGAGGAAATTCAACCGGAACACCGTCCATTAGACCAAGGGTTCTTATTTAAACAAACTGTATATTAAGGAATGATTTGATGAAAACGGAATTAGAAATTAAAAAACCAAAACAAATATTAAAAAAACCTGAGTTATTAGCACCAGCAGGTAACCTAGAAAAGCTTAAAATCGCAGTACATTACGGTGCAGACGCAGTATTCCTTGGTGGACAGGAATACGGTTTGCGTTCAAACGCAGATAATTTCACTATTGAAGAAATTAAAGAAGGCGTAGAATTTGCAAATCAATATGGTGCAAAGATTTACGTTACGACTAATATTATCGCACATGACGAAAATATGGATGGTTTAGAAGATTATTTGATCGCATTAGAAGGTACAGGCGCGACAGGTATTATCGTTGCTGACCCACTTATCATCGAAACATGTAAACGCGTAGCACCACGTTTAGAAATCCATTTATCTACCCAACAATCATTGTCTAACGTTAAAGCTGTTGAGTACTGGAAGTCTGAAGGGTTAGAACGTGTCGTACTGGCACGTGAGACAAGTGCAGAAGAAATTAAAGAAATGAAAGAAAAAATTGATATCGAAATTGAGGCATTTATTCATGGTGCGATGTGTATTGCATACTCAGGTCGTTGTACATTGAGTAACCATATGACAGCACGTGACTCAAATCGTGGTGGATGTTGTCAAAGTTGTCGCTGGGACTATGATTTATTATCAGTCGATGATGGGGAACTGGACGTTGTATATGACGGTGATGCGACACCATTTGCGATGAGCCCGAAAGACTTAAAATTAGTTGAATCAATCCCTAAAATGATTGATATCGGTGTCGATTCATTAAAAATCGAAGGACGTATGAAATCGATTCACTATATTGCAACAGTTGTTTCTGTATACCGAAAAGTGATTGATGCGTATTGTGCAGATCCTGAAAACTTTAAAATTGATCCGGAATGGTTAATTGAATTAGACAAATGTGCAAACCGTGACACTGCAAGTGCGTTCTTTGAAGGTGTGCCAGGATTTGAGGAGCAAATGTTTGGGCATGAACAATCTAAAAAAACTCCTTTCGATTTCTGTGGATTAGTGTTAGACTATTCTGAAGAAACGCAAATTGCAACAATACAACAAAGAAATAACTTTAAACCAGGTCAGGAAGTAGAATTCTTTGGTCCTGAAATTGAAAACTTTAAACAAGTGATTGACGTAATTTACGATGAAGAGGGTATAGCATTAGATGCAGCACGTCATCCACTTCAAATCGTTCAAATTAAAGTTGATCATCCAGTTTACCCAATGAACATGATGAGGAAGGAACTGAACTAATGGCATCTACAACGATCATCGGAATAGCAGGGGGTTCTGGTTCTGGAAAGACATCAGTAACTTCAAAAATACTTAAAAATTTAGAAGGTTATAGCGTCGCTTTAATCGAACAAGATTATTATTATAAAGATCAGGCACATTTAAGTTTTGATGAGCGTTTAAAAACGAATTATGACCATCCACTAGCGTTCGATAATGATTTATTAATTCAAAATTTAATTGATTTGCGTAACGGTGAAACGGTAAAAGTGCCGACGTATGATTATACAAAACATACGAGAAGCGAGAAAACGATTACATTTGAGCCGAAAGATGTTATTATAGTAGAAGGCATTTTTGCTTTAGAGAATGAAACGCTTCGTGATTTAATGGATGTTAAGATTTATGTAGATACAGATGCAGATCTTCGTATTTTAAGAAGGCTTGTTAGAGATATAGAACAACGTGGACGTACGATGGAGTCAGTTATTGATCAGTACTTAACGGTTGTTCGACCGATGCATAATCAATTCATTGAACCAACGAAACGATACGCTGACATTATTATTCCTGAAGGTGGAAGTAATGCAGTAGCGATCGATATTATGACAACAAAAATACAATCATTAATTCGCGTGAATTAGTAGAAAGAAGGATTTATCCATGGAAATGCAAAAAGAATACCCAATGACAAAAGAAGGCTTTGAAAAATTAGAAGTTGAATTAGAACATTTAAAAACTGTACGTCGTCCAGAAGTAGTAGAAAAAATTAAAGTTGCACGTAGTTTCGGTGATCTTTCAGAGAACTCAGAATACGATGCAGCAAAAGACGAGCAAGGATTCGTTGAACAAGAAATTACAAAAATCGAAATGATGTTACGTCATGCCGTTATTATTGAAGACGACGGTTCTAAATCAGAAGTTCAATTAGGAAGAACAGTGACATTTACTGAAATTCCAGGTAATGAAGAAGAATCATATAAAATCGTAGGTTCTGCAGAGGCTGATCCTTTCGAAGGTAAGATTTCAAATGAATCACCAATCGCGAAAGCGTTATTAGGAAAAAAAGTTGGCGATGAAATTAACGTACCATTACCAAATGGTAATGAAATGCGTGTTAAAATCGTAGAAATCAGCTAATATAAAATAGTGATAATTTAAAAGTAGATCTTAATGATCTGCTTTTTATTTAGGAGGAATATAAATGATTGGAATTATCGGTGCAATGCAGGAAGAAATAGAAATTTTAAAAAACGACATGGTTGATTTAGTGACAGAACAACAAGCGCATGTTGAAATTTATAAAGGTCGTTTATATGGGCAGGATGTAGTATTAATGCAAAGCGGTATTGGTAAAGTGAATGCTGCGATATGTACAACATTATTAATTAAAGAATATAATCCTGAGATGATTATTAATACAGGTAGTGCGGGTGGTTTAGGCGCTGAACTATCCGTAGGCGATATCGTAGTGAGTCAGAGCGTATTACATCATGATGTCGTAGCGACAGCATTCGGCTATGCATTAGGGCAAGTTCCTGGTATGCCGGAACGATACGATGCAGACGTTAAATTGATTGAAGTTGCTGAACAGGCAATAAAAGAAAATGATTTAACAGCGCATATCGGCTTAATTGTATCAGGGGACAGTTTCATCGGTTCTGCTGAACAAAAACAAGCCATTTTAACACATTTTAATGAAAGTTTAGCTGTTGAAATGGAAGCTGCTGCAGTTGCACAAACATGTTATCAGTTTAATGTACCATTTATTATTACGCGTGCGATTTCTGATTTAGCAAACGGTGAAGCGGGCATAACATTCGATGAGTTTTTAAAAGTTGCTTGCGTATCAAGTTCTAAAATTGTAAAATCAGTATTAGAGACATTACCTGCTTAAAGGGATAGGAGGGCGCATTGATGATTTTTATTATGGCTTTATCTGTGATTGCAACAGCAATTATCGGGTTTTTAATTTACACTGGTACTGAAGTAGATTACGCTCCAAATCAAGAAATCGAATAGTGATATAAACCCCAGTCCATCATGGATTGGGGTTATTGATTGTATGAATGGGGTAATAGAGTAATAACACATTATTTTGAGGTGACATATGGGAATGATTCAAAAGTATTTATTACCAAGTAAGTATGCAAAATCAATATTTGAGATTACACCAGAAGAATTGTCTGGTCGTGGCGTGAAAGCTATTATTACTGATTTAGATAACACATTAGTCGGTTGGGATGTTGCACTTGCTACGCCTGAAGTGATTCAATGGTTTAACAGTATGAAAGAACACAATATTAAAGTAACGATTGTATCCAATAATAATCAGGCACGTGTTGCAACATTTGCGACGCCTTTGGAAGTCGATTATATCTTTAATGCACGTAAACCTATGGGACAATCCTTCAAGAAAGCTTGTGCAGCGATGGGTGTAAAACCAGAAGAAACAGTTGTCATTGGTGATCAAATGATGACAGATGTATTAGCAGCGAATTCAAATGGTTTTTATTCTATTATGGTTGTGCCTGTGAAATCTAATGATGAGTGGAAAACACGTGTTAATCGTATGATAGAACGTAAGTTTTTAGCTTACTTCAAAAAGAAAGGTTTAATAAACTGGGAAAATTAGGGGATAACGTATGTTGTCTCTTTTTTCTTTAACTGAGCAATAGCATTTGGCGTGAATCAAACGAGCAATTGGTACCGAATTTAGGATAATTATGCGTTATCTCAAGCGTAAACGAACAATCGTATATTTTAAAGGATTAATGAATCGATGAAACATTAAAAACAAATGAATAAAAATAATCACGAAGGCTTTACAAAGTATTGATTATTCGTTATTATATTTATACGAATTTAATATATGCGGGTGTAGTTTAGTGGTAAAACCTCAGCCTTCCAAGCTGATGTTGTCGGTTCGATTCCGATCACCCGCTTAAAGAGAGGGTCGTGCATGAACGCACTGCCCTTTTATTTTGTCTTACAATACTTAAAGTGTGTTATGTGCTAGAATAGAAGTATTGATAATTGATATTCAGGAGGAACAATATTTGAGTAATGAAATGAAGTGTATTGGCTGTGGCGCGATTTTGCAATCTACTGATCAATCAAAGCCAGGGTACGTTCCAAATTCAAGTTTAAATAAAGAAGATGTCATCTGTAAACGTTGCTTTAGATTAAAGCATTACAACGAAATTCAAGATGTTCATTTAACAAGTGATGATTTCTTAACAATGTTGAATGCGCTAAGCGATAAAGACGGTATTGTGGTAAACGTTATCGACGTATTTGATTTCCAGGGTTCGTGGATTAATGGTTTAAAGCGTATCGTTGGGAATAAGAAGGTCATTATTGCAGCAAATAAAATGGACTTATTACCGAAACTCATCAACAAACGTCGTGTGAAGCTGTGGATCGAGAAACAAGCAAAAGAACTTGGTATGAAAGCTGATGATGTCGTATTAATCTCAGCCCAAAAGAATCATGGTATTGATGAATTATTAGAAACGATTGAATCACACCGTGAAGGTAAAGATGTTTATGTCATAGGTACTACAAATGTAGGGAAATCAACATTAATCAATAAATTAATCGAGACGAGTGTTGGTGAGAAGAATGTGATTACAACATCACACTTCCCGGGTACGACACTTGATTTAATCGATATTCCGTTAGATGAACATTCTTTCATGTATGATACACCAGGGATTATTCAGGCACATCAAATGACGCATTATGTAAGTGATAAAGAATTAAAAATCATTATGCCGAAAGATGAAATTAAGCCTCGTAACTTCCAATTAAATGAAGGTCAAACATTATTCTTAGGTGGATTAGTACGCGTCGATTATATGACAGGTGGTCGTCGCAGCTTAAACTGTTTCGTATCAAACTTACTAAATATTCATCGCACAAAGCAAGTCAATGCAGAAGATTTATGGCATCGCCAAATCGGTGAATTATTAACACCACCGGGAACGAAAGATTTTGATTTCGGTAATGTAAAGAAAACGACACTATCGATTAAAGACGATAAGCAGGATATAATAATCTCTGGTCTTGGGTTCATTACCGTCGAACAAGGTGCTGTAATTGACGTATATGCACCGAAACAAGTCGATGTATATTTAAGACCTAGTATTTTATAAAGCAGGTGGTGCTATGAACTTTGCAGTCATTGGCCATCCGATTAGTCACTCATTATCTCCAGTCATGCACCATGCGAACTTTAAAGCACTATGGCGTGACGATGAATATTGTGCATTAAATATTGAACCGAAACATTTTCATCATATTAAAGATATCATTGCTGAAAAAGCATTAGATGGATTTAATGTAACAATTCCATTTAAGGTTGATATTATGCAATATTGTGATGAAATCGATACAGCAGCGCAAATGATAGGTGCAGTGAATACTGTACATATTAAAAATGGACAGTGGATTGGCTATAATACAGACGGAATCGGGTATTTATTTAGTATCCAGGAACATTTAAAAGACAATATGAACGTCTTGATATTAGGTGCAGGTGGAGCGAGTCGAGCCATCAGTTATACTCTGGTGCAACATCATCGTGTTACTGTGGCTAATCGAACAGTTTCACGCGTGCAATCATGGCCTTTCGAAGTAGCGTGCAAAACTTATGACCAGCTGGATGACTTATCTGTTTATGATTTAGTCATTAATACTACACCAGTCGGTATGACTGGTTATGAAGATACGTCATTAATTGCATGTGACCAGTTGAAAGCAAGTTGTATCGTAAGTGATATTATTTATACACCAGAAACTACAGCTTTACTTAAAGATGCACAACAGCATCAATTAAATACTATAAATGGATTAGGTATGTTTGTAATGCAAGGTGCCAGAAGTTTTGAAATTTGGACAGGGCAAGTGGCAAATGTTCAAGCGATGACCGAAGCAGTTACAACAGCCTTGAAAGGAAGAAAATAATGTTAACAGGTAAACAAAAGAGGTTTTTAAGAGCAGAAGCCCATCATTTAAATCCAATTTTCCAGATTGGTAAAGGTGGCATTAACGATCATTTAATTGAACAATTAAATGATGTGTTAGAAAAACGTGAACTCATTAAAGTGAGCGTGTTGCAAAATAATGATGATGATAAACAAGAACTAGCTGAAACAATTGCACGTCGTGTGTACGGGGAACTTGTGCAAGTGATAGGATCTACGATTATTTTATACAAACCTTCAGTCAACAATAAGAAGATTGAATTACCACGATGAAAATCATCGTATATGGCGGATCATTTGACCCTATCCATATTGGTCACTTAACGGTGGCAAACGAAGTGTATGAGCAAGAACGACCAGATCTATTTCTATTTATTCCGACAGGTCATAGTCCATTAAAGCAAACAGGTGCGCGTGCTAGTGATGAGGCGAGAGTTGAAATGCTTAAACTGGCAATCCATTATCTTGGATTTGGGTCTGTATATACAGTTGAAATGGAACGCGAAGGTAAAAGTTATACGTATCATACGATGCGATATTTACAAGATAAATATCCTCATGCAGAGCTTTCAATAGTTATCGGCACGGATCAATATATGTCACTCAATCAATGGTTTGAAGTTGAAAAGCTTAAATCAATGGTACGTTTTATCGTTGTGAATCGTGACGTTGAAATGCTTGATTTACCGTCGCCATTTCAACCATTTCAAATTCCGAGAATGGATATTAGTTCAACAATGATTCGTGAACGTATCGCGAATCATAAGACAATTCGTTGTTTTGTGATTGATACGATTGAACGCTTTATTAGAAAGGAACATTTATATGAAACAAAAGAAAGCGAGAAAGCTCGTTGAAGAGAAGTTACCAAAGAAAAGGTATGAACATTCAATACGTGTTGCTGAAACAGCAGTGAAGATGGCAGAAATTTATGATGGTGATAAAGACATCGTTGAAATGGCTGGTATTTTACATGATTATGCGAAATATGATGAATTAAGTGTGTTATACCAGGCTGTGACGCAATACAAATTAGATAATGATTTATTAACGTATAATTCAGAGATTCTGCATGGACCTGTCGCAGCAGCATATATGCAAGATAAACATGATATTGATTCAGAAACATATGATGCGATTTATTATCATACGACAGGTCGTGCGCGTATGGGATTAAATGAAAAGATTATTTTTATCAGCGATTATATTGAGCCAGGACGTACACAACCGGGTGTTGAAGATATTCGTGATATCGTGTTCAAAGAAAAGAATCTTGACAAAGCAATATATGAAATTTCTAAACGCACCGTATTGTATTTAATTGAACATGATAAACCGATTTATCCGAAAACAATTGAATGTTTAAACTATTATAATTTAGAAAAGTAAAATGAAAAGGAATGATGAAATGGAAGCGAAAGCATTATTAGAATTTGCTTTTAACGCTTGTGACAACAAGCGTGCAGAAGATATTATTGGAATTAATGTAGCAAATGTCACAGGAATTACAGATTATTTCGTAATTTGTGAAGGTAATAGTGACCGTCAAGTACAAGCGATTGCCCGTGAAGTAAAAGACGAAGCGCAAAAACATGGTGTTGAAGTGAACCGTTTAGAAGGATTTAACGAAGCCCGCTGGATATTAGTTGATTTAGGGGATGTTGTAGTGCATGTCTTCCATCATGAAGAACGTGATTACTATAATTTAGAAAAATTATATCGTGATCAGGAAATTATCGAATACATGCCGGAGCAAATTTAATGGCATACGGTCAATTTGCATCGATATATGATCAGTTTATGTATGATCAGCCGTATGACAAATGGCTTGAAGTAATAGCGCCTTATTTAAAGGGAAATTTACTCGATTTAGCAACAGGGACAGGTACATTTGTTGAAAAGATACCTCAGTCAGTGAAAGTGACCGGTGTTGATTTAAGTGAGGAAATGCTTGCGATCGCTGCATCTAAACGCAATGATGTGACATTTATTGCGCAAAATATGATGGAACTTGAATTAAATCAGAAGTTTCAAACGATTACTTGTTTGTGTGACAGTCTTAACTATTTGCCAGAACGTAACGATGTCATTACAACATTTCAACGCGTTGCAGAGCATTTAGATGATGATGGTGTTTTTATTTTTGATGTGCATAGTACAGCTAAATTTGAAACGTATTTTGAGAATCAAACATACAGTGATGAACTGGAAGATATGCTATACGTTTGGCATGCGATTCAAGGTGAAGCACCTTATTCAGTTTATCATGACTTAACGTTTTTTATTGAAACACAAGGGCTATATGCGCGTTTTGATGAGCAACATTATCAAAGAACGTTTGCAATTGATGAATATAACGCGATGCTTAATCAGGCAGGTTTAGAAGCAACCTCTATATTTGCTGATTTTAATCCCGATGCAACGATTACCTCAGTAGACTTGCATAACGTTGAACGTGTATTTTTTGTTGTGAAAAAGAAAGAATCATTAAAATAAAATTTAATTTGTGACAAATAAAATAGATTGAGCACTTCTACAGATAATTATGTGGAGGTGTTTTTTTATGGATTTAGATCAAATAAAACAATGGCTCATCAAAAATAAACTGATATTAGGTGTAGTCGCTGTGATACTTTTACTTGTTTGCGTGATTATTACACAAAGGCAGCCTGCCAATCAAGGTGATAAGGAAGCATTACCGATAAGTCAGTTTGCTACTTTAGGTGATAAAAAATCAAAATCAGCAACGCTAGCTTTAGAACAAACAACGCAACAGGAAAGTAAGCCAAAGCAAGAAAAGACTGATGAAGTTAAAGTGGATATTAAAGGAGCAGTGAAGTTTAGTGGCGTATATCCGGCGAAAAATAATCAAGTTGTTGATGAACTTATAAAATTAGCTGTACCCTTAAAAAATGCTGATCTGGATGCAGTGAATTTAGCACAAACCGTCCAGGATGGAATGGTGATTTATATTCCTTATAAAGGTGAAGTAAAAGAAAATAAATATGCGATGTATCAACAAGCTATTCAACGTAGTCAAAGTCCGTTAAAGACAAATCAAAAGGTCATCAACATTAATACGGCAGAACAAAGTGCACTGGAAGAAATACCTGGGATTGGGGAGAAAAAGGCGCAGGATATCATTCATTATAGGGAAACGAATGGAGGATTTAAATCGATTGAAGAAATAAAAGAAATTAAAGGCATAGGGGATAAAACGTTTGAGCATTTAAAAGATTATATTTCGGTGTAATTATGTTATACGAATGATAGCACATTAAATCAATTTGATACGTATTCATTATAATACACAAAACAACTGGAAAATATGCAACTTGAATAAAGTTTGAATAAATATTACAATGAGTTCAAAACGACGTAGGTGATCTCATGGAAAGAATTCAATGGAAAGAGTATTTTATGGCACAATCTCAATTATTAGCTTTACGCTCTACATGTACACGTTTAAGTGTAGGTGCTACGATTGTGAAAGATAATCGTGTTATTGCTGGTGGCTATAACGGTTCTGTTTCGGGTGAAGTGCATTGTATTGATGAAGGATGTTACGTAGAGAATGGACACTGTATCCGTACGATTCATGCTGAAATGAATGCTTTATTGCAATGTGCAAAAATGGGTGTATCAACAGAAGGTGCAGAAATTTATGTAACACATTTCCCGTGTATTCATTGTACGAAATCTATTATTCAGGCGGGTATTAAGAAAATTTACTATGCAAATGATTATAAGAATCATCCGTATGCAGTAGAACTGTTACAAAAAGCAAATATTGAGACTGAAAAGATTGAATTTAATCCAGAGCATGTTGCGGGGTATTTTGAACAAATGTAAAGATTGGAGGCGTATGTGGGTTTTATTGTCGTTTTGCTCATTATTGCAGGCGTATTATGGTCACATTCTATTCTTGCCGCTTTATGTTTAATCATCTTATCCATCGTCATCATTTTTAAGAAACAATATTATAAATGGTGTTTTGTTTTTATGAGTATGTTCTTACTGTCATATTATTTCTATCATACGTATGATTATAAAAGAGAAAGATTGCCGTTTGATTATGAAATTAATCAGTCAGCTGTAACGACTATCAGAATATTGGACGATTATCAAATCGATGGCAATTTATTAACTGGAACGATGACGACACGTGATGGTGAGTTTCAGTTTTTTTATAAAATAAAAAATGAAATTGAGAAACATCAACTGCAAACAAAGCATCTTTCTTTTTTGCAATGTGACGCACAAGTGACGCGGCAACACGTATTACCGAATACTAATTTTTCTGGTTTTCACTTTGATACATTTTTATATCATCATCATAAATGGGGAAGTGTTAAACTTTCAAATGTTAATTGGCAGCAATGTACACCTTCAGAGCTATCATTTATTGAATGGATTAAAGCATATCGAAAGTCTCTCGCGTTAACAATGTCCAGGACAAACATTGAACATACTGGATATTTTATAGCATTAACTTTAGGTGATACGTCTTTCTTAAGTAAGGCAGAAATGGATCGTCTTAAATCGCTGGGCATTTATCATTTGTATGCGATTAGTGGTAGTCATGTTGCACTATTATCAGTTCAATTATTTTATTGTTTACGCAGAATGCATGTACCACTCATACTTTGTACATGTATTCTAATATTTTTATTGCCTTTGTATATGATTTTTACCGGGGGTCAGCCGTCAGTCTTTCGATCGACAATTTTTATTCTGCTCATATTATTGTATCCAAAACGTGTAGTACAAATATCTGACTTATTATCGCTTACATTCATCATTAATTTGTTGTATGAACCTTTTTCAATTTATGATGTTGGCTTTCAATTATCCTATATCATTTGTTATAGTTTTGTGTTCATATTACCGATTTATCGAGAATATTCAAATCTGTTTCAGTTTTTCCTCGTCAATTTTATCTCTCAATTGGTAACGATTCCTATATTGCTCTTTCACTTTAATAATAATTATTTTATCGGACTAATGACAAATTTATTTTTCATTCCGTTGTTTTCGTTTTTTATTTTCCCGGTTTGTACATTTGGATTATTGTTAATGATGTTTAATATTCCGGTGGACTGGATTATTCCGCTCATTAATATAGCTTTTAGCATCAATGAAATGCTTACAACAATTTTTATGCAGTTGCCGAGATTTGAAATGGTTGTCGGACAACAGCATATTTTGCTGTATATATTGCTTTTTATCGTATTAATGTTGGTTTTTAGTACTAAAAAATTAAAACGTGGCATAAGTATTATATTAATGATGCTTTTGATAGTCGTCAGTGGAAAACAAGCGAATGATAGTGTGCACTTTTTAGATATAGGACAAGGGGATGCGATGATACTTGAACTGGAGAATAAAGTAATGATGATTGATACAGGTGGGAAACCGGACTTTAGTGAGCAATGGGAGAAACGACATAATGCACAGACGATTAGTGATAAAGTGACGATCCCATTTTTGAAACATCGTGGGATAAAGAAAGTTGATACATTAATATTAACGCATCCAGATGCAGATCATTTTGGTGAAACATCGTATTTAATACAACAGGATATGATATACAGTATAATATTCAACCCGCGTGCGCATGGCAGTGAAAAATATCAACAAGTGATTCAATTAGCACGAGAAAAACATATACCGTTAATTGATGTGAATCTACTGATTACACATGACGATATGCAATTCGTACAATCCAAAGGTTTAAACAACACAAAAAAATCTTCCTTAAAATTTTTAACTGTTGGACCAACAGGTGAAGAGAACAACGATAGTATTATTGTGTTTTTGGAATATGGTAAAAAGGGACGAAATATTTTATTTTTAGCAGACTTAGGTAAAGATTATGAAGCAGAAATTTTGAAGCAAATCAAAGCGCCTATCGATATTGTGAAAATTGGACATCATGGTAGTCGTACTAGCACGAGTGAAAATTTGTTAGCTCGTCAACCAAAAGTAGGTATAATTTCAGCTGGAAGAAACAATCGATTTCAACATCCTCATAATGAGACGATGGATGCATTACACAATGCAGGTGTACAAGTGCTGAATACACAGACAGAGGGAAGGATAACGATAGATTTAGAGGAGGGAAAAATATTAACGCAATATCAATCGTTAATGAACAAATAAAAAAGCTCAACCAAAATCAAAATTGATTTACGGTTGAGCTTCCAATTTGTTCGGCCCTTAACGCATTAAAAATAGCCTCTCTTATTTCCCAGCGACTAAGTCAAAGATTTGTGCGATGATGTAAATTGTAGCGAATCCACCAAAGCCAAATAAAAATGCAAATCCTGAATCTTGAACGTCATTATTTTTAGATTGTGTGTTTTTCTCGAAATGATTCATTTCTAAAACCCCCTACTTTTGTATCTATTTAAGTATATGATAATGTTCAAAAAAAAGCTATAATGAAATTAAGATTTTAATGTAAGGAGCGCTCATATTGAGTCACATATATTTAGTTCACGGCAGTACAAAACCACTCGTAGAAGATAAAATTCAAAGTATAATCGCACAATTTATTAGCGAACAAGATGATTTTAATTTCAGTCGTTATGATTTACAGGAATCAACTTTTGAAGCGATTGCTGAAGATGCGATGACTTTACCTTTCTTAAGTGATCAAAAAGTAATTTTAGTTAACAATAGTTTTATTTTTACTGGTGAAAAAGTAAAGACACCACATGAAATCAATCTAGATAAAGTGGTCGATTTTTTAGAAAAATTTGATGGGCCTAACATAGTGATCTTTAATGTGTTAAACGATAAATTAGATGAGCGTAAAAAAATCGTTAAACGTATAAAAAAGATGCATACCGTTGAAAAAATTGAACCTTTAGATGAGCAGGGTATGAAGCAGCTTATTAAATCGAACTTTAACCAGCAATTTAAAGATATAAAAGCAGATGCATTAGATGCATTTGTACATTTAACTGGCCTTAACTATAGTAATGTTGTTAAAGAAATGGATAAATTAATGTTATTCATCGGAGAGCAGCCGATTATTACAAAAAAAGATGTAAACGAAGTCGTTAGTCGTAGTTTAGAACAGAATGTCTTTTTATTAACAGATTATATTGCAAAAGGTGATAAAAAAAGCGCCATCACATTATTGAAAGATTTGATTAATATGAAAGAAGAACCGATTAAATTGTTGGCTTTAATTAGTGGACAATATCGCCTTTATTACCAGGTAAAAATATTATCTCAAAAAGGATTTAGTGAAGCACAAATTGCCAAACAAGTAGGCGTGCATCCGTATCGTGTTAAACTGGCTTTACGTAAAGTGAAAGCAATGGATTTAAATCGATTACTCGCAATAATGAAAGATTGTGCTGAAACAGATTATGCATTGAAATCGAGCTACTTAGATAAAGTATTAATATTAGAATTATTCATATTAAAGATTTAATCCATTAAAAAAAGCGACCCGAGGGTCGCTTCATTTATTGTGATTAGTTGTTACGCATAACTTGTGATTTTAAACGGTCAGCTTTGTTAGAGTGGATTAAGTTGCTTTTCGCAGCTTTATCAATCTTTTTAACAGCTACTTGTACTAATTCTGATTTATTGTCAGCGTTGTTTTCAATTGCCGCTTTTGCATTTTTCACAGCAGTACGCATATCATTCTTTTGAGAAATGTTAGCTTGTTGTGCTTTATTGTTAGTTGTAACACGTTTGATTGCAGATTTAATGTTTGGCATAATGTCACCTCCTAGAAATGTCTTGCACTTAAAATAGATATTTTGATTGCAACAAGAAATATTTTATCAAATTCACGCGTTATATGCAATCTATATTTTTAAAACTAATTGAAGAACTGTTTAAGAGTTGTTATAATCAAATATACGTACAATTTAAGAAAGTTGGGCAAATAAACATGAATAATGAACAGCGATTAAGCCGTCAGGAAAGAATTAGAAACTTCTCTATTATCGCACATATCGATCATGGGAAGTCGACATTAGCAGATAGAATATTAGAAAATACAAAATCAGTGGCATCGCGTGAAATGAAGTCGCAGTTACTTGACTCTATGGATTTAGAACGTGAACGCGGCATCACCATTAAACTAAATGCAGTACAACTGAATTATACTGCTAAAGATGGAGAAACGTATATTTTCCATTTAATAGATACGCCAGGACACGTCGATTTTACGTATGAAGTATCGCGTAGTTTAGCAGCATGTGAAGGTGCGATTCTCGTTGTCGATGCGGCGCAAGGTATTGAAGCACAAACACTTGCGAACGTTTACCTTGCTCTAGACAATGATTTAGAATTATTACCAGTAATTAATAAGATTGATTTACCGGCAGCAGAACCAGAACGTGTCCGTCAGGAAATTGAAGACGTGATTGGTTTGGATGCAAGTGAAGCCGTATTAGCTTCAGCGAAAGCAAATATTGGAATCGATGAAATATTAGAACAAATCGTCGAGAAAGTTCCGGCACCAACTGGTGATCCTGAAGCGCCATTAAAAGCGTTAATCTTTGATAGTGCTTTCGATGCGTATCGTGGTGTTATTTCTTCTATTAGAATTATTGATGGAACGGTGAAAGCCGGCGATAAAATTAAAATGATGTCGACAGGTAAAACATTTGAAGTCGTTGAAGTTGGGATTAATACACCGAAACAATTACCGGTTGAGGAATTGACAGTCGGAGATGTAGGATATATCGCTGCTTCTATTAAAAACGTAGCAGATTCTCGTGTAGGGGATACGATTACGTTAGCGAATAACCCGGCACCAGAACCATTACAAGGTTATAAGAAGATGAATCCGATGGTATTCTGCGGAATTTATCCGATAGATACTGGTAAATACAACGATTTACGTGAAGCACTTGAAAAGCTTCAATTAAATGATGCTTCACTTGAATTTGAAGCCGAAACATCTCAAGCGTTAGGCTTTGGTTTCCGTGTTGGTTTCTTAGGTTTATTACATATGGAAATTATTCAGGAACGTATTGAACGTGAGTTCGGTATTGAGTTAATCGCAACGGCACCATCTGTTATATACAAATGTGAAATGACGGATAGAACTGAAGTGATTGTAGATAATCCATCAAAAATGCCGGATCCACAAAAAATTGACAAAATTTATGAACCATATGTAAAAGCAAGTATTATGGTACCGAATGATTACGTAGGTTCTGTTATGGAATTATGCCAAAGAAAACGTGGTAACTTTAAGACGATGGACTATATGGATGATATTCGAGTGAATATTATTTACGAAATTCCGTTATCTGAAGTTGTGTTTGATTTCTTTGATCAGTTAAAATCAAATACAAAAGGCTACGCTTCATTTGATTATGAATTAATCGGCTATCAGGAAAGTCGTTTAGTGAAGATGGATATTTTATTAAATGGAGAAAGTGTCGATGCATTAAGCTTTATCGTGCATAGAGATTTCGCTTATGAACGTGGTAAAGTCATCGTAGAAAAATTAAAAACGTTAATCCCGCGTCAACAATTCGAAGTACCTGTCCAGGCTGCTATTGGTCAAAAGATTATTGCACGAACAAATATCAAATCAATTGGTAAGAACGTCCTTGCAAAATGTTACGGTGGAGATATATCACGTAAACGTAAGTTACTTGAAAAACAAAAAGCAGGTAAAGCGAAGATGAAAGCAGTTGGATCTGTTGAAATCCCGCAAGATGCTTTCTTAGCCGTATTAAAAATGGACGAAGAATAAATTTGGAACACGATTGTATCTTATAAAGAGCAATCGTGTTTTCAATTTGGAGGGACAAACGTGAGAAGTCTATATATTCATATTCCTTTTTGTAATCGTATTTGTACGTATTGTGACTTTAATAAATTTTTAATTAAGAATCAGCCGGTGGATGATTATTTAGACGCGCTAATAAAAGAACTGGATATGATTCCAGAGGATGTCATTTATACCGTTTTTATTGGAGGAGGAACGCCGACAGCATTATCTAACAATCAGTTAGAACGTTTACTTCACTTTGTGACGAACCGATTTGAAATTGCTAGTGAATTTACGGTCGAAGCTAATCCTGATGAACTCACAACTGATAAAATTGCGATTATGAAGCATTTTGGTGTCAATCGTTTATCACTTGGTGTCCAAACGTTCAATAATCGTTTATTAAAGTCTTTAGGTAGGACGCATGTGGAAAGTGATATAAAACGTGCTGTAGATGATGCGAATCGTTTAGGCATTGAATCGGTGAGTATTGATTTAATGTACCATTTGCCCACACAAACATTAGAAGAATGTATGTATGACCTTGAACAAGCGGTTCAACTAGACATTAATCACATTTCTAGTTATTCACTTATATTGGAACCGAAGACTCAATTCTATAATCAATATAAGAAAGGTTTACTTCAAATGCCGGATGAAACGTTGGCTCAGGAAATGTATGAATACACGATGGATTTCTTAGCGAAGCATGGATTTCATCAGTATGAAATTTCGAACTATGCGAAAGGCGACTTTGAATCACTGCATAATAAAGTATACTGGACAAATAATGAGTATTATGGAGCCGGTGCAGGTAGTCACGGGTATGTCAATGGGAAACGGTATTACAATGTTGTGCCTGTACCACATTATATAAAAGCGATGAAAGCAGGCAATGCTGTTAAAGAAGTGATACCCGTCGATAAAGAAGCATCAATGGAAGAATATATGTTTTTAGGATTACGGTTAAATGAAGGGATTAATGTGCTTGATTTCGAACAGCGCTATGGCGTTACTTTTAACGCAGTGTTTGGCACTGTCGTTCAACGTTTGCTAAATGAAGGTCAAATTACTTTTGAAAATAATCAAATAAAGTTGACGAATCAAGGCCGTATGCGTGGTAATGATGTATTTGAAAAGTTCTTATTAACTGTGTAATAACACGGTTTTTAAGAACTTTTTTTGTTTTTATTATTTTTGAGGGTTATATGTTGACATACTTTGACCAATTTGATAAATTGTTATTAGCACTTGAGGTAATAGAGTGCTAACGAGGTGGAATATGCTAACAGATAGACAATTACATTTACTAAACGTAATTGTTGAGGATTTTGTTGATAGTGGATCACCTATCGGTTCTAAGAAACTGATTGAACAACATAATTTAAACGTAAGTCCGGCAACCATCAGAGCGGAAATGAAACGACTTGAAGACCATGGTTTAATTGAAAAGATGCATTCTTCAAGCGGACGTATCCCATCTGAAGCAGGCTACAAATTTTATGTTGAAGCGTTGCAAAAGGAATTTCCTTATGAAGAACATTTCTTTTCAGATCAAACAAACTTTGTTGACTTTAGAATGCTCGCGAAGGAAATTGCGATGGATACACAATATTTATCTATTGCAACGACGACAGAAATCGATAAGCGATCAATTTCACAAATTCATTTGACGTATTTAACACCGACCAATTTGGTATTAATTATTGTCTATGAAAATGGTAATGTTGAACATCAACAAATTTCATGGCAAGTACGTTTAACGAGACAAGAAATTGAGCGTATGAACAATTATTTAAATCAGAATTTACTTGCAATTATTGAAGGTAATATTCACTTTGATGTGAATCATCAAGGATTTAAACAATTGCCATTGACACATTTAAAATCTGAAATTGTCAAGAAAGCACAAACAACATCTCACGCCATTTATTTTGAGGGTAGAGAATATTTGTATGAATTGATTGATCCAGATAATGTGCAAGCAGTAAAAGAAACTTTGAAGTTTATTGATTCTGACAATTTACCTGCAGTGTTGAGTAATTTAGAATCCAATAATATTCAAGTGACTTTAGGTCAGGAAATTGATAAGAACTTACAAGGCATCTCAATTGTAACGACACCGATTCATTTAAATAAAGTGAATGGGAAGATTGCAGTCATTGGACCGACACAAATGAGCTACCGAAAAGTCTTTAATAAATTAGCAAGTATTCATCACTTGTTATAAGGAGGTACTATCTTGTCAGAAACAAATGAAGATAAAAAAGTAGAAGTAGTAAACGAATCAAATGAAACAGTTGAACAAGATGTTACTGATGAAATTGCACCAGAAGCACCTGTAGAAGCAACTGAACAAGAAGAAATTGATGAATTAACTGAAACGAAAAATGCATTAAATGCAGCAGAAGAGAAGTATTTACGACTTTATGCTGAATTTGAAAATTATAAAAAACGCACACGTGCTGAATTAGATACTGAAAGAGCTTATCGTGCGCAAAGTGTATTAAGAGATATCTTACCTGCAGTCGATAATATCGAACGCGCACTCGCCCAAAAAGGTGAAAGTGAAGAATTTAAATCACTACATAAAGGTGTAGAGATGGTTTATGAAAGTTTATTAAGCTCTTTAAAAGACAATGGTCTTGAAGTGATTGAAGCGAAAGACCAACCGTTTGATCCAAATTATCATCAGGCAGTGATGCAGGAAAGTGATCCTGATAAAGCTTCTGGTATCGTATTAGAAGAGCTTCAAAAAGGTTATAAATTAAAAGAGCGCGTATTACGTGCATCAATGGTTAAAGTGAATGAGTAATGCGATTGCATCGTATTATTGTGCTATAGATTTTACGAAGTAACTTGAATCAAACACAATGTTTTTTTTAAAACGTTAAATAATGGAGGAATTATATAATGAGTAAAGTAATCGGAATTGACTTAGGAACAACAAATTCATGTGTATCTGTATTAGAAGGTGGCGAGCCGAAAGTAATCGCAAATCCAGAAGGTAACCGTACAACACCATCAGTTGTTGCATTTAAAAATGGAGAAACACAAGTTGGTGAAGTAGCAAAACGCCAAGCAATTACAAATCCAAACACAATCATTTCAATTAAACGTCATATGGGTACTGACCATAAAGAAAATATTGATGGAAAACAATATTCACCACAAGAAATTTCAGCAATGATTTTACAAAACTTAAAAGCTACTGCAGAAGCTTACTTAGGTGAAAAAGTTTCTAAAGCTGTTATTACAGTACCTGCATACTTCAACGATGCAGAACGTCAAGCAACTAAAGATGCTGGAAAAATTGCTGGTCTTGAAGTTGAACGTATCATCAACGAGCCAACAGCAGCAGCTTTAGCTTATGGTTTAGATAAAACAGACAAAGAACAAAAAGTATTAGTATTCGACTTAGGTGGCGGTACATTCGACGTTTCTATTTTAGAATTAGGTGACGGTGTATTCGAAGTATTATCTACTGCTGGGGATAACCGTTTAGGTGGAGATGATTTCGACCAAGTCATCATTGACTACTTAGTAGAAGAATTCAAAAAAGAAAATGGTTTAGATTTATCAAATGACAAAATGGCAATGCAACGTTTAAAAGATGCTGCTGAAAAAGCGAAAAAAGACTTATCAGGTGTATCTTCTACTCAAATTTCATTACCATTTATCTCTGCTGGAGAAGCGGGACCATTACACTTAGAAGTGACATTATCTCGTGCAAAATTCGAAGATTTATCTCGTCATTTAGTAGAACGTACAATGGGTCCTACGCGTCAAGCGATGAAAGACGCTGGATTATCAAATTCAGATATCGATGAAGTATTATTAGTAGGTGGATCAACACGTATCCCAGCTGTTCAAGAAGCAATCAAAAAAGAATTAGGTAAAGAACCAAACAAAGGTGTAAACCCTGATGAAGTAGTAGCGATGGGTGCTGCGATTCAAGGTGGGGTATTAACTGGTGATGTACAAGATATCGTATTATTAGACGTAACACCATTATCATTAGGTATTGAAACAATGGGTGGTGTATCTACAGTATTAATCGAACGTAACACTACAATTCCAACATCTAAATCACAAGTATTCTCTACAGCAGCAGATAATCAACCAGCAGTTGACATTCACGTATTACAAGGTGAACGTCAAATGGCAGCAGACAATAAAACATTAGGTCGCTTCCAATTAACAGATATTCCACCAGCACCACGTGGTGTACCACAAATTGAAGTAACATTCGATATCGATAAGAACGGTATCGTTAATGTAACTGCAAAAGATTTAGGTACTCAAAAAGAACAAAAAATCACTATCCAATCTTCATCTTCTTTAAGTGACGAAGAAATCGAACGTATGGTGAAAGATGCAGAAGCAAATGCTGAAGCAGATAAAAAACGCCGTGAAGAAGTAGATTTACGTAACGAAGCAGATCAAATGATCTTTGCTACAGATAAAGCAATTAAAGATTTAGAAGATAAAGTTGATGCTTCTGAGAAAGAAAAGGCAGAAGCTGCAAAAGAAGAATTGAAAAAAGCATTAGAAGGTAATGACATCGAAGCAATTAAAGCGAAAAAAGATGCTTTAAATGAAGTGGTTCAAGCATTATCAATGAAATTATATGAGCAAATGGCACAAGCACAACAAGGTGCTGAAGGCGCTGAAAGCAAACCTCAAGACGATGTAGTTGATGCTGACTTCACTGAAGTTAAAGATGACGACAAAAAATAATAAGTAAGATCTTAAAAGTCAAAGTCAATTTATTGGCTTTGGCTTTTTCTTAAATTGATGTGTAGTAAAGGAGAATGAAACGTGGCGAAAAGAGATTATTACGAAGTACTTGGCCTTCAAAAAGGTGCTTCTAAAGAAGAGATAAAACGCGCATATAAAAAGTTATCAAAAAAATATCATCCTGACATTAACAAAGAGCCAGATGCTGATGTAAAATTTAAAGAAATTGCAGAAGCATATGAAGTATTAAGTGATGAACAAAAGAAAGCACAGTATGATCAATTTGGTCATGCAGGCATGGGACAAGGATTTGGTGGACAAGACTTCGGCGGCTTTGGCGGATTTGAAGATATCTTCAGTTCATTCTTTGGTGGTGCTACGCGACGTGACCCAAATGCACCACGTAAAGGTGACGATTTGCAATATCAAATGAATATTTCATTTGAGGATGCAGTATTTGGTACAGAGAAAGAAATTTCAGTGAAGAAAGAAGTAGAGTGTGATACATGTCATGGTACAGGTGCTAAACCTGGTACGAAAGTAAATACATGTAGTACATGTCATGGCCGTGGTAATGTTCATGTTGAGCAAAACACACCATTTGGTCGAGTAAGAACAGAAAGACCATGTCCGGATTGTGGCGGTACAGGAAAAACTTTCGAAGAGAAATGTCATGACTGTCACGGTACTGGACGCGTCATCAAAACGGTAAAAATTAAAGTAACTGTACCTGCAGGTGTAGATAATGGACAACAAATTCGTTTATCTGGTCAAGGTGAACCTGGCGTGAATGGTGGACCAGCAGGTGATTTATATGTTGTATTCCGAGTACAACCAAGTGATAAGTTTGAGCGTGAAGGCGATGATTTATTCTACACGTTGGATTTAACGATTGCTCAAGCTGCATTAGGTGATGAAATTCAAGTACCGACATTGACTGGTAAAGTCATGTTGACGATTCCAGCAGGTACACAAACAGGTAAACGCTTTAGACTACGTGATAAAGGTGTTGCGAATGTTCATGGTTATGGTAATGGTGACTTATATGTTACAGTAAATGTGAAGACACCAGTGAAAATGACAAATCGTCAAGCGGAATTATTACGTGAATTTGCTGAAATTGATGGCACGGATATTACAGAACAACCTTCTAATTTCTTTGATAAAACTAAACGCTTCTTTAAAGGAGAATAATAATGAATTATAAAGAAATTACGTTAATGATTAATCACGAACTGGAACCTTTTATTGCGGATATATTAAATGAAGTAGGTGCCAACGGTGTCGTGATTGAAGACAGTGAAGAATTAAAAAAAGGACGCATTGAAACATTTGGTGAAATATACGAACTTGACCCTGCGGATTATCCAGAGTCAGATGTACGTGTGAAAGTGTATTTTAGCGAATTGGATTATCATGATGGCATCATCGAAACGATAGAAGAGAAAATTAATCAATTGCATGATGTGAAAGTGACGCGTCTGGAAATTTCGACAGATGAAGTACAGGAAGAAGATTGGGCGAATGAATGGAAGAATCATTTTCATGCATTTAAAGTGTCTGATAAATTTGTGATCGTGCCGAGCTGGGAAAGTTATGACGCGTTACAAGAAGGTGAACACGCAATTCATTTAGATCCTGGTATGGCGTTTGGTACAGGTGATCATGCAACGACATCAATGTGCTTAAAATTAATTGAAAAGTATGTCTTGCCGAATCAATCCGTGATTGATGTCGGGACAGGGTCTGGAATCTTAAGTATTGCAGCACATAAACTTGGCGCTGCACCGATAAAAGCGCTGGATTTAGATGCGGTTGCAGTGAAAGTTGCACAAGATAATTTTGAGAAAAATGATTGTCTGGATGCGATTACGGCTGAACCAGGTAATTTATTAAAAGGTGAAACAGAAAAACGTGATGTAATCTTTGCGAATATATTAGCTCACATTGTTGATTTAATGATTGATGATAGTTACGCATTGTTAAATGATAATGGACTATTTATTACTTCTGGTATTATCGAAGAAAAAGAAACAATGATTGTGGAGCATTTAGAACGCGTAGGTTATCGCATACTTGAAATTACGCGAGACAGTGGATGGATTGCAATTGCCGCTAGAAAAGAGGCATAAGATGCAGCGATATTTTCTTGAGGCACATGCTGAATTAGGTGAACATTATACGATTGCACAGAAAGATGACGTACATCATATTAAGAATGTGATGCGCCAACAAGTTGGAGATCAGTGTATTATCAACTTTATGAATGGCACGATGGTTGTGGAACTGACTGACATCGGAAATGAAGTGACGGTAAGGGCGATTGATCAACTCGATATCCAAACAGAAATGCCGATATCAGTGACGATTGCGAGCGGATTACTGAAGAATGACAAGTATGAGTGGATGATTCAAAAGGCAACAGAACTCGGCGCGCATAGCTTTATACCATTTGTAAGTGAACGAACGATTGTTAAAGTTGATGAGAAGAAGTTTCAGAAGAAATTAGAACGATTTGAGAAGATTGTGAAAGAAGCTGCTGAGCAGAGTTATCGACAAATTGTACCTTATGTTCAATTTGCAAATAGCGGGAAATCACTTGTAAAGGAATTAGAAGTGTTTGATCATGTGCTTATTGCATATGAAGAAACTGCGAAAACGGGTGAAACGAAAAGTTTTACTGAAGCGATAAAGCATATTAAACATGGTGATAAAGTTTGTGTTATATTTGGTCCGGAAGGTGGACTTAGTGAGACGGAAATTGAGTTGTTTGGTGGAACAACTGTAGGTTTAGGGCCACGTATATTAAGAGCAGAAACCGCACCGTTGTATGTTTTATCAGCATTTAGTTTTCATTTTGAATTACAATAAGCATATTAAAAATTATAACGTATTATGAGAAGAAGAAATAGGCGATTGTGCCTATTTCTTTTTTTTTCTATTTTTTTCTATTTTCTATTTTCTTTTTTTATATTTTTGTTTCATGAAAGCATACGATTTTTTGAAATTATAGGAATAAATTTATTATAATAGAAAAGACAAAAATATTTGAAATGAGGTATCGCTATGTTTCACGATATTGAGCAATTTGTAAAAAGTAAATATGAAGATGTTGAAAAGTTTGCTTCTGAAATTGCAGCAGAAATTGGCAGAAGAACTGAATTTGCAAGTAAAGCGATATCTTATGCACAACTCGTTAGTAAGCTTGAAGAGGAAAGTTATACAATTCAACAAGCTTATCGGAATATTGAAGAAGCATTAAGTAATGCAATGCGAAATCAATTATCGATTCATCAAGATAATCCAAATCAATTATACATAGAAAAAAGTGATTTACTTAAAGAAAAGCTAACTTCGTTAAAACAAGATGCACAACAAGCGAAACAAAGTGTTGATCAGGCAATTGAACAGGCACGTATGAAACAATCAGAATATGAAAGTAAAATATTTAGTTAGGAGGGGTAATGATGCATGAAGTATGTTATGCAGGGAGCTCAAATGGTGGTTATCCTGGGATAAAAGCGAAAGAAGATAGAATACAACAAGCATTAAATGATGCGAAGAAAGCAGAGCAAGCATTTAACGAAGCATATCGAATGACAAAAGAATTAGTCAGTTTTATTGAAGGATCAGAATGGCATGGAGAGTATAAGGAATCGGTGTATAACATGATAAATATTATGGCATCATTTCAGGGTGATTTAAATGGAGCAATATCTGAACATGTCGAAGCGATTGATGCATTATATCAAAGTTTAAGTGAATACGATGCATTATCGATTACACAAGCTGTAAGAGGAGTGAATGTGTAATGGTTAATAGAACAGATTATTATACTTATGAAGAATTGAAATTGCTTGCAGGTAGTGATATACCACTTGTTCATTTTGAATGGCGTCAACCGGATGATTTGAATGAGGCAGTATACGCATTAATAGATAAAGGATATTTTACTGAGGATTTATCTTTAACAGAAACTGGGTATGAAATTGCGACATTAATAAAAGCGTATTGTATGCATTTAAGTAATGTCAGAATCGGTGATATTCATTTTAGTCCTTGTATCGATTTAGAGCATAGATATTTTATGTTGAGTAGATTCGAAGAAAATAAGTTTCAGATTCGAATTGTTAGTAATCAAACACTGTTTGCATCTCTAATTGATCAGTATCCGATTTTGCTTCGCCAGGAAGATGCAATTGATTTTGACTTTATGGACGTAGAACAGGAAGCACATGCATTTATTCAGGAAGCAGGTATAGAAAGTGTGACAAATACACTGGAAGTAGAGATATACCATCAATCATTAAATAAAGCACATCGTATATATCAATTGTTTGAACAAAATGATGTCCTTTATATGTACGATGTGGCAGATGAAACCATCAAAGTAGTTAATATTGGGGTTATCAATACATTTATTATTGAAAGTTTAAATTTATCAGCAAAAGAGGTGGTAGTGAATGAGTAAAATACAAGTGTCACCTGATACGATATACGAAGTAATGTCGAAATTAGAAGCGATAAATGCGAAATATAAAGAAGGTGTTGAAGCATTTAATCGGGTAAAAGATAATTCTTATTATCAAAGTGAACGTGCCGTTAAATCAATGGGGACGTATGAAGCAGCAGGTGTTGTTGTAGCAAATTTAGACGATAAATTCTCTCTTGTAGCTGGTTCTGTTGGGTATGCTGTTGAGGAATTTATTAAGCAAGATGAAGCATGGGGAATGGAATTTGCTAAGTTGTATTACAACATTAATGAATAATGTTGCGAAGTAACATAGGTAGAACAACAAATAATGCAGCTAAGTAACTTAGGATGATTAACAAATAATGATAATAAAATTAAAATGCTAGATTATTCATGAAGTCGAATAACTAGAATACAAATTAAACTTGAATATATAAAAACAATTACGTAGATCTAAAAGAATTTAAATAAGTTAATAAGCAAATAAATAAATTATTGGATAAATAAATTATTAAATAATTAAATTAATAGGCAAATAAATAAGAATATAATCAAAAAATTAGAATAAAAGAAAATAAAAAAATTGATTAAATAGTTTTCTAAATATCATATATAAAGGAATGGTGATTTTGAGATCCATAGATTACTTATCGCACGATTATGATAATGAACGTCGGAAGATTCAAAGTATACTTGATGCAGTATCGGGTTCGGACTTTCAAAAAATTGATGACGCCATTCAAGAAATACAGTCGGCAATTAACGCATATGACGTCGATCATGTATGTCACGTTGAAGCGAAAGAAATAGGTCTAACGGGTAAGAAAGTGATGGATTACTATCAATATGAAATGCTGGATTACGTATCACAAATCGATCATCGATTGAAAGAACGGGTGGATGATCCATTTACGACAAAGCTTGATCAAGTGATGGAAAGTATTTCAAATATAAATATCAATGCATTTCATATAAAGAAGAATGGTGTAGATACGCCTTCATTACACGATTCATCAGCACATGTTGTTAAAGAGAAAGTGAAAAACGCTGAAAAAGAAGATGTGTATACGTTAGAGGAATTACTTAAATCTGATAAAAATATTCAGAAGATTATTGATCAAAATTATGCACAATTAAAAAAACAGAAAGAAAATAAAGATTTAAAGCGAACTGACTTTCAAAATATGGTGCTGAAAGGGCAAAGCTTTGATTATGAAAGTTATGAAGAGGAAGCGAAACGGCTTGAGGCCGAAAGGCAGGCGGAATTAAAGAGAGAAGCGCAGGAAAGTAAAGAATTCTGGTTTGAGATGAAAGCGACCGCGGGGATAATTGTGCTTTCTATTATCAACCCCCTTGCAGGTGCAGCGGCAGCTGCTGCATATTCAGCGTATTCTGTACATAATGCGGTGTCTGGAAGGAATCTGGTATCCGGTAGAAAGTTGTCTAATCTTGAGCGAGGGGTTGAAGCAGCGTCACTAATTCCTGTTCCGCCGGCGCTGAAAGGCGCAGGAAAGAAATTATTAATGAAGTCGATTGAGAAGACGGGGTTAAAGGCATCGACGAAAGTGATTACGAGTGGGATGGCACGTCATCTCAAAATGCCTGAACATTTGATTACATTGAAATCCAATTTCGCAGAAAGGTTAAATCAAGCAAGAATTCAAGGATTAGTCGACCAAATCAATGGACATACGGTGGTGAATCAATCCAGGGAATGGGTTTCAAAGTCAAATCAATTTGTTAAGCAAGCGGTAGAGCATACGTTTGACAAAAGCTTTGGGTTAGATAGTTTCTTAAAACCTAAGATGTCAGGTGATCATGTATTAAACCAAATCGTTAAAAATACAAACATACAACGTCTACCATCTGTATTGAGTCAGAAAGTAATTCCTTATCGTGTAGTGAAAGATCGCGTGATGCATGATATATCGCATGTGAAGAAAACAATCGCAAGGCCAGTTGAACAGTTTAGAAAGCACTACGAACCAGCATTCAATCAATTTATTGATAATGTGAGTAGTGGGACGAAACGCGCATTTAATAACTTAGAATATACTAAACTTGTTGGTGAACATTTGCATGTGAAGATGTTTGATAAGCCTGTGTTTCGTTTAACACGAGAAGAATTAGGGATTATACTAAGAAGTAGGATGACGGATGTCAAAGCTAAGTTGTGTGAGTTTAATCTTATTAAGAACTGTTTCTTGGCGGGAACTTTAGTACAAACTAAGTTTGGTTTAAAACCAATTGAAACGATTCAAGTCGGAGATGAAGTTTTATCTCGATGCATGGAAACTGGGTATGTTAGCTATAAGTCAGTCACTGAAACGTTCAGTAAACAAGCAGATGTTATCACTACAATCACCCTCACAAATGGTGAAACCATTCAATCCACACCACATCATTTATACTTCACTACGAATCGAGGCTTTATCGTAGCAGAACAGTTAACTGATGGTGATAAGCTATTAGGTGAGCACAACATCTTATCAATCTCATCCGTTGAGACAACTGAGAAGACGACACAAGTATATAACTTTGAAGTAGCAGATAATCATACATACTTCGTAGGAACAGCGGGTGTGTTGGTGCATAATAAGTGCCGAATAGTATTTAAAGAATTAGAGGATGGTACTATTAAAATAACTCCTAAAGGATTTAAAGATGCAGAAAGTTATCTTGATTATATGTCAAGAAATAAATCATTCATGGATTTTGAAGGTTACAAAGATTTAACAGAAGCTAGTGGTACAATAAAGCATTTAAAGAACTATTTAGAAGAAACGGAAAAGCCTGTGTTAATTAATCAAAGATATGCGAATGGATACCATAAAAAAACAGGTTTGCGATACAATTGTATCGCAGCACCAAGATTTAAACCTGAGGATATAAAATTTGAATTTAAGTTAGAAGATGCAGATTGGACGATAAGTGACTCTAGACAGTTTAAGAAAGCAACAGAAGAGCTTTATGACAAAATATTACAAGATAAAGATTTAGTAAAAAGATTTACAAGTGAACAAATAGAAGCTATTGAAAATGGAGCGGAAAAGATACCCGGCCTCACATGGCATCATTCGGATAAACCTGGAAAATTAGAACTTGTACCGGAAGAACTTCATAAAAAGTCTGGACATTTAGGTGGAAGAGCAACTTGGGGCAATGGTAATAGATAAATTATAAGGAGAGATTACATTGAATTTTGATAGTTTAATAGTAAAAGGTTCTGAATTGAATCTAAACGATATTAAATCATTTGAAAAATGGAGAGGATACAAACTACCCAATGATTTTGTAGAATTTACATTAAAGTATCCATTTGCGCATATGAGTGCTGAATTTGATGCTGAAGGAAGACCAGATTCGATGATAAGTAATATGTTGAGATTTTCAAAAGATGGGTATTCATCGATTTATGTAGATGAAGCCTATGATATAAATGATTTTGGACCATATGTGTTATTTGGAGAAGATCCAGGTGGAAATTATATCGCGTTTGATTATTCAAATGATGAACTGAACCCATCAGTAGTATTTATTGATCATGAGAAGTTAGGATTAATTCAATTACCAGAAAGTAAAACAGTTGAAAAACTGTCTGAAATTGAATATATAAAATTACAAAATAGTAATAGAATCATAGATTATCCAGGATCAATACATTATGTTAGTGAATCCTTTACAGATTTTTTAAAAATATTAAAAATATTAAAAAATAATAAAGTAAGATACTCAAAATATACTTTTAATGAAGATGAATATTATGAAATTTTAAAAACGAATTATGTAAATTCAAATTCGAAGATATACTCTTTTTTAAAAAAATATGGTGGTTCGAAAATATCAGGAAAAACAAATATCGAGATAAACAATGTAAAATTTAATTTAAAAGTTATATTGAATTTTAATTATCGAGATAGTTTGGACTACAGAAACATTATCTCGAATAAAGGTGGAATTTCAAAATATGTGGGACTTTTTCCATTTATTTTAGTAAAAATGGAAGATGAGATATATGGATATTCTGCAATTACATTAAAACAAATTGGTAATCAAATTTCTCTTTACTTGATACCAAATGATGAATTTGAAAAAGATGAAATGATAATTGATGAAAATTTAATTTTTTTATCTGATGATATTGATGAGTTTATAGAAAAATTACTTGATAAAATTTATTTATAATAATTATAAAATACAACAAATAATTAATAAATATATATTTGTTTGTAATATCAAGTTAATCATATTTTGTATAACTTTGATAACATGGTTATGAAATAACTTTAAAAACACTTAGTATATACTGAAATTCATGAAGATGAAAGTCATACTGAAGGAAAAACGTTATAGTAATTTCAAAAATTTTGAATTTAAAATGAATTTAATTAAAATTTTTATACTGTTGTTTAAAGAATTGAATGTGTAATGGGTGTAGCAAAGTGGATTATAATAAATTAGATACCTGAAAAGTAAGAAAATGAATATAAAAAACGAAGAGTCTAAGGTGATTTTAATCCCTTAGACTCTTATCTATAAAATAAACTCATTTTGACATATGAGTCAGAAAGTAATTCCATATCATGTAGTGAAAGATCGTGTGTTGCATGATATATCGCATGTGAAGAAAACAATCGCAAGACCGGTTGAACAGTTTAGAAAGTACTACGAACCAGCATTCAATCAATTTATTGATAATGTGAGTAGTGGGACGAAACGCGCGTTTAACAACTTAGAATATAGTAAACTTGTCGGCAATCATCTGCATGTGAAGATGTTTGATAAGCCTGTGTTTCGTTTAACACGAGAGGAATTAGGGATTATACTAAGAAGTAGGATGACGGATGTCAAAGCTAAGTTGTGTGAGTTGAATCTTATTAAGAACTGTTTCGTGGGGGGAACTTTAGTACAAACTAAGTTTGGTTTAAAACCAATTGAAACGATTCAAGTCGGAGATGAAGTTTTATCTCGATGCATGGAAACAGGGTATGTCAGCTACAAGGCAGTCACTGAAACGTTCAGTAAACAAGCAGATGTCATCAAAACTATCACACTCACAAATGGTGAAACGATTCAATCCACACCACAATATTTATACTTCACTACGAATAGAGGATTCATCGTGGCAGAGGAATTAACTGATAGTGATACGCTGTTGTGTCAAAATCAGTTGATAAGAATTAAATCAATTGAAACAAACGAGAAGGGCACGGAAGTATATAACTTTGAGGTGGAGGATTATCATACTTATTTCGTTGGGAATGTAAGAGCGCTGGTGCATAATAAGTGCCGAATTGTATTTAAAGAACTAGAGGATGGTAGTATATTAATAACCCCTAAAGGCTTTGAAGATGCGGATAGTTATATTGAGCATATGAGAATAAATAAAGAATTTATGGAACATGAAGAGTTTGAGAGTATAGAGCAAGCGAAATTAACGATTGCATACATGAAAAGTTATTTAGAAAATTCTAAAAACCCTAGAATCATTAATCAAAAATATGCCGGTGGAGTTCATGAAATAAGTGAACAAAAAATAAATTGTTTAGCACAGCCAAGGTTTGATGATAAATATGTGTATGGAAAAATAACACTTCCTAAGGAACTATGGATTGCAAGTGATGAAAAACAATTTAAGTATGCAACTAAAATGTTACAAGATTTAGTGAAAAATGATTTCAATTTATCAGAAAGATTTACTAACGAACAACTAGAATCAATAATTAAAGGTTCAGAAAGAATTAAAAATTTAACATGGCATCACTCTGATAAACCCGGAATAATCTTTTTAGTTGACAGAAAAATACATCAATTAACTGGCCATACTGGTGGTAATGTTTTTTGGGGAGAAAATATTAGGTAGAAAAAGGAGTTTTAAAAATGAACATTAATAATTTAGAAAGCATTGTTTCAAAAAGCCGAGAAGTTACTGAAAAAGATATCAAATTGTTTGAAATTTGGCGTGGATATAAACTTCCTGAAGATTTCATTGAATTTAATTTGAAGTTACCTGGAGCATATTTCGAAGGTGAATTTGATGCCGTGGGAAGAAAGAATTCATTAATATCAAATATATTATTATTTAGTAAGGATGATGAAGATTCAATATATATAGATGAAGCATATGGAATTAAGGATTTTGGATCTTTTGTCATATTTGGAGAAGATCCCGGTGGAAACTTCATCGCATTTGATTATTCGAAAGATGAGTTAAATCCGTCTGTAGTATTTCTAGATCATGAAGAATTGGGTTTGATAGAACTACCTGAAGGCACTACCGAAGATGATTTTACCGCAGCTGAAATAGATAAGATGATGAATAGCGATAAACTTATCGATTTTCCATGGGCGATTCATTATGTCTCTCCATCATTTACTGATTTTATGAATAGTTTAAAATATTCAGTCCCTCAAAAATACGATCTACCTTATGAAAAGTTAGATATTAATGAATTTGAGAAATTCATTCATGATATAAAACCAGATGTGCCAGATTCATTCAGAAAATTTATTATTCACTATGCTGGTGTAAAATTTAATGGTCGGGTTGTAAATTTAGAGAAACATGTTGTCAGGATAGATACTGTTATTAACTTTAACAAAAAATCAATAATTGATTACTATGAATATATTTCGTTAAAAGGTGGAGAGGAAAAATTTAAAAATTTAATACCATTTTTGTTAATTAGTTATAATAACGAATTAAGAGATAGTTCAATGATAGCTTTAAATATGGAAAATGATAAAATGAGTATTGTAGTAATACCTCATGACGTTCTTCATAAAAAGGATGTTATTAATGAAAAAGATTTAATCTATATTACTGATAATATTGATAAGTTCTTTGAAGATTTAACAGCAATTATAGAAGGATAGATATATGATAAATCTTTAAGAAATCATACAGTCACAAGGGGAAAACAAATATGGGTATTCAAGATGTGGAAGATTTCATTAAAATTAGAGGGAAGAAAATAAATAAAACTGAAATAGAAAAGTTTGAAGAATGGTGTGGATATAAGCTTCCAAAGGATTTTGTAGAATTTACATTAAAATACCCATTTGCGCATATGAGTGCAGAGTTTGATGCGGATGGAAGACCAGTTTCAATGATAAGTGATTTTTTGAGGTTTTCAAAAAAGGGGTATTCATCGATTTATGTGGATGAAGCATATGATATTACAGATTTCGGACCATATGTTTTATTCGGTGAGGACCCAGGGGGAAACTATATCGCATTTGATTATTCTAAAGATGAATTAAATCCTTCTGTCGTTTTTATAGATCATGAAGAATTAGGTATCATTGAACTTCCAGAAGGTACTTCTGAAAATGATTTTAAAGAAGAAGAATTGGATAAAATGATGAGTAGTGAGAAATTAGAAGACTTTCCATGGGCTATCCATTTCGTAGCAGATTCATTTAATGCATTTATTAATAATTTAACAATATCAGTTTCAAGTGATAAAATTAAAAAAACATTTATGAATTTGATGTAGGAACATTTGAAGACTTCTTAAAAAATTATAAAACAAAATTACCATCATCATATATAAAATTCATGAAAGCATATGGTGGACATAGAATTGATATAGGTGAAGTTAACTATTCGGAACATAATTTTGAAATAACTCACGTATTAAATTTTAATAAAAATTCTACTTTAAATTATGAAAATTATCTATTAAATAAAGGTGGAAAACAACGATTTGGAAAATTAGTGCCATTTCTACTTGTTTCATATAATTGTGATATATTTGATACATCAGCAATTTGCTTAAAAATAGAAAATGAAAATTATAAGATAGTATTAATTAAGGATGAGATATTACACAGTGATAAAGTTATTACAGAAAAAGATGAGATATTATTAGAAAAAGATATTGATTTGTTTTTTAAAGAGATAAAAAATTTAATAAACAATAAATAAAATATAATTTAAAACAGAAGTTCATGATGAAGGATTTCTGTTTTATTTTTATAAATATTTGATTTTGGCAATGTTGTAAATCTAAACAAATAGATTAACTATATAGCTAAATATTTCGAAAATAAAATAATGGAAGAACAATTTTTTTAGAAATTTTTTTGTATTTACATTTTAGTGAAAGATCGCGTGATGCATGATATATCGCATGTGAAGAAAACAATCGCAAGGCTAGTTGAACAGTTTAGAAAGTACTACGAACCATCATTCAATCAATTTATTGATAATGTGAGTAGTGGGACGTAACGTGCGTTGTCAATAGCGGTTTAAAAATGCTGTTTTATGGCGGTTTGAAAATGTCGTTTTTTAGCGGTTTAAGATTGC
>NZ_JAOTIS010000006.1 GCF_025628935.1 Macrococcus capreoli
ATGAAGCAATTGCCTGTTTCGCATTACTTACTGCCTCATCAATACGCTCAAAATCACTCGCAGATACGGCTTCTCCTACACTTTCCATAATGCGATGTTCTGACTGATAGTCACTTGTTCTGTAATGAATTGAACGCATATTATCAACTACCCTTCTATATTATTAACTAACTTAGCAAATTCATTTCCCCAATGCTGATCTGCTTCTGCAAATTCTCTTGCCGAAAATGCAACACCTTCTGAAATCAATCCAAATTTTCCATTTAAGTTATTCAAATTAGCTAATACCGCTCCATATGCACCCATACTTTTCTCGGATTTTAAACTCTGGTAGTACGGATTATTTACAACTTTTTCTAAATAATTCATACTTTCAGCGTATTTCTCGTCAATCGCTTGCAACTTTGTAATAATTTGAAATAATTCTGCTGGATCAACTGTTACTTTGTTAGCCATTTGCAACACCTACTTCTTTATTAAATCCTAAACTTTCAAATAACATAGAAATGATTAAAGAACTATGAATATTATAAGTTTGCTTTTTATCAGGATAGTACATGAATAACAATCCATACTGTTCGTATATTTGATATATACTATGTTGCTGCTTTGCATCAACACTAATTATTTCAAGTTCCATAGCATTTGTTATCGTGTTAACACCAGCGTTGTCAATAATTGCTAATGCTTCATCATCAATTGTTCTAAAAATAAAATCGTTTGATGATTCTTCTCTCATTAAAAATGGATATTGATCTAAAATTGAAGACCATACTGCCGCCCTATCAACAATCCTAATTTGAAATTTATTTTCATCAAATCTACTTAATAAGAAGTACCTATTTTCGATTGATATTGACGGACTGAAATGAATATCACCGAATCTAATGTTATATGGATGTTTACAATATTCTTTTAATTGATGTGCGATTTTTATACCACTTTCAGTTAATTCAAGGCTACCTGAAAGTAATTCTTTTGATAATAATGCTATTTTAGCTTCTTCATAATTTTGAGGTGGTGCAATTTCGAAATGAATTAATGGAATATCAGAGTTGCTCAATAATTTTAATTCTTCATACGTAAAGTAATCTTCTCTATCAAAAGTAAATTGAGTACTCATATATTCACCTCCTTTAATTTAGAAGTAATACTTAAATTATCATATTCAGATAAATTATCTTTTAATGATTTTATCGCATTAACATGTTCATCCATCGCGGGAGATATCATATTTTGAAACGTAGTTGCTGTTTTTAGAATATCAACAACCTTATTTTTAAATTCTCCCTCCCATGACGATCCTTCTATAAAACTTGTAAGTTCATTTGCCATTTTTAATGCATCATCAAATGCTACTTTGGCTGCTTCAGCATCCCTTAAAGCTGTGTTTATTTCATCTTCTAAAGCTTTTATCCCTTCGAATGTTGCAGTACAAACTTCCATTTCATGCATGTAAATCACTCCTATCCAAAGATTTTATTTTGATAGTAATCTCTTCTTTCTTCAGCAGAATTAATACATGTATCGATATTTTTTTTCGCTTCAATTGATTTATCAGTAAGATCATTTAATTTTCTCATTAACATTTGTTTTTTCTCTATATAAATGATATTTGGATTTTTAGTCTTTATAGTAACCGTATCATTGCCAGCAATACTTTTTGCAGATTCCATTTTTTGAATGGCAGTTTCTATTTTTTGTTTTTCATTTTCTAATTCACTAACAAGCAGTGCATATTGAGCAGCTTTTCTTCCATACTCCATTCGTTCTGCAATTTCAGATGCAATTTCAGATGCATGCTTTTTTATTTCTTTCGCATCTTTGTATCTAGCCTTAACAAACCTCTCAATTTCTTCAAACATAATTATCACCTCAATCTTTATTATTCAAACCATCTCATTTTATGATATGTGCTGTTATGAATGTAATATGCTTCTAATTCTTTTAAATTTGGTTCTCCAGTTAAATATCCAAAATTCATAACTTGTTGATCTGTTATTCGTATACCAAGTATCATTTGGCTAATTGATTTTTTAGCAATATCAAACTGATTATCATATGAATCAATTGCTGTTTTATGATTACCAGTTAACAGTAGTGACACACCAACTCTATGTCCTGATGTTAATATATTAGTTAATTCATTTTCAGTTAATCCTGTTTTTTGAATAAATGCTTTAAAGTCGTTGATAATATATACAGATTTCTTAGAAGATATTTTATTAACTTTAGTATTTTCAATTTCTGTTAATAACACTTCTTTCATCGTATTAAATCCATCTGCATCATTAAAATATAAGTTTACTTTTTCTTTATAGATTGCATATTCACCATTAAAGTCAGCAATTATAAATGAATAGTTTTGATTTAAATAATCTATTTCTCTTAATATCGAAAGTGCAATATGAGAAGTCTCATTAGGTTTTTCACTGGTTATAGCCGCATGCTGATTTAGGTTTATTGTAACTACACTAACATTATTATATTCAAGACCGATTGGTATCTGTCCTTTAGCTAATAATTCATCAAAGCGATACACATGAGCATTTTCTTTATAATCCATTGTTTCAGGCATCATTGGTACTTTGTTTGGTAGATTATTGTGCCAATTATTATGCATATTTGATACTTCTTCTTTTATATTTTCATTTAATGTCGCTATATTCTGATATGGCAATGGAATTTGGAAATATGTTTTATTTGTATCATTAATAATTGTACGTCCAATTATTTCAGAAGTTTCAATCTTCATTGTACCTAATACATTGCTTAGTTCTGATTTATCGAATAAATGTAATGCTAATTTCGTTTTAATATTTGTTAAAATTTGCATTTTTAATGCATTTGCTCTTGTTGCTGTTGAAATTAAATGCATATTTAATGCGAGTCCTTCTCTCGTAATTTTTGTAAGTAAATTTTCAAACGCTTCTTGAATAGGGGTTTCTTTAATACCGTCATAATTATCAATAAAAATTAATATATTAGGTATTATGTTTTTAGAACTTTTCTCATAATCATTTATTGAAACGACTCTATGTTTGCTTAGTATCTGTTTTCTTTCGTGTAATACTTCACCTAAAATCCTTATAACTTTTGTTATTTTTTCTTGTTGATCTATAGTAAAGTAATCCGCCACATGCGGGAAATCTACCATCGGCATTAATCCATTCGTCCCAAAATCAAATAAATACATATGTACTTGATCAGGTTGATGATGCCTTGCTAAATACGTGATGACGTTATGCAGAAACGTCGTTCTTCCATAACCCGGACTACCAATCAATGCAATATGACCCGTCTCTTGAACATGCTGAATCAGTACGCCCTGCATCTGCTCTTCCGGTACATCTTTAAACCCAAACAATATTTCTACCGGCTTACGTTCACTCGACCATAACGCTTTAAAGTCCGTCTCCACTAAATCACTTTGATAAATCACTTCAGGCAGCGGCGGTAACCACGGCGAAGGCACTTTCTCAATCCTCATCGCTTCATGCACTTCCTTAACTTCCTCTATCACCGCTTCCAGTTCCGTCTTCGTCTCAACAACCTTCACTTCTTCTAAACCACTCAAATCCTGTGTCACGTTCTCATACTGCCCGTAATGATTTATCTCATACAACGTCTTATCAATCGTCTTTCCACTATCATCCGGTGCATAATTCGCACCACTCCACGCCGATTGAAACAACTCATAAATCTCATTATTTCCAACCTGCAAGTACGCTCTCCCAGGCAACGTAATATCTGCAGCATCCGGCGTCTTCAATATTTCATTCGAATCCTGCTTATCCTGCACTTTCAACGCTAATTTAAATTTCGAGTTCGACCATATTTGGTCATTCACAACCCCAGAAGGTTTCTGCGTTGCAAGAATTAAATGAATCCCAAGTGAACGTCCAATACGTGCTGTTGACACAAGTTCTTTCATAAAGTCAGGCTGCTCTTGTTTCAGCTCAGCAAACTCATCTGAAATAAGGAATAAATGCGGCATTGGTTCTAGCTGCTTCCCGTCTTCAAGGAGCTTATGGTACTGATTTATATGATTCACTTCATTCTCATTAAACAAACGTTGTCTTTTCTTAAGTTCTGCTTTAATACTCGTCAATGCACGCATACTACTTGCACCATCTAAGTTTGTAATCGTTCCAACTAAGTGTGGTAAATCTTTGAATAAATTTGCCATCCCCCCACCTTTATAGTCGATCAGTAAGAATGCAACTTCATGCGGATGGAAATTCACTGCTAATGATAAGATGTATGATTGTATAATCTCTGATTTACCTGAACCTGTCGTCCCTGCAACTAATCCATGTGGGCCATGTGCTTTCTCATGCAGGTTCAAATGGACGATATCGTCTTTCCCTCTCACACCTATCGGTACAGCCATCGTCTTATACGTCTGGTTCGTTTCCCATCTTTGTTGTATGTTCAAGTCTTTCGTATATTTCGTTTTGTACAACTGCATGAAACTAATCGTTTCTGGTATCGTATTCTTCAAACTTTCAACATGATTAATATTCGCAAGCTTACGATATAAATATTCTTTATTGATCGTATCTTCCACAATCGCCGGTCGAATGGTCTGTCTTACTAATTCTTCATTATGAATCAATAACTCGGCATGACTTTCTGTCTTCATATCAATTACTGTTACGACGTGCTCTGGTAACGTTTCATATACATCGTCAACAAAGATTAGTGATATACCGTAAACTGTTAAATCCATATTCACGTATTCTAATATGACGTGGTCACTCAGTAACGTCATATCTGAAATCACCATGATATAATGCGGTAGAAATTGAATACTTTCTCTTCCTTGTTCTCTTTGCTGCTGCATTCTATCTTTAATAATGCTATAGAATGACGTCAACACTTGATCTCTCGTACGTTTATCATGCACTAGTCCACGTGTATGAATCGCATTGATATGACAATGTTTCAACCAACGCATACTGCTCAGCGTTTCATACTCATGTGTCTTCATGCAGAATAGAAACTGCACATCATGATAACTATGGAATGTTGCAATTTCCAGTACCATATGTTCAATATGCTTAAAGATGTAATGGCGATTCCCGATATAGCCAATCGGCCCTTCCATCAGTGAAATCGTTACTGGTACATCATCGATTGTTGCATATAAATCATGTAACTGATTCGCCTGCTCGACAAGCGGGTCAATCTCTTTCACGAAATCATCTTTGCGATATTCTATATCAAAGCTCGAAGCGATTTCCCCAGTCCCGATTTGATAATGAAGAAAGTCATGATGTTTACGCGTCTTTTCAAAGATTCTCACTGAATACTCTGAAATGATTTCTTTAATTTTATTCATATCCGGAAAGTGGTATTTCAATGCCATGCGTTGTGCATTCGCCAGCACATATAACTGACGTGTCTTATCAACTAAATATTGTTTATATGCTCTTTCACGTTCTATCGAATCATTTCGAAATTTATTCTTATCAGCAATATATTGCGAAATACTCATGATGATCGTTACGATACTCATCCCAATCATCATAATGATATAAATCCCTGTCGGTCTGAACATAAAGACAATCACCGTTAATATAATCATCACGAGTGGTGGAATAATCATTCGCCATAACCCACTCGTTGAGCGTCCTGGTTTCGCAGGTACTTTTTCGATCACAACTTTATCTGTCGGTTCACGATGTATAATTCTTGGCTTTCTGCGATATGTATTCGCATCGGATAACATTTGTGATTCTGCTGCATTTAATTGTGTATTGATTGCATTCTCTGAATAAATTTCAATTTGCTGTGCTTTCATAATGAACAACGTATGATCAATATAGATTTCATCGCCATCGTGAATCGTCACGGGAGATTGCATTCGCTTATAATTCACAAATATCGGTGTATCACTCCATAATTGATACGTATCACCAAGTTGTTCTAGTAATAATTGATGTTGAAACTGTTGTATTTGTATATCGCTCGTATTACATTGACTGATTTCGAGGAATGGCTGATTCATTTCAAATATGTCAGCCGCTTTAAATATCGCCATATCATAATCATTGATTTGGGTCGTTGCGTCGGTGATGTGTACGTTATTGATATAAAGTGTTAATGCTTCATGGTCTTCAAGTGATGCTTCTCGTGTTACTCCCTGAGTTGCTTCAGGGAATGTATGCTCAATTTGTGCTGTTGACTTTAATTGAACCGGTAACTGCTGATTGATCGCATAATCACCTGGTTCACTCATATTTAAACCGTATAATTGTCCGTCTTTCGTTGCTCTTATTCTGATCAATGCCATCACCTACTTGCTTTTTTCTTCAGACTTTTTCGTATCTTTTACTTTTGATTGTGCCGCTTCTTTATTCTTCTCAGCCTCTTCAGCTGCTTTTTCTTGATTTTCTTTTTCTTTCTTCGCTTCTTCTTCCGCTTCTTTTTCCTTTGATAGAATCGTGTCTAATTTTTCCTGGTACGGTTTCAGCTGTTCATCACGCTTCTCTCGATTCATATCTTCAGTCTTGATATCATTGATAATATTCATCAATGCGAGCTTCTGCATATCGTTACTCCCGATCACTTCAGAAAGGTTCAATGCTGTTTCATAATCGGTATGACTCATTTTGTACCAGTACTCTAATATATCTTTACGTGCATTGACAGATACCATATTTTTAATTTGTTGTATTTGTGAGTCTTCCAAACCTTGCTCATTCACATTTAAATAACTATCTGCATAAACAAATAGTTCATTTTTAGATAATGCGCCTGCGTCAATATCTTTATACGTATCAATGACTTTACTATAATGATGATTCTGATAATGTTGATACCCTTCAATAATGCTTTGCTTTATCTTTTCCGTATGAAGCATCGTATAAACTAACCAGGCGCCAAGCACAATCGCTAATGCTGTACTGATTATCGTTCCATATTTAAATAGATTAAATTGCTGCTTCGGATAATATCGGTATTGTTGGTCGAAACGTGCTTTCTCTTCAAGATAATGCGCCTTTAATACTTCACTTAATTCAGCAACGCTCGTTTGTGCATTAATTTGAGCTAAGAACGGGCTGAGTTTCGTTTCAGGTAGTACGCCTTCCTGTAACGCTTCAAATTGAATTGAAGGTTCAAATACATGCGTAATAATTGCTTTATATGCTTTAAGGAAATCTTGCTCTGTCAGTTTTGTCGGTGGAATTTTATTTTGAATGCCGCGTTGCTTTATTTTAGGGATACCGTCTTTAGAAAAATAAAGTTGATCTGGATGTAAAATAAATGTATAACGCGTCTTTATCATTTGAAATAACGAGGATATATTCAGTAAATAACGCATTTGTTCGATACGTTCAAACTGAGTAATATTGGAAAACGGGATATCACCTGGTTGCAGTGTATACGAAACTTCATATTGATCTGCATGAGAAATAAGCGTTGCATCCAGGAGGTGTTGGTGTGGTTTAACGAGTAAATTTAAATCTATTGCTGATGCATTAATTGCATCGCTCTTAGGAATGAACGTTGTTAATGTATCAAATTGTTCAGTTGGATGTGTATTTATTGCTTTAAATTCAGCTTTGTTATGATTTTCATTTGTTTCGGTTGATTGTTTTTTTGGATTTCTTTGATTTGATTGTTTTTTTTGGTTTGTTTGTTTTGTCTTAAAACGTTGTTGAAATTTCATATGCATCACCTTTCTCTTTCAATAAGATGAGTAAATCACCATTGCTCACGACACTTTGTGTCACTATATCATCGGCCGTAATAATAAATGCTTTATTCACGTTCTTAAATACGGGATACTGTACTGTTTGCTCAAGATGAAATGACGTACAGATTAAATGATATAAGTCTTTAAATGTAATGTGTTCTGGTATTGAAATATCGTACTTACGTTGAGCATGTTGAAATTGCAACGTAATATCAATATGATTTTTCATAACGACTCCTTTTCGTAATTTGATGCAATATGTATAGTGCAAAACAAATAAAAATAACAATGACACCCCAGGTTAATACTGGGGAGTCATCTTCTGCTATGCTGTTCGTCGGTCTTGAGACGAAAGATTCCTGCTTTGTAAATAATTTAGCTTTCGATTGACGCAAATCTTCACTTTCTTTGTCATCAAAGAGCGATGTTCTAAGCTGTTCAGTTTGTTTTGCCTGCTTTTTGTCCAGATGCTGTTGATTTGAAATCGTCTGATCATTAAATAATTCAACACCATACTGGTTTATATTAATTTGCTGACGTTGATGTTGCGTAACACCTTGATCGATATCAAGCTGTAATGATGCATACATCATTACAGAAAATAAAGTTGCAATCATTTTAAATCATCACCTGGTTCTTAAATTGTTTACGCACGACATTGAGTGCTGTAAATATGATAGCGACCGCAATAAGCATTGTAACTGTTAATGCGATACTCAATTCTCCTGATAAATAGTTAAAGAACATTCTATCAACGTAACTTAACGGTGAATACGCTGTATTCAGTAAACCGGATTTAAATTGTGATAATCCTTCTATAGATAATAAATAGAATGACAATATGATAAGCGATAATAACATACCGATTGAACGTAATTGACGTAACAAGAACGTATTAAATACTGTAAAGGTTATCGCTGTTATTGTAATTAACGCAATAAACACCATCATATGTTCTGTAATACCGAGTTGTTGAATCGCAATGCAACTTGCGACAGCAGATAATATTAATCCTGCGATTAACGTAATGGCTGTCATAACGAGATTATGTTTGAGCGGTGTCATGACTTTATATTTATTGTTAAATAACTGCGTGATATGATTCGTATCTTCATATGACTGTAAGCAATATGCAATCAGTAAAGAGAAGAGATAAATAAACAATACGATATAAATCGGTCCGTCAAATTTCTTTTCTGTCGGTATTTCATTTTTCACCTGATCTAACACCGTCTTGTCTAAAGGCATGCCGATAAAGTGCTTTAACGCTTCATTCGGTTGACCATTTCGTTCTGCATTCTCAAAAGATTTCGTGAAATTATTTTTAAATGTTTCTTCTGACTTTAAGTTTTGTTCCATCACTTGATTGAGATGCGTCGCTTTTTCACTTAACTGCTTCCCTTTTGACTCAATATCGTTTGAAGCATGCTTTAACGATGACAACTGGTGTTCGATTTCTGAACTTACCGTTCTTGATTGTTCACTTTGGTCAAGTAACTGTAGTGAGTCTTGCATTAAATGGTTAATATCTTCACTTAAAGAAAGTGTAACATTCGTTTCATCTTCTGACTTATCCAGGTCAATGGCTAGCGGCTCTGCATCACTTTGATTGAGTTTCTCCTCCATTGTTTGACCGAGTGTTGCTAATTGCTCCTGACTATCTGCGCGACCATTCTGTGCTTTCAAATAATCATCTAATATGCGCTGTTTCTCTTCTTTCAAAGCATCGACCGATTGATTTAATACGTCCTGCTGTTGATTGAACTGTTCAATTTGTCCATTAATCGGACCGTAAATTTCATCCGTTAATAACTGTACAAATAAATCGATATTCTCTGCTTCCGGATTAACTGACGTATTGCTTGGTGATAATTGATTATAAATATTAAATAATTCATTAAATGCCGTAAAATCTGTAAATCCACTTTGAGTACCACTTTGTGCTGTTTGTCCTAATAATACATGCTCATTAAATTCATAATAATAATGGTCATTCTGAGTTGTTGCTGGTTGTGCATCGTTTTGTTTAACCACTTGTATCACTTTAATGTTGCCGTCATTAAGTTTTTCCATCGTCATTTGTTTCACTGCATTTTTGCGTGATGCATTTGCGCCATTCGGTTGTTCCGATGTAGGTACGGCAGGTGTTTGCTGTTCAGTTGTTGCAGGTCGTTCTGATGATGGTGTCGTTTGTGGTGCTTTCGTTGCCGGTTCAGTTGTAACGGCTTCATGCGTTGCGGGTTCCCCTGTTGCTTGTTCCGTCGTTTGGTGATCTACAGGTTGTTCTGTCGTCGGTTGTGCTTCAGTCGTGCCTTTTGTTTGCTTGCCTTCAATGATGAAACGATGATTACTCTCTTTCGCATTACGGTTCTGAGGTATCATTTCACCTTCAATTGTTAACACAGCATTTGCAGGTACTTGTCCTAATGTAACTAGTCCTTCATTTAGATTACCGATCGTTGAACCATTTAAAGTGACTGAGCCGTTATAAGAGAATTTTGGATCCAGTTGCATCGTTAACTGACCACTTTGCATTGCGTTTAACACTTTCGTAATCTTAACTGGAATCGCTTTTGACGTATCCGTTGTATCATTACCAATTGACGTTAAATCAGTATCACCGTATGTATACTGATAATCTGGATGTGACTGCTGGAAATCTTGTGATTGATGGATCGCACTAATCAGTGCATTTTTCACATCATCCGGTAAGTGCGACGCCGATACATTATCAATGTTATGTGTCGGTAATGTATTGATGGCTTTCACGATACTCTCTTCTACTTTTAATTTCAGTTCGTCCTGTTTTAACTTCTCGTTCGCGACAATGTCATCTAACACTTTATTTTTGTTGTTGTCCATCGCAGCAAGTGCTTCTCGTACTTTATCTTCATATTTTTGTTTCGTCTGTTCATCCATTGTAAGCGGCTCATGTTTCGTATTTGTTGCAATCCCCTCGAAAAAGCGATCAAGCTGTTCATTAAACTGAACATCGGGCATTACTGTATCATCCGGATTAACTTTTGACTGTGTAATAATACTTTGCAGGTCGTTCATTAGCGTTGCGTTGTTTTGCTGGTGACTTGTCAGCGCTTCTTTTAATACGTTTGATTGTTCCTGCTGCTTTCTTGCATCTAACGCAATTACCGATTGAACTTTCTCATCGATTGGCGTTGTATTAATACCTAACAACTTCGCTCTAAAGTTATTCTGAACATTACTCATTTCGCTATTCCACGTTGAAATTATTGAATTAGATTGTTGTGAAAATGCACCATAATCTATAAAGTTCGTACCAAACTCTGCAATAGGTACTAACAATTGATGATTAAACGTTTGTTGTAACGATTGATGATTATCATATGTTTTTTCGATATTCTTTTGCGCATTCATCATATTTTGAATCACGCTACCGAAATAGATTTTGATTAATTTATTGTTATAAGCACTTGCTGTATCACTCGTAAATTTTTCGAGTTGTAATGCCAGCTGCTTATTATTTTCAGTATTATATTTAAAACTTAAATTTAACTTTTTAGGATTTTTAGTTGAAAATGAAGTTGCATTATTACTAAAGTCATCCGGAATTAATATCATCACCTGATATAATCCTTCTTTAAGCCCATCTAATGCGCTCGCACGATTCACAATTTCTGCATGCTCATTTTTCTGTACAACTTCTTTGGCGAAATCTTCACCAAAAGCAAGTGTTGTGTCGCCTTGTTTCACCGGAATATCTTCATTGACGATTGCGATATGTATATCTTTATTCTGCTTTGTTATTTCTTTTTTATTCGGTTCCCACTGTGTTTTGTTATGATGCCATATAAAATATGCACCACATAAAATGATAATTAATGTCACTATTGAAAAGATTAGTGCTATTTTTCTATTCATACATACTCGACCGCCCTATTTTAGTTAAGAAGTTTACACTGCATCCGATATTCGGACACAATTAAATGAAAGCCATGCACAAAAATGCATGGCTAAACAACTTTAGTTTAAACCAAAGTTTTGAGATAATTGTTGATCTGTTTCTGCAACAGCATCAGCTGTTTTGTTTAACTGTTGGTTAATATCATGAAGCAGTTGGCTAAAGTTTTCTACTTTCGGCTTTAACTGATTGAACTGCTCGTCAAATTTCTGGAACGCAGTCCCTTCCCACATAGAAGCAATTTCACCTTGTAAAGATGTTAATTGGCTTAAAATGTCGGAAATTTGTTCGCCACTTCTTCCATAAGTTTGAGCTTGACTCTTTAACTGTTCCGGTGTCATGGTAATTCTGCCTGTCATAATAATCCCTCCAAGTTATCAATTTTTTGTATCCTTTAGATGCATCAAGAGTCAATTTTTAACTCAACAACTTAATACTTAAAGGTACATTAATATTTTACCATTTTGATTTTTTAAAATAAAGACTACCAAAAACCCTTTAATTACCACAAATAAAAACGCCTTAATCCCTTGTGTTTCAAGGGGTTAAGGCGTTTGTTTTGCATTATTTTGTAAAACGTGGATTTAATTTTATTATATCAATATAATTTAACTAAACTTAAATTCGGTTTCTGAAATTACCGATTTTGTAACAAATTACACTAAATATCACTGATTTTGCAACTTTTTTGTTTTATTCACTTTACAATTATTAAGAAATTTTTTGAAATGTAAATAAATTGTTAACAACACAGGTGACATGAAATTTCTTGAAAAAAATTTTAATTTTTTAAGTTTTCCTGTCAACCGTTGATAATAAAGGCGTTACACAATATTTAATGTGAAAAATCGATAAAATAGTAAATTATATTTCCAAAATAATCCGGAATTATTTTCACTCATATCTGTACTAATGTTCAGTTTGTTGAGATTTAATCTTACACTATTTATTTCTCTCCACTTCACATTCAAGCATAAACCGATGAATTTCTTGTAATATTCTATCAAGTGCGTTCGGTTGAAAGACGTGTGCTTCTCCTTCAATAATATGCAGTTCATGGTGCACCTTTAAAGTTTCAAGCTGCTCATCCAGTAACATCGCGTGTTTCACGCCAACATTCTTATCGAGTGTACCGTGTATGATCATAACCGGTGGTGCTTCAGATGTAATATGTTGTATAGCCTCCCGCTTATCATATGCGGCTTTATCTGTAATGGGATCACCGACAAGCTTATGCAGCAAGCCACGCAAATCCGGTCGTTCTTCGTACATATAGTATATACTCGATACACCTGCCCAGAAGACGAATGATGTAACAGGTGCCTGTTCAAAAGTAAGCAGGCCTTGCAATCCCCCACGGGAAAAGCCTATTAAATGAATCGGGATATCCGGATACATATCGTTCAGTAAACGGATTAAGTACACAACATCTGCCTGATCACGTCCACCGAACTCATCCTGACCATTGCCTTCATACCCTCTATAGTAAGGTGCTATAACGAGTGTCTCTTCAAATGCAAATTGCAATAAACGTTCTGTTCTGATTTGCCCGACATTCCCTTTTCCGCCTCTTAAATACATCACAATGCGCTTCACTTCTGTTGACTCAGACGGCATATACATCAACGCTTTTACTTTTAATGTGTCAGATGGATAAGTCACTTTGTAAAATTTTTTACCTGTAATTTCATCGATAAAACCATGTTTGTTAATAAAAATAAGATCACCTTCCTAACAGATTCACAATATGTAATATACACGGGTCTTTTAATAACCGACTTTTGTCTTGCTCAGCAATATCATCCAGTGAAGCGACAATACACGGCCCGTTCGTTTCATAATAATCTTGTTGGGTCGTTAAATGTTCAAGTTCTACTTGAAAGACGTCCTTTTCAAATGGATGTTCACACATCACGGTATACGCGCCTATATAACGATATGATTTCGCCAGTCCACCGATTTCTTCTAGCAACTCCCGATGCATTGCTTCAATCGTTGATTCATTGGCTTCTACTTTGCCACCAGGAAATTCATACCCGCGTTGTTTATGCTGCGTTAAGACGTAGTTGTTGTTGTATGTCGTAATCATGAGCACATGTTTAGCGTCGGGTTGCGCTTTATGTAAGTTTAATATCACTTCATGCTGTTCTAAGTCGATGAATCTCATTTAGCTATTCTCCTTATATGTGATAAACTAGTCTCATAAAATAAAATTTACGAGGCATTTATGAATAAAAGATATGTATTAATACTCATTTTAACATTATTACTTAGCGCGTGTTCACAACAAAAGACCGTTCAACCGTTGACGAAAGATGAAATGATCCAGAAGATGCAACAATCGGTTAAAGCAATCGATAGCATCACTATAGCTGCGCAAAGCGATGTGACAGTCACTTACGATAAATTCACAACGAAGTTTACTCAGGATACAGATTCGCAGTTTGATACGATTAATAAAAGTGCATTACGCATCATCGCTGATTCTAACAATACGAAATATCCTGTGCAATCCATTATCTTTAATATGGATAAAGGGAATGTAACAGCATATCCTGAACCGTATTATTTAAATTATCGTGCACGCAATGCGGATATTCAGTACTTCTCAACGATGCAATCTAATTTAGTTAATTTAACAGGAATTATTCAGAATGTCGTTAAGAAAGAAGTCGATCATATTAAACTATCGGACGACACGTTGCATTACGACGGCTCAAGTGAATCACTAAAGTATTTATTTGACTACGGTAGTGATTGCTCAAGTATGAATCAAATCGCAATAATGAATGATTTAACCGATATTAAAGTGACGCAAGGTTCATTTGAAATCACGCTGTCTCCTGTACATAAGTTACCGAAATCATTAAACTTTGAGTTGAAAGTCGACGCTAAAATTAAAAACAAACCCGTTCATTTCATTATGAAACAATCGACACAATTTAAAGACTTCAACAAAACGAACGTCAAGTCTTATAAAGAGAAAGAAATTGAAGGTGAATAAAGATGAAACATATATTAATCGCATGTATTAAATTTTACAGAAATTATATCTCGCCGATGACACCACCAACTTGCCGCTTCCAGCCAACGTGTTCTCAATACGGCCTGGAAGCGATTGAGAAACACGGCGCTATTAAAGGCAGTTATTTAACGATTGTCAGAATATTGAAGTGTCATCCATTCCATCCAGGTGGTTATGACCCTGTTCCAGATAAAAAGAAAAAATCATAATATTGTTGCGTCGTTTATATTATGCATAACTTGCTATCAACGTAAGTCGATCGCGATTCACTTTCGGAACGGATAAATGTAACTGTGCATCGATGATTGATTCATCGTATAGCGAATAATCATCATTGAAGTAAGTACCCTTCGGCGTGACGTCGGGCACTGTTTTAAATTGTGCCCCGAGCATTGCTGTATAATATTTGCTCACTCCAAATTCATACATCCCCCCTGAAACGAATTGCATATCTGGAAATGCAGTTTGCAATTGTAACGCACGTGTTACCCCACCTAATCGACAATATTTAATGACCGCAGTCTTTACACCCACTTCATAATGATTGTGAATCGCCTGCATATCGGTCGCACTTTCATCAATTGCTAACGGAACATGAGGAAAGGCGCGATGCATTGCTTCGTAATGGTTAAGTTTACGAAATGGCTGTTCAATATATTGAATGTGATACTGACTTAACGAATTCAATAGCTGAAAATGTGACGCATCTAATAATCCATTCGCATCAATAACGATTTGTACTGAACTTTGCGCACGGATTGACTGGACTTGTTGCACGATATTTTGATGCATTTTTAATTTTACACGTGCAGCATCAGGATGAATGTGTGTCGCATCATGGTGCAGCGTCTGCCCAATTGGAATCATTAATGGCTTTAATGCGTGCGTATATTGATAATATACGACATCGAAACAACTGCTCGCGTTCGGATACTTCATGTCTAAATAGCGATATAACGAATCGATATTCGAAATGACTTTACCTTTTATCTGATGGAAGATTTGTATTACTTTCTCGAATACAATATCTATCGTTTCATAATGATACCAGGGCGTTTCGAAACTGTTGATTTCAGCAAAGTATTCCTGCTCATCAATTACCATCCCTACAACTAATACTTTACGTGAATGCATCGTAATGAGATTGCTCTTAATAGGTGTGTTAAACGGCGCTTCATATGTGTAACAATTAAGCTTTGTAATCTTCATTGATAAACATTTCCTTACATTGATGTCGTGATATTTTTCCGTTAGCCGTTCGCTTTAATGCTGACACACGCACATTACGTTTCGGGTGTTTATATTTAGCGATATGCTGCGTTAATACTGCTTCAATTTGTTCATTCATATCCGTATCCGCTTCATATAAACAGATGGGCACACTCCCCCATGCTTTATCCTGTAACCCAATGACACAAGCTGCCTTAACAGCAGTTTGATTTAATATCACTTGTTCAATTTCAGATGGATAAATATTCTCCCCACCTGAAATAATTAAATCTTTACGGCGATCCAGTATATATAAATAGTCGTTATCGATATAACCGATATCACCGGTTAAAAAGAACTCATCCACGAACGCTTCATCATTTACATTATCCGGATATAAATAACCGGTCATTACATTTGCACCGCGAACACCGATTTCTCCGATGCCTTCATGTGCATTAAAGATTTGAATATCGTTTGTAATACGACCAACGCTTTTCGGATATTGTGCAATATCGTCAGGCGTTGCAGTAATCATTTGCGAGCATGTTTCAGTCATTCCAAATGATGTATAAATCGGCAACCCAATCGCGCGCGCTTTACTCAATAACCGTTCGTCCAGTTTCGCACCACCGATTAATATACCTTCCAGTGTATATCGGGCGTTCAATCCATTGTTTAATAATCGTTCCAGCGTTTGCGGAACGAGTGAGATATGCGTAATATTTTTTTCCTGGATATCATTGATGATCTTTTGTGCGTCGAATTTGTTGTGGAGTACGACTGTACAACCTTCTATTACAGCTCTTAACAATATACTTAAACCACTAATATGAAAGAGCGGCAGCACATTTAACCAAATCGATTGTTGTGTGTAAACGAATGTCTTCTTACAGTTATCTGCACTTGCAATATGATTTCGATAGCGTTGAGGTACAGCTTTCTGTACGCCAGTTGTACCTGATGTAAACATAATCGACAATATATCGTTTGGAAGATTGTCCTCTGGTGAATTTAATTGCTCAGATAAATTATTTATTATGTTTGATTTAGCGTGTGTGCTGATCGTTTGAAATTGACGATCGGATAAGAGTATTGATGTATCTACAGACGCCATTTGTTGTTTTATTTCTGTTTCAGTTAAATGTTTATTAATCATGACCAGTTCAATGCCTGCAAGTATTGCACCGTGAATTATGAAACAATCGTTTAATGTGTTTTCTGCCTGCAGAGCAATACGTGCTACCTTCAGCTGATTAAGTTGATATGCAACTTGCAGCGCAGTTTCATATAACGTGCGATATGTAATCGTCTGATCTTGATAAATGATTGCAATTTTAGATGGTAATTGCGCTGCTGTTTCTTTTAACCACTGCATACGTTCACGTCCTATTATTGTAATACTATTATCATATCAAAAATGTAGTAGAAATTGTGGTGAAACAGTTTAAACGATGCCGGATAGTCGCAGTATCCGGCATCGTTTATAAAAATAATTGATTAAAATCAAAAATAGAGCCACCAGTAATGGTGACTCGACAAGCATTCTTATGGGAATTTAGGGAACTGATCGAAGTTCGGCTGACGTTTTTCTTTAAATGCGTCACGACCTTCTTTCGCTTCATCACTTGTGTAGTAAAGTAATGTTGCGTCACCAGCGAATTGTTGTAAACCAGCTAATCCATCAGTATCAGCGTTCATCGCAGCTTTTAAGAAACGTAATGCTGTTGGAGAGTGTTGTAACATCTCTTTACACCATTGCACAGTTTCATCTTCAATTTTATCTAAAGGTACAACTGTATTTACTAAGCCCATATCTAATGCTTCTTGTGCATCATATTGACGGCATAAGTACCAGATTTCACGAGCTTTCTTGTGTCCAACGATGCGTGCTAAATAGCCTGACCCGTAACCTGCATCAAATGAACCTACTTTAGGTCCTGTTTGACCGAAACGTGCATTATCAGCTGCGATTGTTAAGTCACATACGATGTGTAATACGTGTCCACCACCGATAGCATAACCACGTACCATTGCTACTACTGGTTTAGGAATGACACGAATTAAACGTTGTAAGTCTAATACGTTTAAACGTGGAATATTGTCATCACCAACGTAACCACCGTGGCCACGTACTTTCTGGTCTCCACCTGAACAGAATGCTAAGTCGCCTTCACCCGTTAAGATGATTGCACCGATGCGTTGATCGTCACGCGCACGAGAGAATGCATCGATCATTTCCATTACAGTGTTCGGCGTAAACGCATTACGTACTTCTGGACGATTGATTGTAATTTTAGCGATACCTTCGAAATATTCATATTTAATTTCTTTATACTCTTTTAATGTTTCCCAGACTCTAGTCATGATTTTCCTCCTTGATAAACGATACTATTATTGTATCAAACATTTTTAAATTCTCCACATGAATTGTATGACCTGCATCAATTATTACGTGCGCTGCCTGTGGTAATTGTTCAGCCATTCGCTTCGCAATCGCTTCAAACTTCGTATCTAAACAACCGGTTAGTAATAATACAGGTTTATTGAAGTTATTGAGCATCGGCCATAAATTCTGTTGCCTGCCTGTACCATATTCTCTTAATGCTTTCGCAATACCTCGAGCATGATGGTTCATTCTAATGTGACGCTGACGCAATGACTGTGTAGTTGTCAAAGGTTCAAATGTATTAAATAGCGATAACTGTTCCCATGCATCGATGAAGTCTTCGAAATTTGTTTCAATTTGTTTACTTCTTCTCTCATCCTGTTCAATGCGACTGTGCCTTAACGCTTCATCTTCAATCCCTGGTGTCGCACTTTCTAGTATAAGTTTATCTATTTGCTCAGGATAATGTAACACGGTATATAAAGCGATGCGTCCCCCCATAGAATAGCCATATAAAGTTATCGAATCATATTGTGAACGCAGTGATGCGAGCTTAAGACTTAAAGCTTTCGCAATATGATCAAACGACCATACTTCATTGTTGTCAAAATTTTCACCGTGACCCGGACATTCAACGAGCAGTACATCCATATGAGGTATCAGCTTATCTTTCGCGAGTTCAAATGAATCGATACTCCCTAGAAATCCGTGCAGCATAACGATTAAATGAGATTGATGCTGCTGATACAGTTTATAGTTCAGCATTCAGTTTCACCTTTAAATCATTGAGCAATTGTTGATGTGCTTTTAAATTTTCTTCGCGGTCAGAAGTGATTTCGATAATATGGCCTGACGCTTTAGGTAATGTAATTTCATCGAATACATTAAATTTCTTATATTTAAAGTCATATAACGTTGCTGTCTGTTCAAAATCTAAATCGAGCGGCGTACCAAACAAACGTTCAAAATGCGCTTTATCTTCATATTGTGGTAAATAACTGAATATACCACCACCATTATTATTCATTACGACGATATTAATTTGATGTTTATGTTCATTTGAAGATAATTTATCCATAATCAGACCATTCATATCATGATAGAAAGAAATATCACCGATAATGAGCGTCACTTTCTTATGTCGTGCCATACCGAGCGCGGTACTTACGACGCCATCAATGCCATTCGCACCTCTGTTACAATAAGGTTGACCTTCAAAGTGCGTAAAGAAAGTATCACAGTCTCTTATTGGCATACTATTACCTAAGAACACAACGTCATCCTGCTGTAATTGCTTAAAGATTTGATACGTTGCGCTGCCTTCATCACGCACTGTTTGTGCATGCTGCATAATATGATTAATAACAACATCATTAATCGTTTGCCAGAATTTAATCCACGCCTGATTATTCACCGGTTTCTCTTCCGCAACTTGTCTGAAGAAATCATTTGCTGTGATTTCAATAAATAAATCCGGTACTTTCGGGAATGTATAAGGCTGTACTCTAGGTTGTACTAGGATTTGTGGCGCATCACTCGCTTTAATCCACTGATTTATCGCTTTCGATACGACCGCATTGCCGACACGAATAATATAGCCAGGCGTAATAGATTTCAATACTTTAAACAGACTATCTCCCGTCGTAACGACATTCGGATGCTTTAAATGACGTATTTGACTCAGTGGATCTGCAATAATCGGCACATTATGAATTGTCGAGAAGATGAGCATTTGCGTTAAGTCTTCCTGCTGACAATCACCAGCAATAATTACACCATTCTGCCTGCTAATAATACCTTTCACCGTGTTCACATCAAACGCCTTCTGATAACTTACTTGTACTTTCGGCTCAACCGTTAACATCCCTTGCAGTGCAGCATCAGGCATTAACGGTTCTCTGAATGGAATGTTAAAGTGAACAGGCCCTTTCATCGGTCCACTTAAAAATGTACTCGCCTGCATCATTACTGCATCAATGAACTGAAGCGTTTCTGAAGCATCATCAGCAATCGGAAAATCACGTTCATATTGTACGAAATTACGATACATCCCAACTTGATTAATCGCTTGCGGTGCACCAACATTTCTTAGTTCATGTGGTCGGTCACTCGTAATCACAACAAGTGGCATATTGCTAATAAAGCATTCTGAAACTGCCGGTACATAATTGCTCGCCGCAGTCCCTGACGTACAAAGAATCGCAACGGGTCTATTCGTCGCTTTCATTAAACCTAATGCATAAAAAGCAGCACTGCGTTCATCCGGATGTATATACGTCGTCATCTCTGGATGCAGTTCACATGCAATCGCTATCGGTGTTGAACGTGAGCCTGGTGATATAACAATTTCATGAATCCCATAATCATATAACGATTTCACAAAATGAAATACTTGTTTCGTTAATGCATCATTCATTTTAAATTACCCCTAACATTTCTAACATCGGTTTAAATTTAATTTCTGTTTCATGTACTTCACTTTCAACTACACTTGATTTGACGATACCACAACCTGCATATAATATCGCTGTGTTGTCCTCGATAATCATTGAGCGTATCGCCACGATAAATTCACCAGCATCATTTAAATCAACATACCCTAAAGGCGCACCGTATAAGCCACGTCCTTCATTTGCCTGTTGCAGAAAAGTCATTGCAGCCTGTTTCGGGAAACCACCGAGTGCTGGCGTTGGATGTAAACTTTCTGTTACTTCAAGTAAACCACCGCGGTTAAGCTTTGCTTTAATCGGTGTATATAGATGATACACATATTGATTTTCTAATATATCAGGTTCGTTGTTGAATTGAATATTTTCTGTAAATGGTGCAAGGTCTGCCTGAATACTGCGCACAACGATATTGTGTTCATATAAGTTCTTGTCATCATTTAATAGTATTGATGCCGCATTGTGCACATCTTTACCGATCGTACCGGCAATGGCGTTCGTTTGAAGGACACCGTCTTGTACTGCAACGAGCTGTTCCGGTGTCTTTGTGATAAATGTTTGTTCTCCCGATTCTATTAATGCGAAATAACTCACTTCATCATTATTTAACGCTTGTTGAACAAAGGATTGTGCATTGATTGGCTGCTGCATCGTTATTTTACGTTTACGAGATAAGACGACTTTGTCCAGTTTATCGTCACGCATCATAGCAATTGCTTCATGCGCGTTCATTTGAAATAAATCTAAATCTATATCTTCAACGTGTTGTGGCTGATTAACCGGTACACCACTAACGGTATGATGACGTAGTGTATGCATTAAATGTGTAATATCAATATCCTGATCTACGCAAATTAATGACGCTTTTCCGTCAACTTCCATAAACTGCAATTTCGGAATAACAAAATGACTTTTGTGAAAAGCATGGAAGTTTGGACTGTCATTATTATCAAATTGAAAGCCACCAAATAACTTTAAGTCACCAATAGTTCCGTTACCTGTATATTGCGCTGTGCTAAGTATCTCTTTAAATTGCGTTTCAACGTATACTGGTTGAATTGACGCATGCGTAATCGTAGCACGATGTCCTATGCCGATTAGTTTGAAAGATTTGTCTTTATTAATGAAGATGTAACGCTCTCCTTTTACATCTTTGAAATAATCCATAATAACAGCTGCATCGACCGAAAAATCTAAATCAAACTGTTCAATTTTTTCTATTTTATTTATGCTTAAATTACGATATAAACCTTGATTGTCCGGCACATTCTACACTTCTTTCACTACAAAATAATATACTTATTATTTTAACATTATTCATCGTCCAGTGGATAAATTATGATGGATTTGTTGACGCTTCGCATGATTAAATATAAAATTTATACATTAAGAATAAAAGAGGTATAACTATGTCTGAACATTTACAATCACATTCTGGTATTGCAAAATACTATCATTTAATGCGTCCGCACACTTTAACGGCAAGCTTCGTACCGGTTCTCGTCGGGACAGCATGCGCTAAATATTTCACAAATATCCGTATCGATTTGCTCATTATGATGCTCATTGCGTGTTTATTAATCCAGGCCGCAACGAATATGTTTAATGAATACTTTGATTACAAACGTGGATTAGACGATCATACATCTGTCGGGATTGGCGGTGCAATCGTACGTAACGGGATGCAACCGAAAGCAGTGTATAACTTAGCGATTGCGTTCTATATTGTTGCAGCACTCATCGGACTTTATATTTGTGCGAATTCTTCCTGGTTGATTCTGTTAGTCGGGATTGTATGTATGGCAGTAGGTTATTTATATACAGGTGGCCCATTCCCAATCTCATGGACACCCTTTGGAGAAATCTTTGCCGGATTCTTTATGGGCTTTGTTATTATTATGATTACGTTCTATATTCAAGTAGGCCACTTAGAATGGTATCCTGCTATTATGTCTATTCCAGTATCGATTAATATCGGCATGATTAATATGGCAAATAATATCCGAGATCGTGTTAAAGATAAAGCAAGCGGTAGAAAGACGTATGTTATTCTGGTTGGCAAATCAGTTGCCATTTTAACGATGGCGTTATTATATTTAATCAGCTTTTTAATTGTGCTGTACACTGTATTCTTTAAACCATATGGCTCACCGTTTTTATTATTAATCTTGCTCAGCTTTAACTTACCGATTAAGGCTGTTAACCGTTTCTTAAAAGGCGATACGCCAATCGAGTTAATGCCTGCGATGAAAGTGACTGGTCAGTTTAATACTGTATTCGGTTTCTTATTTGCATTAGGATTATATTTAGCTGCGTTAACTGCAATTTAACGAAATGATATAACCCCGAATGACTTTATGATAGAAAGTCATCCGGGGTTTTGATTTGTATAGTTTTAAAGTAGCTTTAAAATAATTCTATTATGCGTGTTTAAAAAACTCTTTTAATCTCTCTACAACAATTTGAGCATCTTCTGGTGTCACATCATGTACGCCAGATTGCGTTAAATCGATGACATAACTTTTCGCATCATAATTAACGTCGATTGTAGTACCATTTGCTTGATAACTCGCTGGTTCTACTTCCTGAACTTTATCCTGTTCAAAATGTTCGCGGTAATCAGCACCAAATTGTCCTAGCTTTAATTCTGCATAAGTTACTAATTTATCAATATTCGCCATCGTATTGCCCCCTTTATAATGTTTCAGACATTTTTATTCTAATAAATTCTACAATCTTAGGCAAGTCATCGCTTTTTATCATTCTCACTGTTACAGATTTATCGCTTAACTTTTTGCGTTTATGCTTGATGTAAAGTTCTCCAAACTCACCTTCCGTATTCATTTTAAAGTCAACATCGACAAACTTGTCATATGCGATAACATCATAATAAATGCGTTTTGATTTTACTTTACTATGCACTAACACGAGACGATCCTGTAACATAATGAACAGGCCATGCTGATTTAAGTTGATATGACTATACGTGGCGAATTGAATCATTTCTTTATTCTTTATGTCTTTACAAATGACTTTCAATAATTTAATAAAGAAGCGACGTTCTGATTTTTTTATTCTTTTAAATATTTTTGAGAAACGTTTATATCGCACTGGATAATTAATTTCTGATAACACGTTACGTGTTGATACTTTAACTTTCATTTGACCACCTTATCGCTTCAGCTTTCTTTTTATATTATGCTAACTTATAAACATTATACATGCTTTTGTTATTAAAAAATAGTGAATTAATATTTTTTTATTGTCATTCATTCTCTTTTTACTTTGAAATTTTATATTAAAAAAACTATCTATTGTCATTAATAACAATAGATAGTTCATCGTAGCGGATCGTGAGAGATTCGAACTCTCGAAACGCTTGTGGCGTTTACACACTTTCCAGGCGTGCTCCTTCGGCCAACTCGGACAACGATCCATAAAATTGTATAAAAAAATCAGAAGCGATATTTCACTTCTGATTATATGACCCCTACGGGATTCGAACCCGTGTTACCGCCGTGAAAGGGCGGTGTCTTAACCGCTTGACCAAGGGGCCTTAAATGGCTCCACAGGTAGGACTCGAACCTACGACCGATCGGTTAACAGCCGATAGCTCTACCACTGAGCTACTGTGGAATAATGGAGCGGGTGATCGGAATCGAACCGACAACATCAGCTTGGAAGGCTGAGGTTTTACCACTAAACTACACCCGCGTTAATCAATGGGGCGACTGATGGGAATCGAACCCACGAATGTCGGAACCACAATCCGATGCGTTAACCACTTCGCCACAATCGCCAAACTTATTTAAAAAAGATGGCTCAGGACGGAATCGAACCGCCGACACAAGGATTTTCAATCCTTTGCTCTACCGACTGAGCTACTGAGCCAAAATGGCGGTCCCGACGGGAATCGAACCCGCGATCTCCTGCGTGACAGGCAGGCATGTTAACCGCTACACCACGGGACCACTTTAATTGCGGGAGGCGGATTTGAACCACCGACCTTCGGGTTATGAGCCCGACGAGCTACCAGACTGCTCCATCCCGCGTTAATAATAATTTCTCTCTCAAAAAGAGTACTTTTAAAATATATCATTTTAAGATTGTGAACGCAACATTAAAAAAGTGTAAATTTGTTCTATAGAGGCGGATTTCTTACGAATGTTGTATAAAAGGATGGTTTTTAAGCGACGTTTGTATTTATGAATATAGCATAGGAGGGGTTTGTTGTTTATGAGCTAGCGGTATTTTACGTTTGTCGCTAGCTCGATTGTGTTTCGGGAATGTTTTTGGGTTGAGCTAGCGATATTTTGCATTTGTCGCTAGCTCGATTGTGTTTAGGATATATTTTTGGCTTGAGCTAGCGGTATTTTGCGTTTGTCGCTAGCTCGATTGTGTTTCCAGAATGTTTTGGGGTTAAGCTATCGATATTTTACGTTTGTCGCTAGCTCGATTGTGTTTCCGGAATGTTTTTGGGTTGAGCTAGCGATATTTTGTATTTGTCGCTAGCTCGATTGTGTTTAGGATATATTTTTGGCTTGAGCTAGCGATATTTTGCGTTTGTCGCTAGCTCGATTGTGTTTCGGGAATATTTTTGGATTGAGCTAGCGGTATTTTACGTTTGTCGCTAGCTCGATTCAAAATACATACACGTTTTATATCTTCATTATTACTATTAAATGGTTGCGCTATTACATACATTTCGTAACCATAAAAAAGTCAGACATATCCAATCATGTCTGACTCAATATTGATATTACATTACTTTTCAATTTGATGTACTAAATGCGTTAATATATCACAATACGGTGTTTCAATACCCGCTTCATCACCGAAACGGCTTACTGCACCAGTTAAGAAATCTACTTCTGTCTTACGACCATTATGAATATCCTGAGTCATTGAAGGATAATGTAAACCAACGACATCTGGTGAGTACATTTTATGGAATTTATCCATCGTTGCATCTAAATCTAATTTAGCACCTTTTGTTGCGCCAACTGCGATAATTTCTTTAACAAGCGGAATGAGCATTTCATCTGCTTTTTCATATGCACCGAATTCACCAATACGTTTATCTGTCACAGAGCAATACGTATTAAAACAGCAATTCACTAACGCTTTGTTCCAGATTGTAGTCACGATATCATTACTAATCACACCATTTAATTGTGCTTGATCTAATATCACTTTTAAATTTTCAATAAATGCATCCATGTGCCCATCCGGATAGCCGAATTCAATATTACCAGAACCTTCAAGAATCAATTCACCCGGTCCTTTTAATCCTGCAGACCACATCGTCACAGCAAGGATAACTTGTTCATGATTTAATTTCTTCAGTAACATATCACCATGCCCTAACCCATTCATGAGTGACATGACTTTCGTATCATCCGTTATAACACCTTGAGCTATTAAGTTATCGATCGTTTCTTCGGCAGTTAATGCTTTTGTAAGTAAGATGACTAAATCAACCGGCTCTTTATAGTTATCCATAAATTCAGCTTTCACTTTGTGATTTGTTTGCTCACCGTAAGCATTTACTGTAATACCGTTGTGATTCATTGCATCCACATGTTCCTGCCATTTATCTAACAACACAACATCCTGACCGCTTTCTGTTAAATATAAACCAACTCGACCACCCATAGCACCTGCACCAGCAATTGCAATCTTCATAAACATCCTCCTCACATCTTATATTATCTACTTATATTTTATCATAATCCGCGATATATTGTTAATCATTTCACATACTTGGATATTAAAAAATCCACCTCACTTAAAAAGTCAGGTGAAAATTATAGTGTCCAAAATTTATATACCATAATAGACAAAAAACCTCGTTACATCACTAGCTTGAACAACTAGGATAAACGAGGTTTAATTCTTTAACGGAGATGGAGTCCATTAACTAAGTGTCATAACTAATCATAATACGTCATAACGATTGATATAACAGCGTTTATAATCATAATGAATAATAATAAGTTATAGCGGTTTGACACTTCTTTGACACGTAAGTGACGCTCAATCATTTTTTTTATCTTATTGCAAAAGATTTTTAATTTTAAAATAGAGTTATTTTCTACGTGAAATAGCTCTATTTTTTATTTTTTTCAAGCTCTTCTTGATACTTACATAGTTTTTCAGCTGTTTCTAATCTGAGTTTACCTATATCTCTTTGCCCTAATCTTAATCTACTTATTATTGCTCTAGATACACCAGTTTTATCTTCAATTTCATTTCCTGGTATATCACTCTCTAATAATTTAATAATTTCATTTCTCATAAATTTACATGGATAATCTTCTGTTTTAGCCATAAATAAAATATAGTATCGACAAAATTAATACTGTAATACCAATTAAATAGTTTAAAGCTGTCAATGTTCTTAATTTTTTTAAATTTGTCATTTTAGCATCTCCATTCTATAATAGAGGTAGAGGGCTTTCGCCCCTACCGTTAGTTTAATAACATCTTAATAGCTGTTATTATTGCCGATATGCCAAGAGTGTAGTTTCTGAATGCCTCACTCTTGGTTTTTTGTGTTTCTGCTTTGATTTTTTCAATCTCTGCATTTGTCTTTCGAAGATTATCCATGTTTATCACCTCCATGTATATAATATATCATATTTGTAACCACTTGGCAACATTTATTTTAAAAAATATTACCCTCACACTAATAATTTTAATGTGAGGGTATTAAATTATTTATAAATTGGTCGTATGAACCACATTTCAGTTTCGTAAGGGTGTGAACGTTTTGTCGCTTTCTCTGTTAATGTACGTCCTCCACCTTCCCAATTCTGTTCTACTACTACAATCATATTTAAGTTCGCACTTAAAACGACTGCTGTATGTCCCCATGATTTACCGTCTTTATCAACACCGAAACCTTTACCCCAAACAACTATGTCTCCTGCTTCAGCTAAGAATTCAGGAGTATTTTTATACACAATTGCTTTTCCATCAAAGTTATTTGAAAATGGTATGTTAATAGCACCTTCTCCATCTAACGCAGCTTGAAACAACCTAAACCAATACATGCTTACTAGATCGAAACATTGCCATCCAAAATACCCGTCAAAATCATATCCGTTGCCAATTAAACTTCTCGCATACTTAACCGCTTCAGATTTAGTTAATAAACATTGTGTGATTGATGGTTTTGACGGCGCCTTCTTAACAGTCGGCGCCGATGTCACTTTTTTACTTTTAGCACGTCTCCAGGCTTAATTATCGAATTATCTTTTAAACCGTTTAATTTTTTGAGTTCATCTAATTTTAGATTGTACTTTTTAGCAATACCCCAAAGCCCATCCCCCTTTTTTACAATGTAAGTTGATGAATCAACTTTTACTGGAGTCTTTGGCGTAACTTTAACTTGTGACTTCTTTGTCTGAGATGTAGTTGTCTCACCAATCATTTTAACTTTTGTACTGTCACCTTTATATAATGCTGCAACGTACTCTTTTAATTTATTAAAAATGTCATTCCATGTCACAGTTACACCTAATTCTTTACCGCGACTTCGAATATATGGCATTGGGTCGACATGGTCAGTATATCCTCTAAATTTAGAAACAGCTTCGTGTGTAAAAACTGTACCATCACCATCATCTGTACCGTCATAAACTTCAATATCGTACCAATACATCTGATATGCAAAATAAAAAATCCATCTATCAATTGATTTAAGAAATCTATCTTTAGTATGTTCATGAACTAATTCAGCTTGAATAGCATATGAATTAATTCCAGGACCTGCTCCCCAACATAGATAATCAGTATTTGCAGTTTCAACAATCTTATCAGCATTTGCCCAACCGTGTACGAATGCATTATTAAAGTTTCTTGACATATAATTAATTTCACCGTCTATTGTACTATTGTCATTACCTGTATCATGCATGACGATACAATCTGCCAACCCATTTGATGTAGCGTATGTGTATTGTGGTAACCCTTTTACATGTTGTGTAATTATTTCGTATTTCATTTTTGCATTTTTACTCATTGCTATTACCTCCATATAATTTATGCGATTCATTTGGATCGGTTGGATATTCTTTAGACATTGATTTATCACTATCATTAAGGCCGGACACTGTTGGGTCATTTACAATACCGATAGCGACCAAAATACTAACTACAGTAGTTGCAATTAAAACAATCTTTTGAACTGTATCAGAATAATCAACTCCAAAAAGATTCGTGATTTGATTAATAAACATAGCTATTAATCCAATCAAACTTATAAGTGTTGTTTTACTCTGAAATCGTAATTTCCAATTTATTTTCATATCATTACCTCCATAAAAATAGCGTTAGGACATAGCCTTAACGCTTTAATGATTCGCAATCATTTAATCCATTGCGCTCCTTTATTCTGTTCGCTTTTTCTTCTTCAGTAATATCGATTAATTTAAGTAAGTCCATGAATAGCCAAATAGATACTAAACTCAACACACCGAATGCAATATTCGGATAATTGATCAAAAACGATGCATTGATAAACATGTAATAAATCATACCTATTAAATGAACAATCGTGATTATTCCGTATTTCCTTGTAAATAAATTAATCAAATAAAGTATCGATACTGCTAAACTAATCCAAGCTAAATTCTGTTGCGTTCCAACCATTCCGATATATGTTTTATAAATTTGACCAGACTTACCTCGCGTTGCTGCAAATAACTCTGGCTCTACAGATAATGTGAACCAAACATACAGACTAAACAACATCACAAATATTTCGTTATATTTCGGACTTCTCATCATTAAATCACTCCCAGCTTATTCAAGATGTACCCTACAACGCCGCCAACAACTGTAGTAAGTAATGTTTTTTTGATTGTCTTGCTTAATTCTTTGTTACTTTCAATGATTGCTTTTGCATCTCCAAATTCTTCATTTAACTTTCTGAAATCCTCTTCTACTTTTGTAATTCTCTCTTCGTTTTTTTCACTTCTTTTATTAATGTCATCAATACTTGTGTCTATATAATTTAAAACAGCAACCCAAGCGTCAGTTGACATGTTCTCTACTTTATTTATAAATCTTTTAATCACACAAACATCACTTCCTTAAGTTAATAAAAAAGACACCTCAATAATGAGATGTCTTCAATCTTATTCACTACATTGCTAACTCAGGCACATCCCAATCAACAAGTAACTGTTTTACTTGAGGCTTTAAGCTTTCTGGGCAACGGCTAAAAGTATACTTTCCTTCTAAAATTCTATTTGCAATTAATAAAGCTAACATATTATCACTTCCTTTCAATTATTATAAAAGAGTTTCCAATAGCTCAACTATTGCACCCTCTAATGTCTCCACTTTTTTCTTTAATTCTGCAATTTCTTCATCTTTCGATAATTCTGTATTTATAAACTCACTATTATCTTTTTTATCTGATAATAAGTCAGAAATATCTTGTCCTTCATTTATTGAAACTGAATCATCGAAAAAGGCAATATTAAAAATACTGCCTTTCATTTCAAATACACCTGAATCTAATATGTTAACTGAATAATCTTTTAATCCAAATTCATCTTTCTTTTCGGAATAATCAATTACATTTTCTAATAACATAGCAACTATATTATTTTCGTTATAAAATGCTAATTTAGGCATATGTCACCTCCACTTTTAGCGTTGGATGCATCGCCATGTAGTCATATGGACTTGTGCTATCTGTATTAACAGCGAAACCCTTCCAACTAGATAATTTTATTAAAGAAGCAAATTCAGTTGTTACATCTACCCATTTAAATTCACCAAATGCCAATCCAATAACTTTAGAATTTGAAGATGTAGTTGGCGCTGATGATGGTTTTGAAGCATAACTATGCATACGTATATTAGCATTTCTTGTACCAGTGTAACCCTGCATGTTAACTGATGATCGTCCAACATAGATACGTACTTTTTTAATTGTCTTACCATTAAACTGGTCGAATTGACTACCAAAAAACCAGAATCCAAGACGCTCACCATAAGGAGACCACACCCCCTGGATTGGATATGTTGGCATAAACGTTCCGCCCCAACCAACACCTTGATAATTCACATAATAATGACCAGATGATGTACTAGTCAGTGTTACTGTTTTCGTAACTGGTGGTGTTGCAACTGTTTCTGTTGCTGCGGTTGATAAGTTAGTCACTCCACTAGTATTGATGAACGAACCAGAGAACACACTTGTAACAGCATTAGCTTTTGCTTTTACGTTATTACATTCAACTTGCGATGCATATGCTGAAACAATTCCGAAATCAGTCGCATATAAATCCACATCTCTTAAATAAGCGTTAGAACCCGTTAAGCAATCAACGCCACGTAACACGTTAGTTGTCTTACCGGCACGCCATTCGAAGTAACTATTTCTATTAACTGATACACCAAATGCATCACCAGATCCATTAATACTTACATCAGATGCATTTACAGATGAACTATCGATTGTAATACCATGTTGTCCTTTGTCAGGTTCAATTAATAATTTCTGAACATAACAATCAATTGTATTACCGCTAAACACAAAAGACGCAGAACTTCTAACTTTTACAGTTGCAGCAACACCATTAGTATCACACGAAGCAAAAATTATTTTACCTTTCCCTAAGAAACCTTTAACTTCAATTCTTTCGCCACTGTCTAATTCTCTTAGATAGATATAGCAAGTTCCGTTGTAAACCATAGGAATCTTAGACAACGCCATTTCAGCCGTAGCAAATGCAGTACTTAACGTTAATCCATCATTTTCGTTACTGCCTGTTCCAGATACATAGAAAGTCATATTCTCACTTGATTGAGTTACAATATCTTCATTTTCAATTTTTTCAACTTTTAATAATCCGATTGACAATTCAGACGCAGTAGCTTGTTCAGTATCAAGTCCAAAAAACACTTTATCGTTTTTATCTTTGATTTCGATTTTGCCGTTTTTATCAGTACCACCAATTCTTAAATCACTTACCCTCACTTTGCCATCCTGCATATAAACATCTCCGATTAAATTAATAGCACTTGATTTTAAAGTGATATTAGATCCAATCGTTGCACTTGAAATACTACCGTCAACATTATGTGTAATCGTTGCACCGTCTACCGCATTCATAACAAAGTCTGTGATTGCTTTTGATAACGTTTGATTTGCTTTGTTAAATTCTTCCTTTGTAGCACGCGACGTGATATTTTTACCATCTTGTCCAATGTATGTTTCAGTAGTTATTAATCTTTGATCTATATCGTATGGCGCTGGTTGCCAATCAGTCACAACATTACCCTTTTCAAGCTGAATTTGACTAATTACACTACTGTATGCAGTTTGTGAACTTGGCGTATTATACACTGACAAGGTAATATTATTATCACCGCTCATTGTACTTGCTGGACAAATAAATGTAGCTGTCCACAATCCACGTTTACTATCGAATGTTAAATCAGCTGCTTTTGTAGAAGATGTATTACGCCATATACCAAACTGACCGCCTGCTAAATTACCTTTTATTGAGATAGTATATTCTTGGCCAACTATCCAAGGCTCCGTTAATTCGTATCTATATACTAAATAAGCACTTGATGAATGCGGTATATCACTTAATTTTATTAAGTTTTTTCCACCAACATTGATATTATTTATCGCTTGTTGACTTGTCTTTTGCACAATTGCATCATCACATATTTTAAATTGTGATTGCAGTTCTCCAACCTTACCTTTATACGTATTCAATAACGTATCTATTGTTGATTTTTCGCTTGCTGTTATTTTTCCATCTGAAATATAACTTACTAATGTATCTCGTAATGCTTTGTGTGCATCATTAAATGCGAGTTTAGTATTAAAAAGGTTTGTTTTTTCAGTTGTAGAATTTAATATTGGATGATTATACAGCGATGTAAAGATATTACTTAAATCTTGATAATCTTGATCTATTCTTGCTAAATGTGTATTTAAAGCTTTTGCTTCTGCTTCTTGTATAATTCCATCTTTAAATGTCTTTGAAATCTCTGAACTTAAATTACCAAAATTATTTATAGCTTGATTGATTTCATTTGTAATATCTTCTGGAGCTTGTTGATAACTACTAATCTTATTACCTTCAACTAACATGATGTCTGAAAATTCCATGTTGGCATATTGAATTGTTCCTGTTGATGTGTCTTTATGATAACCGGAGTATATTAATACTGTTGTGTCATCAGCAAAAGTTGATGGTGTTTTAAATGTATTTTTAACATTGATTACATCTCCAACTTTCATAGCATTATAATCAGTTGTCGATAAATTACCAAAGTAAACATCATTTAACGTACTTGCTGAGTATAAATAAATAGCGCCATAAACACTTGAACCTGTAGGATACGTTGGTTTACTTAATAATTTTACTTTGTAATTCATTGTATATTCAGTATCTGGTTTTAACTTGTTTAATATCCAATTCTTATCCAATAATTGTACTGACCAGCCAGTATGAGTTAATACTTTTGTTGTTCCAACTAACGTTGCTGTTGTCTTAATAGATGCGCTGTCTATTAAGTTTCTTGTACCAATAACCATGGCGTTAACCGCTTCAGAACTTCTCGATTTTGCCTGATTATCTGATATGTCATTCATACATTGTTGAATATGTGTATTAATATTAGATAATGCCGTATTATACGCAGACATTTTTGTATTGATTGTAGTTTTTTCGGCCGCATCTATTTTTTTATCGGCAATAATTGTTGTAATAGTAGTTTGTAAATCAGTATAAGCATTGTCATATGACGTCTTTAGTGTTGTTAATGTAGTTTTTAATGAAGCAGATAAAAATGTATTTGCTTTTAAATCATTTACATTTGTTGTGTTATCTAGTTTATCTTTATCAATTTCGTTTAAATTTGATTTTAATGCAACATACTCTGCATCAGTTAATATTCCATCTTTAAATGATTTCGATATTTCTGTAGATAAGTTAGCAAAATTTGTAATTGAATTTTCAATTTCTGAGAAAATATCTTCTGGCGCTGGTTGCCACTCGCTCGGCTTTGTTGCCCTTTCTAACATAATTTTTAAGTCATTCTTAGTTTTACCCGTTAAAATATTGCTACGATATGATACTCTAAAGTATTTAATTCTATCATCATCGTGAATAGTAAATTTATTACCTCCACTTTTATTACTTCCACCAATATCTAAAAAAGATTTATTCATATCATAGTAAATTAATTGAGAAGTTGATATTGATGATAAATACGTTTCGTTTTTATTACACGATACAAATCCGCTTGTTAAAGATCCTGTTTCAGGATTTAACAAACCTGATGACCAAATCAAAACTTTATTTTCAACCGCTTCATTAAGAATTAAAAGATTACGGCCGCTAATAATGATATTGTCAACTTTACCAGTACTTATTGCATCTGTTGCTTCTTCTAATCTTTGTGCTAGTGTTGCTAGTGTTGTTTTGTAATTAGTGAAGTTTGTTGATACTGCACTACTTTCGCTTGCTGTTGCTTTGCCGTCTGCAATCGCTGTAGTAATTGATGACATCAATGCTGTATAAGCACTATCATATGATGTTTTTGCGCTTGATAAGTTTGTTTTCTGACTTGTGTTATTAAGAATCACATTATTGTATACAGATGTATATTGACTATCTAAATTAGCTTTTTGTGATTCTAAAGATAACTTTTGTTGTTGTATCGCTTTTGCTTCTGATTCAGTAATAACGCCATCTCTAAATGTACCTTCAACAGTATCTTTATACTCATTCAAATTAGATTGAACGCCATTAATAGCATTTGTAATATCCTCAGGAGCAGGAGACCACGCTGTAGGTTTTGTAGCTTCTTCAACCTTAATATTGTCGTATGTTAACTTCGCATCAGCAATGTTTGTATAAAAAAGTAAATGTGATGGCGTCATATCTTTACCTATTAAGTTCACATAAACCCTTTGTTTAATTCCTGCCTTTAGCGCAATCGGTACAGATGTATACGTTGTATTAGATATATATTTTGTGACAGTACAATCTCTATCTGCTGTTAAATCAACACCCAGAACATAGCTTTTATTAATTTCAAATTTAGGAATTGACATTGCACCTATTAGAGGCAAATAAACACTAATTGCTTTACCTGCGTCCGGCGTTACTGTCCAAGATTTATCTGAATTTTGAACAGATAATCCCGTTCCAACGTTATTAGGGTTAGCTTTTCTGTTTTTACTGTCAATTAATAGATTACGACCACCAATTGTTACATTCGAAACAGCTGCATCAGCATAGTCTTTAGCATCTTTAATACCACTTGTATAAGTTGTCAATGTGACTCTATCACTAATATCATTAGATAATTGTCTTCGTTCTGAGTCAGCAGTATCAAGCCTATCAACAATACCGTCTTTATCTGCTGAATAATCAGACTTTGATACTTTTTGATTGATTTCATCATTTAATTGATTGATTGCACTAGTAGCATTGTGTGCTTCTGTTGAAACAGGCGATAATTTATCATCAAGTAATGTATTTGTCTCAGTTTTTGAATAGTATGACTTAAATTTTTCTTGGGTAGCTGAAATACCACCCTCAGTAGTTGAAACACGTAATGTTAAATTATCTATTGTGTCTAATGTATCTTCTAATGCTGGTTGATAAGATGTTGATTTGTTCCCTTCGACAAGCATCGGATTAAATATATACAAATTGTTAGCCGTATTGTTACGTGGCAATCCTAAATATATTTTATTTACCTTCTTGCCACTTGCTGCATCTATTTTAGAAGTGAATTCAACTTTTTGCCATGAAGTCCCCACAACTGGCATATGTCTAACAACACCTCCATCAGTCGCATCTTGAGATAAGAATATTCCATTCAAAGTTTGTGTTACATCTGATTTCATATAAGCAGTAAATGTGTATTCTTTTGCACTATCTAATGTGAACGCTAAAGGTATTAAAGTAATAGAATATGCAGCACTATCTGTTGAAGCCGTTGTTATACCTTGTTTGTATACTGATCGTCCTAATTCATCTTGAACAATGCTAGCAGTACCCACATGTTTACTATATAACGTACTCCACTTAGATATATCACCTTTTGAAAAATCTGATTGTAATATTAAATTTCTACTTCCCACAGACGTATTATTAATGCTTGTCTCAATCGTTGAAAATTGTCTTGTAAATTCTTCTTTCGTGTCGATAATCTTAGCATTTACAGATTTATTAATAGCCTCAACTAATGTTGCATCTTTATCATTAGCATACTTTTGTAAGTCAATAATAACTTGATTAATTTGTGCTTGCGTTGGAATATTTGCAGTTAATTGCCCAGTTTTTGAATCATAAGTACCATTAATTGTACTTGCTACTTTAGTCATAGCATCAGTAAATTTTTGTTCTGTATATTGCGACTGTAATAATTTAATTTTGTCGATTATTGATTGATTCGCTTTATTATATTGAACGTTAATTTCTTTTGATTTATTTCTAAAGTCATTGATAGCTGATAAGAATTGACTTAATTCAGTCATCGTTGCGTTATCTACAGTTAATGCATCATCATGCGCTTTCATAGTTGAATATGATAATTTGAAGTTATCAAATGCATTTTTTAAACTGTCTTTAGCTAACGTATCTGTTAGATACTCATTTGCTAATGCATTTGTTACTATGTTATAAATTCGGTCATATTCTAACGTTAACTGATTATAGATTTCATGATAGTTGCTATAGATCGCTTTCTCTTTTTTGATACCACCGATTTTTTCGGCGTCGTCTGGCGTCTTATTATCCCAACCACCATTTTTAAATTCTCTTAACACAACAGCTTCAGGATTGTTTGTGTCGTACCAAAGTTTGCCGTCCTCAACTACATCAGGTGGTGTTGTCCCCGTATGAATTTTATTCTTCTCAATAATCGTATTCAGATTAAACACGTTATCATTTAACTTTGTACTTAATTGAGATTTAATAGAATTAAAGTAACTTCTTAAATCAGATTCGCTAAATCTTTTAATTGATCCTAAAGTGAAAGTTTTTGAAAAATCATCAAATATATCACGTTGCACACTTTTAACTGTCGCTTCCATATAAAAATGTGGTGTATAAGTGACGTCTCTAACACGTATTCTGTCTCCAAAATTCGCCTGAACACCTAATTGATTATTTACTTCGATTGCTTCAACTTCATATTCGACTAATGCATTGATTTTATTCTTCAATACCTTTTTACCATATGACTCTAATGAAGATATTGTTTGTACACCATCAACATTAATAATATCCCAAGAATATTTCCCATTATTTCCCCATCGTAATCTAGCATCAGGATCATATACTTTAGTAACAATAGATTTATCTTTAGCATCTTTACCAGTCACTAATAAAGCAGTAACTAATTCACGTGTATCAACTTTATGTTTAATTGAAACAACGTCTTTACCTCTTACTAACTCTTTACCAGTGAATTCACTTAAATCATCAGATTCTCTCATATGAACATAACGACCTGTAATCTTATTTCCACTCGTTGTGATTGTAGAATCAAATTGTAATCCTGATAATTCTTCAATTTTTAATAATAGATCGTAAGGGCGTGTGTATTCTTCTGTCTTTAAATCGATGAAACCAGCAAATTCAATATCACCAACTTCGTATTCAGTGATACTCAAAGCATATACAACAGCATCATGTACAGTCATATTGATTTTGTTTATCGGTGGCAACGGTTCGCTATTTCTAGCTAAATCATCAAGCCATGCAGCATCACACTGAATAAATACTTCATGTTCACTAGTTTCTTTATGTTTAATTACAAATTCGCGATAATCACCATTCGTTGTATCAGGAATGATAATTCTATTTTGATTTTCAAAGTCATCAACATACGAATATTGAACTGTAAAATCAAACGTTTCTGAGTGATCATCACGATTTCTAGTATGAACGTTGTTTAAAATCACATGCTTTTTAGAGTTATTCGTATAATAACCCTCTATTTTCTCAGAACTTCTATTTAATACGTGAATTCCTGTCATTGTATGCCTCCCTAATAATCAATACTTTGCCATTTCACTGTTACATCAAATGCATCTGACGGATAAATAAATAACTCATGTTGTCCGTGAGGTAAACCGAAGTAGTTAGATCCAAAATCCTTATGTTTTGTTGCGTCCGATTTGTTCAGTAACATCGATTGATTGTAGTTATCAATAATTATCTTGTCACCTTCATCAATCAAAATATCCACATCATTACCTGTATTTGAAACGATTTCTCTTGTTTGAATATCGAATGCCCCGGCTTTAAATTTATCCATTTCTACCATGTTGGGGTTTCCCCAATCAAAGCGAGCAATATAAATACTTGCAACTCGTATCGGTTGTTGATATTGCTGATAAATATCTCTATAAGTACGAGAGAATTTGTTTTGTACGATTTCACGTGTTCTACCGTATTTTGCAATATCTTTTCTAGTTTTCATTTTTACTGTCTTGATGGTATTAATTGAAAATGTCCAGCTTCGACCGTGTCGACGTATTGAACAGTAAGCATAATCATCAAGATAGTTGTCCCATTTAGGTATATACTTAATGATTGTTTGAACTTCTCCTACTTCGTCCCATAACTTTGCAATTACAGTTAAATCATTCTTTTGATAACTTGGGTCTACTAAACCTATTGCAGCAACTAATCGACCATTCTCATCCCACAAATGCGTAAATACTTTTCCTGTACCAAATTTATTAACATTGATATTATCTTCATAAATTTTAATAGTAAATTTATGTTCAAAGTCTTGTACTGTCCTTGATAATGCCCTTTTTAATCCTGTGCCTATCCAAGAATTTGGCGCCGTTGGATATTTATGATCACGTACAAAAAAACCACCTGATGTAGCCATTGCGTACGCACCAATCATTCCGCCTGTTTCATTATCTCCAAAAGTCATACCAGAAGGCCCTATATAATCCCAACCTGTTAAATTGTATAAACTATCTTTTAAAACTGTAGGAGATAATTTTTTTATATTTTTATTTGCGCTTGGAGGTTCGCCTAACATGATATAATCATCATCATCTTTAGTTACCATCAAATGTGTCGTATCTTTTAATGCTGTCGCTTCAATCACTGGATAAGTATCTACCGCACCTTTATTATCTATAGCAACTTGACCAGCAATAGCAGTGTTTGAATATTCGGTCAGAGAATATTTGAATGGTGATAGTAATTTTATTTTTAATGTAAATGAATAAAAAGGCTGAGTATCTAACTGAAAATTAAAATCACCGTATATATAACCCATCCAATACCAATCTTCATTTTCTATGTGAATAGAAGCTTCTGAATCGTGATGAAAAAAATTAATTAATAAATCCGAAACATCTTTAGACTTTAATTTATCCACGTTCTGAAATGTCATCGGTATATCAACATCTAAAGTGTTGACTTTTTTTCCATTAAATACTGCTCCTGCTCTTGCAGATACTTCTGTACTTTTAATTTCAATCGGATATGATGGAATTGAAAAATTATCACCAATATATAAATGATGCAACATTTTCTCATTAACAATTAATGTTCTCATTTCGTACTCCTCACTTTATAAAAAATAAGAAGAGTGAAATGATCACTCTTCTTTATATTGCAGTTCTAGGTTGGAAAGTACGTTTTCTTGCTTTCATTTCATCATGATATTCATGAGTTACTTTAGCAATTTCACGACCATTAGCCTCAACTACTGTATATCTATCATTTTGAATCGCTTTTGTTTGTTCTTTTAATTCTCTTATTTGCTCATCTTGTTTACTAATCATTTTCATCATTAACTTTATTAATTCTGATTCGCCTTGATTGTCGTTTTTCAATGATACATTAGGTATCTTATTACCTAAGTCTTTTCCGCCGCGTTCTTTCGGCATAATTTTCATAGCTGTATAAGCTAATAACTTCATAGCATCGTTGTGACGTGATGGTTTTGTTGGAATGATTATCTCTTCCCAACCCTCTTCAGCAAGCGATGCAATTTGTGGATGTGTCGCAATTCCACCTGTTTTATATGCGTAATTAGCAGCTCTATTAAATGCACCATGTAGCCCCATTGAGCCATAACGATTCATAATATATCTCATTGCTGAAATTGCTTGGTCTAAAGGGCTATTAAAGTTACTATGTCCTGGCAAAGCATTCGCTCTAAACGTACTTCCAATAATCTGAAATAGTCCTCGTGATGGATCACCGTTTTGAGCATTCACATCCCAATTATTAACTACGTTAGGATTATAATTTGATTCTCTCCATGCTAATTTCATCATTGCATCCGTTACAAATGAATTATTAAATTGACCACCTAAAATAGATTGCGCTTTTTTAATAACACTTCTTGTATATGCTGCACCGCTTCCTTGAGGATAATTAGATCCACCGGAAGCTTTTAATTTACCACTTGCTTTAAGTTGTTTTAACCACGGCTCAGGGTCGACATCTCGACCATTTACACGACGCCCAAAATGTAAATGAGGCCCCGTACTAAATCCTGTATTACCAGTCAGACCGACAATATCTCCAGCTTTAACATGAGTTCCGTCTTTTGGTGATCTACTAAAGTCTTTTAAATGTGCAAATATTAATTCTACTGCACCTGCTACGACTTTAACCCAGTTACCATAACCACCAGACATAAATGACTGACGTCGTAATGTTCCTGACATCGGAGTACCAACTTCTTGATATACAAAAGGAAAATCGACACCCTCATGAAATGGTCTACCTGTAGCCGCAGTATATGCCGCAGTATGTCCAAAATGATAGTTAATTAAGGCAGGATCTAAAACGCCGCCGATGCCATCGCCACCACTATTTTCTTCAAAAGTTTTAGTAATGAAGCTTAAAACGGCTTCTTTAATTTTATTAAATCCACCTTTTGCGAAATCTAAAGCGAAGTTAGATAAATTACCGAAACCCGTCTTTTTAAGGACGCCAGCAATCATTTTTTCAACGAATTCACCTGGTTCGCTTAGCCATTCCATAACGTCACCAATACCATTGATGATAGATTTACCTAAATCTCCAAAGAATCCGCCTGCTCCAGTACCTGTTGAGAATCGAAGTGGTCTAGTACCTAATAAATGTTCAGTTTGTTTGTTTGAATATACAATTGTTCCAGCTGGCGCTGGCAACGTTGTTTCATTTTCGAATAAGTGCATTTTTCCATTTGGAAATTGCACTAACTCGCGTTTTCCTATGCCATTTCCAACACCAAAATCACCGACAGTGATTAGACTGTCTTGCGCTAATGCTCCATTCTTAGTACCTTTACTAAATTTAGGTGGTGTCCACTCACCTATCTTTTTATCAACACCTAGTTTACTCATGACTGTGTTGATACCACCGATTGTACCGTTAACTACACCACCAAGTTTACCAATCATAGAACTACCTAAGTTTCTAACACCTTGAACTGCTTTATCTTTACCGTTCGATATTGCATTACCTAATTTTGACGGCAGCTGTCTTGCACCATCAACCATATTACCGAATGAGTCAGCTACTTTCTTTTTCATTCCGTCCATTAAGTTGAAAAGCCCATCTTTCATTCGTCTTAATCCGTTTAAAGCTCTGTCTTTCATTCTTGAAATCATATTTGGTACAAATTCATAGATTGCCCGAAATACTTCTTTTGTTTTAGTCCAAATATTATTGAATGTGGAACGGAAATTTGCAAATAAATTAGATAAAATTCTGACGATAGATTTCCACATGTTTGTTAGTACTGATGTACTCGTTCTATGTAGTTTCGACCATGTTTCTGTTACAAATTTATAAATAGATGAGGCTGATTTAGTAAAGATACCTTTGATTCCATTCCATAATGTAGGGAAAATTCTAGTAAAACCTTTAGCAAAAGCTAAACCACCTTTAATGATTCGACCAAAGAACATTAAATTGATACCATGCCAAATAATTTCAATAATACCTTTAGTAATTCGCCATAATCCCTGAAACAATTTACGCCAGTTACCTGTAAATAAGGCACTGAATACTTGAATGATGCCTGTAATTACATTGATTGCGCCTTTAATAACGCCAACAATTGCCTTAAATGTTCCAACTACTACCTCTTTTAAAATAACAAAAGCAACTTTTAAGGTAACACTAAATAGTTTGCCTAAAATACTTAAAATAGGTCGTACAACAGCCATCATATTTTTTAGCGCCTGTACTATCATTTTTCCGTTTTGATTCCAAAAGGTGCTTAATTCTCGACCTATATCTTTAAATACCTTTCCTACTGCTTTAGACATGTTTGTAAAAGTTGATTTAATGACGTTTACAGTTGTTTTAATCCCACTGACTAAAGTAGGAGAAAAGAATTTATTAAGAGTTAATGTTCCACCCTTATTATTTCCCTGGAATAACTGAAACACGCCTTTAATAGTTCCTTTTATCGCGTTAAAAGCTCGACCGACACCAGCCATTGCACCATTAACGATATTTCTAAATGTTTCAGATTTTTTATAAGCGATTGTGAAGCCAACGCCCAAAGCTGTTAATGCTGCAACAGCAATTAATATTGGAGCGCCTAAAGTTGATAGTGCTCCTAAACCTGTCGCAATACCACCAACAGCCATTAATACAATCGGAGCAATCGCAACAAATCCGACAAATCCCAATGTTAATTTCTTTCCTAAATCAGACATACCAACAAACTTATTAGCAACATCTTTACCTAAATTAGCTAATGATTTTAACGCCTGTACTGCCATTGGTAAGATAGGTTTACCGATTTCAGCTAAAAAGTCTTTAAAGGCAGTCTTAACGTTACTTGTTTGAGTAGCTAATGTATCAGATTCGCGACTTGCTTGCCCTAATGCACCAGATAATTTATTTCCGTCCTCAACCATTTTTAATAATGTTAATTGTTTTTGCTCTTCAGATAATTTTTGAAATGATTTGCCGTACAACTCGTTCGCTTTTGCGTTTCGAGTTGTTTCTGTAGAAGAAATACCTAAAGCCGCATCATTTTCGTAGTTACCTTTTAAGTAAGATTGTAAGTTTTCTGTTACTTCACTTATTGATCTATCATAAAAGGCAGCACTATCTGCCGCGGCCAATGTTGCTCTTGACGTTAAATCTAAAGCACCTTTTGTGTCTACACCTGTTGTTTTAGCAAATGCAGCCATTTGTACATAACTATCTTTTAATGTGTTAGGCATTAGCCCTGTTGTTTTAGAAATATTATTAAGACTTTTAGTAGCTTCATCTTCTAAATTGCCGAATACTTGTTTAAATTGTGAAGATGTCGCTTCTGATTCTGCCGCTGCATCTAGCGCAACAGTTCCCAATCCAATTATAGGAGCAGAAACTGACATAGATAAATTTTTACCTAAATCAGTCATCTTTGAGCCAAAACCTTTTAATTTTTCGCCTGTTTCTTTTATTTTTGCTTCTAATTTACCGAAAGATGTTTCAAGTCGTCTATTATTTTCAATCATTTGATTCTGTTCATCTTGTGCTTTAGATAAAGCACTTGATAAATCATTTAGACTAGCTTTTTCTTTCAACAACTGAGCTCTCTTGCTTTCCATCGCTCTAATTTGTTGTTGTGATGCGCCCTGTTTCTCCGCTTCTATACGCGCTTTTTCATACGCTTCTTCTAAACTTTTAACTATTTTTTCTTGTGCCTGGAACTTCTTTCCTAGTCCCTCTGTCCTTGTCGCTAATATGTCGTATTCTGAGCCTGTTCGCTTTACTGCCGACATATTCGCTTGAAATTCTGCATTAACAGACTTCATAAGAGCTCTCATGTTAGTTGTACTCTGTCTAAGTTTAGAATCGTCTAGGTTGACTTCAATAGCCATATTTCCTAATGGCGTACTACCTATAGGCATATTTTTACCCCCTTTCTACGCGAAAAAAGGGGAAACCCTATGTTTCCCCCTTTTTATAAAGCGTCAAAATTATCTTCTATGTTTTCTTCGACTTCACTTTGTTCAATCTTTGAAAGTATTCTGTACTGTGATTCCATCAAGTCAAAAATATCCGACTCGTATAATTCATTTAAATTCATGTGTTTTCCGTCATCACGCGATTGCATAAAATCAATGAATTCAGTAAAATACTCTAATTGTTTTTTATAGGAAAAAGATTCACTTGTTATTTGTTCTTCTCGCTCAAAAAATCTTTTGTTGTATTAGTTACTTCTTTTTGTCCAAAAATTGATTGAAGCTGATCCATTAATGTTTCGAATAAAACAGGTGCATCAATGCCGTCAATCATTTCATCTTTAGTAAATTGATCGTTGTAAGAACTTGCCACAACGTCAGCCAACTCGTCAATTAGTGCAATGTCCGGTGTAGTACCTTCAGGTAGTTCTTCAAATGCTTTACCAATTTTTAAAGCTCGCATAGCTAAAGATCCCTTTGTGAAAATTGAAGTGAATTCTTTTTCTGTACCTTTTTCAGCATCTGTTACTAATGTTATTTTTCTCATTTATATTTTCCTCCTAATATGTAAATAAAAAGAGCGAAGTTCATACTCCGCCCTAAAATTAGATTGCTGCAACTTTGAATACTTTTGCGTCAAACTTCGCTTTATCAAATCCTTGTGCATCTGAATGCACTTTTGTTTTATAGAATCCGTCAAAAATACGATCTAAAACAGTACCTTCTAATTTGTATGATTGCGCTTTTGCTTTATCTTCTCGTGTTTCAGCGTTGTCATCAACTAATGCAAATGATACTTTGGCTAAACCTAATAAAGCATATGAACCATCGTTATATGTTAATTCTGCCGATACTGCAAATTCCGGAGAAATATCCTCACTTGTGTAAGTGATTAAACCAGTTGTTGCGTCTTTATTAGCGCCCTGAATTGCTAAATCCAGTTCTTCAGGTAATGCAGCTAATTCGATTGATAATTTACCACCACTCTTTGAATTAAGTGTGCCAATCGCTTTATTTGATGCATAAACTTTATCAGAACTTGACTCAGGATTGACCCCAAACTTTTGAAGTAAATCCTCTGCGACTGTGATAAGTGGCTCGATCGTTAAAACATCTTTATTGTCTGCTGTAATCTTTGCTACACGTAAATTACGTACACCAGTTACAAATTTATGTTGTTTAGCTTGTGCCATATTTATTAGCTCCTTTTTAATTTAAATTATTATAATGCCTTGATAGCGTCTACCATCTCGTAACATTTCAGTATCTTCGTCATCTGTGAAAATACTTGTAGATTGTTGAAAATATTCTTTTCTCATAATGTCCTGAATGATTTGTCCGATAACAAACGGATCACCATCTTCTTGCTTTTGCCATACGTCAATTTGAAATTCTGCGAAATAACTGATTTGATTATTTGATGAGTATTCATAAGGCACCCAATTAATTTGAGTTATTCTGATTACTGGAGATTGTTCCCGATTTTCTTCCGGTATTCGTCTCAGCCATATATTTTCAATAGGCACTAATTGAGTGAGTGAATCACTTTCAGCTAATGCCTGATAAACTTCTTCTAAAATGTTTCGTGTAAATAATTCACTCACTTTAATGCCCCTTTCAATTCATCCATTATTACTTTTCTGACTTCGCTTTTTGTTTCCTGCATCGTCTTACTCATAAATCCTTGCGGTGATTGATTAATTGTTCCGAATTCAACAACGTGAACCCTGTGTTTTATGCCTTTAGGATAACCAATCGCAATATACTCTCCACCCGTTTCACCATCAATACGCACATTTGATTTAACTACATGCTCTTTCATGTGTATATCATGTTTGTCGCTTCTTGGCGTATTCTTTTCAAGTTGCTTTTCAACTACTTCGCCAGCACGTTTTAAAGCGTTTTTCTTGGCGCGTTTGATATTTACACCAACCGCTTCCAATCTATCTAAAATTGCTTCAGTACCTTTTATTTCAACTCCGGATTGATTAACCATGAGCTATCCAATCCTTTCGGCGATAATAGTCATAAAACGCTGCTCATAGAAATCAGGTAATATTTGAATGATTTTATATACGGTATCTAAATAACGCACTGTACACTTGTTTGTATCAATATCAAATGGTACTTGTCTTGTAACCATTCGTATTTGATGTTGTGTATTATTGCTTACTGCCGTATGGAAATCTTTTGCCCACACAGTATCAAAAAAGGCGTACAGATCACAGACTTTTTTAACAGTCTTTTTCTGTACACCTCCGACATTACTCACTGTCGTTTGTTCTATAGTGATAAGTTTGTTCATCTTGTTAAAATCAAAATTCATATCAATCACCCACAAAACGTCTATATTCAATTTTCAACTTCATTATGGCGCTTTTAGCACCGTAAATCATGTGATACTGTGGTTTATCAGTTATTTCTTTTCTATTTTCATAAAAATGAGACACTAACAAAACTACCGCTCTATTGTATGTCTCATTCTCATCGAAAAATGTTTCATTTCTTGTGGCGCTTGTTGAGACTGTATTTTTTACTTCTTCTTCTGCCCATTTGATGTACATTTCTAAAAGTTCATCATCATAGTCTAAAGTAATTCTAAGATGTTTCTTAATAGTCTTTAAATCCACGACTATTCACCCACTTTAGTTACTTCCTCTTTCACTTCAACTTCTTCTTCAGGTGCTTCTTCTTTTGTTTCAGCTGCTTTCTTAGTTGCTACTTTCTTAGTTGCTGCCTTTTTAGTAGTAGCTTTTACTTCTTCTACTAATGGATAAGAGCCTTCATATTCTAATAATTCTTTTGCACGCTCATTTGATACTTCAAAAACTTCATCTGACGGCTTACGTTCAATGTTTTCTTTTAAGTCATACCAAAAACTTAAGTTTCTTAATTTAATCATAATAATATCCTCCTAAAGTTTTATTTAATTAGACTGCTGGTGAAAACGTTACTTTTACAACAGCTTTTGGATTTTTAACATGTGCATCAATTCGAATGATAGGCGTGAATACTTTACCGTATTGATTCCAAATCTCATAATTTACATACAACTCTTTACGTTTAAATAAAATAGCTGCATCTTTAAGAGATCCGATATACATAGTATTTGTACCAATAAGCTCTTTGTCGTAAAGTTTTACGTCTAATCCGAATAACTTAGTACCACTTTCAGAAGTAATTGATGGTTGTAATAAATAGTTGCCTTGAGAATCTTTCATCTTATCAATAATGTCATATACATCATCTGATAATACGATTTGTTTTTTGTAGCGTTTTTTAATACCAGTGTTAATAATAGTTTTTAATCCATCCAATGTCGTAACTGATTTAGCTTCTAAAGGTGCTAATGCGTCTAAAATCTTTTTATTTTTAGTTGCCACAATCGCTTCTGCTACTTCTTCATTAATGATTGATTCAACTTCAACACCATCATCTAATGATTCCCAAGACGCTTTAATTAGTCCACGGTGAGTTTCAATTTTGTACTCTTGGTTCCCTAATTTACGTAAACCTAACTCAGGTGATTCTTCTAATTCTGCAACTGTTGGAAGTGGCGCTAATGCAGTATCATCGTTACGTACTGGATATGTACCACTTAAATGAGTAACGTTTTTAACAGTGACTAAATCTTCGAGTGAATCTAAGTCTTCCGTAAATTTTTCAATTGAAGTTACAACCTCTGGTGGTACTAAGATACCTGCATCAGTTGTTTTGATACCTGCTCGCTTTTCTCCTGTAATTAAAAAGTGTCGATAGTCAGCTACTGCCGTGTTTTGTTTTTGATGATCGTTCAATACCACTTCTTCGATTAAGTTTGAATTTGTCATGCTTCTCTTATCTCCTTCTTCTTGTTTTGATTGTTCTACTATTTTTGTTTCTTCTTTAACTTCAGTTTTTTTTGTCACACCAGTCGTTTCTTCTGATGTTTCTTCTTGTTGTTCTTCTTTATTTTCTTCTTCAGCTTCCATTTTTTGTTCAGCTTCCTCTTTTTCAATATCTGATTTAAGCTGCTTAACTTCTTCCATTAATTGATTTGCTTTTTCTAAGTTGCCGTTGTCAATTGCTTCTTTTAATTCGTTGTTTTTAGTTTCATACAATGTTTTATTTTCTTCTAATGTCGCCATAATATGCTCCTTTGCTATAAATTTAAATATTCATGTTCAAGTTTTAGTAGACTTAATTTACGTCTGCGCTCAATCTCGTATTTTTCAATACTGCGCTGTGCAATTTTTACATCGCTTGTTTTGTATGCTGGTAAACTCACAATGCTGATTTCACGAATATTATCTATCTTAGTAATCGTATGTTTATAAATTTTTTCGTCAGGATCATACTCGATTTGTTTACCTTCATCACTCGCAAAAAACTCAAATGAACATTGATTAATGTTACCAGCTTTAATAGACTCGTATACATCTCTTGCTAAGTTTGTATTTGGTAATTTTGCTTTGAAACGCAGACCAATATCATCCACTATTATTTCTAACGTCTTTGCAGTTTGGCGCCCCAAAACATTAGACCAATCATGATTAAACAACAATCTGACATCATCAAATACAGTACCATTCAATGCTTCAGGTAATATCACTTCTCTGAAATTACCTAGTATTTCAGACCATTGATTAAAACGTAATGCATAACCCTCAACGACCATATCACTCTCGCCAACCTCAATATTATTAGCTAGCGTTCTTACTTCTGTCTCCATTAGTTATCACCACCTTTTTTGTTAGATGCTTTATTAAGTTGATACTCGTCTACAATGTCACTATTAACGTAATTCAGATTTGTAACGAACTTTGCGCCAATGTCATTATTGAGTTGTTTATAACCTAATTTGGCACGGGCTTCGTCTACGCTAATTAAACCTAATTCACGTTGAATTTTTACGTTTTCATGTAACTGTTTCGTATCAATATTTTTGTATTCATCAACATTGAACTCTAGTTCAATCAATATATTTGAATCCAATTTATAAAGCTCTGATGTTATTACATCGAGATAACTCTTCAAAGTACTTATTAAATAGTCTTGATTTAACTGTGATAAATCCAAGTTCGAGGTACTGATACCAAATTTATGAAGTGGAATACCTGTAACTTGTGCAACTGCTGACTTTGATGTATTACTTGTGTGAACGACTTTTATAAGTTCTGTATCTATAGAAATTGGCTTATATTCAAAGTCATCATCAAGTACTACAACCGATGAGCTATTATGTAATCCTGCATTTGCTTTCTGCCATTCATTTTTTACTTCTAACTTTGATTCAGGCGATAAGCTTTCGCCCTTTGCCGTTAGAATTCCGCCAGCGTGTGTACCGTTTCTAAAAAAATTATCAAGAAAATCTTTACTTGATTTATTAATGTTTAAATCTGCTTTAAGTGATCGTAATGGCGAACGTCCTACAACGCCATCAGTTGATAACATTTTGAAATGTAACATGTCTTTACTCAGTACAACACGCGTCTCATTGTCATTTGTAGTACTATAATTTCTGACCTGATACTTTACTTCTTGAATATGATTCGGATTTTTAGTAATTATCACTTTTACATTTGCATGAGGTATTAAATCAAGTTGTATAGCTCTGCCTGCTTCATTTCTAGTAATTTCGACAAATACATTACCATCGAGAATTAAGTTAGCTACAATAGCATATTTTAAGTTGTAGGCACTCATAAAATTATTAGGTCTTATATTCAACAAATTTAATAAATCTTTATCGCGTTCTGATTCTATTGATGTCAACTTAAGACCTGCGATGTCGCTGCTAATCATGTGAACGGCAGTGAGTACGTCAGAATTTTGTAAAGCATCAATACCAACAAAGTCTATTTCATTCCAATCGCTCGTTGTAATTACTTCAAGAAAAGAACTAATATTATCTTTTATGATCGTTAAATCTCTTTTTTGATTCTTGGAAAAAAAATTCATTGTTTACCTCCTTTCTTATTTACTCGCAATAAAAAAAGACCCATTCAGGTCTTTATTAAAAATGCTATTAAAATTAGTGTGATCCCTAATGAAATCAAAAATACAAATGTACTAAATGTTATAAATATAGCGTAGATAATTGTGATGATACCTACAAAGAATAACACCAAATGTATATAAGCAAATAGAATGTCTAGTAATTTTCTCAAAATATAATACCTCTCTTCTTTATTTTTTCATCGAGAGATGGTTTAGCATACTCGTGAAATTGTGCATCCGTATAAGCATTCATTCCAGCAACAATAGGATCTATTTTATTTCTTGCTTTCGTCTTATTAATTAATAAGTTATCATTAACCATTTTTATTCTTGCGTTTCTGACTGATATGTTTAGCAACTCATTATTACTATGTACTACTTTGCCCTCTATGATGTCATATCTAAATTGTTTGATTGTTTCAGACAATCCCATCATGCTTTGAGCAACCTCAATTAACTTAAATTCCGGGCAACGCGTTTCCATATCTATCAGCCACATACTTGCTAAGTTTCTATCATAGTAAATACCTTTGACATTTAATTTGAAACGGTTAGCATAATCAATAATATAATCGGTTATCTGTTTATAATTAATTAATCCGCTTCCCAAATCTGTAAGCGTACCTATACCGTTATCAATAAAGTTTTGATAGTTTATCTTGTCGCGTTTAATCTTTAAATCAAAGCTACCTTCATAACCGAAAAAACCATGTGTATCAATGTACATTTTATTTTGAAGGGCATGAATAGCAGTGACTGCGCTTATATCTCCTAAACGTGATAAATCGACACCAATCCAACAATCTGTTCCCGAAATATCAGGCGCATCAATCGTATTACTTTCCCAATCTTTTATATTACAAAACGAATCTTCTTTGTGACTATTTGCCTGCCACAAGTTAAAGTTTTTAATTTTGATATTTGTAAGCTGTCCTTTTTCTTCCTGCTCTTTAATATCAGTTTTAATATTTCTCATGATAACTTTTCTTTTAGCTTCGTTTTCAAGTAATGGCATTGCTTTAATCCAAAGCGATTCGTCTCCAATTTCTTCTTCACTGTCCATCTCTGCACAGTAAACGAAATAATTTTCATCAACGATTTCTTGATTAAGCAACTTTGTAATATATTGATATTCTTCCGCATACATTGGATTGTTTAGATCATCACCGGCCGTACTAACAATTAACGTCAAAGGGTTATCTTGTTGTGACATCCCTGTCTTTAATCGTGAATACATTTCTGTATCAGGCAAACCGGCGAACTCATCAAGTATTGCCATACTCGGATTTGTACCGTCTACTGCATCCGGATTGTTTGCCAGGGCTTTTATAGTGCTTTCAGACGGAAGATGTTCAATAGATGTACTAATAACTTTAATATTTTTCTTCATGTACTTCGATTTACTACGTAGTTGATTAAGTTGTGACTTGGCCATATTAAATATTACATTAGCTTGTTTGAATGTTAACGAACTAATATATATTTCACGGCCACGTTCCGGAGCTGTACCGAAAATCATTTCGTACTGACCTAAACCATTAACGATTATAGATTTACCTTGTTTTCGTGCCATTGATATATAACCTTTTGTAAATCGTCTGAATGAAGTTCCTTCATACACCCATCCATATAGTGATCCAACGATAAAATGTTGGAATAACATTAGCGGCATTGTTTTACCCGTTTTTGTATCAGGTAACATTGCCAAATAATCAGAGACTTTAATCGCTAGTTCTGGTCGCCACTCATATCCTATTGGCGGATTTTCAATATCTCTTAAATGTCGTTCACAAGTTAAAATATTCTTCTTACTTGCTATTATTTCACCGTTTACTACTTTCTTGGCGTATATTGTAGCGTAATCAGGTCTAATAGGAGCCATTAACTATCTCCTCCTAAAAGACTTGATAAAGGATCTTCTTCATCTGTTTCTTCCGGCACTAATCGCATACGTGATTCCATTGACATTCCCAACAAACTACCATGAGATTTTATTTCTTTAAATAAATCTATTTTTTGACGTCGTTTACTGATAAGCATTTTATCTAAATCAATATAATACTCTTTTTTAAGCTCGTCTTTTATAGAATTTATTTCTTCGGTTATATCGTGATATTCAGAAACCAGGTCACAATATTGAATTAATATCTGCTGATCTAATTGGCTTACTGGAATCGAACCAAATAATTTAACTACTCTTTTGTATTCTTTTTTTGCTACATTTGAAAGATATTTTGGAGGCGTTTTATTAATTGGCTCGAATTCAGTTAGCTTCTTTTCTTTTTCTGCCTTTGCCTCTAACTCTGCTGTTGTGTAGTGTTTACTTGTGTTCGCTAGAGGTTTTGGCTTTCTGCCAACCCCCAAAATATCACCACCTTTCAAAAAAAATTCTATTTCGGGAGACCGTCACACTTTTCAAAAAGGGAACTTAGAAAAGAAGAGGGGGCTCCGTTCTTTTCGTCTTTTCAAAACAAAGGGTCTAAATTGACGGGGGGGACTTTTTTATATCCGAAAAAATTATTTTTTTATTTTTAAAATTAAATTTTATATTTTCTTTCGTCTTGTCTCGTCTTTTTGTTGTGACATTGATGACATAGCAATTGTAAATTGTCGTCATCTAATCGTTTAGACCATTCAACTTTGCTTGGTATGATATGATCTACAACATTACCAGCAACAATTAAACCTTCTTTAAAGCAATATTGACACAAATGATTGTCTCTTTTGATGATTTTCTTGCGTTTATTGCGCCATTTTGCGCTTTTATAGAAAGAAATATATTCTTTATCGTATTTATATCTATCTTTGTTGTACTTCGCTTGTGTTGTGGCATCTGCATGCTTGTGACAGTACCTGTCAGGCTTCTCTATCAGTTCTCTACATCGCGGATGCGCACACTTAATATATAATGCTATCACTATCATCTCCTTATATAACAAAAGACACCTACAGTTTGCAGGTGTCTATAACCATCTATTAAATCAAAGGAGGTACACACCTATTATAAACTCAACACAACAATACATTCACATTAATCTTATTCGACTACTTTGTTGCTTTTGTTGTATTTGACTTCTTTGAAGCATTAGAGAATAATTCGACTATCTTATCTACTCTCTTACCTACTTGCGACTTGTGCAGTCTTACTAACAATCCTATTTGAGTATGACTGTATCCACGCTTTAAAAGTTGTAAGATATAAATGTCTTTGTCATTAGTAATCATATTCTCGTGTTCATCAATAAACTTAACTTTAATTGCTAATTTCTTTATGTAGTTATGTGTGTGTTCTCTTTTTAAAATTTGATTATATACTTTGTCACTTGTAGTTCCTTTTGTTTTTGGCATGGTAGAATCAATTCCATATTGTGCAATACTCGTACTATCTCCGCTTAATAAGTCCGCTTCAATCGCTGTTAACATCCACGGATAATCTTTAAGCATCTGTCTGATTTCGTTTGGTGTGTACATCTGTTCCCTCCTAAATCAATTGCAATTGTTCGTTATGTCCATAGTGTTCATATAACTCGTCTTCTGTCTTAAATATCCCTATCGCGATGCCACCAACAAACTCTAAACTTATAATCACACCAGCATCATTAATTGTATATAGTACTTTGCTAATGTGTTTATCGCTCACCCTGTATCGATTGATAATGTATTTGTTATAAATCTCTTTGAACTCTTCGAAATTGATTTTAATTATTTCAGTGACCATATCTACTCTCATTTCTGTTTAGATTACTTTACAACTTCAACTTCATTATTTTTAATTTTCACTTTGCTGCCTTTCGCAATCTTTTTATAAACTTCCGGTGTCACAACATACAACCTATCATCACCGTCTTTTTCGACGGTGATCGTATAGATTGGTTTACTCGATAAGCTTTTCAACTTTGTCTTTAAATCACTAATGTAATGACTGCTATGTCTTACAGAATCATTATGATTACTGAATAGTAAGTAGTACATTAACCAGTTATTTTGATAGATAGAATTGTTATAGTAATAGTTACTATCATTTCTTCTGTACGATGGTTTAATTAAAGACCTACCTAAACTATGCGTTTTATAACCTAATCTAGAAGTAGAGTTAATTCTAGAAGAGTTACTCATTCTTGATGTCGTATTCATTCTTGATATAGATGTCTTTGCTGCATTCATTGATGAAGATCGTGATACTGATGAACTTCTCGAAACACTTGACGATGAGCTTGCTCGTCCTGATGCGCCTTTAGCATAAACATCATCTGTCACATATAAATTAGCAAGTAGTAATGTACATAATAATATTCTCTTCTTCATTAATCACACCTACTTAATAACTGACTTGTCTTTAACTTCAGTAGTAAACTCTTTTTCATTGTTATAGATCATGTATGGTTGTCTAAATATGTACACATCATTAGTATCACTCTTACGAGTCATAAACGGTTTTTGATTTGGATCTTTTAAAATACGTTCATAATAATTTGATGCTTCTTTGTAAATATACTTAACAACTCCATTATCTTTATATGCAATTTCATATAGACCCTCTGAGTCATCACCATCAGCTATCATTTCAGAGTAAACAAGATCATACTTCTCAGAACTTTTAACACTAGATTCTTCTTTCTTGTACTTTTGATTTACCTCCGCTTCGCTGCATCCAGAAAGCAATCCTACTACTAATAATCCTGTTAATATTTTTTTCATTTTAAATTCTCTCCTTTTAATTACATTCATCTAATAATTTTTGAAGTTCGCCATTCTCAAAAACGATTTGATCATTTAATACTTTATGACCTGACTTTAATTCATCTAATTTATCGATATGTTTATCGATTATTGGTTTAATATACTTTTCAAACGTTTCTACGATATGTCTTGTAGCTTTTGCTTTCGTTGACATATCTTCTAATTCAAAAGCAAAGAACTCAACGCTTCTTATTTTTAATCCCGTTTCAAAATCACTAAATGTATATGTGATTTTATTTGGATCAATATTAACGTTACCATGCTGAGTAAATAAACGTCCGTTATAGTCAATTACATGAGCATACACTTCTTTAATTTCATTTTCATAAGGTATTCTTACTTTTGCGATATTGCCATAAATTAATATATTATCTTGCATTGTATTACCTCCACAATATTTATGTCTTCAAAATAAAATAATGTAAGTTTAATTTTATTATTAATCTCTATCTACTATCTCTACATCATCATTGTTTTTATAAACACCTCTCACACGTATTCCATTATCATCAACAAACATGAATGTAGTACCATTTTCAAGGATTGTACATTTTTTATGTACGTTTAATTTATGCACTATTACATTATTATTTTCATAAATAGGTTTGTTATGCATATCATAACCACCCGTAAATGCACCTAATGTATCTTTGTCGATTGGTGTCCACTGCTCTACTACGCAATATTCATCGTTTGCTTCAATCATTGAACCCTCTAAAATGTAACCATCAAAATATGCACCTTTGATATATTTGCCTGTAATTAGCGACTTCGCTCTAACTGTTGTCCTTAATTCGTTCATAATATCCTCCTAATAAAACTTTTATTTTATTTATTTGTTTTTATTTCTGATATTACATCTTTTATTATTGCTATGCTCAAACCTATAGCAAGAATAACGAATAATAACACTAACATCTCAGCACTCATATTATTTCCTCCTAATAAATTCACATAATCGTAATTAACATAATTGTGATTATGCTACTTCAACATATTATTAAACTTATCTATTAACCATTTGGTAAATTGAGTAAAGTGTAATGTTCTATTTAATTCTTTCATGAAGTCATCACACGCTTTTTTAAATTTTTCACGATGTTCAATCATTTGTCATTCTCCTATTAGTGTTTAACTGCATAAGAATAAACATATTGTAATGCTTTCAGCCATACATGATTGCTTAAATGAGTATCTTTCTTACAATCTTCCTTTGCATTATCAATAGATTCACATATAAATTCTTTAAAATTATTAATGATAATAAGCCTATCTAATGCTATTTTTACTGTTTCTTTCAGTCTCTTTTCAAGTTCATCAGCACGTTGTTTTTGTTGTTCGTAAAGTTGTTTGAAATAATTACTTTCAAGAAATTTCAAATCAACCTTAGTTCCGATTCCAAATCCATCTTCAATTCTTCGAAGTTCCACAATATGTTCTTCAATACTATAAACTTCCCATTCTTTTGACTGCCAAATAACTTTATCACCTACTTTAATCAACCAACCCACGCTCCTTATAAACTTCACCATTGTTAACATCAAGCGTTAAATAGACATCATCAATTTAATCATTTCGAATCTCCTTGAATGTTTCATAAAATATCTTTTTAGGCACCTTGCCAGTTACAACTTTATTCCATTCGTCCGTTCCTGCGATGTGAATATAGTTTTTACTTTTTCCTGTAATCGTATAAAATCCACCGTATACTATATCTTCATACATATGATCACCGCTTCAACTAATAATTATTATCGCGTCTTAATCTGATGCTTCTAATTCTTTTAAATGCAAAATCAAGGACACTATTAAAGCTTCTTGCTGCATTTTCTGCAAAGTCAGAAAGTTTTTCGATAGGCACTAGTAAATTATTTGAAGTGGAAAGCACTTTAGTATTTTGCGATTTCTTTCGTTTGTGTCCTTGCTCTGCCCACAATATTGCCCTATGTCTTCGTGATTTCATTTGACAGCCTCCATGTTTTTTCTACCAGCATCTAGATAGTCAAAGAAATAACCGTATTTAAATTTAACGATTGGTTTCTTATTATCTTTAAAATATGCATAAGGTATACTTTTTCTATTTAGTGTTTCCATCAATTCAACAAATTCATCTATATCGATTCTGTACATTTCATCAACATTTCTAAAATATATTAATAAAAAGGCTATACCATTTAATAAACTAACTTTCTTTAAGTATTCGATTTGATGTGATTTAACTGCTGCAAAAGAAAACGCAGTCTTTTGACACTCCTTAGTATCAAATGCGATAAATTGACCGTGTTCTGTAAGACCTGTAAAGTCTACTGTTGATTTCTCTGTATATTTAGCACCAATCAAATCATCACCTTTACGAATTACTTTTGTTGGAGTTGGTATTTTATTGATTAATGCTATATTGCGATGTGCATACATACGATTTGTGTTAGTAATGACATCTTCAAGCCATTTACCTCGTATGCCATGTCTGTTATAATATGCGACCAATATAAGATGCTCCTTTTCGATAGATATTGAAGCGGTACATTACCGCTTCAATCTATTTTTTAATTTGATGATCATTAATGATTTTTTCACAGTATGATTAAAAGATTGCTTATAACTACTTGATTTAATTGACGTCATATTCACACCTCTTAATTTAATTTTTTAACGTCCCAGCGCTCACTGTTAAGAATCGGTAATATATAATTAACTTTGAAAAATGGACGTCTCATAAATCCATTCATTTCAAAGGCAATTCCGTCCCAGGTACTACTCCTAAATATCTTTTTACGTCCATTCGGGAAATAGCATTCAACGATAATTCCTGATTTATTTTCTGTTTTGTTAAATTCACACTTAGAATACTGTTCGAACTGATTAATTATTGTTTTAGCGTATAGGCTCATCATAATGCTTCACTCGTTTCTAAGAAGTCGAATAAATCAGGTTGTTTTAATTCATCAAGAAAATACAGTTTATTTTTCTTTTTAAAACTTTGAAATTCTGATTCATTCATTCCACATGTTCTTATTGCTGGGTTATCTGAAATTTTTACAATCTGATACATGTCATTTTTCAAAGGCAATACATTGCATTGCTTTACGCCTTCTCTGTTAAATAAAAATCCTAGCTTTCTAGTCATTAATAACATCCTTTCTATTTGCTATATCTGTAATAGCTGTTTTATTTGTTGCGTGTATCCGTACTTACCAATTAACTCATCCAAAAAGTCTGAATTAACTTCTAGATACTTTAGATAACTCTTTTTCAATGGCATGTTATGCTTGTATATACTTTCTATTTCTCTTCTGTTTTCCGCTTCTGTTAATTCAACGCCATCCCAATGTTTTGCTGCAACTTCATACGAATAACCTTTTCTAACGCGTCGTCGATATTTAAACTCATCAACACCATTATTAATCGCAACGTTTAGATAATAATAAAATTCTCTTGGGTGTTCTATCGGTCGTCCTCTAGCCATCTCGTCACTCCTTTACGTTAAAAAGGTAAATCATCATCGCTAATATCAATCGGCCCTGATTGATTAGCAAATGGATTATTTGGTGGTGTCGACGATTGAGCTTTATTATGCTTTTCTTGATAATCATCTGGTGATTTAGCTTGTGGATATTCTTCGTACTGACTTCCGTCATTACGAGTCCCTTTTGGTTCTAAAAATTGAACTGACTCACAAACGACCTCAGTAACATATACTCTGCGACCTTCCTGATTGTCGTAACTACGTGATTGCAATCTGCCATCTACTCCAGCTAAGCTACCTTTTTTTAAATACGCATTCACGTTTTCAGCTTGTTTACGGAATACGACACAGTTTAAAAAGTCTGCTTGTCTTTCACCTTGCGCATTTGTGAATGTGCGATTGACTGCTAATGTAAAGGTGGCTACTGGTACGCCTGATGGTGTCACTCTGTATTCTGGATCCTTTGTTAAACGTCCTACCAATACAACTCGATTAAGCATGTAATTTACTCCTTATTGATTTTATTTTTATGATTTCAACCGTGTTATTTTTGTATTTTTGTTGCAGTTTTGAAATTGCTGAATCTACACCAGTTGCAAATATTGAAAATAGTCCATCTTCGACAATCATCAAGTTATCTTTGTATAAATTAAACGTTATGTCATAATACTGACTTTTTGCTTTGACTTGCTTACTTACGAGAAATACAGTTCCATTATGAGATTTCAACTTAATTTCATTACCAGCATTCAATAAATCAATATCTTGTTCTGTAAGTATTAATCCGTCATAAATTACTTTAGGCATGCTTTTCGTCATCCTTCCACAAGTTGCTTAATTCAGACTGAACTTTTTTTCTGTATGCATCCAACTCTTCTGGTGTCATGTCATCTTTTTTTAGTGTTGTCCCTGGATGGTACTCATCTGCTACCCATGCTGGTGTCACTTCTTTTGATTGAGTGTTGTAACTGTTTCTCTTTTGTCTCGCTTTATGTTCTGCTTGTTCTCGTGTAGTTACGTTCTCCGATTCACATCGTCTTAGAACGCCTTGTATATATCCGTAATGCGTCTTGTTGTTTAGTAATGCTTGCTCCATCGCATACATCACTAAATCAAATCCAAACTTAGCAAGATCATCCGTTATGAAGTTCACAACTTTAATTGCCTGGTGCATGTTTATATTTTGTTCAAAGAAACTATATAATTTTTTAAATTCATCAGTTTCCACCGCCGCTACCTCTAAGGTGTTATTTGTAGTGGTGTTATTCTTTATATTGTTATTCTTAAGACTGTTATTCTTAAGACTGTTATTCTTAGTCCCTACGTTTTGTTCCGATACAAATTGTTTCGATACGTTTTGTCCCGTTACGATTTGTTCCGTAACAATTTGACCCGATACGGAAGTGTTATCGGTATTATTTGTTACCGTAACAATTTGACCCGATACTGATTCGTGATGTATCGTATAAACGTTGTTGCTAAAACCATTTGTTGTTCTATGTCTTTCGATGGTTAAGTAACCTGCATCCTCTAGTTGCTTTCTATACTTCTTAAATCTTTTTTCACTTATGTTTAACTGACCGCATATTAATTCGACGCTTGGATATGCTGATTCAGATGATCCAGCATAAGCAGATAAAAATGCGTACAACGCCTTTGCTTCTATGTCGATACTTTTATCAATCATTACATTCTTAAATACAAGGCCATAGCCCGTTATATTTGATTTAATTACGTTATTATCATTTGTCATTTATATCACCACTTAACTCCGCTTCAATTTGATATCCTATCTCACTAGGCAAATGCCATGTCTCAATAAATTTAATTGCTTCTTTGTACTTTCCTCTAGGAATACTTTGATAATTTGGTACTTTAAAAGCTGTATATAAACTTCTGTACAATGCAGAATATACTTTTCTGCTAATCTTACTTATTGGTATACCGTTAAATTGATTCTTCATCACTTCCATCGCTTTACGTCTAACTGTTTGCTGAATATGTTTAGACTCGCCCGGGAATACTGGTATAGCACTCTCAATTGCTTCTACACGTTCGACTAGTTCGTTGTTACCTTGTGCAATTAACTTAATCTGTTCTTGAGTTGTCAAAGGCTTAACTTGATACGTACCTGTCATTCTTAACGTCGGTAAAACATCGTCAAATACCCACTCTTCAAACTGCTGTGCTGATTCTAATTTCGAATTGCTAATCAATCTATATAAATTTCCTTCACTGATATACTTCTTTTCTTGCTTTCTTCCTAAGGTGTCGATGACGTCGTGAAACACGACCCCATGTTCTTTTACGTGACGTTTAATGGCATCTCGTGGATTTGAGTATCCTAATTTAAGCGCGACATCTGTCGCAGGAAAAAATACTCTTCCTTCTCTTTCTAAAACTTGTAATGATCCAAATTGTTCATTATCAAATATTTTTAATTTGCTCATGCAATCGCTCCTTTTTTCTAATTAATTTGCTATAATTTTCTTAATCTTATTTAAGAAAGGGGTGAGAAAATGTTATTAATGGACAAGCTTAAATTTAAATATGTTTTAGAAGCAACTGAACCAAACTCTACTAAGGAAAGAAAAATAGAAACACCATGGCTTGAAGAAAACGAATATTTGAAAAAACAAATTAATCATTCAATTATTATTGATGAACCACATTTAAAAATCACAGAACAAATTCATCCAAATGGTTTCCATTTACTTACGATAGTAGAGCCTGGTAAAATCACTGATTTTACTAATTGGGAGCTAGATTATATTGAAAAAACAAACACATATCTCCCTAGAGTGCAGTAATCATTTTTTTAGAACTGAATGACTCATCATTAAATCACCATTTTTATCGTGCATTTGTTGATGAGCACCATATTTATTTACAGTTGATGTAATACCTGCTGATCTATAGCTGTTGTATTCAAGATCGGTTACTTTAGATTGAAGTTTAAGTAAATCATTAGTTAGGCTTTTTACTTTCTTAATTTCTTTCAACAAGATCCAAGTAATAAGAATTAACTTTATTGTTTTTAAGTTTGACACTATATTTTCTCCTTTATTAATTTGCTATAATTTTCTTAATCTTATTTAAGAAAGGTGGTGAATTCGAAAATGAAATTACAATATAAAGTGATTAATCATGATGGTATTAGTAAATCTTCAAAATTCGCTAATGATCCAGGTGAATGTGTTCATCATTCGATGAACATCGAAGGATTGAGTCAAAACATATATACTTTCAAAGATGGAACAATGATAGTAGAATTAGTTTTCAATGGCGAACAAGCGATTTACTGTGACAAACCAATTTCAATCGAAGGTGACAAACTAGTTATTCAAAATTAATCTTTTTACCGATTATTATTGGATCACTTTGCCAAACTCTATTTCTTTTTTTAGCTCTCTTAATCTCTACCGCCAAGTTGAAGATTGAGAGGGCTAAATTTATATACTTAATCATTCCTACATTCACCTCCTTGTGATACAATAGATGTATCAAATATTTTTAATTCGCTTATGCCGCTTCTATTCGTTTAGAAGTGGTTTTTTTATTTGATAAAATATTCAATGTAATACTTTTCTGTCTCATCGTTGTAATATGAGTCAACATATATAAACCTTTTATCATTTTTGATTTTTTGAACTTCAGACATCCAAACTAACTCTTCATACCATTCAAATGAATCGATTTGAATTTTCTTTTCTGGCTTGATTAATTTAATTATTTCTTTTAACATACATTTCTCTCCTGATAATTTTTATAGCAGTACAACATTCCCCAGCCAATCCAGCATGAAAGGATACCGAATAAAGTTGAACAACCTTCATTCATATTCAAAATAATTGCAGTAACTATTGAAAACGCTAAAGATATAATTGGCATTAGAAACCAAAGGATCATCAATATAAATTTCATAGCTCCGTCTCCTTTTTTAATATGTTTTTCTCAATATAATCAATCGCTGGTTGTACTTTGATATATCGTTTTCTACCAGGGCCAAATCGATAAATGTATTGTTGAAACCCTTCGTCTTTGTAAACCTCATCCCTGAGGTCAGCAAATGAAATACCGCTCACCTCAGGAAATTTGTGTTTAGCATCTGCAAAACCGTTATACATGCAATCACCTCCAAAAGTTATAAAAAGTTATAACTACTTCAAAAAAATTTATATTTTTATGTTGTCGATTTCAATATCATACAACTTTGCCATTGCATAAACCACAACATTACTAAGTTCTGTAGTTGGTTTTTCCCATTGAATTACTGTCTTTTTTGTTATACCTAGCTTATCAGCAACATCTTTTTGGGTCATACCTTTAATTTGCCTCCAGTTTTTTATAGGTAATTGCTGTAATTCCTTAGCCACTTACAACACCTCTCCTTCTCATATAACTTTAAATAACTTTAAGAGATATGTCAACACTTTTAGTTATAAAAAGTGAAATAAAGTTATATAAAGTGTTGAACATCCTTGTAACTTATGGTAACTTTAAATTACTAAATGTAATGAAGGAGAATTGTAATGGAATCTGTAAGCGTTAGAAAAACTTTGTCCGCTAACTTACAAAAACTAATGCAGCAAAAGAATATTGATCAAAAAGAATTAGCGGAAGCATTAAATGTATCTCAACCAACTGTTTCTAATTGGATTAATCAAACCAAATATCCACGTATAAAACGAATTCAAGAAATTGCAGATTATTTTAATGTGCCTAAAAGCAAGGTTATCGAACCTTGGGATTCTATAACAAAAAACAATAATTCATTAGACATTGTTAAAAATTTAGAAGAAAAAGGTATAATTATAAACTTTTCTGATTATGATGGATTTGAAAAGTTATCAGATGAAGAAAAAATAGAGTTTCAAAAAAGAATAGAGGAAGCGGTTCAATTTGAACTTTTCAAAAGAAACAATAAGCACCAGTAAGGGGTAATTACATTGTGGATTGAGGATTTATACTATGATCACGGCATTAAAAACATTGATGATTTAACTATCGATAATGTTGCTGAAGCTTTTAATATATCTTTGTTTAAAAACTGGTCAGCAGACGTTCGAATACAATCTAATGATGTAGATATAATTATGTTAAGACAAACAAATATATTTCAAATGACAGAATCATTTTTTCATGAATTTGCTCACGTTTTATGTCATGGTCACACACATTTAAACGAAAGCTATAGAAAATATTGTGAAGGTCAAGCTAACAAACTTATGTACGAATTAGCTATACCGAAATTCATGATTAGAGAAGAACATTCAGACTATAAAGTTATGAGCAGAACATTTAAGGTGTCAGAGAAATTTGCTTTAAAACGTATAGAACAATTAAAAAATAATATAAATATTAAGGAGAAATCAAAATGAAAACAAAAACACTTTTATCAGGATTAGCAATATCTACATTACTTTTAACTGCTTGTAATAACGAAGCTCCAAAAAAAGAGGAGACAAAAAAAGTAGAATCTAAAAAAGAAGATAAGTCAAAAGAAGCTAAAGATAAAATTAAGAAACAAAAAGAAAAAGTTACAACAGAGGCACCTACTACAGAAGCGCCAACAACTGAAGTACCTACAACCGAAAAACCAACTACAGAAGCAGCAACTACACAACAAGCTCAAAATATTAATATTAATAACATTACTGATCGCGCTACGCTTGAAGCGGTCGTTTATGGTAATTACTCTGAAATGGATAAAATTACTGCGTATAAAAGCGCTGTAGCAAATGGTGTCATTCCTCAAGGTAACGTAATGGAAGGTCCCGCTTCTAAAGCATATGAAAGTTCGTTACGCGTTGAGTCTGGTCAAGAAAAATCTATGTATACAACAAATCCTAATCCAGGCAATAAGAATTATGACCATTTATATAATTCAAGCAATGCTACAGATAACATTGACCCTAATTATTCGCCGGATAACGCAAATAAAAGCGCACAAGGTGGTTTAACATCTGGAGAGATACAAACTAAGTATGCTATTGAACAAGGCTATTACGATGGCCCTAATGCTCAAGAAGTATATAATGCGATAGTCGCAAAAGAGCAAGCACTTCAAAATAAATAAAAGAGTAAAACAAAAAGGCTTAACCGCCTTTTTGTTTTAACCATCAAAAGAACATACGTTCTATTTGAAAGGAGGTGAAAATAATGGCTACTTACACAGTATACAAAAGAGAAAATAAAAATGGATTTTCGTGGCAGTATGATATAAAAGACAAGTCATTCAAAAATGGTAAAAAGCGAAAAGCTGGATTTAAAACTAAAGGTGAGGCTGTTCATGCAGCACAAAAGATTATTGAAGAATTAAATGCTGGTAATTATGTTGAGGACAAATATTTCAAAGATTATTACAATACGTGGCTTGATATTAATAACAAAAGCAAACTATCTAAGAAACAATTTTATTGGTTTGAACGTGCATTAACTTTATTTTTAGAGCATTTCGGTGATGACATGCTTGTAAAAAATATCACACGTTCAGAATATCAAAGGTTTATTAATAACTATGCTGATGGTAGAACTACTGAAACAGTCAGAAAAGTACACGATTGCTTGAAGGCATGCATTAAGGACGCTCTATATGATGGACACTTGAAAAAAGACCCGACATATAAAATAAATATAAAGGGTACAGTAGCAGCAAAGAAAGAAGAAGCTAAATTTATGACAATAGAGCAATATATTAGTCTCATGGAGTACTTTAAATCAAAAAGCGAATTAAGTTATATAGCTCTTTACATTTTAGCGATAACCGGCGCTCGTTTTTCAGAGGTAAACAGAATGACCACAAAAGATATTGATTATATAAATAATATCATACACATTCCAGGAACTAAAACAGTGAATGCAGATAGATATGTAGAAGTATCTAAGAAAGACATTATTACGATAAATAAGAGACTCTCACAGCACCCTTTAAGAATTGATGGTAAATTGTTCGGAATATCTCATAACGCCTTAAAAAACGCTTTTGAGCGTTCTAAACAAGCATGTGATATTAAAGATGAATTTACACCATATGCACTTCGCCATACTCATGCATCTTACTTAATAAGCAAACAAATTCCGATCGAATATATAAGTAAGCGCTTGGGTCACGCAAATATTAATATTACATTAACAGTATACACACATTTATTAGATGAACATAAAAAAGAACAAGGTCAAAGAGTGCGAGAAATTTTTTCTTGACACGTATTTGACACTTGCTCTTTAAAAACGTTGATTTATCAACGATTACTAGCGGAGATGGAGAGATTCGAACTCTCGCGCCGGTTACCCGACCTACACCCTTAGCAGGGGCGCCTCTTCAGCCAACTTGAGTACATCTCCATGGCTCCACAGGTAGGACTCGAACCTACGACCGATCGGTTAACAGCCGATAGCTCTACCACTGAGCTACTGTGGAATAATTTCAATCAACAAATACTATTATATCAATTGAAACAGATTGGTCAATAGTTTTAGTAAATATTTTTATAGAACATTTACACCTTTTTCTCTAATAATGCATACATTGCTAACATTTCGAATAAATTTGCTCTGCATTTATCAAATTGCACCGTTTCTGTTGTATACATATCTTTCTTTAACGCTTTCGCACGGACACAATATTCTAATTTAATCCCATGCAAATATTGTGTATTAAATGTATACGATGTCACTGGAAACGAAACATTGGACTGATCATCGAATTCCACAATCGTGTCATAATGATTTCCTGCATGAAATCGATTCACATAATGGACATTTACCCATGCTTGATCGTTACTGCGATCACTATGTGTCGGGAAGAAATATGTTTGTGTGCCCGGCTGTATAATAATTGGCGGTTTCGTATGTATATCTGCAATAATCTTTGTTGATGCACGTCTCGATTTATATGAAGCATGGTAAAAGAATAATGAGTCTTCAATCACATGCAATGGTTTCTTCTTATAAAGGATTGGCGTCGCGCCATATTCTCCAATTTCGGAATAAACGATTCTACTTTCACGATATGATTTAATATACATTGTTTTCTCATTAATGATATACTTTTCCATAACTTCTCCTTCCTTTATCGCCGTGTTAACACTATTATATACGATTTAAATTAACATTTGTTAACTTCAATTAAATTTTAACATAGTTTATAATTCTAAATTTTATGTTTACAAAGTTAAACATTTGGTTAAATATAATTAACCAAACATAAAAAAGTTAATTAATATAATTTTCTGAATACTATTGCAATTTAGAATTGTATATAATATACTCATTTTAATAAATTTAATCATTATCCAAGGAGGTACACCCCATGAACTATAACCAACAAACTAAATTAAACGGCCTGGAAACATTCGTATCGAATTTAAACAACTTATATATCGAACTGATTATTGATGAAGCAGTAAAATCTCACAAAAAACTGACACTCCAGAATCAAATCGACACTGCTTTACTTAACCGTGATGAACAAGCTTTCATTCAGCATACGAATGCGTTAAAAGCGCTGGAGGAAATTTAAAGTGAAATACACAATATAAAAGCGCCAATCCGGAATATATATCCCAAATTGGCGCTTAATTTATAAGTTATTTCGCAACTAAACTTAAAAATTCTTCCTCTGTCACTCTGCCAAAATAATGTGCAAAATCAATTGTTTCAAGCGCTCTTTTTACAGCGTCTTGAGAATGCGGCAACCCTATTAACATTTGTTCAACTTCTGTTACTTCACCAACACCAAAGAAGTCACCATAGATTTTCACATCTTCCATTAATCCTTTTGTTACATTGATTTTAAGCTCTAACATTCCACCAGGGAACTTCTGTTTCACTTCATAATTATATTTCGGATTCTTTCCGTAATTCCATTCAAAATTACGATATTTTTCACGACTAATCTGTTCGATCTTAGCCCAATCATCGGCCTGTAATTCATACGTTTCAATCTCACCTTTAAAGATGGATTGTAATAACGTTTGTTTAAATACTTCCATCGTCATCGGTTTATCAAGAAATTCCTGAATGTTAGCTACTCTTGAACGAATAGATTTAATACCTTTTGTAATCAATTTCTTTTCATTAACCGTTAAACTTTTTACGACTTCATCAATATCGCTATTTAGCATCAACGTACCGTGTGAGAACATGCGGTCTCCGGACTGAAACATCGCATTACCAGATATTTTACGTTCTCCGACCTGCAAGTCATTTCGACCTGTCATTTCTGCTTTCACACCGAGTTGATTTAATGCTTCAACGATTGGTGTCGTGAACTTTTTAAAGTTATGAAAACTATCATCATCCGCTTTAGTCACAAAGCTAAAATTTAAATTGCCTAAATCATGATATACAGCGCCTCCACCTGAAATGCGGCGCACAACATGAATATTCTGCTCATCCACGTAAGATTGATTAATTTCAGCAAATGTATTTTGGTTTTTCCCTATAATAATGGATGGCTCGTTCACATAGAATAGAAAGTACGAATCATCTTTCGGTAAATGCTTCAATACGTATTCTTCCATCGCTAAGTTAATTGTAGGATCAGTAATATTATTATTATGAATAAATTTCATAACATCCTCCTAATATGTCTTCTCTTCTGTTCATCGAAACGCTATTCATGCGCTAACTGCAATGCTGCACGTTGTCCTTGTGAAACACAATCCGGAAGCCCTACCGCTTCAAATGACGCCCCTGTCATGACAAGACCTGGGTATTGCTGTTTAATGTAATGTTGAATCGCGCGAATGCGATCGATATGCCCTACTTCGTATTGTGGCATGCTATGCATTAATTTCGTTACAATTGTGAATTCAGGCTCACCTTTAATCTCCATCATCTTATCTAAATCACGTCTGGCAAGCTTAACGATAGCTTCATCATCGTTGTCTTTAACGACGTCACTACCCGGTCTCCCTACATATGCACGTAATAATGTCTTGCCTGGCGGTGTTGTGTGTGACCATTTCTTATCCGTCCATGTACATGCCGTAATAACCGTATCCGAATTCTTCGCAATGACAAATCCTGTACCGTCCTCTTTATTATTAACCTGACTATCATCAAATGCCATAACAACCGTTGCCACACTTGTAGCTGCCATCTCATCGAAATATTGTAATGGTGCATCATTAAACCATGCTCTGAATACAGTATGCGGCACAGTAATAATAACTTTATCGTAAAACACTTGTTCACCATTCACCGTAATCATATAACCATTGTCACGCTTTTCAATTGCCTGCACTGGATGATGATATTTAATGTTCACTGCTTTAGATTCTAAGTTTTGAACTAAAGCATTAATAAAACTCATTAAACCGTTCTTAAATTGTCTAAATTGCCCTTGTACCGGTCCGACACGTTTCGGCATTTTCTTCTTATTTGCACGCATTCCTTTAATAAGACTACCGTGTTGTTCTTCAGTGGCTTTGAAATCTGGAAACGTTGATTTCAAGCTTAATTTATCGATATCCGCACCATATATTCCTGATAATAGCGGTTCAATTAAATTCTCTAACGTCTCATTACCTAAACGACGTCTAAAAAATGCGCCAACAGAAACATCCGGGTTCATTGGTTTCGGTTTAATAAAATAATCCATCCCTGCACGTAATTTACCGAATGGTGAAATTAAACGCGTTGCTATAAATGGCTTCATTTCAGTAGGAATGCCTAAAATTGAACCGCCAGGTATAGGATATAATTTATTTTTAGCATAAATATAAGATTGACCGGTATTGTTGATGACAATTTCATCTTTTAAACCGATCGCTTCTGCAAGCTCAGTCATGATCTTCTTTCTACCTAAATATGATTCTGGTCCAAGTTCAATCGTATAGCCGTCTTGTTGATAAGTCTGAATCTTACCACCTGGCACACCACTTGCTTCTAATACATCAATTGCAATCGATGCATCTTCTTCTTTTAAATAATATGCTGCCGATAAACCCGTGATGCCTGCGCCTATAATTGCACATTTCTTCGTCATAACAAAACATCTCTTTTCTATTGATTTAATACATTTTGAATTTCTTCTACCATTGCGCCAATAAAGCGTTCATCTGTATTAGGCATAGCCGGACGATAATATTTCACGCCTAATGCATCACACACCGCTTTACATTCGTAATCATTATCATATAGTACTTCTAAATGTTCACAGACAAATCCAACAGGTGTATAAATAAAGTGTTCATACTGTTCTTCTTCATATAAACGACGTGTTAAATCCTGCACATCTGGTCCTAACCATGGATCGGGTGTATTACCTTCTGACTGCCAGCCTGTTTCAACATTTAATATTTTCGAACGATCCATAATCATCGTCGCAGTATCTTCAAGCTGTTCAGGGTATGGATCGCCTGATGCTTTAATCTTCTCCGGTAAACTATGAGCGCTTACGATGAGTACCGTCTTGTCCCATTCTGCTTCTGGAATTGTCGCAAGTGTGTGATCTACTTGATCTGTCCAGAAATCAATGAATTTATCTTGATTATAGAATGATTCTACGTGTTTTAATTGAATATCGTATTTGCTCGCTTCTTCAGCTGCACGTTTATTGTAACTACCCACTGAGAAGTTAGAGTAATGCGGTGCTAATACAATCGTTACCGCTTCTGTAATACCGTCATTGTGCATCGCTTCAACAGCATCTTCAATAAATGGTGCGATATGTTTCAAACCGATATATAGCTTATAGTCTTCACCTGTCGCTTTGTTTAATGCAGCAACTAAAGCCTCAGCTTGACGTTCAGTTGTACCTGCTAATGGAGAAATACCACCAATCGCTTTGTAACGGTCTTTTAAATCTTGTAAACTTTCTTCTGTTGGCTTTCTACCGTGGCGAATATGTGTATAATATGGTTCAATATCTTCTTCTTTGTAAGGCGTACCATACGCCATAACTAGTAATCCCTTTTTACTCATCATTGTTCCCCCAATGGTTATGCTTTATATTTTGCTGAATAATCGTGAACGAATGCACTTACGCGACGTAATGTATCTGGATTCACTTCCGGGAATACCCCGTGCCCTAAGTTAAAGATATAGCTATCTGACTGTAATCCTTGATCAAGAATGCGAATTAAATGTGATTCAATGACTTCCCAAGGTGCAAGTAGAATCGCCGGGTCTAAGTTCCCCATCAACGTCTTCGTAATTCCTTTTGCACGTGCTTCTTCAATTTGTAAACGCCAGTCTAAACCTAAGACGTCTACTGGTAAAGCGTTCCACTCCTCGATTAAGTGACTTGCGCCAACACCGAAAGTAATAACCGGAACATTTTTCTCTTTAATACCGGCGAAAATACGATGCATATGTGGTGCTATAAACGTTCTGTAGTCTTCTTTATTTAACGCACCTACCCATGAATCAAAGACTTGAATCATCTTACAACCCGCATCTATTTGAGCGTGTGTATACGTAATACACATATCAGCTAATTTCTCCATTAACATATGCCATGCTTCAGGTTGCTCATACATCATCGCTTTCGTCTTGTTATAATTTTTAGAAGGACCGCCTTCAATCATATAACTCGCTAAAGTGAATGGTGCACCCGTAAACCCGATTAATGGGACATTTAATTGTTCTTGTGTTAATAATTTAATCGTATCTAAAATGTATGGTACGTCTTGTTCTGGATTAATTTCACCGAGACGTGAAACGTCCTGCATAGAACGAATTGGATTCGCAATAACTGGACCAATGCCTGATTTAATTTCAACATCAACACCGATAGCACCAAGTGGTGACATAATGTCTTTATATAGTATTGCTGCATCTGTATTATATTGATCAACCGGTAACTTTGTTACATAAGCACAAAGTTCTGGATCGTGTGTAATTTCAAATAAACTATGCGTTTCTTTAATCTTTCTATATTCAGGTTGGCTACGACCTGCCTGGCGCATAAACCATACCGGCGTGTGAGCGGCTTTTTCCCCACGCGCTGCTTTTAAAATTGTATCATTAAATGAATTCAAACAAACTTCCCCCTATTTTACGTATATAGTCTGATTTTATCATAACGGGAAATAGAAAGTATCATAAAAAAGTAATGTCATTAAACTGACATAAATCATGTAAAATGGGTATAGTATAGAGAGAGGCTGTCTGAAATGCGTTTAGGACTGAACAAATTGGAAGCATCATCAAGAAATCGCTCTTTGATTTCGATGATGATGCTGAAATTTGACGAGGTCCTGCATTGAAGACGCCGTTTAGACGGAGAGGCTGTCTGAAATGCGTTTAAACAGAGAGGATGATAAACATGTACACATATATTACTTACGGCTCGAGCTTTTTCTTAGATAAAATTCAAAAGAAAAACACAAAACGAAACTTGTTATCATTTTACAATGCAGATAGTGCATATTTATATGAAGAAACTGAGGGTAAAACTGTATTTAGTGCTCCTCAAACTTTCATTAATGTCATAAACGATGGCACGTTAATGGAGAAACCGACGATGTTACTTTATTTCATCGTTAAAGAAGCACGTCAGGAAGTCTTTAATACTCTGCCATTACCATTAGAAAAGTTACAGACATACGACGGATATCAAGCGTTTCGTCTATTACGTCCGAAGCAAGGCGAAACTTATGTTGCAGTATTTCAATTTGATTCGATTAACTTATTAGATGACTTTAAGAAAGGTAGTTTCTTTAGAACTTACTTTTCTAAGGAAGCTTTATCACAATATCAATCAGAAGATATTATGGCGAATATTTATTATTCTAAAATGCTATATGTCGAAAAACCTGAAACACTTGATTAAGACGTATATTTCAGTTTTATATTGTTATGTTAAAAAAGAGAGATTCGAAAATATGTTCGAATTTCTCTTTTTATGAGTATATTTGATCTTGATTTCTTTGCCGGTATTTTCGATTTACCGGCAATCATTTTTATGGTTCTAGCCGTTTCCCGGATTTCTTTGCCGGTATTTTCGATTTACCGGCAATCATTTTATGTTTCCAGCTGTTTTCAGGATTTCTTTGCCGGTATTTTCGATTTACCGGCAATCATTTTATATTTCCAGCCGTTTTTCGGATTTCTTTGCCGGTATTTTCGATTTACCGGCAATCATTTTATGGTCCAAGCCGTTTTTCAGATTTCTTTGCCGGTATTTTCGATTTACCGGCAATCATCCACTTCCTGCACTAATCTTTAAGTAACCTCATTCTCTTCTCAATCTTCTCCGTAACGTTGCGCATCGTCCAGAGCATAAGTAAGAAGAACACAATCACATAATAGAAATGCATCGGATAAAACACAATATAAATACATGCAATAAGTGTTGTCGTAATCAACACAAGTTTGCGCATAAATTGTTTAAAGCCTTTTAAAACATAGCTTTCTGGTACTGGCCACACTTGCGGCCATAATTGAAAGGCTTGCTGCTTATAAAATTGCGATGTTTGCAATACAATCGCATACACGATAAATGCACCGATAATCAGTGCGATTATTTCCTGATTCACAATCCATATAACTACCGCTGCAATTAAGATTAACCGAATAATGATCCACAGTGCATCACTACTACGTAAAAAATTACGAATAAACAAAAACTCAAACATATGTTGCTGATTGTATTTTGATTTATTTTTAGGCAACAACATATCTAAAATTCTACGACGTTTAACGGTATCCTTCATCCCTTTAACATCCGTAAACATGTTAATTGTTTTATTCTGATTATGTGTCAGTCTTTCTTCATACTCAATTAATGCATGCCAGTCGATTAAACGGTGCTCACTATTGCGATGTAATAAATATATCAAACCTAATGATAATAAAATAACGGGTACGACTGATATATAAATCCCTTCCAGTGCCGTATAAATACCAGATAAACTCAGTATAAAGATCAGCACACTGATCCAATGCTGTTCAATATTTAATTTCATCATTAAGAATCGCATCCAGATGCCTAACATAACCATCACAACTGCAAATAATCCCGCTGCAACATATCCATATAAAGAAGCGTGCAACGCATTGAAATATAACGGGATAAATAACAGCGTCATCACAATCACAATGACACTTCTTATGATTGCACATCTTACCATTGCCTTCTTAAAGTACGGAGTCATATGCTGCTCAAAATTAAGTAAAAAGATATGATCTGCCGGTCTCACAAACGTACGAATATTCGTGATTACTAAAATCGCAAGTATAACTCCGATAATGAGATGATAGTTAATGGACGGTGATAAATGTTTCACCATCTGCGAATACTGCAACATCAATGCCCCAAACGCAATTGATAAAAACACCAGAAAGTGCCCATTAAAGATAAACTTACTATAATACGCAACTTCTTTCTGATTCTTCGTTAACCTTTGTTTAAAAAGTTGGCTTGCTTTATTCATGCGCATCACCCGTTGCATGAATATATATTTCATCAAGTGTTGCATTCGGCATATTAAACTGATGTCTTAAATCTGCTAAAGTCCCTTTACCAATTAACTTACCATGATGCATCAATAAGAACGCATCACAATACATTTCAGCAGTCGATAATATATGTGTACTCATTAATACGGTACGACCGGCATCTCGCGCTTTCACCATTAAATCAAGCATCGATTGAATACCAAGTGGATCGAGACCTAAGAATGGTTCATCTATGATATGTAACGCTGGTTCTGCAATAAAGGCACAAATAATCATCACCTTTTGTTTCATCCCTTTAGAGAAATGCGCCGGAAATTGCTTAAGTTTGTGTTCTAAACGAAAGACTTTCAAAATAGGCATTGCGCGCTCCATTGCAGTTTGTGCATCAATGTTATATGCCATAGCCGTCATATCAATATGTTCTTCTAACGTTAATTCATCATACAATACAGGTGATTCAGGTATATAAGAGAACTGCGCACGATATTGAAATGGATCTTTCGATAATTGATAGCCATTAATTTCAATATCACCTTCAATTGGACGTAACAATCCCAGCATGTTCTTAATCGTCGTACTCTTCCCTGCACCATTCAATCCAATTAACCCAATAATCTGGCCTGAAGCTAATTCAAAATCAATATTATGAATTACAGGTTGATTGCCATAACCCCCTGTTAAATTACTTACTTTTACAGTCACTGTCATTCTCCGTTCTTCGTCATTTTTTATTTATTGTATCAAATATGATTTACTTCGCATAATGAATTGTAATCATCACATAACTTAATTATTTCTATTCTAAAAACATATCTATTATAATAAAGAAAATATGATAATGAAAAGCACAGGAGGCGTAAAGTTATGAGTGAAACAGTATTCGGTAAAATATTAAAAGGTGAAATTCCTTCATATAAAGTTTATGAAGATGATTACACATATGCATTTCTAGATATTTCACAAGTATCTAAAGGGCATACGCTCGTTATCCCTAAAAATCCAGCAGAAGATATTCTATCAGTAAATCCAGATGATTTAGCAAAAGTCATCCAGTCTGTACAGAAAGTTGCAAAAGCTGTCGATGCAGCATTTAAACCTGCAGGCATTAACATTGTACAAAACAACCGTGCATTTGCAGATCAATCTGTCTTCCATATTCACTTCCATGTCATTCCGAGATATGAAAATGATATCGATGGTTTCGGCTACAAGTGGGAAACGCACGCTGATCAATTTGATGAAGCAGCAATGCATGCATTGAAAGATGCCATTCAATCTGAAATTAAATAAATACATGTTATGCTGATTATTGGGTATAGTAAATGTAAAGAACTTTAGGAGGATGACTTATGAAATTATCTCGCATCATGTTAGGATTTGGTGTTGGTATTGCAGCCGGCGCTGCTACAGCAATTTTAAATGCACCGAAGTCAGGAAAAGAATTACAACAAAACTTTAAATCAACAGCATATGACACGAAAGCTCAAGTGAATCAATTAAAGATTGAAGCGAATGAAGTGAAAGATGCAGTATTCAAAACGAAAGATGCTTCTCAGGAAGTGATGAAGACGATGGCAGATGAAATTAAAGATATTATCGCCCATTATAAATCTGATATTCAACCAAATATCGACAATTTAAAAGGTAATATTGAAAATATTAATAACCGTAAAACAGAAATTATGGACACATTATCTAAAAAATAACACCACGATTTATTTATATGGAGAAGATTAAATTGTATTTATCAGAATTTTTAAAAATATTTTTAAAAATTCTGATAAATACCTTGTCTACCTTCTGTATTATGGTAAAATATTATTATCCTATAGTAAAGTATGATGAAATCATCATACTTTTTTATTTTTCACTATAGTAGCAACATATTTAACGTAATATGAAAGGAAGTCATTTGTATGAAACGTGAACAAGATGTTATTGAAAAAATGCTCTTTACCCATAAAGTGAGTCAACTGAGCAAAGCACTTTGGAAAACAGTAGAAAAAGATTGGCAAAACTGGATTAAACCTTACGATTTAAATATAAATGAGCATCATATATTAATCATTATTCGCAACTTAGAGAAAGCGACAATTTCTCAAGTGAGTCAATACGGTGTAATGCACGTGTCTACTGTATTTAACTTTGCAAAGAACTTAGAGAAACGCGGTTACTTAACGATGCCAAAAAGTGAATACGATAAACGTAATACATATCTGGAACTCACTGAAAAAGGTAAAGAACTTTTATATGAAACGTATCACGGTTATATTGAAGCAGACGACCGCATTTACGAAGCAGCGAGCAAATATAATGATATTATGTTTAATTTACCTTCATTCACTGAATTAAAATATATTGTCTCAAAAATTTACGGAGATGACTTCATTAAACACCTGGATAAAAGTCATAACGACTTATTGAAGGTTTTACTTGACGAAAATGAAATGGATAATGCATAATTGCATGGTAAATTGACCGATAGGAGAATTGCCATGTATTTATGTAATAAAAATTTTAATATTCGTGCAACGTACGGATTACAACGAATTTTGCTTATTTCAGGACTCATTTCGACACTTATTTTCATCGTTAGTTTTGAAATATTTTCTAGTATTTTCGGTAAGCATTTCTCTGATCAGTATTTTTTATTATTTGTAATTGGATGCTTTGCATTATATCCGGTACATAAATGTTTGCACATGCTACCTTTCTTAAATGATTTGCATTCAATAATCATTCAGAAGACGAATAAATCTAAACTATTCCCTTTATATAATATAAGAATCAATCATCCGGTACATAAGATCATATTTAGCTTGTCGCTTATGCTACCCTTTATCATTATTACTTTCATTACTATTGCTTGTGCGATTGTAATGCCACATTACGCACATTACTTTTTATTTATTTTTTCAATGAATGCTGGCATGTCATTTATGGATTTTATTTATTTAAAATACATTGTAAATACACCTAAAGGATCATACATCGAAGAACGTAAGTATGGTTTTGAAATTTTAACAAAACATGAATTTTCAGCAAATTTTCATGAGTGTAACATACGATAAATTGTAATTGAAATAAAGATTATGATATATTAGAACAGAATTTGTAAGAGAAAAGGAGAATTATCATGACGAAATTTAAAAAAATCATGTTACCGGCAGCATTATCGGTATCAGTATTAGGTTTAACAGCTTGCGGTAATAATGGTGAAGCTTTAATCTCTTCAAAAGCAGGAGATGTTACAACTAAAAATGTAATTGATGAAATGGGTAAAAATGAAGTTGCGAATACAGCATTTCAAATTTTAATGGGTGATATTTTAAAAGATAAGTATGGTAAAGCAGTTGATGCTGATAAAGTAAAAAAATCAGTAGATGATGAAATTAAAAAATATGGTGGAGAGAAACAATTCCTTCAAATATTACAACAGCAACAACCGGGTATGACTGTTGAAAAATATAAAGAAACACGTTTAAACGAAGAATATCGTAAGAAACTGTTAGAAGAAACAGTGAAAGTTTCAGATGATGAAATTAAAAATAGCGTGAAGAAAGCATCTCATATTCTTATCGCCGTGAAATCAGATTCAAATAAAGATGGATTAAGCGATGCAGATGCTAAAGAAAAAGCGCAAAAGATTTTAGATGAAGTGAAAAAGAATAAAAAAGATTTCGCTAAAATTGCTAAAAAAGAATCAGATGATACAGGTTCAAAAGCTAATGGTGGTGCTTTAAATTATGTTGTTAAAGGACAAACCGTTGAACCATTTGAAAAAGCTTTGTTTAAATTAAAAGAAGGTGAAGTTTCTGATTTAGTTAAAACAGATTTCGGTTACCATATCATTTTAGCTGAGAAACAAGATGACTTTGATAAAGAAAAAAGCAGCTTAAAAGATAAAGTACGTCAAACGAAACTTCAAAAAGATCCAAAAATTATGGTAGATGCGTATAAAAAATTATTAAAAGATTACAACGTTGACTACAAAGATAAAGACATTAAGAAAATTATTGATGAACAAATCTTAACAGAACAAACGAAGTAAATGTAAGGAGAGGCTGTTTTCAATGCGTCCAGGACCGAACAAATTGGAAGCAACACAGAGAAATCGCTCTTTGATTTCGATGGTGTTGCTGAAATTTGACGAGGTCCTGCATTGAAAGCGCCGTTTAAGGCAGTCGAACTTGCGTTTAGCCCTAAGCAAAATTAGAAACTCAACCGTAAATCGCTCTTTGATTTAGGTTGAGTTTCGTTTTTGTCGAAAGGGCTGCAAGTGAGACGCCGTTTGGAGAGAGGCTGTTTTCAATGCGTTTAACCTCCAATATTGAGCAAGCGGTTGTATTTTACTTTTACTACCGCTTGCTCTTTAGTTTTTACTTATACCATTACGCATAGCATCATTTAACACAACAAACCTCCTTGAAAAACTTTCTAATCAAGGAGGTTTGTTTATATTGTTTTAATCTAATGAAACTGGTTTATAGAACTGACGATTCTCTAATGCAAAGATACGTTCAGAGAACTGCCCTTTCTCAACTTTCTTCATATGTTTATCAAACATTTGCATACGCGCATCAATATTATCAATAAAGTTTAATATTTCGGCTTCTTTCACCATCGGCAATTTCGGTGATCCATATTCATATTTCCCGTGGTGACTTAATATTAAATGTCTTAACAATAATATTTCTTCACCTTCAATATTATGCTCACGTGCGACACTTGCGACTTCATCACTCATAATAGAAATATGGCCTAACAAATTACCTTCAACTGTATACGTCGTCGCAACAGGTCCAGACAACTCTTTCACTTTACCTAAGTCATGTAATATAATCCCTGAATACAACAAACTTTTATTCAAACTCGGATATATCTCACATAACGCTTTCGCTTGTTTCAGCATCGTTAATACATGATATAGTAATCCCGATACGAAATTATGATGATTGCTACTCGCTGCTGGATACGTCATAAACTCAGTTTGATATTTCTTTAATAATAAACGTGTCACACGTTGTAACTTCGCATTCTCAATTTCTAATAAGTAATCCATCAGTTCGTTCATCATATCATCTTCAGAATATGGTGCTGATTCTAAGAAATGCTCTAATTTCACACCATCTTCAGGTGTTGCGACTCTAAATTGATTCACTTTCATTTGAATTCTACCACGGTAATCAATGACATCACCTTTTATTCTTACAAGCGTTTCTGGTGCTAACGTCTTAATATCTTCTTCTGTTACTGTCCAGACTTTCGCCTCTAAATCACCGCTTTTATCTTTTAAGTATAACGTTAAATAAGGTTTCCCCTGCCCTGTTACACCTTGTATCGCTTTATGAATTAAGAAATAATTATCTACTGAAGCACCTGGCTTCAATGTTTCGATTGTTCTCATTTTTTAACCTCCTTATTTATTCTCTCGAGTGTAATCGTATTTTTATTCGCAATAACAGTTGATTTATTACAAGTGTAATAAATAATTTGGTTAGATTTTAACGTCATCATATATTCAAGAATACGTTCACGTCTAATTCTATCAAAATGTACAAATGCATCATCAATAATAATTGGGAAAGGATAATATTTATTAAGTGACTGAATCAAGCTTAATCGTAACGCAATGTATAATATCTCTTTCGTCGATTGCGATAACTCAGTCGGATGATAAATCTGTCCATCACTCGCTCTTACTAATAAATGATTGTCTTTATATAACACATTCATATAGCGATCTTCAGTTAAGAATTTAAAGATTGTTGTCGCATCCTGAACAACAAATGGTAAGCGTTTCTCTTTTACGTCTTCAATATGCGCTTCAATTAATGTTTCGATATAATTGACTGCTATAAAGTTCTGAATTAAATCATTCAACTGGTTCTTCTTAATTTGAAATTCATATTTGAGTTGTGACAAACTATCATCAGATGCAATCGTATCGAGTTGTTCCTGGATCTTCGCTAATCTATCCGTCACTTCTTTTCGTTCATGCGTTAATTGTTCAATATGCGCTTCAATCGCTTCTTGTTGTCCCTGCAAGTCAATGGCCGTAACAACACTTAAAGCGGTATTATCCTCATATGTGAAGCCTTGGTCTGTTAATAAACGCCCTACCGTATCAAATTGATTTAAATCATTATGGAACTTAATCACTTCTTTTTCTTTCACATAATAATCAGATTCATTATCAACTTCTGCTTCATTAAATAATGCTTCAAGTTCAGTCGTCACTTGCGTTAACTGTTCCTGCATAATTGTTGCTTCTTTCGTTAACAACGCCATTTTGTCATTGTTTTTTGAATACTGGAATTTATTCTTCTCATCTTTCGTTTGTAACGTCTTCAGATCGTGGAACAAACTATTAATATCTAAATCAATCGGCACTTCCGTATTTAACGCTTCTACCTCTTGATTAAAGTGCGCAAGTTGGTCTTGAATCGTTTGCTGCTTTAATTGTAATGCCGTCATTTCTTGTTCTAACGCATTGATTTTGTTAATTTGTTTAATAGCTAACGTTAATCGATTAACTAAATAGTGCTCAGGTAGCTGTAACTTATCTTTAATTGATTCAAGTTCAGTTGTCGTTTGTGCAATCTTGTTATTCATTGTTGCCAACGCTTTAGTTAATTCTTCATGGCGTTCTTTCTCACGTTTCACTTCATTGTTCGTTTGAACGATACGTTGTCTTATATTACGTTGTTCGTCTAAATCAAACGATAAATCAAAGTTCTCCTGTAAATCTTTCACTTTAAAAGTCAGATCGTCAACTTCCTGCTGTAACGCCTGATTAAATTGTAATTGCGGCTTTTCATTCATAACCATCAATACTACAGCGATTACTGCTAATGTACAAAATACACCAAGCACAATCATTTGTGGAATAAAATATGCATAAATTGCGCCACCAATAAAGATGCAAGTCATCAATGCCAGACAAAGTTGCTGTAGTTGATATTGCTTCATCTGCTTTGTTTCAAAGCGCTCTGCTTCTTCTTTCATCTTTTCATACAACGTTGTCTTATCCAGCAATTCAACTTTACTTCTTTCAAGTTGTTCTGCCTTTTCAAATCGTTCATTATGTACTTTCACTTGTGATAGATCATGTGATGCCTGTACTTTCTTCGCCATCGTGTCGTTGACGAAATTGAGTTCACGTTCGATTTGTGCTTGTTCAAGCGTATCTTTTTCCAGCTGATGAATCGCAAGACTCGCCTTCTCATTTAAGAGTTGATTCACTTCAACAGGTTGATAAGATTGCCATCCTAAATCTTGCATTAACGAATGCTGTTCATTACGTAACTGTTCTAACGTCTTTGCATGATGAGATAAGTCTGACTGAAAGTTACGGTAAGATTGTTCCTGCTTTAATACATCATTCGTCTTATCAATCAATGTAGCATCCAGCAAAGTAATGGCTGCATTCTCTTGCGTCAGCTGGCTTAATTGCTCGTTACGTAATTGTAAATCTCGATTTAATTGATGTTTCTGTTTCTTAAGTGCCTCGTAACGATCAATCCCCTGTTCAGGAAATTGAGGTGGCGTGATGTCCAGCTGATGTTCTAAAGCTTTCCATTCTTTCGCGTAATCATGATATTCAATTTCGCGTTGTTTACGTTGTAATACAGTATTAAGTTCTTTCAAATGCGTATCGAATTCTAAAGCTGTACGATTTAATTTATCCTGTTCATTTAATAACTGATCATATGTTTCAAATTGTATATCTTTCTCACGTATTTGTGATTCAATAATTTGCAATGTTTCCGTCGCCTGGTCAATTTCACCTGTCATTTCATTGCTTAGCAGGCGCGCTTTCTCATCTTTAATATGCGCTGTCATTTGCGTGAATTCCGTACTACCGAATGCACCGGCTTGCAGTAAATATGCCTGTAACTTATCTTCTGTAAGTTTACGATGCACTTCTTGTAAACCTAATACATCAAATGAGAAGATACTTTTATATGTTTCTTTAGAAATATGATTAAATAACTGATTTAACCACGCTTCATCTTTTTGTTTCCCATTTAATAGAATAGTCACTTCTTCTTTATGATGAACAAATATACGTTCAATACTTAACGTTTCACCACTATTTAAAGCGAGTAACATCTTCCCACCATATTGTGGTGCAAATCTGGGTTCTAGCCTCGGTTCATATTCACCTTCTTTAGGAAAGCCAAACAACAATGCATGAATGAATGCCTGCATTGTTGATTTACCAGATTCATTCTCACCATAAATTTGAACAAAATCCGATGTAAAATCAAATTTACGATGTTCTAGTCTACCATATCCATAGATTTCAAGTGATTGTATTTTCATGATTCATCCCTCATCATTAACTTTAATCTTGATTCTCCGTGATTGAGAATAGATTGGTGATCTTCATAACGTATTTCCTGCGCATATCGCTCAACACTTGATTGCTGAATCGGAACACATGCACGTCTAAATAAATCTTCATTCTCTAAATGTTCAGCATTAAACTCTGAAGCTAACGTATGCACTTCGTATACTTGTTCGAGCTCAATCGCATCGATCCATACAAACTGTGATTCATTGGATTCGTACATTTGAACTTGTTTCAATATACTTTGGATCATACGTTCGTCAATTAACGTTTCAAATGGGTTGATTAATTTCAACTGATACATCGATTTTCCTGAAGGACGCATACTTTGTTTAAAGTCAGTAATATCCTGATAAATCGCATGCTTTCCAATTTCGTTTAATGTGAGTTCTACTGTATCAAAGCGAATGTGCTCAGTAGGAATAAACTTAATATCAAGTTCTGTATGATCTCCTTCAACAAGTAAGTATCCCTTATGACCTGTATCTCCAAAATTTGAACCTTGCAACTTACCAGGATAATGAATTTCCGGTATTTCGCTTAAGCGTTTCTTATGTGGATAATGCCCTAACGCCCAGTAATGATACAGCTTTCGATTTAAGTCTTCGATGCTGAATTCAGTTGCAGTGAACCCGCTTATTTGATGATGAATGCCGTGTAACATACCGATATGTATGGAATCATCAACGGCGTTGACCGGATAATTATCTAATTTATTCTCATACGTTTCACGCTCTTTATAACTAAAGCCATGTATAAAGACACGCTTCCCTTTGTTTGTAATTAATTCATATGATTGCACGTCATTTGAGAAGCGTACGACGTTATCTGGATATTTAACATAACAACGTTGAGATAAATCATCTTCTGTACCCGCGACATAATACACGAATATCCCCGCTTTTTTTAAGCGTTCAAATTGTTGTTCGATAAATTTATCAGCTCGAATGTTGCGATTTTTACTTGAAAATAAATTACCACTAATTAATATGAAATCAACGGCTAGCTCAATGGCATCATTCACTAAATTTTTAAAGCTTTCAAAGCTCGCACGATACACGTCCTGCATAATGTGTTCAGGTAACTGGCTTTTGATTTGAAATGGTTCATCTAAATATAAATCTGCGCAATGAATAAATTTAATCATAAACGATTCCTCACTTTTCTTGTTACATCATATTTTACATTAAATTTCGTAAAAATGTTAGAGAGAGGCTATAAATGAAGCGGTTAGACTCATGCAAACTGGAAACAATCACTAGAAATCGGTCTTTGATTTCGAAGGGATTGTTGAAGTTTGTCAAGCATCTGCTTCGTTTATGCCGTTTAGAGAGGCTATAAATGAAGCGGTTAGACTCATGCAAACTGGAAACAATCACTAGAAATCGGTCTTTGATTCGATGTAATAAAAGAAAATCATCCTAAAATCATATTGGATTTTGGATGATTAACTAAAGATATTACTACTATTCTGTTTCTCTATATATTGCAGCTAGCTTTTCAATTTTTCTTTCTGTATAACTTTCGTAACTTTGATTATAAGATTTCGGATCTTTCGGATTTAAGAAGTTTTCAATCTTACCCGTTTTCGGATGTATCAGTTTACTTGATGCCCCGCACCCTAAACCGATAATACTCTGTACTTCTTCCATAATTAATATATTATAGAGCGATGCTTCGTTCGGCTTTGAATAACCGATATTCTCTAAATTTCCGAGTATATTTTTCTGACGATATAAGTAATACGGAATATAGTTTTGTTCACGCGCAAATTCACGTGTCATATTCATCATATGTACAATTTCATCCCTCGGCGCAACAGGATATTTATCTTTATTACGCGTCATTTCACTTGCCGTTTTAAAACTTAATGTATGCACGGTTAACGATTCAGGATTTAACTTTTCTGTTTCCTGCAATGAATGTGCAACTTCAGTGCGTGTTTCATTCGGTAACCCTATAATTAAATCCATATTAATATTATTCATCTGGTGCTCACGCGATAACTTAAATTTATCAATCGTTTCCTGTACACTATGGTGACGGCCAATCGCTTTTAACGTGCGATCAGTGAAACTTTGCGGATTTATACTAATACGGTCGATTTTGTATTGATTAAGCACGTTCAACGTATCGACATCTATCGTATCCGGTCGTCCCGCTTCCACCGTCACTTCACGTACATGTGTCATATCAAATGACGTATAAACAGTTTCAAGCAGCAATGCTAAATCTTGTGCCGTAATCGACGTAGGCGTACCACCTCCGAAATAGATAGAAGTTACTTTTATATTATTTTCTTTTAACCACTTTGCCGTATGCTTTATTTCATAAATTAATCCGACTAAAAATTCCGGCACTTGATCTTTAAAGACACGGATCGCATACGCTGGAAATGTACAATATGCACATTTCGTTGGACAGAATGGTATTCCGATATAAATACTCACTTCATCTTGTAATTGATATAAATCAGGTATAGCCTGTCTTTGTGTTTGCACAATATCACGCATTAAATCTAACTTCTCCTGCGCAATTAAATAATCGCTTGATAGTATTGCACTAATTTCACCATGAGATAGCCCTTGTTTGTAATATTTATGATATAACTTCGTCGGTCGAATACCCGTGAGTGTGCCCCAGCTTTGAATGATTCCAGTATGTTCAGTTAAGATTTCAATCAGCGTTTGACCTAATGCTTGTTTCATATCACGTTTCGTATGACCATTGCGCTGTGCAGTTTGCTGATACGTCTTATTATCAATCGTTACTGTCGTCGTCACTGTAGTGTCTTGTGCCTGTGTTATTACAACATCAATTTGGTTGTCACCTGTACCTTCGAATAAATAACTTTCTTCAAAGTACAAATTGATGATGTTCTTAATATACAGTTGAATCGCTTCAAACTGTTCATTTTGTAAATAAAACTTCATCGTATCCCTCACAAAAAAATAAACAAAAAGCGCATACTTTTTGTTTATTTGATAATTTATTCAATTATTGTACTTTAAAGTTTACATTTTAGCAATTAAGCTTCAGGTGTTTCTTCCGTTTGTACACCGTATAAATCTTCTAAAGGTTTCATGATTACACGGTTAATTTCCTGAATCATGAAGCTCATTTTTTGTTCTGCTTCCATTAATTTAGAAATATTTTCGTCTTTTTCAATTAATTCTGCAGTAGCTTGTGCAGCATTTAAATCATCTTCAGTAATTTCCTGACCAGACATTTGCTTTTCTTGTAAGTTTAATTGAATCTTTCTGAAATCATCAAAGATTTTCTTTGATTCTGGGTTGTTGTTCACTGCTAAATAATGTTCTTTAATTGCGTTGTACTCATCACTTTGACGTAATGCACTTTCTAATCGGTTTGCTTCATCATAAATATTAACTGACATAATCATTCTCCTTTAATTATACACAAAATTTAATTGTTCTTATTCAATATACCATAAATCGCTTCCATTATACAAAGAGGGCAATAACGCCTTGAATTAATCCAATAATACCACCAAGTAAAAATCCTAAAAACGTAATCATCTTTAACTCTTTATTTGAAATTTCAATAACAAGTTGCTCTAAAAATGACAATTCAAAGTTATCAATTTGCTGCTTAACAATTTCAGCAATATGTACTTTCTCTAAAATTTCAGCAATATTGTCTGACGTCTTTGAAATAACATAATGGACAAATCGATCACTACCGGCTCCTTCCATATATTCAAACGCTTTCGGTGCAAGCTGAATCAACGGTGTAGCTGTATAGTGTTTAATATTTACTTGTGCAATGATTTGTTTAATAACATTCTCTTTCATCACAAGTAAATCTTGTGTACTGATAAATCTTGATGGTTGTTTCGTTAATAAAGATTGATATTCTCGTTGTACTTCAGTTTCAATAATTTGATTTAATTTCTCTTCTTTACTCAATGCATTGAATTCTTTAATTACGCGTTCAGCAATCATTTCTTTCGTCATAAACATTTGGATCATGCTTACGAAGCGCCCTTTCTCCATAAAGAAACGATCAATCATCTGCATAATGTCGTTATATCCTTTGGTAGAATTCACATAATCACGTAACTTCACCATTATCATAGGTGATAAAGCTTCAACTTGTATATCAAGCTTTTCACGTAAATCTGCAGGAAGCAATTGCTCAAGCGTATCATCTATATGAGCAAATAATGTGTTATCAATCACTTTTGATAACTGCTGACGCAACTGCTCATTACTTAAAGCAGCAACATCAATATCAAAGCGTTGTGCAAAGTCATCAATCGAATATTCGCCTTCTTTTAATGTTTGAATTTGGCGTACGATAAAGTCTTTAATTAACTTTTCCGTTTGTGGCGTCATTAATTTCTCTTTAAACACTTCGGGTGTTAATAAATGCGCAGTCACCATCTCTCCCATTTTAACGGATAATTCATTGCGACGTTTCGGAATAAGCCCTGGTGTAAAGGGAAGTTGTTTCCCAAATAAAAACTTCGGCTCAAATGGCCTAAATAACATCTTAATGGCGATATAGTTAGTGAAACCACCAATTAACGCACCAATTAAGCCCATAAATAGTACAACTAATATTGCGTTCAAATTGCCACCTCATTCATTTTAATATGTATAAGTTTAATACCTCTCTATAAAAAAAACAAACGCGAAAGTGCGTTTGTTTTGATTTATTATACAGTTACTAAGTTTTCACTTTTCTTCTTGTTAAAGAACATTTCTGCTTCACGCGCTTTGTTAGAACCGTATACAGGTTGTGTAGAACCGTCTAATACACGGTAAAGGTTAGAAATTTTGTTTTGTTGTAACACGATATCGCGATCAGATTCAATCGTAGTCCACCATAATTCATTTTTGTTATCAGCATCAGGGTAAGCACATGCACCACGAGAAATCACTTGGATTACTTCTAATGGGTCGCCTCCTAATGTATTTTGTAATACTTCTGAATCTCTAAATAAAGCACATAAAGAAACACAAGTTGTCCAGTTTGGTAATACGCGCTCTTTTTCAATTTGTACTAATGTCTTCTTTGAAAGTCCAATTGTTTGAGCCATAGTATCTTGTGTATATCCCGCTTCGATACGCACCATTTTAAATTTTGTTTGAAGTAAATCTGTGAACTGTTGTTTATCCATTTTTTCTACGACCTTTCTTTCTAAATATTAATTTATGTCAGCAAATGCTCTTAACTTATAAGTTGAAATAATACACATTCATCTAAAGTGACTTTACCATCTTAATATAATTTACATAAAATTAAAAGAGGAAACGTTTAAAAAGTCATTTCTTTTTTAAAATTTATTTTTTTGTTGTCACAATTATGCAACTTTCATACAAATATTAAACATCTTTTGCAAAGTTCAATTACTTTTGAATTATTAAAAAATAAATTTATAAGTAGTTTAACTAGAAAATTTAATATATTTGCTTGATAATAATAAAGCATGACTTAGTTGAGAGGATGAATAATGTGCAAGTAAAAGATCAACTCGCGAAAGCCCAGCAAGGGGCAAAAGTTAGTATTATTATGTACGTATTACTGACAACATTAAAGTTACTGTTTGGGTATATAAATGATTCACAAGCATTAGTGGCCGATGGATTGAATAATGCTACTGACGTCATTTCATCTGTCGCATTGCTTATTGGACTTGCGATTAGTATGAAACCAGCAGATGATAACCATAACTATGGCCATTACCGTTCTGAATATATCGGCTCATTAATCGCTTCGTTTATTATGTTTGCAGTGAGTGTTCAAGTTATCATACAAGGCATTCGACATTATATTTATCAGGAATTTTCTAATCCATCAGTGGAAACTGCGGTCGTCGCTATCCTTTCAGCTTTAGCGATGTTACTTGTTTATTTCTACAATCGAAATCTGGCGAAGAAAGTAGATTCAAGCGCACTCAAAGCTGCAGCTGCTGATAACTTATCCGATGCACTCGTGTCACTAGGTACGTTTATTGGGATTGTCGGAGTATTTATGGGATTCCCTTTCTTAGATACTGTAGCAGCGATTGTAGTTGGACTGCTTATAATGAAGACTGCGATTGAAATCTTCTTTGAAACAGCGATTACGTTGACCGATGGATTTGACGCTGAAACGTTAGAAGAAATGAAGGAAATTATACTAAATGTCGAAGATGTATTATCCGTCGTTGATATAAAAGGAAGAAACCACGGTGTTATGACATTTATTGATGTGACCGTAACTGTCGATGCACATTTAACAGTGAAAGAAAGCCATGACATTACAGAACATATCGAACATGATATAAAAGAAGCTTACGGTGCGATTGAAACAATCGTCCATTTAGAACCGCATGAATAGAAGAATATATAGGAAAAGACGAGATACCGAAGTTATGGTGTCTCGTCTTTATGATTTATTAACGCCCTTAACTCACTATGCCTTTCAAAATATTCGTCAAACATAATCAATACAAGGATGATGCCACCAAATACCATTACATAATGCCAAAGATTCCCCCACTCGACCATAAGGACAACATAGACTATATAAAATGTGGAGAGTTTGAAAAGTATAGGTATTACCCATATAATAAAAAAATCTGTTTTCTTATTAATAAAAAAATTTATATTCGATATGTCAGTATGTAAATATAAATTTACAATATAGATAGTAAGTTTTATAACGAAAAATAATATAATAATTATTAATAATGTAAGAACAATGCGTTCAGCCCACATTAATGGTAACCATTCTTTCATAACGATGTAGCTTATCATGAATATCAAAGATAACCACTCATCTTTAGCCCACCATTTATCAATCATAACCTCACCTCGTTGGTTAAATTGTATATTTATCCCAATCAACTTTCAAATGATATCTCATATTTCTTTTTATAATGATATGTACAACGTATACTGAATATAATAAGAAAATATGAGGTGTTTATAATGATGCATGTTAACAGAAAAGAAAATTTATTTTATATCGGAGATATCTCTAGTCCGAAAGGTCAGATGACTTATGTAGAGAATGGCGATCAACTTATTATCGATCATACTGAAGTTATCGACGAATTACGTGGTGAAGGTGCTGGTAAACAACTTGTTGAAGCAGCTGTGAAATATGCACGTGCTAACAATAAGAAAATCTTACCGATCTGCCCATTTGTTAAAAAAGTTATTGACGAAACACCAGAATTTCAAGACGTATTATAATATTAAGCCGACATTGCTTCAGTAGCGATGCCGGCTTTAATATTTTGGATCCGATTTTGGAAGTCACTTGTCCATTAAATGCTCAATAATGGACATGTCGAAGATTTTTTCGTGATATTTTCGCTTCACTTGTCCATTAAATGCTCAATAATGGACATGTGGGATGAACGATTATTTTTTCGTCTGCTCACATGACAGATATTTCGCATATATCAGTCATGTCAGCTTCGATATTGCACGCACACAGCATCCTACTTATACAAATTATACTTCGCGCCGTACATAGATGCCTGTGTTCTATCCTTTACTTCAAGCTTAGTAAATATATGACTCACGTGTGTCTTCACTGTCTTCTCTGAAACGAATAACTTCTCTGCGATTTCTTTATTCGTCAGTCCTTTAGACATCTCTTCTAACACTTCAAGTTCTCGCTTCGATAGTGGATTCTTCACATGCGGTAAATTTAAACCCGATGCTTTATATGCCTCGACACTCGGATGGAACGCTGCTTCACCCGACAATACGCGTTTAATCGTTTGAATTAACACATCCGGCTCACTATCTTTCATTTCATAGCCATCTGCACCCGCTTCAATCACACCCATCACATGCTCCTCATCGACAAAACTCGATAAGATCAGCACCAATACATTCGGATAATCGCGCTTGATTACTTTCGTCGTTGCTATGCCATTCATATTCGGCATCACTAAGTCCATAATAATTAAATCCGGCTGATCATGCATTGCTAAATACGAAATTAATTCACTACCATCACTAAAGTCCGCCACTACTTCGAAAGCTTTTTCTGTTGATAATAAGAATTTCATGCCTTGTCTCACAATATGATGATCATCAACGATTATTATCTTCATAACTTCGTCCTTTCGGATAATATAATTCAATTAAAGTACCTTCGTTAATCTTACTATCCATCATCACTTCTGCTCCAATTTCAGTCGCGCGTTGCACTATATTCTTCAATCCATGCGTCGGCAATGTCTTCGCAGCATTCACTTTAAAGCCTTTTCCTTTATCTTCAATTCGCATATACAACTGTTCGCCACTTTGCTTTAACTGAATCCCGACGTAATCAGTTGCGGCATGTTTCTTCACATTGTTCATTGCTTCCTGGATGATTCTAAATAACGTATTCTCAATACGACTTTCAAGATTTAATAAACCAGCCACTTTTATATCAACAGTTAATCCTAATACATTCGCGTACTGTTTCACTGCATCAACTAATCCTTGCTCTAATCCAACAGGCTTCAACTGCCATATTAACGCGCGCATTTCATTGACAGCATCCTGACTCGTTGCTTCAATCATTTGAAATGCCTGCTTAGAACGCTCATCTTCAGTCATTGTACTTGCGGCATGTGCCGTCAACTTTAACGAAAATAACATCTGATTAACTGAATCATGCAAGTCACGTGCCAACCGATTCCTCTCTTCTTGTAACGCAGTCTCACGTTCACGCTCAGTTAAATAAATACGTTTAATCGCACTACCGATTTGGAACGCAATCGATTCCAGCAGTGCTAAATCTTCTTCTGAATATACTTGTGTATGCGGTGTCGCGACATTCAACAAACCAAATCGTTCGTCACCTGATTGAAGTGGCACTGTCGCGTGATGTGTGATACCACCTGTCTTATCACTATATTGTTTGTTGGCTTTAACAATGCGCGAACACGTAATAATATTGCTTGCTTTTGTTAACTTCTTCTGATGATACCTGGATACACACCAACAAGGGCCTTCTGTCATATAACGACAGTCGTCCATTAATAGAGCATCTGGTAAGCCGTAATCTGATGCCAAAGTATGTTTACCGTCTTCATCAATAAAGAATATCCATCCAGTAGAAAAATTGGTCCCCTCAACCAATCGATTAAGGGCACCATGCATCATTGAATAGACTTCAGTCTCTTCATTCAAATATTCTGCGATTTCTTTTAATAGTAATGTACTATTCTTCATTCAAACACCATATCTTTCTTAGTCACGTTTGTATTCAACGCGATATAAATCATGTCTTCTATCACGTAATTGACGTACTGTACCGTCTTCACGACCACGGCGTAATACTTCTAAATCTACATCACCGATAATCACCATTTCGTCATTCTCACCTGTTTCACCAACAATACCGTCACGCGCAAATCCGAAATCGCTTGGCGTATAAATACCTGAAGCTGAATATTGAATGTCCATGTTTTCAGTTTGTGGTAAGTTACCGCAAGTTCCACTCGTTACTGTATAAATTTGATTCTCAATTGCACGTGCCATCGAACAATATTTTACACGTAAATAACTTTGTCTATCTTCAGTTGAGAATGGTGTGAATATAATTTTCGCACCTTTTTCTGTTGCTATACGCGCCATTTCAGGGAACTCACTATCATAACAAATTTGAATCGCAATTTTACCACAGTCCGTATCAAATACTTCAACTTTCTTACCAGGTGAAATCCCCCACCATCTGCGTTCGTTCGGCGTAACGTGGATTTTATATTGCTTTTCAATTGAGCCATCACGACGGAATAAATACGAAATATTATAAATATCTTCATTTTCTTCGACGAAGTGACTACCACCGATAATGTTAATATTATAACGCATTGCAAATTCATTGAACATTTCAATGTACTGCTCAGTATATTTCGTTAACTGACGAATCGATTCTGCAGGATTACGCTTCTCATCGAAACTCATCAACTGTGTCGTCAGCAATTCAGGGAAGACGATAAAGTCACTACCCGCATCATATGCTACATCTACAAAATACTCAATTTGATTCGCAAACTCTTCAAATGAATCGATTTTACGCATCATATAGTTCACCGTACAAATTCTTACCGGGTAACTTGTTCTGAAATGTAAATTTGATTTCGCAACGAAGTCTGGGTTATTCCACTCCATTAAAGTCGCATATTTACTACTCTTAACATCATCTTTTAAATAGTTCGGATTAATACGCATTAACGTAAAGCCATTCATAAACTGGAATGTTAACACAGGATCTTTAATCTTACGCTTCATCACATTATTTACATATTCACGTGGCGTTAACTCGTCCTGATACTGATGATAGTTCGGAATACGTCCTCCGATGATAATCGACTTCAAGTTTAATTCATAAGCAATTTCACGTCGTGCTTCATACAAACGTTGACCAACACGCATACCACGGTAATCTGGATGGACCATGACTTCAATACCATATAAATTATGGCCATTTTCGTTATGGTTCGTAATATATCCTGAATCAGTAATATCATTCCATGTATGTTTATCATCATACTCATCAAAGTTAATGATTAAACTAGAACATGAACCAATGATTTTCCCATCAAATTCTATTACCATCTGTCCGCGTGGAAATAAACTTAAATGTGACTCTAAATGCGCTCTTTCCCAAGGTTCCATTCCTGGAAAGCATAATTTTTGAAGCGCGATGATTTCATCGATATCGTCAAACGTCATCTGTCTCGCTTCGATTGATTTATTAAATTTCTCTAAATTAATTTCTTCTGTCATGTCAATTCTCTCCTGTTTCATCTATAATGGTAAATAAGAAATAATAAATAATAAATAATAAATAAATATGAATATATAATCTATCGGTCATTAGTTATTACCCTTTTATTATACGACTTAATACGATTTAGGAGAAAAAATTATGATTATAAATATTACAGAAGCATGGGATAACATGACGATTGAGGCAATGTTGCAATCGCTACATATCCCAAAGAAGCCAATGCATGAACTCAGAATGTCTAAAGCAATAACAATTAATGACGAACCTGCGACATTACGCAGTACAATCCATACGGGTGACAGCCTGTTCCTGCCGATTCCTGAAGAAAAAAGTGCATATAAATCAAGCTACCGTTTATGTGAAGTGAAATATGAAGATGAGCATTTAGCGATTCTTGTAAAGCCAAAAGGCGTTAAGACACATCCAAATGACATGTCAGAATCAAACACACTACTTAATCACGCGATTTATACATTAGATTCTGAATATGTTGAACCTGTACACCGTCTGGACCAGGAAACGGTTGGTTTACTACTTGTAGCTAAAAATCCATTCATCAAAAAAATACTGGACCGTATGCTTGAAGACCGACAAATTACACGTACATACCGTGCAAAAGTTAAAAGTCATTTACCGTTAAAAACACAAACAATCGATCTACCAATCGGAAAAGATAAATTCCATCCGAATAAACGCCGTGTATCTCAAACAGGCGACCGTGCTGTAACGCATATCGTAAGTTCGAATGCGCTAGGTGACGGCATTGCCGAAGTAGAGTTGACGTTAGAAACGGGCCGTACACACCAAATCCGTGTGCATTTAGCAGCGATTGGTTATCCAGTACTTGGAGATCCATTATACAGCGACTCTAACTTACGTCAACTATCACTTGAAAGCTATAAATTAGAATTTATTCATCCAATCACACAAGAGAAAATTGCTGCAACGTTAGATTAAGCAATAAAATTGCATATATATATAAAGATTTATATGATAATTATCGTATAAATCTTTATTTAATTTTTAGGAGGAACATCATGGAAAGTACAATACAAGACAAATTATTATCACGTAGAGCGGTCAAAGTATACGACCCTGAATATAAAATGACTGAACAGGAAATTATGGACATTTTAGAGGCTGCGAATCAAGCACCTTCAGCATGGAACTTACAACATTGGAACTTCCTTGTTGTTCATAGCGACGAAGCGAAAGAAAAGTTATTACCGTTAGCTTATAATCAAGCACAAGTTAAAGATTCAAGTGCAACGTTTATTATTCTTGGTGATAAAGAAGCGAATAAAAATGTTGATACTGTGTTTAATCCATCTGTTGAAGCAGGTGACATTACACAAGATATTAAAGACGTATTAACAGGGCAAATCAATGGTGCATATGAAAACGAAGCATATGCTGTTGAAGCGGCGATTATGAACTCTGCATTCCCAGCGATGCAAATTATGAACTTCGCGACGCTTAAAGATTTAGGGACATGCGCTATCGGTGGATTTAATCGTACAGCTGTGCAGGAAGCATTTAATATCGATGAGCGATATATACCAGCGATGCTTATTACTATTGGCAAAACTTTAAAAGAACCACGCACAAGTAGCCGTCGACCTGTAGAAACGATTACAAAGTTCGTATAACTGAAAAACCCGCACACTACAAATTAGTAGCGTGCGGGTTTTGATTTGTTTGTGGCTGATCGCATTGAAAACTGCCTCTATCTCAAACGGCGTTTTCAATGCAGGACCTCGTCAAATTTCACCACCACCTTCGAAATCAAAAAAGCGATTTCTTGGTGGTGCTTCCAATTTGTTCGGTCCTGATCGCATTGAAAACAGCCTCTTCCTCAAACGGTGTCTCAAAAGCACAAGAACTCATGTATGCAGGATATAAAATGGAGTCTAGAGAAAAGAGTTAGGAGAACTATATAAAATATTTTGAGAGGTAACGTAGATAGATATATTAGAATCAATTTCAAGTTATTTTGAAGAAGAAGAAAAAAGAGAAAATGAAATACTTTTACATACATAAGTAATCGAATAATATTACTCTGAGGTATGAAGCGAAGAATATAATTAATAATTTCTACGGTTCATATAACAAGAACTTTTAGTTTCCAAAAGATCATTTAGTAAGAAAAGTTGATAAGGTGTTTGATTTATCATTTGTATACGATATAACAGATAAGTTAGAACGTATACATGTAAAAAATGAGGATTTATAACTTTTCTCTTTTAATTTTTATAAGTTCAAAATAATAAAAATATATCAACTTTAATATTTTGAATTTTCAGAAAAAATATTGACAAAAATTATACTGAGTTTTAAGATAATTATATATTAAATAAATTTTAGGAGGGGGTTTTATGAAAATGAAATTTTTGGTAGTTCTATCGACTGTAGCTGTTCTATTGTCAAATATTTTTTCTTTCAATGCTTTTGCTGACGAATTTGAGTTTAGACCTCTTAATTATCAAGCTTCTCTAAAGCAGAAGAGTGTAGATTCAATCGAACCAAATACTGTGGAAAAAATGATTGGAGATAAAATTATTAAGGAATTAAAATTCGAAGTTGTTGATACCTCTTCAAATTTATTATTAAGACCAGCATTTGAAATTAATAATCAACTCTCATCAAGTGTACCTGAACCAGAAAAAGTAGTACCATCAGATGGGTGTGGTTCAACAAGAACGGGATATGTCAATGTTTCTAAAAGTAAAATCGCTTCATTGTCTGGAGATGCTTATACAATATCATCAGGAGTAGCAACCTATGTTGCCGGTGCGATTTCCGCCACTGTTGGATATTACGTGGGTGCAGGTTTATTTACTGCCTGGTTAGGTACAAAATTATATCTTTCAGGATACAGTGGTGTCCGTTTTTATTACGAGTATGGTTGGCAATATTATTATAACTCTGGTTGCCATAGATATACACTTCTTACTGGATGGAATCGCTATTAATTATGGGGAGTGGTGAAAATGAAGAATATTAAATGGATGATTCAGTGTTGTATTTTTTTAGTAATTATATCTTTTATTATATTAAATGTTGTTGGAGGAAATGAACATTCTTTATTTACATTATTAGTTATGTTGGGAATATGGATTTTTTCTAATAATCTTTTAATTGAATACAATAGAAATCTATTATCAACCCATATTATTATCACAACAATATCTATTGTATATTTTTTAATTTTATTATTAGTTTTATCATTTGTTCATTTCGAATTATTTCATATAATAACGACTATGATATTTTTGTTATTTTCTATTGTTTGGTATTTTAAAGACAAATCTAAAACAATACGTAAATTTTAGATATTACATTTCACAACTACATCATTAATTATCTAGATACAAAATCAATTCTATATAATTATAATTTTATATAAACTAAAGAGAGTATACAAATTGTATGTAAATGGTGTTTATAAAATGTAGGGAAATGGCGAAATGAAATGCTGTTTTTCCTACATTTTTTCTGTTTAATATATATAATGCAACACTAGTGATAATAAAAAACTGGTTAAAAATCATTTAAATCGTGTTTTTATAGAGATCAACCAATGGAGGCACTAGTAAGTGATTTAACATATGTAAAAGTCGCAGGAACATGACATTTATATATGTTTATTTATAGATTTATTTAATAGAGAAATTGTTGGTTACAGTGTAGGTAAAAATAAGGATGCAAATCTAGTATCAAAAGTCATAAGTAGAATAAATCATAATCTTGAACAAATCAAATTATTTCACACTGATAGAGGTAAAGAGTTTGATAACCAATTGATAGATGAAGTACTAGTAACATTTAGAATTAAACGCTTATTAAGTATCAAATGTTGTCCTTACGACAATGCTATTGCTGAAGCAACAATGAAAGCAATAAAAACTGAGTTTGTAAATCAGATTAAATTTTAAAGTGTGAATCAGTTAGAAACAGAATTATTTGAATATGTGAATTGGTACAAAAATTTTAGGTCTCATTCTTCATTAAAGTATTTAACGCCAGTAGTGTTTAAAGAAGAATACATGAAAAGTGTCTAACAAACTGTTGACACAACAAGTCGCCTCGAAAACTTCGAAAACCCATCTGAAATAAAAGAACAATTTCTGATGGGTTTTCTACAGTTTTTCAGCGACTAAATGCTTTGTCGACAGCCTTTATTTTTTCAATCTATCTCTTACAAATCCTAATAATCGCGCACGCTTACTCATCACCGGTTTAGGTTCTGATACAGTCGCTTTTACTAAACTACGCTTATAATTATCCTCCTGATTCACAAGTTCTTCTTGAGAATTCACAGCATCTTTATCATTACGGACATAATGATACACACCACTTGCATCTTGCTCGCGAGCTTTCTGATTATCATTTAATTGTAATTCTAATATTTCTTTTAATTCATTCACAATCTTAGGATCTAAAATAGGGAATAATATTTCCACACGTTTAATCATATTACGTGTCATCATATCCGCTGAAGATAAGTACATCTTCTCTTCCCCATTGTGATAGAAATAATAGATTCTTGAGTGTTCTAAGAAGCGACCTACAATACTAATTACACGAATATTTTCACTGATGCCAGCAATTCCCGGACGTAAACAACAAATACCTCGGATAATTAATTTAACTTTAACTCCTGCCTGACTTGCTTCATATAATTTCTTAATAACTGTCTTATCTGTTAACGAGTTCATCTTCGCAATAATCAATCCATTGCCATGTTCTTTATGACATGCAATTTCCTGATCGATATGCTCAACGAATTCATCACGAATTTCAAACGGTGCAACGTGTAATTTCTTATACGTTGGTTTCTCAGAATATCCACTTAAATAGTTAAAGAAATTCATCGCATCCTGACCAATTTCTTTATTGGTTGTGATAATCCCCATGTCTGTGTAAATTTTTGCAGTTTTATCGTTATAGTTACCAGTACCTAAATGCACATACGGTACTACTTCGTCGTCTTCTTTTTTCACGACTAACGTAATTTTAGAGTGCGTCTTTAAGTGCGTCATACCATAAATAACATGACATCCAGCTTCCTCAAGCATACGTGCCCAATGTACGTTATTCTCTTCATCAAAGCGCGCTTTAAGCTCAACAAGCACTGTCACTTGTTTCCCCGCTTCTGCAGCATTCTTTAACGCATCAATAATTGGTGAATCACTAGATACACGATACAATGTTTGTTTAATCGCCAGTGTATTTGGATCCTCTGATGCTTGTTTAATAAAGTCAACAATCGGCTGGAATGACTCATACGGATGATGAAAGAATACGTCATGCTTTTTCGCTTCTTCATATACATTGCCGCCGTTTAAATATTTCGGTGGTGCTGCTTCAAACGGTTTGAAAGCAAGTTGTGGATATTTCTTCTCAATCATGCCAGCTAACTGGAATAACATTGTTAAATCTAATGGCCCATCTAATTTATAAATATCACGTTCTTCAATTTCCAGTTCATTCATTAAGAATGAGCCGTTAATCGACGTATCATGGCGCGTATCGATTTCTAAACGTACAGCTGCTCCACTCTTACGTTTCTTTAAAAACTTCTCAATTTCAATTAATAAATCCTCTGCACCATCTTCATGAATCGTTAAATCTGCATTTCTTGTAATTCTAAAAGTAAATGTACGAATAACTTTATAACCGAAGAATAATTTATCAATGAAATGGTTAATGACATCTTCTAATAAAACGAAAATTACTTTTTCACCATTCTTTAATTGAATAATTCGGTTTAATAATGCCGGAATTTGAACGATAGCAGATTTCTTTTCACCTGAATCCGTTTCAACATCCACAAAGATGTTTAATGACTTGTTAGATAATTTTGGAAAAGGTCTATAAGCGTCTATACCAAGTGGTGTTAACGTTGGCAAGATTTCGAAATTAAACTTTTGTTCAATAATTTCGTAATTCTCTGGTGATAATTCGTCGATTGCTTTAAAGAATACTTGATACCCTTCTAACTCCTGAATTAAAGCCTTATATTGATTATATTGTAACGTCACATTCTCACGATTCGCTGCATCAATTGCGACTAACTGTTCAGTCGGTGTGAGTTGTGTCTTATTCTCAGGTTCATTAAAGTTCATCGTTACTTGATCTTTAAGCCCCCCTACACGCACCATAAAGAATTCATCCGCATTTGAACTCGCAATTGCTAAAAATTTTAGGCGTTCCAGTAATGGGTTCTTCTTATCAAAGGCTTCCTCTATAACGCGACGGTTAAAACCTACCCAACTTACTTCTCTATTGTTGTAAAATGCTTTGTTGTTTAAATCTACTTTTTCCATTATCGTCACATCCACTTTTATTGTATTCTTATATTCAGTCTATACTAGTTATACATTACTAATGTAAAGATTCTGTAAAAATGAGGTTAAGTTTTGACTTAATCAATTTTTCAATATGTTTCTTTTGTCTTTCTGCCTGATACTCTTCAGCAATTGCATCTCCAGAATATTCAATGACAAGGTTATAGTCTGAAGCATTCTTTTCGAAATACAATGCTTTCACGATATTTGTATTACTAATATTTAACGCATACGCAAATTTCAGAATGCTACCTAACATTTGAATAACTTCACGTTCTTCACCATTAAACCAGCGTGTTTCATCTTCATAAAATTTCAATAAAGACTTATTCTTATAACTTGCAAGCAATGCCAGTTTCACACGATCTTTATGGCTAATACCATTTAAACTTGAATTCGAAAGAATGTAATACGTATGCTGGCTCGAAGCATCCGAATCAATATAACTTCCTAAATAATAAAGGTATGCTGCATGTCTTAAAAATGCCTTATCGCGTTTATTACCTTCAATCAATTCTAATTTATCCAGCTCATAATAGAGTGTTTCTGCAATCATGACACGCTGATTGGCTTCTTCCTGGTTAATATTATAATCTGACGCTAAATTCTTTAACGAATCTTTAAATACGTTATCTTTATCGAATGGCAATACGTACTCCTGTTCGAGGATATTCATAATGACACCTTCACGCAAACCTTTACGAGAGAAGATGAATTCTGTTGCATCCACTTCTTCAAATAACGTATTAAATAACACACAAGAAGGTACGATAATATCTTGACGGTCACGACTCAAACCATCCAAATCTTCTAAATCATCTTGTGACGCACTTGTTAAGTTTTCAAATACTAAATCAAGATCCGCTTCTTTCATTGCATAACCGTGAACACCCGCAATCGGATATTCTGTAAGCGACTGATGAATACGCGCTATATTTCGCGCTGATCCACCAATCGCAATAATAGGCACGCGACGTTTCTCAAGCCAGCGCAAGCTTCTCAACTGTTCCTGAATAAACTTGGCTGCGGCTTCAATCGCGTCTTTATCATTGTGCGCTTTGCCTTTAAAGAACATATTTTGAAGTGTTACAACGCCAAACGGGAAGCTGTGTGAGAACTTTAATTCTTTATCTTCAAAGAACGTCACTTCTGTACTACCACCACCGATATCGACCGTAACACCATCTTCATAATCTAACGTATTAATCACAGCGTAAAAACCAAAATACGCTTCTTCCTGTTCTGAAATAATACGCATATCTATGCCAGTTTGTTCTTTCACTTTCACAATGACATCTTCAATATTAGTCGCTTGTCTTACAGCTGCTGTCGCAACGGGATACAACGCGTTGACACTAAACTTTTGAGCAACTTTCTGGAAGCTATTCAACGTTTCACACAACACATCTATCCCTTTGTCAGACATCACTTTATCATCGCTCAAAAATTGATACAGGCGTGCAGGTGTTTTTATATTTTGTAGCTCTTGTAATCCTGTTTCTTTTGAATACTCAAAAATAACTAAACGGATTGTATTCGATCCGATATCTACTAAACCTAATCTTTTCATAACTTACCTGCCCTTTCAAAGTTAACGCTTTTTATTTTGGATGAATCATTTCTTCCGGTTTAATCCACTCATTAAATTGTTCTTCTGTTAAGAATCCAGATTTTAATGCTGATTCTTTTAACGTTAAACCTTCTTTATGTGCTGTTTTTGCGATATACGCTGCCTTTTCGTAACCGATATGTGGGTTTAAAGCTGTGACTAACATTAATGATTGATTTAAATAGTTTGTAATATTTTCTTCAATCGGTTCGATACCAATCGCACAATTATCATTAAATGAATTCATACCGTCAGCTAATAAATAAATTGATTGTAATGTGTTATACATAATGACTGGTTTAAATACGTTTAACTCAAAGTTACCTTGGCTTGCTGCAATACCAACAGCTGCATCATTACCCATTACTTGAACGGCTACCATCGTTAACATTTCAGATTGCGTAGGATTTACTTTACCTGGCATGATAGATGAACCTGGTTCGTTCTCTGGAATTGAAAGTTCTGCTAATCCAGCACGTGGTCCTGATGATAACCAACGTACATCGTTTGCAATCTTCATTAAATCTGCAGCTAATGCTTTTAAAGCGCCATGTACGAAAGTCACTTCATCATGCGCAGTTAATGCATGGAATTTATTTGGTGATGATACGAAGTCATACCCAGTTTGAACACCAATTTGTTTCGCCACGCGATCACCAAATTCAGGATGTGCATTTATCCCAGTCCCTACAGCTGTACCACCAATAGCTAAATTTAATAATTCTTTTTTAGAAATATTTAATAAGTCTTCACACTTATCTAACATATAGCGCCAGCCAGAAATTTCTTGTCCTAATGTTAATGGCGTTGCATCTTGTAAATGTGTACGTCCGATCTTAATAATATTCGTAAATTGTTCTTCTTTTGCTTTTAACGTATTGCGTAAGTTGTTTAATGCCGGCATTAATTTCGCTTCAATTTCATGATATAAAGCAACATGCATTGCTGTTGGATACGTATCGTTAGATGATTGTGATTTGTTGACATCATCATTTGGATGCACTGTTTCAGCACTTCCCGCTTCTTTTAAGTACATATTCGCAACATACGCTACCACTTCGTTTACGTTCATATTACTTTGCGTACCTGAACCTGTTTGCCATACGACTAATGGGAAATGCGTATCTAATTTACCCGATAATACATCATCACACGCTTTCACAATCGCATCAGATTTCTCAACAGATAATTTACCTAAATCTTTATTAACAATTGCAGCTGCTTTCTTCAAATGTGCAAACCCATAAACGACTTCAATCGGCATTTGCTCTTTACCAACCGGGAAGTTCTGTTTACTACGCTGCGTTTGCGCACCCCAATATTTATCAGCAGGTACTTCAATTTCACCAAATGTATCGTGTTCAATTCTAAATGACATTCAAATTCTCCCCTTATATCCTTTGATACTTATATTTTACATTAAACAGCGCTTACATTCATTAAATATTCATAAAAAAACAGTACATAATGTAACTATGTACTGTTTGTAAATTTATTGTGCACTATCTTCTTTGTGATGATGTTCATCTTCTAATGCTTCAGCATTTTGCTCTGAAATTTGTTCCATTTCATTGCCTAATTTAACGACATCATCAAAGTCTGAAACCATTTCATTCTTATTGTCATGAGATGTTGACATGTTAATCATTCCTTTACGCAAATTTTTGGAAGTAATACGCGCGTACATCTTCAGGTAATCCTGCAGCAGCAGCGTTATCTAATATTACGTTTACCATGCGGTGTGTCTTTAAATTTGCGGCTTCGAAACTACCACCTGCTTCAGTTTGATATAATTTCTCAACGATTGGCGCTTTATCAGCACCCGTTAATACTAAAATGATTTCGCGAGCAGATCTTAATCCTTTATCATCATCCTGATTAATAGATTTGTATCCAACTGAACCATCTTGTGTCACAGTTGCAAATAAAGTTGTTAATTTGCCTTTGTTTTGTTTCGTCTTTGCTTCATTCTTAATTAATTCCATAATATCATTGCCCGTAGCAGTATGATATTGTTTATCGACAATACCTACAGCACTAAACTCACTATTAGATTTATCGTAATCAAAAATATGAATTTGACTCGTATCTACCGGATTTTTAGAAACGTCCTGCTTTAATTCAGCTAATACGTGCGTTGCTTCATCACCTAATGCCGTCACAATAATCGATGTCGGATTATTATTCATTTGCTTCCTGAATAAATCTGCCACATAGTTTGAAACCGTTACTTTATCTTCAAATACTTTAAAATTCATCGCCATAATCGTTCCTCCTAGGAATGTTCTTATCTACATATTATTTATTATATATGTTATACCCTCTTTTGACAGTACATAACACATTAAATTCTTCATCTAATAATACGAAGTCTGCCTGCTTGCCGACTTTTATGCTGCCAATTCTATCATCAACCTTCAGTGCAACGGCTTGATTATAACTCATCACACGCCATGCATGCTCCATTGATTCACCGGTATATTGCATAAAGTGTTTCAATCCTTCGTTCATCTTGAGAACACTACCTGCTAATGTACCGTCTTTTAAACGTGCTTCATTGCCATTAACATAAACTTGTTGTCCGCCAAGTTCACTGACACCATCACCTAATCCTTTTGCGCGCATGGCGTCTGTTATTACGATAAAGCGATCGCGACCTTTTAAGCGGTAGGCAATATCAACAGCAGCAGGATGTGAATGGACACCGTCAATAATACACTCGGTCGTTAAGTTATCGTTCAGCCATGCTGCACCAAATGCTCCAGGTGCTCGGTGCTTAAATGGTGTTGCTGCATTATAGAGATGTGTAATGTGCTTCAAGCCTTTTGATTGTGCGTTATTCAGTTCGTCAAATGTAGCAGTCGTATGACCAGCTGAGAAGATGATATCATCAAAATGCTGTATCACATCAAGCGCGCCTTCAACTTCGGGTGCTATCGTAATAATCTTGATGTTGTTGTGTGCAGCTTGCTGTAACTGATTGATTAATGTAGTAGTAGGACGTATTACAAATTTGGGGTCTTGCGCGCCTACTTTATGTTCCGAAATAAACGGCCCTTCGAGATGTATGCCAAGTATTTCAGCACCTTGACTTTCAAATGTGGCGATACTTTCAAGTGCATTCGTTACTCTCGGAATCGATTCAGTCATCGTTGTCGGTAAAAAGGACGTCGTACCTTCTTTCAACAATCCTTGCGTTAACATATCAAGTGATTCATGTGTCGCGTCCATCGCGTCAGCGCCGTATCCACCATGGATATGAATATCAATAAATCCTGGCAATAACATATTACCGTGCGCATCAATTGTTTCTGCTTCACCTGAATATTCCCCTTCACCAATGGCAACAATCTTATCATTAAATTCAATATAGCCGTTATGAATGACTTTATCTTCTGTATAAATTTTTGCGTTGATAATGGCCTTCATCATATCAATCCTTTATTTGTTGTTTTAAATCTTTATAGAATACGTTATAATAATATCATTAAGAAAATACAGGGGGTTCATCAATGAATACATTATTAATTGGTATGGTATGTATCGCTTTCCTTACAGCAATCTTAACTGCTGGACGTGAATCTAGCTACGGTGTTAAAGAAGAAGATTTAAATAAATAAAATCAGGCTGTCGACAAATGCGTTTAGACACGTGCAAACTGGAGTCAAAGCTGAAAAATCGCTTTTTGATTTTGAAAGATTTGTCGAAGGTTATCATGCGTCTGCCCGTGAGACGCCATTAATGAAAAAATCCGAAGACAATTCATCTATTGAATTCTCTTCGGATTTTTTGTGTTATTGTTGTAAAAATCCTTGGCGTTTAATCACAGCATCTACATCAAGTCGTGCTTTTTGCGAAAGCATACCGACTACTTGTTCACTCCACTGATCGTTTCTTGCACCGTTTGTTCGTTCTTTGTAATATGCTGAAGTGGCTGCATCGTATTCTGCATAATCCCCATAATCAAACGCTTTATAGCTGTTCTCATGATATACCACATCAATTGGTAATCGCTCTTTCTGACTACCTTCACTTTCAGGTACACCGACAACCATGCCGAATAACGGATACGTGTATTCAGGTAAGTCTAATAGGTCAATCACTTGCTGCATATCATTGCGTAAAGAACCGATATAACAAATGCCAAGCCCCATACTTTCAGCCGCGATGGCCATATTTTGACTGGCAAGCGCTGCATCTACAGTCCCAACAATTAAAGATTCCGTCGTGCCAAAGTAATCAGCAATCGGTTGATTCAAATGTTCACCTAACGCTTGATGACGATTGAAGTCTGCGATAAATATAAACAAATGCCCGTTATGTTCAACATACGACTGACCACTAATATCACGCAGTTGGCGCTTAATTGCTGGATCAGTAATGCCGATAATAGAGTATGCTTGTACATAGCTTGATGTAGAGGCACTTTGTGCGGCACGTACAAGCGTTGCTATCGTTTCTTGAGATAACGTTTCATCTTTAAATTGACGAATCGAGCGGTGGTGATGTAATAACTTTATGATATCATTCATCAAAGTCCCTCCTTAACTTAAACCAGGATAGTTTTGTTGACGTAATGCTTCATAAATAAGAATGGCTGCTGTATTCGATAAGTTAAGCGAACGAACGTTATCGTTCATCGGAATACGTAATGCTGTATCCATATATTTTTCTTTCACCCAGTCCGGTAAACCAGTCGTTTCACGTCCGAAGATGAAGTAATGCTTCTCATCAGTATTGCTGTAATCAAATGTTGTATGTGGCTTCTTACCAAACTTCGTTAATAAATAATAATGACCTTCATTCTTCTCAAAGAATTCTTCAATACTATCATAATAAGTAATATTCACATATTGCCAGTAATCCAGTCCTGCACGACGTAACATTTTATCGTCTGTTGAGAATCCTAAAGGACGAATTAAATGCAGGTGCGTATCAGTTGCTGCGCAGCTTCTTGCAATGTTTCCTGTGTTTGCTGGTATTTCCGGTTGATATAATACTACATTGATTGATGACATTTATTTTTCCACACTTTCTATACTTTTTAATATTTCTATTTTAACATCTTTATCTGTTTCTTTATCATATCTTGCTTTTAAATACTCGATTTCATCGCAACTGATTTGTCCGATTGCCCAATAGGCTGTACCTTTTATTTCAGGGCGAGGATCATTCTCTGCAACATCTTTTAAATCTGGAATTGCCTCAAATTCTTTAAAATGGGCGAGCGCGAGTATTGCATTGCGTTGAATGGGTTTCTTGCCACGCCATGCACCTGCTAAATGACCATACTCCGCTTTAAATTGCTTGTTAGTCATCTTGAGTAACGGCACTAATAAAGGCTTTAATGTTTCAGATTCTAATGTGATATCATCTTGTGTCGTATTAATACCACGATTCTTTGGACATACTTGCTGGCATGTATCACAGCCATATAATCGATTGCCAATTTTAGCGCGATATTCATCCGGCATAAAGCCTTTCGTCTGTGTTAAGAAACTAATGCATTTATTTGAATCGAGCTGCCCATTGCCGAGTAAAGCGCCAGTTGGACATCGATCAATACAAATCGTGCAATCTAAACACGAATCAATGACCGGATGATCTGGCTCAAACGGAATCGATACGAGTATTTCGCCAAGATATGTCCATGTTCCTAAATCTTTATTTAAGATAAACCCATTCTTCGCAGCATATCCTAAGCCCGCTCTTTCGGCAACTGCCCTATCACTTAGAACTCCTGTATCTACCATATTCATCGTTTCAGCTTCAGGCACTCTTTCTTTAATAAATTGAACGAGCAATTCTAATCGTTTATTTAATAAAGTATGATAATCAATCCCCCAAGATGCTCTGGCAAATATACCACGACGTGCACCGCGCACACTTTTCGGTGCATTCGGCAGCTTATTCGGGTATCCGACCGCAATCGCGATAATGGACTGTGCTGAAGGTAAAGACAATTTAGGATTAATACGTTCTTCTATCGTTCCTTTCTCGAAACCTGAATCATAATTGTTGCCGTAATAGGCCTCGAGTTTCGGGCGTAGTGATTCAAAAGGTTCTGCTGTTGTAAACCCTATCGCATCTATGCCTATCGTCTTACTATATTCTATTATTTCTTGCTTTAACTTTTGATACATCACTACACCTCCCTTTATTCAAGAATACTATTTTAACACAAAAATAAGAGGATGAGACATATTGTCTTTCTCCTCTTATGATTAACAGTTTAACCGCTTTGTCGACGGCCTCTTCTATAACACCTTTGATAAAAATGCTTTCGCACGTTCATTCTGTGGATGATTAAATAATCTTTCAGGTGGTGCATCTTCCTGTACTATGCCATTATCCATAAAGACGACTCTGTCAGCTACTTCTCTTGCAAAGCCCATTTCATGTGTCACAACAACCATCGTCATCCCTTCTTCAGCAAGTTTCTTCATTACTGCAAGCACGTCACCTACAACTTCTGGATCAAGCGCTGACGTCGGTTCATCAAAGAGAATGACATCTGGATCCATCGCTAACGCTCTGGCAATCGCAACACGTTGTTTCTGTCCTCCAGATAATTGAGACGGATAGTTATCAGCACGGTCTGATAATCCAACTTTATTTAATAAATCTAAAGCTCTCTTCTCAAGCTCATTTTTCTTACCTTTTCCAAGCAATATCGGTGCCAGCATTAAATTCTCTTTTGCAGTCTTATGCGGGAATAAATTAAAACTTTGAAACACCATTCCCATCTTCTGGCGTAACTGATTAATATCCGTATCTTTCGCTGTTAATGCATTACCTTCAAAGATAATATCGCCACTTGTCGGCGTTTCAAGTAAATTTAAACAACGTAGTAATGTCGATTTACCACTGCCGGATGGACCGATAATCGCGACAACTTCTCCTTCAGAAATTTCTAAGTCTATACCTTTCAATACTTCCGTCTTACCGAAAGATTTATGCAAATTATTCACTTTAATCACTAACACTCATTCTCCCTTCAATAACATTCATTACGCGACTTAACGCAAATGTCAGAATAAAATAAACGATGGCTACAATTAGTAACGGTGTAAATGGATCGAATGATGCCCCTTGCACAACTTGTGCATTAAACATTAATTCAGATACTCCAATTACAGAAACAATTGAAGATTCTTTGATGACCGTAACAAATTCATTACCTAACGCCGGTAATATATTTTTAATCGCTTGCGGCATAATCACATTTTTCATCGTTTGCGCCTGACTTAAACCTAGAGAACGTGCCGCTTCTGCTTGCCCTTTATCTACAGCATTGATCCCCGCACGAATAATTTCTGCAATATACGCTGCACAGTTAATGACAAGTGCAATAGCACCACAGATAAATGCCGATAAATCTATGCCAAGCACTGCTGTCGTGCCGAAGTATACTAAAAATACTTGTACAAGTAACGGTGTGCCGCGGATAAATTCAATATAAATCCAGGCAATTGATTTCAGTATGATATTCTTACCGATCTTCATAAAGGCAAGCATACTCCCAAATAGCGAGCCAAGGACAACACCAATAAGTGAAATTAATATTGTAGCACCTACACCCTGGACGAAGAATGAGCCATATTTACTTATAAACGAACCATCATCGAACATTGCTGTATTTGCTTTCTCTTTATAATCTTTCAATAAATCATGTGCTTTAACATCTTTAATCGTTTGATTGACTGCGTTGAGTAATTTCGGTGAATCTTTCGGTAAAGCGATTGCTGTCCCTTTGCTTGCATTTGCAAATTGTAATTTAGAGAATGTTAAATTCTTATTTTGAGTTAAATAAGCTTCTCCGACAGGACCTTCTAATATAAGACCGTCAATCTTACCAGTATTCAATGACATAATAATATCCGGGACACGTGTTAACGATGCAACGTTTGCATCCGGAATTTCTGACTTTGCTAATTCTTCCTGTGTTGATTGCTTTTGTACCCCGACACTTTTTCCTTTAAAGTCTTCAACACTTTGCAATTTTTTCTCATCTTTCTTCTGGATAATCATACGTTGTTCAACATTCATATAATAATCTGAGAAATCGACTTCTTTCTTACGTTCCGGGGTTGGACTCATGCCAGAAATAATGACATCAATCTTACCTGTTTTCAAAGCACCGAGTAAACTATCAAACTGCATATTTACGATCTTCAGTTCCACACCTAAATCTTTGGCCAGTTTTTTCGATAACTCGATGTCGATACCGGCATATTCACGCTTACCATTCGCTGACTTTTCAAATTCATACGGTGCATAATCTGCGGATAACCCGACACGTAACACACCATTCTTCTTGATGGTTTCATACTGATCAGTTTGTGCATGCGCAGTTAATGGTATGTACGAAATGAATAAAATGAAAATAAAACATAAATGCATTATCTTTTTTAGTAACAATATATTGCCCTCCTATGAAATGAATATTATTTTATAATAATACATAATAACGATAATTTATGCAAATGTTTTTTTAAAAAAAGATAAACCACTAGAACTCAAGATTGAAATTCTAGTGGTTTATCTTACTTTATTTAGGGCAGACGCCCGTTCGACAAGCCTCTCTAAACGGCGTTTTCAATGCAGAACCTCGTCAAATTTCATCAACACTTTCGAAATCAAAGAGCGATTTCTCTGTGTTGCTTCCAATTTGTTCGGTTCTGAACGCATTGAAAACAGCCTCTCTAAACGGCGTTTTCAATGCAGAACCTCGTCAAATTTCATCAACACTTTCGAAATCAAAGAGCGATTTCTCTGTGTTGCTTCCAATTTGTTCGGTTCTGAACGCATTGAAAACAGCCTCTCCTATAACACTTTCGATAAAAATGCTTTCGTGCGTTCATTTTGTGGGTTCGTAAATAATGTCTGTGGATCTGCAACTTCCTGTACAATGCCTTTATCCATAAATACAACTCGGTCAGCTACTTCACGTGCAAAGCCCATTTCATGCGTCACAACGACCATCGTCATCCCTTCTTTCGCCAAACTTTTCATAACTTCAAGCACATCTCCTACCACTTCAGGATCGAGTGCCGAAGTTGGCTCATCAAATAACATCACATCTGGATCCATTGCTAGCGCTCTGGCAATCGCCACTCGTTGTTTCTGTCCACCCGATAATTGTGACGGATAATTATTCGCACGATCTGACAATCCTACTTTATCAAGTAAGTTTAACGCGCGTTCTTCAAGTTCTGCTTTACTCCCTCTATTTGTTAATAGTGGTGCCAGCATTAAATTTTCTTTAGCGGTCTTATGTGGAAACAAATTAAAGCTCTGAAATACCATCCCCATCTTCTGTCTTAATTTATTAATATCTGTACCTTTCGCTGTTAATGGAATATCTTCAAAGATAATTTCTCCACTCGTCGGTACTTCTAATAAATTCAAACAGCGAAGCAAAGTTGACTTCCCACTCCCTGATGGCCCGATAATCGCCACCACTTCACCTTCCTGAATATGCAAATCTATCCCCTTTAATACTTCAACTTTACCAAAATATTTATGTAAATCATTAATTTTAATCACTAACGCTCATTCTCCTTTCGATAACATTCATCACTCGAGATAAAATAAATGTTAATACAAAATAAGCAATCGCTGCGATAAGTAATGGTGTGAATGGATCGAATGATGCCCCTTGTACAACTTGTGCATTAAACATTAATTCTGATACACCAATAACGGATACGATTGATGATTCTTTTATAACCGTAATAAATTCATTTCCTAGCGCTGGTAATATATTTTTAATCGCTTGCGGCATAATGACTTTATTCATTGACTGCGCATGTGTTAATCCTAAAGATCGCGCTGCTTCCATTTGTCCTTTGTCAACTGCTTTAATACCTGCTCGAATAATTTCAGCAATATATGCTCCACAATTTAATATTAATGCGAGTGTTCCACATACAAAGGCCGATAAATCTAAACCTAGTACAGCCGTCGTACCGAAATATACTAAAAATACTTGCACTAGTAACGGTGTTCCACGAATAAACTCGATATATACCCAAGCTATCGCTTTTAATATTTTGCTTGAACTTAATTTCAGGAACGCAAATATACCTCCGATTAATGACCCGAATATAACACCTATAATTGAAATTAAAATTGTCGCGCCAATCCCTTGAATAAAGAATGTCCCATACTTACTTAAAAATGATGCATCATCAAACATTTCTTTATGCGCTTTCTTCTCATATTCTTTAATTAATCCTTTATCCTGAGCATCTTTAATCGATTGGTTAATCGCATCTAAAAACTTCGGCGAATCTTTAGGCACCGCAATCGCTGTCGTTTTCTTAGAATCATTAAATTCTACATCAGCAAATGTCAGACTTGGATTTTGTGTTAAATACGCCTCACCTACAATACTATCAATGACAGCTGCTTTCGTTTTACCTGTATTGACACTCATAATTACTTCAGGTGTTCTTGTAAGTGATGTAAGCGTCGCATCCGGCATTTCTTTTTGAGCTAATTCTTCTTGTGTCGTTTGTTTCTGTACTGATACTGGTACATCTTTAAAGTCTTTTAAACTTTTAAATTTATTTTTATCTTTTTTTTGAATGATTACTTTTTGCGTAACGGAAAAGTAGTTATTTGAGAAATCCACTTCTTTCTCACGTTCAGCAGTTGGTGTCATCCCTGATGCAATCATATCAATCTTGCCTGTTTTCATTGCACCAAGTAAACTATCAAAACTCATATTAACAATCTGTAACTTTACATTTTGATCTTTTGCAATTTTCTTAATTAAATCAACATCAATCCCTGCATATTCGCGCTTCCCATTGACGGTGCGCTCAAATTCCATCGGTGCGAAATCCGCAGATAAACCAACTTTTAATACCCCTCGTTTCTTGACGATATCAAACTGATCTTCTTTTGCTTGTACCAAACTGAGTGGTAGCGAAGCCATCAATAACAAAACAATAAAAAATGAAATTACCCCTTTAAAAAATTTCAAATTTCACTCCTCCTCTGCTAGTTGTATTATACAAACTAAAATCGCGTTTAACAATACTGAATTTTCTAAAAATAAAAATTATTCTAAACCCTTTTGCCAATTAAAGCAGAATAATGTACAATTTACTTACATAATTTTTAAGAAGATGGAGTGACGACCGTGCCAACATTAAATCAGTATATAAACGAAGTGACTATACCAGGAACCCGTGAATTTGCAAATAAAGCAGCAGGACTCAACGATTGTATCGATTTAACGCTCGGACAATCTGATTTTGCACCACCCGCTTCAGTGAAGTCTGCAATGATACAAGCAATACAAGATAATCAATTACGTTATACGCATAATCGTGGGTTGATAGCATTAAGAACTGCAATTGCTCATACTTTAAAAGAGAAGTTTAATGTAGATTATCATCCTGAAACAGAGATTATCGTGACAAACGGAGGATCAGAAGCGATTGACGCAGTATTTAGAACCATCATCAATCCAGGTGATGAAGTGATATTGCCTTCACCGTGTTATCTAGGTTATGAACCGATTATTAAATTACTTGGTGCGAAAGTTGTGCTAGTGGATACTTCAAAGACGCAGCTTGTACCGACGCCTGAAGCGATTAAAGCAGCGATTACAGATAAGACGAAAGCTGTACTGTTTAATTATCCGACAAATCCAACGGGTAAGACACTAACATACCAACAAATTAAAGGTTTAGTAGCAATGCTGAAAGATGAAGATATCTTTATCGTGACAGATGAAATTTATAGTGAGAATGTATACGATGCACCACATCATTCATTTTTAGAGTTTCAGGAACTGCGCGACAAACTCTTTGTTATTAATGGATTGTCAAAGTCACACGCGATTACCGGCGCACGTGTCGGTTATGTCGTGTCGAATGCTGAACTTATTACCCATGTAACTTCTGTACATTTATATAACGCGATATGCGTTGCAACACCAAGTCAATACGGTGCGATTGAAGCGTTCAAAGATAGCGATACAGTCAAAATAATGAATAAAGCATATATTGAACGCAGAGATTATTTATTTGATAAGCTTACTGAATTAGGCTTACCGGTTGAGAAACCTCAAGGTGCATTTTATATTTTCCCGGATATTTCGGCATATAATAGCAGTTCTTATCAGTTTGCTACAGATTTACTTGAGCGAGAACGATTAGCTGTTGTACCTGGCAGTGCATTTTCAAAATTTGGTGAGGGCCATATTCGTTTATCATTTGCATCGAGTATGGAAGAGTTAAAAGAAGCAATGGTAAGGCTTGAGAGGTTTTTGAAGGAATATAAATAGTCATAAAAATAGCCCGAATCTTTAAGATTCGGGCCATTTTTGTAGTCATATTCAATTATTGTTCCGTTTTATATAAGAATATTTCATCGTTGTATCCAGGTAATATTCTTTTAAGAATTTGATGTGTGACAAATGCGATTGGTAACGGGATAATTACATACGCCATCAATAGACTTATAACGTTCTGCATAAACGTACCATCCATAAATTTTAAAGCATTGATTGGTCCTACTAATCCAGTATAACCGAACCCTGCTGACATCGGCGTACCTTGAACATTAAAGCAATATGCACAAAGACCGGCGACAATACCATTAATGAGTAATGCCACAATAATAATCGGATGTTTGAAATAAACAGGCATCATCATTTTCGCTGCACCGATAATTAATGTCACCATCGTTCCTTTATCATTTACTTTCATTGCACCGAAGATAAATGTATAGCAACATGCGACTATACCGAGGTTAGCAGAACCACTACCTAACCCAGATAAACTAATCACAGTAGCGATCGCCACAACCGAAATTGGTGTCGCCATTAACACACTATAACTTATCCCAATCAATATACACATGAGGAGCGGATTTAACGTCGTAAAATGATGAATAATTTGTCCAATACCACCTGTAAACTGCTTCAAGTAAGGTAGTGTCAATGAACCGATAAATCCTGGTAAGATACCTGCTAATAGCGGTAGGAATACAATGTTCATACTGCCCATTTTATTACCTAAATAAATAAGTATAAATGCACTTATTGTTATCGTTAACATCATATTAATAATGTCACCAATACCGACAAACATGAATCCTTTACCATTAAACTGCACAGCACCTGAGCCTAATACAGAAGCTCCAGAAAGTATTGCCGTCTGTAATCCATTAAACTTAAACTGTTGACTAATTGTGATACCTGCTAATGCACTTAAACAAAACTGAAAGATAATTAACAACTGACCTAAACTTGTAAATACACTGTTATACTGAGCTAAATATTTAAACAATTCACCGAGCATGGCATTCGGCACAAGTGCGACAACAATACCTGCTGCCATACCATTTAAAATATTAGTAAAAAACTGCTTTGCGTTAATATTCATTGGAATACCTACCCTTATTTGATTTCCTGCACCTAATATTTCTACCATACTTCTATCAGTAAATGCAATCTATTTTTTAGGGCGTGTATTGTTTTCTAAAGTATTAAACACTTCTGGTAATACAGTATTTAAATCAATCTTACTGCGCTCTGCTAAATTAATGAGCCACCAGATTGATTCACTTATTTTATAAGCTAATTCCCCTTCGCTATTCGGTTTAGGCCAGCGTCCTTCCTTATCCATGACAAGTCGACCGACGAGTCCAGCATCTGTTAAGAATGCAAGGGCATCCTCTTCAAGCGACCATTCAGTACCGTGATGTGATACTTCTAACGCGTGATATTGTTGCCTAATTGTTACTGCCTGACGGATTAATGATTCAAATGATTGTTCCATTATGTAAACCTCCATTGTTTTTATCAATCATATCAAATCATCAATTCAAACAGAAATCATACAAATATCGTCCAAATTCTTTGACTTAAATTGACCAAAACAATAAAATAAGGATAACAAGCTTATAGGAGGCACATTATGACAAACGAACAAAAAGATATTATGTTAGAAAAAATGATTGAATCTCGTACAATTCTTATTTCAGGTGGCATTGATGATAAATCAGCGAAAGAAGTAGTGAATCAATTATTATTATTAGACTCAATTAACCACGATCCAATTAAATTAATCATCTCATCGCCAGGAGGACACGTTGATTCTGGTTATTTAATTCACGATATGATTAACTTTATTGAATCTGAAGTTAAGATTATTGGTGCTGGATGGGTAGTTAGTGCCGGTGTATTAATTTACTTATCAGGTAAGAAAGAGAACCGTTATGCATTACCAAATACACGCTTTATGATTCACCAGCCAAGTGGTGGTACGCAAGGTCAAGCATCAAATATGGAGATCACAGCGAAAGAAATTATCCGTACACGTCAAAAGTTAAACGAATTAATCGCTCGTGAAACTGGTAAATCAGTAGAAGAAGTAGAACAACATACAGGCCGTGACTACTGGTTAAATACACAAGAAGCATTAGACTACGGCATCGTTAATAAAATTATTACAAATCAAAATGAAATCTAAAAATTTATCCCCATGCATCAGTTTTGATGTATGAGGATTTTTTATTGCTTAAGATTTGCGTGAGATTTAGCGGTATCTATATTACTAAATGCTAAATTTCGCGAATACTTTCTATTCCATTGATATAGTCATTGATTTCATGTCGTGATTTGAAAATAATAACATGCTTATCTTTATATCTTTCTATCAATTCAAGTACTTGTGGTCTACTCACTTCATTATATCGCTTCACAAATGCTATAAACTCTGGATCTGTCTCTCCTGTTTCAATCCAAGGCATATCTGGTCTTTCTTTTCCCTTTCGTTCTTCAATCCCTGCTAAACAAACGTCTACTGATAAGTCCAGGAAATAGATTGTATCACACTGTTCAAATCTCATTTCTAAAGTATTACCGTAATTACCATCAATTATCCATCGGTCTTTCTCAAGCACTTGCTTCAATCTGTCTATAAAGACTTCCCTGCTAACTGTCGTCTTATCTTTATTCCAATTTAATAAGTCTAAATGAAAGAGCGGTAGCCCAGTCTTATAACTTAATTGTCTGGAAAAAGTACTCTTACCGCTACCTGGACAACCGATTACTATCACTCGCTGCATAACAGTACCTCCTACATTGCATGTAATAATTCCATATAACGCTCAGTATCTTCAGGATGATGGCGCGTGCTTGTTGAAAGACGTAGAGCTAGGATGATCTTGGCATATACTTTAAAGTCCTCAAATGAAATAAAACTATAATTTAAATAATAATCATAGTACGCTTTAAAACTTTGTTCATTAATATCATTCGGACTTGAATAATACAAAAATAACAGTTCATACAATATCAAATTTTGCATCGGTGTCGGATCAATAACAGATAAATCACCTTCGTTCATTATGAAATTATGATAACCAAAATCACCATGTACATATTTCGGTAATTCTTCAGGTGGGGCTACCGCTTCTAAATCATCAAGCAATACATCACAATGATAATAATCATCTAATACAAGACGCTCCAATTCAAGCTCATGCTTTAAAAATGATTTGAAATCTGCTTTTAAATCATTGATATATCCGACGCGTTTATCACTATCATCATAAGCTTTAATAAAATCAATTTTATCTAATAAAGCAGTCTTACTATATGTATACTCCAGCATCTTTCCTTTCATATGTTCCATTAAAATATATGTAGAACCATCCGTCGTTATACAATCAGGAAATGCTGATATATCACGATAACTTTTTAAGAATTGGCTTTCAGACTGTATGGATAATTCCGGATTTAGTTTCAATACGAATTGTTGATGATAATCATCAAGATAAAATACTTTGCTTGTTGTGCCCGATGTTATCTCTGTCAATACACATCGACCACTTACATAATGCATATCCTGTAATGCAAATAATATACTCCTTACCGAAGTCAAAATACCACGTCCTATCTATTCATTTGCATCTATTTATTATATTCGATATTATAACTAAAAACTATCGAGGTAAAAAAATGAATCTAAAACAACGCGCATATCAATTAAAAACAGATGTCCCTGCCATATTTATCGCACTACAGAAAAAAGAAACACCAATTCTCGCTAAAGCTTTGGCGCTCTTAACAATTATTTATGCACTTTCTCCCATTGATTTAATACCTGACTTCATTCCCGTATTCGGTTACTTAGATGATGTTATCTTGTTGCCATTATTTATTAGTTTAACTATCAAACTCATTCCAGTTGAAATATTTGAGCAATGCCAACAAGAAGCCCAAAGTCTGACACGTAAAGATTTAAAACGCTGGTATTTTGCACTGCCCATTCTCATCATCTGGCTCGTAACATTATATGTTCTTGTACAACTATTTAACTATTTTTATAACTGAAGATACCAGTCATCTTCTACAGGTTCAAGCCACTCCGGCGTTCCTGCTGTGATTGCAATATGTTCAAACCAGCTATCTTGCTTTGCACCATGCCAATGTTTAACACCGTCATGCGTAACAATCACATCGCCTGCTTTTAAACTTTGAGCCTGTTTACCTTCTTCCTGATACCAACCTTCACCGCCTGTAACAAGTAAGATTTGAAAGCCATCATGATGAATATGCCAATTATTGCGACATGCAGGCTCGAAAGTCACATTAGCAACGCCAACATTCACATCTTTATCAGCAACAAGTGATTGTAAGTAACTTTGTCCGATAAAGTATTGGGCGAAAGCTTCATTCTTTTCTCCTACCGGGAAAATAACGCCATTTTTTACTTCTTCATTATTTGCCATACGTATCACTCCTAATAATTGATGCTTTAATTATAACAAATCTACCGCACTAACAAACTTTTTAGCAAGTCTGCGGACTTCATCGTATGCATCAATCATTGGATTATGTCCTGTATTCGTTAATACTGTCGTATGGACATGATCTTTTGGTTCAAAGAAACGAATTTGATCCTTATATCCAACAACATTATCATATTGGCCAAGTAATACATATACTAGCGTATCTTCATGGATGTGAATGCTATCTTCACATCTAAATTGATAAAATTCATTATCTTGTCTACGTAGGTTCTTCATAAATTCGTTATTTGCACGTTTAATACCCGGTACCATCAGTTTTCTAAATAAAGCCCAAGTTTCATGATTAACGCGTACAGTCATTCCTAAATAATCTTTATAATATTCTTTGTCTTCTGTTACTTCAAATGCTTCATCAACTTGGCGATCTAATTTTTCAATTGTACGTAGATGCTTTTGGCCTTCAACAACAGGACACGTAATAAATCCAGCCTTCACCTGTTCTTGTAATCTATCCATCACACCTAGGCACATATAACTGCCATAAGAGTGTCCAACTAAAGTAATCTTCTCATCACCTGTCATTGCTTCAATAAACGCGAGCACTACATCTAATATATCATTGGTACTATTTAATCCTAAATCTGCTTCAGATTCACCCATACCCGGAATATCTAAATAAATACGTTGGTACTCCGCAAAAATATCATCATACATTTCAAAGTGACTCGTTAAATCTACACCATTTCCATGAAAGAAATATACAGGTTGACCAACACCTTCTAATTTATAATTTAATGTTACGTCTTTAATATCAATCGTTGTCATATACTATTCCCCTTAGTCTTTTAAATAAATTTCAATCTTTATTTTTACCCAAGATCCGTTTAATTCTTTTTCTTTTACCTTACCAAACAGTAATTTACCTGCATCCATTAACCTTGAGAAGATGATGTTATCTACTTTAGGAATATACCCTAATTTAACGTCATTTAAATTCTTAATTACAATCGCTTTCGAATCATATGGGTTATCTGGCTCCCTATAAAAATTTAATCGCTCTCCTATTTGGATATATGGATACAATTTTTCCATACCATCAACATATGATGTACCTGCAATATATGTATCAAACAATAAGATTTCACGTTCAAATGGTGTTGGAATCGTCACTTTACCACCGTGCAATATGCTGATTAAACCATTTCCCGTTTTTTCTATTTCATGCATTGACATTCACCTCAGTATTCAGCAATTTTTCGTAGATAGATAGAAATAACCTCTTCGAATTGAACGAGCGTTTGTTGTAGACTTGTTTTCCTATCCTCAATCTTTACTTTATCTGAAATAATCGATTTCATCGTATAAGGGAATTTAGATTTTATCTCATCTATTTCTGCCTTTAATGATTGCACTTTTTGAATTAATCGCTCTTCCTCATTGATAATTAATTTCGAATCCATTTCAATTGAATTATCCTTGTCTGCAATCAAAGTATAAATTAACTCAATCGTGCGTAAATCACCAGTTTCATATGCCTGTACGGCATTATGAAATAATTTTACTTCTTCATCGGTCGCATTTGTATTTAAATCTGGATGTAATGCCTTCACAATCGTGCGGTACATTTTTTTTAAAGTTACAAAATCTTCTTCAGATAACACTTCTCCATTTGAACGATCAATTGCTGCATTCAACTGATTTAATTTTTCATCAAGTTGATTTTGATATGTAACAAACTCTATATCTAAAAGTTGATCGATTTCACTCATATTAACCTGTTCCTGACGATTAATTTTCGATTGGATCATCTGAATTTTTCTTTTTAATCTTAAATACAAACACTCTTTCTCAAAAACTTTATATTCTAAAGCTCCAAATGCTAACATATAAGCCATCTCTATATTCTTACATTCATCGTAAAGAAGTTCGTCTCTTTCTAGAATTAACATAGAAATTTCAATCTTTAATTTTTGAATCGATGCTTTCAATTTATCAATTTCCGGGAATACAATAATATTATTGTCCATATCTGACCACCCTTAAATCATATTATAAAATATTATGCAAGATATGGTGTAAGAAGTAAATTACAAGTTTTTATATATTATTAATAGTCATATTGACACCACAATATGCTAAAAATTATAATCATAGTAAAACTTTAGTGAGGTGATGTGATGAACAACAAATTAAAGGGGATTTTATTTGTAACGCTTGGCGCTACTTTCTGGGGTGTCGGAGGTACGGTGTCACAACAATTATTCCAAAAATATGATATCTCTCTCGATTGGTTTATTACGATACGTTTAATCTTTAGCGGTCTTTTCTTATTACTACTCGCAGTCATTAGAAAGCAGCCCGTATTTAACGTATTTCGTAATCGACATACATTATTCCAGCTCATCATATATTCAATCTTCGGTATGCTCGCAGTACAATATACTTTTTTAGCGTCCATTGAAGCAGGAAATGCTGCTGTTGCAACATTGCTACAATATTTAGCACCTATCGTCATCCTTACGTACTTACTCATCACCCGTAAGACAGACTTTAGACCAATCGATTTAATCATCATTGCAGTCTCATCATTCGGAACGTTTCTATTACTTACAAGTGGTAATATCAATAATATCGTTGTAGCACCAAAGGCCATCATTTGGGGACTGTTATCTGCTGTTGCAGCCGCATTCTATACAATGTATGCTGGCCGTCTATTCGTGCGTAATACGCCCCTCGTTATCATCGGATGGGCCATGTTATTTGCAGGAATATTTATTAGTTTGTTTAATCGACACTGGAAGATTAATCCGATTGAATTCGGATTAGTTGGTAATATGTATATTCTATTTGTGATCATTGTAGGAACAGCACTCGCATTCTTCTTATACCTACTTAGTGTTAAATATATTGACCCACAACTTACCGCATTACTAGGCTGTATCGAGCCGTTAACAGCAGTTATATTAAGCATCATATGGCTGAAACAACCTTTTAACTTCATACAATGCATTGGAATGCTCATCATACTAGGTGTCGTATTTATGATATCTATCATGAACAGTAAGAAAAAAGCTAATCCATAATATCTTATATATAATAAAAAAATCCCTTAAACAGTATGTTTAAGGGATTATAGTACCACCGGTCGGGGTCTATAGTATATTTTATTATTTGAAAAGACATCTAATCTACTAGTATTAAAGTATTTTATCATCTTCTTTAGATAAGTTTTCTCTTCCATTTGGCACATTGTTGGCACAATTACGTGTTTATAATACCATTTTTCTTATATTAAAAAGTTGAAGATGAAATTCTTCGCTTATATTATCCCATTGACTTTCATCAAGCCAATTATAATTAAATTCCAAATTGGCATCACCATCATTACCTGTTACCCTGTGTGTGAAATTTATATTATCATTTGATTTAATTTTAAGTAAATAATCATGTCTTACTATATTTTTATCAATGTATTTTTTATAATAATTTGATGTATCTAATTTTAAAAGAAGATCTAACTCTTTACTATCAAATCCGGTTTCTTCTATGATTTCTCGAAATAGTGCAGCCTCTATACTTTCAAACTCTTTAACGCCTCCACCTGGAATACGTATTAATTTTTGAGAGTCCTTTTTCATTGAGTATGTTAATAACTTCTTACTATCATCAATGATGAAAGCATAAACTGATACTTTTTCTTGTTTATCCAAAATTGGCTTTGTAACTTTGCTTTTTATTTGGTACCATTTGAGTGCATCCTTTTCTACATTTTGAACAAAATCATGTTTGCCATTAATATACTTTTCAATATCACATTTATTTTCTTTTAGTAATTGTAATTTCAAATTATTATACTGATTACGTACCTCTTCGTTATTTAACAAATAATCTCTAAACGCTATGTGCCGAATAATATTTGAATCGTCCTTTTCATATATATGTACATGATGCGTTCTATGATCTCCACCTTTTTCAAAGTAGCGTCTATTGATAATGCCATTTTCACCTTTAGCTAGATATCCGATTTCACTCATTTTCTCATTATATTTATCAATTCTTTTAATATCTTTTACTACAATTAATATATCAATTATAGGTTTGGCATATAGAGTAGGTACAGCTGTACTACCAATATGGTAGATATGAAGTAAATCTTCGAATAAAATTTCCCTTAACATTTCTTTTTCGTTATCAAAAATTTCTTTCCAAATGCTATCATATTCACAAATCTCTAATTTTCTCATTAATCCACCTCCAATAAACATCATTCATAAAAGAAATAATAGAATTGATATTAATATTTTGATAAAGAATATTTCACAATTTTCTCGCATAATTGCTCATAATTAATACCATTTGCTTCAGCTTCTTGTGGCAACAAACTTGTTGGTGTCATTCCCGGTAAAGAATTAGCTTCGATACAATAAATATTTTCATTACTATCCATAATAAAATCCACTCTACCATATACTTCTAAACCTAGCTTTTTGAAAATATTTAAAGCAATGTCTTGCATTCTTTTCGTATTTTCTCTATTAATATCCGCCGGTGTTATTTCTTCAGTAGCACCAGGTTGATATTTATTAGAATAATCATAAAAACCCTCTTTAGGAATGAGTTCAATAATTGGTAATACTTCTTCCCCTAAAATACCAACTGAAAATTCTCTACCTTCAATTTTTTGTTCTACTAAAACGGTATTTGAGTATTGTTTAGCAACGTCTATTGCATCTTTTAACTCATCATCATTTTCTGCTACTTTAACTCCAATACTTGATCCATTATCATTTGGTTTTACGACAGCAGGAGCCATTATAGTATTATTATTTTCACTATCAATTATACTCCACTTAGGAGTTAAAATATTATTAACAGTCATTATTTCTTTAGACACAATCTTATCCATTGCTAATAAACTTCCCTTATATCCACTACCAGTGTATCTTATATTGTGTAAATCAAATATTGCTTGTAACTTACCATTTTCTCCAATACCACCATGAAGCCCCAAAAATACAATATCGGCAGATTTACAAATACTAATTACATTTTCTCCAATTTCACTTCTGCGACCATTATTTTTTTCGATTAATTTTTCTAAGTTTGGTGCAATTTTTGGAACTTTATAATCATATACAGTTTCTCCGTAATTTTTATACGCTTCTTCAAAAGTATTAACTTCTTTTAATCCAAGATATAGATCTAACAGTAATACCCTATGTCCATTCTTGATTAATGCATTTGCAATTTGAGAGCCTGAAGATATCGAAACATCTCTTTCATCACTTAATCCACCTGCTAATACAATAATATTCATTAATATCCCCCTTATTTTTTCTCATTTTCAAACCTAGAGTTTATCGAAATAAAAATTTTCTCAAATCTGTCTAATGTGCTTTCACTTAGTGTCCTTGTAGTAATTTTGTTCATAACAAATTCTTGTGCTGGTTTATAATGATTAAATCTTTGTACTTTCATTATTTCATTAATTTGTGGTAGTATTTTGGATTTTTTATTTTTTATTTGAGAAGTTTCTATTTTAGAGTCAGGAAAAGCCTTATTAAAAAACTTGAGATATTCAGCTATAGTGAAAAGATCTTCAATATCAGCTTTATCCTTTGTTTGTATATAATCATGATAAAATTTAATATTTTTATTAGATATTATTCTTCTTTTAACCATGTCTTCAAGTCGCTGTTGTCCTTGTTTATTTTCAAAGGAATCCAATAAAGCTATAATTTTCAAATCATTTCCTCTCATCAATGATATAAATGCTGGTACTTTGTCTAGACCACCTATTGGTACTATTGCAATAGATTCATCTAAACCAGTTCTATTAATAGATTTTAAATACTCAGATATTGATTTTAAATATAGTAAATCAGAAGGTCCTTCAACTAATAAATTCTTTTCAGCTACATATAGATTTTGTGATAATTCATAACCTAAAGCAGCTTGCAAAGGAAATAAAGTATTATCATCTTTTTCACCTTCAGCATCTGAAATTTGTGTACCTTCAATACCTTCATAAGCTGTACGAACTTTATGCAATGAAGCTGATTCTACCATAAAAGGAGAATGTGTAGTTAATATGACTTGATATTTATCTGATAAATCATCAATAAAGTTGAGTAGATCTCTCTGCGCTGAGGCATGCAAATTTAAACCTGGTTCATCTAATAACAGAATATAGTTAGAATTTTTTTCTTGTCTAATTTTTGTGAACCAAACAATGAAGGAAAAGAACCAATTGAATCCTTTACTTCGCTGTGATAACGGTATTGTAACTCTATGTTTTCTATTCTCTACCCTAATATTTAAAATAGCTTGGTTATTCTGATTTGCTATATTAAATTCAATATCTAATTGATCATTTGCTTTCCAATATTTAAACATCAAATCTGTGATATCGATAGATGTAGCTTCTAATTCAGCGATATATTCTTCATAATCATTATTATTTAAAATAGTATTTACATCTAATCCCGAAACATCCAATAAAGCTTTTGCCGTTTTCATAGAAGGATCTTGAATCTCAGATGTTGAAACTATCCTCCTCAAATCAATCTTTGATTGCAAGTTGTAGTATTCATCATAATACCAAAACTTAGGAACTTTTGGTTTAACATACTTGAAATAAATAAACGGAATTAATTTATTTGACCAATTTTTATATTCAGGTTTATCAATTGTATTTGTATAGTATCGAATAAATTCATTTAATTCTTCAGACTTATCTTCAATTTCTAAAATACTTTCAAAATCCTTACATTCTTTTAGTAATTTTTTCTCAATCTCTTTTATTTCAAATTCTTCAATAATATGCTCTATATATTTGTTAAAATCAACGTTAAATTCTGAAAGACGTCTATCATTATTATAATATGATACTAACTTAAACTGACTATTAATAATTATACCTTTACCAAAAATACCCTCTATTTCAGAAATTAAGCTGTCTTCGATTTTATAAGTACATTCTACAACTTCTTGTTCTTCAATATTAGTGTTTCTTTGGAATCTTTTTAGATCTTTTCTAGGAAAATCGGCTGTTGAATTAAACTTGAATGTTGGATCATCATCAAAATAATTTGTTTTAGCAATTGCCTCAAGTATTGCTGTTTTTCCTGACTCATTCATACCTACAATAGTAGTAATATCATCCTCAACTTCAAAAGTTTGTTCAGAATTAATACTTTTATAATTTTTAATTAGTACTTTCTTTAATTTAATCAAATGTAATCCTCCAATATTGTTTATTTGTATATTTCTTTCTTCAACAATTATCTCTTCAAAAAATTTCTATTACATTTTCTATCTATTTTAAATAATACTATAATGATTACTAATTTTTATTTTCTTTATTTATCAACAATATAACTCCTAATTTATAGTTCACTATCCCACCATTTTTTCTTAATTTCTTCCAAATCTACATATCTATTTTCATGATTTTCTAATTCTTTTCTTAAAATTTCTAAATTATTTAGTTCGTTAAAGTAATCTATTTGATATTTTTCAATATCATATTTAAATGTCAAATTAAATAAATCCCAAAATTTGAATAAACTCCCGGATTTAATATAAAAATCATGCTTTAATTTATCCTTTTCAAAGTCATTAAATTTATCTAAGTATTCTTTTGAAAATATTTTATTTATATCTGGTAACGATGTTCTTGATTTAAAGTACGGCATCTCATTATAATTCTCATTAGTTAGAAATGCTTTTGTAAATTGTTCAAAAAGATTTATATACGCATCCAAATCTTTTATTTTGTATATTTCTTTGTCTATAAAAGGTAGCATCTTGGTCCTATATTCAATATTTTTTTCAATCTCATATTTAATTGGTTCTATTCCATTTTTATACCAAGAACTAATAAATTCTTTGTTATTTAATAGATTTTTGTCTATTTCAACTGCCCTTTTAAAAATACCAGTGATATCACTGACATCTAAACTTCCTAACTTTATTTCTTCTGCTAACCATTTCATAGGATAAGCTTCCTCTTTAAAAATATAATTACCATCCCCCTGTTTTTTAATTGGTCTAAATATAGAGACATCTTTAAATATTTCAATTAAAGCTTCTTCTGGAGACCCAAATAAAAATTCTTCTATTGTTTGATTAGGATTATCACTTAAAGAAATGATTTTTTCTAATACTTTCTTTCTGGGAGTCATAATTCCTTTTTCATAACTATTAATCGAACTTTTTGACACTCCTATTAAATCAGCAAACTCATCCATTGATCTTTTTCCTCGTACTTCATATATCTTTCTACCAATTTTATATTTATCTACATTCTTCATATTCAAAATACTTCCTCATTTCATTATTGTTATTATTTGTTCATATTAATTGACAAAATAAATATGCACATATATTATTGTATTAAGTTAAGAATAGTAATGACTTTATACATACTAGTTAAATGTAAAGTAATCATTATTAATTTTAACATAACAAATATGTACTCAGCACTGAAAGGAGGATAATATGACACAAATTTTCAAAGTTAATGCTACTATCGATATCCCGCCTACGTTAATTGTAATTGAAAGAAATGAATATAATTCATTATTGAAAGCAAACCAACGAGGTCGTTGGTGGTCTTTACAAGATGTTATGGAAAGAATAAGTATTAGTCAAAAGTCATTTAGCGAAAAAGTACTTAACAATCCTCGATTCCAAGATCAATTAAAAGAATTCACAAGATTCCCTTTAGAAAAAGGAGAACGTTACTATTTTTTAGCTTCAAAAATGGAAGAATTTTTGGAGAATAATTTTAAAGAAATTATGAAAGATATTTAAAAGGAGAGATTAAAATGGATCCAAGAAAATTATTACAAGTAGAATCATTAGGAAAAAAGTTAATGGCAGTAAAATCTTACGAAGAAACAGTAGATTTTGAAAGTAAGAAACATAATGGCTACAGAATCAATGTATCATTACAAGACGAAAATTCTCCAGCATTTATGGAAATGATTACAGTAAAAATTAAAACGACAAATCCATCTATATCAGAAAAAGAAATGGCATCAAATAAAATACGACCTGTAGCATTTAAGAATTTAAATATTGGGATTTGGAATAATCAACTTACTTTTTCTGCTGATGATATTTTACCAGTAAATTAAAAGCGAGATTAATTTCTCGCTTTCACAATAAGGAGTGTTGTATGAAAAAATATAAAACAAGATTACATTTCAAACGAAAATCTTTTTTAAGATATTTAATAATTCCAATTTTAATTTTTATTGTATATGGCTCGATGAAATATTTTAATAATCATCTCGATGATATGATAATCTTTGAAAATAAAATACCAGATATGTATTTTACAATTATTATATGTGCAGGATTAATATCTATATTTGTAATATGGCTTTTTAGCCCTATCTCACCTTTCAAATCACAAAGAATGCGACACAAATTAAAAGATATTATTGAAATTAATAAGTTCTATTACCTTTCTGAAAATACTAATCGAATAAGAAGTTCAATGGTTTTTATATATTGGTGGGATAATAATCGATTCTACCTTAGAGTGTATCCAAATGGAGGTAAATGGACTTCAAAAACTAATGAACTTAAAGAAATACTAGAATCATCATTTAATATGATAGTAGAAACAGTTGATGATGCTGAACCTAATTTTACACTATACGTATTCAATACAGAAAGAATTGATAGAATTAACGCAACAAAAAAATGGAGTGAATGACAATGGACGTACCCTATATCGAAATTGATGCTGAAAAAAAGTGGTATTATTCAAAAGATCCGATGGCACAAATAAGTGGCCCTCGTGGAAGTGGTAAAACTTATTTTATTTATTACTTACTACTTTCAACAGCTGAAATCGGTGCTGATATTTATATTCTAGATCCTAAGCGAAGCGATTTAGCATCACTTCGCTTTTGTTATCCAGAAAAGTACAAAAACAATAGAGTTGCAACGACACCACATCAAATTTGTAAGATTCTTAGAGAAGTATGTGAATTGATGAATAAAAGATATGAACAATACTTTGAAGTAGAAACAAGCAATCTAGGAGATGATTATTTATCATTAGGTCTCCAACCCATTTTTGTATTTTTTGATGAAGTATTAGCAATGGTAGAAGAAGATTCAAAACTAGGTAAAGAAGCTGAAAAGTATTTAAAACAAATTATTTTAAAAGGTCGTCAAAGTGGCATTTACGCTATTATATCTTCGCAAAGATTATCGGCTGATGCTATGAGTACAGTAATTAGAGAAAATGCCGGTATGCGTGTCGTACTCGGTAAAGTTCAACCTGAGTCATACAGAATGGGTCTAGGGGAATCATTTAAAAATCTTCCCTCTGCTCGTAAAGGTGTTGGTCAAGGCTATATTTATTTAGATGGTCAAGGATGGGAAACACCAAAAGCATTTACAGCACCTTATCTAGATATGTCTAAAATAAACTTTAGACAATTATTTAAGAATATGATTGAAAAAAACCTAGATTTATAACATTGCTATATAAAATAACTAAAATACACTATTCTTAATCATTACTGACTTAATAGGTTTAAAACGATTCCGAAACTTGTTTCGGAAAGTGGAACGGTCGAGGCGGAGCCGTTTTTTAAACCTATTTAGACAGTCACGATTGAGCGTTAGCGAAATCGCTAGTTTATTTATTATATAAGCAAACGTTTCTAGAAAATTGGAGGATTATTTTGATGGGATATAATCTCAAAATAATTCGAACTAGTTCATATGTAGAAGTATGGGAATATGAACATGAAATTGCATCAGATTACAGTTTGCCTCAAAAAGAGGCCGAAAAAAAGATTGATACTATCAGCTTTGAAGAAAGTACCGAAGAAGAGCAATTAAATAGATTAAAAGGAATGGCAAAAACAAGACAAAATGCTAAATGGACTTTACTAAGATTGATTGATACTAATTTTGACGACAAGACTAGTTTTCTAACATTAACCACTAAGGAAAATATTACAAATAGAAATGAGTTTAATAAACTTTTTGATAAATTTATAACACGTTTAAATTACAATGTTTTTGGACTAAAAAAAAGAATTATTAAGTATATTGCTGTACTTGAAAGGCAAAATCGAGGTTCATGGCATGCTCATATATTATTATTTGATTTTCCATATGTACCTCATCACAAATTACTTAAAATATGGAAACACGGAGCAGTTCGGATTAATAAAGTAGATGTAGATTCTATAGACAATAGAGGTAGATATGTTGTCAAATATTTTGAAAAAGGCATTGGACAAGAATTGTTAGATAGTATGGGGAAAAAATCATTTTATGCTTCTAGAACTATTAAAAAACTAGATGTAACCAAAACAAAAAGTGATGCAGACAATATTTTCAATGATCAAGAAGTAATTATTGAGAATGAATTCAATGCTAAATACTATAAAGATGGAGAATTTAAAGACAACAAAGTTATTTATAAAAAATACAAAATATAAGTAAGGAGGTTAAAATGGCGACTGCAAGAAAGCGAGGAAAAGTTTGGCAAGCTGAAATATCACTTAAAAATTCTGATGGTAAATTTATAAAAAAACGTAAATCTGGATTTAGAACTAAAACAGAAGCTATGCAATATGCCCAAGAACAAGAAAGACTAGTTAAGCAAGGATATTTCCAAAACAATGACTATTTAATAGCAGATTATTTCAAAGAATGGATGGATCTATATAAAAAGCCTATAGTAAGCCATAGAACATATACAAAATACGAAACAAGTTATAACTCTATTAAAGAATATTTTAAAGATATATGGCTAACAGAAATGACAAAAAAGAAATATCAATCTATTATGAACGATTATGCCAAAACACATGCACGTCCAACTGTATCAAAATTTAATAATCATATAAGACAAGCTATAAAAAATGCTGTCGAAGAAAAAATAATATTATTTGATTTTACTCAGAATATTGTAATATCAGGGACTCAAAATATTAAAAAGGCAGAAGATAAGTTTTTATCATATGATGACACTCAAAAAGTTATTGCATACTTTAAGCAAAGATTAGATCCAAAAATACCTAGCTATTACATGATAATTTTAGCTTTTGCTACAGGTTTAAGATATTCAGAATTACTAGGACTTACATGGCAAGATATAGATTTTCAAAATAATATTTTGTATGTAAGACGTTCATACGATTATCATAATCATACTGGAATGAAAAAAACAAAGAGTTATTCTTCAGAAAGAAAAGTGCCATTAAATGATGATATCTGTAATATATTATATGTTTACAAGAAAGAACAGTTAACCTTATTCGAAAAATTTAATATAGATAACCCTCTTAATCAAATTTTTTATCACTACGTTCATGGAATTATTTCTAACAACGCAGTGAATAAATCTTTAAAAAGAGCATTAAAATCATTAAATATAACACCTATTATAACTATGCACGGTGCTAGACATACTTGGGGTTCTCTTATGTTATTCAAAGGTATAGATTTAATTACAATATCCAAACTTCTCGGTCATAAGGATACAACAATTACACAAAAAATTTACTTGCATCAGATAAAGGAAATGGAAAAAGAAAACTATGATAAAATTAATGAAATAGTAAAATTATTACTATGAATTTGAATCTTTAGTAAGGAGATGATTTACTTGAATCACGATTATTCAAAAAAAGTTGGATTATTCGATGGGACTGCTGAATATTATAAATATAGATTTCCTTATCCAGATGATATTTATACATTAATAGAAAAAAAATTAGAATACAAAACTAATATTAAAGCACTCGATTTAGGATGTGGTGATGGTAAAATAGGCATTAAGTTAAGTAATTTTTGTCATAAAGTACTATTAGTGGATCCTGATATAAATATGCTAAAATTAGCTCGAGAAAATTCAAAAGATATTGATAATATAACATTAATTAAAGCATCATCTAATAATTTAGATTCAAATATGAAAGATTTCGATTTAATTACTATGGGAATGTCTTTTCATTGGATGAATAGAAAAGAAGTTTTAGATAAGTTTGATGAAATATTAAATAAAAATGGATATATTTGTATTATTAATAACAAAATAATATCAGAAGATGAATATGAACAAATATTAAATGTTACTTTAAAAAAATATCTAGGTGAAAAAAGAAGAGCTGGAAATGGTTTTTATACACATCCGAAGAAAGATCATAAAGAAGTACTATCAGAATCGGTTTTTAATAATTATGAAGTATATAAATTCACAAATAAGTATTATAGAACTTTCGAAGAATGTCTAGGTTATTTATACTCAACCTCATATGGTTCAAGAAAATTATTTGGAAAATCTATTAATCAATTTGAGAATGAACTTAAAAATTCCTTAATTAAAGTTAGTAAAAACTTGAAATTTTCATTTATAGTTGAAACTGAAATAATAATTGCCTCTAGAAAATAAAAGATATTAAAAAGCTTCTAAACGTATATTAGAAGCTTTTAATATTGGCTGTTAGCTATATTAGATTTTACTTAATATCATTATTTAAAACTTTTATTATAAAATCTGTTTTTTCTTCAGTATATTTAAACTTGTCATCGGGAAATTGTGTAGCTAATTTTATTTTTAAATCATTATATAAATTCAATATATGCTCATTTCGTTTTAAAATTTTATTGAAATCAAGTTGATCTTTTAAATATTTATTTCCTTTTTCATATACATGTATTTGATATTTCCGAGGATTCCCATCACTAAAATAGTATCTTTCTGGTAGAATATTACCACCTTTATTATCAAATCCAATTCTTTCTAGACCATTAATTATTTTGTTTATATTTTCAAAGCTATCTATTTCTATTGCAATATCAATTATAGGCTTAGCTGACAATCCCTTTACCGATGTACTTCCAATATGGTATATGTTAATATCATCACCTAATTGTTCTAAAATCTTAGCTTTAATACTCTCATAGTACACTTCCCATTCATTATCCCATTCTGATAAAAATACTTTTCCTGCTGGTAATCCTATCATTAAATTCTCCTCCTTATAAAAAATAGATTGTAATAGAATACCATAAGAAAAAACTACTGACAAACATTATTGGCACAATTTCGGCACATAAAAAAATAAAAGCCTCTAAACACAAGATTTAGAGGCTTTTTTCGATACCACCGGTCGGGGTCGAACCGACACTCCCTGAGGAACCGGATTTTGAGTCCGGCGCGTCTGCCAATTCCGCCACGGTGGCTTAGTAAAATTATTTGTCTTGCTAGTATAATACTTTATTTGATTGTCGTCAAGCAAACAAATCATTTCTCAAACTGTGTTCACAAACACTATATTAACTGTTATAATGAACCTGTAATAAAGTCTCGTCAACTTTATTACCACCAAATTTCATTTCGTTTAATTACTTTTAACTACAGATACCTTTCTGTAGTTCTTTTTTTATTTAAACACGTTTAATCACGAAAAAAATAAGCTTGCACCATGCAGCTTAACAAAAATGGAGCGGAAGATAGGACTTACACCTATATCTCAAATCAGGAAGATTTGTATTCTAAAAGTTGAAATACTCCCGCAAAATAATATGGAGCGGAAGGTAGGACTTACACCTACATCTCGAACCAGGAAGGTCCGTATTCTAAGAGTTGAAATACTCCCGCATATATAAAATTAATGGAGGCGCCAACCGGATTTGAACCGGTGATAAAGGTTTTGCAGACCTCTGCCTTACCACTTGGCTATGGCGCCTAAAGCTGGGCTAGCTGGATTCGAACCAACGAGTGACGGAGTCAAAGTCCGTTGCCTTACCGCTTGGCTATAGCCCAATAATAAAATTAAGGGCGACTGATGGGAATCGAACCCACGAGTGTCGGAACCACAATCCGATGCGTTAACCACTTCGCCACAATCGCCATGGCAGGGGCAGTAGGAATCGAACCCACATCAAAGGTTTTGGAGACCTCTATTCTACCGTTAAACTATGCCCCTAAAAATAAACAAATAAAAAATGGTGGAGGGGGGCAGATTCGAACTGCCGAACCCGAAGGAGCGGATTTACAGTCCGCCGCGTTTAGCCACTTCGCTACCCCTCCAAAAGGTGCCGGAAAAAGGACTTGAACCCTCAACCTACTGATTACAAGTCAGTTGCTCTACCAGTTGAGCTATTCCGGCATAATAATAAAAAAGATGGCTCAGGACGGAATCGAACCGCCGACACATGGATTTTCAATCCATTGCTCTACCGACTGAGCTACTGAGCCATACAAATGGCGGTCCCGACGGGAATCGAACCCGCGATCTCCTGCGTGACAGGCAGGCATGTTAACCGCTACACCACGGGACCACTAATAATTGCGGGAGGCGGATTTGAACCACCGACCTTCGGGTTATGAGCCCGACGAGCTACCAGACTGCTCCATCCCGCGATAATAATAAATAATTGAAAATCTTATTCTATTTGCTGAAGTAAAATAATAATGGCGGAGGAAGAGGGATTCGAACCCCCGCGAGCCGTTAAGCCCCTGTCGGTTTTCAAGACCGATCCCTTCAGCCGGACTTGGGTATTCCTCCATAATAATAATTAAAGTGGACCTTGCAGGACTCGAACCTGCGACCCAACGGTTATGAGCCGTTTGCTCTAACCAACTGAGCTAAAGGTCCTAAATCCTAAAAGTTCACATTAAGTTTTTTAAAATAGTGGCGGCAGAGGGGATCGAACCCCCGACCTCACGGGTATGAACCGTACGCTCTAGCCAGCTGAGCTACGCCGCCGAAATAATATAAAGTTAATATGGTGGAGACTAGCGGGATCGAACCGCTGACCTCCTGCGTGCAAAGCAGGCGCTCTCCCAGCTGAGCTAAGCCCCCATATATAACCTGTTAAAGCAAATCGGGAAGACAGGATTCGAACCTGCGACCCCTTGGTCCCAAACCAAGTGCTCTACCAAGCTGAGCTACTTCCCGTAGCTAGTATTTTAAAAATAATGGCGCGCCCGAGAGGAGTCGAACCCCTAACCTTTTGATCCGTAGTCAAACGCTCTATCCAATTGAGCTACGGGCGCTAATGGTGCCGAGGACCGGAATCGAACCGGTACGGTAATCACTTACCGCAGGATTTTAAGTCCTGTGCGTCTGCCAGTTCCGCCACCCCGGCTTATTAAGTAATAATAAGCAAGTATATTACTGATAGAATTAATGGAGCGAAAGACGGGATTCGAACCCGCGACCCCAACCTTGGCAAGGTTGTATTCTACCACTGAACTACTTTCGCAATATGGTGCGGGTGAAGGGAGTCGAACCCCCACGCCAAAGGCGCTAGATCCTAAGTCTAGTGCGTCTGCCAGTTCCGCCACACCCGCATATTAGCAAGTTATTATTAATTTTAAAAATAATGGTGAGCCATAGAGGATTCGAACCTCTGACCCTTTGATTAAAAGTCAAATGCTCTACCAACTGAGCTAATGGCTCAAGAAATGGTGCCGGAAAAAGGACTTGAACCCTCAACCTACTGATTACAAGTCAGTTGCTCTACCAGTTGAGCTATTCCGGCATAATAATAAATAAATGGTGGAGGATGACGGGCTCGAACCGCCGACCCTCTGCTTGTAAGGCAGATGCTCTCCCAGCTGAGCTAATCCTCCTGGGTATATC
>NZ_JAOTIS010000007.1 GCF_025628935.1 Macrococcus capreoli
ATTCATAAGAGATCCTTCGGGGTCTCTTTTTTGTTTATGTTTTGTATTTGTGAGTGGTCTGTATTCATTAAATACGGACCACTTGTTATTAAAATAATATAAATTTACGAATTGAGTGGGCTGTAAATATAAAATACAGCCCACTCAGAAAATAGAAATAAATCACTATTTCTTATATCGATAATGTGCATCTTTATAACTACCTACTTTTTCACAATACTTTCTTAAGTATCGTTTCAAAGTAGTAGCGTTCACGCCTGTATACCTCTCTACTTCCTTTCTAGTAAAACTTCCATTCTTAAACAAACTCACATCTTCTATTGCTTCAATAATATACTCTTTCTTTTTTACTTCATGTCCACATATACACTGCATCGTTCGTTGTGATTTTTCGAAAAACATTCCAAACATATCACACTGCACACAACGTACACCTTTCTCCATAAGCTCGTATTTATAATAAAATACTCGATTATATTCTTTCTCTACATGATTATCCACTAGTATTAAACCTAGTTTTAAATCCGCCTCATTTGAGACTAAACTCTTTAAATATGAGACGACATCTTTCATTTGATTAAAGAATACAATTTGTTCATTCCCGTTATATCCTTGTAGCTTAAATTCAGGATTAACAAATAATATACGGCTGCTTACTTTATAGTCAAATTTGTGATGCGCTATAAATTGTTCTAACTTTCTATGCGCACGATCTAATTGACTTAAAAGTCCCTGGTGAACATAACCTTTCTGGCTAATAAAGTTTCCGTTATCAAAACGGTATAACCCTGAATAATTCTTAATATCAATATGAATAACAGTTTCATTTGCTACATATAAAAAATCATATTGAGCGGTTCCGAATACATCTAGTGTTAAATCCCATATTCGTACCAAATCATCAAAATCTTTGATGCACTCGAAGAATGCATATTCACCATCAAACCCTCGTAAATAATTTTTGAGATTCTGATAGTCTATATCTTCTAATACAATACGACCATTTACTTTACATAGATAATGATAATAGAATGATCTTTGATGTCGTTTGAGCAGCACGAGAGCCTCCTAATAATCACACAAGAGTTCTTTAATAATCGTGTCTATTTTATCATCATCAAAACTTCCAAAGCCAATAATATATTGATTAAGATATTTTTTATTTTTTCCTTCATAATAATCCTGGATGGTGTTAATCTCTATATCTTTTAAATTTAGTTTAGCACTTGTTTCCAAAACAAAATGCATCCCTGCATCACTACCATAAATTGCGTAGTCCTCAAAATATCTTTCAATGGCTTCAAGGGTAAGCTCTAATTTCTTTTTATAAATTTTACGCATCCTATTAATATTGCGTTCAAATTCTCCATCTTTCAGAAAGGCAGTAATCATAAACTGCATATGCTTAGGGACAGTGTTGTTAGGTTTATTTTCTAGAGTAAAATATTTATCTAACAATAAATTTGGTAATACCATATACGCCACACGAATACTTGGAAAGATCGACTTTGAAAATGTACTCATATAAATCACGCGGTCACTATTACTCATTCCTTGTAAAGCTTTCAAAGGACGTCCTTTATATCTAAATTCACTGTCATAGTCATCTTCAATGATATATCTGTCGCCATTATCAGCCCATTTTAATAATTCAATACGTCGCTTCGCACTTAAAACTACACCAGTAGGGAATTGATGGCTCGGTGTTACATGTACGACACTCGCATTATCTTTTAGTTTATTTGCGATAATACCATCTGCATCGACATCAACATTTACGTATTCATGCGCTTCGTATTGAAGCACTTTCTTTATTAATGGATAACCGGGATTCTCAATATAATACTTTCTACTACCGAGTATACGTGTTAATAATGTAAATAATTGTTCTGTTGAACTTCCAACGATAATTTGTTCATTTGTACAATTCACGCCACGAGAATGATATAAATATCTTCTGATTTCATTGCGCAGTTGTGATTCACCTTGGTCATCACCGCGTTCTAATAAATTAAATTGTTCAGCTTCAAATGCATCTCGTGCATACTTTCTGAATTTTTGAAAAGGAAATGACTTAATATGACTATCTTCAATTTTGAAAGAAGTATATTCTTTATCTTCATATTTTGGAGTGCTATCGATAGTTGTCGCAGGTATCATATTGATGGTTTGAATATTCTCTACGAAAAAACCGACTTTAGGTCGGGAGTAAATATATCCTTCATCGAGTAATTGCTGATAGGCAATTTCTACGGTTGTTAAACTTAGATTCAAATGATGACTTAGCTTTCTTTTTGATGGTAATTTTTCGTTAAACATTAATTTCCCGCTTAAAATATCTTCTTTTATCATTTGATATAATTGTGCGTATAAAAATTCTCCTTCTTTAAAACGATAAGTTAGCATTTCCATATTAAACTGACCCCTTAATTTTGTTGAAATCTGATACTTTTATAATACCAAAAATTACGATACATTTATCAATGTAAATAAATATTCTTACTATTTAGGGGTGTAATGATGAGTAAAATTATAGGATCTGATAAAGTTAAACGTGGTATGGCAGAAATGCAAAAAGGCGGCGTTATTATGGACGTTGTTAACGCTGAGCAAGCTAAAATTGCTGAAGCTGCTGGTGCAGTGGCAGTAATGGCATTAGAACGTGTACCAAGTGATATCCGTGCCGCTGGTGGGGTTGCACGTATGGCTGACCCACGTATCGTTGAAGAAGTTATGAACGCAGTATCTATTCCGGTTATGGCGAAAGGACGTATCGGACACATTACTGAAGCACGTGTATTAGAAGCGATGGGTGTTGACTATATCGATGAGTCAGAAGTATTAACACCAGCAGATGAAGAGTTCCACTTAAAGAAAGATGAATTCACAGTACCATTCGTATGTGGATGCCGCGATTTAGGTGAAGCTGCACGTCGTATTGGTGAAGGTGCTGCAATGTTACGTACGAAAGGTGAACCGGGTACAGGTAACATCGTTGAAGCTGTACGTCACTTACGTAAAGTAAATGCACAAGTACGTAAGTTAACTGTCATGAGCGACGATGAAATTATGACAGAAGCAAAAATCTTAGGCGCACCTTACGAAGTATTAAAAGAAATTAAAGCATTAGGTAAGTTACCAGTTGTTAACTTCGCAGCGGGTGGTGTTGCAACTCCAGCGGATGCAGCTTTAATGATGGAATTAGGAGCTGATGGTGTATTCGTAGGTTCAGGTATCTTCAAATCTGAAAGCCCTGAAAAATTCGCGAAAGCGATCGTACAAGCAACAACTCACTACCAAGACTACAAATTAATCGGAGAATTATCTAAAGAGTTAGGTGCCGCGATGAAAGGTTTAGACATTAATAAACTTTCATTAGAAGAAAGAATGCAAGAGCGTGGCTGGTAAGATGGAAATCGGTATTTTAGCATTACAAGGTGCGGTGCGTGAACACGCGCGCCACATTGAGTTATGCGGTCATACACCTAAACTTATTAAACGTGTTGAAGATCTTGAAGGTATCGATGGTCTAGTATTACCTGGCGGCGAATCAACGACGATGCGTCGACTCATGGATTTGTACGGATTCACTGAAGTACTACGTAATAGTAACTTACCGATGTACGGAACATGTGCCGGGCTTATTCTGCTTGCCGAAAATATCGTCGGTTATGAAGAAGGTCACTTAAAAAAAATGAACATCACGGTTGAACGTAATTCATTTGGACGACAAGTCGATAGCTTTGAAGCTGACCTTGAAGTTAAAGGCATTGAAGATCACGTGAATGCTGTATTTATTCGTGCTCCTCATATTGTATCAGTTGGCGATAACGTAGAAGTTCTTAGTGAAGTAGATGGTAAGAAGGTTGCTGTAAGACAGAATAACTATTTAGGCATTTCATTCCATCCAGAATTGACGGATGACATCAAGATTATGAAGTACTTTATAGAAGAAATGGTTGCAAAATAGTTTAAAAGTGTATGAGCTTATCTTTTTCATTCCAAAAAATAATATGGTATATTTCTTTCAAAAACAGAGGTGTAACCAGTGAAAAATTTAAGTTTAATAGAAGCAATTAACATGCGTCAGTCTGTAAAAGGATTTGATCCTAATGTTAAGATTCCACATGAAACGATGGAAGAAATGATTCAACTTGCTACAAAAGCACCATCATCAATTAATTTACAACCATGGCGTTTCGTCATTGTAGAATCAGATGAAGCTAAAGCTGCAATTAAAGACTTAGTAAGATTTAATACACATCAGCTAGAAACAAGTGCAGCATTTATTCTTGTACTATCAGATAATCATCATACAAAAGATGTAGATAAGATAATGAAGAAAAATGTTGAACTAGGTTATATGCCGGAAGAAGTAGAAGTACAAAATACAGCGATTATTAAACAGTTAGTTTCTAGTGCTCCGGAATCATATTTTGTGCAGCAAGGTATTATGGATGCGAATCTGGCAGCTATGCAACTCATGCTTGTAGCCAAAGAATATGGATATGATACAAATCCAATCGGTGGCTTTGAACGCCAGGAAGTAATGGAAGCATTAAATATTGATACGAACCGTTATGTACCGATTATGTTTATTGCAATTGGAAAAGGTGTGAAGGCACCACACGGTTCAAGTAGGCATGAAGCGAAAGAAATTATGAGTTATGATATTTTAAATAACGGTGTTATAGGAGAATAAAAACAAAGCACTCCAATGCAATTTGCATTGGAGTGCTTTACTTTATATTAGATAAAGAATCCAGCGATTGTCGCTGAGATAAATGATACTAATGTTGCACCATATAATAATTTAAGTCCGAAGCGAGCAACAACGTCACCTTTTTCGTCATTTAATGATTTAATCGCACCAGCGATAATACCAATAGATGAGAAGTTAGCGAATGATACTAAGAAGATTGAAACAACACCAATTGTGTGCTCTGATAAAGCTTTTGTTGCCGCGATTTCTTTCAAGCTACCCATCGCTACGAATTCGTTAGAAACAAGTTTAGTTGCCATTACAGAACCTGCTTTAACAGCATCATCCCATGGGATACCTGCTAAAAATGCAAGTGGCGCGAATACAAATCCTAATACATCCTGGAAGTTCATTTTTCCTGGTGTAATGCCATCAACGATACCATTTAACATTGAGATTAATGCGATATAACCGATTAACATAGCCCCAACGATAATCGCTACTTTAAATCCATCTAAAATATATTCACCCAACATTTCGAAGAATGATTGTCTATGACCTTCTTCAATCACAATAGCATCTTCTTCTTCAGTTAATTTATACGGATTAATAATTGATGCAATAATGAATCCACCGAATAAATTTAATACAATCGCTGTAACAACATATTTAGGCTCAAGAATTGTAAAGTAAGAACCTACGATAGAGAACGAAACAGTACTCATCGCTGAAGCCGTTAATGTGTATAAACGATGTTTAGGAATATGTGGTAATTGTTTCTTAATAGAAATAAATACTTCAGATTGTCCTAAAATTGCTGATGCTACAGCATTGTAAGATTCTAATTTCCCCATACCATTGACTTTAGAAATTGCTAAACCTAAATATTTGATGATAAATGGCAATACTTTAATGTATTGTAAAATACCAATTAATGCAGAAATGAATGTGATCGGTAATAATACGTTTAAGAAGAAGTTAAAACCTGGCACACCTTTTTTATCTGTATTTACTAAGCCACCAAATACGAAGTTAACGCCATCTGATGCATATTTTAATAAATGATCAAATACAGATGCCATCTTTCCTACAACGAATACCCCACCCGTCGTTTTCAGTAATAAGAATGCGAATAAAAACTGGATAGCCATTAAGATACCAATATACTGCCATCTTACTCCTTTTTTATCCGAACTCATAAGCCATGCGAGTAATAAAAAGACGATAAGACCTACGACACTAACAATAATATTCATGATATCGCTCCTTTGTAATATATTATTTGAACTAGTGATATCATACTACATAATTTATGAAAGCGCTAAACATTTTTTCAATAATGCGTGAACATTTGTTCAAAAATGATGTACAAACATATTATTTGCTTAAAAAACATTGATTAAATATAATAAAGTCAAAGAAGGTCAAAGGCGGTGATGTCATGCATAATATGTCAGATATAATTGAACAATATTTAAAGCAACTCCTTGATGAAGCACAGGATGATGTTGTTGTAATTAAACGTGCACATATCGCGGAGAAATTCGATTGTGTTCCATCACAGCTAAACTATGTGATAAAGACGCGATTTACGAATGAACATGGGTATCAAATTGAAAGCAAACGTGGTGGTGGTGGTTATATTCGTATCACTAAAATTGAATCGAACAATAAAGCAGCATTTATTGAACATTTAATTGAGCTTACCGGTCAGCAAATCTCGCAACAAAATGCTGAACGTATTATAGATGGGCTTTATCAAAATGAATTAATTAATGAACGTGAGAAAAAGATTATATTATCAACCATTCATCGTGATACATTAGTGGTTGATGTACCTTATCGTGATTTCATTCGTGCGAATATTTTGCGCAACGTGCTCAATATCATTCACTACAACTAAGGAGAGATAGTATGCAATACGAAGAAGAATTTTCAATGAATCAGTTACTCAAGCACTTACTGAATAGTGGAGAGTTTCATGCGGCACAAACACCGGACAAATGTCCGAATTGTGGATTATCACTCCGAGAAGCTTTGCATATCGGTAAATTTGGTTGTTATGAATGTTATAACACTTTCAGCGATTATGTACCGCAAGTGATAGAAAGAGTTCAGGCAGGTAACTTGCAGCACATCGGTGTTACACCACATAAATCGCAGGAGAAAATAGCGTTAAAGAAAAAGATTGAAGCATTAGAAACGAAGCTTCAGAAGCTCGTTGATGCGCAAGCATTTGAGGAAGCAGTTATTGTTCGCGATGAAATTCGCAAGTTAAAAGAAGGTGGGGATCAACATGTTGAATGAGCATCTGCAAAATATATTAAGTGACTGGATGCAGTCAGCTGATGAACCTGCTGTTATATTGAGTTCACGTATACGTCTTGCACGCAATTTAGAAAACTACGTCCATCCGATGATGTTTACTGAAGGTGTGGGAGAACAAGTGATTAATGAAGTTAATAATGTGTTGTCAGATGATTATCATCTCATTAAAATGGCTGATACACCGATGAAAGAACGTCAAATGCTTGTTGTAAAGCATTTAATGAGTAAAGAGTTGATGGAAACAAAGCATGGCGCGGTATTTATTAATGATGATGAGTCTGAAAGCATCATGGTAAATGAAGAGGATCATATTCGTATCCAGGTATTAGGCAACGATTTATCATTGCATCATTTATATGAGCGTGCGCGTGTTATTGATAAGAAGCTTGATGACAAGTTAATGATTTCATACGATGAACATTATGGTTATTTGACAACGTGTCCAACCAATATTGGAACAGGCCTTCGCGCAAGTGTCATGCTTCATTTGCCGGGACTTTCGATCATGAAACGTATGACTCGTATCGCACAGACTATTAATAGATTTGGCTTTACTATTCGTGGTATATATGGAGAAGGATCTCAAGCATTAGGTCATGTGTTTCAAGTATCCAATCAATTGACGTTAGGTAAATCTGAAGAAAGCATTATCGATGATTTAACGCAAGTTGTTGAGCAGATTATTGAAGAAGAAATCAATATGCGTAAACGTATGAACAATTATGACCATCTTGAAACGATTGATAGAATTTATAGAAGTTTAGGGATTTTAAAGTATAGTCAAAAAATTTCTGTAGAAGAAGCAAGTGTTAGACTAAGTGATATTAAATTAGGGATAGATATGGGTATTATAAAAGATACACCTTTTAGATTTAATGAATTGATGGTTGCGATTCAAGCGCCATTTTTAAATAGTTTGTATCCGGATAATAGAAATATAGATGAAAAAAGAGCACAAATGCTAAGAGCGCATTTGTAAGGAGGATAAAATATGTTTGGAAGATTAACAGAAAGAGCACAACGTGTGTTAGCACATGCACAAGAAGAGGCAATTCGTTTAAATCATAATAATATTGGTACAGAACATTTATTATTAGGACTCGTAAAAGAACCAGATGGTATTGCAGCGAAAGTACTCGCAGCATATAACATTACTGAAGATAAAGTTGTTCAGGAAGTTGAACAATTAATCGGTCATGGCACTGATATGGGTGGTGTGATTCAATATACACCGCGTGCGAAGAAAGTCATTGAATTATCGTTAGATGAGGCGCGTAAATTAAATCATAATTTCGTGGGTACAGAGCATATATTATTAGGTTTAATTCGTGAAAACGAAGGTGTCGCAGCACGTGTGTTAGCTAACCTTGATTTAAATATTACAAAAGCACGTTCTCAAGTCGTGAAACTTTTAGGAAGTCCTGAAATGGATGCGAAAGGGTCAGGTGAATCTAAAGCACAAGGCACACCAACACTTGATGGTTTAGCCCGTGATTTAACTGTTATCGCTAAAGATGGAACGTTAGATCCTGTCATTGGTCGTGCGGCTGAAGTGACGCGCATTATTGAAGTATTAAGTCGACGTACGAAGAATAACCCGGTATTGATTGGTGAGCCGGGTGTCGGAAAAACGGCAATTGTTGAAGGACTAGCACAAGCAATCGTTAATAATGAAGTACCTGAAACTTTAAAAGGAAAACGCGTGATGAGTTTAGATATGGGTACCGTTGTTGCGGGTACGAAATACCGTGGTGAATTTGAAGAACGTCTGAAAAAAGTAATGGATGAAATTCATGCTGCAGGTAATATTATTTTATTCATCGATGAGCTACACACGTTAATTGGTGCGGGTGGTGCTGAAGGTGCAATCGATGCATCAAATATTTTAAAACCTGCATTAGCCCGTGGTGAAATTCAATGTATTGGTGCAACAACATTAGAAGAATACCGTAAATATATCGAGAAAGATGCAGCTTTAGAGCGTCGTTTCCAACCTGTACAAGTAGATGAACCAAATGTAGAAGATGCAATTGAAATATTACGTGGTTTACGTGATCGTTACGAAGCACACCATCGCATTCAAATTTCGGATGAAGCGATTATTGCAGCGGTTAAAATGAGTGACCGTTATATTTCTGACCGTTTCTTACCAGATAAAGCAATCGATTTAATTGATGAAGCAAGTTCAAAAGTGCGTTTACGTAATTACACAACGCCACCAAGTTTAAAGGAACTTGAAGCGGAGCTTGAAAAAGTGAAAAACGAAAAAGATGCGGCGGTACATTCTCAAGAATTCGAACAAGCAGCTGCATTACGTGACAAGCAATCACAACTTGAAAAACAATTAGATGAAACGAAAAAAGAATGGCAAAAAACACAAGGTTCTAACAATACATCAGTGACACCTGATGATATCGCGATTGTTGTTGCGAACTGGACTGGCATTCCATTAAATAAAATCGCAGAAACAGAATCACAAAAATTATTAAACTTAGAAGAAATCTTACATGACCGTGTTGTAGGTCAACACGATGCTGTTGTATCTATTTCTAAAGCAGTACGTCGAGCACGTGCGGGTCTTAAAGATCCGAAACGCCCAATCGGTAGCTTCATCTTCTTAGGACCAACAGGTGTTGGTAAGACTGAGCTTGCGAGAGCATTAGCTGAAGCGATGTTTGGTGAAGAAGATGCAATGATTCGCGTTGACATGAGTGAATTCATGGAGAAACATAGCGTATCTCGATTAGTAGGTTCTCCTCCAGGATATGTTGGCTTTGAAGATGGTGGACAATTGACTGAGAAAGTACGTCGTAAACCATACTCAGTAATTCTGTTCGATGAGATTGAAAAAGCACATCCAGACGTGTTCAACATGTTATTACAAGTGTTAGATGACGGACGTTTAACAGATTCTAAAGGACGTACAGTGGACTTTAGAAATACTGTGATTATTATGACAAGTAACGTTGGCGCACAAGAATTAAAAGATAACAAATTCGTCGGATTCGGTGGTAGCGATGCTGCACAAGACTACGAAACAATCCGTAAGACGATGATGGATGAGTTAAAGAAACAATTCCGTCCTGAATTCTTAAACCGTATCGACGATATTATCGTGTTCCATAAGTTAGAGAAAGAACAATTGAAAGAAATCGTTACATTTATGGTCAATGGTTTAACGAAACGATTGAAAGAACAAGATATCTTTATCACTTTAACTGATGCTGCGAAAGAAAAAGTAGCAGATGACGGATATGACCCAGAATATGGCGCGCGTCCATTAACGCGTTCTATCCAAAAGAATATTGAAGATAAACTATCTGAAGAGTTATTAAAAGGTGAAGAGTTAGCAGGTCATGAAGTAACGATTGATTATAAAGATGGCGAGTTTGTCATTACGAAAGAGAAGAAATAAAGTATAGTAATATAAATTGTAACAGTTGGTGTCATAGTAAAAGTGCTATGATGCCAACTGTTTTTATATTTCAAATAATCTTGCGTTTGATAAGGGTATAACATTGTCTAAATTTACAAAAAGATTTAAAATAAATACATATTAAAATAGGGGGAATAGCGTTGGCTAAAGCAAAGTCGAATTTTGAATGTATGGCCTGTGGTTATCAGTCCCCAAAGTGGATGGGTAAATGTCCTAATTGTGGTGCTTGGAACCAAATGGAAGAAGTCATAGAACATAAACAAAAAGGTCCAAAAACAGCAATTCACCAACAAGAATCGAATTCAAAAGTAGAAAAATTAAAAAATATAACGAAAGAAAGCGTACCACGCGATCATACACAAATGGGAGAGTTGGATCGTGTATTAGGTGGTGGCATTGTTCCGGGCTCACTCGTATTAATTGGTGGGGACCCGGGTATCGGGAAATCTACGTTACTACTTCAAGTGTGTGCCATGTTATCACAGCGTCATCCTGTGTTATACATATCTGGTGAAGAATCTGTAAGACAAACAAAGCTACGTGCAGATCGATTAAAAGAAGACGCGGGCGAATTAGATGTGTATGCGGAGACAAACCTTCAAATCATTCACGAAACTGTGAAGAAGATGCAACCGAGATTTTTAGTTATTGATTCTATACAGACCATCTTTCATCCGGAAGTCACGAGTGCACCAGGATCAGTCTCGCAAGTTCGTGAATGTACTCAGGAATTGATGCGTATCGCAAAACAAATGAATATCGCTACATTCATTGTGGGTCACGTGACGAAAGAAGGTCAGATTGCAGGACCTCGTTTACTTGAACATATGGTTGATACAGTACTTTATTTCGAAGGCGATACACATCATAGTTATCGTATATTACGTGCTGTAAAGAATCGTTTCGGATCGACAAATGAAATGGGTATTTTTGAAATGCGTAATACTGGATTAACTGAAGTATTAAATCCTAGTGAAATGTTCTTAGAAGAACGTACGAAGAATGTTGCAGGGTCTACCATTGTTGCGACGATGGAAGGGACTAGACCACTCCTTGTTGAAGTTCAGTCACTTGTGTCACCAACATCTTTCCATAACCCAAGACGTATGGCCACTGGAATTGATCATAACCGTTTAACGTTATTGATGGCTGTACTTGAGAAGAAGCAAGGGTACTTGTTACAACAACAAGATGCATATGTTAAAGTCGCGGGGGGCGTTAAATTAGACGAACCTGCCGTGGATTTAAGTATTATTATTAGTATTGCATCAAGTTACAACGATAAACCGACGCGTGGTGACGATTGTTTCATTGGAGAAGTTGGATTAACGGGAGAAGTGAGACGTGTAGCGCGTATTGAACAGCGTGTTCAGGAAGCGGAGAAGCTCGGCTTTAAACGTGTTATTATTCCGAAGAATAATATTGGTGGCTGGGATTTCCCGGGTAATATTGAAGTCATCGGTGTTACAAATATTAGCGAAGCATTAAAGCTTGCGTTTTAGGGAGGTGAGAAGATGTTAAAGAAATTAGTAACATTAATATTTGTTGTTGTAGGTGCGAGTTTAGGGATTTTTGCAATTCCGGAATTGATTCGTTTATTTCATTTAAATGTGCCTGATATTTTTAAAAATCCATATGTTGATGGTGCGATTGGGATTATTGTCTTTTTTATATTATTTTATTGGTTGATTGATCGTGTCGTTAACCTCATCATTAAAGGTGAGAAGTCATTATTAAATATCAATTTTATAGAACTGATATTTGCAACGCTTGGTATGATATTAGGTTTGATGATTGCTTCAATGATCAGTTTGATATTTAATTTCATGGGATTTACTTTACTTAAAAATACGGTACCAGTCATTCTGGCGGTAGTATTAGGTTATTTAGGATTTCAAGTAGGGCTTAAGAAACGTGATGAAATTCAGAGCTTTCTTCCTGAACGCTTCCAAAGTAATACGAACAAACGTCGTGTGTTGGATAACACGAAATTATTGGATACGTCAGCGATTATAGATGGTCGTATTTTATCAATCGTAGAGTGCGGCTTCTTAGATGGTACGATTATCGTACCACAAGGTGTATTAGATGAATTACAACTCATTGCTGATTCTACAGACGGTATGAAACGCGATAAAGGTCAACGAGGATTAGACATATTAAGTGATTTACAGGCAACAGGTTATCCTGTGAAGATTGTCCCGGGCAATAAGAATATTAAAGAAGTCGATCAATTATTAATTGCGATGGCAAAAGAGACGAATTCGAGCGTTATTACGACAGACTTTAATTTAAATAAAGTATGTCAAGTTCAAGGAATTAAAGTACTTAACGTAAATGATTTATCTGAAGCAATTAAACCTGTTGTAGCACAAGGTGATCAGTTTACGCTGAACGTTACGAAAGCAGGCAAAGAAGAGAATCAAGGTGTTGGTTATTTAGAAGATGGTACAATGGTTGTCGTTGAGAATGGGAAGCATTTAATTAACAAACAGGTGAATGTTGAAGTACAATCTGTACTCCAGACTTCATCAGGTAGAATTATTTTCACGAAGAAAGTGAATGACTAATATGTATGATGTAATTATTCCAGCAGCAGGTATGGGGAAACGCATGCAAGCTGATAAAAATAAAATACTCTTAACTATTAATGACAAATCCATTCTTGAACATACGGTTTCTGCATTTCAAAACGACAATCATTGCCGCAAGATTCATTTGGCGGCACAACGTGATGAAATTGATACATTGAAATCAATGCTACAAGCATATGATAAAATCGGTGTTATCACTGAAGGTGGAAGCGAGCGTCAATACAGTATTTATAATGTGTTGAAAGCAATAGAGCCGTGTGACTATGTATTTGTTCATGATGCGGCGCGACCATTCATTTCACAAGCAACTTTAAACAATTTGTATACTGCAGTTCAAAGCAATAAAAGTGTTATTGCGGGTGTTAAAGTGAAGGATACGATTAAACGCGTGCAAGACAATAAAGTTGCTGAAACGTTAAAGCGTGATTTGTTATGGCAAATTCAAACGCCACAAGCATTTGATTATAACTTATTACTTGAAGCGTACAATAAGGCAGATGCAGATCAGTTCTTAGGAACAGATGATGCATCACTTGTTGAACGTATTTCAGAAGTGCATATCGTCGAAAGTGATTATGATAATATTAAAATCACAACACCGGAAGACATGTTCTTTGCTGAAGCCATCTTAAAGAAAAGAGGGATTATATGTTTAGGATAGGATATGGATATGACGTGCATCAATTGGTTGAATGCAGACCTTTAATCATTGGTGGTATTGAACTTGAACATGAAAAAGGATTACTAGGACATAGCGATGCGGATGTGTTGTTACATGCGATTACAGATGCGATATTAGGTGCTGTTGCACTTGGAGATATCGGTAAATTCTTTCCTGACGATGACCCTAAGTATAAAGGTGCGGATTCAAAAGTATTGTTAAAGGAAAGTTACGATCACGTCATCAAAATGGGATACAAAATCGGAAATATTGATGCGACGATCATTGCTGAAAAACCGAAATTCAGACCGCATATCGATGCAATGCGTGAAGCAATTGCGAATGTGTTAAATACAGATATCTCAAACGTCAACGTAAAAGCAACAACAAATGAGAAGATGGGGTATTTAGGAAGACAAGAAGGCATACAAGCACAAGCTGTTGTATTGTTGATGAAGCATTAAACATGAACCCTGTATCTTATGAATACAGGGTGTTTTTATAGGTATCTTTTAAAATTAAGTATTTTAATATTTATAGTTGTTTAATCCGTCAAAAAGAAAAAACATTTGCTTATCTTTGTTGAGCATGCGAAGTTGTAGGTTTGTATTTAAATCATTTAAAACTTTTAAATCAGCATTATTTAGGTTGTCTGAAATAATAAAGCGGTTTTGTGTAATATCACCTAATCTTACTTTTAGATTAGGTGTACTATATTTATTGAATTTCTTTTGCAAAATTTCTGGATAAATAATATTTAAATAAATCATTTCATTTTTATTAGAATTTATGTATTTAGAACTTTCAGAATCTAATTTGAAATCTATGGTATAAAAAACTTTAGTGCTATTATTTTTTTTAACTTCAAAATTAGATATTTTAAAATGTGGATCTGTGAATACATCTTTAATGTTTTGAATTTGTTTCTTTTGATTAATTTTTTCCACCTTTAAAGTTTCAGTGTTTGTATTTGAAGAACTTTTTTTGGCATCTGAACAGCCATTTAAGATAAGAGTGATTGCTAGAAAAGGAATACAATAAATTTTCATTATATAAGAACCCCTTTACTGCTTAATTTTGTCAGAGAAACCACGATACGACCAATTTCCAGTAACGTATTTTTTTGTGGAAACTTTCCCATTGCTATATCTTACAATATAACCGTCTGTTTTTACTCTTTCGCTTCCAGCTCTTAATAAATACTTTGTTCTTGGAGGTATGCTATAAGTAATGTTATATGATATTGTACTTGAAGTATTCAAAGATACTTCTGAACCAATATTAACTCCGTTTTTCATAATACCAAATTCAGCAGAAGTAGATACTGAAGCAGAAGCAGATTTTGTTCTTGAAACTTGATAAGTAACAGTATCTGTTGTTGAAGAAGGGTTATAGTGGGAATATGTCCAATTTACAGTTTTGTAAGTTGATTTACTAGATGCCTCGTAGACAGTCCCGTTGTAAGCAATATACCTATTTGGACCATCATTAGTAACCGCTCTAGATTCGTTTATTCGTTTAAAGGTAAAGATAATAGGGCGAAAATGGATAAAGATGTAGTTAATATTTTTTCGTATACATTTCTCCTTTTGGTGTAATATTTTCTTGTAAAAATAGTATGTTTTATAAACTTTAAAAAAGCAACAAAATTCTGAAAATTCAATGTATTTATTTTGCATCTCATTTTGTAATTAATGTAATCACCACATCCTTTAACATATGATATAATTTAATGACAATAAAATTATATGGAGTGAAAAAAATGAGTAAAGTTAGAGTGCGTTATGCACCGAGTCCAACTGGATTTTTACATATTGGGAATGCCCGTACAGCATTATTTAACTATTTATTTGCTAGACATCATGGTGGAGACTTTATCATTCGTATTGAAGATACAGATACTGCCCGCAATGTTGAAGGTGGAGAAGAAAGTCAATTACGGTTCTTAAAATGGTTAGGTATGGATTGGGATGAATCAATTGATAAAGATGGCGGTTTTGGACCTTATCGTCAATCTGAGCGCCAAGCAATCTATCAACCATTAGTTGATAAGTTATTAGCAGAAGATAAAGCATACCGTTGTTACATGACACCTGAAGAATTGGAAGCAGAGCGTGAAGCACAACTTGCACGTGGTGAGATGCCGAGATATGGTGGACAACATGCGCATCTTACGAAAGAAGAAGAAGAAGCATTGATTGCTGAAGGAAGACAACCTTCTATTCGTATTCGCGTACCGAAAGATAAAACGTATACCTTTAACGACATGGTAAAAGGTGAAGTGTCATTTGATTCAAATGGTATCGGTGACTGGGTTATCGTGAAAAAAGATGGTATTCCAACGTACAACTTTGCGGTAGCAATCGATGATCATTTCATGGAAATTACACACGTTATTCGTGGTGATGACCATATTTCTAACACACCGAAGCAAATGATGGTATACGAAGCGTTAGGATACGATATTCCAACTTTCGGTCATATGACGTTAATCGTTAACGAAGAACGTAAAAAATTATCAAAACGTGATGGTTCAATCATTCAATTTATTGAGCAATATCATGATTTAGGTTACTTACCAGAAGCATTATTTAACTTTATCGGTTTACTTGGCTGGTCTCCGGAAGGGGAAGAAGAAATCTTCACTAAAGAGCAATTTATCGAAATGTTTGATGAAAAGCGTTTAAGTAAATCGCCAGCATTCTTCGATAAACAAAAGCTTGCATGGATTAACAACCAGTATATGAAAACGAAAGATTTAGATACAGTGTTTGAAATGACATTGCCGCATATGGAAAAAGCGGGTCTTATCTCAAATAATCCGACAGAAGCAGAACTTGCTTGGGCGAAGTCATTAGTAGGTTTATATCAACAACAAATGAGTTACGCGGGCGAAATCGTTGAACTTTCTGAGTTATTCTTCAAAGATGAATTAACGTTAGACGAAGAAGCAACTGAAGTTGTGAATGGTGAACAAGTGCCTGAACTAGTTAAATCTTTAACGGCGCAACTTGAAGCATTAGAAACATTTGATGCAGCAAGTATTAAAGCAGCGATTAAAGCAGTTCAAAAAGAGACAGGCATTAAAGGTAAAAACTTATTCATGCCAATCCGTGTGATGGTTTCTGGTCAAACACATGGTCCAGAATTACCGAACACGATGGAGTTATTAGGTAAAGAAAAAGTAATTAGCCGTTTAAGTGTATACGCATAGACTAAGTAAAAACAGTTGAAAAATAAGTGCAATCTATTATAATCAATTTAAGAGAAGAAGTAGATAGTTAAAATATCTTTAGAGAGCATACGGTTGGTGGGAGTATGTGATACGTTAATTATTGAATGCATCTCTTGAAGTTATGAGTTGAATAAATTATTAAGTGAGTAGATTGTATCTACTAATCAGAGTGGAACCGTGCAGAAGCACCTCTTGTTAAGAGGTGCTTCTTTTTATCTATTTGGAGGTGTATACATGTTTGCAAGAATTAAAGATGACATTAATATGGTATTCGAACAAGATCCAGCTGCACGTAGTAGTTTAGAAGTCTTTTTAACTTATTCAGGGTTACATGCGGTGTGGTGGCATTTAGTTGCACATTGGTTTTTTAATCACAAAATGTATTTTATTGCGCGTGCCATTAGCCAAATTTCAAGGTTCTTCTCAGGTATAGAAATTCATCCCGGCGCCAAGATTGGAAAACGCTTGTTCATTGACCATGGTATGGGTATTGTGATTGGAGAAACATGTACGATTGGGAATAATGTTACAATTTATCAAGGTGTTACTCTCGGAGGTACCGGGAAAGAAAGTGGTAAGCGTCATCCGGACATTGGCGATAACGTATTAATCGCAGCCGGGGCGAAAGTACTGGGGAATATTCAGATAGGAAATAACGTGAATATCGGTGCGAACTCCGTCGTATTAAAGTGTGTTCCAGATTATTCTACTGTTGTAGGGATTCCAGGTCACATCGTCAAACAAAACGGTGTTAAAGTTGGTAAGAGCTTTGAACATACAAATTTACCGGATCCAATTTACGAGAAATTAAAAGAATTAGAACGTCATATTGAAGCAACTCAAAAGGGAGAGATAATAGATGATTACATTATATAACACATTAAGTCGAAAAAAAGAAAAGTTTGTGCCATTAGAAGAAGGTAAAGTGAAAATGTACGTTTGTGGTCCAACTGTTTATAACTACATTCACATCGGGAACGCTCGTCCGGCTATCAGTTTTGATGTTGTTCGCCGTTACTTTGAGTACCGTGGTTACGAAGTGAATTATGTTTCTAACTTTACGGATGTCGATGACAAATTGATAAAAGCAGCGAATGAACTCAATTCTACAGTACCTGAAGTAGCAGATCGCTTTATTGAAGCATACTTTGAAGATACGGGTGCATTAAACTGTAAGCACGCAACGCATCATCCGCGTGTTATGGATCATATGGATGATATTATTGAGTTTATTGAAGAACTGATTAAGAAAGATTATGCATATGAAAGCAGTGGCGATGTTTACTTTAGAACGCGTAAATTTGAAGGATACGGTAAATTAAGCCACCAATCTATCGATGAATTAAAAGTTGGTGCGCGTATTGCAACGGGTGAATTAAAGGACGACGCATTAGATTTCGCATTATGGAAAACGGCTAAACCAGGAGAGATTAGCTGGAATTCTCCTTGGGGTAAAGGTCGCCCAGGCTGGCACATTGAATGTTCGGTGATGGCGAAGAAACATTTAGGAGATTCAATCGATATTCATGCTGGTGGATCTGATTTAGCGTTCCCTCACCACGAAAATGAAATTGCACAATCCGAAGCACATAATGATACGACGTTTGCGAACTACTGGATGCATAACGGCTTCATTAATATCGATAATGAAAAGATGAGTAAATCATTAGGTAACTTTATTTTAGTCCATGACATTATTAAAGAAATTAATCCAAACGTATTACGCTTCTTTATGATTAGCGTACATTACAGAAATCCAATCAACTACAACATTGACCTAGTGACAAGCGCTAAAGCTGGTTTAGAACGTATCCAGAACGCATATGCAGCTTTAAAAGAGCGTCAGGCAATTTCAGTAGATATTGTCGACCATAGCGAAGTCATTAAGGCAGTGGATGATATTTTACTGCAATTTGAAACTGCTATGGATGATGACTTTAACACAGCTAATGCGATTACAGCATGGTATGAATTAGCGAAACAAGCTAACATTTATAATCAAAATGAATCAACGGATTTAAAAGTAATCGAACGCTTCTTAGAAGTATTTGAAATCATTAGCGAAGTATTAGGCGTGAAACTGGTTGAGGAAGCAGCATTACTGGATGCAGATATTGAAGCTTTAATTGCTGAGCGTGAAGCAGCACGTAAAGAGAAGAATTTTGCTCGAGCAGATGAAATTCGTGACATGTTAAAAGCGCAAAATATTATTCTCGAAGATACGGCACAAGGTGTGAGATTTAAACGTGGTTAATGAAGCGAGTCTTTACAATCCGCTGACACTGGCTTATTTAGGTGATGCTGTGCTTGATTTATATGTAAGAAATTATATTGTCCGTGAGAAAAATAAGAAGCCGAATGAACTGCATCGCCAGGCAACGTTTTTTGTATCTGCAAAAAGTCAGGCACAAACATTTGATGTCTTGGTTGAAAAAAATTTCTTTACAGAACAGGAAACTGAAATATTAATGCGTGGACGCAACGCGAAAAGTCATACGCGTGCAAAAAATACAGATGTGATTTCTTATAAAAAGAGTACGGCATTAGAAGCGGTCATCGGTTATTTGCATTTAAATAACGAAACAGAAAGATTACAAGCGTTACTTGAATACATCATAACGTTATGTGAAATGAGGGGTAAATAATGAATAAACAAACAAATGATGAAATCATTGTAGGACGTCATGCTGTTAAAAGTGCGATTGAATCAGATCACGAAATTAATAAAGTATTGATTCAGGAAGGTATTAATAAGTCGCAAATTTCAAGTATATTAAATTTATGCAAAGAACGAAAAATAATCGTTCAAACGGTGCCAAAATCGAAATTAGATCATTTATCAGATGTGCCACATCAAGGTATTATGGCGATGATTTCACCGTATGAATATGTTGAATTAGATGATTTCCTCAGCGCGCGCGACCAAGAGCGGTTCAGTACGATTATGATTCTAGACGGGCTGGAGGATCCACATAACTTAGGTTCAATCCTTAGAACGGCGGATGCAATAGGTATTGACGGAATTATGATTCCGAAGCGACGTTCAGTAAGTTTAAATCAAACGGTAGTGAAGGCATCTACCGGTGCAATTGAGCACGTACCTGTAATGCGCGTGACAAACATTAGTCAGGCGATTGATAAACTGAAAGAACAAGGGTACTGGGTTGCAGGAACGGATGCGAAGCAATCAGTGGATTATCGTAAGATGGATGCAAACATGAACTTAGCAATTGTAATCGGTTCTGAAGGTGAAGGGATGAGCCGACTCGTAAAAGACAAATGTGATTTCTTAATCCACTTACCAATGGTAGGTCATGTTAACAGTTTGAATGCTTCAGTGGCGGCAAGTTTATTGATGTACGAAGTTTATCGTAAAAGGAATCCGCTTGATTAATGATTAAAAAATATACCATCATTGATGGTTATAATGTCATAGGCCAAAGTACACGATTAAAGCAACTTGCAAAAGAGTCACTTGAAGAAGCGAGAGTTCAGTTGTTACTTGAAATTGCTAATTACAATGCGCGTATTGCTGATGAGATGATTGTCGTATTTGATGCATATGACGTGAAGTCACATGAACGTGAAGAAGTATTTCACGGCATTCGGGTAATCTATTCGCGTGAGAAAGAAACAGCGGATGCTGTGATTGAAAGGCTCGTTTATGAGATGTATGAGAAACATATTACAACTATTAAAGTGGTGACGAGCGATTTGTCTGAGCAGCACACGATCTTTGGTAGTGGTGCACTTAGAATCCCGTCGCGTGAGTTTATCAATAATTTAAGAGAAGAAGAACAACGTGTTGCCAATGATATCCGCCATATGAGAACGCATCAGCCTAGAACGCGTATCGAAATCGATGAAACAACAAAGGAACATTTAGAACGTTTGAGACGTGGAGAAATTTAATTCGAGATAATTTTTTTATTTGAGATATTGTTTAATAACATTTAATCTTAAGGAAAAGAAATCAAGAGGTTAAATAATGTTTAAAACATATACACAACTCATTTGTGAAGAGCAAGCTTTGTATCATTTACAACCCATTGAAACAATCGTAAAAGATATTCAAAACGGAAACGTAGATGCTTTTGAAAGTCTAGTTGCCAGATTACGCAATGGTATTGCTGTGCACATTCGCAGATTAACGTTTAAAGATCACGATGCACTATATCAGGAGAGCCTTATTACACTTTATCAGGCTGTACGTGTATATGATCCTTTAAAGAGCGATGACTTTGAGCGATTTTATTTTTACCATTTGAAATATGCATTACTGGATTACGTTCGTGGTATTCAAAAGGAGCGTAAGCGCCCAATTGTTAGCATAGAAACATCGATGTATGAGGATGAATTAACATTAGATGCATACATTCAGGATATTAATGCACTGGATCCACGAGTGGAAAGTGAGTTTATTGATTTGCAATCGCGTATGACACCTATCGCATTACAATTAAGTCCGATAGAATATCGTGTGCTTGAATATTTAAAGGAACAAATGCCGATTAAGGCCATGGCAGCCATCGAGAATGAATCTTTAAAAACAATTCATAACACGATAGCGCGGCTTAAAGTGAAGGTCAAAACGTTTGTAAAAGGTGTATCATAGTTTGACAAATGAACATTTCACCGTTATATTAAACTAGGATTAGCATGAATTAAATGGACACAATTTCAATCATATAGCACAAGGAATAGACATTGAATTTCGGTTCGGTCTATTTTTTATCAATTATTATTAACGTGACGGAGGCAAACGCATGGAACGTAAAGAGAACTTCTTTCAAGGTGTCATCTCTGAAATGAAAAAAACTTCATGGCCAACAGGTCAGGAAGTTGTAAGAGATACATCAATCGTAGTATTAACAGTAATATTCTTCATCATTTTCTTTTACGCAATCGATTTAGGTATATCTGAACTCATTCGATTAATTAAATAAGGAGGCATACTATGTCTGAGGAAAGTAAAAAGCATTGGTACGCAGTTCATACGTATTCAGGCTATGAAAATAAAGTAAAAGACAATTTAGAAAAGCGTCTTGAATCTATGAATATGCAAGATCAAATCTTTAGAGTGGTTATTCCTGAAGAGGAAGAGACGACAATTAAAGATGGGAAAGCAAAAACATCAGTAAAGAAAACCTTCCCAGGTTACGTATTAGTAGAATTAGTCATGACAGACGAGTCATGGTATGTAGTACGTAATACACCGGGTGTTACTGGATTTGTCGGTTCTGCAGGTGCTGGTTCTAAACCAAATCCATTATTACCAGAAGAAGCGAAGTTCATCTTAAAATCAATGGGTATGAACGAAAAAACAATCGATGTTGAAATTGAAATTGGCGAACAAGTCCGTGTGACAAGTGGACCATTTACGAACCAGGTTGGGGAAGTAAAAGAAATCGATATCGAGAAATACAAATTAACGGTATTAGTTGATATGTTCGGTCGTGAAACGCCAGTTGAAGTGGAATTCGACCAAATCGAGAAACTTTAATAAAAAAATAAAAATAAAATGTAAATTTTCACTTGCAATTCATCTTTGAAAGTGTTAATATTTTATGGTCGTGCTAATTAGTACGGTTGTTGAGTGGGAGGGTAAATATCATACCCTGTGACCACATCACGATATTATAGGAGGTGCACATCGTGGCTAAAAAAGTAATCAAAGTTGTTAAATTACAAATTCCGGCAGGGAAAGCAAACCCAGCGCCACCAGTTGGTCCAGCATTAGGTCAAGCAGGTGTTAACATCATGGGATTCTGTAAAGAATTTAACGCGCGTACACAAGAACAAGCAGGTTTAATTATTCCGGTTGAAATTTCTGTATTTGAAGATCGTTCATTTACATTTATCACTAAAACACCACCTGCAGCAGTTTTACTTAAAAAAGCAGCTAAAATCGAAAAAGGTTCAGGTGAACCTAACAAGACTAAAGTTGCTACAGTAACTGAAGACCAAGTACGTGAAATCGCTGAAGCTAAAATGGAAGATTTAAATGCAGCAAGCGTAGAAGCGGCAATGAGAATTATTGCTGGTACTGCTCGTAGTATGGGTGTAGAAATTAAATAGTATTACATTTAGATTTAACAGCAGACTTACATAAGTCTGCTCTTGCACTGTTATAAGCAGTGCCCGTGGGAGGACATTCCGCTAAAACCACTATAAGGAGGAAATAAAAATGGCTAAAAAAGGTAAAAAGTATCAAGAAGCCGCTCAAAAAGTTGATAGCTCAAAATTCTATTCAATAGAAGAAGCAATCAAACTTGCGCAAGAAACAAGTACTGTTAACTTTGACGCATCAGTTGAAGTTGCATTCCGTTTAGGAATCGATGTACGTAAAAATGACCAACAAATCCGTGGGGCAGTAGTATTACCAAACGGAACTGGTAAAACTCAACGTGTATTAGTATTCGCTAAAGGTGAAAAATTAAAAGAAGCTGAAGCTGCAGGCGCTGACTATGTTGGCGATGCTGAATACATCAACAAAATCAACCAAGGTTGGTTCGAATTCGATGTAATCGTAGCTACTCCAGATATGATGGGCGAAGTTGGTAAACTTGGACGTGTCTTAGGACCTAAAGGTTTAATGCCAAACCCTAAAACTGGTACAGTAACGATGGACGTAACAAAAGCTGTACAAGAAATCAAAGCAGGTAAAGTAGAATACCGTGCTGAGAAATCTGGTATCGTTCATGCGTCAATCGGTAAAGTATCATTCGATACAGCTAAATTAGTTGAAAACTTTAACACTTTAAAAGATGTTTTAGCTAAAGCTAAACCAGCGTCATCAAAAGGTACTTACTTCAAAACTGTTTCTGTAACTTCAACTATGGGCCCTGGTATCAAAGTTGACCCATCAGAAGTAAGAAACTAATTCAAAAAACAATTTGACAAGATTCAAATTTCACGTTATAGTGTAATTTGTATTTTATAAATAACCTAAGACAGTAGGGGCGTAAGCTTAATCATCCTACCGAGGTGAAATTTGACTTGAGACTGTTCAAGCACTTTTTACCATGGGTGAAAAGTGCTTTTTTAATAATATTTATTAGAAAAGCACGAAAATCTTAATGGAGGTGTCATAATGAGTACAAAAGCTATCGAAATCAAACAACAAAAAGCTGATTTGATCACTGAACAATTAAAAAATTCAGTATCTACTATCATCGTTGACTACCGTGGTTTAACAGTTGCGCAAGTAACTGAACTACGTAAACAACTTCGTGAAGCTGGTGTTGAGTTCAAAGTTTACAAAAATACTTTAGTACGTCGTTCTGCAGTAGCTGCAGGTATCGAAGGTATTGAAGAATTTTTAACTGGACCTAACGCGATCGCATTCTCAACTGAAGAAGTTGTAGCGCCAGCAAAAATTATTGCTGACTTCGCTAAAGAAAACGATAAATTAGAAATCAAAGCAGGTATTATCGAAGGTAAAGTGACTAGCGCTGATGATATCAAAGCTATCGCATCATTACCATCAAAAGAAGGACTTATCTCAATGGTTCTTTCAGTATTACAAGCTCCAATGCGTAACTTCGCGTATGCAGTTAAAGCTGTTGGAGAACAAAAAGAAGGCGGAGAAGAAGCTGCTCCTGCTGAAGAAGCATAATTCACTTAGCCAACAACGCAAAGTATCATAAAAAAACTTAAATTAAATGGAGGATTACAATCATGTCAAACGAAAAAATTATCGAAATGATTAAAGAAATGTCAGTTTTAGAATTAAACGATTTAGTTAAAGCTATCGAAGAAGAATTTGGTGTAACTGCTGCTGCTCCTGTAGCTGTAGCTGGTGCTGCTGGTGGCGAAGGTGCTGCTGCAGAGAAAACTGAATTCGACGTAGAATTAGTATCTGCTGGATCTTCAAAAATCAAAGTTGTTAAAGCTGTTAAAGAAGCAACTGGCTTAGGATTAAAAGACGCTAAAGACTTAGTTGATGGCGCTCCTAAAGTAGTTAAAGAAGGCGTATCTAAAGAAGAAGCTGAAGAATTAAAAGCTAAATTAGAAGAAGCTGGAGCAACTGTAGAAGTTAAATAATTTCTCTTTTGTTTTGAAACCCGTTATGTATATAACGGGTTTTTCTTGCTTTATATTGGTATAATTTCAACTGAGTGCGTTTGCACCGAGTAGAAATGAGTGAGGTGTGAAAGTGAGTCATTATTACGATGAAGAACAAACGGTAGAAAGCAATGAAAGTACGATTCGTTTCGATATGGGAGACCACCAGCTTGAACTGACGACGGATGCAGGTGTGTTCTCAAAAGGGAGTATTGATTTCGGATCAAATTTGCTCGTTAAGACCTTTCTAGGTGATGCGAGCCCTAAAAGTGTGCTTGATGTAGGTTGTGGGTACGGTACGATGGGTTTGATGGTAGCGAAGCAACTTCCGGAATCGATAGTACATATGGTCGATGTGAATGAGCGTGCTTTATCTTTATCTGAAAGAAATAGTAAAGCTAACAATATTCACAATACGACGATTTATAAAAGTGATGGCTTAAACGAAGTAACTGAACAGTTTGATGCGGTAATTACGAATCCGCCCATTCGAGCGGGGAAAGAAGTTGTTCATCGCATTCTGGAAGATAGCGCTAAAGTGCTCTATCAAGGTGGCGCATTATATGTCGTCATTCAGAAAAAACAAGGTATGCCATCTGCGAAAAAGAAAATGGAAACTGACTTTGGAAATGTAACTGTACTGAAAAAAGATAAAGGCTATTATATTTTAAAGAGTGTAAAAGGTTGACCTTCTGAACAAGGTCTGTTATAGTAATAGAATGTAAAAATTTAAATGAATAAGTGTGCACTTTTCTATCTAGTACTAGGAGAAATGAGTTTAAAATAAAATGTGAAAATGGAGTTATGTGATTCCGTTTTCTTTTTGTCTTATTGCTTCTGTTTAGGTAAAAGGCACCACAATTTTTGAGGGGTGAATCTGTTGACAGGTCAACTTATCCAATACGGAAGGCATCGTCAGCGTAGAAGTTACGCAAGAATTTCCGAGATTTTAGAATTACCTAACTTAATAGAAATTCAAACAAAATCTTATGAATGGTTCTTAGAAGAAGGTTTAATCGAAATGTTTAAAGACATTTCTCCAATTGAAGACTTCACTGGAAATCTTTCATTAGAATTTGTGGATTACAAATTAGGTGAGCCAAAGTACGATTTAGATGAAGCAAAGAACCGTGATGCTACTTACTCAGCGCCACTTCGAGTAAAGGTTCGATTAATTATTAAAGAAACTGGCGAAGTGAAAGAACAAGAAGTCTTTATGGGTGATTTCCCGTTAATGACAGATACAGGTACCTTTGTTATCAATGGTGCAGAACGTGTTATCGTATCTCAGCTTGTGCGTTCGCCGTCTGTATACTTCAATGATAAAGTCGACAAGAATGGTAAAGTGAGCTTTGGAGCGACTGTTATCCCTAACCGTGGTGCGTGGCTTGAATATGAAACTGATGCGAAAGATGTTGTATTCGTTCGTATTGACCGTACACGTAAGTTACCAATCACTGTACTTTTACGTGCATTAGGTTTCTCTAGTGATCAGGAAATCATCGATTTACTTGGTGATAACGAGTACTTACGTAACGCATTAGACAAAGATAATACTGAGTCAACTGAAGCTGCATTACTTGAAATATATGAACGTTTACGTCCAGGTGAGCCACCAACAGTTGAGAACGCGAAGAGTTTATTATACTCTCGTTTCTTCGACCCAAAACGCTATGATTTAGCAAGCGTTGGACGTTATAAAATGAATAAAAAGTTACATTTAAAACACCGTTTATTCAACCAAACGTTAGCTGAGCCTATCGTTGATGTTGAAACGGGTGAAATTGTAGCTGAAGAAGGTACATTATTAGATCGTCGTAATTTAGATCAAATTTTAGATGTGCTTGAGAACAATGCCAACCAAAAAGTATTCACTTTAGAGAATGGTTTATTAGACGAGCCGATTGAAATTCAATCTGTTAAAGTTTACGTTCCTGGAGATGAAGAAAAACGTACAACGACAATTATCGGGAATGCATTCCCTGATGATGAAGTGAAATGTATCACACCTGCAGATATCTTATCATCTATTAGTTATTTCTTTAACTTATTAGCTGGTGTAGGTTTCACAGATGATATTGACCACTTAGGAAACCGTCGCTTACGTTCAGTTGGTGAGTTATTACAAAACCAATTCCGTATCGGTTTAAGCCGTATGGAACGTGTTGTACGTGAACGTATGAGTTTACAAGACACAGAATCTGTTACACCTCAACAATTAATCAACATTCGACCTGTTATTGCGTCTATTAAAGAATTCTTTGGTAGCTCTCAATTATCTCAGTTCATGGATCAGGCCAACCCATTAGCTGAGCTTACGCATAAACGTCGTTTATCTGCATTAGGACCTGGTGGTTTAACAAGAGAACGTGCCGGTATGGAAGTACGTGACGTTCATTACTCTCACTATGGCCGTATGTGTCCGATTGAAACACCTGAGGGACCAAACATCGGGTTAATCAACTCACTTTCAAGTTATGCGCGTGTCAATGAATTTGGTTTCATTGAAACACCATACAGAAAAGTTGATATCGAAACAAATACAGTTACATCACAAATTGACTACTTAACAGCTGACGAAGAAGATGCTTACGTTGTTGCCCAAGCCAATGCGCGTTTAGACGAAAATGGTAAATTCTTAGATGACGAAGTTGTTTGTCGTTTCCGTGGAGACAACACTGTAATGGCACGTGAACGCATGGATTACATGGACGTATCACCGAAGCAGGTCGTATCTGCTGCCACAGCTTGTATTCCATTCTTAGAAAACGATGACTCGAACCGTGCATTAATGGGTGCGAACATGCAACGTCAAGCAGTGCCGTTAATGAATCCAGAAGCACCATTCGTTGGTACAGGTATGGAACACGTAGCAGCGCGTGACTCTGGAGCTGCAGTAGTTGCTAAATATAAAGGTCGTGTTGAACACGTTGAAGCACGCCAAATTAAAGTTCGCCGAATCATTGAAGAAGGCGGAAAAGAAATCGAAACAGATTTAGACGTATATAAATTAGCGAAATTCGCACGTTCTAACTCGGGTACTTGTTACAACCAACGTCCAATCGTGGCAGTTGGCGATATCGTAACGAAAGGTGAAATCTTAGCAGATGGTCCTTCTATGGAACTTGGTGAGATGGCACTTGGACGTAACGTTGTCGTTGGATTCATGACTTGGGATGGTTACAACTATGAGGATGCTGTTATCATGAGTGAACGTCTTGTTAAAGATGACGTTTACACTTCTATCCATATTGAAGAATATGAATCAGAAGCACGTGATACGAAGCTCGGACCTGAAGAAATTACAAGAGATATTCCTAACGTATCTGATAACGCACTTAAAAACTTAGATGATCGTGGTATCATTTTCGTTGGTGCCGAAGTACGTGATGGCGATATCTTAGTTGGTAAAGTAACGCCTAAAGGGGTTACTGAATTAACAGCTGAAGAGCGCCTTTTACACGCAATCTTCGGTGAAAAAGCACGTGAAGTACGTGATACTTCATTACGTGTACCACATGGTGCAGACGGTATCGTATTAGACGTTAAAGTCTTCAATCGTGAAGATGGCGATGAGTTACCACCAGGTGTTAACCAATTAGTACGTGTTTATATCGTTCAAAAACGTAAAATTCACGTTGGGGACAAAATGTGTGGTCGTCACGGAAATAAAGGGGTTATCTCTCGTATCTTACCAGAAGAAGATATGCCATTTATGCCTGACGGAACGCCAATCGACATCATGTTAAACCCACTTGGGGTACCTTCTCGTATGAACATCGGACAAGTATTAGAGTTACACTTAGGTATGGCTGCTAAAAACTTAGGTCTGCATGTTGCATCTCCAGTATTCGATGGAGCGAACGATGAAGATGTTTGGTCTACAATTGAAGAAGCTGGTATGGCACGTGATGGTAAAACTGTACTTTATGATGGACGTACAGGTGAGCCGTTCGATAACCGTGTATCAGTTGGTGTAATGTACATGCTTAAATTAGCCCACATGGTTGATGACAAGTTACATGCACGTTCAACAGGACCATACTCATTAGTTACACAACAACCACTTGGTGGTAAAGCGCAATTCGGTGGACAACGTTTCGGTGAGATGGAAGTATGGGCACTTGAAGCTTACGGTGCAGCATATACTTTACAAGAAATCTTAACGTACAAATCGGATGATACAGTTGGTCGTGTGAAAACATACGAAGCAATTGTTAAAGGTGAAAATATCCCTCGTCCGGGTGTTCCTGAATCATTCCGCGTATTAATGAAAGAGTTACAAAGTTTAGGGTTAGACGTAAAAGTAATGGATAATAAAGACGAAGAGATTGAAATGCGTGATTTAGAAGATGACGATTTCATCGATTCAAAGATTAACATTGCGAAAAAACCAGAACCAGAAGCTGAGATCACTGAATAATCACTGTCTCAACGCAACAATATCATTGTTTAATCGTCAAGTAGTGATCACTACTTGACTGTTAAGCAACATAAATAATAAATCTTGATAAAATTTTTAATACACTAAGGAGGTAGGGCTTTGATTGATGTAAATAACTTTCATTACATGAAGATAGGTCTCGCTTCACCTGAAAAAATCCGTTCTTGGAGTTTCGGTGAAGTTAAAAAGCCAGAAACAATTAACTACCGTACATTAAAACCTGAAAGAGATGGTTTATTCTGTGAGAAAATTTTCGGTCCGACAAAAGACTGGGAATGTAGCTGTGGTAAATATAAACGTGTACGTTACAAAGGTATGGTCTGTGACCGTTGTGGCGTAGAAGTAACGAAATCAAAAGTACGTCGTGAGCGTATGGGGCATATTGAATTAGCTGCACCTGTATCACACATTTGGTATTTCAAAGGTATTCCATCACGTATGGGATTACTTTTAGATATGTCTCCACGTTCTTTAGAAGAAGTGATTTACTTTGCTTCTTATACAGTAATCGATCCAGGTCCAACTGGATTAGAGAAGAAATCTTTATTATCTGAAAGAGAATACCGCGAGTATTACGATAAGTATCCTGGGCAATTCACTGCGAAAATGGGTGCTGAAGCGATTAAAGATTTATTAATGGACATCGATTTAGATGGCGAGTTAAAATCTTTACGTGAAGAATTAGAAACAGCGACGGGTCAACGTTTAACAAGAGCAATCAAACGTTTAGAAGTTGTTGAATCATTCCGTAACTCTGGTAATGATCCTTCATGGATGATTTTAGATGTATTACCAATTATCCCACCTGAAATTCGTCCGATGGTTCAATTAGATGGTGGACGTTTCGCTACATCTGATTTAAACGATTTATATCGTCGTGTAATCAACCGTAACAACCGTTTAAAACGTTTATTAGATTTAGGTGCGCCTGGTATCATCGTTCAAAACGAAAAACGTATGTTACAAGAAGCTGTAGATGCTTTGATTGATAATGGTCGTCGTGGTCGTCCAGTAACTGGACCGGGTAACCGTCCATTAAAATCTTTATCTCATATGTTAAAAGGGAAACAAGGTCGTTTCCGTCAAAACTTACTTGGTAAACGTGTAGACTATTCTGGTCGTTCGGTTATCGTAGTAGGTCCGAACTTAAAAATGTATCAATGTGGTCTTCCTAAAGAAATGGCACTTGAATTATTCAAACCATTCGTTATGAAAGAACTAGTTGAACGTGAAATTGCAACAAACATCAAGAATGCTAAAGGTAAAATTGAGCGTATGGAACCAGAAATCTGGGATGTTTTAGAAGATGTTATTCGTGAGCATCCAGTATTACTGAACCGTGCACCAACACTTCACCGTTTAGGTATTCAGGCTTTCGAACCAACGTTAGTTGAAGGTCGTGCGATTCGATTACATCCACTTGTAACGACTGCTTACAATGCCGATTTCGATGGTGACCAAATGGCCGTTCACGTACCTTTATCTAAAGAAGCGCAAGCTGAAGCACGTATGTTAATGTTAGCTGCTCAAAATATCTTAAACCCGAAAGATGGTAAACCAGTTGTTACACCGTCTCAGGATATGGTATTAGGTAACTACTACTTAACATTAGAGCGTTTAGGTACAATTGGTGAAGGTAGAATCTTTAAAGATGCGAACGAAGTTATCATGGCTTATGTGAATGGATATGTACATTTACATGCACGTATTGCTGTTCAAGCTGGATCATTTAATAATCCAACGTTTACAGACAAACAAAACAGCCAGTTACTTGTAACTTCTGTTGGTAAAGTTATCTTTAATGAAATTATGCCGGAATCATTCCCGTTCATTAACGAACCAACATTATCAAACTTAGAAACTGTAACACCTGATAAATATTTCATCGATGCAACTGAATTAACTGAAGAAGGATTATTAAAATACTTAAACGATCAACCACTTGTTAAGCCGTTTAATAAGAAATTCTTAGGTCAAATTATTGCAGAAGTGTTCAATAGATTCCATATTACTGATACTTCAATGATGTTAGATAGAATGAAAGACTTAGGATTTAAGTACTCATCACGTGCTGGTATTACAGTAGGTGTATCTGATATCGTCGTATTACCTGATAAACAGGATATTATTGGATTAGCAGAAGAAAAAGTAGATAGAGTAACGAAACAATTCACACGTGGTTTAATTACTGAAAGTGAACGTTACGCAGCTGTTATTGAGATTTGGACGAAAGCGAAAGATGACATCCAAGCGAAATTAATGAACTCTTTAGATGACTTAAACCCAATCTTCATGATGAGTGACTCTGGTGCCCGTGGTAACGCGTCTAACTTTACACAGTTAGCCGGTATGCGTGGACTGATGGCCAACCCGGCTGGACGTATCATCGAGTTACCGATCAAATCTTCATTCCGTGAAGGTTTAACAGTATTAGAATACTTTATCTCTACGCATGGTGCGCGTAAAGGTCTTGCCGATACAGCACTTAAGACTGCCGATTCAGGTTACTTAACACGTCGTTTAGTTGACGTTGCACAAGACGTTATCGTTCGTGAACCTGATTGTGGTACTGACCGTGGATTACTTGTTTCAGCGATTCGTGAAGGTTCTGAGTTAATCGAGCCATTCATCGAGCGTTTAGAAGGACGTTATTCTCGTGAAACAGTAAGACACCCAGAAACGAAAGAAATTCTTGTTAAAGTAAACGAGCTTATTACACCTGAAATCGCGAAACAAATCGTTGATGCAGGTATCGAAGAAATGCATATCCGTTCAGCATTTACATGTAACTCTCGTCATGGGGTTTGTGAAAAATGTTACGGTAAAAACTTAGCAACAGGTGAAAAAGTAGAAGTTGGGGAAGCAGTTGGTACAATCGCTGCCCAATCTATCGGGGAGCCTGGTACTCAGTTAACAATGCGTACATTCCATACGGGTGGGGTTGCCGGTGCCGATATTACACAAGGTTTACCTCGTATCCAGGAGTTATTCGAAGCGCGTAATCCGAAAGGTCAAGCTGTAATCTCTGAGATTAACGGTGAAATCATCGAATTAAACGTTGTAAAAGATCGTATGCAGGAAATTAAAGTTAAAGGTGAAAACGAAGTACGTACGTACTTAGCACCTGGTACTGCAAGACTTAAAGTAGAAATTGGTCAAAAAATCGCGCGTGGTGAAGTAATGACTGAAGGTTCTATCGAGCCTAAACAATTATTAGCTGTAGCGGGACTTAATGCGACGCAAAGCTACTTATTAAAAGAAGTTCAAAAAGTTTACCGTATGCAAGGGGTAGAAATCTCAGATAAACACGTTGAGGTAATGGTTCGTCAAATGTTACGTAAAGTTCGTATTATCGAAGCGGGTGACACGAAATTATTACCAGGTGCGTTAGTAGATATTCATACATTTACTGATGCAAACCGTGAAGTGTTTAAACAAAGAAAACATCCAGCGACAGCTAAACCTGTATTACTTGGTATTACGAAAGCATCACTTGAAACAGAAAGTTTCTTATCTGCAGCGTCATTCCAGGAAACAACACGTGTGTTAACGGATGCGGCGATTAAAGGTAAACGTGATGACTTATTAGGACTTAAAGAAAACGTAATTATCGGTAAGTTAATTCCTGCTGGTACTGGTATGAGACGCTATAGTGGTGTTGAATACGAGAAAGATGCACCTGCATTAGAACAGGAAGAAGTAGTAACTGAAAAATAATTCATTTTTTAACCCCAACCTTCATTTGAGGTTGGGGTTTTTTAATTATGAAATTGAAAGGTTGATATACATGTCTTTACAAATGAAACAGCTCATATTTTTAGTATTAGGATTAGCAGAAATTATTGCAGGATTATCATTATATAAATCTTCACAATTAGGTGGATCTATATTTATCGTATTAGGAATGGCTTTCTTATCAATTATGTACATTATGTACAAAAAAGATGACGAAGAAAAACATTATCATACAAAATAGAATATAATAAAAAATATATAATTATAATAACATAGACGATTTTAAACAAATTAATAATCTTAGAATTACGTATTGTGAAATATTGTTATGTAGTGTAAAATTATATTCTGACTGAAAGATTGTAAAAGGGGACACGTTTATGAAATATGTCACCTTTTTTTCTTGTATCAACAATAATTATTAACAAAACATAGTAAGTGATAAAACTTTCTATATATAATAAAATTGTATTAAACATCTTATGCAATTTAATTGTTTAAGATATAAGTTATGCATCCAAGATAAATGTGAGATTTACAAAAAAGTAATATTAAGTCTAAATAATAAAAAGGTAATACTATGATTAGATATTTGTTGTTGGTCAAATATCTAATCATAGAAAAGGTGTAAATTATGAAAAAAAAACATGCTAAAAAAGCCTCGTTGATAGCTACAACGAGTATACTCGGGACAATCGGGATATTGAATCAATCTGTTGTTGCACATGCCGTAGAAGTGCAGACGGTTCAAAATCAAGTACAGATTAAATCACTTATGATGAAAAAGGCAGCACTTCGTTTTCTTGAAGGTACTGCTTATTATGATGAAAATAATGATGGTATTGGCGATATGGTTTTAGCTAATACTACTTTAGAATTAATTGGCCCTGATGGAAGTGTCATGCAAGGATCTACGGATAGTATGGGTTACTTTTATTTTGAAGGAATGTTACTAGGAGATTTCACGCTTCGATTTTATTTGAATGTAGTCGATAATAATGGAGCACCATCTATAGATGTTGTTGACACACAGATTGTAATTGATAAAAATATTGCTAATCGTATTAAAATGACTATTGCACCAACTGGTGATGTTCCAACAACAGAAGCACCGACAACAGAAGCACCGACAACAGAAGTGCCAACAACGGAAGCGCCGACAACAGAAGTGCCAACGACAGAAGCACCAACAACAGAAGCACCAACAACGGAAGTTCCAACAACGGAAGTACCAACAACGGAAGTTCCAACAACAGAAGTACCAACAACAGAAGCACCAACAACAGAAACACCGACAACAGAAGCACCAACAACAGAAACACCGACAACAGAAGCACCAACAACAGAAACACCAACAACAGAAGTACCAACAACGGAAGCACCAACGACGGAAGCGCCGACAACCGAAGTCCCGACAACGGAAGTACCAACAACGGAAGTACCAACAACAGAAGTGCCAACAACAGAAGCACCAACGACAGAAACACCGACAACAGAAGCACCAACGACAGAAACACCGACAACGGAAGCACCAACAACAGAAATTCCAACAACAGAAGTTCCAATAACAGAAATTCCAACAACAGAAGTTCCAATAACAGAAATTCCAACAACAGAAGTTCCAATAACAGAAATTCCAACAACGGAAGCACCAACAACGGAAGCACCAACAACGGAAGTTCCAACAACAGAAGTTCCAACAACGGAAGTACCGACGACAGAAGTACCAACAACGGAAGTACCAACAACGGAAGTTCCAACAACAGAAACACCGACAACAGAAGTGCCAGCAACAGAAGTACCAACAACAGAAGCACCAACAACAGAAACACCAACAACAGAAGTTCCAACAACAGAAATTCCAACGACAGAAACACCAACAACAGAAGTTCCAACAACGGAAGTACCAACAACGGAAGTTCCGACAACCGAAGTGCCAACAACGGAAGCACCAACAACGGAAGTTCCAACAACAGAAGCACCAACAACGAAAGCGCCGACAACAGAAGCGCCGACAACAGAAGCGCCGACAACCGAAGTCCCAACAACAGAAGCGCCGACAACAGAAGCGCCAACGACAGAAGCACCGACAACAGAAGTGCCCGTAATATCTGTACCTACAATTGAGCAACCTGGTATTACGATACCACCAATCATAGTGGAGCCACCAACTAAATCAGAGCAAACAAATAGTACTAATACGAATGCTAGTACAAACAAAAATCCATCTTCACGTAGTGTTGTAATAATTGAACCTGAGGCAGAAGTTGCATCTAATGACGCAACTGCGTCTGTTTTACCAGGTACCGCTAATACGAAGCAACGTGATGCAGTAGATGCATTAGATCTAGATGTCAGTTTACAACCAATTATTCTTCCAAAAATAGGGGCGATGGTAGATAAACAGAATGAGAAAATTCAAAAAAATGATCAAAAGTCGAGCGCTGATAAATCTGATAAAACTAAAAGTGGCTCAATAGAGGTCGCTAACGCAGATCAAAATAAAGGGAAAAATAAAAATTATTCAAAATTAAAATTGAAGTCGATACCTGCACCGACGATTGAAGAACCTATGCCGGACATAGCAACGGCATTGCCTACGTTTATTTCAGGGTTAGGTGGATTTAATATGAAATAAGAGGGAGGAGATATGAAATGGTAGAAGTTGATGAGAAGTTATTAAAGCTATATTTATATATGCAACAAAATACATTTTCACGTGATACCGTTTCAGATTACCTAGAAATCTCTCCCCGCCAACTTACACGCCTATTAAACAAATGGAGTGAAGAAGGTTTTATTTCATTTAATAGTGGTGTTGGACGTGGTAATGCTACAACCATAGAATTTCTAAAAAATATTGAAGGTGAGTATATTAACCACCTTATTCGAGAAATAGAATCCTATGATGTTCAGCAATTACAATCTGTGATGGCTTTAAATATGACAGATAAATCGAAACGTATTCTCCGCTTATGCGTCGAAGAAGTACTCTATAGTCGTAGGGATTATGATACTAAACATTTGAACTACGTGGATTATTTATACAGAATTCCGAACGTCATCCATCCATTAGAACCATTAGACGTTGCACTACTTACTGTACTTACAAACGTGGGAGATTGTCTTTATACCGTTCGTGAAAATGAACTTGCTAAAAACCTCGTTGTATATGATGAATGGGTCGGTAATGATTTAGTTATTCATTTACATAAAGATATTCATTTTTCTAATGGTGATTTGTTATTTGCAGATGACGTTGTGAATGCGTTGAAATCATTAGTGAAAGCACGTAATAGTCTACCTGGGCTATCTGATGTTATTGATATTGTAGTGTTAGATATTTTTAAATTCAAAATTAAGCTGCAACGTAAAACAGATTTAATTAAATCGATATTGAGTCAGGAATTTTCGGCGATTTATAAAAATGATGGCGAGCGTATATTGTTTACAGGTCCCTACTACGTCGATTCAATTAAACCTGAAATACTAAAGTTAAAAATAAATCCATACTGTACGAATAAACTGCCTGATATTACGGATATTTGGTTGATTAACGATGCAGAACAATATCAGGAGTTTGTTCAATCGAAAGCATTGAAAGTAGAGCATACGAAAAATAGCTATAGTATAGACTTTTTATTATTTAATCCAGAAAGTAAATTAACGACTGATGAAAGACTTCGATTAGGACGAGTTGTACAGGATATGGAAGCACCTGACGTATTTGTAGAAGAGCTGAAGTTATTAGGGTTAAAAGGTTCACGTGAAAAATTAAATACAACAATTGAAAAATTAGAACAGTGTGTTAAATCATTTGAGTTTATAGAAATTAGTTTTGATCAATACATTACTTCATCGCTTAGTGATTTTAATGTGGATGTTGTCATGATGAATGAAGCAGTACCTGTTGAATGTAAGTATTTTGATTTATTAATGAGTGGGAAATTTACTGAGTGGATGAAATCCTTCAAGGAAAGTCAACAACTACTCTATATTTACGAACACAAAAGTGTAGATTTCTGGCCATATGCAGAAAGAAATTACGAATCATTTCTTATTCGAAATGGTTTAATGGTTATTATCGATTATTTCGGTAAGAAAATATTAAAGATGGATAGCTTTAAAGATTATGAAGTGAATGCATACGGCATTGTAAGATATGATTCAATTATAGCAGTGGAAGAGGTGAATTGATGATTGATCAACGTATTATCGAGTTAGAATATTACATTAATCATATAGATGACTTCACTTTAGATGATATTGCAGAGAAAATGTTAATTTCAAGAAAACAATTAGGCCGATTACTAAAAACGTGGGATGAGGCAGGAATAATCACTTATACTCCAGGTCGTGGGCGTGGTAATAAAGTTAAGATTGAAATGAAACGGGACGTGCAAACCGAAACGGTTGAAGAAGTATATCGTAATATCAATAATATGAGTGTTAAAGAATTACAAAAGTTATTACAATTACCTTGGCGCCACCATTCTTTTTTAAATCTACAGGCCATTGTCAATAAGAAAATTAGTGAAGTGGAGAAACCTGATAGTTATGAACTGATTGAATGGGTGCGAAAAATTCCAGAATTAATTCACCCTGCACATATTAATGATTATCTTGGCGCACAATTAAGTCACCAAATGTTTGATACGCTTTATCGTGTTTCATCAACTGGCGAAATAATACGAAATTTAGTGAGTTATGATAATTGGGTAGACAATGCCTTGCATATTCATTTGAAGAAACAAGTGAAATTTTCTGATGGAACGCTATTAACCACAAGAGATGTAAAGCGCAGTTTAGAGTATTGTGCCAGTGAACAAAGCCCCTTTGCAGCATTATTTACTGTTATTGAACAGATTGAAATCATCAATGAATATTATTTAATTTTGAACTTTAGTCGTCGTCCGAAGTTTTTTGAATATACATTAACGCAAAAGTATAGTGCGATTTATAAGCAAGTGGATGAAAAACGTCTAATCGGCACAGGGCCATATCAATTAGAAGACCATCAGGAAGATAGCTTAACGATACGTTACAATTTGTTTTATAGAGGACATTTACCAGATATCGAGAAAATTAAGTATTTGAATAAATTGAGTGAACACAATCAATTCGACTCATATAAAAAGGAAAATAATGATGTTCTATTTATTACGATTGGTGAAGAGTTCTTATTGTTTAATCCGCATAAAGATTTAACGACAAAGCAACGCGCATTTTTAAGTGCGGTATTCATGGAAGTTGCTGAAGAATATGTAGAAAGTGATCAAAGTAACGCACGCAACCGAGAATATCCATTAACGCAACCACTTGAAGAAGAACATAAAATAACGCGTCCAGTTAAAGTGGTTGGGAATCGTTATACACAAACATTTTATGAGGCGCTTAAACATCGATTATTAAGTTACGATGTCCAGTTGCTGATTATCGATATTGAGCCAATCGATTATATTAATAAGAACTTGATGACGTTAGATGTAGATTTCATCTGGATGTATGAGAATTATCATAATCTACAACCGTATAAAACGCTCGACTTGTTAAAGCAATGTAAATTCCAGGAATGGTATGGGCATTTAACAGAAGGGTATAAGATAGTAAACGATTTAGAGTATAAAGCGCATGAAACGCAAAGTAATGTAGGTTATCAATATTTCAAAAAATTAAATCAAAAATATTTATTTGTACCTGTACGAAAAGTGAAACGAAAAATTTATGTTGCCGCTCACACGAAAAATGTTGATGCACTACCATATGGTATCGTTAATTATATAGATGTTGTCCTGGATAAGAAAACAACTATAAATTAATCGAAAAAATATACTAAATAAAATTGACATTCTTCTGAATTGATGATAATATTATTTAGGTTGATGAGTAGCACTTAATAGCTTTGGAGGATTGCAATGTCTAATGAAAAAGTTATGCACTCTAGTCAATATGTAGTGGGACTTAAAGAGTCTGTAAAGGCGCTTAAGAAGGATCGTGTAACATCTCTTGAGATTGCATGCGATGCTAATATTCACTTATTAACTACCGTGCTATTACTAGCATACCAAAAGCAATTACCTATTGAATTCAGTAAATCGAAAGAGGAACTGGGTAAACAATATGGCATTCAAGTGAGGGCAACAGTCGTTGCACATTTGAAACCCGCTTTGTAAGGCGGTATTCTTACAAATCTTTTTTTACTTTAAAAATGAACCACCTGGATGTGTGGAATTAAACAAAAGAGAGGAGGACATTCAAAATGCCAACTATTAACCAATTAGTTAAGAAGCCAAGAACTTCAAAAATTAAAAAATCAACTGCGCCTGCATTAAACAAAGGTTATAACAGTCATAAGAAAAAAGCTACTGACATTTCATCTCCACAAAAACGTGGTGTATGTACTCGTGTAGGAACAATGACACCTAAAAAACCTAACTCAGCGTTACGTAAATATGCACGTGTGCGTTTATCAAATAATATTGAAGTTAATGCTTACATTCCTGGTATCGGACACAACTTACAAGAACATAGTGTAGTACTTATTCGTGGAGGTCGTGTAAAAGATTTACCGGGGGTACGTTACCATATCGTACGTGGAGCATTAGATACTTCAGGTGTTGACGGCCGTATGCAAGGACGTTCTTTATACGGAGCTAAAAAACCTAAAGCTAAAAAATAATTCACACTGAATTTAAGTTGAAATAGAATATTTCATTTTTGTAAATGTAATGTTCTTACTAGACATCGAAAAATAAAAAAAATATACTGAGGAAGGAGGATATTAATATGCCTCGTAAAGGACCTGTTGCAAAGAGAGACGTATTACCGGATCCAATTCATAATTCAAAATTAGTTACTAAATTAATCAACAAAATTATGATCGATGGAAAACGTGGTACTGCTCAAAAGATTTTATATAACGCGTTTGAATTAGTTCAAGAACGTTCTGGTCGTGATTCAATGGAAGTATTTGAAGAAGCGATCAACAACATCATGCCTGTATTAGAAGTTAAAGCTCGTCGTGTTGGGGGTTCTAACTACCAAGTACCTGTAGAAGTACGCGCTGAGCGTCGTACAACTTTAGGTTTACGTTGGTTAGTGAACTACGCACGTCTTCGTGGTGAAAAAACTATGGAAGAGCGTTTAGCTAACGAAATCTTAGATGCGGCTAACAACACTGGTGGTGCTGTTAAGAAACGCGAAGATACACACAAAATGGCTGAAGCAAATAAAGCATTTGCTCATTACCGTTGGTAAGATTAAAGTTAACCCTTTAGTAATTGTATACAGCTTGCTGTCATCAATTTACTTGAGGGCTACTTTCTTAAAATAAACCAATCCTGGAAGGAGAAAGAATACCCATGGCAAGAGAATTCTCTTTGAGCAACACTCGTAATATCGGTATCATGGCTCACATCGATGCTGGTAAAACGACGACTACTGAACGTATTCTTTATTATACTGGTCGTATCCACAAAATTGGTGAAACACACGAAGGTGCTTCACAAATGGACTGGATGGAACAAGAACAAGAACGTGGTATCACAATCACTTCAGCTGCTACAACAGCTCAGTGGAAAGGTACTCGTATCAACATCATCGATACACCTGGACACGTAGACTTCACTGTTGAAGTTGAACGTTCTTTACGTGTACTTGATGGAGCAGTTACAGTACTTGATGCACAATCAGGTGTTGAACCACAAACTGAAACTGTATGGCGCCAAGCTACTACATACGGAGTTCCTCGTATTGTATTTATCAACAAAATGGATAAAACAGGTGCGGACTTCAAATACTCTGTAGGTACTTTACACGATAGATTACAAGCCAATGCACACCCAATTCAAATGCCTATCGGTGCTGAAGATCAATTCAACGCAATCGTAGATTTAGTTGAAATGAAATTACACACTTATACAAATGATTTAGGTACTGACATTGAAGTAACTGACGTTCCTGAAGAGCACTTAGCAGAAGCAGAAGCAATGCGTGAACAATTAATTGAAGCTGTTGCGGATGTTAACGAAGAATTAATGGACAAATACTTAGGTGGAGAAGAGATTTCAGTTGAAGAATTGAAAGCTGCTATCCGTCAAGCAACTTGTGATGTTGAATTCTTCCCAGTATTAGCTGGTACAGCATTCAAAAACAAAGGTGTTCAATTAATGTTAGATGCTGCAATTGCATACTTACCATCACCATTAGATGTTAAGCCAATCGTAGGTCACGAAGTTGACGATAAAGATGCTGAAATCATCGCTAAACCAGATGATAACGAGCCATTCGCGGCGTTAGCATTCAAAGTTATGACTGACCCATTCGTAGGTAAATTAACATTCTTCCGTGTGTACTCAGGTACTTTAAGTTCTGGTTCATACGTACAAAACGCTACTAAAGGTAAACGTGAACGTGTAGGACGTATTTTACAAATGCACGCAAACTCACGTGAAGAAATCTCTGAAGTTTACGCTGGAGATATCGCTGCTGCAGTAGGTTTAAAAGATACAACAACTGGGGACACTTTATGTGATGAAAAGGTTCAAGTAATCTTAGAATCTATGGAATTCCCAGAACCAGTTATTCACTTATCTGTTGAGCCTAAATCAAAAGCTGACCAAGATAAAATGACTAACGCTTTAGTTAAATTACAAGAAGAAGATCCAACTTTCCATGCACATACTGATCCAGAAACTGGGCAAGTTATCATCGGTGGTATGGGTGAGCTTCACTTAGACATCCTTGTTGACCGTATGAAACGTGAATTTAAAGTTGAATGTACAGTTGGGGCGCCAATGGTATCTTACCGTGAAACGTTCAAAACAGCTGCTGCAGTTCAAGGTAAATTCTCTCGTCAATCTGGTGGACGTGGACAATACGGTGACGTTCATATCGAATTCACACCTAACGAAACAGGTGCTGGTTTCGAATTCGAAAACGCTATCGTCGGTGGGGTAGTTCCTCGTGAATACATCCCTTCAGTAGAAGCTGGATTAAAAGATGCAATGGAAAACGGTGTATTAGCTGGATATCCATTAATCGATGTAAAAGCTAAATTATTTGATGGTTCATACCATGATGTCGATTCATCTGAGATGGCCTTCAAAGTTGCTGCTTCATTAGCATTAAAAGAAGCTGCTAAAAAATGTAACCCTGTTATTTTAGAACCTATGATGAAGGTAGAAATCGTTATGCCTGAAGAATACATGGGAGATATCATGGGTGACGTAACAAGCCGTCGTGGACGTGTTGAAGGTATGGAAGCTCGCGGTAACGCACAAGTTGTTCGCGCATTCGTACCATTAGCTGAAATGTTCGGTTATGCTACAAACTTACGTTCTAATACACAAGGTCGCGGAACTTACTCAATGGTGTTCGATCACTATGAAGAAGTACCAAAATCAGTATCAGAAGAAATCATCAAGAAAAACAAAGGTCAATAATTTGTAAAGACTTGAGCGGTGCACAGCTCAATATATTGCAATTTATTACTAAATGATTTATAAATGAAATATGTATTTCCTCATGAGGGTGAGAATCCCTCATGAGTAATATTAAAAAACTAACATATACTTAAGGAGAGATTTCGAAATGGCTAAAGAAAAATTTGATCGCTCGAAAACACATGCCAATATTGGTACTATCGGTCACGTTGACCACGGTAAAACAACTTTAACAGCTGCTATCGCAACTGTATTATCAAAAAGATTAGGTGGGGAAGCTCGTTCTTACGACCAAATCGATAACGCACCAGAAGAAAAAGAACGTGGTATCACAATCAATACTTCTCACATCGAGTATGAAACTGAAAAACGTCACTATGCTCACGTTGACTGCCCAGGACACGCTGACTATGTTAAAAACATGATCACTGGTGCTGCTCAAATGGACGGTGGTATCTTAGTAGTATCTGCTGCTGACGGTCCAATGCCTCAAACTCGTGAACACATCCTTTTATCACGTAACGTAGGTGTACCTGCATTAGTAGTATTCTTAAACAAAGTTGACATGGTTGACGATGAAGAATTATTAGAATTAGTTGAAATGGAAGTTCGTGACTTATTATCTGAATACGATTTCCCAGGCGACGACATTCCTGTAATCGCTGGTTCAGCATTAAAAGCATTAGAAGGCGAAGAAAAATACGAAGAAAAAATCATGGAATTAATGAACGCAGTTGATGAGTACATCCCAACTCCAGAACGTGATTCTGAAAAACCATTCATGATGCCAGTTGAGGACGTATTCTCAATCACTGGTCGTGGTACAGTTGCTACTGGACGTGTTGAACGTGGACAAGTTAAAGTTGGTGAAGAAGTTGAAATCATCGGTTTAACTGAAGAGCCATCTAAAACAACTGTAACAGGTGTTGAAATGTTCCGTAAATTATTAGATTACGCTGAAGCTGGTGACAACATCGGTGCATTATTACGTGGGGTTTCACGTGACGATGTTCAACGTGGTCAAGTATTAGCTAAACCAGGAACTATCACTCCTCATACTAAGTTCAAAGCTGAAGTATACGTATTATCAAAAGAAGAGGGTGGACGTCATACTCCATTCTTCACTAACTACCGTCCACAGTTCTACTTCCGTACAACTGACGTAACTGGTGTAGTTAACTTACCTGAAGGTACTGAAATGGTTATGCCTGGGGACAACGTTGAAATGAACGTTGAATTAATTTCTCCAATCGCGATTGAAGACGGAACTCGTTTCTCAATTCGTGAAGGTGGACGTACTGTAGGATCAGGCGTTGTATCTGTAATTGAAAAATAATATCACTTTTGTGATTTTTAAAACCCACGAGGGACGCCTCGTGGGTTTATTTTTTGTAATTATATTATTCAATTTTATAGTTCATGCATATGCTCAACTAATTGGAGGAACACTCTAACGCCATTGAGTAAGCCATTCTCGTCCATATCAAACCTTGGATGATGATGAGGAAAATCTGCTTTCAGCGTCTCGTTTTTTACACCCGTATTAAAATAGCAACCAGGTCTTTGTTGTAAGAAATATGCAAAATCTTCACCACCTAGTGAAGGTTCTCCTACTTCTACAGCATTTATTTCTTCTATTTGCTCACTTAAGTTTTTCAGCCACAGTGTTTCCTTTTCGCTATTAACAAGTGCTGGGTAACCATCTTCATAATCTAATGTAACTTCCACATTGAAACTGTTTTCTATGCCTTTAATCATCTCATTCATTCTCTTAATGATTTGAGTTTTTACTGTTTTACTATACGTACGAACTGTTCCACTCAAGTGAGCAGTTTCTGCAATCACATTAAATGCATCGCCACTATTGAATTCTCCAATTGTTAATACGCCAGTCTCAATGGGATCGATACTTCTCGAAACAATCGTTTGAAGTTGAATAATTAAATGACTAGCTGCTATTACTGCATCATGTGTCGTATGAGGCTCAGCTCCGTGGCCACCAAGCCCTTTAATATTGATTGTAAATGCATCTGCGTATGCATAAGCAGGCCCTGTAATAAAGCTGACTGCATCGCTATTTAAGCTGCTTGAAGTATGTGTTCCAAAAACGTAATCAACACCTTCGAGTATACCTGTTTCTATCATCGATTTCGCGCCACCCGGGAGAACTTCCTCAGCATGTTGATGGCAAAGAATAACTTTACCTTGTAGTTTATCACGATACTTTTGAATAATTTTAGCTGTGATCAGTAGCATTGCTGTGTGACCGTCATGTCCACAAGCATGCATCACTCCTGGAACTGTAGATTTATAGGGTACTTCTTTTAAGTCTTGAATAGGTAGCGCGTCAAAATCAGCACGAAGGAGTATTGTTGGACCGGGTAATGCGCCTTCAATTACTCCGTACAATCCATTCCCCCCAACATTTTTACTGATGGGAATGTCAAGTGACGTTAAATAGTTTGCAATATATTCTGCCGTCTTTGTCTCTTGAAATGAAAGCTCTGGGTGCATATGTAAATATCTTCTGATATCAATTAATTCTTCTTTATACTGGGTAACATCTTCATACCAAGCCATCTATATTCCTCCCTCATTAAAATAATCATCAGTAGCCTGTAGAAATACCTTAACTGCATTTAATAATCCTTTTTCATCAACATCAAATTTAGGATGATGATGAGGAAAATCAGCTTTAAAGTTCTCATTGCGGGTGCCCGTATAGAAGAAAGATCCTGGAACACGTTGCAAGTAGTAGGAGAAGTCTTCTCCTCCAAGAGAAGGTTCAAGCTCAACTAATTCTTCTACACTATCAATTTTACGTGCAGCGCTGACGATTAAATCTGTTTCGTTCGTAGTATTTATAACAGGAGGATATCCCTTTAAATATTTTAATTCATAAGTAATACCCGTCGTAGTTACCAAGCCTTCAAGACACTTTTTCAATTCTTTGTACATTAAGTTTTGTGTTTCGGAATCAAAGGTTCTGATTGTACCAGCGATTTTAGCTGTATCAGGTATTACGTTGTTTTGATCCCCTGCTTCAAGTTGCGTAACAGATAACACAGTGGGTGTTGTCGGGCTTGTTTTACGTGAAACAATATATTGCAAATCATTACATAGACGAATTGTTGCTGCGACTGGATCAATTGTAGTATTAGGGTGTGCTGCATGCCCACCTTTACCTTGTATCGTTATCCAGAAATCGTCTGGTATACCGGTGGCAGTACCGTATTTATAGCCAATCTTGCCTACATCTAGAGAACTTGATACATGTTGACCAATGATTGCATCGACACCGCTTAAGCAGTTATCAGCAATCATCTGAATAGCCCCACCTGGATCTACTTCTTCAGCATGTTGGTGAATGAAGACTAAATTACCATTCAGTTGATCAAAGTTTTCCGATAAGATTTTGGCAGTAATAAGTAAAACAGCAGTATGGGCATCATGCCCACATGCATGCATGACACCTGGCACTTTAGATTTATAAGGCACTTCTTTTTCATCTTGAATCGGCAAGGCATCAAAGTCAGCACGAATGGCGAGCGTAGGAAGTTCAGGGTCTTTAATAAGTCGCCCAACAACACCACGTCCACCAACGCCTGTTTCAACTTCAATGCCTAAATCAGAAAGATATTGTGCAATGAACCTGGGAGTTTCTTCTTCGTGAAAAGAAAGTTCTGGATACATATGAAAATGACGACGTAATGTAACGAGTTCTTCATAATACTTATCTACTTGATTAATCATAAGACACCTTCTTCAGCTAGAATATATAAGAATATTGTCAATGCATCGACCATCGCATCTTCATCAAAATCAAATAATGGATGATGATGTGGGGCAGTGATACCTTGTGCTTTGTTACCCGCTGCAGTAAAGAAAAAGGCACCAGGTTTGGATTGTAAGTAATACGAAAAGTCTTCTCCTATCATAACTTGTTCCATTTCTTTAAATGGAATACCCGCTTTTTCTGAAGCACGACGTATGACATCGACGCATTCATTTTGGTTAATAACTGCCGGATAGCCATCAATATAATCTAATTCATATGTAATGCCTTTTGAGATAGATAATCCTTTAAGTTCATTTTCTATTGCTGTTTTAATTTTTGTTTTTATTTCAGGATCGAATGTTCTTACAGTTCCTGTACAAAATGCCTTATCACTTATGATGTTAAATGCGTCACCTGCAATAACTTTGCCTATCGTCAAGACGGCTTCACTAGTAGGTGAAATAGTGCGAGAAACAACAGTTTGAATATTGGTGATAAAAGTGGCCAATGCAACGATAGCATCAATAGCTGTATCAGGGTGTGCACCATGACCACCTTTACCTTGAATTGTAATACTAAACATATCAGGGCTAGCCATCATTGCATCATTTTTACTGTGTATTGCACCTCGTTCAAATGGTGACCATAGGTGATTACCATATACCCTGTCGACACCATCTAAAGCACCATCATGCGTCATGGGCTCTGCACCCCCAGGAGCAAGCTCTTCACCAAATTGGAAGATGAGAACGACTGTACCATTGATAGTGTCATAAACTTTATTAAGGATACGAGCGACACCAAGTAGGATAGAAGTATGTCCATCATGTCCACATGCATGCATGACCCCATCATTTTGTGATTTGTAAGTCACAACCTTCTGGTCTTGAATCGGTAATGCATCAAAATCAGCTCGAAATGCAATCGTTGGCCCATGTCCGTTTGTTATAGTGGCGACAAGTCCTTTCTCACCAACGCGTTCACGTATTGTAAAGTTAGAGTGTTGCTTTAATGATTGCAAGATATATTCATATGTATTGGTCTCCTGAAATGATAATTCTGGATGCATGTGTAAATAACGTCGACTTTTTACTAATTCTTCTTTTTCATCTGTTACTAGTGACTGAATATTCAATCGAACCACTCCCGTTAATAGATAGTGATATAAGTGTAACAAAGATTTTAGAATATTTAAACTTCTTAAACTAAAAGAAACCGTTTACTTATTCAATAGCAGTTAGAATACCTTTATGATATGATGAAATTGAAAAATCATTCAAGGGGTGTTATATATGTCAAAAGTATTGCAAGACTTTCTAACAGAGAACTTAGATTATTTAAAGAACAACGGTTTATATAATGAAATTAACGTTGTAGAAGGTGCAAATGGTCCGAAAATTAAAATTCAAGGAAAAGAATTAATTAACTTATCTTCTAATAACTATCTAGGTTTAGCAACGAATGATCGTTTAAAACAAGTTGCAAAAGAAGCAATCGATTCTCATGGTGTAGGTGCTGGTGCGGTACGTACAATCAACGGAACATTAGATTTACATGTTCAATTAGAAGAGAAATTAGCAGAATTTAAAGGTACTGAAGCAGCAATTGCATTCCAATCAGGTTTCAACTGTAATATGGCAGCAATCAGTGCAGTAATGAACAAAGAAGATGCAATTCTTTCTGATGAGTTAAACCACGCATCTATTATTGATGGTTGCCGTTTATCTAAAGCAAAGATTATTCGTGTTAATCATTCTGATATGGATGACTTACGTGCAAAAGCGAAAGAAGCTGTAGAATCAGGTTTATACAAAAAAGTAATGTACATTACTGATGGCGTATTCTCAATGGATGGCGACGTTGCAAAATTACCTGAAATCGTAGAGATCGCTGAAGAGTTTGGTTTAATCACTTATGTTGATGATGCACATGGATCAGGTGTTATGGGTAAAGGTGCAGGTACTGTAAAACACTTCGGTTTACAAGACAAAATTGACTTCCAAATCGGTACGTTATCTAAAGCTATCGGTGTAGTGGGTGGATATGTAGCAGGTTCTAAAGATTTAATCGACTGGTTAAAAGTAGCGGGACGTCCATTCCTATTCTCTACATCTTTAACTCCAGGCGATACACGCGCCATCACTGAAGCAATTGATATTTTAATGGAATCAACTGAATTACATGATAAGTTATGGGATAACGGTAACTATTTAAAAGACGGACTTAAAAAATTAGGTTTTGATATTGGTCACTCTGAAACACCAATTACACCATGTATTATTGGTGATGAGAAAACAACACAAGAATTCTCTAAACGTTTAATGGAAGAAGGCGTGTATGCGAAATCAATCGTCTTCCCAACAGTGCCAAAAGGAACAGGTCGTGTTCGTAATATGCCAACAGCAGCACATACAAAAGAAATGTTAGATGAAGCATTAGCGATTTATGAGCGTGTTGGAAAAGAATTAAATATCATTAAATAATCATTAAAGACTGGGTGTATTAATTCCCAGTCTTTTTTGTTCCTCTCTAATGGACATGAAAACGGTTTTATAGTAATATAGAGTCGGAATGGAATAAAAAATCATTAAATTGTACACTTGAGGTGTACAGTTGTATAAAAGGGGTTTTAATAATGAAAAGAATTATGATTACTGGGGCATTAGGCCAAATTGGAACTGAATTAACACTTAAACTACGTGAAATTTATGGTGTAGATAATGTATTAGCAACAGATTTACGCCGTCCAGAAGAAGGCGCTAAAGTATTAGAAGGGCCTTTCGAAGAATTAGACGTAACTGATGCAGAACGTATGGACAAATTAGCTGGTGAATTTAAAGCAGATACAATCATGCATATGGCAGCGCTTTTATCAGCAACGGCTGAGAAGAATCCAGTATTCGCATGGAACTTAAACATGGGTGGTTTATTAAACGCATTAGAAGTTGCACGTAAATACAACATGCAATTCTTCACACCATCATCAATCGGTGCATTCGGACCAAGCACACCAGCTGACAATACACCACAAGTAACGATCCAACGTCCTACTACAATGTATGGTGTAAACAAAGTATCGGGTGAATTATTATGTGACTATTACTTCCACAAATTTGGTGTAGATACACGTGGTGTTCGTTTCCCAGGACTTATCTCTCACGTTAAAGAACCGGGCGGCGGTACTACAGATTATGCAGTTGAAATCTACTTTAAAGCTGTACGTGAAGGTAAATATACTTCATACATCGGTAAAGATACTTTCATGGATATGATGTTTATGGATGATGCAATTGATGCAATCATCAAATTAATGGAAGCACCAGCTGAAAACTTAAAAGACCGTAACGCATTTAACGTTACAGCAATGAGTATCGATCCTGAAATGGTAGCAGCAAGTATTCGTAAACACATTCCGGATTTCGAGTTAGATTATGATGTAGATCCAGTACGTCAAGGGATTGCTGAAAGCTGGCCAAATTCAATTGATGCTTCAGAAGCGAAGAAACAATGGGGCTTTGATCCTAAGTTTGACTTAGATAAGATGACTGAAGAAATGCTTACAGCCATCAAAGCGAAAGAAAATAAATAATTAAATATAACAATTTCTAGAGCAGATCTTTTAAGGTCTGCTTTTTTAATTTTATGAAAATCATTTTAAATAAATTTAAAAATTCTGAAAACTTATTGAAATGTATAATTTTTTTGCTATACTTAAATTTATTAAATTAATGGAGGGATAATATGGTACAAATCAAATTTGAGAAACGCGAGCAACTGAAGCAAAAACCAGATCAAAGTCAATTAGGATTTGGTCGATATTTTACAGATTATATGTTTAGTATGGATTACACTGAAGACAAAGGTTGGCATGATGCAAAGATTACGGCATATCAAAATATTGAAATGTCACCGGCTGCACAAAGTATTCATTATGGTCAGTCTGTATTTGAAGGATTGAAAGCATATCGTACCAATGAGGGTATCCAGTTATTCCGTCCAGAACAAAACTTTAAACGCATGAATCAATCACTTGAACGATTAGATATGCCTCAAATCGATGAAGCGGTAGCACTTGATGGTTTAAAGGAACTTGTAAAGTTAGAACAAGATTGGGTTCCTTCAGAGCCAGGACAATCATTATATATTCGTCCTGTTGTTTTTGCGACAGAACCCTTTTTAGGTGTTCGACCAGCGAATCAATATAAGTTTTTAATTATTTTATCTCCGGTTGGTGCTTATTATGGCGATGGACAACTGCTGCCGACAAAGATATACGTAGAAGATGAATATGTTCGTGCAGTACGTGGTGGTGTTGGATTTGCTAAAGTTGCAGGCAACTATGCGGCGAGTTTACTAGCACAATCAAAAGCATCGAAGTTTGGATATGATCAAGTGTTATGGCTGGATGGTGTTGAACAACAATTTGTTGAAGAAGTAGGGAGTATGAATATTTTCTTTGTGTATGGTAAAAAGCTTGTAACACCTGCATTAAATGGTAGCATCTTACCAGGTATAACACGCAAGTCGATTTTAGAACTAGCACAGCGTTTAGGATATGAAGTTGAAGAACGTAAGATCGCGGTAGAAGAAGTATTTAATGCAGCAAAAAATGGAGACATCACTGAAATCTTTGGATCAGGTACCGCAGTTGTCGTGTCTCCTGTAGGTGAAATTAAATATAAAGATGACGTAGCTGTTATCAATGACTTTAAAACAGGTGACGTTACAAATAAATTGTACGAAGCATACACTTCAATTCAAAATGGTACATCAGAAGATACATTTGGATGGACAGTTAAAGTAACAGAATAAGGGGGAATGTCTATGGTGAGTACAGCGCGTGAGAAATCATATTGGATGGATAGGATGGAAAAAGGTGCTGGAGGTATTTCAGCAGCCATCCTCGTATCTTTAGGGGTAGGATTATTATTAAAATCAGTCGGTGGATTACTCCATATTGATTTACTCGTGATGATTGGAACGATTGCAACATTTTTAATGACGCCTGCACTAGGCGGTGCGATTGCAGTTAGTCTAGGTGCCAATGGATTAACAATTGTTGCAAGTATGATTAGTGCGGCTGTCGGTGGTAATGCAATTACTAAAGTGGATGATGCATATAATATCGTTACTGGAGAACCCATTGGTGCTATTATAGCAGCCATCATTGCAACATTTGTTGGTAAGAAAGTGACGGGTAAGACATTTCTTGATTTAATGGCAGTGCCAGTATCAAGTGTACTTGCAGGAAGTATCGCAGGATTTTATCTATCCAAGGTGATTTCACCGACATTAGTTGCGATTTCTAAATTTATTACATCAACTGTTGGGAATCAGCCGTTACTAGCATCGATTGTTATTGCGATTGTATTTGCTGTGCTAGTGATGACGCCTGCCTCAAGTGCCGCTTTAGCTGTCGCACTTCAGCTTGATCCACATGCATCTAGTGCCGCACTTGTTGGTATCTCGGCACAATTTGTCGGGTATACAGCAATGAGTTTCAGGGAAAATGATTTAGGTGGATTTCTTGCACAATCAATCTGTACGCCAAAGGTACAATTTCCAAATATCGTAAAGAATCCGCTTGTAACGATTGCGCCACTCATTGCTGCAGCAGTAGCTGGGCCGGTTGCTGTACTTATTTTTAATATGAAGTTACCATTTGAAATCGCTGGTCTTGGTTTATGTGCTCTTATTGCACCAATTCAAATTTTAAATGCACAAGGTGTCGGGGTGTTGCTGCAATTTATTGTTGCAGGTGTAGTCGTACCGCTTGTTGTGACACTACTTGTACATTATTTAATAATGAGACCGAGACAATGGGTGAAACATGGGGATTTGCATTTAGAAGTGAATTAATTCAGAACTTCATTTATAATATAGAAAAACATGAATGGAGTGTCTCAGTTGGTAAAGTTAATCGTGTTTGATAAAGACGGTACATTAATGGAACTTGGTTCACATATGGTAAAACTTGCCGATGATTTAATTAATGAATTCTCAGTGAGAACAAATATAAATGTTCCGAAGTCAGAGATTAAAGATGCGTTTGGTATTGTAGATGGCAAGATTGATAAAGTGATCGGAGCCAAATCTACAAAGACTGTCGTTGAAAGTATAGAGAAATTACCGAATGGTGATGCAATGGCCAGTTGGTTACTTCAAAAGATTGAACACTTAACGTCAGACAATGAAGCGGCAGATATAACCATTATAGATGGTGTGGAAGAGACGTTGAAACAATTACATGACAAAGGATACAAACTTGCTATTGTTTCAGCAGATGATACTGCTTCGATGGATTTATTTATCGATAAATATAATATCCGTACGTATTTTGACTTAATTGTGACGAGTGATTCTTCTAAGTATCACAAACCACAAAAAGAACTATTACAGGAAATTATGACGCACTTTAAAGTTGATGCTGCTGACACGATGATGGTGGGTGACACTGAAATGGATGTAGAACTTGGTCGTAATGGTGAAGCGAGTAAAGTTATAGGTGTATTATCAGGTTCAGGTGATGCACAGGATTTGCGCAATGCTGATGTTGTATTATCTAGCGTAGCAGAGATGGTTGAAAAGTTAGGTTTATAGATTTGCAGATGGCACGAAATTGCTTAAAAGCGTGCCAAAACGCATCAAATGGCACGATATTAGAAGATATCGTGCCATTTTTTCATACATTGTATTATCTTTTATGCATTTCGCGGTGTGTTTCAATGACTTTGGCGATTTTTTGGATGACTGGATCCAGTGAATCAATATCGTCATAAACATCGTATTCATTGATGTTAATACGTACGACAGGGCATGCGTTAAAACCATCAATCCATTTTTCGTAACGGGCAAATAATGCACGCCAGTATGCTTCATCTGTCTCAATCTCCATTTGGCGACCACGTTCAGCGATACGATTGATGACAGACTCGTAGTCACATTCTAAATAGATTAAGCAGTCAGGTTTCGGGAAATAAGGTGTCATTACCATTGCTTCGTAAAGCTCATAGTACGTCTTGAAATCTTCAGCAGTCATCGTACCGCCTTCTTCATGCATCTTAGCAAAGATATCTACGTCTTCATAGATTGAGCGATCTTGAATAAAGCCGCCTCCATATTCAAACATACGCTTTTGTTCTTTGAAGCGTTCTGCTAAGAAATAAATTTGTAGGTGGAAACTCCAACGGTCAAAGTCTGCATAGAATTTCTCTAAATATGGATTATTATCTACTTTCTCAAAAGAAGTTCTAAAGTTTAATTTCTCAGCTAATGCTTTCGTTAAAGAAGATTTGCCGACACCGACTGTGCCTGCGATAGTGATAATTGCATCATTTGGTATTTGGTACATTTTGTTCTCCAATTCTCGCTGTAATGCGTTGTAATATTTGTTTAAAATCTGCTTCGTTATTCACGAAATCAATATCAGTTGTATCGATTAATAGTGTTGTATGATGATCTTTCATCGATTCGTACACTTGCTTGTAGTCCTCGGTCAATTTGATTAAATAATCATCTTCAATAATTTGTTCAAAGTCTCGTGCTCGCTTATGAATACGAGATTTTAAAGTATCAAGCTCTGCAGTTAGGAATATCGTTGCATCAGGCTTGCGAATATCTTCAGTTAAAATATCATAAATGCGAATGAATTTATCATATTCAGTTGGGTTTAAAGTATTTTTAGCAAATACTTTATTTTTTAGAATATGGTAATCACTAACGATTGCAGTATCTTGATTGAGTTCACTTAATTCTTTGTAACGATGACATAAGAAAAACATCTCGGTCTGGAAGCTCCACTTTTCAATATCAGCATAAAAGTCTGAAAGAAATGGATTCTCTTCTACGATTTCATACATCGCAGGTACGCCTAGATGTTTAGAAAGTAATGTAGTTAATGAACTCTTGCCGACACCGATAGGGCCTTCAATCGCAATATATAAAGGTGTCATAATAATCTCCTCTAATGTAGAATAAAATAGTATATGTATTGTAACACAAAATATGAGAAGGTGGACGAAAATTTGAATCATGAAATTTATATGAAACTTGCGATTGCAGAAGCACAAAAAGCACTGGCGATTGATGAGGTGCCGATTGGTGCGGTTGTCGTTCATCACGGAGAAGTCATTGGACGTGGCTATAATACGCGCGAATCAGAACAAAATCCTGTACATCATGCAGAAATGATGGCAATACAGGCAGCAAGTGAACATCTTGGTTCATGGAGATTAGAAGAATGTACTTTGTATGTAACGCTTGAACCATGTGTGATGTGTAGCGGTGCAATTGTCATGAGTAGGATACCGATTGTCGTCTACGGAGCACACGATCCGAAAGGTGGCTGTAGTGGCAGCTTGATGAATCTACTGAATCAACCGGCATTTAATCATCGTGCGACTGTTATTAGTGGTATTTGTCATGAAGAATGTAGTCAGTTACTAACTTCATTCTTTAAAACTCTTAGACAAAAAAAGTTGCTTGAAAAACAAAAGAAACTTAATAATGATAATATTTAGCGCACTTTTAATAAATTTGGTAAACTGAATGTATTCCAAATAGGAGATGAAGTCATGATTAAACTTATTGCAACAGATATGGACGGTACATTACTAAACAGTGCACATGAAGTGTCTGATGAAAATATAAAGGCGATTCAATATGCACAATCACAAGGTGTAACAGTTGTCATTGCAACTGGGCGTGCTTTCTATGAAGCGAATACGCCGATCAAACCAACTGGGCTAAAAGTACCGTTTATTTGTCTGAATGGTGCTGAAGTGCGTGATGAGGAATTTAATATATTACACACATCGAAATTAAGTAACGAACAAATAAAAGACATCACTTCGATTTTAGATAAACACAATTTATATTATCAAGTTTATACGAGTGCAAGAATTTACACGGAAGATAAAGAGAAAGATTTACAAATTTATATTGATATCGCTGAAAAAATGGGTCACACACCGAATGTTGAAAAAATACGTCAATCGATTCAAAAACGTATTGATAATGGCTCGCTTAAAGAAGTATCAAGTTATCAGGAAGTATACGACAGAGATGGAGAAATCGTGATGAAGTTTCTAGCATTCTCAAGTGATCTTGAAAAGATTGATGCGGCGAAAGCGGAATTGGCCAAATTTCAACATTTAGCAGTATCAGCATCATCTCGCGGAAATATTGAAATTACGCATAACGATGCGCAAAAAGGTATTGCTCTGGAAGCATTATGTGAACAACTGCAGATTGGTATGGATCAGGTTATGGCAATAGGTGATAACTTAAATGATATCTCAATGATTGAGCGAGCAAAATATTCATTTGCAATGGAAAATGGAACGGACGAAGTGAAAGCAGCTGCGAATTATATGGCAGGCTCTAATGAAGAGAGTGGCGTAGGTCGTGCAATTATGAAAGTCATGAATGGGGAAGTGTAGTATAGCTTTGATTTTTTTACTTTATTGAAATTTCCAATAAGTAGAAGATAATTGGCAAGTGACTGAAGAAATTAAGTCAAATTCATCTGACTATGTTCAATAAAGTATGAATTGGGTAAGTGTAGTCCTAGGCATTGACCGAAGAAATTTGTATTTATACTATATTAATTAAAAGAATATTATTTTAATCTCAACATTAATTTTTATTAATTGATGTTGAGATTTTTTTGTTTACATTCCCTTAATATTTTTTACATAAACTAAATGAAAAATTACTTTTATAAAGAAATATTATATGCTAATATTTACTTGTATTAAAAATTGACACGTTCCAAAAAAGGAGGACAAAATGAAAAAAGTATTTAAGTTAGTTTTAGTTATGGTTGCAATGTTATTGGTAATTACAGGTTGTGGTCAAGGTGAAAAGAGCGATTCAGCTTCAAAGAGCGAAGATAAAAAAGATAAGAAATTAGTCGTTTACACGAACTCTGCTTCAGATGGTCGAGGAGATTGGTTAAAAGAAAAAGCGAAGGAAAAAGGATTCAATATTGAATTAGTAGAATTAGGTGGCGGTGATTTATACAATAGATTACTTGCTGAAAAAGGAAACCCTATCGCGGACGTTACTTATGGGTTAAGTCAAATGGACTGGGCATCATTAGAAAAAGAAGATACTTTACAAGAATTTAAACCGAAATGGTCAAGCAAAGTAGATTCTAAACTTTTAAATAAAACAAATAAATATTCTCCGTTAGTAGAACAAAGAATTTTAATGGTATATAACGAAGACAAAATTAAAAAGGCGGATGCTCCAAGTGATTGGGCTGACCTATATGAAACAGATAAGTATAAAGGTAAATATCATGTTCCTAGTAATTTAGGTGGCGGCACGGATAAACAAGTTGCAATTAACATTTTAACAAGATTTTTAGATAAGTCTGGAGAATTAGGTGTATCTAAAGAGGGCTGGAAAGCAGTAGAGAAATATTATAAAAACGGATATCAAACGCCTGAAGGTGAAGATAGAAATACTAATTTAGCCGAAGGAAAAACCCCTGTTTCTTACTGGTTCTCATCTGGTATGCCAAATTTAGAAAAACAATATAAAGTTAAATTAGGATTAGTAAAACCTAAAATTGGTGTACCTTCAGTTGTTGAACAAATAGGTATTATGAAGAAAAAAGACGGGCACGACTACAAAAACGCAGAAGAATTTGTTGAATGGTTTGGTTCGGCTGAAGTTCAAGGGGAATGGGCTAAAAAATTCGGCTCTATTCCAGCTAATAAAGATGCCATTAAGGATACACAACCAATGATTAAGGAAATATATGAATCTACTAAACCAATGGAAATCGACTATAGTATTGTTCAGAAGTACATTGACAAATGGGTAGAAAAAATTGAATTGGAAATTATGCAATAGAAAAAATTGACTCGATTATCTATAAATCGAGTCTTTTCTTTAAGAAGAGGAGGAATAATAATGATTAAATTTCAGGATGTCCAAATTAAATATGATGACTTTATAGCAATCGATAACTTGAATTTAGAAGTAAAAAAAGGCGAATTTTTTACATTGCTAGGTCCATCAGGGTGTGGAAAAACAACGACTTTAAGATCATTAGTAGGATTTGCACCTGTTTCAAAAGGGGCAATCTATGTTGATGATAAGGAGATTACACATTTACCTATTGAAAATAGAGGAATCGGAATTGTATTTCAAAGTTATGCCCTGTTTCCTAGCATGAGTGTTTACGAAAATATTGCTTTTGGATTGAAAGTAAGAAAGAAAAGTAAAGATGCTATTGATAAAAAAGTAAAAGAAATGGCGAATGTTGTTGATTTAGATGAGAAGCAACTAAATAAAAATGTTTCAGAATTATCTGGAGGTCAACAACAAAGGGTAGCTATCGCAAGGGCATTAGCACTCGAACCTGAAATTTTAGTTCTTGACGAGCCTCTTTCAAACTTAGATGCGAAATTAAGAAAACAATTAAGAAAAGAATTGAAAAAATTACAATTTGAAAATGGACTAACAGCAATCTATGTAACCCACGATCAAGAGGAAGCACTCACATTATCAGATCGTATTGCAGTATTCAATAAAGGAAGAATAGAGCAGGTAGGTACTCCGAGAGAAATCTACGAAAAATCATCGACAGAATTTGTTTGTAATTTTATTGGCGATGCGAACTACATACCAACAGTATTAATTGAAGAAATAAATAAAGAAGTTGGTGGAAAGTTCAATATTAATAATCATCACTATATTAGACTTGAGAAAATTATGATGAATAATCTTTCACCTGCTCGCATTCAATTAAAAGGGAAAATTGTTAACGAAGAGTACTATGGCTTGTACACGTTATTCACTATTTCAATTCAAGGTACATTGTTAAAAGTGATTGGAGATTACGATGATATTATTCAATCTGATGATGACGTAACTGTATCCATTAACCCGTTAGATATATTGGAGTATGGAGGTAACTAAAATGATTAAAAGTATGAATGTTTCTAACTTATTAAAAATTTTTATTTATGTTGCTATTATTTGGTTCATCGTCGCATTTCTGGTAGTGCCGAATGTAAATATTTTATTAACTTCTTTTTATCAAAATGGTACTTTAGGTTTTGAATCAGTAACTAAGATTTTAAGATCAGATAAGGCTATGGAAAGTCTAAAAAACAGTTTTATTTTAGCATTTTGCTTAGCGATAACATGTAATATAGTAGGTATCTTTTTAGTTTTAATTACCGACTATTTTGATATTAAAGGATCAAAATTATTATTAATAGGTTATAGTTCTGTCTTAGTATTCGGGGGGATTATTCTGGCAAACGGATATAACTTTGTATATGGTGAGAACGGGATAATCACACATTTCCTTTTGAATTTTTTCCCTAGTTTAAACCCAAAGTGGTTCCAAGGTTTTCCAGCTGTTCTGTTCATGATGTCATTCGCCTGTACTTCCCTTCATATGATTTTTTTGAGAGGAGCACTTAAAAACGTTGATTATCAAACAATTGAGGCAGCAAGAAATATGGGCGCAAGTCAAACACGAATTCTAACTAAAGTTGTACTACCCACATTAAAACCTGTTTTAATAACTTTAACTATTTTGTTATTTCAAACAGGATTAGGAGCACTTAGTGGACCATTAATTATAGGAGGACCTGATTTTCAAACAATTAGTCCAATGATATTACGATTTGCACAAAGACCATCATCTAGAGATCTTGCTGCTTTACTATCTATCGTATTAGGTGTAGCACAGTTGGTCTTATTATTAATAGTACTGTATGTTGAGAAAAAAACAAATTATGCTAGTGGTTCAAAAGTTAAAACTAAATTTGTTAAACAAAAAATACAAAACAAATGGATTAATACTTTGGTACACATTATAGCGTATATAATTTTCTTAATTTATACATTACCGTTACTACTTGTAGTATTATTTTCGTTTACTGATAGTAGTACTATTGGTTCAGGTAAGTTATCTTTAGAAAGCTTTACTTTAAAAAATTATCTCTCAATATTAACAGATGAAGGAGCATATAAACCTTTCCTAACTAGTATAGTATATTCTGGAGTAGCATCTTTCATAGTAATTGTAGCAATGTTATACATTGCAAGATTATTTCAAAAACACAAATCAAGATTTAATTCATTCCTTGAAATGATGTTCTATATCCCATGGTTATTACCAGGATTACTATTTGCATTGGGATTAATTATTACTTATGACAAACCAAATCTACTGATTTTTAACAATGTATTAACAGGAACAATATATATTATGCTAATAGGATATATCATTGTTAATATTCCTTTTACTTTAAGAGTGTTGAAAGCCACATATTATTCATTTGATAATACTCTTGAAGAAGCAGCTAAAAATTTAGGTGCAAAACCTTTTTATACATTTATGAGAGTGATTTTACCAGTCGTGTTACCCACTGCTTTAGCCGTCTTTGCATTGAATTTTAATGGTCATTTATCGGATTATGATTTATCAGTATTTTTATATTATCCGACATTAAAACCGCTAGGTGTAGAAATTTATACAGCATCAGATGCTCAAGCTAATATTGATGCAAAAGCTATTAGTATGGTCTATTCAGTACTGTTGATGATTATCAATTCAATCGTCATTTATTTCGTATATGGAAAAGGTAATAAAATAACTACAGCATTATAAGGAGATAAGAAGTGAATAAAGAGAAAAATAAGAATTTAATAAGAAAATTGAATGAACATGATTTCTTAATTGCTTCTCATAGAGGGGTATTTGGAGGAAATATAATAGAAAATACAATGTTATCTGTAAAAGCAGCCTTTCTTTCAGGAGCGGACATTGTTGAACAGGACGTTGTGAAATCAAAAGACGGAGAATATTATACTTTTCATGATGGGAATGAAAATAGGTTATTCGGTGAGAAATTTGATATTAGACTTAAAACTAGTGATGAAATCGATGAACTAATATATTTAAATGGAATTTCAGAAGAATCTGGATATAAAGTAGAAAAGCTTGCAACATTACTCCATAGTTTAGATGATAATAAGCTAGTCAATCTAGATAGATCTTGGTATTACTGGCCAGATTTTCTTAATTATATTGTGCCTTTTGAAAAAGAAGAAAGCATCATATTGAAATCACCGCCAGATAAGGATTTTTTGGAGTATTTGAATGAATTTGAGGTCAAATTTATGTACTTCCCCATAGTAAAATCTAGGAAAGAAATTGAATTGGTTAATTCTTATCCTCACATTAACCTTGTGGGATATGAACTTATTATTGGAAGTGAGCAATCAGATTTATTGGATAAAAAGTTTTTAAATGAATTGAAATCCCAAGGAAAGTTCATATTCGCTAACGCATTAAAAATAAATGCTGATAAAAAGTTATTACTAAATTTTGATGATGATTCTACTATAAAATCAAGCATGAATGAAGGTTGGGCTGGAATAATTGATTTAGGATTTAATATTATTCAAACTGACTGGACTAGTTTATTATATAATTACAGAAGTAAATAGCAGATACTTGAGGTGATTTAGTGGTAACTATTCTTGACATAGCTCGAAAAGCAGGAGTCTCTCATGGTACAGTATCCAATGTTATCAATGAAAAAGGAAACGTTAGTGTCGATAAAATAAAAAAAGTTAGAGCCGCTGCAGAAGAACTCGGATATACAATAAATAATAATGCAAAATTGCTGAGAGCAGGGGAATCAAATACAGTTTGTCTAGTGATTCCTAATATTGATCGCAAAGAATACTTAGAATTATTTGAAGGTCTAAACCATCAATTTCAAAAAAATGATATTAAATTTTTATTATTTATAACGAATGATAATCAACAAAAAGAATTATCATGTTTAAAGAAAATAGCAAAAGAGAATCCAAAGTATATTATTTCAATTACATCATTGAATGATTGTAAGGATTATGAGAAAGAACTCTCTATCGATAAATCGAAAATATTATTTATTAATAGAAAACCTAAAAATGCAAAAAATTTTATTTGCTTCGACTTTAAACAAGCAGCTATTGATATTATAGACTTTTTTGAGAGGAAAAAGGTTGAAAATCTTTGCTTAGCCTTTCACGATGAAACATCAACAAATCAAAAAGAATTATTAAATGCAATTAAAAAATACAATAAAATTATTGATATTACAGTTATCCCTTCAGATTCTTTAAAGAATTCGAGTATAGCATACGATGTGTTAAAAAATTATAATTTTGATGCGGTATTAATTAACGGAACGTCTAATTTAAATATATTAAATAAAGTACTATATTTCAGGAGAAATATAAGATTACCGATTATTGTTACAATAGGTGCCCATCCTGAAGTTTATAGTGAAAACATTTTTAATTATTTTCAAAATTACTATTCCTTAGGTTTAAATATTGCGGATAATATTCGAGAAAATAATAATTTTTCTAGTAATGCTTTGTGTCAAAATGAAGGGTTTGATTTATTGTTTGAGAAATTAGAAGAAAATAATACTATATTAAAAGTTCTAACTTTAAAATCACCTTCAGCATTAGCGCTGGAGAAACTAGTACCTGATAATATAAAATTAGATATCAAATCGTATGAAGAAGTATTAGAAATAGTAAGTAGTGATTTATATAAAAATTATGACTTAATTCGAATTGATATGGCGATTTTTCCATGGATAGGAAAAAAAGTGTTTAGAAAACTGAATGGTTTAAACAATGATGTTGACAAATTAATTAATGGTTTAGATACAAAAACTCAAAATTATTATAGTTGCATAGGAGACTATTCATATGGTTTACCGTTGGATCCTACAGTTCAAATGATGTTTTATAGAAAAGACATATTTGAAGATGAGATTATTAAACGAATTTATTTTAAAGAAAACAAAACAGAATTGAAACCACCTGAAAGTATAGAAGATTTTGATAAAGTAATGAAATTCTTATACAACCAATACATTAATAATAAAAAAGTTATGCCTAAATCAGTGAATGTAAAAAATCCGATATTGATAGCTGCCGAGTTTTTAGGCATATATTATGGTTTAGGTGGGCAAATTATTAATAAAAATATTGAATTGAATGTGAAAATTGGAAAAGAAGCGATAGAAAAATATTTTGAATTAATGCATTATAGTAAAAAAGAAGAAGCTGATTGGTGGAATGAAAGCATTGATTCATTTATTAATGGACAAACATTGATGGTAATAGGTTTTGTAAATCATTTGTCAATTACTGCTTTATCCGATATTTGCAATTGTATAGGGTATTCTAAAGTTCCAGGTAACAAACCTTTACTCGGAGGAGGAGTCATTGGTATTGTCAATACTTCCCGTAATATTGATGCTGCTATTGATTTTATTCTATGGCTTAATAGTAAGACAATTTCAAAAGAAATTACCCAGTTAGGAGGATTAGGAGCTCAAAAAAGAGTTTATGAAGAAAAAGAAATACATAAACTATATCCTTGGTTAAGATATATGGAGGAAAGTATTGCAATTGGTGTACGACCAATAAAGCATAGTCACAATTATGCTATTAATATTTATGAAATTGAAAATATTATTGGGCATATAATTAAAGAAAATATTAATAATCAAAAACTTGATTCAGAAGATATCATTAATCAAATTAATTTGAGTCTTAGAACTAAAAAGTTAAAGAAAAAACTTACTTAAAGAAAAACTCAGCAATCGTATTATAAGATTTGCTGAGTTTTCTCTTATTCTATCACTTGCATCACCCTTGCCGGCACACCAGCAACGACAACATTATCAGGAACGTCTTTCGTTACAACGGCACCACTAGCAATAACAACGTTATTACCAATGGTCACACCTGGATTAATCACACTACGGCCACCAATCCAGCAGTTATCACCGATGACTACGGGTTTCGCATATTCTTTGCCACTATTACGCTGGGCAGGATCAATCGGATGTGTTGCAGTATATATATGCACGCCTGGTGCAATCATACAATTGTCACCAATGGTTACCGGTGCAACATCTAAAATAGTTAAATCATGATTAGCATAAAAGTTTTCACCCACATGAATATTATAACCATAGTCGCATCTAAAATCTGTTTCTATCGTTACATTTTCTTTCGTAGATCCAAGAATGCCTTTAATACGTTTCTTACGTTCATCCTCTAGATTCTCAGGTGTATTGTTATATGCTCGGACAGTAATTTTAGCATTCATACGATCGTTTTTTAACTCGACATCTTGAGGATCGTACATTAATCCTGCTAACATTTTTTCTTTTTCCGTCATGATCATCACCTATTTCATATAAGTTAATCTTGCAAATGCATCGTGCTGGTGAATTGATTCTTCATTACGGCATTCAATCGTAAAGCCACGAATGAAATCTAATTCTACTAAATCAGCTGCAATTAAACGTAATAAATCTTCTACAAAACGAGGATTTTCATATGCACGTTCTGTTACTGATTTCTCGTCCGTACGTTTTAAGATAGGGTACAACATCGAACTCGCGTTAACTTCCATTGCCTCTAAGATTTGCTCTTTAAAGTTCTCCGGTAATTCACTTTCAGGTGCAAAGTCGGCTTTCACTGTCACGATGCCACGCTGATTATGTGCTGAATACTCACTAATTTCTTTTGAGCAAGGGCAAAGTGTTGTGACCATTGCTGTTAGCGTTAATGATTTACTTACGACTGACTCGCCTTCAACTGTCATTGAAAATCTTGTATCCGCATGTCCAACCGCACGTAAATTCGTTACTGGACTGAAACGGTCAAAGAACCATTTCGCATCAACATCAACCGTTGCGTCCTTTTGATGCATAACCGTTTGTAACGTGATCAATACAGCTTTCAATGTATCAAAATCTAACGCTAAGCCATTATCATAATGTGCTTCAACAGATTCTAATATACGGCTCATGTTAATGCCTTTTTCGTCTTTTGCTAAATGTGTGGAAAGACTAAATGTACCTGCTGTTTGATAGCCATCTAAACGTACAGGATATGTTAAATTCTTAATTCCGACGTGATCAATTTCAAATAAAAAGTCTTTTTTTGAACTTTGAAGATCCGTCATTTTTTCCTTCTCAGTAGGTTTCGTACCTTTAATAGGATCTACTGAACCAAAATGTTTCCAACGGCCTTCACGTGTATTTAAATTATATTGCTCCATGTCATTCTCCTAATTAAAGTTCATATTGATAGAAGCGTTCTTTACGCAGCCACATATCTTTTGCTGCTTCCGCTTCTTGTGTATTTGCTGCTAAATTTTCTAACATAGGTCCTGTTTGAGATGCATGTGCACCTAATACATTCATTTTTCTATCTTCATAACCAGCGATATCATTAATAATATTAGGTTCGCCAATATTCTCAACAGCATCATTACTAAATGCAACTAAATGTAATTTCGGCTTGTTACCTTTCATACGACGTACCGCTTCAACAACAGCATCTGCTGTCGCTTCGTGATCCGGATGGACTGAATAGCCTGGATAGAAAGAGATGATAAGTGATGGATTGAGTTCATTAATTAAACGCATTACCATATCAACTAAATCATCTAGTAATTCGAATTCTAACGTCTTGTCACGGTATCCCATTTTACGTAAATCTGTAATACCCATCACACGACACGCATCTTCTAATTCTTTCTCACGGATCTTCGGTAACGTTTCACGCGTTGCAAACGGTGGGTTACCTAAGTTACGTCCCATTTGTCCTAATGTTAAACATGCATAGGTCACGGGTGTGCCTGCATCAATATGTTTCATAATCGTACCTGATACGCCGAATGCTTCATCATCCGGGTGAGGGAAGATTACGAGTACTTGTCTTTCTTGTTCCATCTCTATTTCCCCCTTACACCTCAAACGGCGTTTCACTGATTTCAAGTGCTGCTGCCAGCTGTCCTTGATAATTTAATCCAGCCATTAAGAATCGACCTTCTGCATCAATCTCAAAATGCGTTAAACCTTGGACATAAATCCAGCCGCCATCTAATTTTAATCCGACACGGAATGGCTCTTTACCGCCACCTGTAATAATACCTTGAATATATGATACTTTAATATTGCGTAAAAATGTACCTGCATTGAACACTTTTTCGTCAAAGTGGCTTGCATAAGCACCGTTTGTTGTCTCTACATGTAAATAAACAGGTTTATTTTGAAACTGATTCAATAATTCCTGCACTTGTTGTTTTTCGATTAATTCCATCATCATTACTCCTCAAAGTTTATACTAGACTATTTTACTAAATATATTGTAAAAATTATACCTTTTGAGCTTGGTAACGATAAAAAGTACAAAAAAGCTGAGACAAATGTCCCAGCCTCAAAGTCACTAAACTTCTTTCGTTGTTACTTCAATTTTTTCTACGTGGTTGTATGCACCGTGATTCACAGGACCAACGAATTCATTCATCTTCCAGCCATGTTTGATTGCTGAAGCAACAAACCCTTTCGCTGCGATAACCGCTTCACGAGGTGATTTACCTAATGCTAAGTTCGCTGTTGTTGCAGCTGCAAATGTACAACCTGCACCGTGGTTATACGATGATTGGAATTTATCTGTAGTCAGTAATGTGTAAGTTTCACCGTCGAAGTATAAATCTAATGCTTCATCAGATTCTAACGCTTTACCACCTTTAATGATAACGTGTTTCGCACCGCGGTCGTGAATAATCTTAGCTGCTTCTTTCATTTGATCGATTGTCGTTAATTTACCTAAACCAGATAATTGACCTGCTTCAAACAAGTTTGGTGTTACGACAGTTGCAAGTGGTAATAAATATTTGATCATTGCTTCTGTATTGCCTGGATTTAATACTTCGTCTTCACCTTTACATACCATTACTGGGTCTACAACGAAGAATTGCGCATTTGAATCTTTGAAAGCAAGTGCAGCACGTTCAATGATTTCTTCAGTACCTAACATACCTGTCTTAATTGCATCAGGACCGATAGATAAAGCTGTTTTGATTTGTTTATCTAATAATTCAATCGGTAAAGGTGTAACGTCATGTCCCCAAGTTTCAGGATCCATTGCTACAACAGCTGTTAAAGCGACCATACCATATGTGTTGTATTCCTGGAATGTTTTTAAGTCCGCTTGCATACCCGCTCCGGCACTTGTATCAGATCCTGCAATTGTTAAAATCTTTTTTAAGCTCATCATTCATTTCCCCTAATTAGTTATTTGTTATATTATCATATCATTATTATGTATTTTAAAAAATAAATAAATTCAAAGGTATGTTACAATTTTGTAGAGGTGAGTATATGGATTGGCAAACAATTTTTCATGACATAAAAAATAAACATGATTTTTCGCAAATGGAAGCATTTTTAGAAGATGTCTATCAAACGAAAACGATATATCCACCCCGTGAGGCGATATACAATGCATTTACATTAACGCCGTTTGACGCAGTTAAAGTGGTTATTATCGGGCAAGATCCTTACCATGGACCTAATCAGGCTCATGGGCTGGCATTCTCTGTGCAACAAGGCACGAAGCTACCGCCATCTTTACGTAATATATATAAGGAACTAGAAAGTGATTTGAAAGTTACGAGGATGACGGGTGATTTGACAGGATGGGCGAAAGAGGGCGTATTACTCTTAAACAGAGTTCTGACTGTTGAAGAGAAGATGGCGAATGCGCATAAAGATATCGGATGGGAAATATTTACGCGTGCCATTATTGAATCTATTTCTGCACATAAAGATCACGTCGTCTTTGTACTGTGGGGAAGTCCTGCGCAAACGTTAGCCCAATTTATTAATACTGATAAACATACGATTATAAAAAGTGCTCATCCGAGTCCATTGAGTGCATATAGAGGGTTCTTTGGGTCGAAACCATTCAGTCAAATTAACGAGGATTTGCAGAGACACGGATTAACGCCTGTTGATTGGGCAAGGGAGGAATTATAATGAACGATAAATTAATCGCGCAATTATCGCAGGAAATCGCGAATTTAAAGCAGGCGAAGAGTAATGCTGAATTCAATAAACATTTATATGCGATTGAAATGTTAGCGCGTTTCGGTCAAACTGAAGAGAGTGGCGTAGTGATGCCACAAACACCGGTACAACAAACAAATGTTAGTCGAAGTACTGGGCCGCATGCAGGCATTACGACAGAAGAGCTGAGAATGATGGGGGCGAAAGTTGTTGCCAACGATAGTAAAGTAGCGACAGATGATGGATTTGGTAATGGAGATTCAATTTTTGACTTTTAAACTATAGCGAGGAGGAAGCGGAAATGAAATTATTTTTAATTATTGGTGCGATTAATGCGATGATGGCAGTTGCTTGTGGAGCATTTGGTGCGCATGGATTAGAAGGTAAATTAACTGAAAAGTATATGAGTATATGGGAGAAAGCGACAACATATCAAATGTATCATGCATTAGGATTACTGGTGATTGGTATATTAAATGGCACAACGAAAATGAATTTAGTGCCGGCAGGATGGATGATGACGTTCGGGATTGTATTCTTTAGTGGGTCTTTATACATTTTAGCATTAACACAAATTAAGATTTTAGGTGCGATTACGCCAATCGGTGGTGTATTATTTATCGCAGCGTGGGTAGCTTTAGTGATAGCGGCTATGAAACTATAATAAATAAGGGCAAATGTGATCAGTTCACATTTGCCCTTATTTTTATTAATTATTTAGCTTGCGTTGGATTGTTACGTTGTTGTTGAGCACGTTTCTCTAATTGAGCTTTAACGATTGGAATGATAATCGGACTTAATTTAATAATTAAACGAACTAATTTATTCATAGTCATTTGCCTCATTTCTATAAGTTGTATTACTCACTATATAACCGTATTTTGAGGCAATAAACATATTAATGTCTATTTCTTAATACGAAGTAGAACGGTATGCCGATAATAACGAGAATAACGCCAAGCATTGATCCGACAAAGTCACTCATTAATGTACTGATGATAATAAAGAATCCACCTAATAATGCAATAATCGGTACAATCGGATAAAGTGGCACTGAGTAGTCACGTTTAACCCCTTTATTACGTTTACGAAGGATAAATAAACCAATAAATGCAGCACTATAGAATAAATAAATAATGAAAATGCAAATTTCTGATAAGTAATCCGCATTAACGATTTTAGGGATAATGATTGTTAATAATAATAAAATCATACTAATAATATATACCCCAATAAGTGCTCCAATTGGCGTCTTGAACCTTGGGCTCACATAGCTGATGGCTTTATCGAATGGTAATAAATGATCATCAGCCATCGCGAATGGAATACGTGGGAATGTCATAATCTTACCGTTTAAACATCCGAAGATTGAAATAATAACCCCAATGTTAACGACTTTAGAACCGAAATCCCCGAATAATATTTTCGCTGCTTCTGCTGAAGATGTATTGCCTAATCCAACTAAAGTTTCAGCTGGGATAACGCGTAATACTGCAAAGTTGATTAATACATATGCAAGTGTAACTGTACCAATACCTGCCATCATTGCAAGTGGTAAGTTACGTTTCGCATTTTTCATTTCCCCTGTTAAGTTTGTTAATAGAATCCAGCCGTCATACGCAAATAATGTCGCAAGGACAGCACGGCCAAAGTTAATTTCTTCTTGATTTTTAATCAAGCTTGTAACGTCGTGACCAAACACGCCTTCTTTTCCCCATAATAAACCGAAAATGATAATCGCAAATACAGGAATCAATTTACAAACTGTCGTAAATGTTTGCATCGCACCGCCTAAACCTGTGCCCATAATATTTAAAATAACAAGAAACGTAAAGGCTGCAATACCAATCCAGATACCTAAAGCAGGATCTAATTCAAAAAAGTTTGTTACTAAAATACCAAAGAATAATGATAAAGACGCAATAACTGCGGGACCATAAATAACGGTTTGCATCCATCCTGTTAAGAATCCCCAGAATGGTCCGTAAATATCACGAATATAAGCATAAAGACCACCTGTTTTTGGAATTTGTGCGCCGACTTCTGCAATTGTAAGTCCTGCAGCTAATGTTAATATTCCCCCAACGACCCATGCCCAAATTGCTAAATCACTCGTACCGGCATGATTGAGTACGACAGAAGGTTTAACGAACACACCAGAACCGATAATTGTTCCTATAACAACTGTAATGGCTGTCCAGAATCCAATCGTTTTCTCGAGTGCTTGTTCTCCGTGTTGTTTGTTCATAAAACTTCACCCCTTAATCTATTTCTTAAGTTCAATATATCACGAAATAAAGCGCTATCAATATAAAAATTTGATAAAAAACATAAAAAATTTTGTATTTTTTTAAATACAGGTTGAAAATGATTCTCAATTTGGTATAGTAATAACTGATAATGATTCTCATTGATAATTATTATCAGTTGAGCTGGAAATTCCGGATGAAGAGTGCACTTATTTATGGAGTATCAGCAAATATTAAATATACATAACGAAGGAGAGTTAATTGTGAAGCGTTTTTCATTATTTTTAGTCGCATTACTTGTAATGCTTACAGTTGCTGCTTGTGGTAGCAAAGAAACAAAGAAAGAAACAGAGGATAAAGATTCGAAATCAGCAAGTTCAATTGAAGTTGAAAGAACTTACTTGAAATATGGAACGAAGCCTGATGGTTCTGACTCAAAAAAAGTCACTGAGAAAGTGAAAGTCCCTTTAAATCCTAAAAAGGTTGTCGTTTTTGATTTTGGTACATTAACAACAATGAAAGATTTAAAAGTTGAAGATCGTGTTGTCGCATTACCTAAAGGTGAAAATGATTCATTATTACCGAAATTCTTAAGTGACTTTAAAAATAAAAAATATGAGAACTTAGGCAGCATGAAAGAACCCAACTTTGAGAAAATCGCGGAGCTTTCACCTGATCTTATCTTAATCAATGGTCGTCAGGCAAATACGAAAGTATTAGACGAATTAAAGAAAGCAGCGCCTAATGCAGCAATACTTTATTCAGCACCACAAAACGATCGCTATATTGATAGTGTTAAAGAAAATACTGAAACTTTAGGGAAAATCTTTGGTAAAGAAAAAGAATCAAAAGATTTAAATAAAAAATTAGAAGATAAAATTGCGTCGGCTAAAGAAAAAATTTCAAAAGCAAAAGAGAAAGCGTTATTCCTACTTGTTAATGAAGGTGAGTTATCAGTCTTCGGTCCGAAAGGTCGTTACGGATTCTTATATGAAGATTTAGGCGTTAAAACGGCTGATGAAAATATTAAGCCTGATACAGGACATGGTCAGCCAGTTAACTTCGAATATTTAAATGCTAAAAATCCGGATTTAATCTTTGCGATGGACCGTGGTGTAGCGATTGGTGGTAAAGCGACAAGTAAGCAAACACTGTCAAACGATGTTGTTAAGAAAGTAAACGCAGTGAAAAATGATAAAGTTGTCGATTTTGATCCATTCTTATGGTACTTAGCAGGTGGAAGTCCGACAACAACAATTCAACAAATCGAACAAGTAGAAGCAGCATACAAATAAAGATGACATGACGATATTTTGAGGGTCAGATAAATATTATTTATCTTGCCCTCTTATGTCTGTTTTAAGTATCCATTTGTTAGGAGCTAATTATGAAGATATTATATGCAGGTCTCATACTCTTATTACTATCTGTAATATCGGTGTTTATCGGTGTTGTAGAGATTTCACCGAAAAGTTTAATGCATTTAACAGAGAATCAATGGAATGTTTTATTAAATAGTAGATTTCCACGTACGTTATCCATTATTTTAGCCGGAGCAGCTTTAAGTGTTGCCGGCCTACTGATGCAGCAATTAACGCGTAATAAGTTTGTATCGCCAACGACTGCCGGAACGATGGATTTCGCAAAGTTAGGTGTACTCGTATCAATGATTTTCTTTACGGAAGTTCATATTTTGATAAAGCTTACGATGAGTATATTGGCAGCCGTTATCGGGACGCTTTCATTTATGTGGATTGTAAAGAAGATTAAATATAAAGACGCAATATTTATACCGCTCGTTGGTTTAATGTTAGGTAATATTGTTTCAAGTATTGCAACGTTCTTAGCACTACGATTTAATGTTGTGCAAAGCTTATCTAACTTTTTTGTAGGGGATTTCTCGATGATCACGAAAGGGCGTTATGAAGTACTAATCTTAATTGTCCCGATGGTCATACTCGTTTATATCTTTGCGCATCACTTCACGATTGTCGGTATGGGTGAATCATTTAGTAAGAATTTAGGTATCTCTTATGAGAAAATGATGCACTTAGGCGTAATTATTGCTGCTGTTGTATCAGCGACAGTAGTCGTGACGATTGGGATACTACCATTCCTTGGGTTGATTGTTCCGAATATCGTTGCAATTTATGCAGGTGATCATTTAGAACGTGCGGTACCATATACTGCTTTACTTGGAGCGATTATAGTAATGATCGCTGATATCTTTAGTCGTCTGATTATATTCCCGTACGAGATTCCAATTGGATTAACTTTAGGTATTCTTGGCAGTGTTGTATTTTTAGTTATTTTACTGAAAAGGAGAAATTCATATGCATCCTAATATGAAGAAAATTATGATGTTAATCCTCGTTGTAGTGTTGCTAATCACTGGATTTATCCTAATTCAACTTAACTTTAATGCACTCAACTATTTATTGCCGACGAGAATTCGAAAGGTTATTGCGATTATCCTGGTAGGAGCAGCGATTGGTGTATCATCTCTCATTTTTCAGACGATTACTGAGAATAATCTATTAACACCGTCTGTTATTGGTTTGGATGCTGTATATTTATTCTTACAGACGATGATTATCTTTATATTCGGTCAAATGGGAGACCAAATCTTTAATGTCTATACGAATTTTGCATTATCAGTCGTTTGTATGATTGTGTTTACATTACTGCTCTTTAGACTGGTCTTCAAAAATTCAACTTCTGTTTATTTCGTATTATTGTTTGGTTTGGTGATGGGGACATTCTTTCAAAGTTTATCAAGCTTTATGAATATGGTGATGAATCCGGATGACTTCCTATTAGTACAGGATAAACTCTTTGCCAGTTTCAATACGGTGAATGAAAAGTTACTGTTCATTAGTGCAATCATTATCATATTATCGCTCGTTTATATCTATAGAAATAATTACCGTTTAGATGTCATGAGGCTTGGTAAAGACCATGCGATTAACTTAGGTGTAAACGTTAATCGTCTGACAAAAGCAATGTTATTAATTGTCTCAATATTAGTAAGCGTTTCTACTGCGCTTGTTGGTCCGATTACATTCTTAGGCATTATCGTGTGTAATATCGCATACCAGTATTTAAATACATACAAACATCAGCCGCTAGTAATCGCAACGATACTCATTTCTATCATTACATTACTAATGGGTCAGATGGCTAATCAATATTTGTTTGAAGGCAGTTCTGAGATAACGATTATGATTAACTTATTCGGTGGTATTTATTTCATTTACCTACTATTCAGGGAGGGTGCACATGATTAACGTAAAGCATATTTACAAAACAATTGGTAAGAAAGAAATATTAACAGATGTATCAGCAACAATTAATAAAGGTAAGATTACGGCGATTATAGGGCCGAATGGCGCCGGGAAATCAACGTTATTATCAGCGATTACACGACTATCAGACTTTGATAGTGGGGAAGTGTTGCTTGATGACAAACCGTTACACAAGATGAAATCTGAAGATATTGCGATGCAACTTGCTGTACTAAAGCAAAGTAACCATACAAACTTGAAGATTACAGTTCGTGAGCTTGTTAACTTCGGACGATTTCCGTATTCGAAAGGCAGACTGACGAAAGAAGATCAACGTATCGTAGATGAGGCGCTGGAATACTTAGTGCTGGAAGAAATTCAGGACCGCTATGTTGATGAATTAAGTGGGGGTCAGAAGCAACGAGCGTATATTGCGATGACGTTAGCACAGGATACGGATTATATCTTTTTAGATGAACCATTAAACAATTTGGACATGAAACATTCTGTTCAGATGATGCAGTTGTTACGACGTTTAGTCCGTGAGAAAAATAAAACAATTGTGATCGTAATTCACGATATTAACTTTGCATCTTGCTATGCAGATGATATCATTGCACTTAAGGACGGAGAAGTGTTACTTGAAGGTCCAAAAGAAGAGGTCATTACGACTGAGAAATTGAAAGCCGTGTATGATATGGATATCAATATTGAATGTATCTTCGGTCAACAAATTTGTGTATACTTTGATGATGAGAACATGTCGGTGGATGAATTTATTGAAGAAGTGCAAGTCGTCTAAAATCTAAAATAGAGAAGAGAAGCTAATGATGAAAGAGATATTTACGAAGAAATTTCTAATGATGATACTTGTATTGTTGGGGATATTTGCTATTGGGATTACTATACAGAATTTAATGAACCCACAGCAATTTCCGAAAGTGACGAAAAGTCAGATTGCAGATTTTGAGAAGATGCGCTTTAAGACGCAGGATGAAGCTAGTGAAGCGGTGAAAGAGAAGTTGTTTAAGGGTGTGAAAGAAAGCAGTTTATCTTTAGCTTCACATGAAGGTACACCAGGGATTGGGATTCATGCTTTTTATGATGGAAAGACGAAAGATTATGTAACGACGTATTATGTCATTAAAAATAAAGCCGACTATCAAGTGAAAATCGGTAAAGTGAATGTGACGTATCAAAAAGGTGATAAAAAAATGTGGACCGATAACATCGATGGTCATCAATATGATTGTTATATTAATGATTACCGACGATTCAGAGATGATATTGCAAAAGAGGGTACAACATCAACAGCACCATTGCATAATGACGGAGCAATTCATATCGTTCAGAAAAAATAAAACTAGGAATGGGTTTATTTTTTTTATCCAAAAAAGTATACAAGTGGACTTGGTTGTTTAGTATGGAGGTGTTGACGGATCGTTGATGGAGATTGCCCGTTGAGCACTACTATACGTACAAAAATCAAACAAAATGCCCGTTTAGTATAACCAAACGGGCATCGTCACAACGCATATTAAACTGTAAATAAACCTTGTAAATCTTCTGTTTTTAAGATGTTACCAACATAGAATGAACCGAATTCACCGTAACGTGCTGATACTTCATCGAAACGCATTTCGTATACTAATTTCTTGAATTGTAATACGTCATCAGAGAATAATGTTACACCCCACTCGTAATCATCAAATCCGACAGAACCTGTGATGAACTGTTTCACGATACCTGCGTATCCGCGACCAATCATACCGTGAGAACGCATTAAACCTTTACGGTGATCCATGTCTAACATGTACCAGTTATCTTCGCCTTGTCGACGTTTGTCCATTGGGTAGAAACATACATATTCAGAACGTGGTAATTCTGGATATAATCTTGCTTTAATATGTGGATTTTCATATGGATCTTCATCAGAACCTTGTGCAAGGTAGTTACTTAACTCAATCACTGAAACATATGAATATGTTGGGATTAAGTAATCACGGATTGCTAATTTGTTGAATTCCGTTTCAACAGCTGTTAAATCTTTCATTTCAGGACGTAACATCCAAAGCATTAAGTCCGCTTTTTGACCTGTAATGTTATAAAGTGCGTAAGAACCTTCTTTCGCCACATGATTAGCTTCTAATTTATTGATGAATGCACTTAATTCGTCTACCATTTTTGTACGGTCTTCAGCTTCAACTAATTTTAAACTTGTGAAGTCAATTGCGTAGAATAAGTGTAAACTATACCAACCATCTAATGTTTTTGCTGCTTCGTTCATTATTCATCTCTCCTCTAATTGTAATCATTATCATTCTATCATATCTAAATTAATATGTATCTTCGTAGAAATATTAAATTGATAACGTGTAATTTCTATAAAAAGAGTCTATAATGAGTGATGGGGATGAATTAAAATATTCGGGAGGCTATTATGGCTAAATTATTAGATGTATTAAATGAAAAACTTTCAGGTAAAAACGTTAAGATTGTATTACCAGAAGGTAATGACGAGCGTGTATTACAAGCTGCTGTTGAATTACACAAAGGTGACAAAGTATCACCAATCGTATTAGGTAACGCTGAAGAAGTTAAAGCACTTGCTGAAAAGTTAAATATTTCAATCGAAGGTATTGAAGTAATCGATCCAACAACAAGTGAATTACGCGAAGAGTTAATCGCGAAATTTGTTGAACGCCGTAAAGGTAAAGCAACTGAAGAACAAGCAACAGAAATGTTAAAAGACCCTAACTACTTCGGTACAATGTTAGTTTACACTGGCCGTGCTGCTGGATTAGTATCAGGTGCTGCACATTCTACAGCTGACACTGTACGCCCTGCATTACAAATCATCAAGACGAAACCAGGCGTATCTCGTACATCAGGTGTATTCTTCATGATTCGTGAAGACGAGCAATATTTAATGGGAGATTGTGCAATCAACCCAACATTAGATGCAGCTGCTTTAGCTGAAATCGGCATCGAATCTGCTAAGACAGCAAAAGCATTCGGTATGGAACCTAAAGTTGCAATGTTAAGTTTCTCTACTAAAGGTTCAGCGAAAACACCTGAAACTGAAAAAGTTGTAGAAGCGACTAAATTAGCACAAGAAAAATTAGCATCTGAGTCTGACTTAGAAGGCGTAGTAATCGACGGAGAATTCCAATTTGATGCTGCATTCGTACCATCAGTAGCAGCGAAAAAAGCACCAGAATCACCAATTCAAGGTGACGCAAACGTATTCGTATTCCCTAGCTTAGAAGCGGGAAATATCGGTTACAAAATTGCGCAACGTTTAGGTGGATTTGATGCAGTTGGACCAATCTTACAAGGATTAAATGCACCAGTGAATGATTTATCACGTGGATGTTCAACTGAAGACGTTGTATCATTATCAATCATTACTGCAGCGCAATCTTTATAATAGATGACAAAGTCAATTTTTGAAGAAAATTGGCAATACGTTGATCATACGCGAGGACTGCAGCCAATGCAGTCCTTTGCTTTTGATGATATGTATTGTCATTTGAATGGTCAGGAGAATCACGACAGTGTGGTACGCACGTGGATTCATGACCATGTTGTTATTCTGGGTATACATGATGCAAGACTCCCTTACATTGCAAAGGGTATCGAATTTCTTAACAATCATGGATATGGCGCAATCGTTCGTAATTCTGGTGGACTTGGTGTCGTACTGGATGCTGGAGTACTGAATATTTCACTCATATTTCCAGGTTCTATTACGTATCCGATAGATGCGGGGTATGAATTTATGTATGAACTGATACAGGAAATGTTTAAGGAGTATCATAAACACATCGAAGCGAAAGAAATCACACACTCATATTGCCCGGGTAGTTATGATTTAAGTATTGATAACAAGAAATTTGCCGGGATTTCTCAACGTCGTGTGAAAGATGGGATTGCTGTGCAAATCTATCTTTGTGTGGAAGGAAGCGGGAGCGCACGTGCTGAACTGATGCGACAGTTTTATGAAGTGGCACTTCGCGGTGAAACTACGAAATTCACGTATCCAGATATTGAGCCTGCATGTATGGCAAGCTTATCTGAATTGCTTGGGGTGGAGCTTACAGTGGATGAAGTAATCTTCAAATTACTGTACGCCATGAAAGATTTAGGTGCAACTTTATCAAATAATGAGATGACAGATGATATGTGGACGTTGTATAATAATTACTTCGAACGCATGATTGAACGAAATTCAAAAATAAAAATAAATCAAGGTGGTGAATCAAATGCGTAATAAGTTTCAAGTATGCGATGATTGCCAAGGTGTGTGTTTAAGAACATTACTACCGAAATTAGAGAAGTTAGATCCAGATGCTGAAGTTGAAATCGCATGCCAGTCTTACTGTGGACCTGGTAGACGAAAAACTTTCGCATTTGTAAATAACCGTCCTTTGGCAGCCGCAACTGAAGAAGAATTACTTGAGAAAGTAAAGAAACGTTTAGCACAGAAACGCGATCCGGAAGAGGAAGCGCGACTTGCGAAACGTAACGCAGAACGTAAACGTCGATTAGACGAACAGAATGCGAAGTTGAAAGAGAAATTGAATAGATAAAACATACTGTCGACAAAGCGGTTAGTCGCTGAAAAACTGGTGAAAACCCATCAGAAATCGTTCTTTGATTTAGGTTGAGTTTTGTTTTTGTCGAAAGGGCTGAAATGAGGCTGGGATTAAGTTCCCGGTCTTTTTTGTTTCTTAACCCTCTTTACAATCCTACATACTTCTTTAATGTAAATTTACATGAGTTTAACATCCTTTTGATAAGATTAATTTGTATAACTATAAGGTCGAATTAATAGAAGGGTGGAACGATTCGTGCAACGTATATTAATTACTGGTGCTCGTGCGCCAATTTCATACGAAGTTGTTCAGCAACAGGTCGCACTAGGCAGAACAGTATTCTTAACGGACTCTACCAAAAAGGTCAGCATCAAGAATTCTAAATTTATCGAAGCATTTATTCAAACGACGTCACCACGATTCTCTACTGAAGAATATATTAACGACATTAATAATATTGTTAAAGAACACAATATCGATTTAATCATCCCATTAAACGAAGAATCATTTTATTTATCATACATGAAAGACAAACTCATCGCGCCTGTATGGGTTGAAGATATCACTAAAATGCTTTCAGTGCATAACAAGTATAACTTCACAAAATTAATTGATGCGATGGGCTTTAAAGTACCAGATACGAAATATGTTATGAATCAGAATGACTTAACAACGTTTATAAACGATTTCCCGGGTGATGAATATATCGTTAAACAGCCTTACGGTCGTTTCGGTCAATCAGTGCGAAAACTTACACGTATGTCTTTAGAGAATGACAACATGATCGAGTTCCCATTCATGATTCAGACGCTAATTAAAGGTACTGAATGGTGTTCATATAGTTTTGCTAAAGATGGTGAAACTTTATCAACTTCTTTATATTTATCAAATACACACGATAGCTATAATTGTTCAACACACTTCACTTCTGAGAAGAATTCAGAGTTACAGGAGATTATTGAAGCAGTAATCAAGAACTTGAACTGGTCTTATCAAATCGCCTTTGACGTCATTAAATGTGACACAACTGGTGAATACTACTTTATCGAATGTAATCCACGTGCGACGAATGGTGCATTATTTATGCAACCTGAAGTATGGGAATTAAAGCAATGTGCACCGAAATACGAAGCACGTCAATTAATTTTCGTATCATTATATAACTTCATTATGCGACCTAAGAAACATAATTTAGAACGATTAAAATATGGAAAAGATATATTCTGGCACCCAAGTGAGAAATCAATATTCTTTGAACAAATCATCAGTGGTGCACAGTGGTGGTTTGAAGCGAAGACGCAGAAGACAACAGTTAATACGATCACAACGTATGATATCGAATGGAATGAAGACATTGTAAATCTATAGATAAAGAGGTTTTACGAATGGCGATTTATACCAATTTTGAGGATATCCCTTTTAACGAAGTGGATATCTCTCCTTTTAATAAGGCGTATTTAAAGTATATGATGGAGGGGATCCATCGTGGCATTGAGAATATTCATGCACGTGTTGAAGTCATTCTGCTAAACGGACAACTTATTCCATACAGTGTTAAAGATGGTGGGAATAAAGAGTCGTGGATTCATTCGTTCACAGGTCAATACATAGATGAAATGCATTCAGAAGTAGACCGCATGGAAATGCCGGGCGTTATTAAGACGTTAGCGAATCAACTTCTGAATATTGGTCGAACAATCTTAAGATTTACAGGTGAGAAGACGGTTACTGTATTTCCATCGTTTATGTCGACAACGATGTATGAAGGTTTTGAATTTGACCAAATACAAGAAGTGACAAGAATTCTTGTTGCAAGATTCCCGAAACATGCCATTGTTTATCGTACTTTAAATGATAAATTTCATCAGGAGAAGATGAAACAGTTAGCTGGAGTAGGTTATTCTGAGATGATTTCTCGTGCCATTTACATCTTTGCTCCAAGCGATGGACATAGCAAGAATGAACGTAAAGATTTGAAGAAAGATATGAAACGATTCGAGAAAAGTGGGTATACATTTACGAGTGAAATTAAAGACGATGAATTTAGTCAGTTGATGCCACTTTATAAACAAGTATATCTGGATAAGTATTCGGACTTTAATCCACATTACACGGAGGACTTCTTCAGATTTATATATAATGAACTGAATCTTGCATGGTTTGTTGTAAAAGACAGTGATCGTATCATTTCATTTATGGGTGTGAGTCAAACAGGAAATGTGTTATTCCCTGCGTATTTTGGAATGGATCAGTCAGTGAAAGGTTTATACTTTATGACAAGTGGGTTACTTTACAATTTTGCAAAGGACAATGGCTATCAAATCAATAACAGTGCTGGTGCGAAAGACTATAAATTAGCACGTGGTAGTAGACCATATTTAGAATATCATTATATTTACTATAAGCATTTAAAGATTGTGCCGTTTGTGAGTTATGCTTTATTCACTAAGGTAGCGACACCATTAGGAAAGTATCTACTAAAAAAGTTGCAGTTTAAGTAATTTTTAATAAATATATTTATTATTCTGACATTAATAATGTTATAATATGACTATCTTAATTTTAGGCGGTGATGCACATGTCGATAGAGATGAGACGTGCAACAATCAATGATTTGCCGCGTATTGTTGAAATTTACAATTCCACAATTGAAAGTAGATTAGTCACTGCAGACACTGAGCCTGTAACCGTAGAAAGTCGGACAGAATGGTTTTTAAATCATTCGGATAAGCGTCCGATTTTTTTATTTCTCAAAAATAATGCAGTTGCGGGATGGTTGAGCTTTGAGACATTTTACGGACGACCAGCATACGGTAAAACGGTTGAAATTAGTTTATATTTAGATGAAAGCTTCCGTGGCGTTGGGTTAGGAGACTATGCGGTGACTGAGATGAAGCGTATTGCAAATGAATTAAATATTGAAACGCTTCTGGCATTTACTTTTTCACATAATACACGTGCATTGAAATTATTTATGAAACATGGATTTATGACATACGGAGAACTACCTGATGTAGCGATTATGGATGGAAATTATTATTCCTTAACTATATTAGGATGTAAAATAGGAGGAAGCACAGATGGTGAACATTAGAAAAGCAACAAAAGAAGATGTACCTAAAATTAAAAAAATCGCGTCAATGGCGTGGTATGATACATATGCAAAAATCATGGAGGCAGGTACTATCGCGAAGTTCTTAGAAGCGGCCTATAATGATGAACGTTTAGAGAGAAGAATTGATGACTCATTATTTTTAGTTGCTGAAAATGACGATGAAGTGATTGGCTTTGCGAACTTTATTAACGGGACAGAATTGTTCTTATCAGCAATTTATGTGAATCCTGCGTTTCAAAGAAAGCATGTCGGTGCTGATTTGTTAGAAGCGGGACTTGAATACTTTAATGAATACAATGAATTGTTCGTTGAGGTTGCCAGCAACAATGCACTTGCCCGTGCGTTCTATGACAAGACAGGATTTGAACTTGTACGTGAGTACGAAGAAGAACTGTTTGGAGAGAAAGTAACGACAGGGTTGTTGAAGAAAGATATATAAAATAAACAACCTTTGAAATGTGTATTGAGTGTGTATCTAAAATTTGTTATAATAACTATATAACTTCATCTCACTAGTACAGGAGGAAATGGCGAATGCCTAAGACCTATCGCCAAATACGAAAAATACTTCTAAAACATGGATTTATTGAATTATCTCGCCGTGGTAAAGGTGGTCACGTTATGTTCTATAATCCAACGAATAAAAGGAAAGTAACACTTCCGAGTCATTCTGGTGATATTGGATTGGGATTAGAGAAAGCAATTTGGAAACAGGCTGGATTAGAGGGAGAAAATATATAAATTAAAGTAGGTGAAGATATGCACAATTATATGCTTTATACTGCAGATGTTCGAAAAGAAAATAATCGTTATTGGGCTAATTTTGTAGAAATTCCTGAGGCATTCTCAGAAGCAGAAACAAAAGAAGAATTATATAGTGGATTAGTAGAGGCATTAGATGTTCATATTCTCTCGTTGATTGATTTAGGGGAAGCGTACCCGGAACCGATAAATGATGCAGCTGCAAAAGTTGAAGGTGATTTTTATATGACTATTCCAATGAGTGTAGATAGAATTATTCACAGTAAATCACCTAAATATGATAGAAGAAATGTGACAATTCCTCATTATCTAAATGAACTTGCAAAATCTAGAAATATCGAAGTTTCTAAAGTTCTTCGAGAAGCTCTGGAAAAAGAACTATTGCATTATTAATATAAGAATGAAACAGGTCTGGTAATTTTTTCTACCAGACCTGTTTTAATCTTTTATTTACTTCTCGTACACAGGTACCCATCCTGCTTCATCCACAAAGATGCGTACGGCTACAACTTTACGATTATCTGATAGTGTGAAGTAATGTCGAACATTTGGTGGTACGGAGATTAAATCTCCTGGATCTAAATGTACTTCAAAGAACTTCTCATCTTTACCTTGAATGACAAATACACCATTACCACTCACAATAAAGCGTACTTCATCATCTGTATGGTGGTGTTCGCGCTGGAAGTTCGTAAGTAATTCATCTAAGTTTGGTGTCGTATCTGATAAGCTAATCACATCACTTGCTTTATACCCACGACGCGCACTAATCGCATCGATTTCCTCTTTAAATGTGCTTAAGATTTCACTTTTATCTTCATCTGTTAAACTGTAGTTCTCTTTTAAGTTGTCTGGCAATTTTGTCGTATCCCACTGTTCATAGATGACTTCATTACTTTCTAAAAATGCGTGAATTTCCTCTTGATTATCTAAACGTTTACCTGTTTCCTGAAAAATTAAATATGCCATAATTATCTCTCCTCTTAGTTATTAATATATTGTCTTGCTGCTGCAAGTTGCAGATGATACTGAAATAAAAATTCTGCTGCTTCAAATAATTTATAGGCTTCTAATGTTGTCTTGCCCCAAGCATTAATACCATGGTTGCGAATCAGTACAACACCACTATCTTGTATGACGTGTTCGCCGAAAAGCTCTGCAAGGATGGTTACGTCAGCGGGGTTCTCGATAATGGGTATGCGCAGTACATCAGTTTCCTGCCATAATCCAAACGCTTTAATCAATTCCTGATTTCGAAATTCAACATAACCTTGATCACCATACAGTTCCGAAATTACATTATTCGCAACTGTATGGATATGAATTGATGCATTGGCATTACTTCGTTTAAAGATTTCTAAATGAAGTACCGTTTCAAGTGAAGGGACTAAATCGGTGTCAATCGGCTTTCCATCCATATCGACTTTCACAAAGCTTGTGTCTGTCGTTTCATATTTATCAACACCACTCGTCGTAACATACAAACTATGCGCATCAATTCGAACGCCTAAATTACCACTTGTGCCAGGGAAATGATTGTTTCTGGCAAGTCTTTCTTTAATGTGTGTAATGTCTAGTAATGCACTCATGAAATCACCTCGCTTAACTTAATATCATCAAATGTTTCAAAGTGATGATGGTCGATGCCTTTTTCACGTGCGAATTGAGTGAGCTTGGACGTTGTAAAAGCAACATCAGCGATTTCTAATAACTTCAAATCAGTAACACTATCACCGATTGCAATCACACGCTCTTCTTTAACCAGTTGTCTCACAATCGATGGTTTACATGTGCCACATTGACCCGTACATTGTGCATCGCATGGATGTGTCCATATGACTTCCATTGTACGACCGGAAAAATCCACCTCGTTCGCAAACGCTTGAGTAATCCCGTTAAACTGCTTTAAGATTGGATCGATAAAGAAGTGCATACCACCACTAATAATATAGAAAGGGATTTTTAATACACGCGCATCATCTAGTAACTTTTGAAAGCCAGGTCTTAATTTGACTTCCTCTAATGCAAACTGAATGACTTCATCTTTCTTATCGCATGGCAGTAAACGAAAGAGTTCAGTGACGCCATGTTGAATTGAAATCTCCTGATTCAGGATTTGTTTGACGATAGGTGTGCCATTATCTGGCGCAAAGCGCTTTATAATCGCTACAATCGTATCGGTTGCAGTAACCGTTCCATCAAAATCACATGCTATGATGTACCCCATAATGCCACCGCCTTATCGTAAGCTTCACCGCGAGCGCCAGTCTTATAATGGCTGATTGCTTGTAAGAACGCTTCTCCACCAGCAGTTGCACCGTCTGGATGACCATGTACACCACCGCCTGCATTAATTACGATATCTTCTCCAAAATCATCGATGATGCGTTTAACGAGACCTGGATGTACACCAGCAGATGGAACAGGGAAGGCACGTTTTATCGTACTTTCTGCTATTGCATCAGACACGATTTCTTTAGCGTCTCTCTCAGTTAATTCAATCGAGCCATACGGAACAGGGAAGAGAATTAAATCTGCACCAGCAATACGGGTAAGTTTTGCTAACAATAGATGATAACTTATACCGTAGTCAGGACTACCGCATAAGGCACCACTTAATGCAGGGTGTGCAAGAATGGGTAATCCTAAATCCAAATCACGGATACCTTTCAAAGCATCAAGACCGTATGTGTGTACATTGAATAATAACGCATTGGCACCTAAACTCTTCGCTCTATGCGCTTTTTGCGGTAGTTCAAAGACCGGACCAGATAAGTTCACTGCATATAGTACGCGACGGCCAGTTGTTTCATATATGTCGTCGAGTACACGTTTACCAATTTGAATACGTTCTTCAAACGGAAGTTCTGGCACGTCATACAAGATTTCATCATCTTTAATGATATCGACACTAAGCGCTTGTGCGCGTAGTTGGGTCTTAAAGAACTGTGCATCACGCCCGATGATGCCTTTAAAGATACTCATAACAAGTGGGCGATCATGGACGTTCAGTAACGCTCTTACACCTTCAATTCCAAGGGCTGGACCTTTAAAGTGTTTAATATAATCACCAAAATCAATATCTAGCAATTTTATTTTGCCATCGAGCGATAACTTACCGAACACAGTTGTCAGTATTGAAGAAAAATCAGGCGTAATATTATGCTCTGGGTAGGCGATTGAAATATTGTGAATACCTTTATCTTCATCAATAATTTCCTTGGAAATAACCTCACCTTTATATTTCTCTAAGTGCGCCTGATCTTCTTCAGTTAAATCAGTCCAGCTACCAACCGTTAATCCAATTGCTAACTTTTCTGCAATCGCATCAATATTAGATGGATTGTTGTGCAGCTGGTACTTCGCTATGATATGTGCCACGCTTTAGCCTCCTTTGTTTAAATTGTGCATAGTTGATAATCAGTGCGCCAGCTAATACTAAACCTTTAATAATATTCAAACCGTAATAAGGTACTGATAGCATGACGAGTCCATTTTCAAGAATTGCAATCAGTAATGCCCCTAGAAATGTCCCCATAATGTTAGGTTTACCTGATTTCGAAACAGTTGCACCGATAAATGCTGCGGCAACAGCAGTCATTAAATAGCCTGCACCTGAATTCACTTGAGCAGATGAAACTTGGCTTGCAAGTAAAATTCCGCCAAGACAAGCAAAAAATGCAGAAGCTAAATAGCTAATGATGATATACTTCGTTGTATTGATTCCACCAAATTGTACAGCTTGCTTGTTATCACCAATCATATACATGATTCGCCCTGGGTTTGTTCTATGTAGTAGGATGTATGTGATAAAGACAACAGTGAGCATTGCGATAATTAGAGGAACGGGTTCAGATAGAGCTTTAAAAGCATCAGGAATTTTACCTGTTGTAGCAACTCCATTTTGTCTTGTCATACCTTGACTGATTGATCCACCCTCTGAATATGTTAATGCGACACCTTCTACAATAAACATCGTTGCAAGTGTAGCGTATAAATCAGGTACTTTAAATTTAATAATGAGTACAATGTTAATAAATGCTACAAGTAGTGAAACTGCTAATGCTATAGCGATAGATAAACCGATATTCATTCCGTGCCACACAAATAGTGAAATAATAACAGCGTTACTTAATGTGACAGTTGAACCGACTGACAAATCAAAGCCGTCAACACTTAAACTAAACGTAATCCCGATAGCGACTATCGTTACAATTGCCATTCCACTAACAACTGAAAGTAAATTGTCGGTAGTTAAAAAATTGGGAGCCGTCACGCTAAATAGTATGACAAGCAATGTAATCACGGAAATCAAACCGTATTGTTTAAACTGCATGTTGAATTCCTCCGGTAGTTTTGTGTAATAAATCAGACTCAGACGTATTTATTGTTAATTGCTCATCAACGATGTGGCCTTTATATAATGTATATATGCGATCAGTAACATGCATTAATTCATTGAAATCACTGGAAGCATAAATAATAGTTTTTCCGTCAGCAGCCAATTGATTGATTATTTTAAATAAATCCTGTTTAGCACCCACATCGATACCAACAGTAGGTTCGTCCAGAATAAAAATATTAGACTGCTGATAAAGGCCACGTAATAAAACTACCTTTTGTTGATTGCCCCCGGACAATGATTGAACAGGCTGATTTAACGATTTGTATTTTAGGCCAATATTATTTGCTAGAGGTAACGTCAAACTTTCTTCATTTTTATTATGAGTAAAGAAATGATTACTCTTAAAACAAATATTATTCTGGATGCTATGAGGCATGACCAGACCATGTTTTTGGCGTTCTTCAGTACAATATGATATTTTTTCGTGAGATAAATTGTGGTATAGCCATTCGCATAATTCTGTTTTTCCTGCACCGACAAGTCCTGCAATACCAATGACTTCACCTTTAAAGCCATGAATATCAATGTTGTGTAATCGATCTGTCTTAATGTTCTGGAAAGAAAATACTTTATTAGCGCTTGAATGATTTTTCTTTGTATGTACGATACTTGTACCAGCGATTGATTGGTATAGTGTTTCAGCATCATATAAATTTGCTGGTGACGAATGAGAAATCGCACCATCTTTTAATACAGAAATGTCATCAGCTATTTGCAACAACTCTGGAATACGATGAGAAATAAAGATGATTGCCATATTCTCTTTTAACAACGCTAATTCCTTAAATAATATATCTACTTCACGTTGACTAAGAGATGCTGTTGGTTCGTCTAAAATCAGCAAACGCTTATTTTCTAAAATAGCTCGAACAATTACAAGAAGTTGTTTTTCAGAAACACTTAAGTCTCGGACGAAAGTATCTAGAGAAAATGATAGACCAAATTTATTGATATAGTCTTTTAATACTTGCTTACGCTGTTGTTTATACAAGAATCCTTTTGTTCGATCTTTATAGGTTAAATTGTCATAAACAGTTAAGGATTGAAATAATACTTCATCAACTTCTTGGGCGACATAAGCAATTTCATCAGAAAAGTTTGCAACTGATTTATTGTTAATCGAAAGCGTACCTTTTTGATATGCATATGAACCATTTAACACTTTCATCAACGATGACTTACCCGCTCCATTTCCACCGATAAGAGCATGAATTTTACCTTGATCAAAATGAATAGAAACATTTTTAAGAATATGGTGTGTGTTAATCGTCAAATCTAAATTAGAAACTTCGAAATGCATAGCGTTCAGTCCCATCGTTATTTAATTTTAAAGGCGTCTTCCTGGCTAAAAGCAGGTACTGATTTTGATAGATTTTCCATATTCGTGTCTTGTTTTAAGTCTTTTTGTGTTATTTGTACAGGTTTAAATGCGTAAGTAGATGGTACTTTTTCTTCTTTTATTAACTTAGCTAGAATTCGTACGTCCGTTTCGCCGATTACTTTTGGATTAACACTTGCTGAAGTCTTCCAGTTACTATTTTTGGATTTCATAAAGTTGATATCTTGATTTGAAATATCAATTGAATAAATAGGAAGATTGATTTTCTTCTCATTTAATGCAAGATATGCTCCTTTAGTCATTTCATCCCAAGACCCCCATACAGCATCGAAATCTTTAGGATTATGTTTCGAAAGTATTGCTTGAGTCTTCTTCTTTACATCTCCTTGAACATCTTCAAAGTTAGTAGGCCCAATACTTTCAACAACTTTTATCTTTCCATCTTGCTCATATTTCTTAAAAATTTCCTGGCGTTTATCAAGAGGAAGGAACCCTGGTCCAACCCAAAGCTTAAGCACCTTGACAGGTTGTTTTTTGTCTTCGATTAAGGCATCGAGAGATAACTTAGCAAGTGCATGATCATCTTGACTTGTTGCTACTACGTTATCAATTACTTTGCCGTCTTTATCTGATTTTGTATCGAATGTGACAACTTTAATCTTAGCGTCAGAAATCTTTTTTACTAAGTCGTAGCTATAATCTTCTTTGCCGTGAGAAAGTACGATACCATCGTATTTTTTTAGGATTGCCTGGTCAACGAGCTGTTGGAACTTTGCATCATTTCCATTGGATAGGAAAGTATCTACTTTTAAACCGAGTTTTTCGCCTTGAGCTTTAGCACCATCAACGAACTGTTTCGTATGATCGTCACTGCCTAAATTACGAATTACGGCAATTTTCTTGCCTTTAAGAGCTCCTGTATCTTTAGTTTGTGATGTTGCCTGATTGCATCCTGTCAGTAAGATGCTTGTTGCAAGTAATAATTGTAATGGTTTCTTCATCAGTCTATCTCCTCAAATAATTTAGTAATATCGTGTTCGTTTGCTTCGATAATGCCGTGTTCCGTGATTAATCCTGTAATCAAATGATTTGGTGTTATATCAAACGCTGGGTTATACACAGGAACATCTGCAGCGATTTGAATCTCTTGAATATGTGTAACTTCACGTGTATTGCGTTCTTCAATCGGTATGTCATTGCCACTTCTCACCGTCAAATCAAATGTTGGTGTAGGGGCAGCAACGTAAAATGGCACGTTATAGAAATTCGCTGCAATCGCGAGTGGGAGTGTGCCGATTTTATTCACAACATCTCCATTGAGTGCTACTCTGTCACACCCGACAATAACGGCGGTCACTTCTTGCTGTTGTAAGACGCTTGCCGCTGTGCTATCTGTAATCGTCGTTACATCAATGCCTGCTTGAGATAATTCAAAAGCAGTAAGTGCACCTTGAAACCGTGGTCGCGTTTCGTCGCTAAAGACTTTAAAAGGAATCCCTTGTTCATGTGCTAAGTAAAATCCTGCTGTTGCAGTTCCTAACATACTCGTTGCAAGGCTACCTGGATTACAATGCGTAATAAATGTTGTGTTCGGTTGAATGAGTGATAATGTATGATGTCCGATTTGCTCATTGATTTTTTTATCTTCTTCAAAAATGGTTTCAGCTAAAGCTTCAAGAGCTTTAATCGTTGGGTTAACATCTTCAGTTACTTCCTTTTCCATTCGATTTAAAGCCCATAAAAGATTTATTGCTGTTGGACGAGTGTTAGCAAGTCGCTTTATTACAGACTCCATATAGTGCGAAAAGCTTGTTTCGCCATTATACTGCAAGGCACCAAGTACAACACCGTAAGCTGCAGTGATACCGATTGCCGGTGCACCACGCACAACCATATCTTCTATCGCGATAGCTACTGCCTCATAATCTGTATAGTCGATGTACGTAATATCATGTGGTAACTTTGTTTGGTCAAGCAGTGTTAATACACCGTCGTTATATTGAATCGCTTTTAATGTCATGCTGCAATCTCCTTAAATTCTGAATAAAGTGAGAAGATTGAAGGATAGATAGACACTGATGATGGATATTGAATAAGTGACTTAGCAAACTTGATAAGCTGTACTTCTGTTTGCACACGTTTATCTTCTGGTAACGTTGTTAAGTCACTCACTTTCGCTAGTCCTACAATGCGGCGGATAAGCTCTAATCCGCATACGACATATGCATCTTCAATGATTGAGCGAATATAACTTGCGTACACGGATGATTGTTTAAGCGCAACGTCATGCGTTTTCTCCTGTAAGAGTGCTAAGCTCTTTTGTTTAAATACCTCTAGTACTTCTGTAATACTTTCGGCGATAAACTTTGCTTGTTCATCTCTCTTGTGTGCCTGAGCATTGCTGTAAGCAAAGAAGAGGTGAGCAAGTACATTTCCAACGTCATACCCGGCCGGACCATAGAAACCAAACTCGGGATCAATAACCTTTGTACCAGAGTGATTGACAAAGACCGAACCAGAATGCAGATCACCATGAATTAAGCTTTGACTTTTGTTTAAGAATTTAAGCTTTGCTTCTGCGACCGCAAGCTTTAATGTTTCGTCGTTGTATAGCAATTGCTCAACATGTGGTAAAAGTGCATCGCTTACTTCATTACGTGAATAGTTATCGTAGAAAGGTTCTGTGAACACGAGATCTTCGGAGATTTCGCAAAGTTCCGGATTAATCGTTTCCTTCTGTAATGCTTTCTTTTCTTTCGCATCAAGCACGAAGTCTGAAGTGTTGATTAACGTTTCAGCTAAATAAGTACCTAAGTCATTCCCGATACGTGGATATATCTCACCATCAATTAACCCTTGTCTTAAGACTTTATATTCTTTTAAATCTTCCATGATGACACACTTCATTACTTCATCGATTGTATAAATATGTGGTACAAGATGCGGTACAATCTCTCCGTGAACTTGAAGTAACTTTCCTTCGCGAATTGTGCGATCAGTTGATAACTTAAACTCATCTGAAATACGGGCGACGACACCGGAATGTTTGACAATAACGGATGTTGAACCGTTTGATACACGGAATACGTAGTTTAAATTACCATCACCGATTTCATTTACAGTTAAAGTATCGTTCTTTTTGAATAAGTCGGTTGTTTCAAGTATGTATGTTGCAATATCTGCTTCCTGCATTAAGAAATACGAATCAAAATTACCCAATAACCTCACCCCAATATAAATTTTTACAACAAAAAAACGTTTCCCCGCATGCACGGGAAAACGTTAGCCATTAGTATCTCTACTTATCTTTCAGCACAAATGTGCTGTAGGAATTGGCACCTTTTCCGTGTGGACAGGTTGCTGGACGTCATAGGGCCTAATCCCTCAGTCACTCTTGATAAATATTTGTATTTAATTTTTGTTAAGTTGAATATTAAATGAATTATTTTAAGAAGTCAATAAAAATCTGAAAATTTTTTGTATTCAAACTTTTGGGGAGCGAATTGGTCTTGTGAGTAAGTTCGCAATACTCGAAAGAATTGCGAACCGCCACCAAATCAACACAAAACATCCATAATAGATTCATAATTTATCTATGTATGATAAACTTTAATTAATGAAAACAATAAAGGAGTACCGCTATGGATTACCAATTCCAGAAAATGCATGAAGAAAAAGTTTTTAAAGATCCAGTTCATCGTTATGTGCATGTGCGTGATCAACTCATTTGGGATTTAATTAAGACGAAAGAATTCCAGCGTTTACGCCGTATTAAACAACTCGGTACGCTTTATTTATCGTTCCATACAGCAGAACATTCACGTTTCAATCACTCTTTAGGTGTGTACGAAATTGTACGCCGAATGATAGATGAAATATTTACGGGGAGAGCGCACTGGAATGATAAGGATAGACCTCTTGCGTTATGTGCAGCTTTACTGCATGATTTAGGGCATGGTCCTTTCTCACATTGTTTCGAGAAAATATTTAACACAGACCATGAGTTATATACGCAGCAAATTATCCTTGGAGATACAGAGGTCAATCAAGTATTATCACGTGTATCGAAAGATTTCCCGAAAGAAGTTGCCGATGTGATTAATAAGACCCATCATAATAAACTCGTGATTTCGATGATTTCATCACAAATTGATGCTGACCGAATGGATTATTTACAACGTGATGCATTTTATACAGGTGTGAGTTATGGTAGCTTTGATATGGAGCGTATTTTAAGACTGATGCGTCCGACAGAAGATGAAGTTGTGATTAAAGAAAGTGGGATGCATGCGGTTGAAGATTATTTAATGAGCCGTTACCAGATGTACTGGCAAGTGTACTTCCATCCGGTAAGTCGTGGTGGAGAAGTATTATTAAATCGCGTACTGAAGCGCGCGAAAGTATTGTATGAAGCAGGATATGAATTTAAAGAACCGCCCAAATATTTAGTGCCATTCTTTAAATCAAATCAAGTGACGGTACACGAATATTTAAGGCTCGATGAAATGGTCGTAAACTATTATCTACAGGAGTGGATTGATGAAGACGATGCGATATTAAGTGATTTATCACGTCGTTTTGTCAACCGTGATTTGTTTAAACATTTGCCGTTTGATGGTAATCGATTTACAATCGATGAATTGACTGAGTTATTTCATAAAGCAGGGATTGACCCGGATTATTATTTCGTTGTAGACTCGTTTAGTGATTTACCGTATGACTATAATAGACCTGGTATTAACTCGCGTAAACCAATTCACTTGATAACGAGTACAGGTAAGATTAAAGAGATTAGTACGCAATCAGTGATTATTAATAGTATTACAGGTATTCAACGAAAAGATTATAAAATCTTCTATCCGAAAGAAACGATATTAAATATACAAGACCTTGAAGTTAGAGGCGCAATTATTAATTTATTAAACGAATTAGAATAGGGTGGTACAATGGCAGAATTTCAATTTAACATTATTAAGAACGATCCGCTTGATGGACATAAAGGGACAAATATTGGTGCAATTAGTTTAGACAATGTAGCACCCGTATTTATCGATGTTGCAGAAAAGAAAGCTTTTATCGATATTGGTGCGATGCACGCACGTAGTGAAGTTGAGAAACGCGTGAAATGGGTGACTGATAAATCAGAAACTGAAGGTCCGGATCAGAAAGAATACTGGCTTGTTTGGGTGACGACTGAACGCGCTGAAGTAGGGCCATATTATGCAGGTGTGACGGCATGTTATATGGCAGTCAATAAAGAACGTAAACGTGGCTATAAAGTAATGGCAGAACACGTGAATATGATGGATAAATCGATGAAACATAAATTTATATTAGATCAAATCGGTGATGACAACAAAGCCGTATTGAAAGATTTCCTGATGAATCATAATCCTGAAATGTGGAAGAATTCCGGGGATGAATTGAAAGAGATGTTAAGGTAAGAAACTAGTCCTAATGGTTTATAATGTTTATTTTAATTTGTGACAATAATATGACTTTATTAAACATGTACATTTTCGGTTGTTTTTTTTGCTCAACATTAGTAAGATATGAATAGCTATAAAAATAGCTAGGACACTAAAGAAAGCAGGTATTTGTATACCTGCTTTCTTTAATTTTATGCAACATTTGTTATAATCATAAGTAGGTGATAAACGTGGAAATAGACATTCAAATTAAACAACAAATCACGAACAGCGAAGGTACTGAAACGTTCGAATTTACTACTGTTGGTACACGATTACAAAAATCTCATACATATATTATGTATAAAGAATACATTGATGACATTTCGACAGACGTTCGTGTTAAAATTGAATCAGAACGGGTGCGTATAAACCGAAAAGGCGAATTAACGCTAGACTTTCTATTCGTACCATTTGAAACAACTCAAAACATGTATACCCTCGCTAATCAAAAAACGGTCATGGAAGTGACAACGAACCAATTGCTCATCGAACAAGAAGCGCATTCAGGTAAGGTTTATATACAATATTCAATTACTAATAACAATACTGTACTCGGCAGTTACACATATGAACTACAATATAAGGAGCGATTATAATGAATATCGTACAACAACAAAAAGAAACTTTAATCGAAGAAATTAAACAAGCGATCTTAAAAGCTGAGCTTGTTACAGAGGTGCCTGAAATCAAGATCGAAGTGCCAAAAGACACGAAAAATGGTGACTATGCGACAAACATTGCGATGGTATTAACGAAGCTTGCTAAACGTAATCCGCGTGAAATTGCGCAAGCGATTGTAGATAATTTAGATGTAAAAAAAGCAGACGTTACAAAAATTGATATCGCAGGACCGGGATTCATAAACTTCTATATGGATAACGCGTATCTTACAGGTATTATTTCTGAAGCATTGAATAAAAAAGAAAACTTCGGTAAAGCAGAACAACCTAAAAATGAAAAAATATTAGTAGAATACGTTTCAGCAAACCCTACAGGTAGTCTACACATTGGTCATGCACGTAATGCTGCAGTTGGTGATACGTTAAGTAACGTATTAGTTGCTGCAGGTTATGAAGTACTGCGTGAATACTATATTAATGACGCGGGTAAACAAATAGAGAACTTAGCGTACTCAATTGAAGCGCGTTATTTCCAGGCGTTAGGTCAGGACATGGATTTACCTGAAGATGGCTACCACGGAAAAGATATTATTGAAATTGGTAAGCAATTAGCTGCAGAACATCCAGAGTATAAAGAGGTTGAGCAATCAGAGCGTATTAAAGCTTTCCGTAAACTTGGTTTAGACTACGAAATGGATAAACTAAAAAAAGATTTAACTGAATTCAATGTTCATTTCGATAACTGGTTCAGTGAAACGTCATTATATGAAAATAAAGAAATTGATAAAGCATTAGAAAAAATGCGTGAAAATGGTTACTTATTTGAGCAAGACGGTGCTACATGGTTACGTACGACTGAATTTGGTGACGATAAAGACCGTGTACTAATTAAGAAAGATGGTAGTTACACATACTTCTTACCAGACATTGCATATCACTATGACAAGATTGAACGTGGCTACGACACACTAATTAATCTTTTCGGTGCCGATCACCACGGTTATATCAACCGTTTAAAAGCATCGCTTGAAACATTCGGTACAGATTCTAAACGTTTAGAAATTCAAGTCATGCAAATGGTACGTTTATTACAAGACGGACAAGAAGTGAAGATGAGTAAACGTACAGGTAACGCGATTACGTTACGTGATATTATGGACGAAGTAGGCATTGACGCTGCACGTTACTTCTTAACGATGAGAAGTGCAGATACACACTTTGACTTTGATATGGAACTTGCGAAGAGTCAGTCTAGTGATAACCCAGTGTACTATGCACAATATGCTCATGCTAGAATTTGCTCTATGTTACGTCAAGCTGCTGAGAACGGTATTGTGCCTGCAACAGATGTGGACTTCTCATTGATTACAAATGAAAAAGCATTCGAATTATTGAAACGTATCGCTGACTTTGAAACAGTGATTGAACAAGCAGCAGATGCACGTGCACCACATAGAATTACGAACTATATTCAAGACTTAGCAGCACACTTCCACAAATTCTATAACGCTGAGAAAGTATTAACAGATGATGTTGAGAAATCTAAAGCTCACGTTGCGTTAATTGAAGCAGCAAGAATCACACTTCAAAACGCATTAACTTTGGTAGGAGTAACAAGTCCAGAAAAAATGTAGTCGGAGAGGCTGTTTTCAATGCGTTTAGAACCGAACAAATTGGAAGCAACACTGAAAAATCGTTCTTTGATTTTGAAAGTGTTGCTGAAATTTGACGAGGTTCTGCATTGAAAACGCCGTTTGAGAGGTTGTTTTCAATGCGTTTAGAACGAATCATAAGGAAAAAGGCAACGAATTTTTCGTTGTCTTTTTCCTTTTTGATAGTTGTATGATACACATGGTATAATTATACAAAAAGAGTGGCGTGGAGGGCTTATGAAAAGATCGATATTAATTTTATTTATGCTAATGATGGTGATTGCAGGGTGTGGCAATAAAGCGGTAGTAAAGCAAGATAAATCTGAGGAACGTATTATTTCATTAATTCCGAGTAATACCGAAATACTGTATGCATTAGGATTAGGCAAAGAGATTATTGGTGTTTCAACGGTAGATGATTATCCAAAGCAAGTGGAAGATAAAGAGAAGTTTGACGGGATGAAACTGGACTATGAAGCATTATTAAAAGCGAAGCCGACGATGGTATTTGCTCATGAATCTATGGAAAAAGCCCAGGAAAAAACGTTACAAAAACTAAAGGATAAAGGAATTAAAGTGATTATCGTTAGCGATGCAAGCTCGTTTGACGGACTGTATCAAAGTATTGGCCAGATCGCAAAAGCAACACACAAAGAACAACAAGGTCAAACCTTAATTGAAGATATTAAAAAGCAAGTAAAAGCAACAACAGATAAATACAAGCAAACAATTGCGGGGAAAAAAGTTTTTATTGAAGTTTCTTCAAATCCGGATATTTATACTGGCGGGAACCATACGTTAATGAATGATTTATTAAACCAGCTTGGCGCACAGAACATCTTTAGTGGTATTGAAGGATATCAGGCTGTAAGTGCAGAAGCAATTGTAAAGAAAAATCCAGATATCATTATTTCAACGAGTGAAATGCCTGAGAAGGAATTGATTAAAGTCGTGAAATCCCGTAATGGATTTAGTGATGTCAATGCAGTGAAACACAATCAAATATTTGCAGTTGATCCGGATACAGTTTCCAGACCAGGTCCTAGAATTGCACAAGGTATGGAAGCAATAGCGAAAGTTATTACAAATGAAAAATAAATTATTTGTCTTCGGTTTAATCATCATCGTCATCATACTCTCATTATTTTATGATAATAATGGCGTACTTGATTTGAACGACTCAATCAATCGAACTGTATTACTGGAAATAAGGTTACCGAGAGTAATGACCGGCATACTAGTGGGTGTAATACTTTCGGTGACTGGCTATGTGTTTCAAACGATATTAAATAACTATCTGGCAGATAGCTTTTCATTAGGCTTAGCAAGTGGCGCAAGTTTTGGCAGTGCGTTATCGATTGTTCTCAGTATGAGCATTGCAATGACTATGCTGTTTAGCATTGCATTTAGTATGTTGACATTGTTCATCGTACTCGTTGCAAGTCGACTTTATCATTATCAACAGCAAACAACATGGATGATACTGATTGGGATGTTTATTAACTTTTTCTTTTCGAGTTTAGTGTACATGTTAGTACTGATTGTACCGAATAAAGCGACACATATAATGAATTATTTGTTTGGCTCGATTAGTACAGTATCGTTTACTGATATATATATATTGGTACTAGTGACGGTTATCGGTTTAATGATTATTTATTACTTCCATCAACAAATTGAGATATTAGGCTTAGGTACTGAACGGGCTACGTCATTAGGGTTACGAACAGATGTTATGATATACGTATTATTAATTACGACAAGTATGATGTGTGCAGTTCTCATCAGTATGACCGGCATCATTGGATTTGTCGGAATGATAATACCGCCGTTCGTCAGACTAAACTTTAAAGGTAGTCACCTTTCAAAGCTAAATATGACGTTACTCATTGCTGTCTTATTTGTACTGACCGGTGATTTGTTAGGTCGGGAAATCGTTCAACCTGTACAAATTCCAGTATCAATTATGATGTGCCTGCTCGGAATGCCATTATTACTCTGGGTAATTTTACAGCAACATGTTAAACGTTTAAACTAAAGTATTGCATTAAGCTTGCAAGCGTCAGAGCATTGGTGATCTCACCGTGCGCTATTTTTTGTTTAAGTTCATGCATCGGCACCAATACGATTTCAATATCTTCAAATATTTCTCGGGAAATTTCATTTGTCTTTCTGGCATCTGTCACCAATACAGTATGTAATTGATTGGTGAATAACGCTGGGTTAGGAAACATCGTGCCAATCACTTGTGCGTCTCCAGAGAAACCTGTTTCTTCGGCTAATTCTCTCACACCTGCTGCAAGTGCGGGTTCATGCGAATCAATTAAACCACCAGGCAATTCCAGTACATAATCTTCAATACCTATTCTAAACTGGCGAATCATCATAATCTGCTGCTTTATTTCGCAAATGACATTTACCCAGTCCGGCGCTTTGATTTGGTAGAAGATCCCGTTATGTTGACCGCGTGAAAATTCTGTCGTATTCACTGTAAATACTTTATAATCCTCTGCTGAAATTAATTTAACTTTACGCCACTGCATCAAATACACCTCGCACATATTATTCGATTTCAGTTTAACAGATAAGCTATACTAATGTTAACTGGGGGGAGTATCGTGAAAGCTATTATATTTGATTTAGACGGGACATTGTTAGATCGAGAACGATCGTTAAAGTTATTTCTTGATGATCAGTTTGAGCGATTTAGAGAATATTTTACACATGTACAAAAGAATGATTACATTAATTATTTCGTTGAATACGATGCGCACGGCTATGTGAAGAAAGAACGTGTATATAAAGCATTATTAGAACAACTAGATATTCATTATATAGAAACAGAAGATTTATTAAAGGACTACGATACCAATTATCCAAAATACGCGACAGAATATGCTGGAGCAAAAGAAGTCGTATTAAGATTGCACAACAGAGGGTATAAATTAGGTATTATTACGAATGGTAAAGTTAATCATCAAAGTTATATTATAGATGTATTGGGTATAGAGGAATATATTTTAGAAATTATCATTTCAGAAGCGGTCGGATATCGAAAGCCAGATGCTGAAATATTCTTAATGATGTGTGATAAATTAGGTGTTTCACCACAGGAATGCATGTTTGTAGGTGACCACCCGGTTAACGATATCGCTGCACCACATCAACTTGGAATGCAGACCGTATTTAAAGACAATCATTATTTTGAATTACCGGAGCAACAAATGATGAACTATCGTATAGAAGATTTATCGGAGTTAATTAATATATTAAGTGAGGAGACGATTTAAATGACGTATGTAACATGGCATGATGAGCAAGTCGTTGGTGGTATATTTGAAACGATTCAAGTTGAAGGGAAAGCTGTAGCAACGTCAAGTATAGAAGCAAATGAATTATCTGTTGAGAAAGATGCAAGTTTAACGATCGAAGGACAATTAAATGTACCGTATTTGAAAGTAGAAGGCGAGTTAATTATTGAAGGGACATTAGAAACAAATGAATTAAGTATTGGTGAGCAAGGTTATTTAGTCGTACAGGATGATGCAATCTGTGAATCAATTGTTAATCGTGGTACGATTGATTTACGACATGGTTTGAAGACAAATGAAATACATAATAAAGGCGCGTTCATTGGTATGGGTCAGGTGAAAGCATCAGCATTTCATTCGAAAGGATCTATTCGTTTAGACAATGAACTGAATGCAGAAGATATAACAATTACGGTTGCTGAAATGAGTAATATTCGATACATTGTATGCGATGCACTGACGGTTAAAGCAGAACGTGAGAAATTGATCTTTAAAGACGAAGATTCATTATTAACGGTGCGTGAAATTGATGCAGTGAATGCAAATGTTGAGAATGTTGTGAGCGATTTATTACGTGCCGATAATGTTGATATTCATAAGAACTGTTCAATTAAAGTTGTTGAATTTGTCAATGATTATCAATATAACGAAGCTTCAGATGTATTAGAGTTCACAAAAATCACTAGAAACTAGAGGGATGTTGAATGGAAATAGCATTAACAAATAATGATGTTGCAGTGCATTATGAATTAATTGGTAAAGGATACCCACTTGTCATGCTGCACGGTCAGTTCATGAACACAACAATGTTTAATGATTTTGATACGGAATTCATGAAAGATTTCCAGATTATAAAGATTGATTTACGTGGCCATGGATATAGCGATAAACCGATGCATATTAAGATGGATGACTATGTTGAAGATGTATTAACGGTGCTGGATTGTTTGTATATTAAAGAAGCGCACTTTTTAGGATTTGGATTAGGTGGTGCTGTAGCAGCAACGATTGCATCTAAGTATCCGAATTACGTGAACAAATTAATTTTAATTAGCACAGGGATTAAAAGTTACTATGAAGCAGAGAATGAATTTCATAATCGCTATGCCAGCATATTAAGAACAATGTCACGTAAAGAACGTAATAAAGTGCTGGAAGAATATATGTTCCACGATACGAAGACCGTAAAGAAATATTATAAAAGAATGAAAGATACACAAACTGGGATGACAGAACGAGAAGAAGATGCAGTGATTACATCAACGATAGATTACAATCCTCAAAAACTTGATGTAATTGAAACTGAAACTTTAATTATGTGTGGTAAACATGATGAACTTGTACCATTAGATGAAGTTGAAGCACTTGCATCGCTATTACCTGCAAGTAAGTTATCGATTTATGAGAAGAGTGGCCATGGATTACTTTATGAACAATATGATGAATTTGTCCAGGAAGTAAAATCATTTTTACAGACTACGATTTAAGAAGAAGGAGCGGCTATGGACAATAATAACTATGATAAACGGTCGTTATTTGATAAATATAGTGAAATGGAACGTTCAGTGAAAGGGTTAGAAGCAGCAGGAGAATGGGAAAGCTTTAAAGCAATGTTACCGGAACTTAAAGGGGCTGCTGTGCTTGATTTAGGATGTGGATACGGCTGGCATTGTCAGTATGCAGTAGAACAAGGCGCAGAGAAAGTTGTCGGGATTGATATTTCTGAAAAGATGCTTGAACGTGCAAAAGCTCAGCCTGATGCTGATAAAATATCGTTTATTAATCAATCGATGGATGAATTAGACTTTGAACCGCATGAGTTTGAAGTGGTTATGAGTTCGTTAGCGATACATTATTTACCGTCGTTTAAAGAAGTTGTTGAACAAGTTAAAGAAGTATTAACGATAAACGGAACTTTTATATTTAGTGTTGAACATCCAGTGTTTACAGCGGAAGGAAGTCAAGATTGGGTATATGATGAAGCGGGCAATAAATTGTATTGGCCTGTGGATCATTATTATAAAGAAGGCGAACGAGAAACGAAATTTCTTGGTGAAGAAGTTAGAAAGTATCATCGAACATTGTCACATTATTTAAGTACTTTAATTGAATATGACTTTGAGATTAAAGGGATTTCAGAACCAGAGCCAAGTGAAAAGTTATTGGATGAAGTCCCTGGCATGAAAGACGAGTTAAGAAGACCGATGATGCTTATCATATCTGCAAGGCGTAAGTAACGAGGCCGTCGGGCAAAGCGTTCATAAACAACGTCCCCCTATAGTGTGCATCACACACTATAGGGGGACGTTTAATATGCTGGATTATTGTAAGAACCAATAATCAGTCTTCATGCCTTTTAAATAACTGTATTCTTTCGGCGTAAGGCCGTTAGTACGTAATTCATCATTGATATAATCTCGTACATCCCATACTAAATGTATAAATTCATTCATTGGTACAGGTGTAACCATCTGAGTATTATCCATATCTAATATTGCTATAATATCCTGAATTGTTAAATTAAATCGTGTAGCGATTGTTTCAATAGATAAAGCCGCATCTTTTAAATGATTATATAATTCTTTACTTGTAATTTGACGTTCTTCAATTGATAATGACATAATCAACCTTCTTTCTATGTGTAGAAAGTAATTATAAACGTTTCTATGCAAATTACAACCTTTTTTACTTTAATGTGATAAAATGTTCATATTTAAATATGACTTAAATAATGAATTCTTTGATTGATTGACCCCCGAAATTTCAAATCCGGTTTGTATAAACTTTGTACAAATGGACCGTCTACTAATACATCGATATTATTGAGAATAAATGAAAGTTCCGGTGTATGTTCAATGTATTCTTTCATATAACCAGACCACACCCATATATCTTTCGTAGTGCCGAAGCGTTGTCTGAACGTTGTTATTAATGGTCGGATGACAGCTAAATTTTGCAATGGCTCTCCGCCTAATATCGATAACCCACTAATATATGGCTTATCGATTAAAGCAAGGATGTTCTCTAGTTGCTGCTCTGTATATAATGTTCCATTATTAAAAGACCAAATACTTGCGTTAAAGCAACCAGGACAGTGAAATTGACAGCCTGAAACGTAAACGCTGACACGCATACCTGTCCCATCTGTAACTACGCAATTCATGACTTTCGCAATGCGACCTTGTCCTTCGTAATTCATAGTAAATCATCTCTTGAAGTCATATGTTTTACGCGCGTTGCAATTTCGATTTGACGTCCTTTTACCATTGGACGTTTCAGTGGTTGGCCGAGATACCCACACGTACGTTTTACCACATCTGATGTTTCAGGATTATTATTACCACATTTCGGACAAACGTATCCTGATGCTGTTGATGTAAATTCTCCGGAGAAGCCACATGCATAACATTGATCAATCGGCGTATTTGTTCCTAAATAGCCGACTCGCGTATAAGCGTAATCCCATACGGCTTCTAAAGCTTCAGGATTATGCTGGAGTGAAGGATATTCACAATAATGAATAAAGCCTCCTGTTGAATAACGTGCAAATTCTTTTTCGAAGTCAATTTTTTCGAATGGTGTAATCGATTTACGAATATCATAATGAAATGAGTTCGTATAGTATCCTTTATCTGTTACGTTATCGACCGAGCCAAAGCGCTCAAAATCAAGGCGACAAAAACGATCGGTAAGAGACTCACTCGGTGTACCATACACACTAAACTGGATATCGTATTGTGTTGTTAATCGATCTGCATAATCTTTTAACGTTTTTAATATATTGAGGATGAAGCGCTTTGCGTCTTCATTCGTTTCCCAATCTTCACTGAATAAAGCAGCACCCACTTCATATAAACCGATATAACCCATGCTGATTGTACTGCGTCGCCCAGTAAATAGAATAGAAACATCTTCATCTGCCTTCAGATGTCGGCCGAATGCGCCATGTTGATATAGAATTGGGGCATTTTGTGGTAGCGCTTCTTTAAGTCGATTTATTCTAAATAAGCACGCATCTCGAAGTAAATGAAGCCTTTGTTTAAGTTCAGTCATAAATGTTTCGGGTGAATGACTCATAAGTGCGATGCGTGGTAAGTTCAGTGTCACTACACCTAAATTGAAGCGGCCATTATTGATGTACTGTCCATCTTCCTGATATGCATTTAAGAAACTACGACACCCCATTGGCGCTTTAAAATCACCAATCATATCTTTCAATGCGTGGTAGTTTAAGACGTCTGGGTACATTCGTTTAGTAGCACATTGCAATGCCAGTTGTTTAATATCATAATTCGGGTCGGTCGGCTTTAAATTTATGCCGTCTTTTAAACTGAATACGAGTTTCGGAAATATAGCTGTTGCACCATCTACACCTAAACCTTGTATACGGGTATTCAATATCGCACGTTGAATCATCACGCTATAATGATCTGTTCCTAAGCCGAAGCCAAATGTGACGAAAGGTGTTTGGCCATTACTTGTATATAATGTATTTATTTCATATTCGAGTGATTGAATTGCATCTTTTATATCCTTCTCTGTCATTTGTTCTACATAGGCATCTCTTCTTGCGGGTTCGATATACTGAAGGGCGATGGCACGATGTTTCTTTTCATTGAGTAAAGCATATGGACTTAATACTTCATCGATGCGGTCTACAGAACACCCACCATACTGGCTACTTGCAACATTTGCAATAATTTGAGCGATTTGAGCTGCGGCTGTTTGTATAGATTTAGGGCTATCAACATTAGCATTTCCAATTTTAAAACCATTACTAAGCATGTTTGGTATATCGATTAAGCAACAGTTGGTCATTGGCATATATGGATGATAGTCTAAATCATGAAAGTGAATATCGCCTTCAAGATGTGCGTTACGAATATGTTCAGGTAACATTTCTAATCCAATCGATTTCGCGACAGTACCAGCAGTTAAATCGCGTAACGTATTGAATACATTCGCATCTTTATTGGCATTCTCATGAATGACTTCCGGTGATTTATTTATTAAGTGTTGTAAACGAACTTTTAAATCATCTGTTTGTGTAACCATTTCTTTCACCTACTATATATTGTGTTTTGGTTAAATGATAATACTATATATAGTGTTTGTCATGTGAGAATCGGTCTGTTAATAAAGATGTCATAAATACGACGAAGGAATGGGGAATGGCGGCAGTTAGGTGTGAGAAAAAACACAAGTGGGTGAGCCGGAAATATGGTTTGCAGCTCACTCGAGGTTAAAAACAGGAGTGGGTGAGCCGGAAATGTGGTTTGCAGCTCACTCGAGGTTAAAAACAGGAGTGGGTGAGCCGGAAATGTGGTTTGCAGCTCACTCGAGGTTAAAAACACAAGTGGGTGAGCCGGAAATATGGTTTGCAGCTCACTCGAGGTTAAAAACACAAGTGGGTGAGCCGGAAATGTGGTTTGCAGCTCACTCGAGGTTAAAAACAGGAGTGGGTGAGCCACAAACATCCTTTGCAGCTCACCCATAATCTTATTCAAATTTATTATCCTTTTAAAAAGTCTGACGCTTTATAACGTGGGTCTGGATATTGATAAAATCCTTCACCTGTTGCAACGCCTAATTTACCTGCATCGATGTATTCTTTTAACATATCTGATACAACTTTTAATTTCGGGTTAACTTGTGCAGCTTGTAATGAAATATTATATGCTGTCGTTAAACCAATCACATCAAGCATTGCAAATGGACCAAGTGGTGCACCTGTTGCAATCATCCATGTTCTATCAATTGTTTCAACATCACCAACGCCATTTGCATATAATAGCTCTGCAGATTGTAATAACGGTACGAGTAAAGAATTTAATATATAACCCGGTTGTTCCTTCTTAACAAGTATCGGTACCATATTTATCTGTTTCGCGAAATCCATCACAATTTGATTGTACTTTGGATCGGTCGAATCATGACTCATCACTTCAGCAATATTATTTTGCCAGATAGAATTTGCAAAGTGTAACGCTAAGAAACGATCAGGTCTATCTGTAAAGTTACGGAATGTACTTGGCATCATTGTTGAAGAGTTGGTTAAGAATATCGTTTTCTCTGGAGCGATACCTTGGATACTTGAATAGAGTGCTTGTTTTGCCTCTAAATTCTCAGCGATTGATTCAATCATGACATCACTATCATTTAACACTGTGTTCAAATCCATCGAAATTTGAATTGCATCATGTGCAGTTTGTGCTTTTTCTGGATTGTTGAAATAAGCTCCGTAAATCGGTACAAGCTTAGCTAATTTCTCCTGCATACGTTTAACGGATGCTTCACTGCGTGCATACATGATGACGTTACAGTCAAAGAAAGCGCATTGAAATGCGATTTGACTACCTAATACGCCACCACCAATAATACTCACGTTCTTCATAACAATCACTCCTCTTTCAATTAATAAAGTGCAGTATGTTGCTTTCAATTTCATTATACACCGGTCTTAAAATGATGTAATATGCTAATTGTGACAATATTAATATCGTGTACAGCCATGTTTTATTGATAAATAAGTATGTAAAGTTTAAATTTCACTTAATAATTGGTAAAATAGTATCAATGTAAATTAAGCGCTGGGCGTACAATCGTGAATTGTATTAAGGAATAATTGAGCCACGGAGGAAGCACATATATGACGAATGAATTAAATATCGATGTGAAAGAACAAGAAGAGAAGAAACAACACGCAGCGAAACATTATCATGATTACACATTAGATTGGTATTTATCAGGTTTGTCGAAAGATGAATTAAAGAATATTTGTCGTAATCTGGAGATTAAAGGTTTTTCATCTAAAAATAAAGAAGATTTAGTTACTTTAATTACAGATGCATACTTTGAGAACTTCGATATATTAAAAGCAACTTTTGAAACGTATGATAGTAATTTCAAAGTCGCGATAGATGAATTAACGGAACAAGATGACAATTATATTGTATTCCACCGTGATATTCCGGATGAAGTATTTCTATTCTATGCTGAAGGAACTGAGTTTCTATTTATTCCGAAAGATGTTAAAGCGCATTTCAAAGCATATAAAAAAGAACATCCTTCATTTAAGCAGGAGATTGATACAATCCATTTCTATCGCAGTGCATTGAACTTATACGGTTTCGTTAGCTTGAAGCATTTAGCATTGTTAAAAGAAAAATATTTCAATATCACAATGACGGAAGACGCAATTCGTGATGAATTGATTGCTGCAATGCCAGAATATGCACCATTAATTAAAGATGGTAGTGTGAAACACATTGAATTGACACCGGTTCAACTTGATTTGAAAAAGTTAACGTTTAATAAAGATTATTATATTCCGGATTATGAGACGTATCAGTTATATACCGAAAGATTCTATATTGAACGTACACCAGAAATCAACGCGTTAGCTGAATATTTGTCGAACGCACTATTAGAAGATTTTAAAGGGACAGATACAGAACAACTGATTATTGATACAATCCTGTTCGGATTACGCGCGAATGAAACACCAGATCAAATCGTATTGCATATCGAAAATGTTGAAGTGAACGGCTTCATGAAGATTGCATCTTATGATACGCTAAGAGGTTTAATTGCAGATGCATTATTAACGGCGAGATTATGGACATTAAATGGTCATAAAAGCGGTGAAGTAAAAGATTTAGTATTAAACACACTACCTAAGAGAAAGCCGGTACAAATTAAACGTAAATCTAAAAAGCGTGGCAAAAATAAAAATATCGCGCATGTCGCAAAACTTAAAAATAAGTAGTAAAAGCATTTTACTAGTGACGTTATTCTATTGATGATATAGTGTAACGTAACTTATATTTAGAGGTGAACAATTTGAATAGAACTGGAGAAACAACTATTTGGGGTCGGATTTATAATATATTGAATATTGCTGTTGTCATTATGATCATTATTCGATTACTGACAGATATGAATTTCAATATGCTTATCGTATGTTTATTTGCAGCGTTACTTGTACTTGGACTGTTAGATAGTTTAGACCGCAATGCATGGCGCGAGAATATGTTCCGCCATATATTTGATTTCGTATTACTAGTATTATTTGCAGTTTTATATTTTGGATAATATATAGTTTCTTTAATAAGATTTCAATCTATTGATAAACGCTTCTTGTTGCTCATATAATGAGGAGAACAAATCAAAAGATTGGAGTCTTATTTTTATGAAAACAAATGTGTATTTTAACCATGATGGTGGCGTGGATGATTTAATTTCTCTATTTTTATTATTACAAATGGATAATGTGAAACTAACAGGTGTAAGTGTCATTGATGCCGATTGTTATATCGAACCGGCGACGTATGCATCACGTAAGATTATCGACCGATTCGGTGACGGTAAATTAGAAACGGCAAAGTCAATCATTCGTGGGAAGAATCCTTTTCCGAAAGATTGGAGAATGCATGCATTCTTTATGGATGCCCTTCCTATTCTTAACGAAAAAGGTGCGATTGATGCGCCGTTATCAGATATTCCAGCGCATCAACATTTGATCAATGCAGTAATGAATGAAAAAGGAAAGACAACGTTATTATTTACAGGACCTTTATCAGATTTAGCAGAAGCGTTAAAGGTTGAGCCTAAGATTACAGAAAAAATTGAAAAGCTCGTGTGGATGGGTGGCACATATTTACCAGACGGCAATGTGCATGAACCAGAACATGATGGAACAGCAGAATGGAATGCATATTGGGATCCGGAAGCTGTCGGTGTTGTGTTTGATGCGGATATTAAGATTGATATGGTAGCGCTGGAAAGTACAAATCAAGTCCCGTTAACACCAGCAATTCGACAAATGTGGGCGAATGAACGTCAATATCCAGGTGTAGATTTCTTAGGGGTGAGTTATGCCATTGTTCCGCCTTTAGTGCATTTCATTACGAATTCGACTTATTTCTTATGGGATGTATTAACGACAGCTTCTGTTGGGAATCCTGAGCTTGTTAAATCTAAAGAAGTATTATCAGGTGTGTACACACATGGACCAAGCCAAGGCAGAACGTATGAAATGGAGAATGGCCGTCCTGTTAATGTCGTGTATGATGTCGATCATGACGGATTCTTCAACTATATTACAGAACTTGCTAAGAAAGTGAAATAAGTTATAAAGATGTTTGATGCGAAATTGGAGTATCCCCAATTTCGCGAGCAAAATCCAAACCGAAATTGGAGTATCCCCAATTTCGTAAACCCAAATCACAACTTTAGGAGAACTATTATGTTTAAATTATTTAAAAAGCAACAGGCAAAGACTAACGATATGCTGACAGTACTTGGCGTAGATGATCGTGTACGTGGTACAGTTGGTGAGGAATATGTTCACCATGAGCAACAAATTATCGAATTAATTACACCGATTACCGAAGCGGAAGCAAAGACAATTATTAAAGGCTTACCTAACAATATTTACTGGATGGTCGGCCATATTCTTGTCGAAAACGAATACCGCTTATCAAATAATAACATTGACCCACAAATCGAGACTTTCGCGAAATACTTTAAATCAGGCACAAGCCCGGATGATTTCGATGAGCAAATTCCACCTTTCGACACGTTGAAATCACTGCTTAAAGATCAAACGAAACGTTTATTAGGTGGGATGTGCGAAAGAAAGGAAATCGAGAAAAAGCATGATGAGATTGAATATGCTGCTAATCACATGACGCTGCATTTAGGTCAAATGAAGACGATGTATCAACTTGTTGCTGCAAGCTAGGAGGTCTATATGCAAGTACTATTAATAGAGGATGATTTACGATTAGGCAAAATGATGCGCCTGCTACTTACGAAACAAAATCACGTCGTCACATGGTTGGATGGTGGTTCAGATGCCGTAGATTACGCATTAACGAATCGGTACGATATGATTCTATTGGACTGGATGTTACCTGATATTCAAGGAATCGATATTTTAAAGCAAATTCGCGCGAAACGTATGATGACTCCAGTCATTATGATGACTGCTAAAGGTGAGCTGGACGATAAGATTTCAGGATTTGAAACGGGTGCTGACGATTATATCGTGAAACCATTTGAATTTGATGAGCTGATGATTAGAATGAATGCATTGCACCGCAGAACTGTGGGTCAATCGACAAATATCCTTAAAGTAGGTCCGATTGCGATTGATACAGCAAAGAAAAAAGTTAGTATCAATGATACCGATGTCAGTCTGACCAATAAAGAATATACGTTACTCGTGTTGGTAATGGAATATCAAGGCATTGTTTCAAAAGATATAATACTTGATAAAGTGTGGTCAATTGATGAAGTAGTGAGTGATAACAATGTAGAAACACTGATTAAACGCCTCCGTCAAAAGCTAGGGACATCCATTGCACCATATAAAATAAAAGCGATAAGAAACATGGGGTATACACTGACGAATGATGAATCATAAACAAATTCGATTGTATCTTTTATTCGCGGCTGGAATTTTTCTATTACTTGTTACTTTCTCAATCATTACGTATATCAGTACAGCTTCAAGCATTCAGTATCAACTGAAACTAAAATCTGACCATATTTTATCAACAGAGTATAAAGAGCATTTCATCCAGCAAAAGGATGGTGTGCATTTGAACTTGAACAATGATTCACAGGAATCCAGTCATCAAATTTATTATATTACAGACAATAATCGCATCATTAAACAACCTGAGTTCAATCAGAATCTTGTTCAGCACATTAATACAAAGATCAAACGCAACAAAGAATATTTACATCATTATATGAACATTCAAGATGGACACTATTACGTATCCAGTAAGCAAGTAAAACTTTATAACGATAAGACAGTGTTTATTTACACTGTGTTAGAAACGACTGAAAGTTATCACGGACTCTCTCAACTTAAAAATGTATTAATCGGACTAACGGTCATTTATATATTTCTTATACTACTCATGACGCATTTCTTTTCTAAAAAACGATGGCACCACTGGAATATGCCGTACAACGTCAAAAACAATTCGTTCAGGACGCATCACACGAACTCAAAACGCCGATTGCGGTTGTTAAAGCAGGAACTGAAGTTATAGAACAGTTTGATGGTGATAAACTATCGGATGTAGGACAGGAAATGTTAGGAGATATTAAAAGTGAATTAAATCATATGAATGCATTAATTAATGATCTTTTATCGTTAACGCGTCTTGAAAAAGATATGGTGATGGAAGATGTCGATTTATCATCATTAGTAACTGAACGCATTCAACACTTTCAAAAGACGCATCAACTCACAGTTACGAGTGATATTGCAACGCATATTCAAATAAAAGGGAATGCAGTAGCGCTGAAGCAAGCAGTATCAATACTGTTTGAAAATGCAGTTAAATACGTAGAACAACCTATAATCAATATTCAGTTAAATGAACACAAATTGATATTTAGTGATAATGGACCAGGTGTACAATCAGAAGATTTATCCCATCTGTTTGAAAGGTTTTATAGGGGGAATACGTCTAAAGAAGGTTCAGGTATTGGGCTCGCGCTATTTAAAGAAATAATGGATTATCATCATGCAGATGTCAAAGTGAAGAATGACAAAGGTTTAAAGTTTATTATTACTTTTAAATAAATTACAGAATGTCAGTTTGATGTCAGTTTCACCTGTTATTTTATGTGTATAGAAAAAACAGCAGAAAACAGGAGGAATTATCATTATGCCATTACATCCATTAATCGTTCACTTTCCAATCGCCTTATTACTTGTAGGAACTTTATTCGAATTATTATCATTGAAATATAGAAAGCAGTTAAATCTTGCAGGAACTATCTTACTTGCTTTAGGATTTGTCAGCGGAGTCGTTGCATTCTTAACGGGAGATAGTGGAGAACGATTTGCTGAAATGCACTTCGGAGATATTGAGAACATGGTTCACCAACATGAAGATATGGCCCGTAACGCGATGATTATGTTTGGAATTGCCGTTGCATTAAAGTGTATTACACATTTCACAACACGTTATCAGAAAGTACTTTACATCGCAGTAATCGTTATCGCAATCATTGGTAGTGGGTTATTAGCATACACAGGTCACTTAGGTGGTCAAATTGTTTATGAAAATGCAAAAATATTAAATCATTAAAAGGAAGATTACGATGAGAAAACAATTAGAGAGTCCAACATACTTTCACCACGTAGAACATTTAAAACAACAACAAGGATCTAAACGTACATTATGGGCATCATTGTACATTACATTATTCTTCACAATTGTTGAAATCGTCGGAGGAATATTATCAAACTCATTAGCATTATTATCAGATTCAATGCATATGATGAGTGACGTGCTTGCGTTAGGTTTATCGATGCTTGCGATATACTTTGCAGCGAAAGCACCGACTGCTAAACATACATTTGGTTACTTACGCTTAGAAATACTTGCAGCACTGTTAAATGGTATAGCTTTAATTATCATCGCGTTGGGAATTACGTACGAAGGTGTTATGCGTATATTGCATCCACAAACAGTAGACGTTAAGTTAATGCTAATCATTTCAACGATTGGATTAATCGTTAATATTATTTTAACAATTATATTAGCACGCTCGTTAAAAGGTGAAGACAATATTAACGTACAAAGTGCATTATGGCATTTCTTTGGCGATTTATTAAACTCAGTTGGTGTAATTGTTGCCGTAGTCATTATTTACTTTACACATTGGACACTAATTGACCCGATATTAAGTATTATTATCTCGTTTATCATTTTACGTGGCGGTTATAAAATTTGTAAAAACACTTGGGGTATCTTAATGGAAAGCGTACCTGAAGGTTTAGATACAGATGAAATTATTCATAGTATGAAACAGCACCCAGCTGTTGTCGATGTTCATGAATTTCATTTATGGTCGATTACGACAGATCATCCATCAATTACAGCACACGTTGTAGTTGAACCATCTACAGATGATAGAAACTATCAAGTGATTAACGAATTATCTAAATTATTAGCAGATAAATATAATTTGAAACATTCAACGTTACAAATTGAGCATTTAGAAAAGAATAATCCAGATAATCAATATTTTGAAGATATTAAACAATAATATATTAATAAGCGCCGGGATATCAGTTGATCATTAACTGATATCCCGGCGCTTTTTCTTTTTTCAATATAATGATTGATCTTTCGGTATAGGCGATACGTCGGCTAATTTATAAGCGTTATGGCTGACGAATTGAAGTTCATCTAAATAACGAGAAATATAACGCAATAGACGTAAAAGTGTTAATTCGTCGTTATTTGTTTCCATAATTCGATCATAATTTAAAGCTCTACAACGTAATCGCATAAATGAAGGGGCTTCATGATATTGCTCGTTTTGATAAATTGTACAGCGCCATTGATGATTGAAGCGGTCAAAGATTTCATATGTACCTAACGCATTCAAAATAGCCCCTCCTTTCTTAGTAAATTTAATATAACATGTAAATTATCAGAATAATACATAAATAAATTACATTAATTTATAGCAATTAAATTTTGAAATAAAATATATTGTTTAGTATTTTATGGTGTGATTTACAATCGTTCATCTTACGAGAAGCTGAATATAATATTTGAAGTATAGACTTTTTTAGGATGCCTTAATCTTATATGGTAATATAATAGTAAATAAATTGATGAGAGGTGTTTAATATGCGCATCACTAAAATTATGCTCGCATTATTATTGTCGTTTGTACTTGCAGCGTGTAGTAACAACGCAGAGAAGAAACAAGAAACAGAAGCAGCGAAATCTGAAACATCTACGAAACTGAAGTCTGACGAAACGAAAGAAAAATCGACTGAAAGTAAAGAAAGTAAAGCGAAAGCGAAAAAGTCAGATGCGAAAGATGAAAGTAAACCTGATTTAAAGCAATTAACACAACAAGCTTTAAATGATTATTTAACAGCAATGCCTGATGCTTTTAATACGAGAAATTACGAAGCAATCCGTCAGTATATTAAAGCAGATTCTAAAGCAGCACAATATATACAATCAACATTACCGACAGGCAATTTTGATCATTACAAAATTATATCTAAAAGTATTGATCGTATCGATGTAAAAGGTGATGTGGCGCATGCGATTGTGACGCGTGTGATGTCATCAGATGCAACGAATGGGCAACAAAAGCGTGTCGTTACAGTGTTTGACTTTATGTATAATAAAGCAACTAAGAAAATGGAGCTTTATGACTTTAATGATCAAGCGATATTTGATGTAAATCAAGGAAGCACGGAAGTAAATCAAATACCAAATACAGCGCCTCAAAAGCAACAGGCACAAGGAGACGCAACGACATGTATACAAACGCGATTTGCATCAAGTTGTGAGGGTGTGAGTGATGCGCAATTGTTAAATGCGTATAATACGCTTGTTGCGTCAGGTGAAATGCCGAATGCAACATATAATGGGTGTGTGACATGTACTATTAAAGCGGCGTATCAGTTGCAGGATCAACAAGCAAGTGGTGTTGCAGTGTCGAATTTGCAGCAGGCCGTTCAACTGACGACTGATCAGTATCGTAATCAAGTTGAAGTGCGTTATCCAAATAAAGATATTGCGATATTAGGTGCAGAGCCGATTAATGGTACGGATATTCAGGAAGATTTAGGAGGCAAGTATTATAATGTAAAAGCCATTGATATTCGTACGAAAGAGCTATTACAAACATACAAAGTGTATGTGCAGAACGGAAGTATCGTAGCGGAGTAAGCGAGATAGTCTGGAATGCGCAAATGATTGGTGTTATTTGAGTATTCTTGTACCAGCCTGTTGAGCTTCGTGCAAAAATGAGCAGTAAATTACATCGAATGTGCCGAAAAAACATGGGACGAATGTATTTGTGATTAAAATTTCAAATACATCCGTCCCATGTTTTATTATTTAATAAAATACAGCAGCGCAATGAAATGACAACCTGCTCCAGCTAATATAAAAAAATGCCAAATCATATGGAAATAATGGCGGTGTTTTTGTGCATAAAACCATGCGCCGACACTATACATAATGCCACCGAGAACAATAAATGAGATAAATAACCATGATGCTTTCGTAACTAATGAAGGAAAAAGAATGACTCCTAGCCAACCCATTATTAAATAAATCGCTAAACTTATCTTCGGATTAACATTTTTGGCAGTTGATTTATATACAATCCCACCGATTGTAATTAACCACTCTACAATCATAATTCCCCAGCCCAAAGTACCTCCCACTAAACTTAATGCAATTGGTGTATAAGTTCCAGCAATCGCGATATAGATCATCGCATGGTCAATAATACGCATTACATATTTATGGATCGATTTAGGTGGCATTAAATGATAGATAGCAGAGGACAAGAACATTAATAAGATACTGATTAAGAATATACTAATCCCAAATGCAAATGTCGTCCCATGTGCCATGAATGTTTTTATCGAAAAATACGGTAATGTGAATAAAATTAGCAATGCAGGTATACCGTGAGAGACGGAATTTCCAACTTCTTCGCCCAATTTTAATTCTTTTATATCCCTGAAATTATATTGTGGTGATTTTGGTTTCATGTCATCATCCCTTATATGAAGTACTTCTATTTTAACACAGAACACCAAATTTAAAATTTTTACGCAGTTGTTTCCTAACTAAAATCCCAATTGCACACAACATTAATCAGAAAATTGTATAAGTAACTCAGAATTGTTACAGAATCATTACAAATGAAAACTTGAATAAACAATTATGCTGTAGCACGTGAAAATAAAGCGGTTTCAAATGTTGGTATGACAACGAATATGTTGGAATTTTGATGAACATATTTTTATTAAGATTATGAAATTATTTGTCGAATACAACTTAAGTAATTAATTTTGAACTTTTACCCCCGAACACCTGGAACTGTTGATAATATTAATGTTGCGAGGGATTATTAATTGAGCTGTTCGTATTACGAATAAAAATATTTACGTATGGTAGTTTAAGTAATTGAAAGGAAACTGTAATATCTATAACACATAAAATATGCAATAATAAATGTATTGAAAAAGTAAGTATAGGAGGAACAGGATTTGAAGAAAAAATTAATATTCGCGGCAACAACTGCATCAGCTGCCATGGCTGCTTATTCATATCAAGCAGAAGCTGCCGAGCATACAGTTCAACCTGGTGAATCATTATGGTTAATCGCCAACAAATATAATACTACAATTGATCAGTTAAAGTCGTTAAATCGCTTATCATCAAATTTGATTTTTCCTTATCAAACTTTAAAAGTATCAGGTACACCAACAACAGTAAAAAAACCAGCTTCAACAAACGTCTATCGTAAACCGGTAACAACAACTACTAGTGCGACACATACGGTACAACCGGGTGAAAGTGTATATTCTATTGCAACGAAATATAAAATGAGCATGACACAATTAATGAAATTAAATAATTTATCAAGTTATTTAATTTTCCCTAATCAAAAGTTGAAAATTAGTGGGACAGTTACGCCTGTTAAGACAACTACAACAAACACAAGTACGAATACACAAGTGAGCAGAGCGCCACAAGCGACGACAATATCAAATGTAAAAACATATGTTGTTCGTCCTGGCGATTATTTAGCGAAGATTGCGAATCAATACGGCGTGACAGTGCAAAACATTAAAACTTGGAATAACTTAACTTCAAATGTTATTTATTCTAACCAACGTTTAATTGTTAGTGGTGGGTCAACTGCAACAGTAAGCACACCGGTTAAAACGGTTAACACAACGCCTGCAAAAGTAGCGGTAGTGCCACAAACAGCACAAACACCGATATTCTATCATTCAAATTTATATGATTACGGGCAATGTACATGGTACGTATTTAATCGACGTGCTTCAATTGGTAAGAATATTTCTACGTATTGGTGGCATGCATATAACTGGGCAAATGGAGCACGTAATGATGGTTATACAGTAGACAGAACACCAACAGTTGGTTCTATTGCTACTACAACAGATGGACCATACGGCCACGTTGCATTCGTAGAACGTGTTAATCCAGATGGTACAATCTTAGTTTCTGAAACGAACTACTTAACGCCAGCAGGTGTAGTAGGTTACCGTACATTAACATATGCTCAAATGAGCAGATATCAATTTATTCACTAAGAGGCTGCCGACAAAGCGTTCAGTCACGAGAAAACTGGAGAAAATCCACAAGAAATCGTTCTTTGATTTCTGTGGATTTTTGAAGTTTTATAAGTGACTGCTTTGGAGGCGCCGTTTCAAGAGGCTGCCGACAAAGTGTTCAGTCACGAGAAAACTGGAGAAAATCCTTAAAACCCCGCTAAAATCATTTGTGATTTTAGCGGGGTTTTTTATATATTGCTAATTAAAGATATTCTTAATACCTTTAATTAAGCCGTCAATTGCAGCGTCTAAAATACGGTGTAATGCTTCACGTATTTGAACGCCAATATCTGTTTCATCTTGACGTTGCTGCGCCGTACTGTTGAATCCTTCACCGTCTGTATTAACATATCCTTTAATCGACCATATTTTCAAACCTTGCTGTTTCGCTTTCTTTTGAGCGGCGAGTAGTTCGTTTAAATGATCTTTTTGTTGATAAATATAACCAACGCGGGCATAACCTTGACGCACAAGCGCTTCGTTAATCATCGTGTCACCACAATATAAATAGACTAATTCACGACCATAACGATCTTTCTTACCTTTAGTATCATACTGAATACTCATATCGCAAGTTTTCACAAGTGATTCTGTATACCGTGCGGCTTCAATCGCATACGGTTGAACAGGCGTATTTGGTTTCTTCGACTCGGGTGTATCTACGAGTAATAGACGGACGGTCTTTTTACGATTGTTTACTTTAATCGAAAGCGTATCGCCATCAATCGCATGATCGAATGTCGCTTTCACTTTAGGCATGTCCGATTGGAACAGCGTAAAGTTTAATGTTAATGCAAGTGCTGATAATATCAAATTAAAACCTCATTTATTGAAAGATTCTTCTATTATACACAAACATACGTTCTGTTTCAAATTAAGAGAAGAATATTGAAATTGCAGTATAAACGAGTAATAATGCCATCGTAATATTAAATGCACGTTCATGTTCGCTAATCCAGGCTTTCAAGACACTACCGAATATACTCCACGTTAATGTCCCTAAAAAGGCAATGAAAGTTGTGAGCAGGATTAAACTAAAGATGATTGGGAATGCATGATAATATGGTGTAACAAATGTGCCCATAATCGTAATCGAATAAAGCACACCTTTAGGATTTACGAATTGTAGAAACATACCTGTTTTCGTATTATTCCATTCATTATTAATTGATTTTGCATTCTTTTTCGCAGGTGCGACCATCTTATATGCTAAGTACAACATATAAAGTGCACCGATTATTTTCATAAGTAATTCAACTTTCGGGAAATAACTCGCTAAAGTCGAATTTAAAAATGCGGAGATAGAGAGTAATATTAAGAAACCAAGACCAACGCCGGATACGAAACGTAATGTCTTCTTAAAACCAGATTGCGTCGCAAAGTATAGTGACATTAAATTATTTGGACCAGGTGTAAAACTTGCAATAATAGCGTAAACAACTAAATTCAGTAAATGCATCGTACTTTTCCTCTTTTCTAGTATAAAGGAATGATGTCCTTTATAACGTATTTTCTTTATATTGTACATTCTGTTCGTTATAATGTAAATAGAGAAAAATAAATAAAAGAAGGTGAAAGTTGTGAAAGAAATTCATGATATTGTTGCATATAACTTGAAGTTATATCGTAAAGATAATGGTTTAACGTTAGATAATGTGTCACGTCGTACAGGTGTTTCAAAAACGATGCTTTCTCAAATAGAACGTGGTGATTCTATACCGTCGATTACAACGGTGTGGAAGATTGCGAATGGATTAAAGATTAGCTTTTCGGCATTGATTAAATCTCCGGATCAAAAAATTGATATTAAGAAAAAAACAGAGTTAATGGAAATGACCGGGGATGACGGGCGTTATCGTATTTATCCGTATTATCCTTTCGAAAGTGGTCATCAGTTTGAAATGTATCAGTTTGAGATTGATCCGGGTGGGGTCTTTTCCGCTGAAGCGCACCAGGCAGGAACAGAAGAATATATTATGATTTATCAAGGGATGCTCAATTTGAAAGTTCAAAATGAAGACTATCAAATTGAACAGGATATGGCGATTCGTTTTGATGCAGATGTGCCACATGTGTATTCCAATATTGGTGATGGTATAGTGAAAGGGACAATGACGATTTATTATCCGGAGCAAATGCTATGAAACGCTACGGTATCCTCTTATGTATAGGTATTGCGTGTATTGCGACGATTTTGGGTCATTTTATTCCGATTATCGGAGGCATTATATTCAGTATTATTTTAGGGATTATCATCAATAATACAACGCGTGTATCAAATACATTTCAGCCAGGTATTAAGTATGCATCGAAGAAAGTATTACAATACGCGATTATTGTGATGGGATTTACGCTAAACTTACGCATTGTAGCAGCAATGGGCATGTCGTCACTTCCGATTACATTGATTACGATTACTGCAGCATTGTTATCGAGTGTATTGCTCGGGAAATTATTGAATATTAGTGAGAATATAAGAACATTGATAGGCGTGGGGACAGCGATATGTGGTGGATCAGCGATTGCAGCAGCAAGTCCGATTATTGATGCGAAAGATGATGAAATTGCGTTTTCATTATCTACAATCTTTCTGTTTAATATTATTGCAGTGTTTTTGTTTCCGGTGCTCGGTCATTCGATTGGACTGAGTGATGTTGGATTTGGACACTTTGCGGGGACTGCAATTAATGATACGAGTAGTGTTGTCGCAGCGGGTTATGCTTATTCAGAATCAGCTGGAGATACGGCGACGATTGTGAAACTAGTAAGAGCGCTGATGATTATCCCGGTTTGTTTATTGCTTGTCGCTCTGCAAATGAGACGTAAACAACAAACGGAGTTTCGATTCAAGAAAGTGTTTCCCTGGTTTATATTATATTTCTTTATTGCGAGTGTTATTGCTACAGCGATGAATTTACCAGAGGCGATTGTGGGGTATATTAAGATTATATCGACATTGATGATTAGTATCGCAATGGCAGGTATTGGTTTGTCGGTAGATATTAAGAAATTTCTGGCGATTGGTATGAAACCTGTATTGCTCGGTGCGAGCGTCTGGTGTGTAGTGGCTGTGACAAGTTTAATGATGCAGTGGATATTGAATATTTGGTAGGAGTGATGCAGATGATTAAGAAAGTAATATTATCATTTATTGTAGGGATGGTTGCGATGTGTTTACGCAGCGATAAAAAGGCGGAGTAATATAAATTTTGGATTGATAACGGTAAAACAAAAGCCGAACAAAGATAATTTAGTAAATGAATTGTCTTTGTTCGGCTTTGATTATTTTTTTAATGATATATCATTTTGAATCAATAATTTTAACTTTCTTCGCAACAATTCTGCGTCCTTTTCCGAGCGTCATTTGAATGATAGATGCGATAAGCATAATAATGTTAAAGGCGATCATGATATGAAAGACATGATGCACAGTATTGATCGCAGCAAGATACATCATCTTCATTGCTTCTTCTTTAGAATGTGCATGAACAGGTATTTGTCGCTGTAAATCCTGGCTAATAAACCAGGCAATAGCTGCCACTAAAATAGCACCCATATAATTTCTGATAGTATGCATCGTATTAGAACGGTGGCTCGCTTTATCTAGTGGTCCATCTAATAAAGTGGCCATTGCACCACCAACTAAAGTAATCGAAATACCAAATCCTAATAAAAATGCGTGTATATATAATGATTCTTTACTTACATCAACACCTATGATTCTCCAATGAATACTTACATATAAAATTGCAGATGAACCAATTACACCTAATACTCCAGCCCCAACAGCACTATAGGTTAGCATTTTTATCGCACCTGATAAAATGACACCAAATAGGAAGAAAATATAGAAGTATAAAACATCGTGTGGCTGCATTCTTAATATTCTTAGAAGAAAAATATTAATACCAGCTAATGCTATGACGAGTGTTAAATGAGATGAAATTGCCATAATCGCACCGATCATTGGTTTTTTCTCATATAAAGTATGGAAGTGAACGATAGGGTGTTCTGATTTTAAATTAAAAATGACAAATAAAATAAATGAGATTAAAGAAAGTACCGCACCTGTTATGAACCATGCGTTACTCATACCATAAATAGGTAGAATTGCGCATGAAGTTGCTAATATTACGGCGAAAATAGTGAGTGCAACAACTTCTTTTGTATCATATGGATGATGCTTTGTTTCAATATGGTGATCATCTTTGAAAGCAACAGATGCAATGAGTATACACAATATTGCAGAAGCAATATTTACATAGTATAGCCATCGCCATTCTTCAGTTTCAATAGAGTAACTCCCGGAAACACCACCTAATGCGTTAGCACCAAATAAGCCAACGATGACCATAAATAAAAAGACATTTTTATATTTAGCAGGAAAGACATGATAAGCTTGGGGTAATGTAGTGAAAAATAAAACGCCCGTACTTAAACCTTGTATTGTTTTACCAATTGTAAGTATATAGATGTTATTTGTAGATGCGCAAAATATTGAAGCGATTAAAAATATAGCAGTAAATAAAATATAATTTTTCTTGAAACTGAGACGATGTGTAAAAATATGTCCGAATGGAATGCCGAATGCAAATGCGAAGTTAGTTAAAACTGCAGGTATAATTAAATATTTAGAATCTAAATCAAAAGTTGATTGAATTAATCCTTGGTTAAGACTATAAGATATATTCGTAAAGTATTGGGAGCCTATCCCGAAAATAGTTATTACAGATAAAATGAATATTTCCCATGAGCGTAACGTTTTATATTTCAATGAATTCAATTTATTCATCCTTTCATAATATTTTTTGTAAGTGGTCCATATAATTTTAATAAATTGTCTTTAAAGTGTATTAATGAATTTTTACGATAATAAATTTGATGCTGAAAGCTACGAGTTGTTAATGCATTAAGTAGCATGTCAGTAATGAATACAGCGTTAGGGTGTTCTTTGAACAGTACTTCAAATGATTGATAGAGTTTTTTATAGTGCGATGTTGCTTTGAATAAATATTTCATCTCGTGTTGTTCGATACATAAATGTAAAGCTTCATTATCATATTTGAATTTCAGCAAAGCATTTAACATTTTATCAAGTTTATCGTAATTAGATTGTTCTGTTGCTAATATATCGTCGAAATCATCAAATAATTGGTTGAAATCGTCTTCCAGCAAGTGAAAGCATAATACCCCTTTATCAGCAAAATGACGATACAATGTCCCCGGACCAATATTTAATGATTTGGCGATTTGCTGCATACTTACGTGTTCAACACCATGCGTTGCAAATAACTTTGCAGCATGTTGTTTAATCATGATGTAATTTTCTTTCGCATCTTGTCTCATCTATATCTCCTTTCTATTAAACGGAGAGTGTTCCGTTTACTGTACGATTATATACCTTGTGTAACAAATATACAAGACACAATCTTTATTTTGATGGGTCTATAGTTGTGAAACGGCTATGTCTCGCCTATAATAAGGTTTAAATCAAGTAAGTTTAGGGGTGTAACGATTGACCATATATAATATCAACTTAGGAATCGGCTGGGCGAGTAGTGGTGTAGAGTATGCGCAAGTGTATCGAGCTGCATTATTACGCAATCTGAATGAAAAGATTAAATTTGTCTTTTTAGACTTTATTAATTCTGAGAATATCCAGACCTATACTGAAAATATAGGTTTTAAAGATGATGAAATCATCTGGCTATATCAATATTTTACGGATATTAAGATTGCACCGACGTCATACACGATAGCGGACGTTTGTCGTACGCTGAATATTACGCAGCCAAAGACGTTACAAAGCGGAAAAGTAAAGACGATATATTTAGAAGGCGACCATACATTTTTAAGATGTTTCTTAAAGGACGAAGCACAGAACATCGTTGATCGCGTTGAATATGTCGTGAACCAGAAAGTGATCAGAAAAGATTTTTATTCATATACAAAGATTTGTTCGGAGTACTACGCACCTCATAATGGGGCGAAATTATATATGCGTCAATTTTATAACGAAGATGGTTCAGTGGCATATCGAGAGCACATCGATAAAGAAGAAAGTATGTTTGAGATTGGAGGTAACAAGTTTTATTCTAAACAGGAATTTGTCGCCTATTTCATGCAATGTTTAAATTTAACAGCACAAGACATTGTCATATTAGACCGTGGTAAAGGTGTTGCACAGTCAATTATTCAAAATAGCGGCGCAGCGAAATTAGGTGTCGTTGTACACGCGGAACACTTTAGTGAGAATAACACGACAGACGACGTTATATTATGGAACAACTATTATGAATATCAATTTATGAATCATGATAAAGTTGATTTCTTCATCACAGCAACAGAACGCCAAAAGCAAAAACTCGCAGCGCAATTTAAAAAATATTTAAATGCTGAACCTCAAATTTATACAATTCCTGTCGGTAGTTTAAAGACATTAAAGCAGGCAACGCACCGTAAACCTCATAGTTTAATCACAGCGTCGCGCCTCGCGAAAGAAAAGCATCTCGATTGGCTCGTACTTGCTGTTGTGAAAGCGAAACAAACGATTCAAGATTTAACGTTTGATATATACGGAGAAGGGTCTCAACGCCAAATGTTGAATCAATTAATTGTGAAGCATGGCGCTACGGACTATATCAAGTTAAAAGGTCATGTACATTTAGAAGACGTGTATGCACAATACGATGCGTTTATCTCTGGATCTACAAGTGAAGGATTCGGGTTAACGTTAATGGAAGCGGTAGGATCTGGTCTTGGTATGATTGGATTAGATGTGGAATATGGGAATACGACATTTATTCATCATTTGAAGAATGGTGTGCGCATTGACTATCATGAAGAAAGTTCAGATATTGTTATTGATCAATTGAGCAAAGCAATCATTACGTTGTTTACTGAGCAGATGGATTATGCAAACCATTCTTACGAAATTGCACAAGCTTTTCTTTCAGAAGTGACTGAACAGAAATGGTTTAACCTCATTAAGGAGGTCCGACATGATTAATTTATTTTATACATTAGATAAAGCATCGCTTGAAATATATAATAGCTTTCAACATGCAAAGCTTAACGTTGATACAGTAGTCATTGAAGATAGTGGCTTCTTGCCGCTTGGCATGCATAGTCCGTATCAATTTTTTGCTGGTAATGCGGTGAATAAATCTGCACGACCGAAGTTCTTCAATGAAGTTGAAATTCCGGATTACTGGGAAATACATGGCTCTAATCATTCAGCCAATGTATTTCATTTAGGTGAAATTAAAGCGAACATAAAGTACCATTCACATCCACAGCCGAGATCAGTGCATACTGTAGAATGGCTGGATAAACATGGAAATATTCGATTCGTTGATGTGTACAATCGATTTGGATTGCGCTTTAGACAAGACGTGTTGAATGCTGAAGGAAAGCTCGTATTTAAGACATACTTTAATGATCAGCATCAAGAAATGATCTATGAGAATGTAGTGACGAATCAAATCATTCTTAATTGGCAAGGGAAGGAATATGTATTCGATTCGAAGACGAAATATATTCAATTCTATTTGAAGCATAGTGGTTTAGATTATAGTGTACTTAATATTAATTCTTTAGGTATTCCGTTCTTTGTGTCTATTGGGTTGCCGGAAGGTTCAACGAATTTAATCTGGCAGGAACACATTCAACATGAAATACCTGGGAATATGATAAATATGTTAACGCAGCAAAAGCAACGCGACTACCGTGTACTCGTACCAGATCATGCGGAATACGAAAAGATTGTAGCGCTGTTACAAGATGATGTAAAAGATAAAGTGCAATCATTTGGTTATGTTTATCAATTTAAGCGTCAACATCAAATGACGAATAACGTCTTAATTGCGACAAATTCAGATCAATTGTTGAACTTTGAAGCGATTGTGAAGGCATGTCCTGACTACGAGTTTCATATCGTAGCAATTACCGAGATGTCGAATACGTTAATACAATATGATCAGTATAAGAACGTTCACTTATATCCGAAAGTGACGAAAGTAAGATTCAATGAATTATTTATGCAAAGTGATATTTATTTAGATATTAATGGCGGGAATGAATTACACAATGCAGTGCGACGTGCCTTTGATGCCAATATGATTATTTATACATTTAAGGAGCGTGCACATAATTTAAGTGTAACATTACCAGCACATGTATTTATGACCGAGCAGACAGCAGAGTTAACTAAACAATTGAACCATCTTACAAATGAGCGACGCGAAACACTATTACTCCATCAGCGTGAACATGCCAATCATATTGGAATTAATGCATTTAGGAAGAGAATTTTAAGTTCGAAATAAATATGAAATCCAGACTTATCAATAGATGACTGATAGGTCTGGATTTTTTTTGTTTGATGATTAATGATAAGCGTGTGTTACTTTGTTGATTGTTCTACTGCTAAGAAATCATCACACGTTGTAACATGTGGTTTAAATGGCAGTATTTGATTTGAGGCAACGAGGTCTTCAACTTTATTTATAAATGTAATGATGTCATCTGTCGCGTGTACACTTTTAAAGTCGCCGTATGCATATTGATACCATTGTAACTTCTGTAAACGTTCAATCGTCCTTTCGTCATAGCGATACTTTAATACTTTCGCTGGGACACCACCTACAATTGCATACGGTGGTACATCTTTCGTCACGATTGAACCAGCAGCGATTATAGCACCGTCACCAACTGTTATGCCATTATTAGCAAACGTTACATCCTGGCCAATCCATACGTTATGTCCGATGACGACAGGATTTAACGTCGGTGCATAGGGTGACGTCTGAAAGTCAGTACCATAATCTTTAGCATATTGCATGAATGCTGTCGCTTGGTTGTCGTACGTTAACATAGATGTTGTGAAACGGTCCATAGGATGATTACCATGCATACGTTTAACATTTGAAGCGATAGATGAATAGCGACCGACAACTGTATTGACAGGTAATTCACTTAAAGTAGAAGAGAATGCACCCATAGAATAAAAGTATCGACCGATTAGAAACATTGCATAAGGTTCTATTTGTGCGTGGCTTGAAACTTGAATAATAGTATTCGGTTGCAAACGCGCGCGTTTTTCGTTGTCCCGAGGTAATGTATAAATGCGTTTTTCGTTTAAAAATTGATGATAATTATCATTAAATGTTAATCGAACATTGTTGTGAGATGGGTGAATCATTAAGTTGTCTTGTGTGAACGTAATGCCGTTATATTGTGTTGTCATAAATAGCTCCTTCGATTTGAATGTTAGCCATATTATAAGTGATATCATCAGAAAATAACACGAATATATATTGATTTGAATATTTATCATTAAATACTATATGTTTAATTTATTGTTAACGAATGTTAATTTGAGGCGGTATCGTATTTTTGAAGAAACGGGAACTTAACCTTTGTCCAACCTCCATCATTACCTGCCAGAAAAATCTTAATAATTCATCGGAAAACGCTATCTTCAACGTAAAATCTTTAATATAATAAAACTAATTGAGCATACAGGAGGACGTTTTTGTGAATTATTTTTGGTTGAATTGTGGATATAATAGATTTAATCACTTTGAAGATTTAATGGGGCAAGTATCAGTATTTGACTCTACTGTACATTTCAACCCGAACGAAGGATATACTGCATTCAAACGAGCAGAACCTGGAGACAAAGTGATCTTCTATCAAGTCCAGAATAAGATTGGTCTTCTTGGTGCAGGATCGGTATTGAAAGTTGAGGAACCTCGTCGCGGTCAAATTAAGATTCACTTCAAATATGAGGAAAAGTTAGCGCCTTATACGAAAGAGTATCTTATCCGTGATGAGTCATTAAAGCTTGCGATTAATAGCATGAAAGAACAATTACTTAACCCTTTATCTGAAGCGCATTATAATAAGATGTTGCGTGTTGGTAGACTTGAAGAGAAGATTAATCGTTACTTCTTAATGAAAGAAGAGATAGATTTCACTGCAGATGAAATATACACGATATACGTGCGCAATGTAAATGGCGTAAATCGCAATGGCTTCAAACATTATGGTCAAATGCAGGAAGGCGATAAAGTCATTATTTATAAGACACAGCCTGAAAGAGGGATATACGGGATTGCTGAAGTTGTTGATGGCATGCACAGAAATCAACCGATTCCTGGTAGAACGGATAGTACGGCAGTAAAGATTAAATATTTACAGCATATTGCGCCTCGTACGATATATGAATTGGATCGTGAACCGATGTTACGCGCACAATATTTCTTAGAAGAGAAATGGAATGAATCAATCACAGAAATTACGAAGATTCAATATGATGCTTTCTTAAATCCTTCAACGGATACTGAATCAGCGCCAGCACAGCCTTCAATCCATCAAACGATTGAAGCGGCTAAATTCTCCGCCCGCAAAAGTGCGCGAGAACAACAGTTTAAAGCAACATTAAACAATGAACCGGTGAAACAAAAAATTAACAAAACACCATGGAAGATGATATACGTCTTTAGTTTACCTGAGCATTTTAATGGTGTTGATACAGCGATAAAGTATTTACAGTTGAAACGCAATCATTTGAATATTTATGCAGCTGATGCAATGTGGATCAATGCGAACCTGTATGGTCAATATGTGAAAGAGGAAGAGTATGTCGTATTTCATCAAGGTATTATTACAGAGGCATTAGCAAGTCCAATGCAACACGATATACTCATTGAAGGATTTGAGTATATTTCAGCACAACAATTGAAGCCGTTGATTCACGCAGCACAAGGAGAAACTGTGGCATTACCGGTGATGACGGAGTTAACACGTGCAACAATTGGATTAGATGAGCATGCGACGTATCAATTGACAGAAGACTTTAAGGTGATTGCGACGACAACATTATCTATCGAAGCGTTTAAAGCGCAATATCCAACATATATGCATGCGTACATGAAGTTTTACGCATATAAATAAAAAAGGCAGAGGAATGAATCATTCCTTTGCCTTTTTCCATATATCATTATACGCCGACTTTATTCCATGCATCTTTCACTTGCGCTGCAACTGTTGCACCATATAAATCTTGAGCAGATTGCGTTAATGCTTGTTTCGCATCAGCAAATGTTGCATTGCTTGTTAAATACGTTGTTAATGCACGGTAGTAAATCTTTTCAGCTTTATCTTTACCTACTGCAGTAATCGTATAGTACGCTGCTTTATTAGGAATACCCATATTTGTATGCACGCCACCATAATCAGCAGTTGTATTAACATATTGACTCATGTGTGCAGGCATGCCTTTCGCTGCCGGATTAGAAATATCACGAACACCGTCACCGGCAACATTCGGCGTATATATATCTTCACCGATTAACCAGTCTGCTGGATCGTTAAAGTAAGCGAAAGTATCTGAAAGACTTTCATCTAACGCGCCTGATTGTCCTGAATAAACAAGCTTCGCAGTACTAGCAGTCACACCGTGAGTGATTTCGTGTGCTACAACATCTAATGCACCTGAAGTTGCACGAAACGTCGTGCCGTCGCCATCACCATAAATCATTTTATCGCCAGCCCAACCGGCATTGTTTAAATTATCATTTGTAGTTTTGACAGTGTTTAAATGTACGATTGATGGAATTGCTGAACCTAAATTATCGTATGATTCTCTGCCGAAAGTATTTTTATAATAATTATAAACTCTACCAGCATAGTAATGAGCATCTACAGCTGCCTTTTGATTTGCAGCATTGAATGTTTTATCTGTATCAGAAACTAAATCTGCTACTTTTGTTGTAGGATTATAGGCATAAGTAGCAATCTCGCCTTTACGTGTTGCATCTGATAAGTAATAGCTTGTCGCTTCATTCGTAATGTTAATTGTTTTATAACTTCCAATAACACCTAGGCCTAAACCTGTTGTTGCAACACGTTTCATTTTATCTTCTACATTCATGATGTTACCGTTTTGCGCATTGATGGTTACAACATAGTTACCGATTTTTGGTGCAGTTGTAATTAACTCAACATTATAAACATAGAGCTTCTTCTTGTCATCGATGGATAGATCAATTGACTTTACAACCTCGCCAGTTTCATTCTTTGCTTCCTCTTTCGTTGTATGAATTGCTGTGAAGGCATTGTCAATTGCAGTGTCTTTAGAGATTGTGACACTGTTCGTTGGTGTTGTTACAGCTTTATTCGTGTCACCATTGATAAGTACGACTTCGCCAGCTTTGTTCACGTGAACTTTAATTTGTTGGTTGTCGATGAATTTACCATGTAATTTAGGTTGTAACGTGTAATGCGTGAAACCTAATTCATCTGTAGTAGTATCAACCACATCATAAAATTTTGCGAATTGCTTAGCTTTCTTGCTATTAGGTAAAGATTTAAGACTGTTGATAGCGCCTGCTTTCGTTGTTACTTTAACTTTTGGTGTATTTTCTTTAGCGTATGCCTCATGTCCAGAAACACTCGTGGCAACAAGTAGAGATAATAATACCGGTGAAATTAATTTTTTAGACATATGGAACTCCTTTATTATTTGAGGTATAAAATGCATAGCACATTATAACACGATAAGCGTAATAATAACATGGAAGTGTATTGGGAAAACATTAAATCTTAAGTGATAATAATAATATTTATTTAAGGCATTAATATTGATCGCTATATGCGAATAGGTTGTAGGAACAGTAGTGCGTTTTCAAATGTTTATAATAGAGTAATAATAATCAAAAAGAATTAAAAAAATTCATGTTCATGCTATAATTAATAGTGATTAATTAAGTAGTCTAAGTTTGAAAATAAATATATTTACCGGAGGAACAAATGAAAAAAAAAACTGGATTTTTTACCGAATAAGCTGAACAAATATTCAATCCGAAAATTTACTGTAGGTACGACGTCAATTATTATTGGATCATTGTTATTTTTAGGTCATGCGAATGTAGGTCAAGCTGAGACGACTGAACTACCAACAACCGAAGCACCGACAACAACGGAAAATCCAACAACTGAAAACTCAACGACAGAAGTATCAACAACAGAAGTCCCGACAACTGAACCATCAACAACAGAAACGCAAACAACGGAAAATCCAACAACAGAAGTCCCGACAACTGAACCATCAACGACTGAAACGCAAACAACGGAAAATCCAACAATAGAAGTCCCGACAACTGAATCATCAACAACAGAAACGCAAACAACTGAAAACTCAACGACAGAAGTGTTAACAAAAGAATCGTCCACAACTGAATTGTCTACAACAGAATCACCAACAACACCAGCCTCTAAGCCAACAACACCGACAAACACAACCAGCTTAAAAAATATCGTTTCACAAGTACAATCACAGACAACAATTGCAGCAAAACAAAAAACTTTAAATCAATATGTACAAGAGAATACAGGTGTTTCTGCAGACACAGCAGCAAAAATGGTTTCTAATATGCAACTGGATCTTGCAACGGTATCAGATTCAGAATTATTAACAGCTTTATTACGCAGTATTGCCAACCAACAAGATGCAAACAGTAGTATCGCGACACCTGTAGGAACGCGTTCATTAACAAGTACGATGGAAAGCCTATCAATTGATGCTAATAGTAACACTGTAACCAAACAGCTTGATGCCAATAGTTTAATTGAGAACGTAGTAACTACAATTACTGATCAAGGAAAAACTGATGCAACAGGAACAACAACGGGTGCTAATGACGGAATCGTCAACCCTTTAAATGGCGAGAACATGATAATGAATACGACATTTGATGTGAATGACGCAGCGAAAGCAGGCGATACATTTACAGTGAACTTTGGTACTGATATTGTGCCATCAGACTTAGATTTACATTTATTCAAGCCGCTTCCATTAGAAGCATTTGGGCAAGTTGTTGCAAACGGTCAATATGATATTGCAACAAATTCAATCACTTATACATTTACAGACTTTGTAGACAAATATACAAATATTCATCTGAATTTAGTATTAAATCAATATATAAACCGAAAAGTGATTACAAACGATACAAATCAACCAACAAGTAATCCTGCGCAAGCAAATGCAAGTATTACTGTAGGGAATAATACTACAACACAACCTTTTGAAGTAGTTTATCAAAACCCGATTATTCAAGGTCCATCGAATATTGAATCAGCATATGAATATTATGATATGAAGACAGGTCAACTTGTTCAAATTATTTATGTGAATCAATTGCTGAATAATGCAGCGAACACACAAATATTTGTCGCTGGTGAGAAAGCTTACTTAACTACAAATGCAACTGGTGCACAAGATTTAAATATGGAAGTTAATAAAAGTGCTGCAATGATAGATAATAGTACGCAATTCTTTATTTATGATGCTGGGGATGGCTCACAATTACCAGATAGTATGAGTGATAGTGCAATTCCTTATAATAACTTCACTCAAATAAATCCAGCAATTAACTTTGGTACAGACATGGCAACGATTGATTTAGGAAATATCAGTAGCGCTTACGTTATTAAAGTTGTCAGCAAGTTTGATATCAACCAAGCGAATCAAGGTATACCAATCATTCAGTCTGCAGTTATGCAAACGACGGATGTTAATGGGGATAATCAGTTTGCAATTTATGATAATACAATTGGTAGAGAGCCAAATACATCATCAGGAACAGGTACGCCTAAACGTTATGAAATCGGTAATCGCGTATGGGAAGATATTAACCGTAATGGTATTCAAGATGCGGGCGAACCAGGTATAAGTGATGTACCCATCTATTTAAATGATGAAGCAGGTAATAAAATCACTGTATTAACTGACGCGAATGGTAATTACTTATTTACTGATTTAGAAGATGGTAAAAAGTATGGTGTGGTATTCCCTACACTTCCACCAGGTTATGAATACACTACACCAAATGCTAGCGGGGTAACATCGAATAACCCTAATGATCCAAATGAGGATAAAGATTCAGATGGCAGTACAATTGTGACACTTAATGGTGCAAGCAACCTCACAGTTGATGCTGGAGTTGTAAATAATAATACGTACACGTTAGGAAATCGTATTTGGCTTGATACAAATAAAGATGGTATTCAAGACGCTACAGAATTGAATGCTAATCAACAAATTAAAGTGAAATTAACGAATGCTGATGGAACGCCAGTTGTAAGACTAGATGGTACAACTGTAGCTGATATTATTACAACAGACGGTAACTATGAATTTACAGGTTTAGTCGATGGAAATTACAAAGTCGTATTTGAAGTGCCTACAGGTACAATGATATCACCAACTAATACAACAGGAGATACATTAGATTCTGATGGTGTTCAAAATGTTGATGTGCCAACGATAATTGTCGCAGATGCAAAGATTGATGGTGAGAATAATGATACTGTTGATTTAGGTATTTTACCGGCAACACCTAAATACAGTTTAGGTGATAAAGGATTCTTTGATATTAATGGTAATGGGATACAAGATGCCGATGATTTAGGTTTTGAAGGTATTCAAGTGGATTTACTTGAAGCAGACGGTGTTACACCTGTTGTAGATCAATTTGGAACACCTTTAACTACTTATACAGATGCTGATGGGAATTATATTTTTAATGGATTAGATAATGGTACGTATACGGTTAAGTTCACTTTGCCTGAAGGGGTTTTAGCTTCTCCAGCTAACATTTTAGCTGATGATGCTGTTGATTCGGATGGTGTTGCGACAAGTAATCCATTTGTTTATACGACTACAGCTGTAATTGATAATGCCAATAATACAACTGTAGATATGGGTGTTTATACAGTGAATACAATTGGTGATAAAGTATGGCTGGATAGTAATTCAGATGGTATTCAGGATGCGGTAGAACCTGGAATTGCTGGCGTAACTGTAAACTTAATTAATAAAGAAACGAATCAAATTATTGATACGAAAGTAACGGATAGTGCAGGGAATTATTTATTTACAGGTGTGAAGAATGGTAATTATTCAGTCGTGTTTAATACGCCGGGTCCTGTAGTGAATGCTGATGGAACGATTACATCATATCGTCCAACTACTGATAATGTAGGGGATTCAGCACTTGATTCAGGCGCAGATGCTCAGGATGTTGCTATTTTCTTAAATGATGATTTAACGATAGATAAAGGGTATATCGCGACGACTGCACCAGCGCCAACATACACAATTGGTGACAAAGTATGGTTAGATACAAACAACGATAATGTTCAAAATGGCGGAATAGAG
>NZ_JAOTIS010000008.1 GCF_025628935.1 Macrococcus capreoli
TTTCATATTATTTTTTATTCATATTATGTTAAACTTAAATAAATATACATACATAACAGTAAAATGAATTTGAATTAAAGGTGGCTATTCATATGTCAAAAGTTAGAAAAGCAATTATTCCAGCTGCGGGAATCGGGTCGCGCTTTTTACCTGCGACGAAAGCGATGCCGAAAGAAATTCTTCCGATATTAGATAAACCGACCATTCAATATATCGTTGAAGAAGCGGTTGCAGCAGGTATTGAAGATATTATTATTGTTACAGGAAAGCATAAACGTGCGATAGAAGATCACTTCGATGCTCAAATGGAACTCGAGCTTAACTTGAAAGAAAAAGGCAAATTAGACTTACTTGAGAAAGTTCAGCATTCTACGCATTTAGCAAATATCTTTTACGTTCGACAAAAATCACCACAAGGATTAGGGCATGCGATCTGGACAGCGAAACAATTTATTGGCGATGAACCATTTGCTGTCTTACTCGGAGATGATATTGTTGACGGAGAAGTGCCAGCGATCAAACAGTTAATGGATGTATACGATGAGAAACAGAAATCTGTAATCGGCGCTAAAACTGTAGCGTATGAAGATACTGAACGATACGGCATGATTGAATCCAAATCTCAGAATGGACGCCTGTACGAAATCGAAACGTTAGTTGAGAAACCGAAATTAGGAACAACAGATTCACGTTTGGCCATTATGGGTCGCTATGTATTAACACCGGATATTTTTAACTATTTAGAAGAGCAAAATATTGGTGCAGGTGGGGAAATTCAATTGACAGATGCAATTGCACGCGTGAATGAAGATGATGCGGTCTATGCGTATGACTTTGAAGGTGATCGTTACGACGTTGGTGATAAGATTGGATTTGTTAAGACAACGATGGAATATGCGATGCGTTCTGATATGAAAGAACAACTCATTCCGTTTTTAGAATCACTGTTAAACAAATATAAATAACAAAAAAAGAGAGTGCATCTTAATGATGGGCTCTCTTATTCTGTCTATAAACACGGATAAAGTAAATACCGTAAAACAATGCTAAAAAGATAAATAAACTCGCTGATATAAATAGCGTGACATTTGTATTATGAAAGAGTTCAGTAAGTATACCACCGATCACAGGGCCAAGCATCGTGCCGATGCCTTGTAATGAATTAAACACGCCCCACGATTCTTCTTTCAGTTTCGGTTCAACTTGACTGGCCATAAATGCATTCCAGCCTGGCAGCAACAAGCCGTAAAATATCCCGATAACTAACGCAGAAATTAATACTAAATAATAATTAGAAATTTGAGTCATAAAGAAAATCGCGACACCGTAAACGATAAAACCGGTTAATATGACGATATATGAATAGACGTTAGACACGTCATCCATAAACTTTGAAATAAATAACATTGATATAGTACAACCAACGCCACCAGCGATTAATATGTATGTATATTCTAATGTTGTGACATGTAAATTATTAATCGCATAACTCGGTAATATCGGAACAAGCATTCCAATTGCTAAACCTTGAATCAAAATACCGGGAAACAGTAAGAGATGACGCATCATCACTTGTTTAATATGTAATGCCTGTGTCTTCAGTGATTTCTTCTCAAAGAATGAGACTTCAACATGGACAAACAAATAAAGGCACCATGCAATGAATGCAAATACAGGCATTAAGAATGTAAACTTCGTCGGATGCACTTTAAAGATTAAATTCATCATAATCATACCTGTCATCATCCCGACAAGCCACGCGAAATAAACATAACCCATATGCTTGCTGCGCTTCGCGTCATCGATAGAACTTAGCATAATCACCCAGATTGGGCTGACAGCAATCCCTGTTAATATCGCAGCTATAATAAGTGACAATGGATTCTGAAAAAATACCACAAGTGACAAACCGACAATCGCAAGTATAAATCCACTATTTAATACGATCTTCGTCCCGTAACGTTTCAACATGAAGCCGACGCCAAAGTTGGTCAATGCATCACTGATAAAATGAAGCGTAATGGCAAATGATACGATACCGACAGTCACTTTAGAAGCGGTCGTCGGCAATATCGGTAAATAACTCAAAATATACATTCCACGTGCAAATTCCATTAAAAACAAAATCAAAATCATCAACCAGAAATTCTTGCCGGCAAATCTATTTCGCGAAGAGTCGCGCATATAATCTCGCTTTCGAATGAACTTCGTGTTGAATGATTGATTCGTTTAAAATTTCGATGATTGAACGGCAAATGTTTTGTGCAGAATTTGGTAGAAAATCTTGTTTCATATTTTGAGTCAGTCGATTTAATTCTTGTTCATGATTTAATAAATCTAAAATGACGTGTGTTGTTTCATCGTACGTATGCGTAATGCGTGCATAACCTTTATTGCTAAAGTAAACTGCATTTTCGCCTTCCTGACCAGGTGCCGGGTTGAAAAACACAAGTGGAATATGCTTGCATAAACTTTCAGTAATCGTAATACCGCCTGGTTTCGTTAACATTAAATCACATGATGACATCCATTCAGCCATCTGTTTTGTATAACCCATCACAAGTACATTTTTACCTTTAAATCGTTGTTTCAACGTATTCACAAGTTGTTCATTTTTACCGCACACGACTACGAATTGATGGTCGCTTTTATCGACAAGCGCGGCAAGCATTTCATTGAAACCTTCCATCACGCCAAATGCACCAGCAACCATGAGCAATGTCTTTTTGTCAGGATTCAGTCCATGTTCAATTAACCATGAATTGCGGTCGACGTGTTGATTAAATTGATCGTGAATAGGGATTCCTGTTATTTGAATGTTGTCTTTCGGAATACCTAACGTCATTAGTTCGTTTTGTAAGCTTTCTGTTGCAACATAATATTTATCTGAATTGAAAGTAATCCAGTTTTTATGCATTTTGTAATCCGTAATGACCGTACATACCGGTATATGAATGTTGAAATCACGCTTTAATATCGATACGACAGGTGTCGGGAAAGTTAATAATATTAAATCTGGTTTCTCTTTAATAATTAAATTCACCAATCTGTTTAAACCATAATATTTATAGAAACAAGCATCCGTCTTATCCGGTCTTGCATAGTAAAAGTATTTGTATGATTTTCTGAAGTATTTATAGCTATTAATATAATATTTTTTAGCAATACTATTAATTACAGGATGTGCTTCCTGAAACAAATCGTGTTCAATTACTGTAACATTCGGTAAGTGCATTTTATTGAATTGATTGACAAGTGCGTTCGTAACAGAAATATGACCATTGCCAAAAGAACCAGTCAAAATCAATATTTTTTTATTTTTAATCAGCATAAGTACACTCCGATTCATTTAATTTATGTTTAACTGAAGGACAGTATCATTAAGTTTAATTCTATCTTATTATCACATCTTTGTGAAAAGATATCATGATAATTACAATAAAATTACAATATTTTTGAGATATCTTTACAATTGAAGCTTCATTATATATTACGGTAGCGTTTCAGTAAAATGATATTCGCAACCATTAATAATGCGAAAAGGACGAGCAACACAATAATATTCGGCATAATTTCAATGGCTTGTCCTTTAATCATAATGCGATTTAAGTTATCTGCACCATATTTCAACGGCATCGTATAGCTTAAGAGTTGTAACGGGCGATGCATATTCTCTATCGGTATCAAACCACTAAACAGTATTTGAGGTACAATGATAAGTGGAATAAATTGTATCATTTGGAATTCAGATTTTGCAAATGTTGAGATCAATAAACCGAGCCCAAGTGCCACGAACGCAAGCATAATATTGCTCATGATAAACAGTAAAAGACTACCTTCAACATGAATTTTCAACACATATACAGCATATATTACAAGGATAACGGTTTGTATCGTTGCAAATAGTGAGAATCCCAGCATATAACCCAATACAATTTCAGAGCGTTTAATCGGTGTTGACAGTAACTTATATAGTGTACCTGTCGTACGTTCCTTAAGTAAAGTAATACCTGAAATTAAAAACGTGAAAAAGAATACGAAAAATGCAATTAATACAGGATTAATCATGTCAAAATAATTGCTATCCTGATCACCATATATATAGTGGTCTTTAATTGTTTCGTCCTGAGCAGGTTGCTTTATTTTTTCATTTTTATTCATTTCCGGCATATCAATACCGACACGTTTGAGTAACGGGCCAAGTTTTGCAATTTGTTGTTGCATCTTTTCGAGTTGCTGCTGCATCGCTTCAAACTTTTGCTGCATTTCAGTAATGACCACTTGTGATTGTGAGAATTTCGCTTTAATTTTATATGCTTCAATCGCTTGTTTTACTTTCATTTTTTTAGCGGGATCAATATTCTCATAATAAACATCGGTCTTATCTTCTTGCGTAATCAATACGGCGTCTAAATTTTGTGATTCAATCGTTTGTTTAATATGTTCATCCGAACTGATCTTGATTTGTTTAATATTGTGCTGTTCCAGTTGTTCTGATAATGCACTCGGAATATGGTAAATACCGACTTTCACTTTACCATCGTCTACTGTCTGGAAGATATAATGCAGTAACGTCAGCAATAACACAGGTGCTACAAACAATAACATTAATGTGCGTTTATCACGTACGATTTGCGTAATAATACGCTGTGCAATCGTTAAGATATTCATTGCGTTTCACCTACTTTAATAAAGATATCTTCAATTGTATCTACTTCATAATGGGCTTTTAATCGGTCTGGTGCACCGAAACCAATCATAGTATTGTTATACAGTAACAATAACTTATCACATGCTTCAGCTTCTTCCATAATATGTGTTGTAATAATAATCGTTGTCCCTTGTGCGTGTAAATCGTTAAAGGCATGCCAGATTTTACGTTTTAAGATGGGGTCGATACCGACTGTCGGCTCATCAAGTATAATAAGTTCCGGCTGATGTAATAAACTGATGGCTAAAGACAGACGACGCTTCATGCCACCTGAATAGCCCGCGACGCGTTTATTCAAATGGGGTGTTAAATCCGTAATATCAGCGACGCGTTCGATGGCACGAACAAGTTCAGCTTTCTTTAATTGATATATACGCCCGAAAAATTTCAAATGCTCTAATCCGGTTAAATCTTCATATAATGCATCTGATTGTGCCATATACCCGATATGTTGTAATGCATTTAAATCCGGCATAAATTGATTATTGATCGTGACGGTGCCATGATCGGGTTGTAATATGCCAAGCATACATTGGATTAATGTTGTTTTTCCAGAACCGGACGCACCGATTATCCCAACGATTTCGCCTTTATTCACGGAAAAGCTAATGTTTTGAAAGACATGCTGCTGATGGAATGATTTTGTTAGTTGGCTGACGATAATTTCAGACATAGTAACCTCCATTGACGTTTTGATTATGTTCATTATACGCTATTTAATTTGAAAGAACATACTAACTTGTATAGGCGAAAATTTTAAAAAGGTGTATAATAAAGAATTGAACTAAAGGAGGTCTTTTCATGGACACGCAAGCATTGCTGAATGTAATAAAAGCGAAGCAACTTTACGGTAAATTTCCTGAAACAATCAATAATATCGTCGTTGATTCAAGACAAGCGACTGAAGATGCAGTCTTCGTTGCAAGTCATGGTTATACAGTAGATAGTCATCAATTTATTCCGAATGTAATTGCACAAGGGTGTAGAATGGTCGTCGTTGATCATTACATGGCTGAATTACCTGGACATGTTGGACAAGTCGTCGTGCGCGATACTATTAAAGTCGCTAATATATTTGCCCAGTTTCTGATGGACTTTCCAAGTCAGCATCTGACAACTTATGGCGTAACCGGGACGAATGGTAAGACAAGTGTTGCAACGATGATTCATCATCTGCATCGTGCATTACACATTAATTCGGCCTATCTCGGGACGAATGGATTTCAATATAATGAAGATGTGGCGAAAGGATCCAATTCAACGCCAGAAACGATTACATTAAACAATCATATAAATGACGCACTCAATCAAGGTGCACAAGCGATGTCCATGGAGATGAGTAGTCACGGTCTCGCGTTAGGCAGAACGAATGGTGTGGACATTGATGCTGCAATATTCACTAATTTAACGCAAGATCATTTAGACTTTCATGGCACGATGGAGCGTTATGGCTTCCATAAAACATTACTGTTCGCGCAGCTCGGTAATGATTATTCGAAACCGAAGTTTGCAATCGTGAATGGTGATGATCCGTATGCTTCAGAACTTTCGATTGCAACACCACGTGAAGTCATCACGTATGGCATTGAACATGAATGTGATGTCCGTGCAACGAATATAGTTGAAACGATTCATGGCATCCAGTTTGATATGATAACACCGGATGGAACAGTAACAATTAAATGTCCGTATATCGGACGATTCAATGTGTATAACATGCTTGCTGCACTCACTGCCATGTGGACGCAAGAACATGCAATTGAAGCTTTAGCACAAGCAACTGAACATTTAAATCCAGTTGAAGGTCGATTAGAAGTGCTGGATCGCACGTTACCGATTGATTTAATTATTGATTACGCGCATACACCAGACGGCATGAATAAACTGATTGATGCGGTAGAACCATTTAAACGTGGTAAGCTTATATTCTTAGTGGGTATGGCTGGCGAACGTGATTTAACAAAGACACCTGAAATGGGTGCCATTGCATGCCGTGCTGATTATGTTATCTTTACACCTGATAATCCGGCAAATGATGATCCAAAGAAATTAACGGATGCGTTAGAATCAGGTGCAACACATGACCGCTTTGTATCTTTTCTTGATCGTGCAGAAGGGATTCGTCATGCAATCGCAATGAGCGAACCGGGTGACATGGTCGTGCTTGCATCTAAAGGACGTGAGCCGTATCAAATTATGCCAGGATACGTAAAAGTGCCGCATCGCGATGATTTAATCGGGCTTGAAGCAGCCTACGCTAAATACGGGAGAGATCATAATGAAGATTAGAAACAATAACGGAGAGACATTGCAATGTAAAGTGTATATTCATGAGAATAAAAAAGAAGAAACAATATTAGTGAGCGTGCCGGATATCTTCTTCTCAATTCAGTTTGGTTACGATATATACGGTGACGCTTTAGTGGATCATTTATACCACCATTTATTTAATATATTAGACGAAAAAGAAGCGAATCAACTGGCATTATCAATTGCACAGTGGACGAGCGAAGTATAAGGAGTACAATATGACATTAAAACAAGAAGTAGAAATAAGAAAGACGTTTGCGATTATTTCTCACCCGGATGCCGGTAAGACGACGTTAACAGAGAAATTATTGTTATTCGGTGGCGCGATACGTGAAGCGGGGACAGTAAAAGGGAAGAAGACAGGGAAGTTTGCTACGAGTGACTGGATGGACGTTGAGAAAGAGCGTGGGATTTCTGTTACAAGCTCTGTCATGCAGTTCGACTATGATAACTTTAAAATTAATATATTAGATACACCAGGGCACGAAGATTTCTCTGAAGATACGTATCGTACATTAATGGCGGTCGATAGTGCGGTCATGGTCATTGACTGTGCGAAAGGTATTGAGCCGCAAACATTAAAGTTATTTAAAGTATGTAAAATGCGTGGTATTCCGATCTTCACATTTATTAATAAACTTGACCGTGTCGGTAAAGAGCCGTTTGAATTATTAGAAGAAATCGAGAAAACATTAGAAATTGAAACATATCCAATGAACTGGCCAATCGGAATGGGGCCATCGTTCTTCGGTATTATCGATCGTAAAGAAAGAACGATTGAACCGTTCCGTGACGAAGAGAATGTACTGCATTTAAATGAAGATTACGAACTGACAGAAGAACATCCGATAACAAATGATTCTGCATTTGAGCAGGCTGTAGAAGAATTAATGTTAGTGGACGGTGCAGGAGAAGACTTTGATAATGATAAATTATTATCAGGTGACTTAACACCGGTATTCTTCGGATCAGCACTTGCGAACTTTGGTGTACAGAACTTCTTAAATGCATACGTTGATCACGCGCCAATGCCGAGTGGCCGAAATACTGAAGAAGGTGAAGTCGTTTCACCATTTGATGAAAGTTTCTCAGGCTTTATCTTTAAGATTCAAGCGAATATGAATCCTCAGCATCGTGATAGAATTGCATTTATGCGTGTCGTCAGTGGGGCATTCGAGCGTGGTATGGATGTGAGGCTTACAAGAACAGATAAGAAGATGAAGATTTCACGTTCAACGTCATTTATGGCAGATGATACGAAGACTGTTAACCATGCAGTAAGTGGCGATATTATCGGATTATATGACTCAGGGAATTTCCAGATTGGAGATACGTTAGTTGGTGGCAATCAGAAGTTTAAATTTGAGAAATTACCACAGTTTACACCGGAGATCTTTATGAAAGTAAGTCCAAAGAACGTCTTAAAGCAGAAGCATTTCCATAAAGGGATTGAGCAGCTTGTACAGGAAGGTGCGATTCAGCTATATCGTACATTGCATACAAATCAAATCATTCTAGGTGCAGTTGGTCAATTACAGTTCGAAGTATTTGAACACCGTATGAATAATGAATATAACGTTGATGTTGTGATGGAACCTGTCGGTCGCAAAATTGCGCGCTGGATTGAAAACGAAGAAGATATTAAAGATAGTATGAACGGTAGTCGTTCTATATTAGTAGATGACAGATTTGGTAATAAAGTATTCTTATTTGAGAATGAATTTGCAACGCGCTGGTTCTTAGATAAGTTCCCGGAAATTAAATTGTTTAGCTTATTGTAAGCAAATTATTCATTTTTTTGACAATCATCGCTTATAATACAAACATCAAAGATTAAATTAAGAAATACGGAGTGAGTCTATGGATATGTCGATATTAATAACCTATGCGTGGGTTGTTATTGTACTAGTTGTGCTGGAAGGTTTACTTGCAGCAGATAACGCGATTGTTATGGCTGTAATGGTGAAACATTTACCGGAGGATCAACGAAAGAAGGCTTTATTTTACGGCTTAATTGGAGCATTTATCTTTAGATTTGCGTCATTATTTGTAATTGCTTACTTAGCGAAGTTCTGGCAAATTCAGGCGTTAGGTGCTGCTTATTTGCTCTTTATGTCGATTAAGAATTTGTACGATTACTATAAGACCGGGGACGCAACGAGTGAAGCGGAAGAAGCGGAACTTGAGAAGTATAGTAAGAAAGGTAGCGGCTTCTGGATGACCGTTGCGAAAGTTGAATTTGCAGATATCGCTTTTGCGATTGACTCTATGCTTGCGGCAATTGCGATTGCGATTACGTTACCTGAAGTTGGACCACAGTTTGGTGGTATGAATTTAGGGCAATTCCTAGTAATGTTTACAGGTGGGATGCTTGGCGTAATTATTATGCGATTTGCAGCAACTTGGTTTGTAAAACTGTTACATGATAACCCGACACTGGAAGCTGCAGCGTTCGGTATCGTTGGCTGGGTTGGCGTGAAATTAGTCGTCATGGTATTAGCACATGAATCGATTCAAATATTACCGCATGACTTTCCACACGGTTTACCATGGCAGTTAACATTCTGGGGTGTATTACTGTTAATACTTGCTATTGGTTGGTTTGGCGGTAAGAAAAAGCAAACGAACAATTAAAAAATAGCGTTATATCGTATAAAACTTAGTGTATCTATATTATAATAGATACACTAAGTTTTTTTATGGAGGAAATCATGCATCTTAAACACAAAATTGTTATTAAAAAGAGAAATTACAATCGTCCGAAAAGATTATTTTACCACGATCAAAAAGTGCGTCACGTCTTTCCATATTTACATAAAAAAGATGATGTAATTCATGTCATTGCCCCGGAAGAAGCAGAAGTAAACACAATTCAGCAACCCGAACAACAATCCAGTCAACAATTTAATCAACAACCAGCAAAACAACAAAATGATGTTGAAACAGCCAAAACGGAACATGATCAAATCAACGCAGTTACTGAAACCTCACAACACACTGAACCCGACATTGAACAAGACATTAAACAAAGAGTTGATCAACCCGTTGAACAAGCTATACATACTACAGAATCAGCACACGATCATTACGATGCACAGCGTACGCAACAGGAGGAATTTAATGAAACAGCCTTCATTAAGCCGACAAAAGATTCAACGCATCAAACCGATAGATTACGTCACCGTAATCAATTTTCATGGCTCGCTCACTTACCTAAAATATTAATGGGTATGCTCGTCGGTATTCTGTTAGGGATTCTGTTAATGAGTTTATTTAACGGTAAACAGCAGAAACAACAAGCAGACAAAGTTACACAGACGGTAGAACAATCGGTTAAACAAAATATGAAAAATATTGTCAGCGTGACCAACTTGCAAAAGACAGAAGGAAATACGATTGATACCGCACAAGCAGCGAAGTCTCCGGAAGAGGTCGGCATCGGTACAGGTGTTATATATAAACTGGATGGTAGTAAAGCATATATATTAACGAATTATCATGTTGTTGGTAAAGCACCAGACATTGAAGTGTCATTCGGCGATGAGAAAGTAAAAGCGAAGATGCTTGGTTATGATGTATGGACGGATTTAGCTATTTTAACCATTCCGAAAGGCAAGTTAAATTCGGTTATTACAATGGCAGATAGCAGCAAATTACAACCGGGTCAACCTGTAATTGCAATGGGCAGCCCATTAGGTAAAATGTTTGCAGGGAGTGTGTCATCTGGTATTATTTCTGGATTATCGCGTAATGTACCGGTAGATATCGATGGTGACCAGGTTTACGACTGGGAAATGCATGTATTACAAACAGATGCTGCAATTAACCCTGGTAATTCAGGCGGTCCATTATTAAATCAGCAAGGACAAATGGTCGGTCTCAATTCACTCAAGATATCGATGAATGGCGTCGAAGGTATCGCATTTAGTATTCCGACGAATGATGTGAAAAGCGTATTAAATGAACTTGAGCAAAAGGGCAGCATTAAACGTCCGAAGATTGGCGTTATGGTAGAGAATATTGGTAAACTGACAAATCCAAATGATCCGAATTCACCAACCGATCAGCAAGGCGTTCAAATTACGCAAATGGAACCAAATGGTACGGCACAAAAGAGTGGCTTACAAGTCGGTGACGTTATTAAGAAGATTGATAACAAAAATGTAGAATCAAAAATACATTTCAGAAAAATATTATTCTTTGACAAAAAAGTGGGCGATACCATAATTATGACGATCGTTCGTAATGGTTCAGAAAAGCAAATAGAAGTAAAATTATAAAAAAGCATGAGAAAGAAGTGATGATATGTTAAAGTTATTTCAAAAATTGACGCCACAACAAGGTATCGTATTATATTACCTTGTTGCGATATTCATTTCTTTTTTATTGCTACGTTTACCGTATGTGCATAAACCAAACGTTGAAATTAGCTATATTGATTCACTCTTTGTCGCTGTTTCAGGCGTGAGTGTGACGGGGTTATCACCTGTATCGATTGCAGATACGTATTCGACATTTGGGCAGTGTGTTATATTGCTCATTCTCAATTTAGGCGGTATTGGTGTAATGGCGATGGGGACGTTGTTATGGATTATCATCGGCAAGAAGATTGGAATGCGTGAGCGCCAGTTAATTATGGTTGACCACAACCAGAACAAAATGTCTGGTGTCGTCACAATGATTCTTGAAATCGTTAAAGCGATGTTGTTTATTGAAATATGCGGCGCGCTGTTACTTGCATTCTATTTCTATAAAGATATGGGTTCTGTGAAAGAGGCCTTGTTCCACGGGATGTTCGCTTCAGTATCGGCGACGACGAATGGTGGTTTAGATATTACAGGGGACTCTTTAAATAGCTTTGCAGATGACTATTTTGTCCAGACGATTACGATGTGTTTAATCGTGTTAGGTGCGATTGGCTTCCCGGTCATTATTGAAATCAAGACGTATTTAACAAATAAGATTCCGAATTTCAGATTCAGCTTATTTGCGAAACTGACGATGAGTACGTATTTTATATTATTTATCGTCGGGACAGTAGTGATTTATTTATTCGAAATGCATCATGCATTCAAAGATATATCGTGGCATAAAGGATTGTTTTATGCGTTGTTTCAATCAGCATCAACGAGAAGTGCTGGACTGACGACGATTGATTTAAATCAACTGACAGAAGCATCACGCTTCTTTATGGGCGGACTCATGTTTATCGGTTCGAGCCCAAGTTCTGTTGGTGGTGGGATTAGAACGACGACAGTTGCGATATTAGTGCTTTTCTTAATGAACTATAGTAATGGACGAACGACGATTAAAGTGTTTAATAAAGAAATTGATCCGATTGATATTCAGCGTACCTTTGCCGTGATGGTGCTCGCAACTATTATATGCTTTGCAGGATTGTTGTTTATCTTGTTTTTTGAAGATAATCGCTTTGATTTACTGGCGATATTCTTTGAAGTGATGAGCGCCTTTGGGACGTGTGGGTTATCGTTAGGCATAACTGCAGATTTAAGTGCAGGCAGTAAGGTGGTTATTATGATATTAATGTTTATTGGCCGTGTCGGATTAATCTCGTTTATTGTCATGCTTGGCGGTAAAGCTGAACCAGATAAATATCGATATCCGAAAGAGAGAATTATGATAGGGTAACATGGAGAGGCTGTTTTCAATGCGCCCAGGGCTGAACAAATTGGAACCCACACCAAGAAATCGCACTTTGATTTCGATGGTGTGGGTGAAATTTGACGAGGCCCTGCATTGAAAACGCCGTTTGAGAGGTAGGTTTATACTTCTTATGATTAATAGTCTAAACGGCCATCACTTGCAGCCCTTTCGACTAAAATAAAACTCAACCTAAATCAAAGAGTGATTTACGGTTGAGTTTCTTTTTTTGCTTAGGGCTAAACGCGAGTTCAACAGCCTCTCTCATTTATCATATTCCGATGGTATCGATATCAACGGTAGTTTAATAATAAATGTCGAACCAACACCGACTTTACTAATCACTTTAATTTCACCATTATTTGCTTCGATAATACTTTTAGAAACAGGTAAGCCTAGCCCTGTGCCTGTTTGTTTCGTCGTAAAGAATGGGTCAAATAACTGGTTGAGTATTTCTTTCGACATCCCACAACCATTATCACGTATCGTTAATATCGCCTGCGTCTGCGTATGGTCAACTTTAATTTCTATAATACCTTGTTTCTGCGCGTCAATCGCCTCTTTAGCATTCTGCACTAAATTAATAATAATTTGTTTAAACTGATCGATTGCAACGTACACAAGTGTTTGATGATCCGTATAGCTCTTCACTGTACGTATATTATGCATCGTCAAATCATAATCCATAAAAGCAATCGTTTCACGTACTATTTCACGCAAATCAACGACTTCTACATCTAGTTTCGTTGGTTTACCGAGCAGCAGAAACTGCCCGACGATTAAATTGATGCGTTCCAGTTCTGTCTTTATGATGCTGAAGTAATGATTTTTTCGTTCTTTATCATATTGCAATTCTAATAATTCAACAAATCCAATAATCGACGTCAACGGGTTTTTAATTTCATGTGCTGTATTCGCAGCCATCTGTCCAATTAATTCTTTCTTCTGCGCATTAATATCAGCAAGTAACATTTCATTTTCAAGCTGCGTCTTATGGCTGCGATAGAAGAGCTGCAGTGTTGCAATCAATAATGACGTCACTAAACCGGATAATAACGCTTTTTGTAATACTTGAAAGTATACATTTTTATTCGTATTAATTGTTAAGTTCCAATCTACTTTTAAGAACTTCTGTGTTTCCTTAATACTCGACTTTACAGGATGATTCGACTGAAAAATAATATGTTTATCGAAATCAGTAATCGTCACGGTTTTATCTTTTTGTAGTGAGTCAATCACCGTCCCGATTGTATTAATATCAACTTCAGCGACAATAAGCCTGCGCCTATGATTAATCGTTATCGGTTTCGATAAATATATAATATTTTTATTCATCATATTTTTACTAACATGACTGATGGCTACATTATTCCACGTCCTATTGTCATGGTGATTAAAGAATTCTGCTGATGCGATTGTTTTGCCAATCATCGCTTCAGAATTAGAATTGAGCACCTTTGCCTGATGATCTAATACGTAATAATTAATAATACGCGGGTCCCGATTTTTCATCATTTGTATTTTATTATTAATTTTGTCAATGGATTGTTCATATGTTACCGTCGTCGCAATATTTTCAATTGCAGCAATCGTTTCACTAAAGAAAGCATCGACTTGTTCGGTATGGATGCGAATCGACGAGCGGATATCATCGCGTATATGGTTTGCTTCATTACGTGCGAATAACCACCATAATAAACTTGTAATGAGTACGGTAATAATAATATTAATGAATATTTGTTGTTTTAAATTTGTCATTTTATTCTCCGGTTATCAAGTGTAATATCAACTCATGCTATAATAAATTTAAGAGGTGAGTCGATGAAAAAAGGATTAATGAATATACATATTATAACAACAAATAACATTAAAGGTGAAATGTTTCAGAAAAATGACATCAATCTTTACAAAGTCGCAACATATATCAAACTTGCACGCCAGAGCGGTCATGTCATATTACTCAATAACGGGCAATTTCTTACCGGTTCAGCCATCAGTGCATATTATGCTGCGTTAAAAGAATATAAACGCATTCCGCTCATTACGATGATGAACATGTTAAAGTATGATGCAACAAATATTAGTGCACATGATTTTAGTCTCGGGGTACCGTACTTTAGTCGCGCCCATGCAATGAGTGAATTTCCGTTTCTATCATGTAATATTTTAAACCGTTCGACGAAAGAGCCTTATTTTAATACGCCATATATCATTCAGGAATATAAAGGAATAAAAATTGGTGTCATTGCATTATCAGAAGCCGGTATCGTCAATGATGGCGATTTATTAACAGCGCCGACATTACAAAGTATTAAGTCGTGGGTGCGTTATATGTATGATAAAGAAAGTCCGGATTTCGTCATTGCACTACATAACGGTGAAATGCAGTCGTTATGCGAAAGTGATATGACGTTATGTACGGAAGGCATCCATATGATGTTATCGACATGTTCTGAGTGTCATGATGTTGCGCATGATTTAACTGAAATGGTGTATTTGCCTGATGAACCATCTGTATTACATATTCAGTTAACCTTTAAAGAACGCACGAATTCATTTGAACTGAAAGGGAGTAAAGTTGAATTTGTAGATACGTCGCGCTATCAGGAAGATGTGTTATTACAAGAAGCGCTGTATTATGAAGAGAAAGCTTTCAAACGTAATATTCAGCCATCATAATATAATAAAAACACGCCTACAGAAATGTTGGCGTGTTTCATGAATCATTAATTATTTTAATTTTGGTAAATCAATATTAATAAGATGATTGCAACGATCTGTCCAGTCATCGGTGTAATCAGTCGTTTCGTATGCTGATAGCTCATTGCAAGTATGACTTGCGTCATGAAGATAAAGATTAAAATGTTGATATTCACTGCGTATACGAATAAACTTGTTGCACAAAGACTAACGACCAGTGCAGTTACTAAAGGCTTGAAGCGTGTATCAAGCTCATTTTGTAATAATATACGCATCATTAATTCCTGTAACGGAATTGAAATGACAAGCGTAATCATCAGTTGCCATTTTACATATACGCCAAGTGATACAAGTGTCTTTAATATATGGAAATATCGAATATCAGGTAATATAAACGAAAGCAACGTGTGCAACATCACGATTACGAAGCTTGCTAATATGCCGGTAATCAACGAATCAAGTAAACGCTTTGACTCAATATTGCGCTCATAATAAATATATCCGATCGATGCGAGCAACATTAACCCCGTATATAAATGCCAGAACACTTGATGTTCCTGGCGCATAATGAATAAAATGCAGTGATACAGTATAAACCAAAGTAAAAAACCAGCAATCGGCTTTTTGAGTGTCATCGGTTTACGCCTCTACAACGATTGTATAACGTTTATGATTGATAACGGTCTTCTCAGGAATTTCTAACTTTTCGAAGTTCTCCATAATTGTACAATCGACAATGACAGAATTTTCATTGACTTTTTCAACGATACCTTGTTTACCTTCGTGAAATTCGATAATATCTCCAACTTTTGCTGCCATGATTATTCCTCCTCGTAAAAACATGCTAATAGCTATTATACTAAATTTGACACTTGTTGAATACAATTAATTCACGAATTTTCAATACAAATTTTCAGAACGTTATTCAGCATGATAATAGTGTCTGATTTTTTGCTGAGCGCTCACTTTGTATTGCTTCACTGCAGATACACTGACATTTAGTTGTGCTGCAATGTCTTTCATTTTGTAACCTTGTATTGCATATATTAACCAGGCATATTCTTTCGGTTGAAGAAGATGCTTTAATTCATGTAGGATGAGCGCATCATAATCATCGTTACAACTACCGTCATTATTTAGCAGTACATCATCTGTTACGACGAAACGTTGTGTCCGTTTACTTAACTTCCTTATTTCATCAATAAAATAGAAGTTTAGTTTCGTATACATGAATTGCGATTTGTTCGGTGTTTTAACGGCATCATATTGCTGATCCAGTTCCCATAATTTGATCAACGCGAGCTGGTAATATTCATCGCTTTCATACGTCAGTTTATATTTATGAATGAAGTGATAAATCATTTTATCGTAATCTGCTTTCAATTGTTCAAACATCATTTAACCTGCCCGAATATCGCGATATTCATTTATTTCCGGATAACTTTACGATAAAGGATTGTTATGTTAAATGAAAATTAACATTTTGAATAAAAATGTTTTGTTTATTAAATAAATGTTGTTTTATTGTTTAAAAATAATTAAAAATCACTGTTTTTCACATGTTTTACTTATAATATGGGTAAGAAAAAAATTTGATAAGAGGTGAGGCATATGTTATCGCTGGCACTTGAAACGACCGATATGTGTATTTATCAGTCTCCTGAAGCAGGAGGGAAGACGAAGATTTATAACTTGAATGGTCAAGTGACAATTGTGGAAAGAAGAGTGGAGAAACTGTTAGATGATACGCTCATTTATTTCGGCAGTAATTTAAAGACACGCAGATTATCCGCAAAAGTATTAACACAGCAGGCGCATCATTTACCTATCATTATTGAACCGACGTTACATTGGATGTATTATCCGGTGCACCAGTCAAAAGCGCATTTTCAAATGTATGTACAGCATAGTATGATTTATCATTTTGAAGGGAATAAAGATCACACGACGCTTTACTTTATTAATAATATGCAGGTAGATGTTCCGCAAAGCATTGCCTTTATTCAGAAACAACATCTGAAAGCACTGTATTTAGCGGATATGCAATCGAAAATAATAAAGCGGCAATTGCATATAAGCAATCACCGCATGCCGCTTAATCTTCAATAAAGAATTTATGAAATATTTTATTTAATACATAAGGCACTTCTTCAGATACGCTCTTAATATCAATGCGCTCTGTTAATTGATGCGCATCTTTTCCGAAAGCACCGATATTGATGACAGGTGCTTTTAATCGTTTCATCGCCTGGAATGGAATATCGTAATGTTTGCCAAATCCAGGTGTATTTTTCGTATAAACGTTAACATCATGATCGTCATGCGAATAATTGACATAACTTAAATCTGAAATACCATTGAAATAATAGATTTTCTTCGTTTCACGATTAAATTGTTTTTTCATTTGCTTAATCGTGTACTTTGAAATCGATTTAATGAGTTTCTCCTGACCGCTATTAACGGATGGATAATACGGTGCACTTAAATAAGTCACCACTGTATAGTCATTGCTGTTATCCATTAATAATAATGCTTTAATAACAGCCTGTGCATAGAGTCGGTCATCCTGAATCGTTATGGCATTCATAATATGATCAATTACGTCCTGTCCATGTTTCTCAGTCATACGCTCGAGTAAGTCATTGTACGTCATGACTTGTATATCAGGTAAAGTATCAAAGACAGTTTGTAAATCGCGCTTACAATGATGAATTGCATCTTCAACGATGGCATGAAATTGTTTGAAGATATGAGCAGCACTTTGTTCGAATAAGAATACATTGTAATAACTTGCTGCCATAAAGGGTGTCTGTACGTTATAATCTTCCTTTAAATCTTTCATATAAAGACTTACCGGAAGCGGTGTGACTTCATCTTTGTATTTTTCTGTTAACGTCTTATTATATTCAACTTGTGCATTAATTCGACTGATTAAATAGTTTGCGCTAATACCTTTTAACGGTTCACCCACATGCGTTTCTTTTCCGTATACGAAGACAGAAGGCATCGCTTTACCGATAGTTCCATTATAAATATAGTAATGATTATCATGCGGATGCTGACTAAACGCTGGTTCTCCGTTCATAATAAGCAATAATTTTAAGTTTTCCTGTTCAATAAAGTCTGCTAATTGTACGACAGCAGAACGCATACCCGATGAATTCACTTCTTCATCTGGCACAGTCAGCAGTATAATATTGATGGGCCATGCCTCATGAATCGCTTTCTCTAATATACTTAAATGCATCATTAAACCTGATTTCATATCCATCACACCACGACCGAATAAATAACGGCCTGATTCAATGTCAGCCTGATGATTTGCATCAAATTCAGTTATATGTTGTTGATATGCATGACTGAGCGTATCACAATCGAAAGCTATGTCTTCAAATGGTCCGAAGTCGTTCGTATCAACCGTATCAAAGTGGCTCATTAATATAATGGTATCATCCGTAACATGAGAACGATACATTGCTGCAACGGCATTTTTATGATCATGTGTCTCCATTAATTGTATATGTGATTCATGTGCTTTGAAATAATCTAACTGATTCAGTGTCTGTTTAATATAAAAAGGGAAATCTACTTCACCTTGCGTATTTGTAATACTATTATGCTGTACTAAATCTTTTAATAGCGCTAAACGATCTTCTGGTGTTTGCCAAAGTAAACGCATTTGTAATCTCCTCATCATCATATTTTCAAAAAGCAATATGTATTTATATTTGTCTCAGACATATGATGCTCTCCAATTACAATTATACAATCTTCTTAAAAAATAAAAAATAATAAATAAATGTTATTCAAATTAAATTTACAAAATTAATTTGAATAACATGAATGTAATGCGTTTAACTTGGCTTTTTAAGTTCCACGACTGGTGCTGCAATCTTTTTCGTCGCATTCATACTCAAGGTGTAAACGAGGAAGATCGTAACGAGCACACTAAAGATTATTATCGATGCAACACCATCTTTAAAATAGTCATCCCAATGATTGACTCGGAATAAACCGATAAATAAGCCATGTAGTAAATAAATAAACATTGTGCGTGAACCAATATAAGTGAGTGGCAGTTTACGATTCGGAACGATATTTAAGAAACTGATCGTACTGATAAGAATAATACAGTATATGAAGGCACGTTTCGCACCGCTATAAATATCGGCTTGTTTATGTTCTAAAGTTTCATATGGCTTACTCCCGAACAGCCATTCGAAATTAAAGTTTGTAACCATGTAAAAGGCAAAGACAAGTGCTAACATGAGTACCGAAATCGGTACAAACTTTTTGTTACGAATATATTTAAACTGCTCAGGTTGTGCGTAGAACCCGATTAAAAATAATGGGAAGAATACAAACGTGCGCGATAAGCTGAGCAAATTATTAATAAAGGGGAAATAGCCGACTGCTATCCCGACGATAAATGCGCTAGTTATCATGAGCCACGGACGAACGTCTTTAATGATAAATAACATGAGTTGCCACGTAAACAAACTCAGCAGGAACCACATCGCCCATTGCGGATCAAATGGATTTAAATCCAGCGTACTCACATCATCAATATAGTAATAATAAAATGCATAAAAACTCTGGAAAATGATATAAGGTAACAATAATTTCTTTGTAACTTTCATTAAATAACCAGATTTGTGAATACCTTTCGCAAAATAACCTGAAATTAATACGAAAGCAGGCATGTGGAAACTATAGATAAACATGTAGAGTGCCTGTAAGAAATGGTTGTCATGAATGTAAGAGCGTAATAAATGGCCAAAGACGACAAGGACGATTAATAAAAATCTTGCATTATCAAAATAGTGGACACGTGCTTTACTCATTAAAAATTACTCCTTAAACAGAATTTGAATTTATATTTTTTATTCAGATTAATTGCAAAATAAAAAAACACAAAAAATAGTATATAAACAATTATATAGTTTGCAATTTGTTATCAAATCATTATATATTGTTGCCAAACAAAATTTTTGGGCTTATAATTTATGTAATAACAATGTTGGGAGACAAGACTATGGACAAAACGCGACTAAAAAGATTTGGACAGTTAATATATTATTTAGATTCTAAAATCGATGAAATAGCATCCGCTGAGTTGTCTGATGTCATGTTAACACGTGAACAGTTATATATGCTGGAACTAATCATTATTGAAGAAAATATGACACAAAAGAAACTGATTTACAAGCTCAATAAGGAACAGACAGCGGTATCTCGTGCGATAAAGAAATTAGTCGATAATGGATATATTACGAAAGAGCAAAGTATTTATGACTTACGAACGACAGTGCTTATTCCGACTGATAAAGGAAATAGTCTATTGGAACGTTCGGAAAAAATAAAAACAAAAATTGCTCAAAATTTCTTACGTGAATTATCTGATAAAGAATCAAAAGATTTGATTCTACTACTTGAAAAGATACATCAGTCATTATCAATTAGAGAACCATTTCGATTTTAAAGATATTCGATTTTAGTATATTTTTTTCTTTAACCTAAAAATGAAAAGAAAAAACCTCTTTTTTTAAAAAAGAGGTTTTTTCGTGTTTATTTATAGTCATGCACGATGTAGTTTTTGCCTTCAATACCGATAGTATTGTATAGACGTGCGATTGTGCGTGCGTTTTGTGATGCCCAGCTAATGTCTGTAGCATATTGATGAGTGGCACTGTGTTCAGGGTTCCAGCGCATTTGGTGTAATGTGCGTTGACCTTGATTGATGTAAGCTTCACGAACATATTTTGCACCACCGATAATCGCTTTTGATACACTATCCCAACCGTTTTGTTTTGCGTAAGTGATACCACCTAACTCAACGTTGTTATCGATTGCTTTAGAACCGTACATATTGTAATATTTCTTCTTAGCATTCGGTACGATATGCTTATTATCCGCTGAAATGCCTAAACCATTGGCAAGACGGCTTTTACCATGACCAGTTTCTAAGATGGCATGCGCGATTAAATAAATTTCGTTAATTTTAAATTGTTTTGCTGCGATGGCAAATGCTGCACCTTGGTTTTCCAGTGCACCTTTTCCAATTAATAATTTATTTAATTGTTTTGCGCTAATGCCTTCAGATTGTCCTAAATCAAGGAATTGATACTTCAGTTGAGCATCATCCATTTTATCTTTTGTACTCAATTGTGCTTTAATTTCGTTTGCACTTGCAAGGCGTTCATTGTAAGCACGTTGTGGCGTTGAGTAAATGACTTTAGGTCCTGTGTTCATCGCTTTATTTTGTAAGCGTAATTGCTTTGTAACAGCAACATTTAAGCTTTCAGGAGCTTTTACATATTGAATGTTTTGTGAGAATAAGTCACTGTCTGCAACGTACCCTGTCGTGTTATCTGGTAATAAGATTTTATGCCATAACGTATGACCAACTTTGTCAGTACGGATAACGTGAACGATGTTTGTTTTTAATGCATTCAGTTGTTTTATGCGTTGTGCTTTTGAACCGTCAGGCATTGTGTAAATAAATCCTGTAGGTTTTTTAATTTTATATGCAGCTTTTGTCCAGCTGACTGTTGTATACGGTTTTTCTTTAATGAATGTATCGCTGATCCAGCCGATAAATTTATTTTTATGATCAGATAATGAGAAGAACTTTTCATTGTTCTTTTTCGCTGATTGATTAATATAGAATGCCATATCAACCGGTTTTGTTGATGCTTTTTTCGTTGAATTAATGTTAGGGTAGAGTACTGTATTGCGTGCATCAGTACGACCAATTAATTTAACGTTTTTCATTTCTGTTACTTTTATTGGAGCATTTGCTTTAACTGGTGTAATGGTATTTAACTGATCTGCTGAAATCCAGCCTGTTAAAGTATTGACAGTACCGAAGTAGAACGGTGTAGTGCCGACTTTAACGAATTTAGAGGCAGTAAATACTTTGCCGATTTGTGATTTAACATTCGCTTTAACTTGATTTGTGCTGCCCCAAGGTGTTGTTAATAGGTTAGTCGCTTTATTGTTTAATGTGAATTTGTTTGATGTCTTCGTTTCTGGTGTAATCGCGTAAGAAATTGTATCTGCAGCTTTTACCCATCCGCGAGGGATATTTGCATCATCAGTTAAAGCGTAGTAAGTGACACCATTAAATACTGCTTTTTTATTAACGTAATATGCAGTATTTGATTTACTGCCTGCTTTAGCAGTTGCTTTTTCAGTTATTGATGTGAATATGTCCGCACGATCTGATTTGATTTTTGCGATACGACGTTCATTTGATGTATTAACTAATTGTGTTACTGGCTTAGCAACAGGTTTTATTGCCGGTTTCACAGCCGGTTTAGCAACAGGTTTTACAGCAGGTTTCACCGCTGGCTTAGTAACAGGTTTTACTGCTGGTTTCACCGCTGGCTTAGTAACAGGTTTTACTGCCGGTTTCACAGCCGGTTTAGTAACAGGCTTCACTGCAGGCTTCACTGCAGGCTTCACAACAGGTGGTAGTTTAGCGCTTAAATCACTAAAATTCACCCAACCAGCAATTGCATTCACAGTACCATAATAGAATGGTGTAGCGCCTACCTTCACTGTCTTTTGAGCAACGAAATCTTTACCGATGAATGGTTTTAAGCTTGCTTTCGCTTGCTTTGCGCTACCCCAAGGCGTTGTATAAATATTTGTCGCTTTACTGTTGACTACGAATCGCTTTGAAGTAGCTGTTTCATTTGTAATTGCAGCGGATGTTGTGTCATTCGCTTTTACCCAGCCACGTGGAATTTTATTTTCATCTGTTAACGCATAATATGTGTCACCGTTATATTCGGCTTTTTTATTAACATAATAAGCAGTATCTGCTTTATTGCCAGCTTTAGTCGTTGCCTTATCTGAAACTGTTGTGTAAACATCAGCTGTTGCAGATTTAATCTTAGCCATACGTTGCTCTGTTGAAGTCTTTACAGGGCTTACAGCAACAGGTTTCACAGCGGGTGTCGTTGGCACAGGTTTAGGTGTAACAGGTGTTGGCGCTGGAGTTGGAGCTACATTACTATTTAATTTTTGATTATATTTGTCTGTAACTAAGCTATAAAATTCATCAAACGTATAGTTATTCGCTTCGAACCAACCGATTGGATCGGTATGATCAGTACCGCCTAAGAAATTTGATACAGCTTTATGGTTCCAGACTGTACCTTCACCATCGTAATCTGCATTATCTAATGGTAGGCCGTAATATAATAAGTTCGTAGCAAAATAATCTGCATAGTTATTAATAGAACGACTGAAAGCATCTTTACCGTACACTCGAACTAATTCAACGTTGATGAAACGAGGGTTTGCTTGTGGACCAGCACCCCAAGATAAATAATCTGTGTTTGCAACTTCAACGATACGTTTGTCATCAACAAATGCGTGTACGAAAGCATTCTCGTAATTATTCTTCATGTAATTGATTTCACCATCAATTGTTGAAGTAGGGTTTGCAGTTTCATGTGCGACGATACCTTCAGGTTTGCCGACACCGTTACGATATGCAATCTGTGGTGAATCAAAGTAGCTTTCTTCGTATTTTGGTACAGCCCAATTGTTGTATTTAATGTATTCATTGACAGACATGTTATCTACATTTTTAGCTTTAACTGGTGCTGTTCTTGTTAAAGTACGAACTTTTCTCGTACTTAAGATTGCTTTTTTTGCAGTAACAGGTTGAGCAGTTGTTTTGGCAACAGGTTTTGTAGCAACAGTTTTCGCAACAGGTTGAGCAGTTGTCTTGGCAACAGGTTTTGTAGCAACAGTTTTCGCAACAGGTTGAGCAGTTGTCTTGGCAACAGGTTTTGTAGCAACAGTCTTGGCAACAGGTTGAGCAGTTGTCTTGGCAACAGGTTTTGTAGCAACAGTTTTCGTAACAGGTTGAGCCGTTGGTTTCACGACTGGTTTTGTAGCAACAGTCTTCGCAACAGGTTGAGTAGTTGTCTTGACAACAGGCTTCGTTACAGTTGTTTTCGCAACAGGCTGAGTTGTTGGTTTTACTACCGTTTTTGTGACAGAAGGTTGTACATTAGTATTTTTTTTAACTTGAGATAAAGAATATTGTGCAGTCAAAGATTGTTGTTTAGTTAAATCTTTCGTTGCAATAACATTAACAGGTTTCGCTTGCTTCGCTGCAGTCACAGTTGTTGTCTTTGCAGTTGGCTTAGCGGCAGTTGTCGTCGTAGCAGGTTTCTGTGTATCAGGCGTTTGTACCTCATTTTCCGCAGCATAAGCTACTGTTGTCGTTCCAGCTAACATCATTAACATTAAAGCAGGCGTCTTATAATAAAATTTGTTATCCATATGTTCTTCCTTTCTCAATTAAATGCATAATTTCATTCTCTTCTATTATAGGTACATTTTCCTCATTAGTATATATTGCAACGCAATTGTAATATTACTTTAATAAATGAAACAATAAATACATGTTTTTTGTAACTTTTTGTCCTAAAGTTTTACTGACATGCATGTAATTATCAGAAATAAATTTTTTAATTTAATTATTTTTGGATGATGAATAAACTAGAATTTGTTAATTATGCGGGTGGAAATGAGTGGTAATTACCTAAAGGATATAACAAAATAGAAAAACACCATCAATTTATATATCGAAATTGATGGTGTCATTGCTTATGTTTACTTATGATTATTGCATCTTTATAATCGCTGTATATTGCCAGAACACTTGCATTAATGTCATATTCCAATGCTGCATGCCCATTGAATATCCTGACGGCGTATAAATTTGTATTTCAGACACTTCTAATACGGCTGCAACTAAATATTGCAATTGCACGTCTAAGTTTGTAAATGTCGGGCTTAAGCCTTCCTCAGTAAATACAAAGTCTAACGGCACGGCATAATCAAATATATTCAATTGATTAAATATTTCAGGTAATGCTAATACATAACATGCGCCGTCGATCAATGGGTTCTGATCGGCTTCTGAATAGTAAATGCGCAGCGCTTCATAGTTCTGCTGATGATATTCATTAACGTAGAAAAATGCATTACGCATATGCGCAACATCTCGTGATGATTGAACCATCTCCTGCATTTTATCAAACATCCGATTAATATGTTCATACTTTTCATACGTTTTTCGTGTTACCAATTGGATTCACTCCTAATTAAAATTCCGAAGTTGAAGTTTCAGTTGTTGTATTGTCAGTACTTTGTTCAGTCGATGTGCTATTTGTCGTTTCATTCGTTGCTTCACTCGTCGCAGCTTCTACTGTCGTTCCGTCTTCATTTGTTTTCGGCTTGTCTTTTTCTTCTATTAATTTTTGTTGATATGCTTTATCGATTTCATCTAAATCAATTTTTTCAAGTGGGATAAGGTCACCTTTTAACTGAATGATTTTGTAGTCGAGAAGGTCTTCCTTTTTACCTTCAGGTAACTGTAAATCTTTTCTTAACAGCTTCGATATTTCATAAATATGGTCAAATACCGGATTATAATAATAAATGCCGTTATACATGAAATCTGTACCTTTTAACTGTGTCTGCTTAAATTCAACATCATTTGAAGTGTAGTAAGATGCAAGTGATGTAATGTTGTCAAACGTTAAGTTATGTTTCGCGTTGTTTCCAACGATTTCAACTAAGTCATCTAATTTAGAAATGGAATTCGTATCTTTCGCTTTCTTAACGATAGCTTCAATCATTTGCATTTGTCGTTTACCACGTCCTAAGTCTGTATCGACATGTCGGCTTCGAACTAACGCTAGGGCTTGATCGCCATTAATATGTTGTTTTCCTTTTTTTACTTTAATACGGCCTTTATCAAGCTTCGTCGGTTCATCAATATCAAATGGTACATTAAAGTCAATACCACCTAATTCATCAACGATATCAACAAACGCCTGCATATTCACACGAGCATAATAGTCAACCGGTACATTAAAGATATTTTCAACGGCTTTCATTGAACTTTCAGGACCGCCTTCTGCATGCGCATGGGTAATCTTATCATATTGCTTCACTGACGGAATATACGCGAGCGTATCACGTGGGATACTGACAAGTCTGATTTGTTTATGACTACGATCAAATGTCGCTAAGATCATTGCGTCTGTTCGCGCTTCGGTTTCTTTTTGACCATTTTTACGTCTTGATAAACTATCATCAATCCCTAAAAATAATATCGATATATGATCCATCGAAGGATCGACTGCTTTGTCACGTAATGCTGATTTCTCAATGTCTTTTGAAAACGAGGCATCGATTGCATTTTTTGTTTTTGAATATAAACCACTTGCAAATACTGCCGGAAATACGAGTAAACTCAAACTAAGAGCGATTAAGAAATACTTAAATACTTTATTAATAACGGTCACCTTCTTTATAATATAAAACTACACTTTAATCATACTAAATTTAGTGCGAATTAACACCATTTATTATGTGTCTACATAAAAAATCGTTTTTCGTCGAGTTTCTTTCTGAATGCTTTCTGTTCTTTATTCGTTAACTTCTTATAGTCGCGTAAGAAGCTCTCGTACTGGGTTAACACTTCTTCAGTAGGGCCGTATGCTTTTAATTGACCTCCTTCAATCCAGATAATCTTCGTACAGAATTGTTTCACTTGTTTTAAATTGTGGCTGACAAAGAAAATGGTCTTACCAGCTGCTTTAAATTCCTGCATTTTATTTAAACTCTTTTGTGTAAACGTCTGATCTCCAACAGATAATGCCTCATCGATGACAAGTATATCAGGGTCAACAGTCACACTTATTGCGAAACCGAGTTTAGATTTCATACCGCTAGAATATTTTTTTACGGGCTGATAAATAAATTCGCCGAGCTCTGAGAATTCGATGATTTTTGGTGTTAATGCTTTAATTTGTTTTTTGTTAAAGCCCATTAATAAAAGTTTAAATTCAATATTATCTAATCCGGATAATTGTAAATTTAATCCTGAATTAATGGCAATAACATTTACTTCGCCGTTTTTACTGACCGTACCTGTCGTTTCCGGCACACTACCGCCCAGAATATTACTCAATGTCGATTTGCCTGAACCGTTAATGCCGACAAGGCCGATAATATCTCCTTGATCCGCTGTAAAAGAAATGTCCTTTAATGCGTAGAATTTCTTCGTTTGTGCAGGTTTAATAATATCAATCAGACGTTCTTTATTGCTTCTAAATATTTTATATACTTTTGATACGTTTTTAAATTCAACAGAATGTTGCATGATTTATTCATCCTTTTATACTGTAGTTTCTATTTCTAATACTATTTCTATTACTTTTATTATTATTATTATTATTAATTGTGTTATGATGTTTGCGTTTTATGTTGATGTTGACTTGTGCATCTTTTCAATCTATATTTTTAAATCTTTTATATTCTATTGTAAATTCTTTATTTCGTCTATGTAAAAACATTGTAAATAATATTAAAGTAATGTAAATTATAGATTACTAATAAAATGTCAGGAGTATGGTGATATGAACGATGAACACATTTCACTTATTTCCGAGCAGCTACCTATAGAAAGACATCAACGTTTTAATAAGGATACGATTACTATATTAGATGTACCGTTTGATAATGTCACGAAATCTGATATGATACAAAAAATAAATACATTCGTTCAACAACCGGGCGATAATAATTTATTCATTGTAACAGCAAATCCTGAAATTGTATATTATGCGAAAACGCACGAAAAATATTTATATCGTATTATGCATGCGGATTATATTATTCCGGACGGCATCGGAATAATTAAAGCTGCAAAATATTTAAATCAACCTTTAACAGAACGCATTCCTGGTATAGAATTGATGGAAGAGATGTTGAAAGTTGCGAATTTACATCATAAAAAAGTATTTTTATTAGGGGCTTCAAAGGAAACAGTTAAACAGTGTAAGAAAAATTTACGAGTACAGTACCCAAATATTATATTTAAATCAAAGCATGGGTATAAAGATATTCATGATTATAAGACGTTATTAAAGATTAAAAAGTTTGAACCGGATTTTGTATTTGTCGCGATGGGCTATCCGAAACAAGAAAGCTTCATTTATTATTATCAGCACCATTTTAAACATACTATATTTATGGGTGTTGGGGGTTCGTTTGATGTGTTTAGTGGTAATGTTAAACGCGCACCGGTTATCTTCAGAAAGATGAATTTAGAATGGTTTTACCGAATTATCACAGACTGGAAACGATTGAAACGATCCGTCATGATACCGCTATTCTTATCTGAAGTTGTTAAACAGAAACATGCGTTAAAAGATGCGCATGACTATTTGAAAGATAAAGCGTAAAAAAAGAAAGTAGGATTATAATGGGTGCAATAATTGCAGTGATAAAAGAACAAATAAAAAACTTTTATTTGATTCAACGATTAGCACAATTCCAGTTAAAAATTTCAAACCATGATAATTATTTAGGGCTAGCATGGGAAATTATAAACCCGTTAATACAAATTGGTGTGTATTATTTTGTTTTTGGTCTCGGTATTCGAGGCAGTAGGGAAGTGGATGGTATTCCGTTCATTTACTGGATGCTCGTCGGTATATGTATGTGGTTCTTCATTAATCAAGGGATACTGGAAGGGACGAAATCGATTGGTATTAAGTTTAATCAAGTCGCCAAGATGAATTTCCCGTTATCAACAATTCCAAGTTATATATTAATGAGTAAGTTTTATGGTCATCTGTTACTCTTAACGATTGTTATTATTTTATGTGCATTAAGTGGTATTACCCCAACGATTTATATTGTACAGCTCTTGCTAATTGTACCGTTCGTCTTTTTGTTTGCGTTATCTGTAACGCTTATTACATCGACGTTAGCTGTATTAATTCGAGATACACAAATGATGGTGCAGTCGATATTACGTATTATATTTTACGTATCATCGATATTATGGCCGATTCATGAAAGTCATAATGAAACGATGCAATTTGTTGCGACAGTCGTGAAGGCAAATCCGATTTATTTCTTTGCAGAAAGTTATCGTGCAGCGATATTAAATCACGAATGGTTCTTTATCGCACATCCAGCACTTACTTTATACAACGTGTTAATCGTCGTTATTTTATTCTCGCTCGGTTCAATATTGCATATGCATTTTAGAAATCGATTCAGTGACTTTATGTAATATATCAATCAGAAAACCCGAACTGTGCGTGTAACACGCGGTTCGGGTTTCGTTTATGTTAAAGGCAATTGTTTAGCTAACTTGTTGTATACTGCATCGGGTTGGTATTGTTTCAGTGTTTCATGGCCATGCGCGATAAGCTGTTCACGTAACGACGCATCTTCAATTGCGGTGATAATATGATTGGCAAGAGATTCTGTATCAAAGCATGATGCAACAAGCGCATTCTGTCCATGAGTTAATAAGGTTGCCGGACCGATTGGAGCATCGAAGCTTACGACAGCATTATTTGCTGCCATCGCTTCAAGAATGACCATACCGAAGCCTTCACTACGCGAAGGGATAACGGTAATACGTGACGGGTTTAACACCGATTCAGTATCGTTAATCGCATCATGTAATGTAATCATATCGCTCAGTTGCTGATTAGTAATTTGTTGTTGTAAATTTGATTTTTCACTGCCACTACCGTATATATGAACTGTATATTGCTGATCGCGTAGTTTGTGTTGGATATGACTTACTGCAGCAATCAATAAATCGAATCCTTTCTCGTGTTCAAAGCGGCCGAGTGCGGTGATGCGATTCGTTTTATGTTGCTTTCGTTGTGTAGCTTGGTGTGCATCAAACGGAATAATATTCGGCAGCAATAGGACTTTATCTTCGGGTAAGTATTGTTTGTATTGCGTCTGATCTTGTGGTGTTAATGTCGTTACATAATCTACATGAGCATATGCCTTTAATAATTGCTGCTTGACCGATTCGCTATACGCATTGAAATGCATATGTTCCATTGCAATCGTCTCGACGTTAGCGTATTCTGACGCTAAGACGTTATACGATGCGCGTGTTGAAACAAGATAGTCCGTATTCACTTGCTGAATGGCTTGAATCAGTTTATGTTCAATATAGCTTGAGAATTGCTGAATACCGGGTTCTTCAGCCATAATGATGCGCGGTTTACACAATGGTGTATATTTGCGTATACGGTTGTATACTAATGGCACAAAATTACGTTTATCGCTATAATCGATGATTGATTGAATATTTATCGTTTCATTGACTGGATATGCAGGTGTTGTGCCAAGCTTAAATACGGTTAAGATCGTAACATCATGACCACGTTCACTTAAAGTGTTAGCAAGTGTTGTCACAGCACGTGTTGTGCCACCGATATGATATAAATTATGTAATAAGAATGTGAATGATTTCATAGTTCGCTCCTAACGAAAGGGTTTTGATATGAGAAAGTTAATTAAATTCAGTTATTTATTTATCATAAAGTTTATTAATTTATTTTGCAAAGTGAAACCGAAAGCGCGTCATATGACGATATTGATGACGTTTGAAGAAGATGTCATCCCGCTCGCTAATGCAAGTATTAAAGAAGGCTATACCGTAACATTATTATACCATCCGAAATATGCGCATGCGGTACTCAATCCAGACGGCAAGTATTATGAGTTGTTTAAGGCATCAAAGAAGATAGCGTTAAGCAATCGTTTAATTATTCAGCAAATGCGCGCTATATTAACGAGTAAAGTAATTGTTATCGACACGTATTATTTAATGCTCGGGAGTATGAAACGGTCAGCGTCACAAACGGTTATTCAACTTTGGCATGCAACGAGCGCAATGAAACAATTTGGTTTGCAGGATAAACATGTTGATTTAAATAATAAACCATTAATACAGCAATATCAGTCTGTATATGATTATACGGATACATATGTCGTTGCAGGGGATTACATGATTGATATATTTAAACAGTCATTCAATGCACATGATAAATACTTTTTGAAGACGGGTTTACCACGACTGGAAAAGCGTTGTACAGCTGTAAATGACATACGAAGCACATTACCCAATATAACAGCACCGTATACACTATTTGTCCCGACATACCGAGAATATCATCTAGACGACAAGTTAAGACTGACACATGACGCGCTGCCCAACTTAATTATAAAAGCACATCCAAGTGACCGTAATTATCAAACCGATATAATAGCAAAGGAAATTCCAACTGAAAACTTAATAGAACATGCAGATGTTGTTATTACGGATTATAGTTCGCTCTTAGTCGAAGCAATATATAAAGGAAATCGTGTGTACTGTTATGCACCCGATGAAGCACAGTATAATCAGGAAAGAGGATTAAGCAAATATTACTATAATCTGACACACAAGAAAGCACAAACTGTAGCACAATTGCAGCAGTTAATGCAGCATGATATTGAATATGACATTCAAGGCTGGGTGAATTATCAGACCGATCATGCGACACAAGCGATTATGGCATATATAATGGAAGTGATCCATTGATTACCGTAATTATACCAGTCTATAACGCATCACAAACGATTCAGCACGCATTACAATCGATAAACAGTACAAAGCCAATTGAAATATTATGTGTCGATGATGGATCGACGGACAACAGTATTGAAGTGATTCACGCATTTGAACAAGAGATGCCGCGTCATTATACGTTAACGGTGATTCAGCAGGACAATCAAGGTGCGGCCAGCGCAAGAAATAACGGTCTACGACATGCTCAATATCCGTATGTGATGTTTCTGGATAGTGATGATCAACTGACAGATACCGCACTGCAATGTTATTTCGAAGCAATTGAAGGACACCCGGAGTGTAGTGTTTATATCGGGCAAATGATGCATTATAAAGATGGGAAAGCGATACGTATAGTAACACAGCAACTGCAAGCTGGAAAGACGACGTTAAGTGAGCAACCAGAATTATTGCAATCAATTGGACCCGGCGCGAAAGTGTATCGTAAATGTGATATTGGGCTGTTTGATGAAGATATTATTTTTTGTGAAGAACATACATTGAATACACAAGTGATGATGAAAGCGGTGTATGTGTTTGATACGCCAGTCTATTTATATACGATTGAAGCGGGACAATCCATTACAACGAATACACAGCAATTTACGAAATACATGTCAGATGGGATGAAAGTAAGACAGCGTGTATTAGCGATTATAAAAGCATCTAATCTTTCAGAAGGGTCTAAGCAACGCATTATTCAGTATTATAGTTATCGTATGGACGAACTCATCATTATGTATTACGTTAAACGCAAGTTGATGGCGACACCATTGATGCAGGAAGAGAAAGCACAACTCTTTGAATATATGACGCAAATGGTGACGACGGAATATCGAGCGTCAACGTTAATGCATATGCTTTATCATTTCAAATATTATGGGCATATGAATGAGGAGTTGAATGAGTGGATGGCGGTTCATCATATTCAGTGGTCAAATTATGAATACACAAAGTTTAAATTGAAGACAAAAGTGAAAGATCAGCTGAAACAATTAAGATAACAATGAATAAGCACCTGAAATCGATGCATGATTTCAGGTGCTTTCGTGTAATGTGATTCTGAGCAAGAGCCTTAGTAGGAACGAACATGGTCACATCAACGATTGAATCAACGCAATTAATCGTGTATTGCCTGCAATCGTTTGTGCAACATATGACTGATCTTTCACTTGATGATGTACACCATTGCGTAAATCTTCAATTAATGCATCCCGACGCGTATATGTTATCGGTTCGAGCGTTGTCATGACATCCTGATAGACACCTCGCGTATGCATATATTCTGCCAGATCATCCATGATTAAATAGCTTGGCTTGTTAAGCGCTATACTATCAAAGATTACAGAGGAGTAATCACTCACAATTGCGTCACTCGCAGCAAGGAGTTGTTCTGTTTCGACATTAACAGCCGTAAGCCCGCCTTGATTTTGTCGTTCTTCAGGATGCCCTTTATATAATATGACACGATCTTCATTAAGTTGACTGAAATCAATCGGTTCATATTGATAATCTTTCCACGTTGGAATATAGGCGATCCACTGTTTATTTATATCGATATTCAATTGTTCGCTTAATTGCTGTCGTATCACATCTTTATCCAGTGACAGCGCATATTGTAATCTAGGGTAGCCTGTTGCTAATACATTATGTACATTAAATGAAGACTTGAATAAATGATTCACCGCTTCAGTATCTGTAATAAATGTATCAATTCGCTTTAATTTATTATATTTTCTTAATCGATATAGAAATATAGATGCATTTTGTTGTGGTTCCAGGCTATCTAAGAACAATTGTTTAATCGGTGTGCCGTGCCATAAGTTGATGACATGTCCGTTCATGACTAAATCATCATCCGGATAAGATTCACAAACCACGATACGGGCATGTTTGATGATAGAACGCGCATCGTTTGCATGTGGCGAGACAACTTTAACCCGTTGCTTTAATTTATCTGCCGGAATCGTTTCATCTGTAATAAAATATATTTCTGTTTCAGGCATCGCGTCCAGTAATGCTTCAAATAGTGCTTTACTATTTCCGCGATAGTCGTAATCAAAGCCGATAAAGACGATATAGCCTTCTGTTTGATTTAAATCGCTTTGTGCATGAATTAAATGATGATACGGCTGAATCTTACGCTTATATAAATAATCATACAATTGACGGTAGAGGCGATGGGGTAAACGATAGTTTAGCGATTGATTGATTTGATCAATGCGTAGCGTATATGCTGACTGCTTAAATTGTGGTGCGACTTTGTATCGTCGATCCTGTGCTAATCCGTGATACTGAATCAATTGCTGTATGCTGTAACTTGAACGTGCGTCATCATTCATATTGTGCTGAATATAGGGTTGTAATAATAATCGTGGTGACATATTACGTGCGCTAAAATTAAAGACAACATGGCCATCGATTTGTATATCATTTGTCGTCAGCAATATCGCAACACATAAATCAAGACTACTGTTTACTTTACATTGTGATAATAAAGTTAAAGCTTGCACACGATCATATATCATTGCAGGGTATACATACGGTTGAATAATGTTGATGGATTGTGTCATTGTCTGTCCAAATATCGTGTACATATTAATATAGCAATCATTTATTTCATAATCCGTGAATATATGCCCGTCACGAAGTTGAACTGCTGCTAATTGCGCATCGTGAAGCACGCAATCATTCGTAATGATGAAATGACTTGTTGAGATGTGTGATAGCTGCTGTATTAAATCTTCATGAAAGTACTTTGCTGAAACCGTAAGTTGTGTTATCAATGGCTTCACCTGCCTTTTTATTATTGTTATGAAATCAAAAGTTATACTGCATATTATATATTGGATGATGTATAGTGCATAATGTATATTGTATACAGTATACAGTATATAGTATGCAATATACAAAAAAACGAACAAATCATCATCATTTATCCGATGGTCTGTTCGGTTAAGCATCCAGAAAAAAATGGCATCATATTATTTCGTATCATTACCATATAATTCTTTTTTAATTTGAGTCGTTGAAATACCTTCTGTACGTTTAATGTAAATGACTTCACACTGTTCTTTTAAGAAGTCAAATTCGCCTTCCCAGTCATGTCCCATTACAAATGTATCCACTTCAAATTTTTCAACGTCTTTCGTCTTTTGTTCCCAGTCGTTCTCAGGAATAACTAAATCTACGTAACGAATCGATTCTAGCATCATTTTGCGTTGTTCATAATCGTAATAAGATTTCTTGTGCTTTAATTTATTAAATTCATCCGTAGATAATGCTACGATTAAATAGTCTCCCATTTCACGTGCACGACGCAATAATTCAATATGTCCGTAATGTAATAAATCGTATGTTCCGTAAGTAATAACGCGTCTCATTAATAAAGTCCTCCAGTAAGATGTGTGTAATTGTAAAGTTTATGTTAATATAATATTGAGATTTTGTAAACTTTTATAGGGAATGAATTAAGGAATTAGGTGAAAACATGTATCAAATTAAAATACAACAAATCGATGAACGAATAATACTATCAAACATCGATACTTCTTATCAATGGATCCAGCTTAAATACAATACGACGTTAATTGAGCTGCCGATTACGAATCAAACAGTGACGATAAACTTAAATGATTTAGTCGATACACATTTTGCTTTAGCGAAACGTATCGATATTATATTGGTAAAAGATGAACTGAAAGAAATGATCCAGGCCGATGATGACAATGCAGAAGAAAATAGTGCAGATGACATCAAAATAGATAATCCAATAGCCGACGATATCGATTTACGCATCAAAAATCGCATCAATTTAAAGACTTTCGATATTAGCGTCCAACCATTTCACAGCGTCTACCATAACGACATTCGCATCACACCGTACTTCAATAAGAAAGGCTCATTTGCAGTGTCATTATTAAGTACGTTCAAATTAAATACGTATTTCAACTACAAACAAATCGACAAAATTAAATTTTCGCAAAGTGAATTATCTATAGCCGGTAAGTTCTCAGTCATCAACAGTAAAGTTGAACGTGCTAATTTAGTCACAGAATCAAGACATACGGGCATCGCTGTGCGCACGCAATTAAATATCTTCAAGACGGAACGAAGAGCAAACGATGTCTATACTGCCCATTACTTTGATGTAAACGACACGCATGCCTTTGCGCAGTTGTTAACGCATGCACTCCCGGATAACGACATTATCGATTTGTATATTGAACTGCATTTAAACACATTTGCAGAACCGATAAAAGTGAAGATCGGTAATCCGAGAATATTAGCTGAACGCTTTATGTCAGGTACTTTAACCGTTAATGTCAACGGCAATGCGTTTATTCTCGAGCCGTACTTTACTTTAAAAGGGAGAAACTTAAGCTTTAAAGTCGTGCAGCTGAGTGAAGCAAGCAGTATAGCGTATCAACGCGTCTTACTTGCCGATAAACCGAACAATGACAAGCCTGTCTGGGTGATTGGAGAACGTCATTATAAAGCGCAGGATAATGGTTATTTCTTCTTTAAATATTTAAGAGAACATCATCCGGAAATTGATGCGTATTATATTATCGATTTCAATTCACCGGAATACAATAACGTAAAGCCATTCGGAAATGTGATTGACTTCAGGTCGGAAGAACATTTCGACATTATGCATCGCGCGGATAAACTCTTTACGACACATCATCCGGAATTGATATTCCCGTTAAGTAATAAAGCATATGTGAGCTCAGTAAAGGCAGAACGTATCTTCTTACAACACGGCGTACTCGGTACGAAGAATTTAACACAAATCAACGGCAATCAGCTGAATGACTTTAATGTCGATAAATTTGTCGTATCTTCAGACCGTGAGAAACAAATTGTTGTACGTGATTTAAAGTTTGATGACGAACAAGTGATCGTTTCTGGTTTATCACGATTTGATCATTTATTTATGGAAACGCAACCGAAGAAGCAAATATTAATCATTCCGACATGGCGCGACTGGTTGACGAATGAAGCGGCATTTATCGACTCAGAATATAAATGGCGTAATGAAAGTTTATTAAATCATGACCAGCTGAAAGTCATTCAAAATAAAGGTTATGCTATCATCTTCTGCCTGCATCCGAATATGCAGCAGTTTACAGATTTAATCGACATACCAGAATATATTACCGTTATTCGTCAAGGTGATGTTGATGTACAGCAGTTAATTAAAGAAAGTAGCTTAATGATTACTGATTATTCAAGTGTCGCGTTTGACTTTAGTTTCCTGTACAAACCTGTTATTTATTATCAGTATGACAAACAACGTTTCTTAGGTAAATTACCGTCTCATTTAGATATTGAGAATGAATTACCGGGTAAGATTGCAAACGATGAAGACGAAGTCATCACATTACTAAACAACTTTATCGCGCTGAACTTCCAGATTAATCAGCAATTAAAAGGAAAAATTGATAAATTCATTAATCATCGTGACCAGCACAATTCAGAACGCCTATTTAAAGCGGTTGTTCACGAAGCAGTGCCATTTAAAGAAAAAGTAAAACGTGATATTAAAAACGATATACTCGTACAGCATTTCTATAAACGTTATCGTAAAAATAAAAAAGCGTACTACAGTACGATGAAAGCAATGAACAAATTTCTTGCGATGTTTCATCCAGGTGATTCGAAACTGATATTCTTTGAAAGCAATGTCGGTAAAGGGGTATCGGACAGCCCGAAAGTCATTTATGACGCATTGAAAGCATATCCGCACGATTTCAAGATTGTGTGGGTGACGAATAATGTGTATCCATTCGATGATGAACGTGTGATTACAGTGAAACGTTTATCATTCGAATATTTCTACTATATTTCAATTGCGCGTTTCTGGGTCAACAATCAGAATTTCCCGTATTATATTCAAAAGCATATAAACTGTGAATATATTCAGACATGGCATGGGACACCGTTAAAGAAAATGCTGAATGATGTCGCTGTATTTGAAGGGCGCGACGAAGGGTATAAGATGCGTGTTAATACCGCAACGCAAAAGTGGGATTATTTAGTGTCACCAAGCCGTTACGCAAGTGCATGTTTCAAAAGCGCATTCCACTTTAACAAGACGATGTTAGAAGTAGGTTATCCGCGTAATGACTGGGCATATCAGCTGAATGATGAAGCGTTCATCGATTATCAAAATGTCATTAAGAAAAAAGCAGGCATCGAAGATCATAGAAAAGTCATTTTATACGCTCCGACATTTAGAGATGACGAGTTAAAACAGGATGTTGTCGAACTACCATTTGATCTAGAGGTATTACGACCGCTTGCAGAAGAGTATATTCTGTTAATTAAGACACATATGTTAGTCGGTAAGAAGTTATCGATTCCAGAGCAATATAATGATTTCGTTTATAATGTATCAAGTTATAAAGATATTAACGAATTGTATGCGATCAGTGATATTTGTATTACGGATTATTCATCGGTTATGTTTGATTATGCGAATACGAAGAAGCCACTGCTATTCTACACGTATGATTTAGAGAATTACCGTGATAATTTAAGAGGATTTTATATGGATTTAGAGCAGGAAGCGCCGGGGCCATTGCTAAAAGATAGTGCCTCATTATATGATAGTATTCACAATATCCAACAAGTAACGACGCAATTTAAAGATAAGTATGATGCATTTTATCAGAAGTATTGTGAGTTTGAAGCGGGTACTGCAGCGAAAAGTATTGTTGAAAATATTATCTTTAAGGAGAAGCTATGAATTTAAAGCAATTGACTAACAAAAAAGTAAATGCATTTGCATTTATTTTTTTGTTCTATTTAATAATGAGTATGTGTATACCGTTAACCGGAGATGACTGGACGTGGAAGTCTGCACGAGGGATTGAGCGATTGCAATCGTGGTTTGATAACTATAATGGTCGATATATTAGTAATATATTAGAAATAGTACTCGTACGTGCTTCATTGTTAAAAGTACTATTCATGACGGTTGTGTCGTTTTTAACGGTTGTTTATATGAATAAATTAATGCATTTTAAACTCCATCCATTAATATCATTTATACTGGTCTGTTTATTACCTTTACCGGTGTTTGCGCAGACGTACGGATGGGTTGCAGGATATGTGAATTATAATATATCAATTCTGTTAGTGTTAATTACGTTAAATCTGTATCAGACGGTGACAGAACGCACTAATTACCGCAAATTATTGGCATACGTTAGTTTCGCTTTCATCGCGATGTTATTTGTAGAACATGTATCGCTTTATTTACTGATTATGTCATTGTATTTTAATGGATTATACTATTATCACCATAAACGTATTAATAAAGCATTACTTGCGTTACTCGTAGGGCATGTAATAGGGTTTATCGTGATGTTTACGAACAAAGCGTATGTATCGATATTTGTTGGTGAAGATACGTATCGAACGATTAAAGATGATCGTCCGTTTATCGTTCGTGCGATTCAAATCTTTGTTGAACAAATGAATGCGCTATTTGGCGTGTATAATATACCGTTACTAACGATACTTTTCGTCGTGTTTATCCTTTTATTACGCCGTTACAACGTAAACCGATACATCATTATGGCAGGGATATATTTGTTTACTTTAAATATCATCACGAATCTCGAGTTAGTTAAAGTGTTATTCAATACAAGTGAAATGACAACACTACATTCAATATCAGCACTATTATTGTTAAGTTCATTTATTTATATGTTTACGGTCGTCATACTTTATCGTAAGCAGGCAGTCGTATTTAGAACGGTATTGTTTTATTTGATTGGCTTTGCGTTATTAACCGGACCGTTCTTTGTCATTACACCGTACGGAGGCCGCTGTGCTTTGGCGAGCTTAATCTTCATGATCATGATAATACTCGTCATCATTGATCATTTAATGAGCGATACGCAAATAGCATGGACGTATCGCTATCATTATCACATTTTAGCGTTTACAGTCGTCTTCGGTATCATTGCATATTTAATACCGTTAAGTGCAAATAAGATAACAGAGATGCACCGTGATGCTGAACTAAAAGATATGAAAGCAACAAATAAATCTGTACCAATTAAGATGTTACCGTATCCGGAATATCATCAAATGCCAGATCCAATTGAAAGCGTGTATATGACGCAGTTTTATAAAGAGAATTTAAACATTCCTCAATCGGTGAAGTTAGTGCCAGAAAATAATAAGTAAAAAAGATAAATGTAATATAAAAAGAAACGGAAACAACGTCGATCGTTGATTTCCGTTTCTTTTTTTTCAATCATTTAGCTCTTATTCATGCTGATTATTATGCTTCAATATTGCATCAATTATTCTACTGCTGGCGTGACCATCTTCAAAGCGGTTCATATCAGTATAAAAGGCTTTTTGGTTGAATGCATTATCATAATCTTTATTCAGCACCGTATTGATTTGCTGGAAAAGCTCTTCATTTGTCGTGCAGATCGGGCCTGGGAGTTGTGTGTAATAATCCATGTAAAAACCGCGTAATTCATCTTTATAAAATTCTAAATCATAGCTAAAGAATATAACCGGTCGGTTTAATATGCTGTAATCGAAGAACACACTTGAATAATCTGTAATGAGTACATCGCTAATTAAATATAGGTCCGCAATGTCATCGTAATCCGATACGTTTATAATGCGTGGATGTTCCGGTAAATCCAGTTGTGCTGCGATTAAATAGTGAAGTCTGAGCAGCAATACGGTATCGTCATCGGTATGTTTTAGAAATGCATCAATATCCAGTTTCAAATTAAACGCATAATCACCATCTTCATTATAGTCTGCATCTCGCCATGTCGGCGCATACAGAATGACGTTCTTATGATCTGCTATACCGACACGATGTCTGATGGACGTACAATAATGCTGATCATCTTGACGCAACGCTAACATTTCGTTTCTCGGATAACCGGTCGTTAATATTTTATCTGTCGGTACGTTAAAGCAACGTGTAAATATTGCAGATGAATAGTCATTCGGTGAAATGAGATAATCCCATCGTTCAGCTTCTTTCATAAACTTCAGTTTATATTCTAAAGTTGTCGTATTCGGCAGCTTTACACTTTCCATATCAAGCACAAGTTTCTTTAACGGTGTACCGTGCCACGTTTGAATGTATGTTTGATTTGCTCTTTTCTTCAAATTAGACGGTAATCTCGTATTGCTAATCCAGTATTCACACGTTGCATAGGCCTCGTAATAAGCTTTAGAAAGACGCTCGACTTTAATGGCAGGACCGGGTATTTCAGAGTTTAAATCATTCACAACCCAGTAATATTGATAGTCCGGGTAATGCTGATACATATATTCATATATATATTTCGGGTTATCCGAATAACCACGTCCGTTGAAAGATTCAAAGATAAATGTATTATTTCGAACTGGTAAATGTAGCTGGATCATTTCATACGTTGTATAGTCTAATTTCGTACGGTCTTTTATGATGCGCTTAACTGCACGTAATGCAGTGCGGGTTTCATTGATTAACGCAACGGCCGGCAATTGTTGTAACATCGCCGGGATGAATGCGTTGAAGCGACGTTGATAGTGCTTTATTCGGTAATACGCTATTAAATCTTCTTTACATACGTTAATGATCGTCAATAATTCATCGTTGGATGGATCCATCTGAATCTTTAATATGCGGTCGATATACAGTTCGATTGGATTGCATTGTTGATTCGTTTGCTCGCTTATGACACGACTACCGTATTGTAATAACGCCTTTAAATACTTACATTTATAAGACGTCGGAATATCACGAGAACTTAATAAATCGTTGTATAGATTATGCTGTGCCGTATCTGTTATATCAGGATACAAGATGTCATAAATGAACGCTAACGGATAATAATAAAGACTGTTTGCATTGAAACGGTGTTGTTTAATTTGTGCTTTAGAGAATACATATTGAGATAAATCATTTGATAGTGCTTTGCTTGATTGAACAGGCCAATGAAACGGCATATCCAGTTGATATGCATTAGGAAAGTAGACATGCGTATAATCATCTGCTGTAATGAGGGTATTCAACAGATCAATCATTTCAGCAAAGTGATGATAATAATACGTTTCGAATGGTGTTTGAACTGTGTTATATTGCGCTGGCAGTATTAATACAGTGTGTACGGAAGTGAAGTCTTGTTGCTGATTCTCTTTCTGTTTCGCTTTTTGTGTCACTTTCTGTTTCTCTTCTATTGTATGAATGTATTGTTCAAGCGTTGTTGCACTTGGTATTACTTGAAGGAGTGGCTCATTGAATAATAATATATTTTTAAGTTGCATTCGTATCACGTGCTTTCTATTAGAGTTCAGTCTTAATTATAGTGAATGATCGTGTAATAACAAAGGATGATGCTATGGGTGTTGATGGTACTACATGTTCTGTTACGTATAAACTTATTATAGGATAGTCATCGCGATTATGTAAATTTAATGTAAAGTATATTAATAAATTAATGACCATTTTAACCGACTGTAAACGGTTAATTAAGAATATGTAAAACCTTTGTAAATCAATATTAACCCTTCTTTTAATAGGTTATGATTGATGAATAGCAGCATTGTTGTACGTATGAATGCATCAATTGATTAATTTATATATCATTTCAAAGATATAAATGTAGTACACATATACAGAAATGTTAATACAAATAAGCATTACAACATTGTTGACAACATCTATTAAAAGGACGGTAATGATTTTGAATATTACAACAATCGGTTTAGGTTACATCGGTCTACCCACATCAATTATGTTTAGTAAATATGATGCGAATGTTGTAGGTGTCGACATTAATCAGAAAGCAGTTGACTTATTAAATAGCGGTCAAATTCATATAGAAGAACCTGGCTTACAGGAAGCATTTGAAGCAGTATTAAAGAAAGGGAAGTTCAAAGCAACGACAACGCCTGAGAAAGCGGATTGTTTCATTATTGCAGTACCAACACCAAATAATGCAGATCAATTCAAGTCTTGTGATATTTCAATGGTAATGAGCGCCGTTGAATCCATCTTACCTTTAGTTGAAAAAGGCAACACGATTATCGTTGAATCAACAATCGCGCCAAGAACGATGGACGATTTCGTTAAACCGTTAGTCGAATCAAAAGGATTTGTGATTGGTGAAGATGTTTATTTAGTTCACTGTCCGGAACGAGTATTACCAGGTCAAATTATGCATGAATTAATTCATAACAACCGTATTATCGGTGGGGTAACGCCTGCATGTATTGAAGCGGGTAAGAAGATTTACGGTTTATTTGTACAAGGTGAAATGATTGAAACGGATGCGAAGACAGCTGAAATGAGTAAGTTAATGGAGAACACGTACCGTGACGTTAATATTGCATTAGCGAATGAGCTTGCTAAGATTTGTAACACGTTAGATATTAATGCATTAGACGTTATTGCGATGGCGAATAAACATCCACGTGTGAATTTACATACGCCAGGTCCTGGTGTTGGTGGGCATTGTTTAGCAGTTGACCCGTATTTCATCATTGCGAAAGATCCAATTAATTCACAAATGATTCAGATGGCACGCAGCATTAATAATGGTATGCCTCACTATGTCGTGAGCACAGTGAAAGCGATGCTTAAAAAGGTCGATGGCCAAAAAGTAACGATCTTTGGTTTAACATATAAAGGTGACGTTGATGATATTCGTGAATCACCAGCATTTGATATTTATGAAATGTTAAAGGCAGAACAAGTGGAAGTTGTCGCATATGATCCACACGTTGATAAACCATTTGTAGAGAAAGATTTAACTGTAGCTGTGAAAGATAGCGATTTAGTGCTTGTATTAAGTGATCATTCAGAGTTTAAAACGTTAACAGATAAAGACTTCGCAGGAATGCGTCATCAAGTAATATTTGATACGAAGCATGTCATTAAATCACAATTTAATGATGTGGCATACTATAACTATGGAAATTTATATCAATACGAATAAGTTAAGGTTGGGATACTATATTCCAGCCTCATTTGGTTTGAAATTTTTTAAATTACAATAAAAATCGAGTGTATTAGGAGTTTATTATGAAAGCATTATTCAAACTCATAGAAGAGCAGTTAACACATGTAGAATTAATCTACAAATTAGCCATTTATAACATTAAAAGTGAATATACGAACCATTATTTAGGCGTCTTCTGGAATTTCCTGCAACCGATGATGCAAGTCGGTTTATACTATGTCGTCTTCGGATTAGGACTGCGTGGTACGCATAATGAAATTGACGGTATTCTATATATCGTCATGCTCATCAGTGGATTATTCCCATGGTTATTTATTTCACAATCCATCAATGCCGGTGCAAGCGCGATTCAGTCTAAGCTTGGCTTAGTCACAAAGATGAAGTTTCCGTCAAGTACGTTGTTATCAATTTCATTTACGAACGCATTAATCAATTTAATCATTACAACGTCCATTTTATTTATTATTTCACTGTGGATGCATCTCGTCCCAGCATGGCATTATTTATTCTTTATTTATTTTATCTTTAGCAGCTATATGCTCATCTTCGGGATATCTCTTGTGATGAGTACGATGGTCATCTTAGTAAGAGATACAAAGAATTTATTACAGAACGTGATGCGTATGGCATTCTTCTTAACGCCAATTTTCTGGACAGTTGAACATGCCAATCATTTATTAACAAAGATTTCAGATTTAAATCCATTCAGCTATTTAATAGGAATATACCGACTCAGTTTCATTAGGGGAACAACGCATATGTACGGTAATATATATGATCATTTTTATTTCTGGGCGGTTACGTTATTTATTTTAACGCTCGGTGCTCATATTCATTTTAAATTTAGAAATAAATTAGTAGATTATTTATAGGAGTAGACAATGCCGAAAATATTACTCGTCACACAAAATTTTTATCCGGAAATCGGTTCAGCAGCGAACCGCATGAAAAATCTATTTCTGCATTTAAAAGCGAATGGTTATGATGTCCACGTCTTTACGACAGAACCGTCATATCCCAATCGAAATATGTACAAAAATAAAAAATATTACTATGATGAAACGATCAATGCACTGGAAGGTACAAAAATTACACGTATTAGCATGCGTCATGAAAAACATAAACATTCGATGACATCACGCATATACCATTACACAGAGTTTATGTTAAAAGTACATTATTTCGTACGAAAAACAAGTCACTTGTTTGATTACATATATGTCTCAAGCCCAAACATTTTTACAGCCTGGGGGACTTTATTTTTTCAAAAGACAAATACGCAGCGCATACTAGAAATACGTGATTTATGGCCGGATAGTGTCGTAGCGCTGGATACGATGAATATTAAACCCGTACTACCTATGCTTGTACAACTCGAACGCCAGATGTATAACAATGCAGACAAGATAGTCGTTAATAATACGGCGTTTATACCGCATATTAAGCAGATGTTAAGCGCAAATAAGCCGATGTTGTATTTACCGAATGCGATCAATAGTAAAGAGAATCAACTGCCAGCACAATCATCATCGTTTAGTGTTGTCTATTCCGGGAATGTCGGTTTAGCCCAAAATATTGACCAGCTCATCGAAATTGCTGAGCGTTTAAATGAAGCACAAATTACGTTCAATGCGATAATTTACGGCGTGAATGCGAATCAATTTAAAGCGTATGTGAAAGAAAGACAATTGAAATATGTTAACGTATTTGATCCGATGCCGCGTCAAGAATGCTTGCAACTCATGGCGAAAAGCCATATCGCATTATCGATATTGAAAGACACAGACGTCTTCTTAAACGTCATGCCTGGCAAAGTGATCGATGCGATTTGCTCAAACGTATTAATCGTTACGAATTTAGGTGGCGATACGAATCAATTAATTAACGAAGAACAGATTGGATACGCCCGTGAAAGTGCTACAACGGATGAATTAATGACCGCGATACTAGAATACAAGCATAATAGACAACTGTATCAAGAGCATAGAAATAATACGATTAAAATAAAAAATAGAGATTTTATCTGGGAGAAAAATATTCATAAACTGATAAACTTTATTGAAGCGTAAAGTGGAGGAAACAATGAAAAAAATTACGATGTTTGTATGGAATCATTTTACGAATGATGCGCGTGTGAATAGAGAATGTACAACGTTAAGTGAAGATTTCGATGTACATTTAATTGCGATTGATGATCCGAAAGACGATAAAGTATTACGCAGCGAAACAATCAATCCACATTTCAACGTATCACGAGTGAAACGTTATCCATTTATTATTGAATGCTATCAAAAAGATAAACGTAACTTTGCGATAACCGTGGGTGCCGTAACGACTGTTATCGGTGCTGGATTATTCTTTTACAACTGGATGCTACTAATTTATTTAGCGAGTTTATTACTTGTCGCTTTATTAGGTGCTAAATTCGGCAAGCTCACGAAATATTTCGTAAACAGTATGATTATATTACGTATGATTATAAAAGGTTATAAAGACAATGCAGATATTTATCACTCGAATGATTTAAATACATTACCACAAGGGATAGTATGTTCGAAATTCAGATTAAAGCCTAAGAAGTTAGTGTACGACTCACATGAAGTGCAAACATCACGTACTGGCTATAATGAGAAGACAATTAAAGTCATCGAAAAGTGTTTATTAAAGTTTGTTGACGAAATGATTGTAGAGAATCATACACGTGCAGCACATAACGAAAAGATTTATGGTTTCTATCCAAAGACGTTATATAACTATTCAGAGTTATATAACATAGACGATAAACCGAGTGCAGGATTACATGCATTACTGAACTTACCGCAAGATGAGAAGATATTACTGTATCAAGGTGGTTTACAGGCAGGTCGTGGTTTGGAACTATTAATTGAAGCAATGCCGAAGATTAAAGAAGGAACGCTTGTCTTTATCGGTAACGGCAAATTAGAAAAAACATTAAAAACGATGGCAGCGAATAGTACGGAGAAAGGCCGAATTAAATTTATTGATAAAGTGCACTTTAAAGATTTACCGTCGTATACGAAAGGTGCATATCTCGGCTTCCAGGTGTTACAAAATATTTGCTTTAACCATTATTCAGCTAGCTCAAATAAATTGTTTGAATATATTATGGCACACGTACCGGTAGTCAGCTGTAACTTCCCTGAAATTAAAAAAGTCGTCGATCAAAATGTTGGGATTGCAGTCGATAGCCATAACGTTGATGCAATAGCTGAAGCAGCGAATACACTAATCGACAATCCAGCACTGAGAAATCAATACAGTGAACAATGTAAACAAGTGAAGTTGCAATATAACTGGGAAGTCGAAAAAGAAAAATTAAAACAATATTATCAGGCAATTGCTGAACAGCCTGAAAAACATGTGTGGCAGGATTTCACACACTTTACAAGTGAGGCGTCAGTCCATGGATAAAGTTATCGTTGAAAATGTCAGTAAAGTATATGATTTAAATCATAAAAAGTCAGATAAACTTAAAGATTTATTCTCATTCCGATTACGTGCCAATGCGAAACCTTACTACGCACTTCGCAATGTATCGTTTAAAGTGAAAGCAGGAGAATCTGTCGGTATTATCGGTTTAAATGGTTCTGGGAAATCAACATTATCTAACTTGTTAGCAGAAGTCACACAACCGACGACCGGTTCAATTGAGATTGATGGACGAAGTTCACTCATTGCTATATCAGCTGGATTGAACAATGAATTTACCGGTGAAGAGAATATTCGTATGAAATGTTTAATGCACGGGATGACAGAACAGGAAGTTAATGCGAAATATGATGACATCGTTGCATTCTCAGAGTTAGGGGAATTTATTAAACAACCGATTAAATCGTATTCAAGTGGGATGCGCTCACGTTTAGGATTTGCGATCGCCATTCATACTGATCCTGATGTGTTAATTGTCGATGAAGCTTTATCAGTTGGAGATGAAACATTCTCAAATAAATGTATCGACAAGATGAAAGAATTTCAACGTAATAACAAGACGATCTTCTTCGTATCGCATTCAGCTGGCCAAATCAGAAAGTTATGTGATAAGGCGCTATGGATTCATTTCGGAGAAGTGCGTGAATACGGAGAGTGTAACCGCGTCGTTGAGCATTATATTCATCACATTAACCAGTATAAGAAGAAGACGAAAGAAGAACAGATGCAATATAAATCAGAAATGCATTTAAAGCAAAGAGCAACACCTGACACACCAATATATGAAGTACAGGAGAAAAATGAAAATCAACTAAGCTTTATCTTTATTGCACTATTCGGCATCATTACGATGATTGCTACCTGGTTACAATTTATACAATAAAAGCTGGAGGTACTATTGTGAATAAAAGATTTTTAGTCGTATGTAACGCGTATCCATCGAAAGATGCGATATACCGCAATGGCTTTATCCACCGCCGTGTGAAAGCTTACCAACAAAAAGGATTAACAGTAGATGTATTCTATTTGCATGTGAACGCAACTGAAGTTGAAGTGTATCAATATGATGGCGTGAACGTCACTTTCGGTAATGAGTTGCATTACAAACAATTTTTATTGGACAATCAGCACATTTATCAAACGTTCTTAATCCATTTCATTAATCCACATATGTACTATCCAATCATTGAAACGATTAAAAATCCGAAATTTGTGATCTGGATTCATGGGTTTGAAGCGGAAGCATGGCACAGAAGATGGTTTAACTTCTTATCAAGTGCTGCTGAACTGAAACAAATTCTTGATAAAGCAGAAGATTATTATCCGACGCAACTTGAATTTATGAACCAACTGTATAAAGAAACAAACTATGATATTACATTTATTCACGTATCTGAGTGGTTTAAGACACATATCGCAGACGTTGATGCGAAATTCTCACCGCTGAACTATGAAATCATTCCAAATATCGTTGATTCTAACGTGTTTAACTATGTGAAGAAAGAACGTAAAGGGAAACTGAAAGTATTATCAATCCGCCCGTTTGCATCATATAAATATGCGAATGATCAGACAGCCGATGCGATTCATCTATTATCAAAGAAACCATTCTTTAATGATTTAGAATTTCATATATATGGTGAAGGGAAGCTGTACAATACTATTACTGATTCATTCATTAAATATGACAACGTGAAATTACATAATACATTCTTAGAACAAAAAGATATCGCAAAAATTCATAAACAATTTGATGTCTTTTTATGTCCGACGCGTTTAGACTCACAAGGCGTTTCAATGTGTGAAGCAATGAGTAGTGGACTTGTTGTTGTTTCGTCAAACGTTACTGCGATTCCGGAGTTTGTAACGCATAATGAAACTGGCTTACTGGCGGATAAAGAATCTCCAGCTTCCCTTGCATATCAAATTGAACGTCTGTACTTTAATGACGTGTTATTCAATAAGATTTCAGCACAGGCTGCGCAATCGATTCGTGATATCGCGAGTGAATCTGTCGTAATTGAAAAAGAATTGAAGGTGATTTTAAATGACTGATCATATTAACTGGAAAGAACGATATCTTGAGTTAGAATCACAAATGTTAGATATGATGAAGATGACACAACGTCTCATCATTGATGAACGCAATCATCAAAACGTATATGTTAATAAAACGGTAATTAATCAAATCGACGACACACTTGAAATCGTAGCGATTGCTGTGGGGAATAAACCGCAATTTTTATTTGAAGTTATCAATGAAAAAGAAAAAGTGTTATATCGAAAACATACGAAATATAAAAACTCTATAAAAATTAATCAGCTATTATTTAAAGAGCCATTTAAAATTAAAATCAGTATCAAAAATGATACGAGTGAGAGCTTTACGAGTTTTTATGAAACGCATATTCTCAATGAGGAGAGTGCTTATTAATGACGAAAAAAATATTAGTATCAGGATTTATTAATACGAACGTACTGGATGGCTCTGCAATCTTTATGTCGAGTTTAACACAAGTGCTTGCGATGCACCCACAGGCACAAATTGAAGTGTTACTCGCTGTACCGAATGAACGCGATATCGTGTTAGGGGATATTGAACGACTAAACAATGTGAAAATTATTGATCCATTCTCGGATGAACGATTTAGCCAGTTTGAATATTTAAAGCACAATAAATTAACGAAACCACAATATGGGGAATTAATTCATGTAATTGATCAAATGGAGCACTATGAAGCCATCTTTATTCGTTCATTAGAAGTTGTAGAATACTTGTTACAACAACAGCCACAAATTGCACATAAATTATTTGCGTATATTACGGGCGTGACGGTAAGTACGCAACAACTTGATGAACAGCTGATAGCGTTACTTACACAGATAACAAGTAACCAAGGTTATTTGTTATGTCAGACTGAAGAAATGAAACAACATATATTAAGTCAGACATCCATTCAGCAAGACCGAATTATCGACTTAAATCCGATGATTCCGAATCAACAGGAATCATTTGAAGCGTTGTTTGTGAAGAAAGATAAATACGATACATTCTGCTATACAGGTAAGTTTGCCTATGAATGGAACATTATCGATATGATTGCGCAGTTTAGAGAAATCACTGAATTGTATCCCGATGCGAAATTGTATATTGCCGGTGACCAGTTTAAACAATCGCCGAAATATGAACAGTTTGTACCGTATGCGCGCTATTTAATTGAGAACAGTAAGAACGTTTACTGGGTCGGTGGATTAGCACGCCAGGATACATTGAATTTAATCAATGCATGTGATGTCGGGTTAACGTATCGCCATGATGATTTAAATGATTCGTTAGAGTTATCAACGAAGTTACTTGAATATTGTAGTTTAGGTGTGCCGCCAGTATTAAACCGTACACCGATGCATGAAAGAATATTTGGTCATGATTATCCTTACTTTGCGAATAACAATGCAGAATTTTATCAAGTGATGGAACAAGTGATATTAAATCCTGAACAATATGAAGCAACGGCGAAACATGTGTATGATGTAGCGACACACTACTCGTTTACAGCGACATTCAACCGATTATTACCGTTCCTACCATTTGAGGTAGAACAGGAATTTAATTTAATATCACAAGTGAGCAGACAAAAGCCAGTGTATATCGATAAGACAGACAATAAAGCAGCGGTGTATTTAACGCAGCAATATATGAATTCGATAAAAGATATTATCGCACATTACAGCATTGTCGATGTGAAAGTCGTTGGTGAGAAAGCAGTCTTTACATTGAGTGATGAGGCGAGTGATACGACACAACTGCTTGATATATTACAGCAAGTGGAAGCGGCTAAACCGAAGACACAAGCGAAATCGAAGACAGGTTTCTCAATTAATCAAGTGCAGAAACAATATAATAAAGTTGATATTAATGTAGATAAGTTAGTGAAAGAGAATCGCCGACTAAGAAAAGATTTAAAACGTATTCGTACGAAATACAATAATTTAGCAAATTCTAAACTAGGATCAATTCAAAAGAAATACTGGAAATATCGTAGTAAGTAATTAACGTAGCGAGTAATTAATTGAGTAAGTAATTAACATACTAAAAAAAATTACCATAGTCAGCTATTTCAATGATTACAAGCTGAAACATTAATAAAATACCGAACAAAGGGATTGATAACACGTTACAACGTTAAAATTATCTTTGTTCGGTATTTGCTATTTGTATACATATCAACATGAACATAATTTCTTTATCAAAACAATAGCAATCATTGTGAAAAATGCATATAATCATACATGTTCAATGTATTAAAAATAATAAAATTAAGAAGTGAAGAGAATGATGAAATTAAATAAGAAATTCAAAATCAAAAAATTAATATACGTACTACTCATCTTTACGGTAATGTTAAGTGGGTGTGCGCATATTAATATAAGAGATATGTGGTTTAAAGATTATAAATCAGCACGTAAACAAATGGAAAGTGAATTGCCGAAGAATATATCGGAAAGAATTAATCGTCTGATTGTTGATAATCAGTATAGCGGTACAATCTATATCAATTACAAAGGTAAAGAATATAAAAATGCATATGGGTTTCAAAATATTGACGGGAAAATAAGAAATGACAATGATACGATGTATTTAGTAGGATCAGCGAATAAGTTTATTACAGCGTTGATGATTAAAAAGTTAGAGAAACAGCATAAGATATCATTAAATGATTTAGTTGTGAATTATATACCTGCGTTTCCGAATAAACAAGCGACGGTGATGGATTTATTGTTACATAAATCAGGGTTGAAGCCTTATGAACCGGCACCGACTGTGAATTCACTGGAACAATCGATTGCGCAAATTAATCAAGTAGGATTGGACGCAAGTAAAATAGGAATATATAAATATAATGATGCGAATTATATTACGCTTGCGAAAATATTGGAAGTTGTAACGCATGTACCGTATGAGACGAATTTAGAGAATATGATTGTGAAGCCGTATCATTTGGAGCATACAGGGACGTCTAAAAATACGGTGTTACAATCGCATTTCGCTGAAGGGATGCAATTTAAGAATGGAAAGTTGAATAAGGTTGAAGCGACGCAACCGAGTGCATTTTATGGTGCTGGTGATTTGTATATGTCACCGAGTGATTACGCGAAAGTAGTGAATGCGTTTAAGACGTATCATGTGTTTGATCGCGCGACGACGCTTAAAATGTTGAACTATACGGAGATTAAGCAGAGATATCGATACGGCATGCATGTGAAGCGTGGGTACTATAGAACGCGTGGGTATTTGTACGCGCAGGATTTGTTGTGTTTGTTTAATAAGGATTATACGATTGTTATAGCGACGAATAAGGTTGGGGTGAAAGGGAAGCTGAGTAACTCGCAGATGATGGAAGGAATCAAGAAAATTCTGTTGAAGAGTAAGATTAAGTAAAATAGTTAGCTCATGCATTTATATTGCATGGGCTATTTTTTTGTAAATATATTGTAAATTTTTAGACATTAGTGTTACAAGCATATACTAAATAGTGTTTATTAAGTAGAATTATTGTAAACAATTAATCTGTCAAAAATATGCTTAATTAGTATAGAATTTTGGAATTTTTCTAAGTTGAGAAAATATTTTATGATATAATTAATCTGAGTAGATTAAAAAAATAATCTAATATTATTATTAGTCCTAGGAGGAAGTTATGGAAGAGGTTTTAGATTTAGAGAAGATTTTTATTTTACTGAAGAAGAATTTGATGTCTATTATTGGACTGGCTGTTTTAGGTGCAATTATCGCAGCTTTAATTAGTTTCTTCTTAATTACACCGATTTATACTGCTTCAACGCAAATCTTAGTGAATAAGAGTGAAGGACCTTCGCAAATGGAGTTTCAGGCAAACCAAACGGATCTTCAATTAATCAATACGTATAGCGAGATTATTAAGTCACCAGTAATTTTAGATGAGGTTAAAGAAAATCTTAAATTAAAAGATAATTTAATAGGTAAAGTCGCAGTTACAAATACAACGCAATCTAAAGTAATTACACTAACTGTTAGTGAGACTTCAAACGAGAAAGCTGTAAAAATTGCAAATGAAATTACTCAAGTATTTAAAAATAAAATTAATAAAATTATGAAAGTTGATAATGTAACTGTTTTAAATAAGGCAATCAAAAATGATAAAGCTTTGCCAGTAAAACCACAACCTATTCTTAATATTATTATTGGACTTTTTGCAGGTGCTATATTAGCGATATTAATTGGATTCTTAAAAGAAGTATTTGATAAGAGAATTCAAAATGATGAAGATGTACAAAACGTCTTAAATATTCCTGTTATCGGTTCGATACCACATTTTGATGAAAAATCATTAAAAAATTAGTTTAGAGGGAGTCTCAAATGTTTAGAAAAAAATCAAAAGTTGATAAACAAAATAAAAAAAGATTATTAATTACGCATGAATATCCGAAGTCTACAATTAGTGAACAATATCGAATGATCCGTTCTAATATTGATTTCTCAACTGTTGATAAAACAATTAGAACGATTGTTGTAACATCTGCTGCACCATCAGCAGGTAAATCAACTTCTGCAGCGAATATTGCTATTACATATGCACAAGCTGACAAAAAAGTATTATTAATTGATGGAGATTTACGTAAACCGACAGTGCACTATACTTTTGAAACAAACAATGTTATTGGGTTATCAAGCTTAATAACAAAACAAGCAGAATATATTCAAGCGATTAAAAAAACTGAAATTGAAAACTTAGATATTATTACATCCGGTCCAATTCCTCCAAATCCTAGTGAATTACTTGGATCAAATAATATGGAACAGATTATTAAAGAACTATTAGTAAACTATGACGTGATTATTATTGATACTCCTCCAGTACTAGCAGTTACAGATGCTGCAATTCTCTCACAAATCACTGATGGGACAATCCTAGTTACAAATGTTGCAAATAATAATAGAAATCATTTAATAAAAACGAAAGATATTTTAGTTAAAGCTAACGCAAATATTTTAGGGATTATTTTAAATAACGTTAAAAATAGCGATAAAGATGATTATTACTATTACAATTATTATGGTGAAAAAAATAACGAATAGTTTGGAAGTGTAGTTGATGTCAGCAAAAAATAGAACGTTTTTGTTATTAATACTAGATTCTATTATAGTATCTATTTCAATTTTCTTTTGTTATTCAATCTTACAACCATTTTTTAGTACTTATCAATCAAAGTTATTAATTACTTCCTCAATTACTTTATTGATTAGTCATCACGTGTTTGCATATATTTTTAATCTTTATCATCGAGCATGGGAATACGCAAGTATTAAAGAAATGGTTGCAATAGTTAAAGGTGTTACTGCTAGTATTATAACTACATTGATTATAACATTATTACTAAATGGTGAAGTGTTTTTACGATTAATGTTTGTAACTTGGATGATGCATTTAATATTAATTGGTGGATCAAGAATTAGTTGGCGTGTATTAAGAACTTATATTCTTAAAAGAGATTATAAATTAACGCCAACAATGATAGTAGGTGCAGGTAAGGGTGGAAATTTACTTATCCATCAGATGGTAGATACACCATCAATGGGAATGAAACCTATAGTTGCAATTGATGATGATGTTAATAAACAAAGAATTGAAATTTCTGATGGTGTAAAAGTAGTAGGAACAACTAAAGAAATTGAAAATAATGTGAAAAAATATGGGATTAAAAAAATTGTAATTGCAATTCCTAGTTTAAACAAAAATAAATTACGTCAAATATATGATGACGCGATTAAAACGGGTGCTACTGTAATGATCATGCCAAATATAGATGATGTAATGGCAGGAAAGTTAGAAGTTTCCCAATTAAAAAAGGTTGAAGTTGAAGATTTGTTAGGAAGAGAACCGATACATTTAGACGATGATGGTATTAAAGATGTTATTGAAGCTCAAACTATTTTAGTTACTGGTGCTGGAGGATCAATTGGTTCTGAAATTTGTAGACAAGTCATAAAATTTAAACCTAAAAAACTGATATTACTTGGACACGGTGAAAATTCTATTTATTTAATTCATGAAGAATTAAAAAGTAGATTGTTAGGTAGTGTAGAACTAATCCCAATTATTGCAGATGTACAGGATAGAGATAGAATGTTCAAAGTCATGGCAAAATATAGTCCAGATGTGGTTTATCATGCTGCCGCTCATAAACATGTACCGCTTATGGAGTACAATCCGGCTGAAGCAGTTAAGAATAATATTATTGGAACTAAAAATACTGCAGAAGCTTCAATAAATGCAAAAGTTAAACGATTCGTATTGGTATCTACTGATAAAGCGGTAAACCCACCAAATGTAATGGGTGCAACAAAAAGAATTGCTGAAATGATTATACAATCATTAGATAAAACATCTAACGAAACAAGATTAGTCGCTGTAAGGTTTGGGAATGTTTTAGGATCACGAGGTTCAGTAATTCCTAAATTTAAGAAACAGATTGAAGAGGGTGGACCAGTTACAGTAACTCACCCTGAAATGACAAGATATTTCATGACTATTCCAGAAGCTTCACGACTTGTTATTCAAGCTGGTACTTTAGCTAATGGTGGTGAAGTATTCGTTTTGGATATGGGAGAACCCGTTAAGATTGTGGACTTAGCGAGAAATATGATTCGTTTAAGTGGGTTTGATGAAGAGGAAATTGGAATTGATTTTACTGGAGTAAGACCAGGGGAAAAATTATTTGAAGAATTATTAAATGAAGATGAGATTCATGAAGAACAAATTTTTGAAAAAATTTATGTAGGAAAAGTTTCAACACATTCACCTGAATACGTTTTTAAATTATTAGAAGACATAATATCAGAGGATAACAAAGTTTTATATGATGACAGTAAGTTAAAAGAAAAATTACTTGAAATTGTTAGATTAGGTAATCAATTTGATTCTAAATAAACGATGGGAGTTATTTAAATGTCTAAAATAAAAAAAGCGATCATCCCTGCAGCAGGATTAGGTACAAGATTTTTACCGGCTACTAAAGCGATGCCAAAAGAGATGTTACCTATAATAGATAAACCTACTATTGAGTATATTGTTGAAGAAGCAATAAATTCTGGTATAGAAGATATTATTATTGTGACTGGTAAAGGAAAAAGAGCGATTGAAGATCACTTTGATAATAATTTCGAGTTAGAACATCACTTGAAAAAAAGCAATAAACTAGAGATTCTAGACAAAGTTAAGCAATCTTCTAGTGTTAATATACACTATATTCGTCAAAAAGAACCATTAGGATTAGGTCATGCAGTGTGGAGTGCAAGAAAGTTTATTGGCAATGAGCCATTTGCAGTATTATTGGGTGATGATATTGTAAAGTCTGAAACACCGTGTCTTAAACAATTAATGGATGTATATGACCAAACAGGGCAATCTGTTGTTGGGGTACAAGAAGTACCATTAGAAGAAACAAAGCGTTATGGGATAGTAGATTTTTATAATAAAAATGGCAACACATATGAAGTGAAAAAGTTCGTTGAAAAACCAAAATCAAATCCCCCTTCAAATTTAGCTATTATGGGTAGATATATCTTTAACCCTGAACTATTTAAATTTCTATCAGAGCAAAAAGTAGGTGCGGGTCAAGAAATTCAGCTTACTGACTCAATTGAAGAGTTAAATAAAGTGCAAAAAGTATTGGCTTATAATTTTGATGGAAAAAGGTATGACGTTGGAGAAGTAACAGGCTTTATATTAACTACTTTAGAATTTGCTCTTCAAGATGAAAAATATAAAGATGCAATTGAAAAATATTTGATGAATTGTGGATATCGATATGAAAATTAATACATTAATTTCCGCATTATATTTAAATGAAGATAATTTGATAAAACAAAACTTATCAGGTGAAGTTATAGTCATTAATCAAGATGATTATAATGATGTAAAAAATATAGATACAAAAAAATCAAATATAACAATATATACTAATACTAATCGTGGTATAGGAAAATCTAGAAATGAGGCATTAAAAAATAGTAATGCTGAAATATGTGTGCTAGCAGATGACGACGAAGTATTTCTAGATAATTATTTAGAAATCATTAAATCAGCATATGAAAAATATCCATATGCTGATTTGATTTTATTTAATGTTAAAAGAAACGATGATCCGGATAAAATAAAAGAAGTGCATCAAGTAAATTATAAAAATGCTTTGAAATATGGAGCTGTAAATATTACTTTCAAAAAAGAAGCAATAATAAAGGGTGAAATTAAATTTTCAGAATTATTTGGTGGCGGTACAAAATTTGGATCGGGAGAAGATTCAAAATTTATTATTGATTGTTTAAAAAATCACCTCAATATTGTTGCATGCAATGAAACCATTGCCACAATAAATGATGTAAGGGAATCTACATGGTTTAAAGGATATAATGATAAGTTCTTTTTTGATAAAGGCGCGTTATTCTCATCTTTTAATTTAAAGTTTGGTTATATCATGGGCTTAATTGTGATGCTAAAAAGTTTTAAAAATAAAGGAGATTTAACAACTTTATCAAAATTAATCATTTATACAAGAGGATTTAACTATTATAAAAAATCATACTTAAATAAGGAGCAACAACTATGAAAGAAGTATTAGTTATAGGTACAGGATATGTTGGTTTAATTACTGGCGTATCACTCGCAGAAATTGGTAACAAAGTGACTTGTTTAGATGTAGATAGTAATAAAATAGAAGTTTTAAAGCAAGGAAAAACACCAATTTATGAGCCAGGACTAGAAGAATATTTGTCAAAAAATATTAAAGAAAATCGATTATCATTTACAACAGAGTATAAAGACGCTGTTGAAAAAAGTGAAGTCATTTATATTGCAGTTGGTACACCAGAGAATGAAGATGGTTCAGCAAATTTAACATACATTTATAATGTTGTTGATGAATTAAAGCAACATATTAATGAAGATAAAATTGTTGTTGTAAAAAGTACTGTACCAATTGGTACAAATAGCAAAATTCAAAATATGTTATCTGAGCAACCATTCAATGTTGAAGTCATCTCAAATCCTGAATTTTTAAGAGAAGGCACAGCATTTTATGACGCATTTAATGGTGATCGAATTGTTATAGGCGGAGAATCTGACTTAGCAATTAATATCATTGAAGAAATAAATAAACCATTTGGAATTGAAATCTTTAAGACAACTAGGGAATCTGCTGAAATGATTAAATACGCAAGTAATGCTTTTCTTGCTACTAAAATAAGTTTTATAAATGAAATAGCAAACATCTGTGAACGAGTAGGAGCGGATGTTCAAGATGTTTCTAAAGGGATGGGTCTTGACAGTCGTATTGGTGGCAAGTTTTTAAATGCCGGAATTGGCTACGGAGGCTCTTGCTTCCCTAAAGATACAAAAGCTCTGTCGCACTTATCAAAGCAACTTGATTTCGAACCAGTCATTATAGACAGCGTTATTACAAGAAATGAAAGACAAAAATTATCATTAGTTGAGAAGTATGAGAAGTTTACTCAATATAAAGATGAACCAATTGGATTACTAGGATTATCATTTAAACCGAATACTGATGATTTGAGAGAGGCTGCATCACTTTCAATCATTGAGAAGTTAAATCGTATGGGGAAAAAGGTATATGCATATGACCCAGTTTCTGGTGAATTGGCTCAAGAAAGACTTGGAAATAAGGTAACAGTATTATCAAGTGCAAAGGAGTTATTGGAAACTGTAAATGTTATTTTTATTGTTACAGAATGGGATGAATTTAAGCAATTGAATTTTAACCCAAATAAACAATATGAGATTTATGACGGAAGAAATATATTAGATGTTGATACGGTACCAAATAATTCTAAATATTATAGAATTGGTAGATAATGAGGGATTTAATTGAAAAATATTATTATTATTCTTAATTATAATGATTTTGAAACGACTCAAAAATATATTGAGCAAATAATTAATTACAAATCTATTGATAAAATGATTGTTGTTGATAACGCTTCACCTGATTTAAGTTTTGAAAAATTAAAAGGATATGCATCTGAAAAAATCGATGTGATTTATAATCCTAAAAATGAAGGATACGCAAAAGGGAATAATTTTGGCATCAATTATGTAAACTCGAAATATACTGCTGAAAATATTATTATTTCAAACCCTGATATTATAGTTAGCGATGAATCAATCAATGAAATGACAAAGTTCTTGGATAATAATAGCGAATATGCAAGTGTAACAGGACTCATTCGAAACTTAAATGATGATATTGTTAAAAACTATGCATGGAAACAACCATCATACTTAGATATTATGTTTAGTTCAAGTTTAGTACTCAACAAAATATACAATACACTTAACCCTGAATATATGTTTTATAAAAAACCAACAGTATTACAAGGACATAAAGATGTTGAAGTATTGTCAGGTTGTTTCTTTATGATACGAAATGACGTATTAAAAGAAATAAAAAATTTTGATGAGTCTACATTTTTATATCATGAAGAAAATTTACTTTTTAAAAAGATAAATAATTTAGGATTCAAAAACGCAGTGTTATTACCTGAAAAAATAGTACATTTTGAAGGTATAAGTGTTGCTAAAAATTATGGTTCTTATCTTAAAAAAGCTAGATTTATGCATGATAGTGCCACAATATATTTAACAAAAGCTTTAAATATAAGTCCGTTACAGCTTAAAATATTTAATATTATTTTTAAGTTAGGAACGATAGAGAAGTATTTCTATATTAAATATATTAAGAGTAGAAGTAACAAAAATGAAAAATAACAAAACACTCAGTGACATCATTTCAGTGATTTCAGCTAATTTAATATCCATTATAATATCGATTATCGTTGTATTAGTTGTACCAAAATTTGTATCAATTGAACAATATGGATACTGGCAGCTCTATTTATTTTATACTTCATATGTTGGGTTCATGCATTTTGGGCACATTGATGGAATCTATTTAAAGTATGGTGGAGCAAATTATGAAGAACTTAATAAGGCACACTTAAAACAACAATTTATTCAATTAGTTATATTGCAAATTACAATTGCAGTATTAATTTCAATAATAACTTTATTTACTATTCACGATAACATTAAATATTATTTAATAAATATGACGCTGATTAGTATGATATTAGTCAATATAAAAATGTATTTTCAGTTCTTATTGCAATCTACTAGTAGAATTAAGCAATATTCAACTTCAGTTATGCTTGAGAGAATTTTATATATTGTCTTAATTCTTAGTGTTATATTCTTTTTTCCAAAAACAATTAGTAATTTTGTCTATGCAGATTTGATAAGTAAAGGATTTTCTTTATTATTTGTTCTATATATATGCAAAGATATAATAGTAAATAGCCAAAAAAATAATTTGCTTAATATTAGTGATTTTAAAAATTACATTGCCATGGGTATTAATTTAATGTTTGCAAATATTGCGAGCATGTTAATCATAGGAATCGTTAGATTTGCTATAGAGTATAACAATGGAGTAAAGACGTTTGGTAAGGTTTCACTTACACTTTCATTAGCTAATTTTTTAATGATTTTTATAACTGCAATTGGTATTGTACTTTTTCCGTTAATGAGACGAATGGATCAGCATGAAATGGAAAAATTTTATTTGAGCCTAAGAAATGTCTTAATGATTTTTGTATCTTTATCATTAATTTTATATTTCCCATTAACCTATTTTTTAAGTTTTCATTTGCAAAAGTATAGTGATAGTTTAGCTTATGCGGGTATATTATTTCCGATTTTATTATTTGAATCAAAAAATATTTTACTTATTAATACGTTCTTAAAAAATATAAGACAAGAAAGAAAGTTATTGTATATCAATACAATTTCATTATTGATTAGTTTTATGATTACAGCGATTTTATTATTCTTTAAATCACCAGTTGAAGTTTTTGTAATGGCTATTACATTAATACTGTTTATTAGAACATTTATAGGTGAATATATTACTTCACAATTCTTAAATAAATCAATCATGATAGATAATGTGAAAGAAGGAATACTTGCAATATGCTTTATTATTACTGCACTTAAATTTACTACTTTTAAAGCATTCTTGTTTTACTTAATAATTTGGAGTTTTTTTGTTATTTTAAATAGAAAGAAAAATATTGAATCATTTAACTATTTAATCTCAAAAATAAGTCATTAATTAGGAGGATTTTTTGCATGAAAGGTATAATATTAGCAGGTGGATCAGGAACAAGGCTATACCCACTCACAATGGTTACGAGCAAACAGTTATTACCAATTTATGACAAACCGATGATTTATTATCCACTTTCAACTTTAATGTTGGCTGGCATTAATGAAATATTAATTATTTCAACGCCATCAGATTTACCGAGGTTTAAAGAATTACTTGGAGATGGTTCAAGATTTGGAATCAAACTTGAATACAAAGAACAACCTTCTCCAGATGGTTTAGCGCAAGCATTCATATTAGGCGAAGAATTCATTGGTAATGATTCAGTGACGATGATATTAGGAGACAATATTTATTATGGTTCTGGGTTAAGAAAAATATTGTTAGATTCTGTGGCCAATAATCAAGGTGGTACTGTCTTTGCTTATCATGTAAAAGATCCAAATCGGTTTGGCGTTGTTGAATTTGATGAGAATGAGAATGTTATTAGTATTGAGGAAAAACCCGATCAGCCAAAATCAAATTATGCTGTAACTGGATTATATATTTATGATAATAATGTTGTAGAATTTGCAAAAAAAGTTCAACCTTCAGAACGTGGTGAGTTAGAAATTACAACGTTAAATGAAATGTATTTAAATCAAGGTAATTTAAAAGTAAGTTTATTAGGAAGAGGATTCACTTGGCTAGATACTGGTACTCATGAATCTTTAGTATCTGCAACTAACTTTGTAAAAACAGTAGAGGAACATCAAGATATAAAAATTTCATCTCCAGAAGAAATCGCTTATATTAATGGTTGGCTTTCAAAAGATAAATTAATTGAGCAAGCAAATACAATGAAAAAAACAAATTACGGTCAATATTTATTAAAAGTAGCCAACGGAGACATTAAATACTAGGAGGAAATCAAATGGACATAATTTCAACAAAATTAAAAGAAGTAAAAGTCATAGTTCCTAAAGTTTTTGGTGATGACCGCGGGTGGTTTATGGAAACTTATAATCATCAAAAATTTATCGATCAAGATATAAATTGTGATTTTATCCAGGATAATCATTCTTTTTCTAAAGAAATTGGTACTTTAAGAGGCTTGCATTTTCAGAAAGCACCATTTGCGCAAGCTAAATTAGTACGTTGTACGAAAGGTAAAATTTTTGATGTTGCTGTGGATATTAGAAAGAACAGTCCAACTTATTTAGAATGGGTAGGCGTAGAATTAACTGAAGAAAATAAAAAACAGCTATTTATACCTAGGGGATTTGCTCATGGTTTTGTAACATTGTCTGAAGATGTTGAAGTACAATACAAAGTTGATAATGTTTACAGCCCTGAAAATGATCGAAGCATCATTTGGAATGACTCAAATATTAATATTGATTGGCCTATAAATGAAAATGTAATTTTATCGGAAAAAGATAAAAATGCGAAATCAATTATTGATACGGATAATAATTTCATTTACGGTGAACAAATATGATTGCTTTAATTACAGGCGGAAACGGTCAACTAGGTTATGATGTAACAAATTATTTCCTTGAAAAAGGTGCAAAAGTTTTATCGCCTTCAAGTAAAGAATTTGATATTACTAATGTCGAGCTAATGGATAAATATTTAACAGATATTAATCTTGATGTAATCATACATTGTGCTGCATATACTGCTGTAGATGATGCAGAAAGTAATAAAGACATTAACTACGAAGTGAACGTTCAAGGAACTAAAAATATAGTAGAAATTGCGAAAAAGCATAATGCTAAATTGATTTATATTAGTACGGATTATGTATTTGATGGTGAAAAGGACTTACCATACATTGAAACTGATAAAAAAAATCCAATTAATGAATATGGTAAATCGAAAAGTTTGGCAGAAGATATTGTAATAAGCGAATTACAAAAATATTTTATCGTAAGGATTTCTTGGGTTATAGGTATCAATGGAAAGAACTTTGTGAAAACAATGTTAAGGTTAAGTGAAAAAATGGATACTTTATCAGTAATAGATGACCAGGTCGGCTCTCCAACGTTTACATCGGATTTATCAAAATTAATCTATGAATTTTCACTAAGTGATCGATTTGGAATTTACCATGCGACAAATGAAGGATATTGTAGCTGGAATGAATTAGCTACTACAATATTCAAACTAAAAAATATAGATATTAATGTAAATAAAATATCTACTAGTGAGTATAAAACAGCAGCTAAACGACCTTTAAATTCTAGAATGTCGAAAGATAAACTAGTAAAAAACGGATTTACAACTTTACCACATTGGAAAGAGAGTTTGGAAAGATACTTAAAAGAATTGGACGGTGTTAAATAATGAAGAAAGTTTTAGTAACAGGTGGAGCAGGTTTCATTGGTGGGAATTTTGTTCACTATATGTTAGATAAATACGAAGATTATAAAATTTATAATTTAGACAAACTTACTTATGCAGGTGAGTTAACGAAACATAAAGATGTTGAAAATGATGAAAGATATAACTTTGTACATGCAGATATCGCTGATTCAAAAACGATTTTTGATTTATTTGATGAAGAAAAATTTGATTACGTTGTTCATTTTGCTGCAGAAAGCCATGTTGACAGATCAATTGAAGATCCTTCAATCTTTATTAAAACAAATGTTTTAGGTACACAAGTATTATTAGATGCAGCACTTAAAAATAATGTTACAAAATTTGTGCATGTTTCAACCGATGAAGTTTATGGTGAATTACCATTTGATAAATCTACTTTCTTCACTGAACAAACACCTTTAAATCCAAATTCTCCTTATAGTGCAAGTAAAGCTAGTTCAGATTTATTAGTACGTGCATATCATGAAACTTACAATATGCCTATTAATATAACGAGATGTTCAAATAATTATGGTCCATATCATTTCCCTGAAAAATTAATCCCGTTAACAATTAAGAGAGCAAATAACGATGAGAAAATCCCTGTTTATGGGAATGGTTTGAACGTTAGAGATTGGTTGCATGTAAGTGACCATTGTAGTGCTATTGATTTAGTATTACACGAAGGTACTATTGGAGAAGTTTATAATGTTGGTGGTCACAACGAACGCACAAATATTGAAGTGGTAAAAACTATTCTATCTGCTTTAAATAAATCAGAAGATTTAATTGAGTTTGTTGAAGATAGAAAAGGTCACGATAAAAGATATGCGATTGATCCAACTAAATTAGAAAACTTAGGCTGGAAGCCAAAGTATAATTTTGATAATGGTATTACTCAAACTATTCAATGGTATAAAGATAATGTAGATTGGATTGAGAGTATTGACGAAAACAAATAAATTTTTATTTATATATGGATTAATAATGTTTTTTGCAATGTCATTAGGTGCTTTTACTCAAATTACAATATTGGGTGCATCAATGAGTATCTATTGGATAGATATTTTTGCGATAACATTACTTGTTTTAATTTTACTATTACCTAATATTTTTACTAATAAATTTTCTACCTCAGAAAATTTATTAGCGTTGGGTTTAGTAATAATATTAGTCTACTCAATGTTTATTTCATTTTTTTCAGATGAACAGTTAACATCTTTACAAGGTTCCTTAGTAATATTTCTAGGGATAATATATTTAATTTGTTCTGTAGTATTGAACAATAACAATAAATATTTTTTTCGTTGGGCAGTTCGTATATTTGTCTCTTCAATTGCAATACAATTAATAATTAATATGCTACCCATTTTTATGAGTGCTGGCTTATCTTTCTATTTAGCAAAAGAGAATGCAACTACATTTGTTGGGAACTCTAATGCCATATCTTTTTATTTTGTTTTTCTTGTATTGTATGAATTGATTTCAAGACATAAATTTTGGTCATTTTTTGTGGTTATAGGAATTATAGGTGTTGTATTTTCAATGTCTAGAGCAGGGTTTTTATCTTTATTTATCTGCTTAAGTATTTTTGTTGTTATTTCAATAATAAATAAATCTAGTAATAACATAAAGACATATTTCTACATGATTATTGCAATTGTTCTACTGTATTTTGCAATTCAAAATACTGCAATTGGTAAGCAATTTCTTTTTCATTTAGGATTTGGACTTAAGGCAACTTCTATGCATGCCAGAGACGTATTGGGTGAAGAAGCATGGAGCAAGTTTCTTCAGCATCCCTTTGGTAGCGGTTTAGTTTGGATAGGAGATCCTCATAATATAATAATAAGGTCTTTCAGAGATTTAGGATTTATTGTAGGCCCAATATTTATTATGATATTGTTCTTTCCAATTTTTTTCTTTTTTTCAAGAAAGATAAGAGACTATTCTAATGAAATGATTGCTATATTAGTTGCATATTGTTCCTTATTAGTTCATTCTCTATTTGAGATATTTTTCTTAACAAATATTTCATTATTTTTTACAATTTTTTCATTAGTATATTTGGTGAAAAATAAAAGTTATCAATACTTAAATGATAAATAATCAATATAGGTAATTCAGGTTTATCCCATGTAATTTTTCATATGGGTCATATTAAAATAATTCTAAGGATGATGAACTTTGAAAACAATTAAAAGTTTTTTTTATTTACTCACTTTTCTAATAGTTTGGCCAATGATTGGATATAATTATTTTTTAATTTTATTAGATAAATTAATTAAATTAGAAGATCATCCCAGAAAAGAACAAACTCCTAAGGTAAGTTTGATAATTCCAGCACATAATGAAGAAAAGGTAATCTTGAAGAAACTCGAGAATTTAATGAGTTTAGATTATCCTAATGACAAAATTGAAATTATTGTTGCCAATGATAATAGTAATGATAGTACAGCAAATATAGTTGAGTCATTTATAAATTCAAATCCCAAATTTAAGACTAGACTTTATAATGTAGTTGAGAGAAAAGGTAAAACTAACGCTCAAAATGAAGCAGTAAAAACAACGGATTGTGAAATATTGGTATTTACTGATGCTAACTCAATGTTAGATCAAAGAGCTATTCAAGAACTAGTATCTAGTTTTTATGATGATTCTATTATGTATGTATCTGGAGATTTAGTTTATACAAACGCTGCAGACAATCCTACAAGTGATGCGGAAAATACATATTGGAATCTTGATAAAAAAATTAGAAATATTGAATCTAATTTATCTAGTATTACTGCAGGTAATGGAGCTTTATACGCAATTAGAAAAGATTTATATGTAGAAGTACCATTAATTCATTCTCATGATAGTAAAATGCCAAAAGAAGCTGTGTTAAGGGGATATAAAGCAATCACTAACAATCATGCTATTGCTTACGAGAAAGCTGGAGAAAACGATGAGGATGAGTACAAAAGAAAAGTGAGAATGAATCGAGTTATATTCGAAAGTATTTTCGAATCACTATTCTTTATTAATATTTTTAAATACAAATTTTTCACAATTCAAATGCTAAGTCATAGAACATTAAGATATTTATTAGCGATAAACCATATTTTATTGTTTATTATTAACACAATATTAGTATTAAAGAATCCTAAATTATTTTATAAATTATCATTATTTTTACAAACGTTATTCTATGTTTTTGCAATTATTGGAAGATTTAATCCATTTAAACTTTTTAAATTACCTTATTATTACTGTATGACACTTGTGGCTCAATTACATGGAATGATGAATTATTTTACTGGGAAACGAAAACCATTTTGGGAGAAAGCTGAATCAACTAGATAATTTAAGAGGTATATTATGATTAAAATAAATGAGTCAAATATAAAGCTCTATAAAGATGATATTGTGCAATTAATTGACTATATTCAAGAAGATAAAAATCAAAGTGTAAATAAATATGTTGAACTATTAAAACAATATATTTATTCGGAAAATACTTATGTTTATGGGCATGTTTTTGAAGGAAAACTAGTTTCATTTATATGGTTTTTTAAAAGAAACTTTAATGGAATTATTAGATTTCATATATCTTATATCTCAACAAATCCTGATTATAGAGGGAAAGGCTTTGCAAGAGAACTAATAAATAAAGTTCATGAAATATCTATTAAAGAAAAGATATCAATGATTGATTTAAATGTTTCTCCAGATAATAAAGTCGCAATGGCGTTATATGAAAAATTGGATTTCATGCCAGAAAAGATTCTATTGTCTAAAAAGATTGAAGGTGTTGAATAAAATGTATAGAAAATTTATTAAGAGAATATTAGACAGTTCTTTTTCATTCATTCTTTTATTTTTACTTTCGCCGTTGTTAATTGTTGTAAGTATATTAATCGTTTTAATAAATGGATGGCCGGTTTTATTCTCTCAAGACAGACCTGGAAAAAATCAGAAAGTTTTTAAAATGTACAAGTTTCGATCTATGACAAATAAAAAAGATGAATTTGGTAATCTATTACCTGATGATGAAAGGTTAACGAAATTCGGCAAATTCTTAAGAAAGTCGAGTATTGATGAATTACCTAGTTTAATTAATATTTTAAAAGGTGATATGAGTTTTATTGGTCCTAGACCACTTTTAGTAAAATATTTACCTTATTATACTGAAAAAGAACAGAAGCGTCATACCGTAAGACCAGGACTTACAGGACTTTCTCAAGTTAATGGACGCAATTTATTAAATTGGGATAAACGATTAGAACTTGATGTACAATATGTTGAAAATATTACATTTATTAATGACTTTAAAATTTTAATAAAAACAGCTGAGAAAGTTGTTAAAAGAGCAGATATAGTTGTAGGTAGTGAACATGTGATGGAAGATTTTGATGTAGAAAGAAGCCAATTAAACAATAATGGAGTTGTTAAAAATGTTTAAAGTAATAAAACATCAAAATAAAGATGAGTGGGATCAAATTGTAAATAATTCTGATTTAACAGATGTATATCATACTTGGGGCTATTTAAATGGATATTATTTAAATGGAGACGGAGATCCATTATTATTTTATTTCAAAACTGATACTACAGAAATTATTAATGTAGTAATCAAACGAGATATTCATGCAGACAAAAGATTTTCTGAAGTATTGAAACCGGGGAGATATTTTGATTTTATTTCACCATATGGTTATGGTGGTACATTAATACAATCATCAAATGATAGTGATATTAACAACTATTTTGAAGAATATAATAATTACTGTATTAAAAATAAGATTGTATCAGAATTTGTACGATTTCATCCGATAAAAAATAATTTTGATTTAATTAATAATGAATACGACATTATAACACTAGGTGAAACAATCGCATTAGATTTATCAAGTGAAGATATTGTCTGGTCAAATATTCAATCAAGAATGAGAAACAAGATAAGAAAGGCAAATAAAGATGGTGTAGAAATATATTTTTCAAACGACAGAGCCTTACTAGATACTTTTATTGATATTTATGAGGAAACGATGAATAAAAATAATGCTGATTCTTATTACTTTTTTAATAGAGAGTATTATGAGAGCATCGTAAACGATTTAAAATATAATTTTCTCTTCTGTTACGCAAAAAAAGATGGAGAAATTATTTCGATTGCCATCATTTTATTAGGAAATCAAATTTTACATTATCATCTTTCTGGTACTCGACAATCTTTTAATAACTTAGCACCGAATAACAATGTTTTATTAAATACAGCATTATGGGGTAGTTTAAATGGTTATAAACTGTTTCACTTAGGTGGGGGACTAGGTTCTTCGACTGATGAATTATTAAATTATAAAAAGAAATTTAATAAAAATTCGAATCTACGATTTAGTATCGGAAAAAAGATATTCAATCAAGAAATGTATAATGAATTGGTTAAAATTAGAAATTTTGAATCGCAAAAATCATTCTTTCCAGAGTACAGAGCATAATCAATTACTTAAATTAAAAGGAGACGATAAACATGCAAGAAAGAGTATTCCTTTCATCACCACATATGGGTGGAACTGAACAAAAATATGTACAGGAAGCATTTGATACGAATTGGGTAGCACCGCTAGGTGCAAACGTAAATGCATTTGAAGACGCTGTAAAATCTTACACGGGAATAAAAGCAGCTTGTGCATTATCAAGTGGAACAGGTGGATTACATTTAGCTTTAGATTTATTAGATGTAGGCCAAGATGATATTGTATTCTGTTCTTCTTTAACATTTATAGCAACAGCAAATCCAATATTATATTTGGGTGCTAAACCTGTATTTATTGATTCAGATCTTGAAAGTTGGAATATGTCTCCATATGCATTGAAGAAAGCATTTGAAAAATATGCTGGCTTAGGAAAATTGCCTAAGGCTGTTATGGTTGTTAACTTATACGGTCAATCTGCTAAAATGGATGAAATCATGGCGATCTGTAATGAATACAACGTACCTGTAGTTGAAGATGCTGCAGAAAGCTTAGGTTCTAAATATAAAGGTAAGATGAGTGGTACATTCGGTAAATTTGGTATCTTCTCATTCAACGGTAATAAAATCATCACAACTTCAGGCGGTGGGATGATTATTTCAAATGATGAAGAAGCAATAGCTCATGCCCTAAAGAAAGCTACTCAAGCGCGCGACAATGCGCCTCATTACCAACATAGTGAAGTAGGTTATAACTATCGTTTAAGTAATATTTCTGCAGGTATTGGTAGAGGTCAAATGGAAGTATTAGATGATCGTGTAGCTAAGAAAAGAGAAATATTTGACCGCTATAAAGCAGGTTTACAGGATGTTGAGGGTATTTCTTTTATGGAAGAGCTTGAAGATACATTTAGTAATAGATGGTTATCTACAATGTTAATTGACCATGAAGTTACAGGTAAAAACTATTTAGATGTCATTAATATGCTTGCAGAAGATAATATTGAAGCACGTCCAGTTTGGAAACCAATGCATTTACAACCTGTATTTGAAGGTTGTGATTTCATTCAAGATGAGCAAATGGATGTATCAAAATATTTATTTGACCATGGTATTTGTTTACCTTCTGATAGTAAAATGACAGATGAAATTCAAGATATGATTATTTTAAAAATTAGAAAATTTTTAGCACATTAAAATGTATTTATTTATCGATAAAATAAGGAATATATTTTCATTTCACTCTTTAGTGTTTGTATTAATAATCACCTTTTCAATTTTTAATATTTTTCTAATTGATAGTTTGATACATCCAACGATGAATCAAAAAATAAAATCTGATGCTATTTTAATCTTAGGTGGAGATGAAGGTAGATTAGAAAAAGGTGCGGCATTATATAAAGAAGGTTTAGCCCATAGGGTAATATTATCACCTGTTAGCGATTCTAAAGATGGTTTATCAGTATTAAATGCAGTTAAACTAGGAATACCTTTATCAGCAATTATTGTTGAGAATAAATCTACAAGTACTTTTAATACTGTAGATACTATTAATAAAATAATGATTTACAATAAATTTAAATCAGCAATTGTAGTTACAAGTGATTATCATATGAAGAGAACAATGATGGTGTTCGATGAAAATAATAAATACAATTTTCAATTTCATTTTGTTACATCACTTGATAAGTTTGGAAATAGATGGTATGAGAGAACTGATAGATTTGATATTTGGATTTCAGAATTTAAAAAGATGATGGGATATCGTTTACACTTGTATAATTTTATTGATGAAAAATAATTTGATTTGGAGATGCTTATGAAAAATATAATTTCATTAGGATTTTTTTGTGGGCCTGCACAAGAGCTTGAGAAATACGGATTTAGATCCAGTAGTTTCCCTTTTGACTGGTTAATTTCAGATTTTAAAGGTGTAAATGAGCTTGTTCAAAATAATTTTATTCAATTTTTAGATGAATCATTATTATTACAGAACGAAGTTAATAGAAGTTATTATAAAAATAAAAAATATAATGTACAATTCTTCCATGATTTTGATAGATTTTTACCATTATCTGAGCAATTAGAAAATGTACAGAACAAGTATAAAAGAAGAATAGAAAAATTTTATTCAACTATTAAAGCACCAACTATTTTTTTAAGATATATTGAAGACGAAAACGAATTGAATTATATTAACGAGAATTATTTTGCAATCGAATCTTTATATAAATCATTCAATAAAGAAAATGAAATTATTTATATAATAAATGATGATTTATCAAGCTCAATCATTCAACATCAATATAAAGTAAAAAAAGATGTAAATGATTCTGTATGCAGAAAACCTTTAGATTATTTACCAGACTTAGTCGATTATCTTAACAAAGAATTTGACAACGGAATTAGAAAAAGTAATTTAGAATATTTTCAAAGTAAATCTATAAAAAAACAATCAATTGCTGAAAAAATGAAGAATAAATTTAAAAAGCCATATCGACATGGATATACTTACAAATAGTTAATATGAAAATCACCCTAGTTATTATCATCAATTCGATATATATAACAAGGGTGATTCTTTTGCGATTTCTTATCAAACTACTCATCGCTTTCATTAAGGTTAGGAATAAAAATACAGTAAAAAAATAGCGTAAATTGATTGAGTAATCTATTAATAAATGACTCAATATTTATTATATACTTGACAATTTATGATATTATGTAATAAAGAACATTATCTTAGGAGGTATATTATGGAGTTAATTATTACATTGTCAGCTAATATTGGGGAATTAAGTACTTTAAAACAAAAAAATGTAATGAATAAAAAAGCTGAAATTGACAGCTTATTTCATGAAGGCGTAAATATTGATATAAATCATGAACGAATTACAATAGTCTTCCAAAATATCAATGATATTGTTCTTAGAAATGATGATTTTTTAAAAAAAATGAGTGATATATTTAAATTAATATTGGAAAGTTTATTAATCGAGAATTATTATCATATAGATTTATTATTAACGGATATTATCGAGAAAAATATAAAAAATGAAAAGATTCAAAATGAATTAAGTGAAATTGACAGACATATTATTGGTGTAGGTAAAGAATACAGATATAATGATGACAATTTTGAAATACGTTTTAAATACGAACCGAACTATACGCCAATTAAAAAAGGTGACGTATACAAAACGCATATTTTGGGATCAAAACATGGTATTTATAACATCAACAATTTAAGAAGCGATTTATCTGAAGCACTTAGAATTATCACTATTATAGATGAAAAGCTTCTGGAAAATTATATTAATGAAAATGAGTGATGACTATGTTTATGCAAGCATATTCTAAAAAAGAGATAAAAAAGAGAAATGTAAAAAAATCTAAACAATATAAAGACTTGAAAGAAATAAATGAATTATTTGAAAAACATAAACCATTAGTGTACTTAACAGATAAGGATGGTGTGAGACGTGACAAATAATTCTGTATTTATTTCAACGCGGTTTCCTGTAAATTCTAAATTGATTGATAAAGATATTTATATGGACACAAATACTATTATGAATTTATATGATAACCGAAATAATCATACAACAAATAATATCAAACGGTTCATTTCTGAGGTTAATGCAAATAATTCAGTATTATATTATTCTCAACACGGTTTAGATGAAATGACTACTGTATTACATAAAAACTATCAGAATCAATATAAATTATTGAATCAGCTTAATAATACTAAGGAAATCTCAAAGGATGAAGGGAAACAAATTTTTTCTCAAGTTTATAATGAGGTTAAAAATTTTGAATCTGATATTCTTAGTAAAATATCAAATAAAATAACTTTTGAAACTGAAGAAGTGGATAAAATGAAGATTCAATTGTCATTAAATACAGGAATGGTTGTACCAGATTCTAAACATATTGCTATTGCTAAAACTAATGGTATACATAGCATATTAACAGATGACAAAGACTTTTTAGCAGCAGAAAATTTAAATATCTATGGATCTACTAAAGCAATTCACGACGCATTTTTGAGTAATCCTCCGACAACTTATTTGAAATTTGATTAAAATTATTATTTTTTTTGTACTCTTCGATATATAACAAGGGTGATTCTATTGCGATTACTTATCAAACTGCTCATCGTTTTCATCATCGCATTGTTATATTGCTTTTTATCATAAGAAAATCCGGGCACAGTCTTGCTGCCCGGATTTCTTTATATAGTCACTTTCTTAAACAACACATCCTGCAAAGTATATTGATCCAGTACATTCAAATAAGCCATCAACGCTTCACCTAACACGTTCTGCAAACCACATATCCCTGCAATCGGACATGTATTCGTTTCAGGATCAAAGCATTCCACTAACGTAAAATGTTCTTCCGTCTTTCTTATCAATCCACCAATATTGATCTCTTCTGGCGCCATCTTAAGCGTCATACCGCCACCACGCCCACGCGTCGTTTCAATATAACCCATCGTTGCTAAATTATTCACCACTTTCGTCAAATGGTTCTTCGAAATATGATAAAATTGCGCAATTTCATCAATTTGCGTTCGTTCTTCTCTTCTCGCTAAAAACATTAAAACGCGCAATGAATAATCAGAGTATAGTGTTAATCTCATCGTAATCCTCTCCTCAACATTTATTATAGACTAAATATTTGTAATTAATATTTATTTTTTTATATAAATCATGACATTTTTACCGTATATCAGTTGTATTATTCATTTCGAAGTTGTATTATTAAAGTTGTTATTAAACATGTATTTTAGATACAACTTTTAGGGGGAATTATCATGTTAACTGAAGAAACAAAAAGTATTATTAAATCTACAATTCCAGTATTAGAAGAACACGGTGAAGCAATCACATCTGCTTTCTATAAACATATGTTTGCTGAACATCCAGAATTACTGAATGTATTTAATAAGACAAATCAAAAATTAGGGCGTCAACAAACTGCTTTAGCACAAACAGTGATCGCTGCTGCGAAACATATTGATCATTTAGAAGCAATTATTCCAAACGTCAATCAGATTGCACATAAACATAGAGCGTTAGAAATTAAACCTGAGCATTATCCAATCGTTGGTGAGAACTTAATCTGGGCAATTCAACATGTATTAGGGGATGCTGCTACACCTGAAATCGTAGATGCGTGGACACAAACTTATGGCGTCATCGCTGACGTATTCATCAAGATGGAAGCTGCTTTATACGACGAGGCAGACTGGAAAGACTTTGCGAAGTTCAAAGTGGTTGCAATTAAACAAGAGTCGCCTGATATTAAATCATTCACAGTTCAAAGTGATGCTGTCACAGTGAAACCTGTTAAAGCGGGTCAATATATTACAGTGAAAGTTCATCCTGATGGTGAAGAGAATGATGCGTTACGTCATTATTCTATTTGCTCAGTTGATATTACAAACGGTCTTAAATTCGCTGTTAAACGTGACGTTGCGGGTGAAGAGAAGGGTATGGTTTCAAACTTCTTACATGACAACGTGAAAGTGGGCGATGAGATTTTATTATCTGCGCCAGCTGGTGAATTTGTTGTTGACGTTGACGCTGATAAATCGATTGTATTGATCAGTGGTGGTGTTGGTATGACACCAATTATGGCTATGTTAGAAGATGAAATTGCGAAAGGTCGCGATATTAAATTCATCCATTCTGCATATAATAGCGAGGCGGTACCATTTAAAGATGAGATTACAAAGTATCATAACAACAATAAAGTGCATTTCTACTTCAATTATTCAGAAACGGCTGATCGTTTAAATAAAGCGAAATTAGCAGATATTATGAATGGTGATGAAGAGATCTACATGTGTGGTTCTGTCGGCTTTATGGAAGCGATGTTAGAAGTGTTTAACGCGATGAATATCGACCGTTCTCAAGTACATTTTGAACCATTTGGTCCTAAGATGAGTATTACGATTTAATAAATGAGCTGTCAAGTTTGACAGCTTTTTTTAATGGATTAGTGGTTCATATTGACCTTAAAAAAGTCCCGGAAACGTCGTTTCCGGGACTTTTTTAGGTTAATTTGAGGTATTTAGTGAAATATTGAACCGATTCAAATCGACCTTATTTCCCTGAAATACGCTTCGCTGCAAGTAATGTATTGTTTAATACCATCGTAATCGTTAATGGACCAACCCCACCAGGTACCGGTGTAATGGCGCTCGCCACTTCACTTACTTCATCATATAATACGTCACCAGTTAATTTACCATCAACAACAGTATTACCAACGTCGACAACAACAGCGCCTGGTTTCACATCTTCTTTCGTTACTAAACCTGGTTTACCCACTGCAGAAACAATGACATCAGAACGCTTTAATACAGCTTTCATATCATTACTTCTAGAGTGTAATAAAGTAACCGTCGCGTTCGCATCCGTTAATAATTTAGAAACGGGTTGACCTACGATATGGCTACGGCCAATCACTGCAACGTCTTTACCTTCTAAATCGATATCCGCGTTCTTCAAGATTTCCATAATACCAAGTGGTGTACATGGAATATACGTTTCTACCCCTGCATATAATCTTCCGATGTTAATCGGGTTAAAGCCGTCTACGTCTTTTTCTGGTGCAATCTTTTCTAATACTTTCGTTTCATCAATTTGTTTCGGTAGTGGTACTTGTACTAATATACCGTGAACATTCACGTCGTTATTTAATTTATCGATTTCATTCAGTAATGCTTCTTCCGTTGTCGATTCATCTAAATGAATAATTTCTGAAGACATTCCGATTTTTTCTGCTGATTTCTTCTTATTGTTGACGTAACTTTGGCTCGCACCATCATTACCTACTAAGATAACTGTTAAGTTTGGTGTTACCCCTTGTGCCTTTAACGCTTCTACTTCTTTTGCTAACCCTTCGCGATAATCTTTCGCAATTTGTTTACCGTCTAATACTTTTGCTGTCATGAATAATTCCCTCCGTTTTTTATTCGAACGATATATTTAATTATAGCAATAAAACAACCAAAAATACGAACTAAATTTAAATGTTTTTGAAAAAAGTATTTAAATGTTCGTAAATTGCATTGAAAAATGAATATTGAATTGTTATGCTATATATGTAATATACACTTTATTGAAAGCGTTTTTCAAATAATTCATAAAGGATGATGTTTGGTGAAGGTAGCAGTAATTATGGGTTCTTCTTCTGACTGGTCGACGATGAAAGCAACGTGCGATATGCTCGATCATTTCGAGATTCCTTACATTAAGGAAGTAGTCTCTGCACATCGTACACCACATTTAATGGTGGACTTTGCAACACAAGCACGTGCCAATGGAATTGATGTCATTATTGCAGGTGCAGGTGGTGCAGCACACTTACCTGGCATGGTTGCTTCAATGACGACGTGCCCTGTGATCGGTGTACCGATTGAGTCGAAAGCGTTAAAAGGAATGGATTCATTATTGTCTATTGTTCAAATGCCCGGGGGGATTCCAGTTGCAACGACTGCAATTGGAACAGCAGGTGCAAAGAATGCCGGTATTCTTGCAGCACGTATGTTAAGTATTCACAATACAGCATTAATTGAGAAACTGGATGCATATGAAGCGTCTTTAGTAGAGAAAGTCGAGGCGATGCAAAGTGACTTACACTAAATTGAAACTCGGTCAGTCGATTGGGATCATCGGCGGGGGTCAGCTCGGCAAGATGATGGCTCAATCTGCACAGCGTATGGGGTTTAAAGTGAATATTTTAGATCCGGATCCGACGTGTCCAGCACGATTTGTCTCACATCAATTTATTGAATCACCATATAACGATATTGACGGTTTAAGACGATTAAGTGATATCAGTGATTGTATTACGTATGAGTTTGAGAATATTAATGCCGAAACGTTAAAGGCAATTTGTGCAGTCAATCATGTACCGCAAGGGTATGAAACAGTCGGCATATTGCAGAACCGTTTATCAGAAAAAGAAGCAATCGCTTCTAGTGGTGCAATTGTCGTTCCGTATCGTAAAGTGGACAGTCAAGCTGCACTTGATCAGGCGATTCAGGATTTATCATATCCGATTGTGTTAAAGACAATATTCGGTGGTTACGATGGTAAAGGTCAGCTTGTATTAACTTCTGAAGCACAATTAGAAGAAGCATACGGCATGGTAGAGAACGCAGTCCTTGTTGCAGAGCAAATGATCGAACTTGACCGTGAAATATCGATTACAGCTTCACGCAATTTACAAGGTGAGATTTGTTATTTCCCGGTACAGGAGAATGAGCATCGCAATCAAATCTTATTTAAGACCACAGTCCAACACACGCATCCATATACGGAGCAGGCGATTGCTGAAGTGGAGAAGATTATTTCTGCAATCCATTTCGTTGGTACATTTACGGTGGAGTTCTTTATCGATAAAGCAGGACAATTATATGTCAATGAAATTGCACCGCGTCCACACAATTCAGGCCATTATTCGATTGAAGCCTGTGACTATTCACAGTTTGATACGCACATCTTATCTGTCATCGGCTATCCATTGCCGAAGCAAATTACATTACACGAACCGGCAGTGATGTACAACTTACTTGGTCAGGATTTAGATGCAATGGAACGTTATTTCCCGGAGCATCCTGAATGGCATGTCCATGTGTATGGTAAAGCTGTAAGGAAAGAAAATCGCAAAATGGGTCATATTACCCTTTTGTTAGACGATAAAGCGGATACGTATTATCCTATTTATGAGGAGATGATGAAATGACTTTAGTGTATGAAGGTAAAGCGAAACGTGTATTTAAAACAGAAGATGATAACATTTATCGTATTGAGTACAAAGATGAAGTAACAGCAGGTAATGGTGCAAAGAAAGATAAGATGGCAGGGAAAGGGCGTTTAAATAACTTAATTACAAGTTATTTCTTCGAACGCTTGACACAAGAAGGTGTACCATCGCACTTTATAGAGCGCACGAGTGAGACGGAACAACTGGTGAAGAAAGTGACGATTATTCCGTTAGAAGTTGTTGTACGCAATGTCGCTGCAGGCTCTATCGTTAAGCGTCTAGGTTTTGATAATGGGCAAGTGTTTGACAAGCCACTCGTTGAGTTCTATTACAAGAAAGATGAACTAAACGATCCATTTATTTCAGATGACCATGTGAAGTTATTAGGGTTAGCTGATGATAAAGATATTCACGAATTAAAGCGTCAGGCTTTAATCGTTAACGAAACGTTAATCAAGATCATGAATGAAATGGATTTAACGCTCGTTGATTTCAAGATTGAATTTGGTAAAGATAGCGACGGCAATATCTTGTTAGCCGATGAAATTTCACCGGATACTTGTCGTATTTGGGACAAAGCAACAAATGAGAACTTTGACAAAGATGTTTACCGCAATAACACAGGCTCTTTAATTGATACGTATACTAAATTTTATAATAAACTGGAGGCTTTATAATCATGACTAAAATCGAATTACACATCACATTACAACCGCAAGTATTAGATACGCAAGGGGAAGCTTTAACACGCGCAGTACACGATTTAGGATACAAACAAGTGAACGATATTCGCGTAGGGAAAGTATTATTTATGACAGTCGATGAAGCAAGTGACGCAGCAGTAGCGAATGTTGTTAACACATTAAGCGAAAAATTATTTGCCAATACAGTTATCGAAGAGTATCGCTATAAAATTATCGAAGATGAGGAGACAAAATAATGAAATTTGCTGTGATTGAATTTCCGGGTTCAAACTGTGATAGAGATATGTTCAATGCAGCGCTTAACACAGGGTTTGAAGCGGAATACGTTGATTATCGAGAAACGTCTTTAGAAGGCTTTGACGGGGTATTAATTCCTGGTGGTTTCTCATTCGGAGATTATTTACGTTGTGGTGCGATGGCACGTGTTGCGCCAATCGTTCCTGAGGTGAAACGTTTAGCTGCAGAAGGCCGTCCTGTATTAGGTGTGTGTAATGGATTTCAGATTCTTACGGAGATTGGTTTATTACCAGGTGCGTTAATGCATAATACAAGTCATAAATTTATTTGTCAGAACGAGTCATTAAAGATCGTTAACAATACAACGAAATTTACGCATCTTTATGATCAAGATGAAACAGTGATCTATCCGATTGCACACGGTGAAGGGAACTATTACTGCTCATCAGAAACGTTAAAAGAATTACAGGACAACAATCAAATTATTTTAACTTATAACAACAATCCAAACGGATCAATTGAAGATATCGCAGGAATTGTAAATAAAGCAGGTAACGTTTGTGGTATGATGCCACATCCAGAGCGTGCGATGGAATCATTATTAGGTACAGATGATGGTGTGAAGTTATTCCAGTCCATTTTAGAAAGTTGGGGGAAATAAGCATGGTGAAATTTTTAGAACCGAATGCACAAGAAATTAAAGAGAATAAGCTATATGCTGAAATGGGTTTAACAGATGCTGAATACGATAAAGTTGTTGAAATACTAGGGCGTATGCCAAACTATACTGAAATCGGTATCTTTTCTGTAATGTGGAGTGAACACTGTTCATATAAACATTCTAAACCATTCTTAAAGCAATTTCCGGTCATTGGTGAACGTGTATTAATGGGACCTGGTGAAGGTGCCGGGGTTGTCGACATCGGTGATAACCAGGCCGTTGTATTCAAAGTAGAATCACATAACCATCCTTCAGCGATTGAGCCGTATCAAGGTGCAGCAACAGGTGTGGGTGGTATCGTTCGTGATATCGTATCGATTGGTGCGCGTCCAATCCAGTTACTCAACTCATTACGTTTCGGTGAATTAACGGAAAAGCAGAATAAACGCTTATTTAGTGGTGTCGTTGCAGGGATCGGTGGATATGGTAACTGTATCGGTATCCCGGCGGTTGCTGGCGAAATCGAATTCGATTCGCGTTATGATGGTAATCCATTAGTCAATGCGATGTGTGTCGGTATTATTGATCACGACAAAATCCAAAAAGGGACTGCTAAAGGTGTCGGTAACCCTGTCATTTATGTCGGTTTAAAGACAGGTCGTGATGGTATTCACGGTGCAACATTCGCGTCAGAAGAATTAAGTGAAGAAAGCGAAGCGAAACGTCCATCAGTACAAATTGGTGACCCATTTGTCGGTAAGAAGTTAATGGAAGCGACGTTAAAAGCGATTACGTATCCGGAACTTGTTGGGATTCAGGATATGGGTGCTGCAGGGCTTACATCATCAAGCTCTGAAATGGCAGCGAAAGGTGAGTCAGGGATTCACTTACAGTTAGAGAAAGTACCGACGCGTGAAGCAGGTATTTCACCATATGAAATGATGTTATCAGAAACGCAGGAACGTATGCTTTTAGTTGTAGAGAAAGGTTCTGAACAAAAGTTCTTAGATTTATTTGAACACCATGAATTAGATGCAGCTGTTATCGGTGAAGTAACAGATACTGACCGTTTCGTCTTAACATATGAAGGTGAAGTATTTGCAGATATTCCGGTACAACCATTATCGGACGAAGCACCTGTTTACGTATTAGAAGGTAAAGCAGCAGAATTCGCTGATGTTGATCATAACTATGACAACATTGATGCACAAGACGTATTTACACGTCTGTTAAATCATCCGACAATTGCTTCAAAAACGTGGGCATATTCTCAATATGATCAGCAAGTCGGTGCGAACACAATTATTAAACCAGGTTTATCAGCAGGTGTTACACGTGTTGAAGGTACGACGAAAGCAATCGCATCTACAATAGACGGTGAAGCACGTTACGTATTTAACAATCCATACGAAGGCGGTAAGATGGTCGTTGCGGAAGCGTATCGTAACTTAATCGCTGTCGGCAGTTTACCCCTTGCAATGACAGACTGTTTAAACTACGGTAACCCTGAAAAGCCTGAAATTTATCAGCAGTTAGCAGATTCTACTAAAGGAATGGCCGAAGCATGTCGCGCGCTCAATACACCTGTTGTATCAGGTAACGTTTCTTTATACAACGAAACGAAAGGTGATGCTATCTTCCCGACACCTGTTGTAGGGATGGTCGGTTTAATCGAAGATGTGAACTATTTAAATGATTTCAAACCTCAAGCTGGTGAGAAAGTTTACTTAGTAGGAGAATTAAAGTCAGACTTCGGTGGTTCTCAAATTGAGAAATTATTATATAACGAAGTATCGCACGTAACGACTACGATAGATCTTGAAACTGAAGTACAACGTGGAGAAGCAATCCGTAAAGCAATTACTGACGGCAAATTATCACACGTTCAAGCAGTAGGTAAAGGCGGATTAGCAATTAAATTAGCTCAAATCACAGCTTACTTCAATACAGGCATTAATGCACAAGTTGATGCAACAAACGCAGAAATTTTTGCAGAAACACAAGGAAACTATATTTTAATTGCTAAAGAAGGATTTGTTCCTGAAAATGCAATTGAAATCGGAACTTTTGGGGGATCTACATTTACATTAAAAACAAACCAAGGCGAAATTTCTGAAAGTGTCTCAACAATCAGTGCGTCTTGGAAAGGGGCAATTGAACAATGTATGACATCAGAGGCCTAAATGAAGAATGTGGCGTCTTCGGTATTTGGGGTCACCCGAATGCCGCTGACCTTACATATATGGCACTGCATTCATTACAGCACCGTGGTCAGGAAGGTGCAGGGATTGTATGTTCTGACGAATCGAATATATACGGTGCCCGTGGAATGGGGCTATTACCTGAAGCCATCAGCCAAGTAAAGTTAGATTCATTAAGCAGCTTTAATCATGCGATTGGTCATGTTCGTTATGCGACGACGGGTGCGTCCGAATTATCGAACGTGCAACCGTTTATCTTTAAACATTCTAAAGGGGATATTGGGTTAGCACATAACGGTAACTTGACGAACGCAGAACAAATTAAACTGGCATTAGAATCTGAAGGTGCAATCTTCCAGACATCAAGTGATTCTGAAGTGCTCGGTCACCTGCTGTTAAAGGCGAAATCAAATAATAAACTTGCGAACTTTAAAGCGGCATTAAATCAAATTAAAGGTGCGTTTAGTTTCTTAGTATTACATCCGGAGCAAATGTTTGTTGCGCGTGATAGTAACGGCGTGCGTCCGTTAATGCTTGGTATGGTTGACGGTGCATATTGTGTTGCCAGTGAAACATGTGCGTTTACTGCAATTGGTGCAGATTACATTCGTGATATTGAACCAGGTGAAGTGTTGATCTTTAACAATCAAGGTCTTGCAGAAGATACGTATACGACAAATACAGCATCGCATATGTGTTCAATGGAATATGTATATTTCGCACGTCCGGATTCAGAGTTTAGAAAGCATTCTATTTATGAAGTGCGTAAAGCGTTAGGAATGCAACTAGCGAAAGAAATGAATGTTGAAGCGGATGTCGTGATTGGTGTACCGGACTCTTCACTTCAGGCAGCGAAAGGTTTCTCTATGCAATCGGGCATTTCGAATGAACAAGGTTTAATTAAGAATCGTTATGTCGGCCGTACATTTATTGCACCGAATCAGAAGTTACGCGAACGTGCTGTCCGTATGAAACATTCACCGGTGCGTGATGTGATTGAAGGGAAACGTGTCATCGTTATCGATGATTCTATCGTGCGTGGTACGACGAGTAAATTTATTGTGAAGACATTAAAGAATGCAGGCGCGAAAGAGGTGCATATGGCTATTTCTTCGCCACCTTTAATTCATCCATGTTATTACGGTATTGACGTATCAACACATGCTGAACTGATTGCATCAGACAAAAGTATTGAAGAGATTAAAGATATTTTAGAAGTGGACTCATTAACGTATTTATCGGTTGAAGGGATGCATGAAGTGTTCAGTCAATTTGATTCAAAGGGTGAATGTAACGCGTGTTTCACAGGCAATTACCCGATTGAAATCGTTGACCACTTATTACCTGAAGACAAAGAGAAGAAGAAGAAGGGAGTCTAACGATGGCTGAAAGTTATAAACAATCTGGCGTAGATATTCATGCGGGGTATGAAGCAGTAGAAAGAATGAAAAAGCACGTTGATCGAACTATGCGTAAAGAAGTACTTGGCGGTTTAGGGAGTTTCGGTGCAGCGTTTGATTTATCACAACTGAATATGAAACAGCCCGTGCTTGTTTCAGGGACTGACGGTGTCGGTACGAAGTTACGTTTAGCAATTGATGCAGATCAACATGACACAATCGGTATTGATGCAGTGGCAATGTGTGTGAATGACATATTAACAACAGGTGCAATGCCGTTATACTTTTTAGATTATTTAGCGTTAAACAAAGTGGACCCTGTTATCGTTGAGCAAATTGTTAAAGGCGTAGCTGAAGGTTGTGTACAAAGTGAATGTGCATTAATCGGTGGTGAAACGGCTGAAATGGGCGATATGTATCATACTGGTGATTACGATATTGCTGGCTTTGCAGTAGGTGCTGTTGAGAAAGCGGACTATATTGACGGTTCTAACATCGCTGAAGGTGACGTGATATTAGGAATAGCTTCTAGTGGTATTCATTCTAATGGTTACAGCTTAGTTAGAAAGATTATTAAAGATAATCAATTAGATTTAACTGCTGAATTTACAGATGGTAAGACGCTGTTAGATACAGTATTAGAACCGACACGTATTTATGTTAAAGCGGCAAAAGCAGTGCTGGCGCATGCGAAAGTGAATGGTATGTGTCATGTGACGGGTGGCGGATTTATCGAGAATATTCCACGTGTCTTCCCTGAAGGTGTTTATCCGGAAATCGATGTGACAGCGATTCCGAAATTACCAATATTCGATTTATTACAGGATAAAGGTCAAATCGACGCGAAAGAAATGTATAACATTTTCAACATGGGGATTGGCTTTATCTTTATCGTGAATGCAAGTGAAGTAGCAAAGATTCAATCAGTTATGCAGACACAGTTCAACGAGCAAATTTATACGATCGGTCGCGTTGTCGCAGGTGAGGAAGACATCGTGATTACAGGAGTTTAATATGAAGAACGTTGCGATATTTGCGTCAGGTAATGGTTCGAATTACGAGAAGATTATGGAACATATTCAGGCAGGACAGTTAACAAATATTAATGTTGTCGGGTTGTATACGGATAAGCGTGAGGCATACGCGATTGAACGCGCGAAGCGTTTCGGTACACCAGTGCATCTATTTGAATTGTCACAGTTTGAGCATAAAACTGCTTATGAACAAGCGATACTCGCGCAACTTAAGAAAGATGCCGTCGAGTGGATCATCCTAGCAGGCTATATGAAGCTCGTTGGTCCAACATTGCTTGATGTATATGAAGGGCGTATGTTAAATATTCATCCGTCATTATTACCGAGCTTTCCAGGAAAAGATGCAGTCGGACAGGCATTACGTTACGGTGTACGTGTAACGGGTGCAACAGTGCATTACGTTGATAGCGGAATGGATACCGGAACGATCATTGATCAAATGAGCTGTCCGATATTAGAAGATGATACGCAAGCGTCATTACAACTGCGTGTTCAGAATCTTGAATATGAATTATATCCACGTGTGATAAAAAAAATCATTCAATAAGGAGTCTCCAATGAAAAAAGCATTATTAAGCGTTTCAGATAAAACAGGTATCGTAGCGTTTGCTGAACAGTTAGTGGCAAATGACTACGAAGTGTATTCTACAGGCGGAACGAAAAAAACGTTAGAAGACAATCATATTCCCGTTAAATCTGTCAGTGAATTAACGCACTTTCCAGAAATTATGGACGGTCGTGTGAAGACGTTACATCCGAACATTCATGGTGGCATATTAGCCGACCGTGATAATAGTGAGCACGTTGCAGCACTGAAAGAACATAACATTGCACCGATTGATTTAGTGGCAGTAAACTTATATCCATTTGAAGCAACGGTTGCAAATCCAGATGTTACAGAAGCGGATGCGATTGAGAATATCGACATCGGTGGACCGACAATGTTACGTTCATCTGCTAAAAACTTTAAGCATGTGATTACGGTTGTGGATCCGGCTGATTACGATACAGTTATTGCGCGTATTAAAGCAGATGAAGTGGATGACGCATTCCGTAAATCGTTAATGGTGAAAGTATTTGCGCATACAAATCATTACGATGAGGCGATTGTCAATTTCTTTAGCGACAATAAAGAAACGTTACGTTACGGTGAGAACCCACATCAAACGGCTGAATTTGTAAAGACGAGTGACGCAAACAACACATTAGCTGGTGCGAAACAATTACACGGTAAACCGTTAAGCTTTAATAATATTAAAGATGCGGATGCGACGCTTTTCTTAGCGAAGCAGTTTGATGGTCCAGCTGCAGTTGCAGTGAAACATATGAACCCATGTGGTGTTGGTACAGGTGAAACAATTGCTGAAGCATTCCAGCATGCATATGATGCGGATAGCCAAAGTATATTCGGTGGTATTGTTGCAGTGAACCGTGAAGTCGATAAAGCAACCGCTGAGAAGATGCATTCCATTTTCTTAGAAGTGATTATTGCACCTTCATTTAGTGCAGAAGCGCTGAACATATTAACACAAAAGAAAAATTTACGTTTACTTGAAATTGATATGACTGTAGAAGCAAACGAGAAAGAATTCGTTTCAGTGTCTGGTGGTTATTTAGTTCAGGATAAAGATTTATTAAACGTGAAGAAAGAAGATATGCGTGTCGTGACGAATGTGCAACCGACTGAAGCACAGTGGAAAGCGATTGAACTCGGCTGGAAAGTTGTGAAGAGTGTGAAATCAAATGCAATCGTATTAGCGAACGACAAACAAACGGTCGGTATCGGTGCAGGACAAATGAACCGTGTCGGTGCTGCGAAGATTGCCATTGAACGTGCGATTGAAATGAACGAGAATGTCGTGATGGCAAGTGACGGTTTCTTCCCGATGAGTGATACAGTTGAAACTGCACATGCGGCTGGAATTAGATGTATTGTTCAGCCTGGCGGTTCAATAAAAGATCAGGATTCAATTGATAAAGCGAATGAATTTGGCATTGCGATGGTAATGACGGACGTACGTCATTTCAAACACTAGGAGGCAGTTATGAAAGTATTAGTTATCGGTTCTGGTGGAAGAGAACATGCGTTAGTACGTAAGATTGGCAAGTCTTCACGTGTAGAAGAAGTATTCGTTATTCGTGGAAACGAAGCGATGGCACGTGAAGCGACAATCGTGGATATTGCAGAACATGATCACGATGCAATCGTACAATTTGCGACAGAACAAGCCATTGACTTAGTCGTTGTTGGTCCAGAACAACCATTAATTGATGGTTTAAGCGATCGATTAACGGCAGCGGGCATTAAGACATTTGGTCCTAATAGTAGCGCTGCGCAAATGGAAGGGTCGAAAGATTTCGCGAAAGCGTTAATGGCGAAATATAATATTCCGACAGCGCAATACGAAACAATTGAGAATAAAGCAGATGCCATTCAATATGTGAAACAGCACGGTACACCGATTGTCATTAAATATGATGGACTCGCAGCGGGAAAAGGTGTTGTCGTTGCAATGGACGAAGCAACAGCGATGGATGCAATCAATGACTTCTATACTGAGGAACATGCTAAAGTTGTCTTCGAGGAATATTTAGAAGGTGAAGAATTCTCATTAATGGTAATGGTGAATGATGATTTCTGTATTCCATTCGATACGATTGCGCAAGACCATAAACGTGCATACGATGGTGATAAAGGGCCGAATACGGGTGGTATGGGTGCGTACTGTCCGGTCAGTCATATTAGTGATGACATGATTGAACGTACAAATCAGGAAATCGTTTATCCGGTTGTTCAGGCGATGCATAAAGAAGGATTAAATTATTTTGGTATTCTTTATGTAGGTGCTATTGTTACGATTGAAGGCCCGAAAGTTATTGAATTTAATGCACGTTTCGGAGACCCGGAAGCACAAGTATTATTACGTCGTTTAGAGACAGACTTTATTGAGTTGATTGAAGCGGTAGAGAACAAACAACCGTTAGATTTAATGTGGCGCAATAAAACGATTTGTGGCGTTGTGTTAGCATCTAATGGCTATCCTGGTAGCTATGATAAAGGGCATGTTGTGAAAGGTTATGACTATCAGACGGATTATATCGTCTCTGCGTTAAAGCAAGAAGATGGCGAGTGGGTGACGAATGGTGGTCGCGTCATGATCGCATTAGGCGAAGGAGATAGTTTACAGGAAGCACAGGCAAATAGTTATCAATTAGTAGAACACATTCAGTGTGACGGTATGTTCTACCGTAAAGATATTGGGAATAAAGGATTGGTGTGATATTTAAAATGATGGCCGATAAAGTGAATTTATCGGCCATCATTTTGATTGTCGAAGTCAAAAAGTACCCACTAGATAAAATCTAGTGGGTGAATTTTATTATTCTAATGTTTTTTGAACATCTTCTTTAGTTTGTTCGATACCTTCGTTTAAATCATCTTTAGATTGTTGTGCTTGATCATTAACTTGATCAGTCGCTTCCTCTTTCGCTTGTTCTGCGTTTTGTTTTAATGCTTCATATTTATCAGTCATGTTGATTCCTCCTCATACTTGATAATATATGTATTCCCGAGATTGATAATAATAAACATGGTCATACTTAAGGATGATTTTTTTAATTTTATAAGACTTTTATCCTATATTTTCATATAATGAAAATGAGGTGGAATTATGAACTGGATTAAAAAGCATTTCGAAATATTAATCGGGTATTTACTTGCAGCGGTCAGTATTTTACTCGGCGCATTTATTATTTATCACCGCAACCAGATCGCGCACTTTAAAGATATTGCGGTCAATAAGCTACATATGTATAACTTTTTTGATTTCATTAATATATATATTTTTGAACTAATCAAATTGTTAAGTCATTATATTAGTCATTTCCCTTTATTGTATGGTATCGCTTTGATTGTAGTCGGGTTTACATTTATATTCGTATCCCGCAAATTAAAGGAGACAACGATATTCGATAAGACGATTGCATATTTTTATTTAATGACTGCAAGCTTAATACTTGTAGCTATCAGTATCTTTTTATTTGAAGTATACGGTATTTTTTCTTTATTATATTTATTATTTTTCGCTGCACTCGTATACTTTACAATCAATCGTCGTAAACTGAATGCAAATTATCGTAAGTTTCATTTTCTGGTGTTAATTGCGATTTATGCCATTGCATATTTTATGACGCAACTTGCAGTGTACGACAACTTAAATAAAGATAAAGTGACGGCGCTTGATGTGATGAGTATTAATTTTTATTTCATTACGTTATTAGTGCTTGCAACGTTATGTTTGGTGAACTACGTGTTCTTAAAGCGTACATTACATGGTAAAGCACAAGATGAACCATTATCTCGACGCAGTAAGAAGAAAGACTTCCAATTGAATCGTAAATTGCAGGACGGTACGAATTCAACGATTGAACGTTTATCGTCAACATCGATGCGACTTGATGAGAAGATAGTTCGTACATACCACAAGTTCATGCAATCCATGAAACGCACAATCAATTTGCAGGAAGAAGACATTCCAGGCTGGTTAAAGCGTCCGAAATGGCTGAAAGTATTTCAAATTGAATTGTTGTTCAGTGGTTTAATGTTTATTATTACATTAATAGAACTGAACAACCGTAATATATTATTTGAAGCGAGTAAATTCAATGTCGTAAAAATGCAGTACTTCTATGAATGGATTAATTTATTTGGGTTATTAATTGTTATTATCGCTTATATTTATTTCACGATTAGAATTTATATGAAAGATAGAGGCTATTTTGGTCAGCTGTTTGCGATTTCATTTTTATCGATTAAGATTGTGACATCGATTTACTTAATGTTATTTAAAGGTATTAATTTAGCGCTGTTCATCCCGCCAATCTTAATCCTGATGTTTATCTTTACGATGCCGCTGTATTTCCTTCACATTCGCAAACGTTATTAATCTATGTGATATAAAACAACGTGATTTAAAATTGTGAAATTTATATTGTGTACTACAACAATTCAGTATATAATTAAAGTGTAAACAACAACCATGGGGATGGGCGTTATTTTTCCGAATATAAATGATTCACGGTAGGTGCACTCAGTGTCACCTACCTTTTTTTGTTCGGTCCTAAACGCATTTCAGATGGCCTCTGTGTTATAGTAATAAATAATGAATAAAAAGGAGATCGACGATGAAACGAGTAACCCTCAAAAAGAACAAACAAGAAAAGTTTAAACAAGGTTATTTATTATTAGAAAATGATGATATTTACCAGAAAGATGATATTAATGAAGGTGAATTGTTCTCAGTGCAGTCCGATACAGCTGAACATTTAGGCACGTTCTACTGCGGCTTACAAAATCGTGGTTTCGGCTGGAAAGTAGATCCTGCCTATGTCACGACGTTAGATACAGCGTATTTCGTTAATTTATTTGAAGCAGCGAAATCATTCAGAGCATCATTGTTTAATGCAACGGATACGAACGCATTCCGACTGTATAATGGCGAAGGGGACGGTCTCGGTGGTTTCACGATTGATAACTATGCAGGACACTTACTCATCCAGTGGTATTCAAAAGGTATTTATCAGTATAAGACTGCAATTGTTGAAGCGATAAAGCAAGTGTTTGACTATGAAAGTATTTTTGAAAAGTTAAGATACGACAAAAATGTATCAACGCATCAAATCACAGAAGAAAAAGTTGAATTCCCAATCATGATTTTAGAGAATAATTTAAACTATATGATTGATTTAACGGACGGTGCGATGACTGGTTTATTCCTCGATCAACGTGATGTGCGTAAGAAATTACTTAAACTGAATACAAAAGGGAATGCATTTTTAAATTTATTTGCCTATTCCGGTGGTTTTTCAGTCGCAGCAGCAACAAACGGATATCATACGACGAATGTCGATATTGCGAAACGTTCGATTGAATTAATGGAACAGAACTTTGCGATTAATGATATTGCGCTTGAAGATCAAACATTTTATACCCTTGACGCTTTCGATGCACTGAAATACTTTGCGCGTCATTTAAAGACGTTTGATTGTATTGTTATTGATCCGCCAAGTTTTTCGAGAACGAAGAAGAAAGTATTCTCAGTTAAAGATAATTATCATGAGTTAATTGAAGCGGCAGTCCCGTTAGTCAATTACAATGGCTATTTGATACTTTCGACGAATGCGTCAAACATACAATTAAAGCAATTTAAAGCGATGATTGAAGAGACATTATCGCCGTTATGCCAATATGAAATTGAATCAGTGATGGGCTTACCGAAAGATTTCAAAACGACTGATAAATATAAACCATCTAAATATTTAAAAGTGATAACGGTTAAAATTCTGCCTTCATAAAATATTGATTAAAAAATAAAGATTAGGGAATAAATAGCTATAGCTTTTTATATTATTGATAAATTATGTTGAGGTGAACAAACATGGGATTATTAAATTCAGCAATTTCAATGGCGACAAATGCCGTCACTGATTATAATAAAAATCAATCAAAAACAGTAGTCAATCAATTGCCGAAAAGTGAAGCAGATTTAATTGAGCGCAGAGAACGCGCTGAAAAACTGATTCATAATAAATCGTTAATGAGTTCTGCGGCAGCGATTGTACCTATTCCAGGTTTAGATGTTACGACGGATATGAAATTAATGACAGATATTATCGAACAAATTAACGCTGAATATGGTTTAAGTCATAAACAAGTAAGTGGTTACACAGATGAGATGAAACAGAAGATCATGTTCTCAGCTGCCAAGACAGGTAGTGATTTCATCGGTAAGAAGATTACGACTGGCTTAGTAACAATCCTATTTAAAACGTTGTTACGTCGTGAAGTATTGAAACAATCGAAATGGGTTCCTGTTATTGGACAGGCCGTTTCAGGTACGATTAGTTATTACATGATGAAGCGACTCGGTAGTGCGCATATCGATAAATGTGAAAAAGTAGCAAGAGAGTTAATGTAATCGTTTACAAAATTGTTTGATTATATATAAATTTTACAAATTTCAGACACTTTTCGTATTCAAGGCACAAATGTTTGTAATAATACAGTCATTTGATTGAAGTTAAACGGTTAATCTGATATATTATTCATCGTATAGACTATAAAGTTATATATAAAAATAAACTGTTGCATATGCAACTAAAGGAGATTATTTATTATGGAACAACAATCTTACGTAATTATCGACGAAACAGGTATCCATGCACGTCCAGCGACGATGTTAGTACAAACAGCAAGTAAATTTGAATCTGATATTCAATTAGAATACAACGCTAAAAAAGTTAATTTAAAATCAATTATGGGTGTAATGAGTTTAGGTGTAGGTAAAGATGCTGAAATCACAATTTTCGCTGAAGGTTCAGATGAGAAAGAAGCGATTGCAGCAATTACTGACGTATTAGTTAAAGAAGGTTTAAGTAAATAATGACACATTTACAAGGTATTGGTGCATCTGACGGTGTTGCCATTGCGAAAGCATATTTGATGATTGAGCCGGATTTATCTTTTTCAGCGGACAAAGTATCAGATGTAGACGCTGAAGTTGAGAAATTTAAAGCTGCAATCAATCAATCAAAAGTAGAATTAACGCAAATCAGAAATAACGCAGAAGTTGCATTAGGTGCGGATAAAGCGGCTATTTTTGATGCGCATTTATTAGTGTTAGAAGATCCAGAACTTATTAACCCGATTGAAGAGAATATTAGAAACAATCAATCTAATGCAGCAAGTGCATTAACTGAAGTTTCAACAAACTTCGTTACGATTTTTGAATCGATGGACAACGAATATATGAGAGAACGTGCAGCAGATATTAAAGACGTATCTAAACGCGTATTATCTCATATTTTAGGTGTGACATTACCGAACCCAACATTAATTGATGAGCCTGTAGTGATTATTGCAGAAGATTTAACACCTTCTGATACAGCGCAACTTAATAAACAATTTGTGCAAGGCTTTGCAACTAATATTGGTGGACGTACATCTCACTCTGCAATTATGAGCCGTTCATTAGAAATTCCAGCTGTTGTTGGAACGAAGAACGTCACTGAACAAGTGAAACAAGGTGATTTCGTAATTGTTGATGGTATCGCTGGTGAAGTGATTATCAATCCTGACGAGGCAACGATTACAGCGTATAAACAAAAGCAATCTGCATTTATTGAAGAAAAAGAATTACTAAAGCAACTTGTGAACGATAAGACTGTTTCATCTGAAGGGAAACATGTGGAGTTAGCAGCGAACATTGGTACACCTGAAGATTTAGAAGGTGTCATTAATAATGGAGCTGAAGGTATCGGTTTATACCGTACTGAATTCTTATACATGGGTCGCGACAATATGCCGTCTGAAGATGAGCAATACGAAGCATATGCGAAAGTATTAAAAGCTATGGACGGTAAACGTGTTGTTGTACGTACGTTAGACATCGGTGGAGATAAAGAGTTACCATACTTAAACTTACCGAAAGAAATGAATCCGTTCTTAGGTTACAGAGCAATTCGTTTATGTTTAGCACAACCTGAAATCTTTAGACCACAAATAAGAGCATTATTACGTGCATCTGTTCACGGAAACTTAAGTATTATGTTCCCGATGATTGCAACGATTAATGAATTCCGTGCGGCTAAAGCGATGTTAGAAGAAGAAAAAGCAAACTTAACGAAAGAAAATATTAAGTTTAGCGATAACATTGAATTAGGTATTATGGTTGAGATTCCGTCAACAGCTGCAATGGCTGATGTATTCGCGAAAGAAGTGGACTTCTTTAGTATCGGAACAAATGACTTAATTCAATATACGATGGCAGCAGACCGTATGTCTGAACGTGTTTCTTATCTTTACCAGCCATATAACCCAGCGATTTTACGTTTAGTGAAACAAGTGATTGACGCAAGTCATAAAGAGGGTAAATGGACAGGTATGTGTGGAGAAATGGCAGGAGATACTACTGCGATTCCATTATTATTAGGTTTAGGTTTAGATGAGTTCTCAATGAGTGCGACAAGTATTTTACGTGCGCGTCGTCAAATTAAGAACTTAAGCCAGGTTGAAATGGCGAAAGTTGCAGAACAAGCATTAAACTGTGCAACACAGGAAGAAGTTGTTGCATTAGTGGATGCTTACTTATAAATAACAAAAAACTGAGCAGATCAATGATTTGCTCAGTTTTTTTTGTTATTTTATATTAATCTTCGTAATTTGTGGCTTCGACAAGAAGCGTATTGGTAAATGCGTTGTCCCGAGTCCTCTTGATACGTGTAAATACATCACATGTCGTCGATATTTTAAGCGATACAAACCTTTCAAATATTTACGGCCGAGTGAGGGACGAATCGGTGCACCGATAATCGGGATATAAATTTGACCGCCATGACTATGGCCGGAAAGTTGTAAATCCACGTCAAATTTTTTGACGAAATCCGCGTAATCGGGCTCATGCACAAGTGCAATCGTATAACATTGTTTGTTTTGTTTATTTTTTAATGCCTGTTCAATATTCCCGGAAGCATTAATAATATCATCAGTACCACAAAGGTAAATTTGTTCTCCGTCATAATGAATGAACTGTCCGGTATTCGTTAACACTTCAATGTTGCTATCACGTAATATAGCGGCGATATCATGCGTTAACGGATTACGTTGATCATGATTTCCATAGGCGAAATATGTCCCGAGAGATGCCTGTATCGTCTTCAGTAACGGAATATATTGTTTCGGATCCCCTTTATATTTGGCGATATTATCAAATAAATCACCAGTTATGACAACAATATGCGGGTTTAATGCATTAATATACTGTATATGCGTGATCAGATCATCATAATCATATTGAAATCCGATATGTAAATCTGAAATATGAACGATTGATAATGGCGCGTCATGCGTTGATTTCAAGCCCTTTAAATTGAGTTCATTCATCTGAACGTGTGATGGTGCACGATGAAAATAAGGTACGAGTGATTTACCGAAACGGTCGATTATCTCAAACATCAATGTTTTAAGCATGGTGCGTATCCAAATATTGTGCAATAGCTTCAGTATCAGGTGTATAGAATAATTGGTCGTCGATTTTAATTAAAGGTGTACTCATCGCATCATAATCAATCATTTCAATTTTATATGGCATATGTTTAATATTTTTTTCTGTGTACGGTATGTTCTTGTTATCGAAATACTGTTTAATAAATGTGCACGGCGGGCATGCATCTTGAGTGTAAATTTCAATGTTCATCTTATGTTTCCTTTCATCAATGATATTCTTCATTATAGCTTCAAACGTATGGCCTATCAATCTTCATCCATTTCTGGCATTCTATTTTATCAATTTTGCTCACATATTTGTCACAAAACAAGCGGTCATATTGCTTTATATTCAACTATGAGTATATTAAACTTAAATAAATGTGAGTACAATCACAAAAGGAGGAACATGATGGATGGTATAGTTATGAGTCGATTGCTAACCGCAATGACGTTAGGTTTTCATATTATTTTCGCGACGATTGGTGTCGGTATGCCGTTAATGATCATGATTGCAGAAGGATTAGGCATCAAGTATAACGATGCGAAATACACCGCAATGGCGCGCCGCTTTGCGAAGACATTTACAATTACAGTAGCAGTCGGTGTTGTTACTGGGACAATTATCGGCTTGCAGTTATCACTGCTTTGGCCATCGTTTATGCAGCTCGGTGGACAAGTCATCGCGTTACCGTTATTTATGGAAACATTCGCATTCTTTTTTGAAGCGATATTTTTAAGTATTTATTTATATACGTGGGACCGCTTTAAAAATAAATGGACACACTGGGCATTAAATATTCCGATTATTATCGGTTCAACGATGAGTGCGTTATTTATTACGAGTGTGAATTCTTTTATGAACACACCTGAAGGATTTAAAGTGAAAAATGGCGTATTAGTGGATATTGATCCAATTCAGGCGATGTTGAATGCATCATTTTTCGTACGTTCATTCCACGTCGTAACAACGGGTGGGATGACGATTGCGTTTTGTATAGCGAGTGTTGCAGCGGTAAAATTATTACGTAATAAGTTCCCTGAAGATAAAGGCTATCATCAGCAAGCATTAAAGATGGCGATGATTGTCGGACTCGTCTTTAGTTTATTAACAATATTAGCGGGAGATTTATCAGCTAAATTTTTACACAATGCACAACCAGAGAAATTGGCAGCAATGGAGTGGCATTTTGAAAGTGAAAGTAAAGCAGATTTAGTGTTGTTTGGTGTTCTTGATGAGAAGACACAGGAAGTAAAAGGTGCGATCAAAATTCCTGGTATGTTAAGTTTCTTAGCGGATAATAGCTTTGATACGAAAGTAAAAGGGTTAAATGAAATTCCAAAAGATGAGCAACCGCCATTAATTATTCATTATTTCTTTGATTTAATGGTATTCTTCGGCATGTTTAGCTTCGCTGTAAGTGTGTTGTATGTCATCATGCATAAAGTTAAACGACAAGTTTCAACGAGTTCGCTGATGCTCTATGCTATTGCGTTATGCGGACCGTTATGTATGTTAGCGATTGAATTTGGATGGTTCCTTGCAGAAATGGGACGTCAGCCATGGTTGTTACGCGGCTATTTGAAAGTCGCTGAAGGTGCGACGCATGCAGATGGTGTAAGTTTAGTGCTCGTAGCATTTGGTGTCCTTTATTTAATATTAGGGTTCTCATGTTGTTACGTATTGATACGTATGTATAAAGATAAACCAGCACAACTTGATGTTGAACAATATGCTAAAGGAGGTACCGAATAATGGATTATCAACATATCGGCATATTAGTGTTATGGACATTTTTATTCGGATACCTTATTTTAGGTGCGATTGACTTTGGTGCAGGATTCTTTATTCTGTATGCGAAAGTCACAGGACAGGAGAATGAATTGCGTGATGTCATTTCGCGTTATTTAAATCCAGTGTGGGAAGTTACAAACGTGTTTTTAGTGTTCTTCTTCGTTGGAATTGTCGGATTCTTCCCTGACACAGCATATTATTTCGGATCAACGTTATTACTACCTGTGAGTGTTGCGTTATTGTTGTTAACAATTCGTGGTTCGTTTTATGCATTTGAAACGTATGGTAAAGATTCTAAGCTTGCATGGGTTGCCTTATACGGTATTTCGGGCTTATTAATTCCAGCAGCTTTTTCGACAGTACTCACAATATCTGAAGGTGGCTTTATTACGAAGACGGCTAAAGGTGTCGAATTAAAGTGGTTTGAATTACTGATGAGTCCGTTTGCATGGAGTGTCGTATTTTTATGTATCATTTCAGTGTTGTATATTTCATCAGCATTTTTAACAGTATATGCGCATAAAGCGAAAGATTTCGCTGCCTATAAAATAATTCGTACGTGGTTTTTAATCTGGGCGTTACCGATGTTGATTATTTGTCAGTTTACGTTCTTAAGTTTACGTCAGCATAATCAATCTCACTTTGAAGTGGCGACAGGTCAATACTGGTGGATATTTGGTTTAAGTATAGTATTTTTCCTGATTGCATTTGCATTGTATTATTTTGAGAAACATATCGAAATTGCGTTAATTATGGTTATTTTACAGTTTGCTTCGGCATTTTATGGCTACGGATTATCGAAGTTACCGTACATTTTATATCCATATGTTAATATCGATAAAGCAGTCGTCAATGATACGATGGCCTTTGCATTAGTCGTTGTGTTTATTTTAGGTTTACTTTTATTACTCCCTTCTTTATATTTATTATTGAGACTATTCGTATTTGATAAAGAATATGTTAAAGGGAAGAAGAAATAATGGAGGGGTAATATGGAGAAAGAATTCGTAGTCATTGGATTAGGCCGATTTGGTGGCAGTATCGTTAAAGAATTAAATGCGTTAGATATGGATGTTATGGCCATCGATTCAGATGAAGCACGTGTAAATGAATATGCAGATATCGCGACACATGCCGTGATTGCAGATACGACAGATGAGAATGTATTGAAAAGTTTAGGGATTCGTAACTTTGATCATGTCATCGTAGCGATTGGTGATAATATTCAGGCGAGCATATTGACGACATTAATATTAAAAGATATCGGTGTTAAGAAAGTTACTGCTAAAGCACAGAATGATTATCATGCAAAAGTGTTAAATAAAATTGGGGCTGATACTGTCGTACATCCTGAGCGTGATATGGGAAGACGTATCGCACATAATGTAGCAAGTGCTTCAGTGTTAGATTATTTAGAGTTATCGGATCAGCATTCAATCGTGGAAATACGTGCGGGTGAAACCCTTGCAGGCAATACGATATTAGAAATGGACATTCGCGCGAATTACGGGATTAATATTATCGCCGTGAAACGTGGTAAAGATATTATCGTATCACCAGACCCAACAGTTGAAATTGAGAATGGTGATATTCTGATTATGATCGGCCATGACAACGATCTGAACCGATTTGAGAAGAAGATTATTAATGATTAGATAGTGTTTATAGCGCGTAGTGGGTAGTGAGAAGGCGCAAGCGGTAGTATTTTGGTAATACTACCGCTTATTGTTGGTTATTGTGTCAGAGCACGCGGCTTTATTCGAAAAATACAGCCGGATTCACTTTCATTACCCACCAATTGTCAACGCAATAAAAAAAGACCCAGCCGGGTCTTTTTTTATTGTTCATTATTTTTGTTAACATCCATAATCATCGGTAAGATCATTGGTTTACGTTTCGTTTTTTCGTATAAATATGGTGATAATGTTTCAGAGATCACATTTTTAATATGATGCCATTCTAAATCTTCACCTGAATTTAATTTTTCGATGACTTTCTTTTTCAGTAATCGACTTGCATCATAAATTAAATGACCTGATTCACGCATATACACAAATCCACGAGAGATGATGTCCGGTCCGCTTAATAATTGGTTTGTATTGAAGTCGATACTTACAACGACAATAACCAATCCTTCTTCAGATAAGATTTTACGGTCTTTAATCACGACATTACCAATATCGCCAATTCCGCTACCATCCACTAATATGTTACCTGATGTTACGCGTCCGGCAAAACGTGCGCTATCTTTCGTTAAAGCAAGTACATCACCATTTTCATGAATAAACACGTTATCAGGGTGTACGCCACAATCCACACCTAATTGGCCATGTAAACTTTGCATACGATATTCACCATGAATTGGCATAAAGTATTTCGGTTTCATTAAACGTAGCATTAATTTTTGTTCTTCTTGTGAACCGTGTCCTGACGTATGGATATTTGATAATTTACCATGAATAACGTCAGCGCCAGCTTTGTACAATGCATTGATAGTACGGTTAACACTTAATGTATTCCCTGGAATCGGTGAAGATGAGAATATAACCGTATCATCCGGGATAATCGAAATTTGACGGTGTGTTCCATTCGCAATACGAGATAATGCTGCCATCGGTTCGCCTTGTGATCCTGTACATAAAATTAATAATTTATGCTTTGGAATACTGTTAATTTTATTTGCTTCTACAAATGTTTCAGGTGGTACTTTAATATAACCAAGTTCTGTACCAATCTTAATGTTGTTTTCCATTGAACGACCGAATATTACGATTTTACGATCAAATTTTACGGCAGCTTCAATCGCTTGTTGCACACGATAAATGTTTGATGCAAATGTCGCAAAAATAATACGACCTGTACATTTTCTAAATATCTGTTCAACATTTTGACCGACTTCACGTTCACTGATTGTAAAGTTAGGTACTTCGGCGTTCGTTGAATCTGAAAGTAAACATAATACGCCCTCTTCACCTAAATGTGCCATCTTTGCAATGTTAGCTGGCTCTCCAACGGGTGTAAAGTCGAATTTGAAATCTCCAGTATGCACAATTTTACCTTCAGGTGTATCTACAATTACACCGTAAGCTTCAGGAATTGAGTGTGTTGTTAAATAGAATGAGACTTTTAAATGTTTGAATTCAAACACACTATCTTCAGTAATCGGATTTAAACTTGCAGTACGCAGTAAACCATGTTCTTCTAATTTATTACGAATTAACCCTAATGCTAGCGGGCCGCCATAAATCGGAATATTTAATTGTTTTAATAAGAAAGGTACGCCACCAATGTGGTCTTCATGACCGTGTGTGATGAACAACCCTTTAATGCGCTCCTGATTCTGTACTAAATACGTATAGTCAGGAATGACGTAATCGATACCAAGTAACTCGTCCTCGGGAAACTTGATACCTGCATCAATAACGATAATTTCGTCTTTATATTCAACGGCGTAAGTATTCTTACCGATTTCACCCATACCACCGAGGGCAAATACGCCGACTTCATTCGTTTGTAAAGGCTTCATTTAGATAGTCTCCACGCTGTAGTTTTCAGCTTTTTGTTCGTACTCAAGGTGAGCACCTTTTAATTCCTGAACAAATTCAATGTTATAAGGACGATCTAATAAATATCTTCTTACTTGCTCTTCGCTTACAGCTTCGAAATATTTAACTTTAGTGTTCTCACGAATAATTACTTCACTTTTGTCTTCTTGAAAAAATACTTTAAAAATTGCCATTGATCAATAGCCTCCTCAAATTTTATATACATAAAGAATGCCCTAGAAGTCTAGGGCTAAACATAAACCGTACAAGACATTTATATTAAATGTATAAGTACTATTATCTTACATGAATTAATATAGTAGTGTAAAGTCTTTGCATGCAACTTCTTTTATATATAATAATACATTTTTGAATTAAAGCGTAGAAAAAGGTACACTAAAATTAAATAAATGGTCGGAGGCATAATGATGAAACAGCATTTAATATTCTTTGATATTGATGGTACGCTTTATAATGATGATAAAGTAATGAGTGAAGCTACGAAATTAACGCTTCAAAAATTAAAAGAGAAGGGACATATTCTCGCGATTGCGACAGGACGTGCACCGTTTATGTTGCAGGATGTGTTAAACGAAACAGGAATTGAGAACTATATTTCATTTAATGGTCAATTTGCAAAAATGAACGGAAAAGTGATTTATGAAAATCCATTAGATTTAGCGACATTACAGCAGCTTGAAAAAGATGCAGCAGCGAATGGTCATCCGTTAGTCTTTCTGAATGAACACGAAATGGTATCCAATATAGAATATCATGACCATATTAAAGAAAGTATGGGTTCATTAAAGTTTGAACATCCGAGACATGAAGCGGATTTCTATATAGACAAACCAATTTATCAGACGTTAATCTTCAACACAGTAGATGAAGATGTAAAGTACGATAACCAATACGACAAGATTAAATTTATTCGTTGGCATGAAGTTAGTCGTGATGTTGTTCCTGCAGGTGGATCTAAATTTGAAGGGATCAAGAAAGTAAGTGAAGCAGTAAATATCCCGATAGCAGATTGTATTGCTATTGGTGACGGTGCGAATGACCTTGAAATGATTGAAGGAGTCGGCCTTGGAATTGTTATGGGGAACGGTGTTGATGCATTAAAAGCTGTCGCGGATTATGTAACAGATGATGTCCATTCAGAAGGGTTAACGAAAGCATTTCAACATTATAAATTGATAGATTAATAGTAGCGAGTAAGCGACAAATAAAGTTTAACACTTACTCGACAGCTTGATATTCCTACAACGTAAAAAAGGTGAACCAAAACAAACTGGTTCACCTTTTCTATTGAATTGCAATGGCATTCGGTTGTACTTCCATTGGATGCTCTTTATTAATATGGTCATAAAACATTACACCATTTAAATGATCGATTTCATGTTGAGCGACGATGGCAGTAAAATCTTTTAAACGTAGTTTTACTTCTGTTCCATCTGGTTTAAATGCTTTTACTGTAATACGTGCATAACGATGTACTAGTCCCGGAATATTTTCATCAACGCTTAAACAGCCTTCACCGGTCGGTAAATAGGCTTTCTCAACACTGTGGCTGACAATTTTCGGATTGATTAACTGATGTTCTACATATTGATTTGTTTTTTCATCAAAGAAGTAAATCACTAGCATACGTTTACTCACGTTGATTTGCGGTGCTGCAATACCGACGCCACTTCTCAACTTATATTTTTTTGCTAATACTTCATCCTGACTCATTTTTAAAAATGATAACATATCATCGATGGTTTTACGGTCTTCATCTGATAACGGTAATGCGACTTCTTGTGCTTTTTCTCTTAATGTCGGATGTCCGTCTCTTATAATATCATTCATCGTTAACATAACAACAACTCCTTTATTACTTTAAAATATATCAGATTACGCGTAGGTTTGCATTATATACATTGAAATAAAAAGGGAAAAGGGATAACATAATAACCAGGAATAGAGGAGGAATTGACGCATGAAAAAATTTAAAATTGCCATTATGATGAGCTTAATGGTATTACTTGTTGCATGTTCGAATAAGACAGCCAACTTAGAAGCATTTTATAATCAAGTAGAAGAAAGTAGTAAAATTGAAAAAGATATTGAAAAAACAAGTAGCGAGCTTGAAAAATTAGAAAACGACAAACTTCAATTATTTAATAAAGTTGATAAAGCAAAACTAGACCAGCTTAAAGGTATTGCTGAAGATTTAACGAAAAATACAGATAAACGTAAAGCTGCCGCTGACAAAGAAGTTAAAGTGATGGAGCAATCAAAGAAAACATATGATGATGCTAAAGATGAAGCAAAATCAGTCGATGATAAAACACAAAAACAACAAGTTGAGAAACTTGTTACAGCTTTAGATGAAAAGTACAACAAGCACGATTCATTAATGAAAGCATATCATGAAATCCTAAAACAGGAGCAGGCTTTATTTGATTACTTAAAAGAAGATACGATTGATAAAGCAGTTGTAAATGAAAAGATTGCTGCTGTGACGAAGTTATATGAAGGATTCCAGAAGAAAACGGATGATTATACGAAAGCACAGCGCGAAGTGGATCAGGCAAGAAAGCCAATTGTAAAGACATTAAACGAAGCGTAAATATACTGCAAATATTGTAAATTTGAAAACGCTTTCTGATATATAACAGTTTTGATATTGTGGTAATACAGCGTTCACAACCCTTGTTGTGACGCTGTTTTTTATGTAAAATCTTTTTCTTTATCTGTAGTACACATGTGTGATATGATAGATGATGTAATTAAAACATAAACGAAAGGTTTGGTGAACAGAATGGCTCTTAATAAAAAAGCCCCATTCGATGCTGTTTCAAATTTACGCGAAATCGAAGAAAAATTTGAAGTAGTTCAAGTATTAGATTTAGACGGAAATGTAGTTAATGATGCATATATGCCTGAATTAACGGACGAACAATTAGTAGAATTAATGGAGAGAATGGTTTGGACACGTGTGTTAGACCAACGTTCAATCTCATTAAACCGCCAAGGTCGTTTAGGATTCTACGCACCTACAGCAGGTCAGGAAGCATCTCAATTAGCTTCTCACTATGCTTTAGAACAAGAAGACTTTATCTTACCAGGTTACCGTGATGTACCTCAATTAATCTGGCAAGGATTACCTTTAACAAAAGCATTCTTATGGTCAAGAGGACACTTCTTAGGTTCACAAATGCCTGAAGGTATGAATGCTTTAGCACCTCAAATCATTATCGGTGCACAATACGTACAAACAGCGGGTGTTGCGTTAGGTCTTAAAAAGCGCGGTAAACAAGCTGTTGCAATTACGTACACTGGTGACGGTGGTACTTCACAAGGTGATTTCTATGAAGGTATCAACTTTGCATCTGCGTATAAAGCACCTGCAATATTCGTTATTCAAAACAACAACTACGCAATCTCTACACCACGTAGCAAACAAACTGCAGCTAAAACGTTAGCGCAAAAAGCAGTTGCTGCAGGTATCCCGGGTATCGTTGTAGACGGTATGGATGCTTTAGCGGTTTACTTTGCAACGAAAGAAGCACGTGACAGAGCAATTGCTGGTGAAGGTCCAACATTAATCGAAACAATTACGTATAGATATGGTCCACATACAATGGCTGGGGATGACCCAACACGTTACAGAACTTCAGATGAAGATGCTGAATGGGTGAAAAAAGATCCATTAGTACGTTTCCGTAAGTTCCTAGAAAACAAAGGTTTATGGTCTGAAGAAAAAGAAAACGAAATCATCGAAAAAGCAAAAGAAGATATTAAAAATGCAATTAAAGAAGCAGATGCTGCACCTAAGCAAACTGTGACACAATTAATTGAATTAATGTACACAGAAGAAATGCCTTATAACTTAAAAGAGCAATATGAAATTTATAAAGAGAAGGAGTCGAAGTAAGTCATGGCACAATTAACAATGATTCAAGCAATAAATAATGCACTTCAAACTGAACTTAAAAATGACGAAAACGTTCTTGTATTCGGAGAAGACGTTGGTGTCAATGGTGGTGTGTTCCGTGCGACTGAAGGACTTCAAAAAGAATTCGGTGAAGATCGTGTATTCGATACACCGCTTGCTGAATCTGGTATTGGTGGTTTAGCTGTTGGTTTCACATTAACAGGCTTCCGTCCAGTTATGGAAATCCAATTCTTCGGTTTCGTATTCGAAGTATTCGATTCGTTAGCAGCGCAATTATCACGTCAAAGTTTCCGTTCAGGTGGTACTAAATCAGCTCCTGTAGTTATTCGTTCACCATTTGGTGGTGGGGTGCATACACCTGAATTACACGCGGATAACTTAGAAGGATTAATGGCGCAAACACCTGGTTTAAAGGTTGTTATCCCATCAAACCCATACGATGCAAAAGGTTTATTAATCTCTGCAATTCGTGATAACGATCCAGTTGTATTTTTAGAGCACATGAAATTATACCGTTCATTCCGTGAAGAAGTACCTGAAGAAGAGTACACTGTTGAAATTGGTAAAGCAGCAGTGAAACAAGAAGGTACAGATCTTTCAATCATCACTTACGGTGCAATGGTTCAGGAATCATTAAAAGCTGCAGAAGAATTAGCGAAAGATGGTCACTCAATCGAAGTAATCGACTTACGTACAATTCAACCTTTAGATATCGATACAATTATTGCATCAGTTGAAAAAACAGGACGCGTTGTTGTTGTGCAAGAAGCACAAAAGCAAGCGGGTGTTGGTGCAAATGTTGTTTCTGAAATTTCAGAGCGCGCGATTCTTTCATTAGAAGCACCGATTGCACGTGTAGCAGCAGCAGATACAGCTTACCCATTTACACAAGCTGAACATGTTTGGTTACCTAATAAAGAAGACATCATTGCAGCAGCTAAAAAGACTTTAGAATTCTAGTATTTAAGCTTTGACGCGCACAACATGAAAAGTAACAATGCTTTGCCTTTGTTACTTTTCATCATTTATATTAATAAAGAATAAATTAATACATTCTTAGGAGGAATTTATTGTGGCATTTGAATTTAAATTACCCGCTCTTGGTGAGGGGATTTTCGAAGGTGAAATCGTAAAGTGGTTCGTAGCAGCTGGAGACACGATTGCAGAAGACGATATTTTATGTGAAGTACAAAATGATAAATCAGTAGTTGAAATTCCATCACCTGTATCAGGTACGATTAACACAATCGTAGCTGAAGAAGGTACTGTAGCAAACTTAGGAGACGTTATCGTAACAATCGATTCTGACGATGCACATGCACAAGAAGCAGCAGCGAAATCAGAAGCTCCTGCTGAAGTGAAAGAAGAAGTAACTGCAGAAGCACCAAAAGCAGACGCACCGAAAACAGAAGCAGTTGAAGTGGATGAAAAGCGTCGCGTTATTGCAATGCCTTCAGTTCGTAAACTTGCACGTGAAAAAGGTGTTAACATTAAAGCGGTTAACGGTACAGGTAAAAATGGTCGTGTATTAAAAGACGATATTTTAGCTTACTTAGAAGGTGGACAAACTGCAGCGGCACCAGCACAAGAAGCACCTGCAGCACAACCAGCAGCAGCAAAAGCAGCACCACAACCAATCGCAGCGCCAGAAGGAGATTTCCCTGAAACACGCGAGAAAATTCCTGCAATGCGTAAAGCGATCGCGAAAGCAATGGTTAACTCTAAACATACTGCACCACACGTAACATTAATGGACGAAGTTGAAGTACAAGCATTATGGGATCACCGTAAGAAATTTAAAGAAATCGCAGCTGAACAAGGTACGAAATTAACATTCTTACCATACGTTGTGAAAGCTTTAGTTTCAGCATTAAAAGCTTACCCAGCATTAAACACTTCATTAGATGATGCAACAGAAGAAGTAGTACACAAACATTACTACAACATCGGTATCGCAGCAGACACTGAACGTGGTTTATTAGTACCTGTTGTTAAAAATGCAGATCGTAAATCAATCTTCGCAATTTCTGATGAAATTAACGAATTAGCAGTAAAAGCACGTGATGGTAAACTTTCTCCTAGCGAAATGAAGGGTTCATCATGTACAATTAGTAATATAGGTTCAGCTGGTGGACAATGGTTCACTCCAGTCATCAACCACCCTGAAGTTGCAATTTTAGGTATCGGTCGTATTGCACAAAAAGCAATCGTTAAAGACGGAGAAATCGTTGCAGCACCAGTATTAGCATTATCATTAAGTTTCGACCACCGTCAAATCGATGGTGCTACAGGCCAAAATGCTATGAATCATATTAAGCGTTTATTAAATAATCCAGAATTATTATTAATGGAGGGATAAGCACATGGTAGTTGGAGATTTTCCTATTGAAACAGATACTATAGTAATCGGAGCAGGTCCTGGTGGATACGTTGCAGCAATTCGTGCAGCACAATTAGGACAAAAAGTAACAATCGTAGAAAAAGGTAGTTTAGGTGGCGTATGTTTAAACGTAGGTTGTATTCCATCTAAAGCATTATTATCAGCTTCTCATAAATATGAGACTGCGAAACATTCTGAAGACTTCGGTATTAAAGCTGAGAACGTTACAGTTGATTTCTCTAAAGTTCAAGAATTCAAAGGCGGCGTTGTTCAAAAATTAACAGGCGGTGTTGGTGCTTTATTAAAAGGTAATAAAGTAGAAATCGTTGAAGGTGAAGCTTACTTCGTTGACCAAAACAACTTAAAAGTTATGACTGAGAAATCATCTCAAACATACACTTTCAAACACGCGATCATCGCAACAGGTTCACGTCCAATTGAAATTCCAAACTTCAAATTCAACAAACGTGTAATCGATTCAACTGGTGCTTTATCATTAACGGAAGTACCTAAGAGCTTAGTCGTTGTTGGTGGAGGATACATCGGTTCTGAATTAGGAACTGCATATGCTAACTTCGGTACGAAAGTTACAATTTTAGAAGGTGCGAAAGACATTTTAGGCGGCTTCGAAAAACAAATGACACAAGTGGTTAAAAAAGGTCTTAAGAAAAAAGGTGTTGACATTGTAACAGAAGCAATGGCTAAATCTGCTGAAGAGACTGAAACTGGTGTTACAGTAACTTATGAAGCGAAAGGCGAAACGCATACAATCGAAGCAGAATACTGTTTAGTAACTGTAGGTCGTCGTCCAAACACAGAAGAAATTGGTTTAGAATCATTAGGTGTTAAATTAACTGAACGTGGTTTAGTTGAAGTTAACGAAGAAGGACGTTCTTCAGTTGAGAACATCTTCGCTATCGGTGATATCGTTGCTGGTCCTCCATTAGCACATAAAGCATCTTACGAAGGTAAAGTTGCTGCTGAAGTTATTGCGGGTGAAAAATCTGAAGTAGATTACTTAGCGATTCCTGCTGTATGTTTCACTGAGCCTGAACTTGCAACTGTAGGTTATACAGAAGCAATGGCGAAAGAAGAAGGATTAGATTTCAAAGCATCTAAATTCCCATACGCTGCTAACGGCCGTGCATTATCTATCGGTGAAACAGATGGTTTCTTAAAATTAATCTCATTAAAAGAAGATGGTTTATTAATCGGTGCGCAAATCGCTGGTTCTGGTGCATCTGACATGATCGCTGAATTAGGTTTAGCAATCGAAACAGGTATGACTGTTGAAGATATCGCTTTAACAATCCATGCACATCCATCTTTAGGTGAAATTACGATGGAAGCTGCTGAAGTTGCATTAGGTAGCCCAATCCACACAATGTAATTGCAATACAATAACATACGAAGCACTATTCAGAGATGAATAGTGCTTTTTTTACGGAGGTCAAATGATGAGTTATAGTTATCCAATTGATCCGGACTGGACACAGGAAGAAATCATTGATGTCGTGAATTTTCTTGCTTTAGTAGAAGATGCATATGAGTCGAAAGTGAACACGGATGATTATGCAGTCGTGTATCGTGCATTTAAAAATGTAGCACCAATGAAGTCCGATGAAAATAAAATTTATAAAGCATTTAAAGAAGTATCGACTTATGATGGATACTTAGTGACACAACGTTTTCAAGCGGCACGTAAAGCGAATGAAAAGACATTTAGCGTATCAAAATAACATAAAAATTTAGTATGACTGTTGTTTTTTGACTTTTTTTCTGCTATATTAAAAATGCTTCTAAACAAAATGTTTACAATTATTAAACTAAGGTGTGACGCAATGGATATAGGGAAAAAAATTAAAGATTTAAGAAGACAAAAGAATTTAACGCAGGAAGAGCTAGGCGAACGAACAGATTTATCAAAAGGATATATTTCGCAGTTAGAGCGTAATTTATGTTCACCATCTATGGAGACGTTTTTTAATATTCTTGAAGTATTAGGTTCAGAACCATCAGACTTTTTCAACGAGAAGATGCATGAACAACGTATTTATTATCCGAAATCGGAACAAACATTTTATGATGAATATGATAATGGCTATTTAATTCAGTGGCTCGTACCGGATTCGAATGAATTTGATATGGAGCCTGTCATTATTACGTTAAAGCCAGATTCTGAATATAAGAAGTTTGAACCGAGTCTATCGGACAGTTTCATATACGTATTAGACGGGATTGCAAGTATTCGTATCGGAAGAAAGGAATTTACTGCACGTAAAGGGGAGTCCTTTTATTTTAAAGCGAATGAATCGCATCAGCTGTTTAATAAATTTAAAAAAGATGCACGTGTATTAATCGTTGCAACGGAATCTTACTTATAGGAGAGTGCTATGAAAGAATTTATTCAATTTAACAATGTATCAAAATCTTACGGCGACAATAAAGTTTTAGATAATATTAATTTTGAAATTGAAGAAGGTAAATTTTATACGTTGTTAGGACCTTCTGGCTGTGGTAAGACGACAATCTTAAGATTAATTGCTGGCTTCGAAAAACCAACAAATGGTGATATATTCTTTGAAGGCAATCGTATTAATGATATTCCGGCGAACAAACGTCGTGTGAACACGGTGTTTCAGGATTACGCGTTATTTCCACATTTAAATGTATTCGAAAATGTCGCGTTCGGTTTGCGCATTAAGAAAGTGAATCAGAAAGATATTCAGACGAAAGTAATGGATGCATTAAAGCTTGTAAAGTTAGAAGGCTTTGAACATCGTGAAATCAAAGATATGAGTGGGGGACAACGTCAACGTGTTGCAATTGCCCGTGCGATTGTGAATGAGCCTGAAATCATCTTACTGGATGAGCCGTTATCAGCATTAGACTTAAAGTTAAGAACTGAAATGCAGTATGAATTACGTGAAATTCAGCAACGTTTAGGGAAGACGTTTATCTTCGTGACACATGATCAGGAAGAAGCACTTGCGATGAGTGACTATATATTTGTTATGAATAAAGGGAAGATTGAACAAAGTGGGACGCCGACTGATATATATGATGAGCCGATTAACCGTTATGTCGCTGACTTTATTGGCGAGTCGAATATTGTGTCGGGCATTATGAAACGTGATTATGTTGTTGAAATGTACGGTAATGAATATGCATGTGTCGATAAAGGGTTTAAACCGAATGCGAAAGTCGATGTAGTGATCCGTCCTGAAGATATTGAAATTACGACGCCAGAAGCAGGGAAAGTGAAAGCAGTCGTGGATTCTCAATTATTTAGAGGCGTACATTACGAAATTTGTTGTTTCGACGAAGCGGGTAATGAATGGATTATTCAATCAACGAAAAGCGCTCAACCTGGTCAACACGTTGGCTTAACGTTTGATGAAGAAGCGATTCATATTATGTTACCGGGTGAGACAGAAGAAGAATTTGATGCGCGTATCGAGTCATACGAGGTGTAATATGGATAAAGCGAAAAAATATTTTTTAATACCGTATATGATATGGATTGTTATTTTTATCATTGCACCACTCGTTATGATTTTTTACACAAGCTTTACGGATAACAGCGGGCATTTTACGCTTCAAAATTATCAAGATTTTTTCTCGATGGCGTATTTTAAAATGACGCTCAGTTCATTTGTTTATGCGTTCATTATCACATTGATCTGTCTTATTATTTCGTATCCGATAGCGATGGTGTTACGCAGTACGAAAAACAAGCAATTCTGGTTACTGATTATTATATTGCCGACGTGGATAAATTTATTGCTTAAAACGTATGCATTTATCGGTATTTTCAGTAAACAAGGGACGATTAATGATTTGTTAAACTGGATGCATTTGCCGGCAACAAGTCTGTTATTTACAAATGCAGCATTTATCTTTGTATCGGTTTATATTTATATTCCGTTTATGATATTGCCAATCTTCAATAGTATGAATGCTATTCCAGAGAATTTACTGCAGGCATCTCGTGATTTAGGTGCGACAGAAATGACGACGTTCAGGAAAGTTATTATGCCATTATCATGGGAAGGGGTTAAGACAGGAATACAAGTCACGTTTATTCCTGCATTGAGCCTATTCATGATTACCCGTTTAATTGCCGGGAATAAAGTGGTCAATTTAGGGACAGCAATTGAAGAGCAATTTTTAGTAACGCAGAACTTTGGTATGGGTTCTACGATTGCGGTGTTCTTAATTTTAGCGATGGCGCTCGTTATGATAATTACGAAGTCGAAAGAAGGAAGTGAGGAAGTCAAATGAAATTAAGATCTAAACTATTTTTAGCGGTCGCACTTTTCATTTTATATTTTCCGATCTTCTATTTAATGTATTATTCGTTTAATTCGGCTGGGAATATGAACCACTTTAAGTCATTTACGTTAGACCATTACAAAGCGGTGTTTCAGAATAAACGATTAATGGTTATCATCGTTAATACGTTAGCAGTTGCACTGATTGCAGCAAGTGTATCCACAGTAATTGGTATTTGTGGAGCGTTAGGGATTCATTACATGCGCAATAAGCAGTTAAAAGTAGGTTTACTTACATTAAATAATATATTAATGGTTAGCAGTGACGTTGTTATTGGCTCATCATTTTTAATATTATTTACAGTGATTGGTCACTTTACGGGACTAGGATTAGGGTTCTGGTCTGTATTGATTTCACATATTGCGTTTTGTGTACCGATTGTTGTGTTGCTTGTATTGCCGAAACTGTATGACATGAATCAATCACTGATTAATGCGAGTTATGATTTAGGTGCAAGTACGTATCAAACGATTACGAAAGTGATTATTCCGCATATATTACCTGGAGCGTTTGCTGGATTCTTTATGGCATTAACGTATAGCTTAGATGACTTTACGGTGAGTTTCTTCGTTACCGGAAACGGCTTTAGCGTATTATCAGTTGAAATTTATTCGATGGCGCGTAAAGGGATTTCAATGGAAATTAACGCGATTAGTACATTGTTATTCTTACTTGTGATGACGATTATATTAGTATATTACTTTGTATCGAATAATCATGTGAAGAAAAGAAAGATAAAGGCAGGTGTAGCGAAATGAAACAATTAATGCAGCTTATTATTACGTCACTCGTTGTTGCAGTGCTTTTACTTTTCTCTACACGATTTATCGATCCACCACCGAAAAGTGGTAAAGGGAATATATTGTATGTGTATAACTGGGGAGAGTATATCGATCCCGATTTACTAAAGCAATTTGAGAAAGAACATGGGATTCGTGTAATACTGGAAACATTTGATTCGAATGAATCGATGCTCGCTAAAATTAAAAATGGTGGCACGCATTATGATGTTGCAGTACCGAGTGAATATGCGATTCAAAAGATGAAAAAAGATCATTTGCTGATTCCGATTGATCATAAAAAAATCCCGAATTTAAAAAATATCAATCCGGATTATTTGAATTTACCGTTTGATAAAGGCAATCAATATTCAATACCTTATTTCTGGGGAACAGTAGGAATACTGTATAACCCTGAGAAAACGAAAGGTATTGATTTCTCAAGCTGGAACAGTTTATGGGATAAACGGTTGAAAGATAACGTGTTAATTGTTGATGGCGCGCGTGAAGCGTTAGGATTTTCTTTAAATAGTATGGGAGAATCATTAAATGAAACGAATCCGCATAAATTAGAATTAGCAGAGAAAAAGCTCGAAAAATTAGGGCCGAATGTTAAAGGAATCGTCGCGGATGAAATTAATACGATGATGGTTCAGAAAGAAGCCGATGTTGCTGTTGTATGGAGTGGTATGGGTGCTGATATTATGAATGAGAATGAAAAGCTTGATTTCGTTGTACCGAAAGAAGGATCGAACTTATGGTTTGATAATATCGTTATTCCGAAGACCGCTCAAAATATTGACGGTGCACATGAATTTATTAATTTCTTGCTGGATGCTAAAATTGGTAAACAAAATACCGAATGGGTAGGATATGCTACGCCGAACGCTGCAAGTTATCAATTGTTAGATAAAGAAACGCGTAAAGATAAACGATTCTATCCAGATAAAGAAGTACAGAAGAAATTAGAAGTTTATAAAGATTTAGGCTATGAAAATATTAAAAAATATAACGAGCTGTTCTTGAGATTTAAAATGAGCTTGAATTAAGAGAGGCCGTTTAAGAGAGGCAGTCGAAAGGGTGTTAAGACGCAAGTAAACTGGAGACAAATCCAAGAAATCGTTCTTTGATTTCGATGGATTTGTTGAAGTTTAACATGCGTCTGCCCTTGAGAGGCCGTTTAAGAGAGGCAGTCGAAAGGGTGTTTATCACTCTAAATCCTTTATGGGTTTAGGGTGATTTTTTTTGTGGATGAGTGTTGGTTCGCAATACTTCATAGTATCGCGAACTAACGGATTAATATGGAGGTAAATAGTCCAGAAAGACTAGAAATATGCTGAGTTAGTTCGCAATACTGCATAGTATTACGAACTAATGGTATAAGAATGAAGGAAAATAGTGCTGAATGAGTAGAAATATACTGCGTTGGTTCGCAATACTGCATAGTATCGCGAACTAACGGTGTAAGAATGGAGGGTAAATAGTCCAAAAAGACTAGAAATATGCTGAGTTAGTTCGCAATACTTCAGAGTATTATGAACTAAAACATAAGCGATCTCCTTATTAAATAAATATCAATTAAATCGTTCAATCATGCATATATAAGTTACATTAGGGTATAATGAACATAAATACAGTTACAAGGAGATGAATATATGAGTCGCAGAGAGTATACGCAAACCGTTCAACCCGTGAGTCGTGTTCCAGAAAAAATATTTGGATGGCTTGCATGGTTATCATTATTTGTAGGTGCAATTTTAGGTCTTTATCAGTTATTAGTAAATGGTAATAACCCAGATTTTATTGCGCAGTTAAAAGAAGGATTTAATCAAGCTATACAGAAAAATCAAGAATTTAAAGATTATTTAGATACAAATAATTTAACAGTTGATCAAATTATTCCACAAATCATGAATGCAATTTGGGGTATCCTTGCTTATTTAATTTTACCATTAATATTTGGTTTAATTGGATTACTTAAAATGAAAAAACGTATTTTAGCTGGTGTGATGTTACTTATTGCAGGATTACTTACTACACCTTTATTCTTTACATTTATTTTCGGTTTCATCCCATTATTCTTCTTTATCGCAGCAATTTTATTATTTGCGCGTAAAGATAAAGTGATTACAAACGCTGATTATTATGACAATCACCGTGAAGTTGAAACAGTAAATCGTCCTAGAAATGCAGCGCCTGAGTATGTAGAGCGCGATGAGCATATCGAACGTGAACGCAACAACGATTATGTTTATGATGCAAATGATCGTGAAGCGGTGTACAATCAACGAAACAATGACAACACTTTTGTTGATAATAGCCCAACTGTTGAAATTGACAAAGAAACAATTAAAGAACATCATGAACAAACGAATATTGACCACGATTACAACGCAGCTAATACGCGTGATTCATTTGACAAAAATCTTGTCAATGACCATGATCGTGTAACGTATGTTGATAAGACTAAAGATGCAGTTGACGAGCGTCGTGACAATTATAATAAACGTAATCAATAATCAATAATAAATAAAAGCAGGATTTCTGGTTAATTCAGAGATCCTGCTTTTATTTATTGATAGAGCGGTAACATTTCAAAAAATGTCTGTTCAATTTCTTTAATAAATGCCTTATCTGTTTTTAATGCTTCATCCCCAGGATAAAATACTTTACCAAACATTAATTCGCCTTTTTTCACGTCTACTAAACGATTGATATAGCTTTCAATATCTTTCTTTTTTAGATCTTTAATGTACGTAAATTCTTCTTTCATATGATCGCCTTTAATAATATAGTCATCATTTAATGCTTGTATCGCTTTCATTTGCTTCTTCCATTTTTTAGCCATACGGTCTTTATCAGGCGATTCATAAATGACACCAAACAACACGAAAGCATGACTGCCAAATAATCCAATCTGGAAATGGGGCAACATTTTATAGCCGCGTTTATTCGTCGCAAACGCAACCCACGTATCATTCGGTGGATTTGTTTTACGGCGTAAATGTTTCGCTACATGCGGATAAAATGTTTCGTCTGTCTGTTCAGATAAATATCCGCTGAAATGATCACCAAGCGCTTCAAGTTTTGGTCGTGTCGTATTGATTAATGCTTCCATTCGAGGTGCTAATCCGTCGACTTTAAATACATCGAAATCTTTTTTAGTAAATTTATATTTTGTCATATTAATCCTCACATTCTAATTCTTTAATCTTAACTATTACATTACACGAATGTATGACAAGAGAAAACATTTTTGCATCGTTTTGTTCTTGTGTATAATATATGCAACAGGAGGAGTGCATATGGCATTATATGAATTTTTAAAAGAGATTACTTTACAGGCTGGAGAAAATATTAGAACACAGTTAAATGAGCCACTCGAAATTGAAACGAAATCTAACGCGAATGATTTAGTAACGAACATGGATAAAGCGACTGAGCAATTTTTATTTGAACGCATCCAGTCCACTTATCCAGAACACCGTATTATTGGTGAAGAAGGTAGTGGTAAAGATATTGAATCACTGGATGGTGTTATCTGGATTATAGATCCCATTGACGGGACATTAAACTTTGTCCATCAACAAGAGAACTTTGCCATTTCAATCGGTATATTTATCGATGGTAATAAATATGCCGGCGTCGTTTATGATGTTATGCGTGACGTATTATACGAAGCTAAAGCAGGACGTGGTGCATACAAAAATGGAGAAAAGTTAGCACCGATTAATGACACACCATTAAGCACTTCTATTATTTCGATGAATCCAAACTGGTTAACGAAAGATTTCACACGTGATATGTACATTCCAATCGTCAAAGATGCAAGAAGTGCCAGAAGTTATGGTTCAGCAGCACTCGACTTTGCTTACGTTGCTTCGAACAAGATTGACGCTTATATTACATTACGTCTTCATCCATGGGACTTTGCCGGCGGATTAATTATCGTTGAAGAAGTAGGCGGTGTAGTTACGAATCAGTTAGGCCAGCCACTCAACATGTTAAATGCCAACTCAATCGTTGTGGCCAATAAAGCATTACATCATGAACTGTTAACGCAATATTTAAGTCCGTATCAGGCACAATTAGAGCAATTACATCAAGACAAATTCATGAAACGTTAAACTGTTGCAGTTGCTTTTTTCGTGATTTCGGAAATAACTTTTGCAGCTGATAATTTGAAAAGAAATTATTTGAGAATTTTTGAATTTTCGCTTTCGTAATACGTTCATCATGTGTTAAATGATAAAGCTCGCGCAAAGTGTGCTCAAATATTTCATCAATCGTACGAATGGACGCACATTGTTCGCAATAGACGAGTGATTTATGTTTGATCATCGTGTTACGTTGTTTACATTCAGGGCAAACGATCCCTGTGGCATAGTGCTGATGCTTTATAAAGACAATTTCATAATGCGCTTGAACTAAGTACTTACCGATGTGAGTACTTTTTTTTTATTAAGTTGATTAATTTTATTAAGGTATGGGATAATATCGTGTTTAAACAGAAATGGGAAATGATCAGTATGTGCATCAAGTTCAAAAGTTTCATCTAAACATACACATTTAATATAAATTGGTAAATGTTTATACTTATCATCCAATATGGAGTAAATCGAATATTTAACACAATTTAATTGTAAAATATCGAGCTGTTGTGTTTCTGTAATGTAATGAGAAAGTATGCCTTCGTTATTAATGTAATGTAAGCCTTCATAATTATTGAGTTTAAACAAGTATATCGCCGTTTCAGAAACTAAGATGACATTAATTAATGCATCGATGTGGTAGTCAGAATAATTAAACTGCCAAATACAATCGAAGTTGTTCATATCGATGCCGTTTAAATACTGCTCAAATTGAATTTCCAGCTGCTCTGTATTTCTGAGTGTCGCAAGCCGAGCTAATTGTTCTTCGTCTAATATCGCACGTCCTTCTAATGCTTCAAGATACGCTAAATGTTTGTTTTTGATACGCTGTTTTAATATCATATCATCACCTCGTTATGAATTGATCATTACAGTGATAATATAGTATGGAATTAAATTGTGTGCAAAACGTCAAAATTCAATAATTAAACAAATTTCATGTTCAAAATTGATGTTTGGTGCAAAATACAAGAAAAACTGCACAAATTTTTGTGCAGTTTACGAATTTACTATAACCAGTTATTTTTTCGGTATTGACTTTTTAACGAAAACCCATATCCAAATGTCGCAATAAATAAAACCGCTGAAATAATAATTAGTAAATAATTTAATTCAGCTAATCCAATGCTGAATAAAATAAGCATTAATACGGCGAAAACGGCAAGACAGAAAAATGGTAATTTACTTTTTTGCATATAAAACACCCCTTATACTTTGAATATGGAATTTATCGATATATAATTATCTTATAATATGATATAATATCACAGTTACATAATAAACTGTAGTTCGATTAAGGAGAAACAAATCAATGACAAATTTTAGAGAAGATGTTCGTAATATTGCAATTATCGCCCACGTTGACCACGGGAAAACAACCCTAGTTGATGAATTATTAAAACAATCAGGTACTTTCCGTTCAAATGAACACGTTGAAGAACGTGCAATGGACTCAAATGATATTGAGAGAGAACGTGGTATCACGATTTTAGCGAAGAACACAGCAATTGATTACAAAGGAACACGCATTAACATTCTGGACACACCTGGACATGCTGACTTCGGTGGAGAAGTAGAACGTATCATGAAAATGGTAGACGGTGTAGTATTAGTTGTCGATGCTTATGAAGGGACAATGCCTCAAACACGTTTCGTATTAAAGAAAGCGTTAGAGCAAAACTTAAAACCTGTAGTCGTTGTTAACAAAATTGATAAACCATCTGCACGTCCGGAAGAAGTATTGGATGAAGTATATGATTTATTTATTGAATTAGAAGCGAATGACGAACAATTAGATTTCCCTGTCGTGTATGCGTCAGCGATTAATGGAACTGCAAGTTTAGATCCTTCAACTCAAGATGAGAACATGCAAAGTTTATACGAAACGATTATTGACTATGTACCAGCGCCAGTTGATAACAAAGATGAGCCGTTACAATTCCAGGTTGCATTATTAGATTATAATGACTACGTTGGACGTATCGGTATCGGACGTGTATTCCGTGGAACGATGGAAGTTGGTCAACAAGTTTCTTTAATTAAGATTGACGGCACAATCAAAAATTTCCGTGTGACGAAAATATTCGGTTTCTTCGGTTTAAAACGTGTTGAAATTGAAAAAGCGTATGCAGGTGACTTAATCGCAGTTTCAGGTATGGAAGACATTAACGTTGGTGAAACTGTAACACCAACAGACACGCCTGAAGCGTTACCAATCTTACGTATTGATGAGCCAACGTTACAAATGACGTTCTCAGTAAACAATTCACCGTTTGCAGGTAAAGAAGGTAAATTCGTAACTGCACGTAATATTCAAGATCGTTTAGAATCACAACTTGAAACAGACGTATCATTACGTGTTGAATCAGTTGGTCCAGACAGCTGGACAGTTTCAGGTCGTGGGGAATTACATTTATCTATCTTAATCGAGAACATGCGTCGTGAAGGTTTCGAATTACAAGTTTCTAAACCTGAAGTTATCGTTAAAGAAATTGACGGTAAGAAATATGAGCCATATGAGCGTGTTCAAATTGACGTACCAGAAGAACATACAGGATCTGTTATTGAATCTTTAGGAACACGTAAAGGTGAAATGGTTGATATGGTGAACAGTGGTAACGGTCAAACACGTTTAATCTTTAACGTGCCAGCTCGTGGCTTAATCGGTTACCGTACTGAGTTTATGTCGATGACGCGTGGTTACGGTATTTTAAACCATACATTTGATGAATACCGTCCATTATTAAAAGGACGTATCGGCGGCCGTCGTAACGGTGTATTAGTTTCTATGGATAAAGGGGTAGCTTCAACATATGCTATCTTAGCTTTAGAAGACCGTGGCGTGAACTTCATGGAACCAGGTACTGAAGTTTATGAAGGTATGATCGTTGGTGAGAACTCTCGTGATAATGACTTAACGGTTAACATTACGAAAGTGAAAGCTGCGAACAACATCCGTAGTGCGACGAAAGAACAAACAACAACGATGAAGAAACCTAGAACATTAACGTTAGAAGAAGCGTTAGAATACTTAAATGATGATGAATTAGTGGAAGTTACACCTGAATCTATTCGTTTAAGAAAGAAAACGTTAGATAAATCTCAACGTGAAAGAGAACAGAAAAAAGCGAAAGCAGCAATGCAAGAGGAGGAGTAATCAATGAATTTTATGATCGGTAATGCGCAAGTGAGCGTAGATCCTGAGCAAAGAATGTCATTTCTTGCTAAACTTCTTGCAGTTGATACAAATCCTGTATATGGGATGTGGTATTTGCTTATCGCGATATTTATATTGAGTGCAATTGTTTATAATTTAGGATTTGCGAGAAAGTTAAAACTTTGGCAGAACGTGGTCATATATATTCTATTATTCCTAGGTTGTATTATTTTAAGTTTCTTAGCGGTATTTTTACCGGTTGGAGAAAGTTTAATTATTGCAGCGATTGTACTTGGATTGTATCGTTATCGATTGCATAAAGAGCGTCAACAAAAGAAAGCTTAAGACATTGTGTCTTAAGCTTTTTTTCGGCCATGATTGATGTGAACGGTGAAGGTACTTAAATTGATGGCCGATAAAACCAGTTTATCGGCCATGAATATATTATTTAAACAATTTCTATACCCGTCACATGTTGCATGACTAACTTTAAATCCTGATCATAAACAAACGCATCGACCATACCGTCTTCATATAAGCGTTTACCATCTTTAGAGAACTGGAAGTATAGTCCTTTCAATGCTTCTAAAGGTATTTGCACAGTTGTTGCTTCATTGGATAATGCAACATGGGTTGCATCACTGTCAGGTTCTGCATTAATAATAAAGTGATGCATATTCATTAAGAATGTTCCTTCTAATAATGCTTGTTTTTTATATTTTTTCTCTGAAATTAAAGTCGGCGGTTTAGAGGCACCTTCTAATATTTCACGGTTCCACTCATAATTGTCCTGGAAGGTAATTGTTTCTTCACCAGTTGTTTGGCCATTTAATAATTGCTCCATTTCTACTTTACGGTCATCAAAGATAAAAGTAGATGGATCAAGTGTAATATTAAATTTTACTTTTCCTTTAATTTGAATAATCATCATATCACCCTTTCACATTAATAATACCATATTCTATATGAGTAAATGCTTGATTTTTAAAGACATGTCATATAGAATTTTAAAGTATAAGAATAATGAAATGAGGGTGTATGCTATGCGTGACAATTTAGATTACAAACAAAAGGCATATGACCAGCTCAATCAAGATGCAGACAAAATATTGCAGTTGATTAAAGTTCAAATGGACAACTTAACGATGCCACAATGTCCTCTTTACGAAGAGGTGTTAGATACACAAATGTTCGGTTTAAGTCGTGAAGTTGATTTTGCGACACGTATCGGATTAATTGAAAAAGATGAAGGTAAGAAATTATTATCTGCTCTCGAGAAAGAACTTTCAAAATTGCATGATGCCTTCACCAACGTTTAAAGTCTAGAGCAAGCGCTTTAGACTTCATTAATTTTTTGGAGCGGATTCCTTTGACACAATTTAGAAAATTTATAGATTACATAAAAGCATATACAAAATATGTCGACTTTCCGCTATTGCTGAGTTACGTTGCGCTCGTATTAATTGGATTAGTTATGATTTATAGTGCGAGTATGGTTGCAGCAACCCGTGGGACATTGACAGGTGGCCGACCTGTAGCAGCTTCTTATTTTTACATACGACAATTGTTTACGATTATTGTGAGTTTCGGGTTAGTATTCTTCATGGCATATTTCATGTCGATTCAAATCATTAAGAATAAGCGCGTCCAACAGTTCTCTATCGCAACGATTATGATTTTATTACTGATCACACGGTTATTTGGGCAAGAAGTCAATGGTGCGACAAGCTGGTTGAATTTAGGATTTATGCAACTTCAGACTTCTGAATTTCTCAAGATTGTCGTTATTATTTATTTAGCTTATATATACGATAAGAAAGACAATTTAGATAAAATGAGCGCAGATATTATTGCCCCCCTCATATTAGTCGGTGTATGTGCAGGGTTAGTCATGTTACAAAATGACTCTGGTTCTACTATACTGATTATGATGATTATCGGTTGTATCTTTTTATATTCTGGTATTGCTTTTAAAGCGATGATAAAAATGGCTGGCCTCGTACTCTCGGGGGTTGTCGCATTTATGTTAGGAAAGTTCTTAATTACCGGTTCTTTCCTTGCAACCCATCAAAAACAACGTTTCGAAGTGCTGGCAAATCCTTTTAAAGATGAAGCAGGCGCGGGATACCATTTATCTAACTCATTAATGGCCATTGGTAATGGTGGTATATTCGGAAAAGGGTTAGGGAATGGTGTCATGAAACTTGGCTATTTACCAGAGCCGCATACAGACTTTATCTTTGCAGTCATTGCGGAAGAGCTCGGTCTTGTTGGTGTTATTGTTATTATTAGTTTATTGTTCTTCATTGTATATAAAGGATTAATGTATGCAGCACTAGCAGATACGATATTTTATAAATTAATTTGTGTCGGTGTTGCAAGTTACATCGGCATTCAAACCTTTATTAATTTAGGTGGTATTTCTGGGTTAATTCCGTTAACGGGTGTGCCACTACCGTTTTTAAGTTATGGTGGATCGAGTATGTTAAGTTTATCGATTGCTGTTGGACTCTTACTGATGGCAGCTAAAGATGTTAAGAAAAAATCAATGGAGTCGTAAAAGATATTCAAAAAAATGAATACGATTTCATATAAAAGTGTGTACCGAATGGTGCATGCTTTTTTGTATACCTTTATATTGTTGTGTTTATCAATCTATTAAAAATGTTAATGTAATGCATACTTTTGAATATTTTATGTATATTCTAATGAATGCATACTAAATTACAACATGGTTCTATATAATGAAAGTGTATTGAATAATCTTCGAGGAGGAAATGATATGAATCGCATCAAGAAGTTATTAGTCGCAAACCGTGGAGAAATTGCCATTCGCATATTTCGTGCGGCAACAGAACTAAACATTCCGACAGTCGCAATTTATTCTAAAGAAGATAAAGGATCACTGCATCGCTACAAAGCAGATGAATCTTATCTTGTCGGAGAAGACATTGGACCTACAGAAAGTTATTTGCACATTGAGCGTATCATTGAAATTGCGAAACAATGTGGTGCAAATGCGATTCATCCAGGGTATGGATTTTTAAGTGAAAATAAGACTTTTGCTACGCGTTGCGCAGAAGAAGGCATCATCTTTATCGGTCCGGAAATTCGTCATCTTGATATGTTTGGCGATAAAGTGAAAGCACGTGCGACTGCTGAATCAGCGCATCTACCGATTATTCCGGGAACGAAAGAAGCTGTAACATCGTTTGAAGCGGTGAAGTCATTTACCGATCAATATGGCTTTCCGATTATCATTAAAGCCATTTCTGGTGGTGGTGGTAAAGGGATGCGTATCGTGAAGGATCAGTCAGAGCTTGTTGATGCGTATCAGCGCGCACAATCTGAAGCATTGAAGTCATTCGGAAATGCGGAAGTTTATGTTGAGCGTTATATTGAAAACCCGAAACATATCGAAGTCCAGATTATTGGTGATACACACGGTAACATCGTACATTTATTTGAACGTGATTGTTCTGTGCAACGTCGTCATCAAAAAGTTGTAGAAGTTGCACCGTCAGTGGGCTTAACAGAAGAATTAAGAATGCGTATTTGTGATGCAGCATTGCATTTAATGCAACATATTGGATATGTTAATGCAGGGACTGTTGAATTTTTAGTGAGTGGCGATGATTTTTACTTTATTGAAGTGAACCCTCGCGTTCAAGTTGAACATACAATTACTGAAATGGTGACAGGTGTCGATATCGTTAAGACGCAAATATTAATTGCAGACGGCGAAGCATTGCATGATGAATGTATCGCGATGCCACGACAAGCAGATATTATTACGTTAGGTTATGCAATTCAGTGTCGTGTAACGACAGAAGATCCATTAAATGATTTTATGCCGGATACCGGGACAATTATGGCATACCGTTCGACAGGCGGATTCGGTGTGCGTTTAGACGCAGGTGACGGATTCCAGGGCGCCGAAATTTCACCGTACTATGATTCATTACTCGTGAAAATTTCAACACAAGCAATTACGTTTAAGCAGGCAGAAGAGAAAATGATTCGCTCGTTACGTGAAATGCGTATACGTGGGATTAAGACGAATATGCCATTTTTAATCAATGTCGTAAAGCATCCATTGTTTGTTAGCGGTGAGTATCATACTAACTTTATCGATTCTACGCCGGAGCTCTTTCAAATAGAAGCACCGCGTGACCGAGGGACTAAGACGTTAGAATATATCGCGAATGTGACGGTGAATGGGTTCCCTGGTGTTGAGAAGCAGGATAAACCAAATTTCGAACCGCTCTATATTGAGAAGAAAGAACCAAATCAATTGCCGGGTACGAAACAATTGTTAGATCAACATGGACCTGATTTCGTGAAAAATTGGGTACTAGAACAAGAGGATGTACTGATGACGGATACGACATTCCGTGATGCCCATCAATCTCTTTTAGCAACGCGCGTTAGAACGAAAGATTTACTGACGGTTGCACCGATGACGAGTCATTATTTACAAGATAGTTTCTCTCTGGAAATGTGGGGAGGCGCAACATTTGATGTCGCTTATAATTTCCTGAAAGAAGATCCGTGGGAACGTCTTGAGAAGTTACGCAAAGCGATACCGAATGTATTGTTCCAGATGTTACTACGTGCCTCAAATGCAGTCGGCTATAAAAATTATCCGGATAATGTTGTTACGAAGTTTGTCGAAGAAAGTGCGAAGGCCGGCATTGACGTCTTTAGAATATTCGATTCGCTGAACTGGCTGGATCAAATGAAAGTGGCCAATGAAGCAGTATTAAAGGCAGGCAAAATATCAGAAGGTGCGATTTGTTATACGGGTGATATATTAAATCCAGAACGTTCAACAGTGTATACGCTGGATTATTATAAGAAAATGGCAAAAGCGATGGAGCGTGAAGGATTCCATATCCTTGCGATTAAAGATATGGCGGGATTACTTAAACCTGAAGCGGCATTTGAATTGATTAGTGAATTGAAAGCGACGGTTAATTTACCAATTCATCTTCATACGCATGACACGAGTGGTAACGGTGTGATGCTTTATGCAAGAGCGATAGAAGCGGGTGTTGATATTGTTGATACAGCGCTTGGTGCTATGAGTGGCTTAACGAGTCAACCGAGTGCCAATACATTGTATTACGGACTGAATGGTAAACAGCGTCAAATGCGTGCAAATATTGATGGTCTTGAGAAATTGTCGCAATACTGGGAAGGTGTCCGTCACTATTATAAAGATTTTGAAAGTGATATTAAGTCACCGCATACAGAAATTTATAAACATGAAATGCCTGGTGGTCAATATTCTAACTTAGGTATGCAAGCGAAAAGTTTAGGATTAGGGGATCGTTTCAGTGAAGTGAAAGATATGTACAGACGTGTGAATTTAATGTTTGGTGATATTGTGAAAGTAACGCCATCTTCTAAAGTTGTTGGAGATATGGCATTATACATGGTACAAAATAATTTAGATGAAACGTCAGTAATAGAACGTGGTGCGACACTGGACTTCCCGGAATCCGTTGTATCATTCTTTAAAGGTGAGATTGGACAACCGGCGAATGGTTTCCCTGAAGCATTGCAGAAAGTCGTGTTAAAGGATATCGAAAGTATTAATGTAAGACCTGGGGAATTGTTACCACCAGTTGATTTTGAATCGTTACGTCAAACGTTAACGACGAAACAAGCGAAACCAGTGACAGAACAAGATGTTGTAAGTTATGCGCTGTATCCGAAAGTATATGAGCAATATGTGGCGACGAATGAGAAATTTGCGAATGTATCATTGCTTGATACGCCAACGTTCTTCTACGGAATGCGCAAAAATGAAAAAGTTGAAATCGCTATTGATGAAGGAAAAACACTCATCGTACAGTTGATTAGTGTGGGTCATGTGCACGAAGATGGATATCGCTGGGTATACTTCGACTTTAACGGGATGAGTCGAAAAGTGTATGTGAAAGATGTGAATGTGGAACCAAGTGTAGCGACAATACCGAAAGCAGATCCTCAAAATAAACATCATATCGGTGCGCAAATGCCAGGTACTGTAGGTGAAGTGAAAGTAATAGAAGGAGAAACAGTAACGAAAGGACAAGCTTTATTAGTGACTGAAGCAATGAAGATGGAAACGACTGTGCAAGCGCCTTTTGATGGTGTAATTACTAAAATACATGTAAAGGCAGGAGACAGTATCCAAACGTCTAATCTACTGGTCGAAATACAAACTGTATAATCACAAAAATAACCTGCTGATTTTCAGCAGGTTATTT
>NZ_JAOTIS010000009.1 GCF_025628935.1 Macrococcus capreoli
TATTTAGTACTGCTAATTGAAATTACATATTCATTTTTAAGTGAATCGCCTACTTTATTAAATTAACGATATCTATTCTCATAGAATTTGTCCAATTAAGTGTAGACGATTTAGTTTAAATGAGCAACAAGAATTAATTGTGAGACATTTATATAATCAAGGCGAACTAAAGCATCTAAAATTGCTAATATTATTCAAAGGTCTGTTCCTACTGCTAGAAAAAGATTGAAAGAATTAGAAGAAATGAATATAATATCGACACATGGATCAAGTAAGAATGATCCAAAGAGAACATATTATTTACTCGGATTCGAGTAAAGAGACAAATTTTCGAGTAACTTAAAAGAAAAATACTAAAAAATCATGGGAAACCAATGATATCAAGGGTTTTGTGAGTTTTCGAGCAAAGAGACAAATTTTCGAGTAATATTATTTAATAAGGATTACAAGTTAAATAAAATACCTACTAATCAGAAGTTGACAGAGATTATAAGATTTCTATCATATGTGGTTAGAATTTAAAATAACTTTGTTGTAAGATTGTGGTATAGAATATCTATGAATCTATACGTCAATAATGGAGTGTACCGTCTATGAAGCATCAACAAAGATTTTACATCAATTTTTTGGCAGGTCCTACGTCTTTAAGTTTTTTAAACATCGCATGGATTAACTTTGCATTGTGTCTTATTTTCTACTGGATTATAGCGTCGTATTTTGATAATCCATTGCTAGTGAATATCTTTATAGTAGCGATAATATTCAGCATGGGTACAATGATTTATCACCGAATTAAAGCAATCAGTCATCGCTATCTAAAGTTGTCGATGATTATTGTATGTTTGCAAATCATACTCATGTTGTGCCTTATCGACTTTATGTCTTTATTAATGTTTCTTTCTAGTTATGGAAGAGAAACGGAGATAACTTTAAATAATAAACCATTAATCTATTTTATATTAATAATCGGTTCCATATGGGTTTTATCTATGATTTATTTCGTCCATCTTTATCGTATTGAACGTCAACCGTTTGTCTTGTTAAAGCGCTGTTTACCGAAGGCATCCAATCATATGACAAAGTATATTTGGTATTTGGTTTGTATTTTTATTTTTGTAAGTATGTTATTTCAGCAGACTATTTTCATCGCTGCGCTTGCCTTAGCAATGCTCTGTACTTTCATATTTTCAGCATTAATTATAGATGCTTTTTGTGCTTTTCTTAATATTTAAATCATGAGTATCTCTCAAATAGAGTTAAATTGCATATTAATTGATATACAATTCTATTAATACTATAATGTGGATGTACTAAAAATTGAATTTAAGGAGTGATATTTATGTCAGAAGGTAAATTCGAGCAATTAAAAGGTAACGTACAAGAAAGCGTTGGGAATGCAATTGGTGATGAAAAGTTAGAAGCTGAAGGTAAAGAAAACAAAGCGACAGGTAAAGTTAAAGAAACTGTAGAAAACGTTTCTGATAGTATTAAAGGCGCAATTGACGACTTAAAAAAATAAATAGTTAATGGAACATATGTCATTATAAGACATGCGTTTTGTATTAAACAGGAATATAAAATAAACTGTGTAAGTAGGGTACGAACGACTCTAATTCACAGTTTATTTTTTTGTTCTTTCATAGCACGCTAAAGTTTACTTTGTTCATAATATGAGTTGAATAAAAATACTTGTAACGTAAATTGTAAATGTTGGATTTGAAATGACGAAAGTAGAAAATTAAATTAAGATAATGGTGTAGATATATATTTCATAATGGAAATTTTAGTGAAATATATATGTATATCATTTTAATTTACATAAAAAGGTGAAGTATATGAAAACATTTCAAAAAGTATTGAGTATATTGGGGGTATCATTTTTAATGTTAAATTCAGGATGTTCAAATTTGCCATTCTCTAAAGATCAAAAGGTTGAAAATGCTTTTGAAAAACATTTATCGATATATCCAGTTAAACAATTAGGAGATTTCTATGACATGGAAGGGTATAGGGATAAGAATTTTGATAAAGATGATAAAGGAACTTGGGTGCTGAGTTCTTATTTTGCGGAACAAGATGGTAAAGACGAACCTTTGAAATCTAAAGGTATAGTATTGTTCATGAATCGTAATAATAAAAGTACGAAAGGGAATTACTACATAAGAAACATTTATGATGACATTGAGAAAAATAAAACAATAGAGTATCCAATTACGGTAAAAGGGAATAAAATCGTTCCAATAAAAGCAGTACCAAAAGAAGTGGAAGAAGAAATTGAAAATTATAGATTAATTGTTCAAGATGAATCATTTGGCGATTTAGGAAAACTAAAAAAGATTGAATCCAGACATAATGAAAATATGCCACTGTATTCAATAACTTACGAATTAGATAATCAAAATAAAATCAATGAATGGATACAGAAGCACTATCAAATAGAATCGCGAACATCTGAATTATATATTTAGAGAACAGGGAATTTAGAAGGTGGAAGCGTCGGAGATTTTAAATATGAAGTTAGATACAATACAGAGCGAAAAGATAAATATAAGTATTATTATGAGTCTGTAATCCATCAACCAACAAAGGAGGATTAACTGATGCTTGAAATTGATGATAAAATTAATAGTGAAAGTGAAGAGACCAGTGTAGTTTCCAGTGTGTCGTATGGCATTGAAAACGAATTGTATAGTGGGATTGAAAAAAAGAAAATAAATACAAATATTTATACTTTAAAACAAAAAGGAAAATTCCCCAAAAACCTCACATTTATCGATGCGCATTTGGATGAGGTAAATGGTATAAGTGCTAGTGTATTTTTGGATAAGAATACTGATAAGGTGATGGTTGGATTTGAAATGACGAAAGTAGAAAATTAAATTAAGATAATGGTGTAGATATATATTTCATAATGGAAATTTTAGTGAAATATATATGTATATCATTTTAATTTACATAAAAAGGTGAAGTATATGAAAACATTTCAAAAAGTATTGAGTATATTGGGGGTATCATTTTTAATGTTAAATTCAGGATGTTCAAATTTGCCATTCTCTAAAGATCAAAAGGTTGAAAATGCTTTTGAAAAACATTTATCGATATATCCAGTTAAACAATTAGGAGATTTCTATGACATGGAAGGGTATAGGGATAAAAATTTTGATAAAGATGATAAAGGAACGTGGGTGTTGAGTTCATATTTTGCGGAACAAGATGGCAAGAATGAGCCATTAAAATCTAAAGGTATAGTCTTGTTCTTAAACCGAAATAATAAAACTGCCAAAGGGAATTACTATATAGAAACCATTAATGATGATATAGAAAAAAATGAGACAATTGAATACCCTATTACAGTTAAAAACAATAAACTAGTCCCTAAAGAAGAAGTATCAAATGAAGTTAAAAAAGAAATAGAAAATTATAGACTGATAGTACAAGATGAGTCGTTTGGTGATCTCGGAAAATTGAAAAAACTTAATTCAAGTTATAGTGAACAAGTACCGTTGTATACAGTTGATTATGAGTTGCCAAAAGGAAATAAAATAAACAAATGGGTACGAAATAAATTTTCAATAAGTGATGAAAAAGCAAATTTATTTATAGAACTGACAGGAGATTTAAGAGGTAGTAGCTCAGGAGATTTTAAATTTAAAATTTTGTATGGTACAAAAGGAAAAAATCGTAAATATTATAGAGAGAAAGTAATTTTCCAACCGACAAAGGAGGAAGAATATGGTTCTTGATATAGATAGTAAGATTAATTTACATAGTGAAAAAACAAGTTCGATATCAAGTTTGTCATATAGCATTGAAAATGTTTTATATAAAGGAAGCGATAAATATGATATTAGCAATGAAATAGAAGCATTAAAAAAAGAAGGCAAATTCCCCAAAAACCTCACATTTATCGATGCGCATCTAGATGAGGTAAATGGTATAAGTGCTAGTGCATTTTTGGATAAGAATACTGGTAAGGTGATTGTTGGATTTGCTGGGACGAATTTAAGCACGTCTAAATTACATGCTGCCAAAGATGTTATAGCAGATTTAAAGATTGGATTTTCTGTCAGAACGGCAGAAGATTACTACTATCAATCAACACAACAATTTATTAATAAAATAAATAAAAAATATAAAATTAGTACTTTTACTGGTCACTCTAAAGGTGGACATGATGCTGTTATTTTAGGTCTCCATAATAATGCTGATAATATAGTTGTGTATAATTCAGCGCCAGTGTATCATAACCTCGCTCCTCAAGCAGCATTTATGATGGATACAGAGAGGCAATGGGATTTATTTTGGAAGAAAGGTATTTATTTGAACGATAAGGATGCTGGCGAATATTATATCGATTTATTCAAGGAAAACCCATTTATTAGTAGGAAATTAGAGAGTTATTATCTCATGAAATTAAAAAATCAAATAAAAAACTATAAAGGTAAAATTACTTGGTTTATATCTGATAATGACTTATTAAATAAAGTGAATAATTTTACTAAAAGTACAATTATCGGTGAAAAGATCATCATTGATAATGAGACGGGACATAGTATGGCGAATTTTTTAGATAGAGATGTTCAAGCTATTATTACAGAAAAATTAATGAATTTTGATGATATTTCTTTCGCTTATCCATCTACACACAAATACATAATGAACACGAAAAATAATTTGAAATCGTTGGATCAATTAGCGATAAAATATTCGCAAAGTGGAGGAGCTACTACTAATCAGAAAATAATGTTAGATAAAGTGGCATCTTCAATTTTAGTTGCAGGCTATCGACAGATTATTGATGAAAGAATTACAAAAATAAAATCAACATATAAAGAATGCATTGAAAAGTACAGTATAATCTGGCAAGGTACATATGAAAATGCACACTTAATTGGAGATTATATTAGTGATTATGAAATTTTAGAAGCACTTGAACGTGGAGGAGCTACGAAGGAAAGTATTGCAATGTTACCTAGTCGTAAGATTGAAGAAAAGATTTTGAAATTAAATAAATATAAAAAAGAATGTGAAGAAGTAATGGATAAAATAAACGAAAGTATTCAAGAAATGTTGAAAAAAGATGAGACTTTAGCTCAAGATTTTGGAGTGTTTTTATGAGTAATAAATATTATCGATTACAGATTCTTGAGGAAACCTATCATGATGAAATCAGGTCTTGTAATAGAGAAATAGATGAATTGTTTGAGTTAAAGCAGAATGCCATAAAGTTCAGAGAGCGTGTTTATGATAAATTACTGTATTTAAACTCGAAACATGATTTGTATGACGGTTTTCATCTTCGCATGGATGACATTTTGATGAGATTTTACGATGATATTAATAAATATATTAATGATGAAATAATGATTTTAGAAGATAAAAAATCTTCTTTAAAAAAATCATATAATAATTCTTATGATTTAATTTTGGAGGAAAAAGATGAATGATTTTATGTTGGATGAACATGTAATGAATATTAAATCTTTTGAAATAAAAGCTGAAAAAGAAATCATCACGTTAATTGTTGCACCATCAGGCACTAAAAAAAGAGATGAGTTAGATAGGTATGTAAAAAAATCTGAACAAGATATAAAAAATAGTTTTGAATCAGATGTGAGACAATTTATAAATGCATTTATGTTTGATAATAAAGGCCAATGGGTAGATAAAGCAATGAATGAAATGGAAAATAAAATTAAATTATTTGGAGATATATTCATTTAGCAACCTTACTTCCGAGTAACGTTGCTATTTTTAGCGCTTATTATCACTTTGTTGTATGATGAAATTAATCGTTGTCTATTTTTGAATCACTGTGTAAACAACGGAGTGCAGTTATATCGGTTATAATAAATTTTAAAGGAGACAAATGATGACACAAAAAATAGTGCCATGTTTATGGTTTGATACTGAGGCGAAAGAAGCGGCGGAATTATATACATCGTTATTTCCAAAATCTAAAATAATGTTAGATTCAAAGTTAGAAGGGACGCCTTCAGGAGAAGTAAGTCAACTTACATTTGAAATTATGGGGTTTAAATTTTATGCAATGAGCGCAGGTCCATACTTTAAGAAAAATCCATCAATTTCATTTATGGTTAGTTTCAAGTCTTCTGAAATAGATACATTAAAACATATATTTGATGTATTAAAGCAAGGTGGCAATGTCGTTATGGATCTTAAAGCATATCCTTTCAGCCCGTTATATGCTTGGGTAGAAGATAAGTATGGGGTAAGCTGGCAGTTAATTGTTAACGATAATGAAGATGCACAGCGCGTTAAACCTACGTTATTATTCAATAATGATAATACAGGCAAATGTGAAGCAGCAGTTGATTATTATTTGAGTGTCTTTAAAGATGCACAAAAGAACGCATTTCATTATTACCCGGAAAATATGACACCAAATTTACCAACACATGTGATGCATGGTGAGTTCGTATTAGAAGGTATCACATTCTGTACAATGGATAGTGCGTATGAATATGATTATCAATTTAACGAAGGTGTATCGTTAATTATATATGCTGATAATCAGGCAGAAATTGATTATTACTGGGAACAGTTAAGTCATGATTCGAAGGCAGAACAATGTGGTTGGTTGAAAGATAAATATGGCGTGAGCTGGCAAGTGACACCATCAATCATGGATGACATGATGAACGGAACAGAAGAACAAATTAAACGTGTGACAGAAGCATTTCTACAAATGAAGAAGTTTGATATCGCAGCATTAGAAGCGGCATACAAAGGAGAGAACTAAAATAAACCCTCAAGATTCACATCATGTGAATCTTGAGGGTTTATCTATTTATCTTCTACTTAACAATGCACTGACACCAAGTGCAGCTGCACCTGCAACAATACCGTAAAACTTAGCGTTTGATGGCTTATGGTGTTGCGTGAAGTATTGTTGCTTCGCTTCATCGCGTGCAACTTTGCTCGGTAATTCAACATGGTGTGCTTCATCTACGTTACCACTATTTGTGTGTACTGGGTCAACAACACCTTGTTCTTTCTTTAATTGGTCAAACGACGTACCGAATCCTTTAACAAATTTCGTTAATACGATAGACCCTTCAACGAAATCTTTGTTTGTTAATACATTCAGTAATCCAATCCATCCTAAAGGTTTGCTTTGATTATATTCCGTTGAAAGCTTTAACCCTTTATTGAACTTTAAGATCATCGGCTCGATATCACTGAAGTTGAATTTACCTAAACCTTGAACAAGTAACAATGCATTTCGAATCGCCTGGTCTGTTTCAGTTTCATTCACTGCCTTCAACACACGCGTTAATATAGGGTCACTTTGCGCTAATGCAGCATTCGCTGCATTTAACGCTTCGTGATGATCTAACTGCTCAAGTAGGCGGAATAATTTCAACAACGTATCTTTATGCTGAATTAACTGATCTTCTATTTCTCGTAATTCTTTCGCACGGACTGCTTCAACATCCACTTCCATCGGTTTAATTACTCTAGTAGGTTGCGCCATTATTTATCACCTCTTCTTGATTTCACGATATCTCCAGGGAATACATAATCTTTTCTATTCCATTTACCTTGAACGTTAACACCCATTTGTGGTGTACGATTACCAAATCGGAAGTTATTCTCCGGTAATGGTGATTTCGTACCTTTATCTAAGATGATAAGTTTCGCTTTTGTTTCTTTGTAAGCAGGTGTATGTGTATCTTTATCAGCAATTGAACTTGATAATAAGTTAATCGCAGCATCGCCATTGTCGTTCATTGGTAAGTAAACTTCTTTACCGAATACGCGATTTGTAATGAGCGCTCTTACTTCGACTTGACCATAAGGTGATTGTAAACGTAATAGATTACCTGTTTCAATACCACGTTCAGTAGCAAGTTCTTGTGAAATTTCTAAGAATGCTTCAGGTGTTTCAGCAGCAAGTCCTGCTACTTGATATGTCATATTACCTTCATGGAAATGTTCAAGTAATCGACCATTGTTCACATGAATATCGTATTGTGCTTCGTATTCTGTCGGCTCTGTCCAGTCTACTGGATAGAAGTTTGCTTTCTTATCTTCAAATGGGAAGCCATCTGTAAATAATAATGGTGAATCGGTACCATCTTCATGGACTGGCCATTGTAAGCTGTTGAATCCTTCTAATCGATCATATGATACACCAGAATAAATTGGTGTTAATGATGCGATTTCATCCATGATTTCGCTTGGGTGACTGTAATGCCAATCTGCTCCTAAATGCTGTGCGATTTCCTGAATAATTCTCCAGTCAGGTTTCGTACCTTCTAAAGGTTCCATGACTTGATATAAACGTTGAATACGACGTTCTGTATTTGAGAACGTTCCTTCTTTTTCAAAGCTTGGTGCTGCAGGTAAAATTACGTCTGCATATTCAGCTGTTTTAGAGAAGAAGATATCTTGAACAACGAAGAATTTTAACTTTTCAAATCCTTCACGTACATAGTTTATGTTTGAGTCAACGATACCCATATCTTCACCTTTTAAGTAAAGAACATCTAATTCGCCAGCGTGCATTGCATCAACCATTTGGTGGTTATTCTGGCCGACTTTAGGATTCATCTTCACGCCCCATGCTTTGCCGAATTTATCAAGTGCTGCCTGATCAGAAATCTTTTGATAACCTGGTAAGTGTGTTGGCATACTACCCATGTCAGAAGCACCTTGTACGTTGTTGTGTCCGCGTAATGGGTAAGAACCCGCACCTGGTTTCATGTAGTTACCAGTCACTAATAACATGTTAGAAATAGCTGTTGATGTATCACTACCACCACGTTGTTGTGTCACACCCATTGCCCACATGACAACAGTTGATTTTGCTTCATGAATCATTTCAGCAATCTTGATGATTTCTTCTTGAGACATTCCTGTATGTTCTGCTGCATATTCAATAGTGTATTTTTCTAGACTCTTAACAAGTGCATCATAGTTATTAACGTGTTTATCAATAAATTCCTGGTCTTGCCAGTTGTTATCGATGATATATTTTGTTACGGCATTTAACCATACTAAATCTGAACCTGGGTTAGGGCGAACGAACATATCAGCACGTTCCGCTAATTCATGTTTACGAATATCAACCACTAATAATTTTGCACCACGTAATTTTTGGGCACTTTTCACACGTGTTGCGATAACTGGATGTGCTTCGGCAGTGTTTGTTCCTAAACCGATGATTAATCCAGCTGAACCGATGTCTGTAATTGAACCAGAGTCACCACCGTATCCGACAGTTCTCCATAATCCCATCGTTGCAGGGGATTGACAGTAACGTGAACAGTTATCAACGTTATTTGTTCCTACAACTTGACGTGCTAACTTCTGCATTAAGTATGATTCTTCGTTTGTACATTTAGATGATGTGATGAATGCTAAGCGTTCTGGATCTTTCGTCATAGTTTCTTTAAATTTACTTGCAATTAAAGTCAATGCTTCTTCCCAAGTTGCTTCTCTAAAGCCATCTGCTTCACGGATTAACGGTTTCGTTAAGCGCTCACCAGAGTTAACGAAATCCCAGCCGAATTTACCTTTCACACACGTTGAAATTTGGTTCGCTGGACTTTCTGGAGATGGTTCAACCTTTAAGATTTCACGGTCTTTCGTCCAAACTTCAAATGAACAGCCGACACCACAATAAGTACATACTGTCTTTGTCTTCTTGATTCTATCTTTACGCATTTCAGCTTCAACGTCTGAAATCGCCATTAATGGTGTGTAACCTGTTTCTACTGCTTTAGTTACTTCTACTGCTGGACGGAATGCATCTCTTAACATACCTGTTAAGAAGCCAGCTTCACCGACCATACCAACTTCCATCATTGCATTACATGGACATACTGTTGAACAGTGTCCGCAGTTAACACATGAAGAATCATCGATATTCATATCTTTATTACCGTCCCAAATAACACGAGGACGTTCTAATTCCCAGTCAATCATTAATGTTTCATTAACTTGGACATTTTGACAAGCTTGAACACAACGTCCACAAAGGATACATTGATCTGGATCGTAGCGGTAGAATTTACCGACATTTTTCTCATAACCTTTTGGTGTTTGTGCTGTTGCTTGATGATCAATTTTTAAGTTTTTAACGGTGTTGTGAATTGTACAGTTCCCATTGTTGAAATCACATACCGTACAGTATAGCTCGTGATTAGCAAGTACTCTGTCCATAGCAATCATTTGTGCCTCAAATGCTTCGCTAGAACCTGTTCTTACAACGTCTCCATCTTTTAGTTCCGTGCTACACGCACGAACTAATTCCCCGTTAACTTCAACGATACAAGCATCACACGTTTCAATCGCACCTAAATCAGGATGGTAACATAACGCCGGAACATCGATTCCTTTGTATCTTAAGTAATCAAGAATACTCACTTGCGTTGGTACATCCATAGGTTTGCCATTCAATGTGATACTGACCATTTGCTTTGTTGCTTCTGTCATACAAAAACCCCATTTCTTATTTTGAATTAATAAAACAATATTTGTGCCCAATTTAATTATACGACTAATAAAAATATATTCAAAAGATTGTATAGAAAATCAATCATTAAAATAAAAAAAGCCTTCCGTCCTAAAAATAGGATGAAGGCATGATGATTATTGGATGAGTTGACGTACTTGTTCTTGTAATAATTTGCCGTCTGGATCTGCTTGTGTCTTCAGTTGAGTGAAAGTTTCAGCGAAATCAGATGTTCTTATACGAATCGGAGGTTCATTCATTTCAGAGACAGCAACAACGACCTCTGCTACTTCTGCAGGTGTTTGAGCTTTGTTAGTTTTAGAACGTTCCTGGAAGCCATTAATGTATGACTCTAATAAAGGTTTATATTCATCTTCAAGAATACCACCCGTCGAAGTGATTTGCGCAAATGCACTATTACTAAATTCAGAGCTAATACCTGCAGGTTCAATAGCAGTAAACTTTACATTAAAGTGCGGTTGTACATAGCTTGCCAATGCTTCAGTATAGCCTTCAACACCAAACTTTGTTGCGCAATAAATCTCGTTAAACGGTTGACCAACAAGTCCACCAACAGATGAAATATTGATGATGTGTCCACTACGTTGTTCGCGCATTGTCGGAAGAACAGCTTTAGTCATACGCATTACACCCATTAAATTTAAGTTAAGCTGCCACATCATTTCTTCTTCAGTCGCTTGTTCAGTTGAACGGACAAATCCTGCACCTGCATTATTAATTAATATATCGATTGTACCTGCTTCCAATAATATTTCATTGACTGTATGCGTCACACTATTAGAATCTGTTACATCAAGCTGTTTAATCTGCAAAGCTACTTTTGCAGATTTTGCAGCATTTAATAATATATTTTGTTTATCTAGATTTCTCATTGTGGCGTACACGTTATAGCCTTTTTTCGCCATTAAGATTGCAGTTTCTAAACCTAATCCAGTCGATGTACCTGTAATGAGTACTGTTTTGTTTGTCATTGTATAAAACCCCTTATATTTAATATATGTATTATACAACTTAATATTAATTAATGGTTAGTAATACGAGTAGTCAATGCTTATATTATTTAAAAGATAACGTGTGCAAAAAACGATAAACTTTGCACACGTCGAAATATACATCATAATAAATGTAGAGTTGTAATATGTAATAATGACTAGTATACTTTGATAAAAAAAAATCGCCCCTCAGTAGAGGTGAGCGATTATTATTATTGTTGTTCTCCGAAACCGAATTTTTCACTAGCGATTTCTTTACCTTTTTCGATATATTCATCTTTATGTTCTTCGATAAATGCTTTACCTTGTTCGATTACTTCGTCTTTGTGATCTGCGATAAGTTGTTCGCCTTGTGCTTTTAAGTCGTCAAAATTCATGATGATCTCTCCTTTGATATATAAATACAAACATAGTGTAACACGTTTGTGTAAAATAGGAAAATTTAATATACTACTTATATCAAAGTGGTAAAAATACAATAGGTCGCACGCGATATAAAAAGCTTGTATTAATTTGTATTGTCGCGTATACTTGAGTAATTAGAAAGACTTGTAAGTACAACTTATAAGTTTAAAGGAGAAAATTATGAAAAAAACAAACAGTAAATACGGGATTCAAAAATTCGCTTTAGGAACAGCTACATTATTCATGGGATTATCAATGGCGTTAAGCCATGATGCACAAGCTGAAACAGCACCTTCTTATGTTCCTAAAATTACAAATACAGCCACAAATACATTAGCTTACGGTTCAACATTTAATCCGTTAACTGGCATTACAGCAACAGACACTGAAGATGGTAACATCACTTCTAAAGTAGTTGTCGTATCAAATAATGTGAATACGAAAGTTGCTGGAACTTATACAGTTGTATATCAAGTAACCGATTCAAATAATAATACATTTAAATTAACAAGAACGATTGTTGTATCTGCACCAGTTGTAGCAAATACAGCACCAGTATTTAAATCTACTGCAACTAGTGCGTTAACAGTTGGTAATGCCTTTAACCCATTAACAGGCGTGACTGCAACAGATGCTGAAGATGGCGATTTAACATCTAAAATTGTTATCGTATCTAACAATGTGAATACACAAGTTGCAGGTGCTTACCAAGTTGTATATGAAGTAAAAGATAGCAAAGGCACTACTGCAAGATATATTCGCAACGTATCTGTATCAGCAGTGAATAACCCACCTAAAATTGTGAGCACCGGTTCAAATAACTTATTAGTAGGTGCAGCCTTTAATCCGTTAACAGGCGTAACTGCAACAGATACAGAAGATGGGGTAATTACACCAAAGATCGTTATCGTATCAAATAATGTGAACACACAAGTTGCAGGCACATACCAAGTTGTGTATTCAGTAACAGACTCTAAAGGAAATAAAGCAAACTTTACGCGTAACATCTTAGTGAGCGCTGTGAATACAGCACCTAAATTTGCAAGTTCAGCATCAAACAATTTAACAGTTGGTGCTACATTTAATCCATTAACAGGTGTAACAGCAACGGATGCAGAAGATGGTAATATCACTGCTAAAATTGTTGTTGTGTCAAATAACGTAAATACAAAAGTTGCAGGCACATATCAAGTTGTATATAAAGTGACGGATTCTAAAGGGGTTTCATCAACATTAACAAGAAACGTATTAGTAAGTGCACCAGTTGCAGCGAATAATGCGCCAAAAATCACGAATACTTCATCTAATACATTAGCGTTAAACAGTGTATTTAATCCATTAGCAGGTATTACAGCAGCAGATACAGAAGATGGAAACATTACTGCTAAAGTTGTTGTTGTATCTAATAATGTGAATACTAAAGTTGCAGGCACATATCAAGTTGTATATAAAGTAACGGATACTAAAGGTAGTTCTTATACTTTAAACAGATCAGTGACGGTAATTCCACAAACAACTTTAGCAAATACACCACCTAAAATTACAAACACAGCATCAAACAATTTAAAATTAGGTGCTACATTTAATCCATTAACAGGTGTAACAGCAACAGATGCAGAAGATGGCAATATCACTGCTAAAATCGTTGTTGTATCAAATACTGTAAATACAAAAATTGCAGGCACATACCAAGTAGTATATAAAGTAACAGATGCGATGGGTAATAGTTATACACTTACAAGAAACGTATTAGTAAGTGCATAATGATAATAGATAACATGAACCTTAACGTTTAGATTCTGTCTAAATGTTAAGGTTTTTTCTTATTTATATTATGACTAAATAGTTGTATATTAATGATAATAATAAAGAAAGAAGGATAAATATGAAGATAATATATATATGGGATGCTTATTGTGGATGGTGTTACGGCTTTAATAGTGTATTTAAACAATTTCATGACAGACATCCTGAGTTAAATATTGAAGTGATTTCAGGCGGTTTGTTTATTGGAGAGAATAGTAAGCCGATTGGGACTTATGGTTATTTTGAATCAGGAAATCAACAAATTGCTGCGATGTTTCCCGTAACATTTGGAGAGAAGAATTTGCAATTAATCCATGAAGGGACGACGGTTTTAGATTCAGACGGTCCTGCAAATGCATTTGCAGTAATGCGTGAACAAATTCCACAAGCGCAATGGTCTGAGTTAGCATTTGAAATTCAGCAGCAATATTTTGTAGAAGGTAAAAGTTTAAGTGAAGTGAGTACTTATACAGATTTAGCATCTAAATTTCAATTAGATGCAACACTGTTAGCACAGCAATTAACGAAAGCGTTAAAAGAAAATACATTATCTCAAACGGATTACAATCATGCGAGAACGATGGGTGTGACAAGTTATCCTACAGTGATTGCAGAAGTAAATGGTCAGTACTATGACTTTAGAGGACAAGCAACGACAGTTGAAGATTTAGAGCAGCATTATCAAATATTATTAAAAGAGGGATAACATGAAATCAGAACAATATCAAAGTATTATTGAGACAACATATCGTTTAGTAGGTGAAGGGAAGTTAGATGCTTTCTTTGAATATTTGGCAGATGATATCACTTGGACTGAGTGTGAAGGTTTTCCATATGGCGGTACGTATGTTGGAAAAGAAGACATCCTACAAAATGTTCATATGCGTTTAGGAACAGAATGGGATCAATATACTGCAAAAGATATTGATTATACGTTTAATGAAGAAAAAGTAATGGTATTCGGAAAATATAGCGGAACATATAAACAGACAAATAAATATTTCGAAGCAGATTTTGTTCATTATTATACTTTCAATGATGCAGGGAAAATCCAATCATTTAGACAAGTAACGGATAGCGTAAAAGTATTAGAGGCAATGACGGAATAAATTTAAGTATAAGTGCAGCTCAATGCTAGCGCTTATATTTTATACTCCAAATAAGTTTTTTGAAATGAGGTGTTGAATATTGAATCAAATTAAAGACTACGAAACTTTAACAAAAGCAATGCAACAAGATAAATTTGTGTTATATGTTATGTCAGAGGGGTGTTCGGTATGTCATGCAGATTTACCGAAAGTTGAGTCAATGCTTGAGAATTATGATTTACCGAGTGCACAGATATTAGTGAATGAAATACCAGAAGCGGCAGGTCAATTATCGCTATTCACATCACCGGTCATTATTCTATTTGCTGAAGGTAGAGAATTTCACCGACAAGCACGTATTATTGATTTTGAGGCACTTGATTATCGTATGGGACAGTTAAATGAATTTAGGGAAATATGATATGTATTAAAACGGCAACTTCGGTTGTCGTTTTTTATATATTTTTATAACGACGTATATACGTATTAATGTATATATGTATTTACGTTAATGTAATAATAGTGTATAATGTAAACAAATGAAAAGATTAATAAAATATTATGAGGTGATGAACATGTCAAAATTTGAATATGAACCGAAAAATAATGGACACAGCTTTATTAAAGAGCAAAAGTTATGGAAATCTGGAAACTCAGTTGTAATTACAGTTCCAAAAGAAGTACTGAATCATTTTAATGTAACGACAGGTGATGCATTAATGTTTGATGTAAATGAAGATCGTGTGGAGTTAGTGAAGAAAGCTTATGATGATTTGGATATACTTAAACTTGTAGACAGAACATTAGATAGACATGGAGAAATTATAGAGGGATTAATTGAACGATGATAAACTACTTAACTGAAAAACAAATTATTTCGATTAATTATAAACTTATTCTCGAAACTTCACCTGGTGAACAAATAGGTGTAAAGGAGCCGAGTGCTTTAAATATGACTGTTGAAAGCCCTAAACAAGAAGTATTCGCTGTAGAAGTATATCCTACTTTGTTGTTAAAAGCCGCTAATTTATATCGCAATGTTGTTATGAAGCATATTTTCTTTAATGCAAATAAACGTACAGCATTTACGTGTCTAGAAATATTTCTCTATATTAATGGTGTAGAAATTAGAGTACCTACTGAAGAGGGTATTGAATTCACTGTCAGAATAGCAACTGAGAAATTAGAGGAAGAAGAGATTGCTGAATGGATTGCATGTTTTATAGGGTGGTGTAAACTTTAGTTATAATAATTAATCTTGAAGGAGGTTAGTTGATATGACAGAGTTTACATCATCTTTTTTATATTCTGAAAAAATGAATAAACTAGATTATCACAATTATGTCATTTTAAGATTTCATAAATTTTCAAAACGTAAAATTTGCAAGATGTATAAAATTGCATATTTCTGTATATTGGATATTTGTGAAAAAGCTCGAAAAGATGATTATATTTTTACCTTCAAAGATTATTTATTTTTAAAAGAAATGGGAGTTAGTAATGATTTTATTTGTAAAATGTATCAGATCGAAAAACAAGATTTAGAATTTTTTGAGGTGATGAACAAGTAAAAGCATTAAAAAAATTTAATAGATCAGGAGAAGCATAGAAACTCCATTATCAAAAATGCAGTGGTTTGGATTGGCGACTATTCGTATTCAGACGACCAAATAAAGAAACTGGAGGATTTAGAGTGAAAGTATTGAATATTAAAATCATGCAAACTCTTGATAATCCCATAATATTTGAATGTGTTGGTTATTATGACATATCAAATAAAGTCACAGTTTTAGTAAATTATAATCCACAAACAGAGACTGCTTATGAAGTTGATAAGTCTTATAAAAAAATTAGTGGTTTATATCATAATTTTGATGTTTGTGTATCTTCAGTTATTGAAAAAAAATTAAAATTAAACAATCAAAAATTAAAGGAGAGAATAATATGAAACCAGTTTTAGACATTGAAAAAACATTAGGTGAGTTAAATTTTATGGGTGTAGATGAGAAATATAAGTATGAAAATGGTGAAAGAACTAATGAAGTTCAATATGCTTATAAATTATCAAGTCGTGAACAAGGTGAACAGATTACTGTAAAAACACCAAATAAAGTTGAATTAGATTATTTACAAAGATGTGAATTAGTAAATGCAGATTGTAATATTTATATTCAATCAAATGGTAATTTTAGTACAGTTGCTTATTCGTTTTCTGCTGAAGATATTAAGCCGATTGGGGCAAAAACAGAGCCTAAGCAACCTATGAAATAATTATGGTTTATTCGAGTATATTGCTGATTAGAATTGCTAATGAATTGAGGTTGAGATTATCTGATCAGATGATTGATTATATTGTTTCTCGTATCAATTATGGTCATGCAATATCTTTACTTGATTTATCATACGAAATATCAGAAAGAGACAGGTCTATTAAGTTTTATTCAACTGGCAGACCTTTTATCTATGCTGATATTTGTTTGTTATGTGATGAATTAGCTAAACGTAATCATGGTAGAATGCTCAAAAAAAGTGTTACAGACTGTATTTATATTGGTGATATTGATTAACAAAGGCACACCATTATAAATATGTCATGTAACTTTTAGGCTTTTGCACGCGCAAAAATGCAAGGGCGGAGCCCGTTAAGCATTTGGGCAGCGCTTGCGCGTGCAAAAGCCGTTAAGAAAGTGAAATGACATATTTATCAAATCGCTTGCGATTTGTAGGGAGGATAAATGTATGACAAATATAAATGAGCCCCCGACTAGTAACACGGGGGCTGAGCGTACAAATAAAAGTGAGTTGAGTGCTTGTGTAGACTGGGTTCAAGTCACTTTCCACCACCCCCCCATTTCAGCAATAATAAATGAGGTGTTAAAGTTGCCAATAACACACTTTAAAGATGAGCCTGGAGGCGCTTATGGATATAATCGTAAGATTAGATATTCAAAGTTAAAAATTTATTATTCTGACACTCGAAATGATATGGGTAAACATTTTGAATTAACTGGTTCTGCTTGTAGAGAGTTTGAACATCATTTACAAAATTTAAATATGACTTGGCAAGATTTTTTTAAACTTTGTTTAGAGTATGGTGGTAAATTCACAAGGATAGATATAGCGATTGATGATTATGTAACTTATCTCTCTATTCCTGCATTAATTAAAAAAATTGATTCTGGTGAATGTGTATCAAAGTTTAAACTTGCGAAGATCATTCAAGGTAAAAATATTGCGAATGGTGGTAATAGAGGTTCAACTTTGTATATTGGTTCTGAAAAAAGTAATTTATTTTGTAGATTTTATGAGAAGAATTATGAACAGTCATATAAAAGAAATATACCAGTTGAAGATATAGGACCCTGGAACAGATATGAATTACAAGTAAGAAATAAAAAAGCTGTAGTATTAGTTGATGTGTTGACGAAAGAAACAAATATTGCATATGTAATACGACAGATATTAAACGAGTCAGTTCGTTTTGTTAGTAAACCGGCATCAAATGATAGTAATAGAAAAAGATGGCCAGTATATCGCCCGTGGGCAATCTTTATTGGTAAAGCTTCTAAAATTAAATTGACAATGAAGCCGGAGATTAAATCAATTCAAGATAATATTAACTGGTTAATTAAACAAGTATCGACTACATTAGAAACGGTTTTGACTGCTGAGAAAGTTGCTGAAAATTTGGGGTTAACTAATGATACTGATTATTTATCATTAGTTTTAGAAAATGCGAATTTAAAAGAAGAACATGAGCAACGTATTACGAATTATATTTTAGATTTGGAACAAAAAAAATCAGATACTTTTGAGCAAGTATCTGAAAAGTAGAAAACAATTAACAAAAGGAGTTGATTCCCATTATTAATAATTTTCGCAATCACTTATTAAAACTAATCAACGTATATATTTTATCACGTTTCAATAAAAATGGAAAGACTTATAATGTGAATGAAGATGAGCGTAAGCCTATTCCTAAAGTTAATAAATTAGCTAAATACGTTGTTTATTTCTTTTGGCTCGCAGTGTTGTTATTAATATTGAGTGGTTTTTTTGCTTTTAGAAATTCTAATCTTGCAGTAAAGACATCGAAAACAAATGCTGATGAGTTTAAAGTATTTAAAAATGATTATATTGATAATGCGTCAGAACTTCAATATAGTCCTAAGTTACGTCTATATACTGATGAATTTGTAGATAAATATATAAATTTATCTAAGGATAATACAGAACGTGATAAACGATCTATTGCGTTATCTAAATTTTTTTTAGAAGGTTATAAAGAAAATTCCAATGATATGAAGTCTGAAAGAAAATTAAAATCTAAAGAATTTTATAATATTGTAAAATCAGACGGTCAAATTATTGTTCAGTATATAGTAAATTATGATGTTGTTACAACGGTTGAAAAAGAAGTGAAAGAAAAATCAGATAAGAAGAAAGAAGAAAAAACAGTTACTAAAGATGTTGAAGAAAATATTAATCAGAATATGATGTTAAATATTCCTTTAGTAGTAGATAAAGATAACTATGGTGTTAATGATTTACCCTACTTTACTTTGATCCCTAAAGATAAAAAAGTTAAGGGTAAAATGGTTGAAAATCAAATTGATGATAAATATCGTACTTCTTCAGATACTGAAATAAATGATTTTGTTAAAGAATTTTTTAAAAAGTATGTAACCTCTACAGCGAAAGATATGCGTTATTTAATGGATAAGCCGGAGGGCTTAGAAGATAAACGTGAGATTAAAGAAATAAAAAATATGACTGTTTATAAGAAAGATAAGAAAGTCATTGTTAAAGCTATTATTGATATGACAGATAAAAAGTCAAAATTAATTAATATGGAGCATTATACATTAAAATTAGAGAAAAAAGATGGTAAATATTCTGTTAAAGAACTAAAACATACTATTGGGGGTAATGAATAATGAATAATTTATTTTTATTAGGTGATATTAATATTGGTGGTCTTTCTAATAATATTAGTAGTCAGGCTGCTGACGCGATTGGAATTATTGTAATTGTATTAGTGTTAATTTTATTTGCTAAAAAACAGATTGGTGCGATGATTGGAACAATTATTATTGGTGGTTTCGTTTATATTGTTATTAAAGGTCCAGATCAAATTTTAAACGCTATCGGTAATTTCTTTAAACCTATTTTTGGATTATAAAAATGAGTACTAAAAAAGCGTATAATCTGAAAAAGGCATTTAATCAGCAAGTTGTAATATATGACTGGGGAAATGGGTTTAAAACGCCTTTTGGTGTAAATCTTGAATTTGGACTGACATTATTATTTGTAGAACTAATATTTTTTATGATGTATAAATTATTTTTACATGGCATTGTTAATAATATTAGTGGTTTATTGATTGTATATTTTACCTGGTTTCCATGGTTAGTAGCAAAAAAAATTGTAAAGTTAAAACAAGACGGTAAACCTTTATGGTTCTTTATCTATGAATATTTGATTTATGTTTATAATATACAGATTAAGAATATTGTTTATTCATATGATGAACCAGTGCGTTATAAAGATAAAGTTAATTTTAAGTAGCCCTACGGGGCTATTTTTTTATTGGAGGGATAGTATGGACTTAAAAACACCTTATCATAAAGTGAAAGGAAATTTATTATTAAATCGTTTTGGTGAAGTATGGGCGTATTATCGTATTAATAGTGAAGCAATATCAACGGCGAATTATGAAGCTAAAGAAGATGTAAAAAAGAAAATGCGTTACTTTATGGAAAGTTTACAACACTATGAAGATTTTCATCTTGAAATGTATGAACATGATTTAGATCTTCGAAATAAATTTAATGAAATTAGTAAAGATTTTGATGATGATTGTTTTGATGTTGCCCGTTATTACGCTGATGAAACGATAAATATTCTTGAACAAGATTTAAATATGATTACACATTATTCTTTTGTTATGGGTGTGAAATTAAGAGAATTAAGCCAGGAGTCAGTAACGTTTAAAGAAGTATTAAAAACGACATTTAATGATACTACTGAAAAAATTATTAGTTCTTTTGGTTATGATGTTGATATTGATTTTAAGTTATTAGAACGTTATCAGTTATTTGAAAAAGAATTAGCTGAAAAAATGTTAGTGATTAATGGTATACGTTTATCTGAAGAAGATTTACGTTATATTTGTCGAAAGCCTTATATCAGTAATGAAACACATGATGTTAAAGAACAATCGAGTAAAATGACTAGAAGTCAAATTAGTAATGTTATTATTGACCCTTCAAAACATGGAATATTAAAGATTGAAAATGAAGATGAAGCATTTTATTCATTGACTGTTGTAGTTGATGAATTTCCGGCAGATATGGAATACACACATATTTTTGAAAAGGCTCAAAATTTATCGTTTCCTGTTGAATGTCATATCAAAGGTAGATTTTTAGATAATGATAATCTTAATAAACGATTTAATCGAAAACGTACATTACAAAAATCGCAGTTTAAAGAGCGTTTATCAGTTGAAGATAATGTTACAGATGACGCTTTAGAAAATAAATTTGTTTTTGATGAAATTGAAAGCGAAATAAAAGGTAAAGGCGTATTTTTAGAATGGTCTTATTGTTTTGTAATTAAAGGTAGTTCATATAAAGATGTTAAGCGTAAGGCTAAACGACTAATTGAACGATTTGAACAAGTTGAAATATATTGTGTGTCTCCCCTAGCTGATCAATTACAATTATTCTATTTAAATTTGCATGGTAATAAGTTAAATATTAATCGTTACTGGATGCAAATATCTAATACTGTGGCATTTGGTGAAAATTTATTTGGTGTATCACAGAACTTAGGAACGAAAACAGGGTTTTATATCGGTCGAATTGATAAGTATATGCGTTCATTATCTTTAGAGGATTCAATAGCTTCATCAAGAGATATTGTATTATTTAGTTTGTTACTCGCGTCAAAAGGTATTTCGGGTGCTGCTTCGGATAGTCCTCATGTTATGATTTCGGGTGAAACTGGTAAAGGTAAATCATTCTTAGCTAAATTATTATGGATATATACATCATTTTTTAATGGTCAACAAATTTATTGGGACCCAAAAAGTGAATTCGCAGAATGGTTTAATAAAGTATCTGAAAATGAAGAAATTGCGAAAAAATATCCTCTGTTTGTTAAACATATCAAAACATTTAAATATGTAACTTTAGATTATCAAGATGAAACGAATTATGGTTGCCTGGATCCAATTGTTTTTTTAAATGGAGTTGAAGCAAAAGAGATGTTGAAGTCAGTATTTGATGAAATTAAATCATTTGAAAATTATCATCATATTGAAACGGCTTTATATCAAGCGATTACAGATGTTGTTGAAATGCGTGAAAATGGTGAAATTGTTGGTAGTTTAGATGTAATAAAGATATTACAACAAAGTGAAGATAAAGGAATAAAGGACGCCGGTGATTTGTTGTTTGAAAAGACACAAAATAATATTTTGCAGTTAGTATTTTCAGACGGTAAAAACGAAGCATTAAGCATTGAAACTAAATCAACTATATTACAGGTACGTGGTTTAGATTTACCTCGTTCTGATGACGCAGTAGAAAGTTATACAACAAGTGAAAGAAATGGTATTACATTAGTTTTACTGGTTGGTAAATTCTTAGAAAAGTTCGGTAGTCGTAATGATGTTACTACTACTACATTTGTTGATGAAGGTTGGGCTTTCGGTTCATCAAAGCAAGGTAAAAAAGTATTTAAAAATATGAAACGTACTGGGCGATCATTTAATAATTCATTAGTGTTTATCACTCAATCGGTTAATGATAAAGCTGATGATGATAATTCTAACTTTGGTTGTCATTTTGCTTTTGATGACCCCAGAGAACGATTAGAAATATTAGAAGCTTTAAGCTTAGAATATTCCGAAGAAAGTCCGGAAAACTTAGAAATGTTAAAGGATATGAAAAAAGGTCAATGTATGTTCCGCGATTTTTATGGACGAGTTGGAAAAATGGCAGTACATTGCCCGTTTGAAGAAATGACAATGGCATTTAAGACTACAGAAGATAATGCGAGTTCGATTGCTGAAAATAAATTTGCGATTTAATCATAGTATTATTTGTATATTTTGTAAAAAACATATAAGATAATATTAAAATAATGCTTAAGGAAGTGTTAATATGAAGTTACATTATACTGAATTATATTATTATAGTTTAGATGAGTCATATTATAATATAACGCTTGGTTTAGTTCCAGAACCTTTTAATAGTTTAGAGTGTGTAAAAATTTATAATGAAAATTGGGCTAAAGTAATTTCTAATTTGTTGAAAGATTTTAAAAGTGATTATTTTCAAAGAAGAAGTGTTTATGAAGGTTATGATAATAAAAGTTCATTGAATGAAGTTTTTACAATAAATAGGTTAGATGCAGATAGAAACATGATTTATGATTTTGGATTTGATATTGATAAAACATTGAAATATATTAAAAGTATAAATAAAGAGCCTATTAAATTTTCATTATCTCAATTTGGAGAGGCTAAAGATGATTTACCAATTATTTATCAACATTATGTAGATGATACGCCTTTAAAATTAGAACCTATTATTTTAGCTTCTGATTTTGTTACTGGTCGTTCATTTTTTTATGAAAGAAATGAAAATATGTTAGATTTACCTTTAGTAATAGATGGTAATAAAAGAGTAAGTTACACAAAATTGCATGGTTTTGATACTATATTAGGTTATTATATTAATTTGAAAGAAATTATAGAAAATAAATTGATGTTGTCTAGATTAGATGAAGCTATTTTATCACAGACTGATGATTCTATTAGAATTGCAAAACTTGTTAAAGGTAATATGAATGAAAATGAATTTGTTAAAGCATATGAAGAAATTCAACATGATTTATTTTTGAATTTATATTTCAATGATTTATTTTAAATATTAAGAAGATAATTTTATATTATCTTCTTTTTTTGAGGAGTGAAATTATGACGTTAAAGGAAATTCCTATTTTTAAAGGAACGAAGATACAACCTTATTATAAAAATTTAAATCAGTATATTTTATTATTCGTGTTGGGAATGACAAGTTTATTTTTATTATTTAAGATTTACCAGGAACAAAAACTAAATAAAAATGAATTTACGATTGTTACAGTGATAGATATTTTGAAAGAAAAATATTTATCACTTTTTATTATTTTAGGCGTTGTAACTATAGTGACATTAGTTATTTTGAAGTTATTTCGTCTAAGGGTGATTGATCTAGCTAATATGATTGAAAACCAGGGGTTTATTCAGCGAGTAACAACAACAAAGCAAACTGAATATTTAAAGATTGAAATGAAACATGATGATTATAGATATTACCCTACTTTTTATTATCGAAAAAAAGGTAAAGATATTGTTATTCACGTTAAAAAAGATGGCTCAAGGTATCAACAACATTATTTAGAACTTGAAACAATTATTGAACCGATGTTTAATTGTGAATTGCTTGAAAAACGTCATATAGGGCGATATGTGAAATATGTGTTCAGACCATTAAAGTATAAAAAACGTTTGGTTATGGATGCTAAAAATCAAAATAAACGTACTATTGATGATTTATATACAATTAAGTTATCTAATGATTTAATTTGGAACTTTGTAAAATCTCCACATGCTTTAGTAAGTGGTATTACAGGTGGTGGTAAAACATATTTTCTTTTTTATATGATTAGAGAATTATTGAAGCGTAAAGCTGATGTACGTTTATTGGACCCCAAAAATTCAGATTTAGCATTTATGGAAAAAGTACTAGGTTCTGATAAAGTAGCAGATACTAAAGGTAAAATATTAGGTCAGTTACGTAAAGCTGAAGAAGAAATGGAAAGACGTTATGAATTAATGAAATCGAGTGAAAAATATAAAATTGGTACTGATTTTAGAAATTTTGATTTAGTGCCCTATTTTGTTATTTTTGATGAAATAACTGCATTTACAAGTATTTTAGACAAAAAAGAATTTCAAGAAATGAATGATAGATTGACTAATATTATTATGAAAGGTCGTCAATCGGGTGTGTTTATGTTTTTAACTGCTCAAAGACCAGACGCAGATGTAATAAAAGGTTCTGTACGTGATCAATTAGGTTTAAGGGTATCACTTGGTAATTTATCTAGTGAGGGTTATAGAATGGTTTACGGACAAACTGATAAAGAATTTCAGCCTATTTCTAAAAATGATATTGGTCGAGGTTATATTTTAATTCAAGGGCAACATTTTGACCCTGTTTTATTTGAAGCGCCTTTAATGGAACAATATGATTTCGAAAAAGATGTTGAACAGATATTAATTCAAAATAAATTAGAAGATCCAGAGTGTAGAACCATAATTATATAGTTAGGAGTGATGAAATGAAGCGTAAATATTATTTAATATTATGCTTTTTTCTTTTGTTTCTTTTTGTTAATTGTCATGTGGCTAATGCAAATAATGGTTTAAATAGTAATTCTAATGGTGCTTATGAAATTCAGACAATGAAGGACGCTTTAAATAGTACTAACCCTTTAGTTCCTAATGTTGAAATAGTTGAAGCTAAAATAGAAAGCAAAGATAAACCATTAGATAATTATCGTCCAAATTTTAAAAAAGATGAAGATTGGAACCCGTGGGGAAATGATGAAATTGCTGGAACTATGAACGCATTTACTACATTTATATTTGATATTAATAAAATTATTGTGCAAGTAACAGATTATAGTTTAGAACATTTATATAGTTTAGATGTTATAGATGACTTTGCTGCAAAAATATCAGATATGGTAAATATTTTGTATATGTCACTAAGTCAAAATATTTTAGCAATATTTTTTGTGATTGCTATGGTAAATATTTATTTTCTAATGGCAGTAAAAGGCGATATTGGTGAGTTTTTTAAACGATTTGCATTATTGTGTTTAGTGATTGGTATTGGTTCTGGAGTGCTTTCTAATGTGGAGCCGATTGTAAAAGGTATTAATTCTTTTGGTAAAAGTGTGAATACAGTACTTTTAAATGGGACGCAGTTTTCACAGACTGGCTCAATTTTTAGTGAAGATAATGGTATTAATAATGTGCGTAACCGTTATTTTGATACGACTGTACTACGTCCCTATTTATTGATGAATTATAATTCTGTTGATGAAAAAGCTTTAAAAAAAGAAGGTAAAGATCGTGTAGATAATTTATTAGAGTTAAAAAATACTGAAAAAAATTCAAAAAAAATTGAGAAAATATTAGATGTTGAGGAGACTGATTATAAAAATACTGCAATATTACAATCAAATGTGATGAAACAGTTAGGTATTGCGATAATAACGTTAATTACGACAATAATATTTTCATTAATATTTTTAGGTGTGAGTTTATTAAAATTAATATTAAGTGCTTTTAGTTTGTTACTTGTGATTTTCTGTGTATTTAGTTTTGTGATTAGTTTCTTGCCTAAGATGGAATATAGCATGTTTAAGGCGTTTAAAACAACGTTTGGATATATTATATTGTCGACATGTGTAACGTTCGTATTTGTTTTATTTACGCTTGTACAACAGATTATTGATATGTTTATACCGCCTAATACAATGTCTGGTTATTTATTGAATGTGATAAGTGTATTTATTACGTTGTATGTGTTATTTATTAAACGTAATGAAATTTTAAGTTTTGTGACAAATGGTAATGTTACTTTTAGTCCTAAACGTATTGGTGATAATGCTTCAGCACTTGCATTTAATAATTATAAACAAAGACGTGAATTAAATAAGATACTTCAAGAAAGAAAACGTATAAAACAAGAGCCTAAGCCGATAAAAAGTGGTGAAAAACAAAATGTTATACGATCAAATCAAAGAAAGAAAGATGATGTACAAGCCGTTAAACAATCTCCTGGTAATTCTTCTGTAAGAACGCAACAGAGTGATGTTAATAGTAAGAATATGAATGATATTAAGAAAAATCAAGAAGATAATCAATCATATGCAGTATATGATAATAATCAAATTGAAAGACAAGAACAAAATCAAGGTAATTATTCTAGTACTGGTCAAACAGATTTTAAAGAAAATGAACGTCAAGTTAGTCGTCAATCTATTGAACGTTCTGAACAAATTGTAGAAAATAATGAACCTAAAAAGTCAGATGTAAGTAATGAAAATTATAATCAGAATGAAAAAAGAGTGATTACAAGAACTGAACAAACTTCTGATATGAATTATTCTAATCAAGATGTATCGAATAATCTTGATAAAAAAGACGAAGTAAAAAGTAGAAATTATCAAGATGTAAAGTATAGTAATAATTTTTCTCAAAAATCTATTGATAATGGTGATTATTCAAGAACAAAAGTTAATGATGAAATAAAATCAACGGGCAATAATGATAATAGTCAAAGAAATGAAATGAATGATACGGGACGATTAAATAAAGTTAATCGAATGAATGAAGAACAAAAAGAGAGAAACAAGTCATATGAATAAAAAAATTAAATTTGCGATCTTTCTAAAATTATTACCGTTGATACTTCCATTATCAATTTTATTTTTATTTATACTGATTGTATTAGGTGTGTCGATGTCTTCACTTCAACAAAAAGAAAATATGAATGAAAATGATTGTACTGGTGGTGATATTTCTAAAAATAAAATGGAAGACATATTTGAAAAGAATGCGAAAGGTGGCGCACTTGAGGGTAAAGGAAAATTTATTGTTGATACTTCTAAGAAATTTAAAGTACCACCTAAAATAGCGATTGCTATTGTGGCTATGGAGTCCGGTTGGGGGCATGGTGCGAATGCTACTAATCAGAATAACCCTTATAGTGTTATGGGTAATAAATCTATTCATGATAGTAAATTTCCTACAATAGAAAATGGGATTGAAGTTGGTATAAAAAATCTGTATGAACTATATATTTCTGAGGGTTTAAATACTCCGGAAAAAATTGGACCGAAATACGCACCGGTTGGTGCTTCTAATGATCCAACTAATTTAAATGCAAACTGGATACCGGCAGTAAAAGAAACTGTAGAACAATTAAGTTCTAAAGGGGATAAAGATATAAAATGTACTGCGAGTGGATCTATAAAGAATATAGGCTCTCCTGTAGCTAAAGAATTGTTATCTAGGGTTACATGTAAGATTGGTGATTATCCAGGTCATCCAGGTATTGATTTGGCGTTGTCAGAGGGTACGCCTATATATTCTATCGGTAATGGTAAGGTTACAGAAACGATTGATGTTTTTACCTCTGGTGGTGCTTCGCCTTTTTATATGGGCAAAGATAATCATATTACAATTATGAGTGATGAAAATAATTCTATTTATATGACATATCGACATTTAAAATTTAATGGTATTAAAGTTAAAAAAGGCGATAAAGTAAAAGCCGGTGAATTGATTGGTTATAGTGGGAATACTGGTTTTACGACTGGTGCACATTTGCATTTAGAAGTTCTTAGAGATAATAAATATAGTGTATCTAATGCGATTGACTGGTATAGTCCATTAGTTAAAAAATTTAAGGTGAAATCTGACGGGTTGGGATGTGGTTTGTAGTGAAAAATAAAAATGTAATTTATTTAGCACTAATATTTATTGTATTAGGCGGTATATTTTATTTTGTGAGTGAAAATAAAAGTCATGTAATGAAAGAAAAGTATGAAAAAATTATATCTAACCTGGTAAATGAGAATAAAAAAATGGTTGATGAAATTCATGAGTTGAAATCTAAAGAAAGTGATAAATTTGTTGTAAATATGTCTGATGATGAAAAAGAAATACGAGAGAAGTCTAATAAATTTATTAAAGTAATGTTTGAAATGGAGAAAAACGAGTCATTTAATAGTAAAAAAGATAAAGTATCAGATTATATTACTGATGAATTGTCTGAAAAACTATTCTCTGGTAAAGATAAGTTTAATATTGCGACTGAAATGACAATTGATAATGTACATATTTATTTTGACCAGTATAAAAAAGGTCAAAGTAAATATAATGTACTCGTGAGATTTGATCAGCATTACAATGATAAAGCTTTTAAAGATAAAAAAGATGTTACAAGTGAATTAGAGTTAGTAAATAATAATGGTAAATGGTTAATTAGTTCTTTTGATTTAATTGAATGACACAAGTTGTTGAAGTGTGTCATTTAATTTTATATACTTAAAGAAAAAAAGGGGGTAATATTTTGAAACGTTTAAGTATATTGTTGATGATGTCACTAGTTATAGTATTAACGGCTTGTGGTAATAAGTATGAAGATGATATTAATCAAGTTTTAGATATGGAAAAGAAAGAATCGGAAAGTATGAAAAATGTTGGTAGTGATTGGATTACTTTAGATAAAAATAAAACAAATAATTATGTTTACGAAGATGGTAAAGTTATTTTAATTGAATATGTAAGTAATAAAAGTAATTTAATCACACGTGCAATGTATGTAAAGAATGCTACTTCTGGTAAGTTTGAGGCAGTTAATGAAAAAGAAAAAGAATATATGAAGACTCATGAGCCAGTATATAAAGAAATGAATTTAAAGAAAAAATAAAAAAAAGTATCCCCCTACTCTTCAAAAGTTACAAAGGGGGATACGTTAATTTAACACTCATTTATATTTTAAAATGGAACATTGAAAATGTAAAGGAGTGTTATTATTGCGAAAGAATTATCGTTTAACGTTTGATGATCGATGTGCGATTGCTAATTATTTAGATATGGGTAAAAATTATAGTGAAATTGCCAGGTTGTTAAATTTAAAAAATACGACTGTTAGAAATGAAATTGTTAATAGGTCTGAAAATGGTGTATATAATGCCGTTCAAGCACAAAAGCATTATGATGAAAGTATGCAATTTAATAGAGGGAAATTTTTAAAAGTTGATGAAGATATGATAGATTATATTGAAAAGAAATTAGCTTTAAAATGGTCTCCTCGTCAGATTGCTGCAAAAATGCCAGATGATATTGGAAAATATTTGTCATTTGCGACTATTTATCGTTTGATTAGAGAAAATAAGGTTGAATATAAAAAGACTGATTTAAGATTTAAGGGTAGTAATTATAATAAGTCATCTGAAACTAGAGGTAAAATTCAAGTTGGTGAAAGAGCGATAATGTATAGACCCATTAATAATAAATAATCGTTCTGAATTTGGGCATTATGAAATTGATACGATATGGAGTAAACGTCCTTCAAAATTCTGTTTATTAACGATTATAGAACGTAAAACAAGGTATTTATATGCTCGTAAATTGCCTACAAGGAAGTCTAAAGATGTTTGTAATGAAATTATAGATGTTTTGAGAGATTTAAAGCCTAAATCGATTACTATTGATAGAGGGAAAGAATTTGCTTTGTATGAGTTGTTAGAAAAAGAATTAGAATGTAATGTTTATTTTAGTGATCCTGGCAAGCCTTATCAAAGAGGAAGTATAGAGAACGTTAATGGTTTATTACGTCAATATTTTCCGAAAAAAACTGATTTTAAGAATGTTACAAAGAAATCTATTAATAAAGCCGTTTATGATATAAATACACGGCCACGTAAAATATTTGAGTACTTGACTGCTGAAGAGATGTTATTACTAGAACAGTTAAAATAAAGAGTGCAAACTTTTGAGGTTTGTACTCTTTTTAGTTTGGAATATAGACTAATAATTTACAATTAATTTCGCAGAAATTTTTGTAAATTATTAGTGGGACAAGTGAGCGATCCACAGCGAACGCGTTCAGAAAAAGAAAAGAAAAATTGTATAAATATGCGTATAAATTTTGGAGAACTAAAAATAAATTTGAAGTTAAATTTTTGTGATATGAGAAAAAATGATATTATTAGTAGAAAATTTATATCTTCTATTGTTATTTTTGAACATCAAAAATTTTTTTCTTTTTTTTATTATTTTGACTTGACACAGTGCCTAGAAAATTAATATAGAGCATGTGAGTGTTAAATCTATTGATATACATATAACAGACAGATGAAAGAGAGATTAATAGGCGAAAAAATCGAGAAGTCTATCAAAAGTATGGAACAAGGAAAACCACTTTACGATGCAAGAAGTTATGTTGCGGAATTGAAGAGAAAATACGGTGAAGTTGTATCAGGTAAAGATTCAATAAATTAATATTCAGTTAATGTTTAATAATACTCCATTAACCCCCTCCTTATATACTGAAGAAAAAGGAGGGGTTTGTTATGAAGAAAATAATTGCATGGGTGCTCGTGCTAATTATTTCGTTGACGCTTGTTCCGAATGTACACGCTACAGGTTTCAAAGTAGAGGATAAAGATTTATCAGAAAGTATTCATCAATACATTGAAAAAAGAAAAGAAGCAACAGCCTCTGTAGCGATTGGTGTGTTTAAGTCAGGTAAAGTCGTATATGAAGGTTATTATGGTTACATTGATGTTGAAAATAAATTAAGAGCTAGCAAGGATAGTATTTATGAATGGGGTTCTGTCTCTAAAGTATTAACTTGAGTATCAGTAATGCACCTGTTTTAGAAGGATTTACATCAGATTATGAACAATTTAAAATGATTGAACTAGTTAGTGCAATCATTTTGCTATTCAGTATGCTAGTAACATTGGTGTGCGTAGTTATCAGTATTATTATGAATATCATTCGATGTATTAGAAGAAAGCATAGAACAATATTTGCACGATGGAATAACATCGCGTTATTTGCTTCAACATTCAATGCAATTGGATTTTTCTATATATGGATGGGGATGAATACATACAATCCGACTGCGGTCATGTTCATATCAATCATGTTTATCGTACTATCTTTAGGTATCATTGCAAATGCAATTTTTCAATTTTATAATAAAATTAAACATAATAATACATGGGCAAATGTATGTTGTGCGTTGTGCTTATGTTTATCAGTTGTGGTTGTCATATTCTTTGAACTTTATAAATTTTGGATTTAGGTGATGATATGCGTAAGAAAAACATATTAATTTGTGATGATGAACAAGCAATTATTGATGTGTTGAAACTTTATTTTGATACGACGCTTTACAATATTTATGAAGCAAATGACGGTGAGGCTGCATTAAGACTGCTAAAAAGTGAGCCGATAGATCTCGCGCTCATTGATATTATGATGCCAAAGATCAATGGATTACAGCTGATACAACTCGTAAAGCATGAGCTTTCTATTCCTTTATTAATTATTTCAGCACGCTATACATTAGAAGATAAATTAAAAGGCTATGAAATTGGTGCAGACGATTATATTACAAAACCCTTTGAGCCGCTTGAAGTGCTGGCTAAAGTGAAAAATAGATTAAATGTACAAACGCGAGCGCCACAAGCAATCATTGTGGATGATTTAAAACTTGATTTGTATGAATGTAAATTAACGGTTGGTCAAACTGTATTTGAATTGACGAAAGTAGAGTTTCAAGTATTGAAATTACTGATGGAAAGTCCAAATCGCGTATTTACTAAAGCGCAGATTTATACTGCTGGATGGGATGATTATTACGAAGAAGATGATAACTCAATACGTGTCATTATGAATCGTCTAAGAGAAAAAATCGGAAAAGATCGCATTCAAACAATACGTGGATTAGGATATAGGTTAAGTCTATGAAGACATTACAAAAGAAAATTATTATTAATTTCATTATTTCACTGGTCGTACTGTATATCATTACAGCAATCACAGATGGTATTTTTGAGATTTTTCTAAGAAAGTATTCGGATTATTCACTACCATTTAATATTATTGGTGCGCTCAATATATTATTAAGTATATTGTATATTGTCATCGTGACATATTATTTCGTGAAAGTATTGAAACGAGATATTCAAGCAACAATAAAAGAACAAGTTGAAGCAATCAATTTAATCTATGCCTCCATTGCACACGATTTAAAGACACCGATGACTTCTATTAAAGGAAATGCACTTGCATTAAAAGATAATAAAGTACCCGCTGAAAGTGTGCATCAAAAATATGAAATGATTAATATGAAAGTAAATGAGATGGAATATTTACTGAATAATATTCTGTCGTATGCGAAATTATCAGGGGGCATGAAGCAATCCAAAGTACATACAGATGTTACTGAAATGCTTAGAAGTATTGTAATTGAACACTTAGATGCAATTGAAAATAAAAATTTACAGTATGCAGTCGATATTCCTAATCAACAGATTGAAATTCTTGCTGCTCCAATGGAATTGAAACGTGCTTTGAGTAATATCGTCATAAATGCGATTCAGCATAATGCACAAGGAACGAAGATTGCGATAGGTTTGATAGAAGAAAACGAACAAATCAAAATATATGTCGCTGATGATGGATCATTTATTGATGAAGATATCAAAGCAGATATCTTTAAACCTTTTATGAAGCAAAATTCACATAGACCATCAGGAACTGGTAGTGGATTAGGGTTATCCATCGTCAAAGAAATTATTTCATCAATGGACGGCACAGTCAACTTAGAACAACCCTTTAAAGATTATCAAAAGGCATTTGTCGTTACACTTCATAAATAATCGGTACCCGGGAGAAATCTTGGGTACCGTTTTTTTAGGTAAGATAGTGTGATTGGCCTAATTACTAATTCAGAAAGTGCTTTTTTGGATGAGGATACCGGTAAAGTGATTATTGGATTTGCGGGGACGAATTTAGGTACTTCTAATTTGCATGCTAGAAAAGATGTACTTGCAGACTTGAAAATTGGCTGTTAAAAATCTTAGCATGCATTTTATTAATATATTTTAATAAAATCAGTATACCTATTTTATTCAACGTGTGGTATAGTTGTATTTGTATCAGATACAACAACAAATTAAAGTGAGTTGAATAAAATGGATATAAAATTTTCAGTCGCACTGCATATAATGGTAATGATTTCAGAATCAACTGAAGTTCAGAACTCAGATACATTAGCGCATAGCGTCAATACGAATCCAAGTTATATACGTAAGATTACAGCATTATTAAAGAAAGCAGATTTAATCGAAAGTACACAAGGTAAGAGTGGGATGTCTCTTCTAAGGAATAAAAGTGATATTAATTTATTAGAAATTTATCAAGCGGTACATCCAACAGAAGTAAAGTTGTTAAATGTGCACTCAGATGTTAATCCGGATTGTCCTGTCGGTCAAAATATTGAAGCGGTGTTAAATCCGATATTTACAGATGCTGAACAGCAATTATTTCTATCATTAAAAGCACGAACGTTAAAAGATGTTATTAAACAAATGAGGGAGAATTATAATGAAAGCTATTCAAATCAAGCAATATAGTAAAGACATAAAAGTTGAAACAAACGAAATCCCAGTCCCGAAAATTGGAGATAATGAGGTTTTAGTTAAAGTGGTAACGGCTGCTGTAAATCCTTTAGAGAAACTAATCATGACTGGCGAAGTTAAACTCATTCAAGGATACGAGTTCCCACTTACTTTAGGCAATGAACTTGCAGGAATTGTTGAACAGGTTGGAAGTAACGTGACACGTGTTCAAAAAGGTCAACGTGTTTATAGTAGATTACCCGTAGAGAAGATTGGTGCATTTGCTGAATTTGTAGCTGTTAACGAGAATGCTGTCTCTATCATTCCGGATTATTTAGACTTTAAAGAAGCGGTTGCGATACCTTTAACTGGACTCACAGCATACCAGGCATTAAATGATATTTTAAACGTTGAATCAGGCAAGACATTATTTATTCCTGGTGGATCTGGTGGATTTGGCCAAATTGCAGTACCCCTTGCTAAAGCGAAAGGCTTAAATGTGATTGTTTCAGGAAACCCTAAAGCAAAAGCGCACATTATGTCTTTAGGCGCTGATCAGTTTATTGATTATAAAACAGAAAATTACTGGGAAGTTTTAACGGATGTTGACTATGTGATTGATACATTAGGAGCGAAGGAATTTGAGAATGAATTATCAATCATTAAACCAGGTGGACAATTACTCAGTCTTAAAACTGCACCAAACAAAGCATTCGCAAAAGCAAAAGGTTTATCGAAAGTAAAACAAATCTTATTTGGTTTAGTCGGTTCGAAATATGATAAAAAAGCGAAAAAACAAAACGTAACATATCATTTTATGTTTGTAGATGCAGATGGGGAGCAGCTAGATGTGGTAAGTAACATATTAGCAGAGAAACAAGTGAAGCCACAAATTGATGAAAAAGCTTTTACGTTAGATGAAACAGAAGCAGCATTAGAATATACATTTAATGGTCATCCAAATGGGAAGGTAATTATTAAGGTAAATCAATAAAGGAGGATTTAAATGTCCGAGGAAATAATTTATATCGCTGGTGGATGTCTATGGGGAGTGCAGGCATTCATGAAGACAGTGCCAGGTGTCGTGTTAACTGAAGCAGGAAGAGCAAATGGTACAACAAACACCTTAGACGGTGATTATGATGGTTATGCGGAGTGTGTTAAAGTAACGTTTGATTCAAATAAGACATCGGTATCAAAACTCATGGAAGATTTTTTTCTCATCATTGACCCATACAGCTTAAATCAACAAGGCATAGATGTTGGAGAAAAGTATCGAACAGGTGTATATAGCAAGAATCCTAAACACTTGGAACAGGCCGAGGTATTTATTAACAAGAGAACTGATAAAGACAAAATAATGGTTGAAGTCAAACCACTTATTAACTATGTAAGAAGTGCAGACGAGCATCAGGATTATTTAGATAGACATCCTGATGATTATTGCCATATTCCACATGACCTAATGAGAAAATATAAATAACAAAACTTGTATGAAGCGCTATAATGCATGATGAAATGAATCAGACATTATAGTGCTTTTATTGAATGGTTTTTCAAAGGCTATAGTAAAATGAATATAAAAGGAGTGAACGTGATGAGTTTATTAGAACGTATTCAAAATATTGAAATATTGAAAGATGATCCGATTTATGATGAAATCCATGAACATAAAGGTAACAACGAACGGTTATCATTTGAAATGAATAATGGCTTTAAAACAAACTCAGAAGTACTAAATATACTAGGCGAAATGACAGGTCAGTCAATCGATGAAAGTGTCGTTGTCTCATTACCATTCTATACTGATTACGGCCGTCATATTAAGTTTGGTAAAGATGTATTCATCAATAAGAATGTAACATTTGTTGATTTAGGCGGCATTGAAATTGAGGATAATGTGCTCATTGGACCGTCAGCAAGAATTATTTCTGTCAATCATATCGTAGATCCTACGAAGCGTCGTGGTTTAGTAGTAAATAAGGTTTTGATTAAGAAAAATGCGTGGTTAGGTGCGAATGTAACAGTATTACCAGGTGTGACAGTTGGGGAGAATTCAATCGTTGCAGCTGATTCAACAGTAACAAAAGATGTACCGCCAAATACCATTGTTGCAGGGTCACCTGCGAAAGTGATTAAAAAAATCTAATCATTTCACGCTTGAAAACGTTACTGAGGGTATGTTACTTGCTGATATTAAAACGTTCTGTGTATTAGGGCACGCTGGTGATGCAACAATACCTGAACTCCTGGATTTTTTATTAGAACATCGTAAATCAGTTATTCAAAATATTGAAAAGTTACAATCAGGATTAGATTTCTTAGATTACAAAATAAATTTATATCAGGGTAACATTGATCAGTGTTTCCCGGGAAATGAGGATGAATTATGACAAACGAAAGATTATTTAATACATTAACTTTAAAGAGTGGCAATGTATTAGAAAATAGAATTGCGATGGCTCCTATGACAACGTGGTCGAGTAATGATGATTATACAATTTCAGATGAGGAAGTAGCTTATTATGAAAAACGTGTAAATGACGTTGGTTTAGTCATAACAGGTTGTACGCATGTTCAGGAAAATGGTATTGGATTTACGAACGAATATGCAGCCTATGATGATAAATTTATTCCAAGTTTAAAGAAATTAGCGACTGCAGCAAAAAGTGGCGGACATCCTGCTTATATGCAAATCTTCCATGCTGGAAACAAGGCGTTGGCGCATCTCATTCCAAATGGTGATGTTGTAAGTAGCAGTGCAGTTGTTTGTGAAGCGAGTGGTTTCGCGCCTGAGACACATCCGAGAGCTCTGTCTATAGAGGAAGTTCATGAAGTAATTAAGGCATTTGGAGAAACAGCACGTCGTGCGATTGAAGCGGGATTTGATGGTGTTGAGTTACATGGTGCGCATGGGTTCTTAATTCAAAACTTTTTATCGCCACATTTCAATAAACGTGAGGATGAATTTGGTGGTAGTTTAGAGAATCGTCTACGCTTTGCATTAGCAATTGTTGACGAAATCAAAACAGTGATTGCAAAACATGCGAATCGACCATTTGGTATCGGATTTAGAATTTCTCCTGATGAACATTATGAAGATGGCTTAACGATTGAAGACACATTAGCATTAACTGATGCATTAATTGAAAAAGAGATTGATTATATTCATATCAGTTTATCTCATGCCGTTAGTGCAAAAGCAAAGAATGAAGCAAATGACTACACGTTAGTTAAACGCTTTGCACAACATATAAACGGAAAAATTCCTTTAATGGCAGCAGGTATGATTATGACTCCTGAAGAAATGAATAAACTAATGGACCAAGGATTAGATATTACAGCAGTAGGTCATGGTTTAGTGATTAATCCTAACTTTGTTGAGCTTGTTCAAAACAATCAATCTGAGCAATTAACGGATACAATTGATTTAAGCAACAAAGCAGACTATGTTATTCCGGAAAAATTATGGGGTATCATTGAAAACTCTGGTGGATGGTTTAAAGTGAAATAGATAATGCCTAGTTCGAGTTCAAACTGTGAAAAAGCATATGATGACGCCCGGTTCAATTTTGAACCGGGCGTCGTCGTAAATTATTATAGTAATTACTTTTCTATTTGCTCTTTCAGGTAACCATCTTCCATGACATAAACTTTATCGAAGTATTCTAACAAGCGATTATCATGTGTAACAATAATAGCTGCTTTATTCGTATCTTTTACAATGCGTTGAATCATTTGAATGACTTCAAATGCACGTTCACTATCCAGACTCGCTGTTGGTTCGTCTGCTAATATTAATGATGGATTCGTATACATTGCTTTAAGTATCGCAACACGTTGGCGCTGACCTCCTGAGAGTTCTGATGGAAATTGATTCATGACAGATGTTAAGCCTAGCGTTTCAACTTGGGTGTTAAACTCATCTTTTGAAATATTAGTTTGGTTCACTTTATCAAGCAAATTAAACTGGTCTTTTACTTTTAAGAACGGAACTAAATTTGAAGATTGAAGAATAAATCCGATTTGTTTGAGTCGTATTTTCGCGCGTTGCTTCTCTGTTAACTTGCTGACATCTTGATTGTTGATAATGACTTCACCATTCGTCGGTTGCTGAAGCAGCCCTGCAATTGTTAAGAATGTACTCTTGCCGGAACCCGACGGTCCAATAACTGCCACCATTTCGCCGGCATTGATTTGGAAATCAACAGGTTTTAATGCTTCTATATACGTTTGATCCTTGCCGAAAGATTTATTTACTGATTGTAATGTTAATATCATATGACTCACCTTACCCTATCGTTTTTAATGGATCGACTTTTTGAATTGAGCGGATCGAGAAAAGTCCGCCAAGTACAGCAGTCAGAATGATAACACCAGCATATATACCAATCGTAGACCATACAAATTTGATTGGTACAACATCTGGTATCACATTCGCAGTAATGATGGTTAGAATGAGCGCGATAATCACTGCTATAACAGACAAGATTAATGTCTGGATAATCAGTGAACGTGCTAAAAATCCATTACTAATCCCTTGTGCTTTAAGTAAACCAAATACAGGCGCTTTTTGAATCGTTAAGATATATAAAAAGATACCGATAATAAACGTCGCAATTGTAAACAAGAAATAGCTCATAACATCCAGTGTAAGCTTTTGCTCAGTATAGCCTGGAAGCTTTGTGATGAATGTTTCTTTATCGATCGCTTCGAAGTCACTATCAATCGATTTTGATTTGTAATCATTATCTTTAATCAAGAACGCATTCGCTTTATCTTTTAATCGATTCATTGATAATTTGTCAGCAGTGCTATAGCTGCTATAAAGCACATTGGCTGCATTATACTTTGCGTTATTCGTAAATCCAACAATCTTTAAATCCTGGTCGTTTCCGGCAATATCAATCGTATCACCGAGTTTAAATCCTTTCTGCTTTAAACCATCATTTGCTACAACTTCAAAGTCCTTCTTAAATGTTTTTCCTTCAGTGATATTAGGATTAATAAATGTCTCTTTATTGATGCCGAATAACAATGTATTTTGTTTCTTATCACCTTTTGCAATGATGATAGCCATATTTTTAATGGGTGCTACTTTGTCGAATTGATTATCTACTGCATCGATATTCATGACTGATTGTGCAAGATTGCGATTGGATTCTTTTGTTACTATAATTGCATCTGGATTCCACTTATCTATCGCTTCTCGATTCATCCCCATCAGTCCATTTGACAATCCTGATATTAAAAATAATAAATATGAAATTAATACAAGTACACCGATGATCAGTGAGAACTTGAGTTTGTTGTGCATGATTTCTTTCCAGGCTAAGAACATGATATCTCCTCTTTTTCTATGATTTGCATTTATACATGTAATAGGTACTTATGTTTCATTATATATTATTTTCGAATTACAAACGAAATTAATCACTCAGTCGAAATGTTGTGGTATAAATATTATGTAGAATAAGAATAGATATTGAAATCAAGGAGGCCAAAGATGAAAACATTAGTTATTATTGCACATCCGAATATGCAACAATCGAACGTGAATCGTATGTGGAAAGAGGCACTACAAGAATCACATATTGATATTTGTGATTTGTATGAACTGTACCCAGATTCCAAAATAAATGTAGAGGCAGAACAAACACGATTATTACAGTATGATCATATCGTCTTTCAGTTTCCATTCTACTGGTATAGCAGTCCGCCATTACTGAAACAGTATATCGATGAAGTCTTCTTATATGGTTATGCATATGGCCCTGGAGGAGACAAACTTAAAGATAAGCAGTTTGCTTTAGCAGTGACGGTAGGCAGCCCGGAAACAGCCTATGCACACAATGGATCGAATCGCTTCACGTTAGATGAGTTGCTGAAGCCTTATGAAGCAACCTTTAATTATATCGAAGCAAAGTATTTAGGATATTATGCACAATACGGTACAGTGAATCATGCGACTGAACAAGAATTAATAGATGGAACGAAACGATATATCGATTATATTCAACAATTTTAAGTATGCTATTTTTAGCATACTTTTTATTTTGGATAATATTTTTTAAGGTTAATAATGTTAAAGATATTTTATGTTATAAAGTTAACAAAATGTTAATTTTATAATATAATTGCCGGACAATTGTCACAAATTAACCTAAAATATTAGATAGTTGAACATTTGAGTATTTTCAATAGATTTTAAGGTTTATCAATATATTACGGTATACCGTAATTGTATATTTATTACGAAATAATAAGTTGTGTAATATATAATTTATAGATAAAAATGTTTTAATTTTAAATGTTAAAAAAGTGTTTACAACGTAAATAGTGCTCAATATAATAAAAGGGTAATTTGCAAATTATAAAAAATTAAATTTCAAGGAGAACTGACATGAAGAAATTTTCGAAAACATTAAGTAGTGCATTAATCGTTTCTACAATTTTAAGTTCAACGGTTGTTCCAGCTCAATTTGCACAAGCAACAACAGTTCAAAAAAGTGTTGCTACTGATTATCGTAGTTTGACAGAAGGTGGCAGTTTAATTGTACGTGACGTACTCTATGAACGTCATAATGTTACATATAAAGGTGCACAAGTAGAAGGTAATCAAGTGAAGATTACATTTGATTATCAATCAAAATCTATCATTAAAGAAGGTAGCTTTAATGCACGTTTACTTGTCAATGAAGGTACTTTAAAAGAATTAAGTAAATTTACTGATAACGTAAAATATCAAAATTCAACAACGCTTGAGTATAAAGTAGATGTAGATGCGTTAAAAGACAATGATGGCTATATTTATATTGATTTAAGTGCTGCGAATAAAGCAGATGTATTCTCGCAAAATACACAACGTGTAAAAGTGACGGTTCCTGATTTATCAAGTTCTCCTGAAGAACCAACGACTGAGGAGCCAACAACAGAGGAGCCAACTACAGAAAACCCAACAACAGAAGAACCAACTTCTGAAACACCTGATAAACCTCAAACAGGTTCGGGTACTGTGATAGTTAATAACGAGCTTGTATCAGAAAGCTATGCCGATGCACAACCGACAGGGTTCAATCAACTAGAATCAATCGTGCAACGCGACTTAAAGTTAATCGCACCTAAAAAGCCGTATATGATCGACCGTCCATTCGAGATTTCAGATCGCGCATCAAGTGCATCGAAAATTTCGAAAAGCCAAAGCCCATTACGTTATATTACAAACTATAACTTAGGGGACAAAAAGACATTTACGACAATTAACATGAGCGGTGGTAGAGAAGTTCAAGAGAAAACAACAGGTTCTTTAGAGTATAAAGGTTCTAAGGCATATGTATGGGTTGCAGATCCTAAAGTATCTAGAGCAGATGCTGAAAAGGTAGGAAAAGAATTTGATAATAGAATTGCACCGTTAATTCATAACAATTTTGGTGAAGAATCTGATTTAGATGGTAACGGTAAAGTTAACATTTTATTATTTGATATTAAAGATGGCTTCGGCGTTTCATCTTATGGCTACATCGGTGGCTACTTCGATGGTACAGATTTATTAAATGAGCCTGGATCTAACAAAGGTGAGATCTTCTATATGGATACTTATCCTTCAATGGGCTATGACCCAAGCTTAGAGGAAAATACACCACGTAATGTAGAGCGTATTTATTCTACGTTAGCACATGAATTCCAGCATATGGTTAACTTTAATTCACAATATTTAAAACAAAATCGTATGATGGAAACATACTTAAACGAAGCGTTCTCTATGGCAGCAGAGCACATTTACTCAGGTCCTATTGAAGATAGAATTGATTACTATAACAATTCAAGCTACATTCAAAATGGTCATTCATTAACAATTTGGTCACGTAGTGGCGATACATTATCAAACTACTCATTATCATATTTATTTGGACAATATTTAAATGAACAAGCACGTAATCATGATGGTGTATATAAAGAAATCTTAAATTACCAAGGTACTCCGTATGATGCATTACAAAATGCAATTCATAAATACGTTGATCCAACGAAATCAGTTGGACAATTCATGACGGATTTCCGTGTGGCGTTACTTAAACATGATAAGTCAGGTAAATATAGTTTAGGTAGTGAATCAGAATTCCAAAACTTAAAAACATTATATGCAGATCGTGTACCAGCTCAATTACGTCCTCAAGGTGCCGTTGCAATACGTGTGAATGATTTAAGTCAATTCAAAGTGCCTACGAATAAAGGTAAAAATATTACGTATACGAAAGTATCAGATAAATAATATATATATGCAGCCTCACTTTGTGAGGTTGTTTTTATGCGTTGACACATACCTCTACTAGGTATAATATATAAGCGTGAATATACCTGAAGGGGGTATCAAAATGGATGATATGCACCAGCAAATAGTAACACCGAGAACAGATAAAGAAAAGATGTTAAAGCGATTAAAGCGCATCGAAGGACAAGTTCGTGGCATTCAGAAAATGATAGAAGAGGATCGATATTGTGTCGATATATTAATTCAAATGAGTGCAATAGAATCTGCGCTAAAACAAGTGAGTTTCTCAGTAACTGAACGCCATATGAATCATTGTGTTACGGATGCAATAAAAAAGGGTGAAGGCGAAGCGTCCATTGAAGAGTTAATGAAAGTTCTTCGTCAATTTGGGAAGTAGGTGTCAGTTATGAAAGATGTGACATTACCGATTGAAGGGATGACGTGTGCAGCGTGCTCGAGTCGAATCGAGAAAGTATTAAATAAAATGGACGGTGTGGAAGCGCAAGTTAATTTAACGACTGAAAAAGCAAATGTTCAATTTGATGAATCTAAACTGTCTGTAGAGGATATTACGGCGAAAGTTGATAAGTTAGGTTATTCAGTACGAACTGAACATGTTGAATTCGATATTACCGGCATGACATGTGCAGCGTGTTCGAGTCGAATTGAGAAAGTATTAAATAAGCAAACATATATTCAGAATGCATCGGTAAATTTAACAACTGAAACAGCGACAGTGGATTATTATCCGGGAAATATTGATACGGCAGATATTATGAAACGTATCCAAAAGCTAGGCTATGGTGCGACATTGAAATCTAATGAAGCGCATAACCGAAGAAAAGATACGTTAAAGGCTAAAAAAGTCAAGTTAATCATCTCTGCATTGTTATCATTACCATTATTAATGACAATGCTCACGCACTTATTCGGCATTCATTTACCCCATATATTTATGAATCCGTGGTTTCAATTTGCCTTTGCTTTTCCGGTCCAATTTATAATTGGATGGCAATTTTATGTTGGTGCATATAAAAATTTACGTAGCGGTGGCGCTAATATGGACGTACTTGTGGCGCTTGGGACAAGTGCAGCATTTTTCTATAGTGTATATGAGGGGATAAAGACAATAAATCATCCAGAGTATATGCCGCATCTTTATTTTGAAACGAGTGCAGTACTTATTACGTTAATATTATTTGGTAAGTATTTAGAAGCATGTGCGAAATCACAAACGACAAATGCTTTATCAACATTACTCAATCTTCAAGCAAAAGAAGCGCGAGTACTGCGAGATAATCAAGAAATGATGCTTCCCGTTGAGGCTGTAAAAGTAGGAGATGTACTTATCATTAAACCTGGAGAGAAAGTACCGGTAGATGGCGTGATTATGAAAGGTCACACTTCAATTGATGAATCAATGTTAACCGGAGAATCGATCCCTGTTGAAAAGAATGTGAATGATAAAGTAATCGGTGCAACGATGAATAAGAATGGTACCATTCAAATGAGCGCTACTAAAGTTGGACGTGATACTGCTTTACAGTCCATTGTTAAGATTGTAGAAGAAGCTCAAGGATCTAAAGCACCGATTCAAAGGATGGCGGATATTATTGCAGGATATTTCGTTCCTGTTGTGATTGCAATTGCAATGCTTACTTTTGTAGTATGGATAACCTTTATAACGCCAGGTCACTTTGAACCTTCGCTTGTCGCGGCCATTGCTGTGCTTGTTATTGCTTGTCCATGTGCATTAGGTCTTGCTACACCAACTTCAATTATGGTCGGTACTGGGCGTGCAGCAGAAGCGGGGATTCTCTTTAAAGGTGGAGAACATTTAGAAAGAACGCATGAAATTGATACGATTGTACTGGATAAGACAGGAACCATTACGAAAGGTCAGCCTGAAGTGACTGATTTCACCGGTGATCAAATAGCATTGCAATATTTAGCGAGTAGTGAGCAAGCATCTGAACACCCGTTAGCTACGGCAATTGTAAACTATGCAAAAGAAAAAAGTATTGATTTACTTGAAACAACACGATTTAAAGCAATACCTGGCCATGGTATTGAAACTGAAATTGAGCAACATCAAATATTAATCGGGAACAGAAAGTTGATGCAAGATTACAATGTTGATATCGAAAACATGTTAGAAGAAATGAAACGATTTGAAACAGAGGGCAAGACTGCCATGGTGATTGCAATTGATGACATCTGTCGCGGTATTGTTGCAGTACAAGATACAGTGAAACCTACAGCAAAGCAAGCTATTCAGCAAATGCAAGACATGGGAATAAACGTGATAATGTTGACGGGAGACAATCAACTGACAGCTAATGCCATCGGTCAATCCGTTGGTATATCTGAAGTCATCGCTGAAGTATTGCCGGAAGATAAAGCGAGTCAGATTAAAGCATTACAAGCATTAGGTAGAAAAGTAGCAATGGTAGGTGATGGGGTGAATGATGCACCGGCCCTTGCGCTAGCGGATATTGGTATTGCAATAGGTACTGGAACGGAAGTAGCAATTGAAGCGGCAGATGTAACAATTTTAGGTGGCGAATTAACATTAATACCTGTAGCGATTCAGATAAGTCATGCAACTATGCAAAATATTAAGCAGAATTTAATGTTTGCTTTTGGATACAATGTGCTGGGTATACCGATTGCTGCGTTAGGCTTACTTGCACCGTGGATTGCTGGTGCGGCTATGGCGTTATCATCTGTAAGCGTTGTGAGTAACGCCTTAAGACTCAAAACTGTTAAAATAAAATAAATTGAATCATTGAACACATAAAATAAAAAGTGAGAGAATAAATATGGAAACAATATTAAAAGTTGAAGGTATGACGTGTGGACATTGCAAAAAATCAGTAGAAGGTGCAGTGAGTGAACTGGAAGGCGTAAAATCAGCGGCAGTTGATTTAGAAGCGGCAAACGTCACTATAGTACATGAAGAGAATGTTTCAGTAGACACAATGAAAGCAGCGATTGAAGATCAAGGGTACGATGTTGTTTCGTAATTAATTTGGCAAAGTGTAGAAGTGGGGAAGCGAAATATGATTGAATTTAGAAACGTCACGATGCATTTTAAGGATATTACTGCAGTGGATCACTTAAATTTAACGATTAATGATGGAGAATTAGTAAGTATACTGGGGCCATCAGGTTGTGGGAAGAGTACGACGCTTATGATGCTTGCAGGACTCCTAGAACCACAGCAAGGTCAAATATTTATCAATGGTAAAGATGTGACGCGTGTTAAACAAGAGGACCGTAATGTTGGGATGGTATTTCAGGATTACGCGTTATATCCGCATATGACGATATTTGATAATATTGCATTCCCACTTAAAATGAAAAAATTATCGAAAAGTAGTATAAAAGAAAAAGTAATGAATGCTGCAAAACTTGTTGAAATAGATACGTTACTTCATCGTTTACCTAAAGCTTTATCCGGTGGACAACAACAACGCGTGGCCATTGCACGTGCAATTGTTAAAGAACCAGAAGTGTTATTAATGGATGAACCGTTATCTAATTTAGATGCGCGATTGAGACTTACGATGCGAGAAGAAATACGTGAGCTACAACAACGTTTGAATATGACGACATTGTTCGTGACGCATGATCAAGAAGAGGCAATGAGTATTAGTGATAAGATTGTTCTGTTGCAAGAGGGCGCGTTAATGCAATATGGCACGCCGTCAGAAATGTATGAACACCCAAACAATAAATTTGTTGCTGAATTTATTGGTAATCCACCGATTAATTTCTTGAATGTTAATGAAACTACAAAGTTGTTGAATGCGAACGTTACTTTGCAGTCGAATCAATTGATTGGTGTGCGACCAGAAGATTTCGTGATTCAAGACAAGGGTTACCCTGTCGTTATTAAGGTTGTTGAGAAGATAGGGAAGGATGTATTACTTACAACTGAAGATCGATATCAGCAACGCATCAAGTTATTTGTACATAAACATCATGCACATCAAATTGGCGAAACGATTTATTTAACGATAGACGATAAAGATATTAAAATTTTTGATGTGGTAGATGCGTAATAACAGAATTAATAAACAGGGAAACATACAGCTGTAGTTTGAAAATACGATCGCATACTCGATACAAAAGTAAGACCACCTTAAAAGACATTAAGGTGGTCTTACTTATATTATTTATGCAATGTAACATGCTTAGTTGATGCTTTATGTGTACTTAGCTCAGCAACTTTCGCAACAAGTGTTGAGATTGCGAATGCGCTGATGAACCAAGTAAATAATCCGATTACAATACTTAATGGCCAGTTACCAGTTGAGTTTAGCATACCCCAAGTTGCGAGAATACAACATAGACAACCTGTCATGCCGAATATTGCACCACGACAAACGTGACTTGCTAATTCGTCGCCATATTCAACGCCCGCGATAACCATTGATAATAAGAATACAGCTGGAAAAGTAGCAAATATACCACCGAAATCTTTCCATGGGATAATGCATGAAACGATGTAGCTGAAAGCAACAGTTGAACCACCAATTAAGAATTTTAATAATAATATTTTGGGTTTCATAAATGAGGACTTCTTTCTATAAGTTTTTTAATACGAATAATGTGCATGAAATGACGAACCAACAACCTACTGAGAATGCTGCACCTTTCTTGAAGCCGTGCTTTGTAACGTAAATTGACGTAAGTGCGACAGTGAAGATACAACTTGTTATCCCCATAATTGCACCACTACTTAAGTTCATTGAAGCTGTGACTAAATCACTACCTTTATGGTCTACGGATAGAGATAGTATGGCTGCTAAAAATACAGCAGGCATTGTTGCGATTATGCCGCCTAGTTTACCTCCTACTTTTCCTGCCATGATTGAAGCCGCAGTAACTGCGATGCCTCCAATAATGAAGCGGAGAATTAAACCAGCGATTGATATGCCGAACATGAGAATCATCTTCTTTTCTTTTAGTTTTTGTTAAAGTGAATTCTTTCACATATTAAGATACGCCCATTCTGTACTATTGTAAAGAGGGTATCTGTATCTATCATAGATTTGTCACAATTAGAGAAAGACCTCCACTTATAGAATATGGAGGTCTTTCTCTAGTAGCTCAGTTTTTTGATGAATCCTGACGATTTTATTGTATAGCCATTATTTTTGTAAAACTGATGAGCAATATCTCTTTCTTGCCTATTACCACTATTAAATGTCACAATTGGCGCATTAAGTTCTATAGCAATATCTTCTGTAGCTTTCAGTAATTTAGAACCTAATTTTTTACCACGATGATCAGAATCTATAACAAATGCAAGGATTCTAATGTATGATTGATCAGATTCAAACATATACATCTTTGCAAAACCACAAAATCCTACAATCATATTATTCAGTTCGAGTACGATTGCATGGTAATCGTTATGAGATAAGATTGTGTTTAATCTTTGTTTTATTGTGTTTAAATCACTTGGATATCCTAATTCATCGTATAATTTTATAAGTTGAATAGTATCTTTATTTTCATATTGGCGGATATTAATCATATCTTTATTACTCCTATCAATAATTTTTGATTTTAAGTATTCAACTGTTTTAATTTTGCAAGTTGTTGCTTAGCATCGTGATAAATATACTCCGGATAATTGTGAATTCTCATGAGTTCAATGGCATTTGATGTCGTCGTAATACCTTTTCTAATCGTGTAATCAAATTCAATCTCATTATCTTCTGTAAGGTGTTCTCTAAAGTAATAGAAGTCAAAGGTATCTTTCAATATCTCAGTTAATTCAATGTCATGTGTTGCAGCAAATAATGTTGTGTTTTTATTGTTATTGATATGGTTCAATATAGCAGTCGCAGATGATATTCTTTCTTTCGTGTTTGTTCCTCGAAGAATTTCATCAATAAATATATACGTCACAGGATAGTGTTCGATTGCATGTATAATACGTTTAATCGATTTAATTTCTGCAATGAAGTAACTGTCTCCTTTTGCTAAACTATCCTCTAAATTCATTGACGTTAACACACTACCCGGTTGATAACGAAATACTTCGCTAGTTGTCGTGTTAATCGCTTGTGCAAGGACGATGTTTAGCGCAATCGTCTTCATAAACGTGGATTTACCAGATGCATTTGATCCGGTAAGTAATACGCTTTTGTGATGCGTATAGTCGTTTGCAACCGGTTGTGTGAGTAGAGGATGATAAATTTCTTCAGTATGTAGTGACCCTGTTTCTGGCAACGCATAATAAGGCAATGTTTGTCGATACATCGCAATACTATAACTTAAATCATATTGACCAACCACCTGGTAATATTCAGAGAATGAACCTTGATTCTTTCTAAGTATGCGCAATGCATAATGATAAATATGATAGTCTGTCATGAACAACATTTTAATCGCATTAATGAGTTGAAGCGCTATATTCATTTCGTTATTATCATCGCTAAGCATTAAGTAGCTTAGGAATTTGATTGACCGTATTTTAGGCAGATTAACAGCTTCATGGCTTTGTTTGAGTTTTAATAATTGATTAGCTGTATCGATTATTTTGACCGCATAAAATAAATCACTATAAAGCAATTCTGCCTTTGATTTGAAGCTCATTGCGAGTGACATGACAACACCGATTGCAAAAATAACAGTGAATATACCTATACTTGGCCCGAAAGCAAAAGAAAAGATACTTAAGAATGGTAGCAGACTAACCAGTATCATCAAAGGATTATATTGTTCGTAAGATTTGTTCTTAAAAGCAAAGCGGCTGGCATTATTGTTCGTGCTTCTGCCTAAATCGGCTAAGATAAATGATATTTTTTCGCGTAAAGATTTGTGGTTTGAAATGGTTTGCATTAAAGATTCATTAGCAAAGTGATTATTAATGTTACGCAGGGCAGCGTACATGTATTCTTCACCAACGGATGTGAAATTGTAATTCATCCTATGAAATACACGATCCAGATCTAAATCGTTCCATGTAACGTCATCAATATGATGAGCTGAATCTTCTTTGAAATAGTCATAATACTGATTGTATCGAATATGATTACCTTTTGGACGATTGAGAATGGATTGATGAGCCCATAGATTTTTAATCTTTTTATTCCTTCTATACTTATCGTTTAAAGCAAGTGCAATTCCAAGTATTAAAGTACCTAAAGCTATCATTGAATACGTCATCCACAATGGCATGTGACTCCAACTTTCTGTAAAATATAATTTAACCATATCGTACCAAATATTTGGATAATGGGGTAGTTATAACCTTACTAAAATGAGTGAAAGGGATATACCCTCATTATTTATCGAAGGCACAAGTCGTACGTAAGAAAATATTCATACAAGAAGATGCACCGTTAATTTAGGAACTCGTTGAAAAAATCATTGAGAATTATGTAGAGAAAGGATTGTTGAGGGATGAGTAGCACGATAAATAATTACATCAAATTCGGTATCGATAAACCGGCACCTTATTTCCAGGTAAGTGATGAATATAGAATTCGATTTGGCTATGAAAGGATGAAAGGGAGTTTAATAAAGCAAATTATTACGGAAACATGTTCTAATGATAGGTTTAATATGGAGTTTTTATTGAGGGTGATCGATGGTCATTATATTCAAACCGAAAAAACGAATTTAGGACGTTATTTTAAGATTACAAACTGGAAAGAAGTGTTTCATAAAGGTGAGGAAGAGGTTGATTACGTCAATGTAATCGTAAAAGGCATAGATCTTAATTCATTGATAAAGTATGTAACGAATGTCGTTTGTGGTAACGAAAGAGAGTCATTTATAATATTTTATTCTTCGGATAAAATAATTTATGTAAGTAATGATGTAATTGATATTGTAAGTCGCGATACGGAGTTTATTCAAAAAATGAAAGTTAAATATGAAGGTATTTTTGATACATATTGGGTAGGAAAAACGTACGATATATAAAATACCGGCAATGAATCGAGAAAAACCCAGAAATCCCAAAAATGATTGCCGGTATTTTCGATTTACCGGCAATGAGCCGAGAAAAAACCAGAAATCTCAAAAATGATTGCCGGTATTTTCGATTTACCGGCAATGAGCCGAGAAAAAACCAGAAATCTCAAAAATGATTGCCGGTATTTTCGATTTACCGGCAATGAATCGAGAAAAACTAGAAATCCCAAAAATGATTGCCGGTATTTTCGATTTACCGGCAATGAGCATCAAATCAATAATATATTATACGTCAACTTCGGTTGGCGTTTTTTATATTGACGAAACTGTAAATTTAATCTAATCTAATAAAAAATCGAAAAATTTAGAAAATTGGAAAAGGGGAACAAAAATGAACAGACTATCGATTAAAGTGGATGAGCGTATTGAATTAGTACAGGCGGAATATTTTCATGCTGAAGAGTTGTATCATTTAATAGATAATAATCGCGAACACTTAAGAGAATACTTAGCGTTCATTGATCTTATTACTGAGCCTGCTATTGAAACTGCTTTTATTAAAAAGATGCTAAACGAATTTGCACAAGGAACGGGTAGATTATTTTTAATTTTCGTGAATGGAGAACTCTCTGGTGCGCTTGATTTACATGCTATTGATCAAATTCATAAGAAAGCAGAGATTGGTTACTGGTTAAGAAAAGATTTCACGGGTCAAGGGATTACAACGAGATCGGTAAGAACGCTTTGTGATTTTGCATTCTATCAGCTGGGATTAAATAAGCTTACGATAAAAGTGGATATCGATAACGTAGCAAGTAATAGAGTAGCGAAGAAAGTTGGATTTGAGTTTGTTGGTGTTGATAAACAAGAGGTCATTTTATATGATGAGTTTCGTGATATGAATCGTTACAGTTTACTTAAGAAAGACTTTGTGTGGTAAGGTGAGACGATTTTGTGAAGGTTTAAACTTTAGACACATCTGTAGATGAATAAGGTGTATATTAAATGTATCTTATAAATAGAGGTGTCCTATGCTAAATTTTGAGCATTCAAATCATATTAAAACGCTATTAACAGCTATTCAAAATAAAGAACAATTTGATTTATCATATTTCGAAGACGTATCATTAGTAGACTTTCTGCAAGCAATCATCCAGGTACATTATACAGAAGGTCAGTTTGATATCGAATCAATTCATGAGCTTATAGCATCATATAATCAGCATATGAATGAAGAGATTCAGAATGTTTATATCTCATTAGACGATAATCATCCGCTAAATATATTACAACGCGAGAATAAGTTATTTAAAAATACGTTAGATCAGATAAATAATAAGTTAGTAACACTTGAGCAGGATAAAGATGCTTCGATTGTGGCAGATGGTTTAGCAGTAATCGGGAAGCTATATAGTCATTATAACCGCAAAGAAAAACTAATATTTCCGATACTCGAACGTAAACAAGTGTATACATTAAATCGAAAAGTATGGGCGATGGATGATGATATTCGTGCGACGTACCATCAACTTAAAAATCGTTTGAAACGAATCGATGAGATTGAATTTAAGCATATTAGAAAGTCATTTGACGCCCTTTATCATGATATGAAACAAATGATGTTACATGAAGAAGATATACTAATTCCATTAATCCAGGAAATCTTTGAACCACATGATTTTGAAGCAATTGCACGCGAGAGTGAAGCGTTTGGTTATGCGGTCAGTGTACCTGAAGTTTGGACAGATCAAGATAGAGTATATGAAGGCAATAAACAATCAGCAGACAACAATCAAAATATTAAAATCGGTGGTGGCTATTTAACATTAAAAGAAGCGGAACTGATTCTGAATCATCTGCCTTTAGAAATTACGTTTGTTGATAAACATGGTTTGTTTAAATACTTTAACGAAATTACTGAATCGCAGGACATGATGTTTATTCGAACACCGATTTCAATTGGAAGAAGTGTTGCGAATTGTCATCCTCCGAAAAGTTTGAAGAAGATGAGGCAAGTAATGCGTAAACTTAAGAATAAAGAACAGGAAACCGTAACGATGTGGTTTAAAAAAGGCGACGAATATATTTATGTGACATATAAAGGTGTTTTTGATGAAGCGGGAGAATATCAAGGTATATTAGAATACGTACAAGATATACAACCGTTTATGGAATTGCCAAGTGTTGTAAAAAGGGATATATAGTTTCACGTGAAAAATTTAGTCAGTACTCGAGTATAACTCGGGTACTATTTTTGTAGTAAGAGTATAATAATAGAGAAATCTATAGTTTGATAATCAAGATTCCGCTAAAACGAGCAAGTAATAGCAAAATTTAAAGTTAGCACCAACAAACACCGCGAAAAGGGGAGAAAAATGATGATTCGATTTGATAATGATTATTCTACAGGGGGACATCCATTAATATTGGAACGTTTAATTGCAACGAATGATGAGCAGCATCCAGGGTATGGAGTGGATGAGCATTGTAAGAGAGCTGCTGAGTTAATTAAAGAAGAATGTGTGGGTGATGTGGATGTTCATTTCTTAGTCGGAGGTACACAAACGAATAAGACCGTGATTGCATCAATGTTAAGACCCCATCAAGCAGTTATTACCGCGGATTCTGGTCATATCGCTGTTCACGAAACAGGAGCAATTGAGGCAACGGGTCATAAAGTCATTACGATTCCAGGTATGGATGGGAAATTACGCTTAGAAGATGTAGCGAAATATGTTGAAGATTACTGGAACGATGTCACATTCGAACATATTCCACAACCAAAGATGGTTTATATTTCTCAGCCGACGGAATTCGGTACATTGTATTCGAAACAAGAATTAAAGGATTTATATCAATTCTGCCAGGATAACAATATGTACTTAATGGTAGATGGTGCGCGTTTAGGTTACGCATTAGCAGCTAGAGATAACGACGTGACGATTAAAGATTTATCTGAATATAGTGATGTATTCTATATCGGTGGAACAAAAGTTGGCGCATTATTCGGTGAAGCGGTAGTGTTTACTAATGATGCTTTAAAGCCGGACTTCCGATATATTATTAAACAAAATGGTGGCATGCTCGCAAAAGGAAGATTATTAGGCATTCAATATGAAGTGTTATTCGAGAATAATCTATACGAAGAGATCTCGAAACATGCAGTTGAACTGGCTGATAATCTGACTGAGGCTTTTGAGGCAAAAGGCATTCAAATGAAATACCCATCACCAACGAATCAACGATTCCCGGTCTTAACGAAGGAACAGATTGAAGTGTTAAGAGTAAAGTATACCTTTGCAGATTGGGAGAAAGTTGACGACAATCTCTTTGCGGTAAGGTTCTGTACAAGCTGGTCAACTAGGCGAGAAGATGTAGAGGCATTAATTCAGGATATTCGATCACTTTAGTGAGGAGGCATTTTATGAATCACTGGGATGAGAAATTTCAGGATGAGAATTATCTATATGGTGAAGAGGCGAATCAATTTATAAAAGAGCAATTTTGTGAAGAAGATAGCGGGACAATAGCTTGTTTTGCTGAAGGTGAAGGTCGTAATGCTGTATATTTAGCAAGACTTGGATATGACGTGACGACCTACGATTACTCTAATGAAGGATTGAAGAAAACGAAGAGACTCGCTGAAAAATATAATGTTACAGTGAATACTCATCTTCAAGATTTAACCGTTCAGCATGCTGTAGATAAAGCGCAATTTGATAAAGTAATAATGATCTTCGGTCATGTGAAAGAAGAAAGTCAGCAAATCTTGTTTAATAACTTAATCCAATCAGTGAAACCTGGCGGTAAGATTTACTTTGAAGTTTATGCTAAAGCACAGCTTGACTACGGGACAGGTGGGCCGAAAGATATCGAGATGTTGTATGATTTAGAAGAGATTAGAAAGTACTGTGAATTAAATGAAGTCACAATCATTGATCTTGAAGAAAAAGAAGTTGTGCGACATGAAGGTGATAAACATAATGGGAAATGTCGTGTGATTCAAGGAATACTTGAAAAAATCTAGCTAATAAAACTAGTTTAATTGTAAAATTCTTATCGCAATTGATAATAAATATGTATTATAACTCCTATAACTTACTTGATAAGATTAAGGTACAAAAATCAGGAGGGATGAGACATGAATAATTACTTAGGTTTAGATCATGTACAAGTTTCAGGTCCAAGAGGCAACGATGAGCTCGCAATAGAATTTTATGAAGGTTTACTTGGTTTTAGACAAATAGAAAAACCAGAAAGTTTAAAATCAAGAGGTGGAGCTTGGTTTGAAATAGGGAATAATCAGCAACTCCATTTTGGTGTAGAAGATGATTTTCATCCAGCTGAAAAAGCACATCCTGCATTTAGAGTTCAAAGTCTGGAAAGATTAAAGAGATTATTAAAAGAAAAAAATTATGACTATGCAGTTGATAATCTATTACCACATGCTAATAGAATATTTGTAAATGACCCTTTCGGAAATAGATTAGAATTTATGGAATTGAAATAAGCGTCTCAATTGTAGAGATGCTTTTTTAGTTGAGTTAATTGTTAAACTTATTATAATAATTAATAAATAGAAGAGGAGGGATATTATGAATAATACAGTTAAAATTAACCCGAAAGTTTTAAGACAGTATATCTTGAATTCTAATATCCCTCTCGAAAATTTAAGAGATGAGATTAAAAGTATTGATCTGATTTTATCAGGAGAGAAATCCCCTTCTTTCAATCAATTATCTCGTATTGCTAAGAAATTAAATATACCTACAGGTCTATTAGTATTACCGGAAATTGTGGATACACCAATTAACAATTTAGATTTTCGAACAGTTGATTCAACTTCTATTGAGGAAATGTCTTCAGAACTAAAAGACACAATTATAGAATTAAAGACAAAGCAAGAATTTTTAGAAGGTGAGATCGAAAATAAACTTAATTTTGTTGGTATGTTTAATACAAAACAGATATAAAAATTATTGTTAGTAAAGCAAGAGAGTTACTAGAAATAGATGAAAAATATTATAAAGATAAATCTAAAAAAGATATTAATTTTTTTAGAAAGCAAATTAATCAATTAGGTATATATATCTTTTTCAACGGAAAGGTTAAAGATAATACACACCGTTTACTACAAGTGAACGAGTTTAGAGGAATAGCACTGTCTAATAACAAAGCACCTATTATTTTTATTAATCAAAAAGATTCTAAAAATGGTCAGTTATTTACTTTGATACATGAGTTTACTCATATTTTATTAGGTCATAATGAAATTTTTAATGATAGATATGTTGTTTCAAATAGCGAGATGATAGCGAACAAAGTGGCAGCAGAAATTCTAGTTCCTGAAACAGAATTGTTAATTCAAAAAGATAAATCTTTAGAGAATTTGTATAATATATTTCCGGTGAGTAAACTTGTAATAGCAAGAAGATTATTTGATTTAAATATTTTACAGAAACACCAATACGAAGATATCGTAGATGAGATTGAATACGAGTTAAATCAAATTAAAAACCGCAATAAGTCAACAGGTGGCAATTATAATAATAATCTTAAGTTTAGAATCGATAAGCAATTCTTAAATTATGTAAATAATGCAGTGAATGAAAATAGAATTACAATGACTGAAGGTATGAATTTAATTGGGGTAGGTTATAAGGGTTACAAGATATTAACTCAATAGCATCCAATTATCTATTTAGTTTAGAGTAGTGAGTTACGATAAGTCCAAATTGTGTTGTGTAATACTTAAATGTGTTATAGTTACTTTATCAAACAACGAGGTGACGTTATGGAAAACAGAATGAATTACAATTTAATCGCGAAAGACAACGTAAAAGTAATGATGGATATGGAAGGATTATTAGCGAAATCAAGTATTGAACAAAAATTACGTGAATTAATTAAAATCCGAGTATCACAAATCAATGGTTGTGCGTTCTGTATCGCAATGCACACAGCTGAAGCGAGAAAAATTGGCGTTACTGAAGAAGAAATTTATATGTTAAACGCTTGGGATGATACAAACATTTATCCTAAAGGTTATAAAGTAGCTTTTGAATTAGCAGAATATATTACAACAATTTCAATGAATGGTGTACCTGAAGAAATTTACGAAGCAGTTCGTGAAATTTACTCTGAGCAGGAATATGCTGATTTAGTGTTCTCAATCATTCAAATCAATTCATGGAATAGATTATCTATTTCAATGGGGAATCAACACAATAAATAAAGACAAATGCCAAGTATAGTGAAAGCTATGCTTGGCATTTATTATTTGTATATATTTTTTCTGCGCCCTATATCGACAATCAGTATCATGATTTCCGTGTCACGAATCTCAGCTAATACTCTGTAATTACCGATACGATAGCGCCAATAATCTTGTAAATTATAACGGAGTGGTCTTCCGAACTGACGAGGATTGTCACAGCTTTGAAGATTTTTTAATATCCATGCTAGAATTAAGTTTGCCTGGTGTTTATCCATCTTCTTTAAGGACTTTCTAGCTTCCATTTCAAATAGCACTTGATACATATTATTCACCAGAATTAACTTCTGCAATCATTTGATCTAAGGTAATTGTGTTAGGATTTTTTCTGTGTTGTTCTATTAAATTATTAAATGTTTTTAAATCATACTCATCTTCAATTTTTTTCAATTACTGTTTCTCTTATCAAACTAGACATATTTTTATCCTGACTCTCCGCATAACTACGTATATTCGCTTCGTCCTCATCAGATAATCTTAACGAAATTGTTCCCATATTATCAACTCTCTTTTGTAATACAATGTAATACAAAAAAGTATAAAAATACAACAATATGGATGTTCTTATAGTTTCCTTACTTGAAACTAAATCCTGATAAGTCAATGAAGAGGAAATTTTTTTATACTACCATTGATATTATAATGAAGGCAAGGAGGTATGATATATGATTCAAATAAATCGTAATATTCTTCAATACAGAAAACAAATGGGTTACACGCAAGATGATTTAGCGAAATTCTTAAATTTAACAAAAGCAACTATTTCTAAATGGGAGAATGAATTATCCTATCCGGATATTAAATACTTACCAGAACTTGCTAATTTATTTGATATATCAGTAGACGAACTTATTGGCTTTTCCCCGTATCTTGAAAAAGAGCAGATTAAAAAATTTCACAATAATCTAGTTCAAAAAATAAATAAAGATAATTTTGAAGAAGTCATGACAGAAATTAATCAGTTATATAAAACATATATGAATGACTTTAATACGGTTCTCATGTTAGCTAAAGTTCTAATTAATCACGCTTTTTTATCACAGGATAGAATGAATAAAGTATTTGAAACAGCTATCAATTATTTGGATAGAGTAATACTAAAATGCAAAGATCCTAATAAGTTGCAGCGTGCTATATATTTAAAGGCAACGTGTTTCACGATGCTAAAAAAACATGATGAAATCATCGAACTCCTTGGAGATAGACCATATAAACTTGGAGAAGAGATTCTTTTAGCTAATAGTTACATTAATATAGGAAATTTGAATGATGCTAGAAAAGTATTACAAGCTGAGATATATCAGCAACTGCTAATACTAATCACGCATTTGAATATGATTATTCAATATAATTTATCTGAAGATATTAAAGAGACGATAAAAAGAGCAGAATGTATAATCGATACATTCAAAGTAAATGAATTACATCCAAATACTGCGCTGAACTTTAATTTACTTTCTGCAATATATTATGTTGAAATTGATAAGAAAAAAGCAATTTCTTATTTGAAGAAGTATTCTTGGAACTGTAAATCTCTTATGAAGGATTATTATCTTCATGGTGATGAATTCTTTAACTTAATAGACGATTGGTTGAATGACACACCTACGGGAATTGTGGCACCTGTTGACAAGGAAAATATAAAAAATACGATGCTTAATATATTATTTCAAATACCTCAATTTAAAATTTTAGAGAAAGATCAAGATTTTAAAAATATTTGTTATCAATTAAAGAAGTTGATTGAGGAGGAATCAATATGAATACAGATGTAACAGTTCTTAAAGATTATTTGCCGTTTTTAATCCCCCTTATTAGTTTACAGTTCTTACTAATGATTTTTACATTAGTAAAAGTTATTAGAAGAAAACAATTTAAAAATTTAAATAAGACGAGCTGGATTTTTATTATTATATTTGTAAATATAATTGGACCAATTTCTTACTTGGTAAGTGAGGAATACTCAGGATGACAGTACTTAGTTTGAAACAAGTAACTAAATCATTTGGCGAAAGGAAAATAATTGATAATGTGTCTTTAGACTTTGAACAAGGGAAAATATATGGTTTTATTGGACCAAATGGTTCTGGGAAAACAACAACAATTCGTATGATTCTTGGACTGTTACCGTTAGATTCAGGAACAATTAAAGTACATAATGAGGATGTTAATTATGGTGAAACGAAAACGAATCGCTTTATTGGATACTTACCTGATGTTCCTGAATATTATCATTATATGAATGCCCGTGAGTATCTAACGTTATGTGCAAGAATTACTCAAGTGTCTAAGCATGAATTTGAAAGTAGAATTAGTGAGTTAATCTCTCAAGTCGGACTTACCGACGATAATAAAAGAATTTCAAAATACTCTAGAGGTATGAAGCAACGACTAGGAATTGCACAAGCTTTAATTCATAATCCAGACATATTAATTTGTGATGAACCTACAAGTGCATTAGATCCTAAGGGTAGACAAGAAATTCTCTCTATTCTTGAAAAAATCAAATCTAGAACTACTGTGATATTTTCAACACATATATTAAGTGATGTTGAACGAATTTGTGATGAAGTGATTGTATTAACACGACATCAGATAATAAACCTGAAAACACTGAATGCATCAAGGCCTAAGAAAAACATCCATGTTAGACTGCATGTAAAAGATTCAGATAAGTTAAAGATTGCACAGGCATATAAAATAAAAGAAGATAGTCAGTTTTCAATTGTAGAATTAGAAAATGATAATCTAGAAGGGTTGTATCGATCACTAAATGATTTACAAATCTATCCCCAATTAATTGAGGTTATTGATGATTCACTTGAATCCATTTATATGGAGGTGACAACTTGAGAATTTTAAAAGTAATGCTTTCAAAAGAATGGACAGAGAATGTAAGAACTTATAAAGTAATCTCTCTCATTATTGTATTAATGATTATGGGAATTATGAGCCCTTTCACAGCAATAATAATGCCAGATATCATAAAAGGTGCACTACCTGAAGAGATGAAGGATATGTTTATTCCAAAACCAACTTATATTGATGCTTATATTCAATTTTTTAAGAATGTGAATCAAATTGGATTAATTGTTCTAGTGATAATGTATAGTGGAATGTTGGTCAACGAACTAAATAAAGGCACATTGATGAATTTAGTAACAAAAGGACTGAGCAGAAAATATATTATTATATCAAAATGGATAATGAGTGTAATGGTATGGAGCATCGCCTATGTAATTGGTGCGTTTGTGCATTATGGGTATACATTATATTACTTTAGCAGTGAAGGTCACAATAAAATACTGGCTTATTTAATGACATGGTTATTTGGGGTAATGCTACTGAGCCTTATTCTATTATTCTCGACACTTTTGAAAAATAATATCGGTATAATGCTAGGTATTATTGTAGTTATAATATGCTTATTTATCGGGAATATGAAAAAAAGATTTAGTGAGATATCTCCACTGTATTTAATTCAAAATAATACGCAATTAATGTTAAATAAAATTGAAATTCTGGATGTTGTTTACCCTGCTGTTAGTGCAATCACAGTAGTTATGTTGAGTATTATTTTAAGTATTTATCGATTTAATAAAATTGAGATCAAGAATTAATATTGTGGGACTTCACTCCTTTCACAAAACTGCCAAACGAATTTCAAATCATCCCAATGAATTTCTAGTATAATATGGATATATTCATTATCTAGGAGGATTTCGTTTGAGGTTATTATTGTTATCTGTTGGTGTAATTGCCACAATCCTCGGATTTGTCGGAGCGTTTATGCCGCTTCTGCCAACAACACCATTCTTACTCCTCGCTGTCTTCTGTTTTGCGAGAAGTTCGGATACGTTCCACAACTGGCTCATCAAAACAAAAGTTTATCAATCTTACGTTCAGGAGTTTTATGAACGTGGTGGCTATACATTAAAGAAAAAGTTTCAGTTATTATTCAGTGTCGTGATTGTCGTAGGGTTATCCATTTACTTTGTAGATCATTTATACTTAAAAATCGGTCTTGCAGTCATGCTCTTAATGCAGACGATAGTTTTGTTTACTTTTGTGAAGACGTTAGACGAATAACCACGTGTGCCAAAAGACACACGTGGTTATTTTTTATATTCAATAACTGTCTCACGTTCAATCAATTCATGCGGTACGACAATCTTTGTAATGGATGTGTTCTCTCCGTTAAGTTGACGGATAAGCATTCTGACTGCTTCGTGTCCTAACTGACTGGCATCGATATCTATTGTTGTAAGGTATGGATGCGTGAGTGTTGAAAGTATAGAGTTATTAAAGCTTATCACTGAAATATCATCCGGCACTTGATATCCATACATTTGCACGAGTTGCATCACACGTAGCGCAAATATGTCATCGAGTACGACGATTGCTGAAGCTTTTGAGGTGATTAATGTATCCTCAAAATCAGCGTAATCGGTATGCTCGATAATTGAAACACTATCATATGGCTTTAACTGATTAATCATCATTGCTTTCTGATATCCGAAATATCGTTCGAAATAGATTCCTTCTTTAATGCTGTTTGTCACAAATAATATATTGCGATGGCCCTTCTCGATTAAATATTCCGTCGCATGTTGACCTAACAGTTGATTGTCATTGTCGATATAACTAATTGTTTCATGTTGCGTATAAGGTTGTCCAATCAAAGTAAAAGGAATATGATTCTCTGTTAAGTACGCAATCACTGGATCTCCTTGATGAGCATATGCAAGTATAAAGCCGCTCACTTGTTTCTGCGTATGCATTACTTTCACATCTTCTAGTAAATCGTTTAAACTTTTAGCGACGGCAACAGCTGTTGTCATATTATTATTTCGTGATTCATCGGTAATAGCTTCAATAATTTCTAAAAAGAATGGGTTCGCCATACGCTCTTTTGAGTTAAGAGGTGGCAGTATTATACCAATCGCATTCGATGTGCGTTTACCTAAGTTTCGCGCTGCAATATTAGGTACATACCCGAGTTCATCCATGACTTTTTGAACTTTCTTTTTCGTTGCTTCTGAAATAGAAGGGTGATTATTTACAACACGTGATACTGTGGATGTTGCAACTCCTGCTTTTTTTGCTACGTCTTTCACTGTAATGGCCATAATAATTCCCTCCTACTATAATTAACCTCATCATATATGCAATCGTTTGCGTTGTCAACGATGTGTTTTGCGTAATTTTTTTATGTTGATATAGACGGAATAATTATATTTTTAACATTTTATATTTACTTTTTAGTATTATGGTGATATATTTGTCTCAAAGTAATGCAACCGATTGCATAAAAAGGAGAAAATATTATGAAACAGTTATTAAGCTTTGAGTTTTGGCAAAAGTTCGGTAAAGCACTGATGGTTGTCGTTGCAGTTATGCCTGCAGCAGGTCTTATGATTAGTATCGGTAAATCGATTCCATTGATTAGTCCTGAAATGCAGATGTTAATCACAATCGGTAGTGTGATTGAAAGTATTGGTTGGGCGATTATCGGAAACTTACATCTACTCTTTGCATTAGCCATTGGGGGAAGCTGGGCGAAAGAAAGAGCTGGTGGTGCGTTTGCAGCGGGTATCGCATTCGTATTAATTAACCGTATTACAGGCGCAATCTTTGGTGTCAATGCTGCGATGCTTGCAGATGATAAAGCATTTACACACACGTTATTCGGCACAAAAATTATGGTTAAAGGTTTCTTCACAAGTGTATTAGAAGCACCGGCATTAAACATGGGGGTATTCGTTGGTATCATCGCAGGTTTCGTTGGTGCGAACGCATATAACAAATACTATAACTATAGAAAGTTACCAGATGCATTATCATTCTTTAATGGTAAACGTTTCGTACCATTCGTCGTTATTCTTTGGTCAACAATCGTAGCATTAGTGTTAGCAGTGATTTGGCCATACATTCAAGCAGGGATTAACAACTTTGGTTTATGGATTGCATCAAGTAAAGACACAGCACCAATTTTAGCGCCATTCTTATTCGGATTTTTAGAGCGTTTATTATTACCATTTGGTCTTCACCATATGTTAACGATTCCGATTAACTATACACAACTTGGTGGAACTTATGAAATTCTTTCTGGGCCACAAGCAGGTACGAAAGTATTCGGTCAAGATCCATTATGGTTAGCTTGGGCGACTGACTTAGTGAATTTAAATCATGCTGGCGATACAAGTCAGTATAATCATTTACTAAATACGATTACACCTGCACGTTTCAAAGTAGGTCAGATGATTGGTTCTTCAGGTATTTTAATGGGGCTTGCACTTGCAATGTACCGTAACGTTGATAAAGATAAATTACCAAAATATAAATCAATGTATTTCTCAGCAGCATTAGCAGTATTTTTAACAGGTGTAACAGAGCCGATTGAATTCATGTTCATGTTCGTTGCAGCACCATTATATGTGATCTATGCAGTAATTCAAGGTGCGGCTTTTGCGATGGCAGATATTATTAATTTACGTGTGCATTCATTCGGTACAATTGAGTTATTGACGAGAACGCCACTTGCGATTAAAGCAGGTTTAGGTGGAGATTTAATCAACTTTGTGTTAACAACTTTAGGATTTGCAGTATTTACGTACTTCTTAACGAATTTCTTAATTAAGAAATTCAACTTTGCAACACCAGGTCGTAACGGTAACTATGAAGCGGATATGGTGGATGAAGTAGGAGCATCAGATGTTAAAGCAGATGATCAAGTCATTCAAATCGTCCACTTATTAGGTGGTAAGCAAAATATTAAAGATGTTGATGCTTGTATGACACGTCTTCGTGTAAGTGTTAACGATAAATCTTTAGTAGGCAATGAAGCAGCCTGGAAGAAAGCTGGCGCGATGGGCTTAATCGTGAAAGATAACGGTGTTCAGGCAGTGTATGGTCCAAAAGCGGATGTATTAAAGTCAGATATCGAAGACTTATTACAATCAGGTGCGGATATTCCTGTACCGAAACAAGCAGTTGTACAACCGACTGTATTAGATGACACGGACACAAAAGGATTCAGTGGTACTAAGAAAAACTTATTTTCAGTAGCTGATGGTGAAGTTGTCAGCATCGAACAAGTGAACGATCCAGTATTCTCTCAAAAAATGATGGGTGAAGGATTTGCGGTGAAACCTACTAATGAAACAGTTGTTGCACCGGTTGATGGAGAAATCGTAAGCATCTTCCCGACGAAGCATGCAATCGGTATTAAAACAACTGACGGCATTGAAGTGCTTGTACACATGGGGATTGAAACAGTAAGTATGACGAAACCAGCATCACGTGTAGTAGTGAACGATGGACAAAAAGTTAAAATCGGTGATACGCTAGCGATTATGGATATCGAAGCCATTCAATCCGAAGGTAAAGATACGACGATTATCGTAGTGATTACAAACAGTGAACGCGTTGAGTCATTAACTTTAGAAAAATTAGGTCAAGTAACGAAAGCTGAAAAAATCGGGCATATTGAAATATAATAAAAGGGTAGCTTCGGCTGCCTTTTTATTTTGACTAAAGGAGAGATTGAGATGAAGTTACTTACATTGAATGCACATAGTTGGCTGGAAGATCATCAAGATGAGAAGATAGATCAAATTGTAGCACAAATCATTAAAGGTGATTACGATATTATTGCCCTGCAGGAAGTGAATCAGTTAATAGAGAATGACGATATCGTGAATGATCAATATTATTGTCTGGGTAATGACAGTATTCAGATAAAAGGGGATAACTTTGCATATGTGCTTGTTCAAAAATTACATGCACAAGGCTATGACTACTATTTCAGTTATGCGATGAGTCACATCGGTTATGATCGATATGAAGAAGGTAGTGCCATTTTATCAAAGACACCTATTAAATCTTCCGCTGAATTTGTTTCAATTGATCAGTCACCAGAAAATTATAAGTCACGAAAAATATTATTTGGAGAGACTGAAGTAAATGGAGAAGCAGTAGTTGTAGCAAGCTGTCACTTCTCCTGGTGGATTAATGAAGTTGAAGGTTTTAGTTATGAGTGGTTAAATACGAAACGCATTTTAGAGCAATATAACAAACCACTTATCGTGATGGGCGACTTTAATAATCCGGAAGGCACGGATGGTTATGATTTCGTATTACAACATAGTAATTTACAAGATACGTATGTTACAGCAGATGTTAAACATGGACATCATACGATTGAGAAGAACATCGCCGGATGGGAGAGTAATGGAGGAAAGTTGCGTATCGACTTTATCTTTGCGAGTCCTGAATTTGAAGTACAATCCAGTAAAACAGTATTTGATGGTGTGAATGGTTCGGTTGTTAGTGACCATTTCGGTGTAGAAGTTGAAATAAAGTCATAAATACAATGTAGATTTATGTATTTTATCGTATATGCTTAAATAAAAAGACACGGAGGCATAACAGATGAAAAAACTAATGTTAGCGACAGGAGCAATTGTAATAATTGCATTTATGGCATTTGCATTTTTCATGAATCAAGGAACGGAAGATAAGTTAAAGCGAGACTTTACACCAGCAGAAGAGAAAGTTATGAAAGAGCATGTATTTGATGCTGAAAAATTAAAAGCATTTGATGGAAAAGATGGTCACAAAGCATATGTTGCAGTGAATGGTGCAGTTTATGACGTCAGTGACGTTGAAATGTGGAAAGGCGGTAAACATAACGGTCTTGAAGCAGGGAAAGATTTAACAGACGGATTTAAATCGTCACCACACGGCGGAGGATTTCTTAAAAAGTTGAAAGTCGTAGGGTCATATAAATAGTTTTGAACACCTCAAGTTTGAGGTGTTTTTGTTTTGTTGTGATATTAATTGTCACGCGTCGTGAGTGGTGCGTGCCAAAACAAAAGAAATGTCACGCGTCGCGAGTGGTGCGTGCCAAAACAAAAGAATTGTCACGCGTCGTGAATGGTGCGTGACAAAACAAAAGAAATGTCACGCGTCGTGAATGGTGCGTGCCAAAACAAAAGAAATGTCACGCGTCGCGAGTGGTGCGTGACATAACAAAAGAAATGTCACAAATCAAAATGATTAAAAATGTATGAACTGGTTAATCATATTATTAATTGATGTGCATAGACTGTCTTTGGATTCTTGTTGTCCACTTCTGAGCCAATTATAGAGCACACGTAATATACCACCGGATAAAAACTCGGCTAAGCGTTTCTCTTCTGTATAAAGTTTTTTTGGATATACTTGTTGTTTTACAAGATGCGCATAGATTGTATCGTAAATTTGTTCATACAACATTTGAGTGATAAGCTCATGATACTCACTCATCATTACTGTTCGTGATAGATTTTTATGTTCCAGTAAAAAATCCATCATATCATTGATAACTGCTGTATAGAAAAGTGTAGGTTGTAATTCATCATATTTATCTTGATGATGTGCATTAAAAGATTGAAACATTCTACAGATAAGACAGCGCATAAAATCAAATTTATCTTCATAATGACGATAAAATGTTGAACGTCTAACCATAGCTTTATCGCATAACTCCTGAACAGAAATTTTGTCGAAAGTTGTATGTTTACTGAGTTCTAAAAAAGCTTGTTCTAATGCAAGTTCTGTCTTGATGACTCTCAAATCACGTTCTCCCATTTTATTCACCCCTAATTATGAGACAATTATACGTCAATTGTTGCATATGTTACAAATAAGATTGGTTGTAGCTGTAATTTATAATGTAGAGGTTTTACACTATTAATATAGAAGAAAAGGAGTGATAAGCATGTATTATTCAAATGGAAATTATGAAGCATTCGCAAGACCAAGAAAGCCAGAGGGTGTTGATCAAAAATCAGCCTATCTAGTAGGTTCTGGACTAGCTTCATTAGCTGCTGCTTGTTTCTTAGTTCGTGACGGCCAAATGAAAGGTGAAAACATTCATATCTTAGAAGAATTATCTTTGCCAGGTGGTAGCTTAGATGGTATTCACAAACCGAATGAAGGTTTTATTTTAAGAGGTGGTCGTGAAATGGAAGATCATTTCGAATGTTTATGGGATTTATTCAGATCAATACCTTCACTTGAAACGGAAAATGCATCCGTTTTAGATGAATTCTACTGGCTAAATAAAGATGATCCAAATTTCTCACGTTGCCGAATTATTCATAAACAAGGTGAGAGAGTGCCGACAGATGGCAAGTTTACTTTAACGGATAAAGCCAATAAAGAAATCATAAAGCTCTGTTTAATGCAGGAAGATGATTTAGATGATGTAACCATTCAGGATGTCTTTTCAGAAGACTTCTTAAACTCAAACTTCTGGATGTACTGGAAAACGATGTTTGCATTTGAACCTTGGCATTCTGCAATGGAAATGCGACGCTACCTACTTCGCTTTGTTCATCATATTGGTGGTCTTGCAGACTTTTCAGCATTAAAGTTTACAAAGTATAATCAGTACGAATCACTTGTAATGCCAATGGTGAAATATTTAGAAAATCATGACGTAAAATTTGAATATGAAGTACAGGTCAATAATATAGTGGTCGATGCATCAAATGATAAAAAAGTAGCGAAAGCAATAGAAATCATTAGAAGCGGTAATAATGAAGTTATTCAACTTACTGAAAATGATTTAATATTCGTTACGAATGGTAGTATTACTGAAAGTTCTACGAAAGGTGATAATCATACACCAGCCCCTATTCCTGAAGACATCGGTGGAGCATGGAAACTATGGCGCAATTTAGCAGCACAAGATCAGTCATTTGGTAAGCCGGAGAAGTTTTATGAAAATATACCGAAAAAATCTTGGTTTATTTCAGCAACAACGACTACATTAGATGATAAAATCCCACCGTATATCGAGCGACTATGTAAACGTGATCCGTTCTCAGGAAAAACAGTAACTGGCGGAATAATCACAGTTACAGATTCAAATTGGCAATTAAGTTTTACGCTAAACCGTCAACCTCAATTTAAAACGCAACCGAAAGATCAACTCGTTGTATGGATATATGCATTATATTCTGATGTGCCAGGTGATTTCATTAAGAAACCAATCGTAGAATGTACTGGATCTGAAATTGCGCAGGAGTGGTTGTATCATATTGGTGTGCCAGTAGAGCAAATTGAGGAACTAGCAAATCATTCAGCAAATACAATTCCGACAAATATGCCATTTATCACTTCTTACTTTATGCCAAGATCAAAAGGCGATCGTCCGCTAGTCGTACCAAAAGGTTCTAAAAACTTAGCGTTTATAGGTAATTTTGCTGAGACTGAGCGTGATACTGTATTTACAACTGAATATTCTGTACGTACAGCAATGGAAGCGGTATATCAGTTATTACACGTTGACCGTGGTGTGCCGGAAGTTTTTGCATCAAGTTATGATATTCGTGTGTTACTGGATGCAATGTATTATTTATCAGACAAACAAAAATTAACAGACAAAAAATTACCACTTCATAAAAAAATAGTTGGTAAAAAAGCATTGGATAAAATTGAAGGCACATTTATCGAGGAATTATTAAAACAAAGTAATTTAATATAAAGAAAAAATAAAACTATATTTAGGTGTCATACACATTTTGTGTATGGCATCTTTTTTTTATATTGATGATAGAATTTAAACAACAGTTACGAATATATAAGTAGTACTGGAGGGAGAGACATGAACGCGTGTGACTCAAAAATAATTCAATTGATTCAATCACGGGACGAACAAGGGATTCAGCTACTTTTAGAGCACTATGGTGGATTGATAAAGGCGGTGTGTAAGAAAAATTTATATCATCTAGATAGTCATCTGGATGAATGCATGAACGATTGTTTGTTTGGGATTTGGAATAATATCGATAAGTATGATGCGGGTAAAAATAGTTTTAAAAACTGGATTTGTGTTATCGCGAAATATCAATCGATAGACATGTTGCGTAAATATCAGAAAGATATTGAGACAACCGTCTTAGATAAAAATGTTGTGTATTTGGATCAAGGATTAAAACTGCATGAACAAGTATGGTTTGATTTAATTAAAGATTTATCTGAAATCGATCAACAGATGCTAACGATGATTTATCTGGAAGGATATAAGCCGGAGGAAGTTGCAAATATATTAGGTCACAAAACAAGTAATATTTATAATCGTATGTCCCGTGCTAAAGAAAAAATGAGACTTTCTAAGGAGGAATCGCAATGACAGATATCTATGAAAAATTAAATGAAATTCAATTTGATGACCCCATTGAAGAAGTAACAATAACTAAAATAGAAAAAGAAAAATATCTTAATCAATTTAAAAAGTCATTCAACAAAAAGAAATCACCAAAGATTAAGAAAAGAACAATTCAAATTGTAGCAGCGGCAATGTTGTTAATGGGTGGTTTACCATTTATGAATCACGATATTCAAGCCAATACCGTTAAAATGATTGAAAATATTACATACTCATTTAAAGATATTATTACGCCACAAGCTAGTAAATACGCTACACATATCAATGAGACGGTAAGTGTCGATAAATTAGATGCCAAGCTTACAGACGTGTTTATTAATGATAAGTTTCTGACATACAACTTACTGATTGATACGAAAGAAAAAGATACGCTGCATCTAGCAGATATTATTTCAGTAAAGATCAATGGCAGAGAAATGATGGAAGGCTTATCAGGTAGCAGTGAGTATTTGAAAGATAAAAAAGTATATAGTGATATCGGGCTAGTGCATCTGAGAGAAGTGCCGCCGAAAGGAATTTTAGATGTTGAAATGACGTTTGGTAGTTTTGAAGGAAATGGTGAAACATTCGGCTTCAAATTTAAAGTAGATACAACTGAATTGAGCAAATCAGTAAAAACAAAATCAATTAATAAAGCTATTTTAGTTGGAAAAGAACATGTGAAAATTGAAGCAATCGCACTAAATCCGTTATCTGGTGAAATTAAAATTGAAGCAGAAAATGAGCATAACTATGATATCAATTTATATGATGAGCACGGTAAAAAGTATTTCTTTAATACGATAAAATCAAACAGAGCAGCAGAGAAATCTAGCTCAATTCTAGTATTTAATCAAGATGTTGGTTCTACCGGTAAAATTGATGATCTATTTAAAGCGAAAGCACTCGATGTTGAAATTATCGATACAGGCAAAGACCATAATGGACAAGTAAAAATAGAAAATAAAACAGATAAAAAAGCATTACATGTTGAATTCTAAAGTGAAGCACCTCGGATTGAGGTGTTTTTTGTTTTGTGAAATTGAGTGGCACGATAATTTTGAATATCGTGCCAAACTGAATAAAATGGCACGATATAGAGCAAAATCGTGCCAAATCTGCTCGTTTGGCACGGTTTAAACCAAAACCGTGCCAGAAATATTTCTTATCTTTCCATCATTTATGTCATAATAATAAAAAACAACTGTGGTGGTGAAACGATGAAAGTATTAATCGTAGAGGATGACTTAGTTATCGGAAAAATGCTTGCCGAAGAACTGAAAAAGTGGCAGCTGGAGCCGATTATAATAGAGGATTTCAATCATGTGATGGATACCTTCAACACGAATAGACCGGAACTCGTGTTACTCGATATTAATTTACCGGCATTTAATGGATATCACTGGTGTCAGGAAATTCGTAAAGTTTCTACTGTGCCCATCATCTTCATTAGTTCACGTAACGATAGTATGGATCAAGTGATGGCGATGCAGATGGGGGCAGATGATTTTATTGAAAAGCCGTTTAATATGACGGTCACGATTACTAAAATCCAGGCGCTCTTGCGCAGGACATATGATTTCACCACTCAAGTTAATAATTTAACTGTTGGTAATTGTGAACTCCTTCCTGAGGCAGCGAAACTAAAATATAACGGTCATACTATTGATCTTACACATACAGAATTACAAATTATGCATAGCTTATTTCAGAACAAAGGTAAGTTTGTCAGTAGAAATACATTAATCGAAAAATGCTGGGAATCGGAGCATTTCATTGATGATAATACGCTTGCAGTTAATATGACACGTTTACGTAAGAAGATACAAAAGCTTGGCCTTACAGATTTCATTGAAACGAAGAAAAACGTCGGATATCGCGTAGGTGACTTATGAATTTCTTAAGAACAATCCAACGTGAAATTGTTATCGCTATACTCATTTGTACTTTATTTTTCTTTATGTTATTCATGTATAATGTGCCGGTTCAAGCGTATGCAATCGGAATATCGATTGTAATATTTATAATGCTTATTTACTGGGCTGTACGATTCACAAGTTATAAACAGGAGCAATCGCTACAGGAACAGAATGAAAGTTTAAAGATAGAGAATCAACGGCTACGTAATGACTTTATTCATTATCAAAGCGAAGTAGAATCGTATTTCTTAATGTGGGTACATCAGATGAAGACGCCAATTACAGCATCTAAGTTACTACTTGAGGAACCTGATGCGCATGCCATTTCAAACGTACGTAATGAAATTCTTCAGATCGATAACTACACAAATCTTGCGCTGAACTATTTAAAGCTTATGAACCAGAAGACGGATATGGTATTTATGGAAGTTGGTATTGATGAATTATTACGCCCACTGATTAAGCGCTATGCGATTCAGTTTATTCATCATCACACAAGATTACATTATGACAAAAGCGAAGCAATCATCTTAACAGACGCTAAATGGGCGTCCATTATGATAGAGCAAATATTAAACAATGCGTTAAAATATGCACGTGGTAAAGATGTGTGGATTTCGTTTGATGAATCGTCCAAAATATTATCAATCCGAGATAATGGTGTCGGAATCAATGCCAGTGATTTACCGAAAATATTTGATAAAGGTTTCTCTGGCTATAACGGTAGACTAAGTGAGAAATCAAGTGGTATTGGTTTATATATTGTGAGCACAATCTCGAGGCGTTTAGGTCATAAAGTTAATGCCACATCAACTTTAAACGAAGGATCAACTTTTACCATTCAATTTAAATAACTCCAATCTTTCATTTTTGTAAGATTAACGGCTGTCTTTGTAAGAATAAATAAAGGCAGCCGTTTCTTATAGCGCGTAAGATAAAGGTAACAACAAATAAGGAGTGAATGACATGCTACTCAATATAAAAAACGTGAAAAAGGTATTCGGTAGAGGTGCGAACCAAACGGTTGCATTAAAAGATATGAATTTTTCGATTAATGAAGGTGAGTTTGTCGCGATTATGGGTGAGTCAGGTTCAGGTAAATCAACATTACTGAATATTATCGCAACATTCGATACACCAACTGAAGGGTCAGTGATTATCGATGGACAAGATTTAAGTATGTTAAAGAATAAACAAGTGGCAAAGTTTCGTCGTGACACTTTAGGATTTGTGTTCCAGGATTTTAATGTATTACACACGATGAGTAATGAAGATAACATCTTAATGCCTTTAGTGCTTGCTAATATGAAACCTAAAGCAATGCAGGAACGCCTATCACGCTTAGCACCAAAATTAGGGATTACGGATCATTTGAAAAAGTTCCCGAATCAAATTTCAGGTGGGCAACAGCAACGTGTCGCGATTGCGAGAGCACTCATTTCAAATCCAAGTCTACTACTTGCAGATGAACCAACAGGTGCATTAGATTCTAAGACATCAACAGATATTATGCATTTATTCCAGGATATAAATAGAGATAACCAAACGATTCTCATGGTAACGCACTCAGCCATTGATGCCTCATATGCAAGTCGCGTCGTATTCATTAAGGATGGTATTTTATATCATGAAATATACCGAGGAGATGAATCGCAAAACGCATTCCAAAAACGTATCTCAGATAGTCTTTCAATGCTCGCGGAAAGAGGTGAGTAGAGTGGGGAAGTTACTGTTTAAGATTGTGTTGAAAAACTTTGCAGCTTTGAGAAAAATATTTATTCCATTTATTTTAGCAACAAGTGTAATGCTTGGTTTACAGTATATTGTGCTCTCTATGATTGATAATGATTATATTCAGAAACGACATGAAGATCTTCCTCAAATCTTAATGTATGCCAATATATTGATAGGTATTCTTACGATAGTCTTTATAATATATGCCAATCGATTTGTAATGAAACAAAGGAAACAGGAGTTTGCATTGCATATGGTTCTTGGCCTAGAGAAAAAACACTTAAGATTTATATTATTATTAGAATCTGTTATTCAAACGATTGTAGTTAGTATATTAAGTATTCTGGGAGGATATCTTTTTGGTAATCTTTTGTTTCTTATGATGAATCGACTTGTTCAATCAAAAGGAATGTCTTTGATGGATTATCCTTTTGATTATAATGCAGCATATACGACTATTATCTTACTTGTCATCATCATGTTCCTATTATTTATTTTAAATAACATTATAATCACTATGCAAAGTCCGGTACAACTTATGCGTTCAAAATTTGCTGGGGAGAAAAAAACACCAAACTGGTTACTTTCAATATTATTTCTCATCGGTGGAGTTGCTTTAACTTATGGTTATTATTTAGCTTTAAATGTCAAAGGGATATTAGATTCACTGCAAACAATATTTTTAGCCATTTTACTCGTCTTGATAGGAACTTATTGCCTATTCATGTCACTTACAATCATTGTATTGAAATTGTTAAAAAATAATAAGAAAATTTACTATCGACCGAGTCAATTCTTTTCGATTTCAGGATTATTATCTCGCATGAAAGCAAATGCAGTAAGTCTTGCAAGTATCACAATGTTGATGACTTTTTTGATTGTAACACTGGGTATGTCACTTACAGCATATCGTGGTATCGAAGCACAGGTTGCTGGAAGCATGAAACAGCAGTATGAAATAAATATATTTGAGACTCAGAAAAAACAGTTAAGCAATATAAAACGAGATATTAAAAATATCGTTGACGTAGATAAATTTAGATATAGTGAAAATATTATGTTTCCTGTAATTAAAGAAGAAAATAAATTGTTGCCATTGTTAAAGATGACAGGCTCTGAACTAAGAGGAAAAGAAATGACCTATGTAGTGATGACTACCGCAGAGAGTCATAATGAAGCTAATGATACGGCCGTAAAATTAAATGATGGTGAAGTCATCGTGAGTACAAATACGCCGAGACTCAATCAGCAGGATAGTTTGAAAGTTATGGATGAAAATATAAAAGTTCATAGAGTAAAAGAGAATTATTTAGGAAATCAGCTGGCAATAGATGCAATGTATATCGTTGTAAAAGATGAAGCACAGCTAGATAAATATCGTAATTATTTTAAATCTTTAAATAGTTCAACAAGAGAAATGGAAAAGCCTACTGTATCAGGTATAATTGCGTTCAATGTTATAAATCATGAAAAAGAATTTAAAAAAGTAATATCGAAAATCGAGAAAAAGTATGATATTCAGATTAATTCTAAAGACGATGTTCAGAAAATGGTATATGACTTAAATGGAGGCCTCATATTCATCGGAATTGTAGTATCTATTACACTATTGACTGGTGTATTTTTAATTTTATACTATAAACAACTATCTGAAGGACATGAGGATCGAAGGAATTATGAAATTATGCAAAAAGTAGGTTTAACGCAACAATTAATTAAGAAAACGATAAATAAACAAATTATCTGGATATTCGGATTACCGCTATTAATTACTATTATTCACACATTATTTGCTTCGAATATAATATTTAATTTGTTAGGGATTTTAGGTATACGTGATAAGGCGATGTTTTTAACAAGTTACGGTATCGTCATTCTTGCGATTATGTTGGTATACGGCATTATGTATCTGATTACATCGAGAACATATTATAAGATTATTAATGAAAAATAAAAAAATGGCCCGGTTCTATAATAGAACCGGGTCGTTTTTATGTTTCATGTCTTACTTTCTATTCAAACGTCTTCACAAACGCCTCTATACTTTCTGCTTTTTCCCACGCATCGACGTTAATAGGATCGATATGAATAATCGGTCCGCCTTCAGTCGTGATGTATTCGCCGTCTTCCGTTCCTAAACCATCAACGAATACTGTCTTACCGTGTAATGTGTAGTAATCCTTTAATTCATCTTTCATCTTGTTACGTACAGCGATGTATTCTTCAACATCACTATTCTCGTACATGTAACCTTCGATCAAAGTATAACCTGGAACAATTCCTTCATGGTCTTTAATTGTTGCAACGTATGACCAGTCAATAACGATAACGTGATCACCAGAGAATGAGTGACGTGTAATCGGTACGATACTACCGCGCCATTCGATTTCTGCGTAATCCGGAATATTCTTATATTCCATCGTATATTCTTCCTCAGATTCATACGCTGTAATGAATGGCACTTGTGCTAACCATTCTTTAATCTCTTCAACTGTACTGAACATTCCTACTGTATGATGTTTTTTACCATCAATAAACTCTAGTTGATACATATGAATCTCCCCTTACAAAAGTTTTCTTAAAGCTAAACTTTAAGTTACTTCGATTATAATAAAGCGTTTTCTAATTTACTATATGCAAGGCACATGTTTTCAAAGTTTTTTGTGAAATGTTCACAATCCCTTCATATTTACCATTGTTTTTCTGGCAATTTCATATTTAATGATTGTCATCTTATATTTAATGTGACATACTAATTGACATATTAGTATAACCTAATGGATAATTGGTATAACACATTAAAAAATATGAGGTGACGAATGTTGAGTAAATTTGTATATGCATTTGAAGAAGGTAGTCAATCAATGAAAGATTTACTAGGCGGTAAAGGTGCCAACCTATCAGAGATGATGCGCCTTGGTTTACCTGTTCCAAACGGGTTCACAATTACAACTGAAGCGTGTATTACATATTTAAATCAAGGTGAACGTTTATCAGATGAATTATTAGCACAATTAGATGACAAATTAAAAGAACTGGAAAATAAAACAAACAAAGCATTCTCTTCAGATGACAATTTATTATTAGTCTCTGTTCGTAGTGGTGCTAAAATTTCTATGCCAGGTATGATGGACACAATTTTAAACTTAGGTTTAAATGATGAAAATGTTGAGAAACTTGCTGCTAAAACAAATGATGCACGTTTTGCGTATGATTGTTATCGTCGTTTATTACAAATGTTTGGTAGTGTCGTATATAACATTCCAATGCCTGCATTTGAAGAGTACTTTGAAGCATTTAAGAAAGATAAAGGTCACGTAACAGATGCCGATATTCCTGCTGAAGATTTAAAAGTAATCGTTGAACAATATAAAGAAATTTATATCGAAGAAGCGCACAAACCTTTCCCTCAAGATCCGAAAAAGCAATTAACAGAAGCAATCGAAGCGGTATTTAAATCATGGAACAATGATCGAGCACGTATTTATCGTGATTTAAACGAAATTCCGCATGATATCGGGACTGCAGTCAACGTTCAGGAAATGGTATTCGGTAATAGTGGTGACCGTTCAGGTACTGGTGTAGCATTCACACGTAATCCTGCAACAGGGGAACACAAATTATATGGTGAATACTTGCTGAATGCGCAAGGTGAAGACGTTGTTGCAGGTATTCGTACGCCGAAAGCAATTGAAACATTAAATGAGCAAATGCCACATGTATATGAAGCCTTTGTTGATGTAACAAAGAAACTAGAATCACATTATAAAGATATGCAGGATATCGAATTTACGATTGAGAATGAAAAGTTATTCATCTTACAAACACGTAACGGTAAACGTACAGCGAAAGCAGCAATTAATATTGCAGTTGATATGGTACGTGAAGGTGTTATTTCAAAAGCAGATGCTGTTAGTATGGTCGATGTGAAATCAATTGATCAATTATTACATCCAACATTTAAAGAAAAAGCGTTAGCATCTGCAGAACTTGTTTCTGATAAAGGTCTTCCTGCGTCACCTGGTGCGGCAACAGGCCAGATTGTATTCTCAGCACTAGATGCGAAAGCAAAAGCTGAAGCAGGTGAGAAGGTAATCTTAGTCCGTCCTGAAACGTCTCCTGAAGATATTGAAGGTATGATTGCAGCAGAAGCTATTGTAACGACACATGGTGGTATGACAAGTCATGCTGCAGTAGTTGCACGTGGTATGGGTAAATGCTGTGTTACAGGATGCTCAGATTTAGAAATTAATACGAAAGAGAAATATGTGAAATACGCAGGTAAGACGTTATCTGAAGGGGATACGATTTCAGTTAATGGTTCGACAGGTGCTGTGTATATTGGTGCAGTAGAAACGACGAAAGCAGAAGCAAGTGATGTCTTTGAAGAGTTCATGGGCTGGGCAGAAGAAATTGCACGTCTTTCTGTAAGAATGAATGCTGAAACGGATTTAGATATAAAAGCGGGTTATTCATTTAACGCTAAAGGTATCGGTTTAGTACGTACTGAGCACATGTTCTTTGGTGAAGAGCGCTTAATCGAAATGCGTCGTTTCATCTTAGCTTCAACATATGAAGAGCGTATCGAAGCATTAAATAAAATTAAAGTCTACCAAACAGAGGACTTTGAAGGTATATTCAATTTATCGTTGGATCGTCCATCAATCGTACGCTTGCTTGATCCACCGTTACATGAATTCTTACCAAAAGCAGGTGAGGAAGTTCGCATTGTTGCAGATCAATTAGGGGTTACAACAGACTTCCTGGATAAACGTATTGCTGAATTACATGAGTTTAATCCAATGCTTGGACACCGTGGCTGTCGTTTAGCGATTACTTATCCTGAATTATACGAAATGCAAACGGAAGCTATCATTACAGCAGTAATCAATTTAAAACTACGTGGTATTGAAACGCAACCTGAAATTATGATTCCACTCGTTTCAACAAGCGAAGAATTTGTGATTCTAAAAGAAGTTGTAAAACGTAAAGCACAAGAAATCATGGATGCAAAAGGTGTGCAAGTAAACTATCTCATTGGTACAATGATTGAAACACCACGTGCATGTTTAGTTGCAGGCGAACTCGCTAAACACTCTGAATTCTTTAGTTTTGGTACAAACGATTTGGCGCAATTAACGTATGGTTTCTCGCGTGATGATGCGGGTAAATTTATCAATGAATATATGAATCGTGATATTCTGAAAGTAGATCCATTCCAGACATTAGATGTAAGTGGTATGGGACAACTGATTAAGATTGCAGTAGAAAGTGCCAAACATGCAAATCCTGATATTAAAATCGGTGTTTGTGGAGAACTTGGGGGCGATCCAAAGTCAATTCACTTCTTTAATGATCTTGATATTGATTATGTTTCATGTTCACCGTTCCGTGTACCAGGAGCAATACTTGCGACTGCACAAAGCCAGGTGAATAAATAGTAGGAGGATCAGTTTGAGTAAATATGAGTCAAAAGATTTATTAATCTATATTATTTCAGATTCTATCGGTGAAACGGCCGATAGAATGTTACATGCGACATTATCTCAATTTCCGAAACTCACATCTGTTAGTGTTAAGAAATTCTCTTTTATTAAAGGAGAAGAAGAATTTAAGCACATATTAGAACTGGCAAAACAAAAGGAAGCCGTCGTTGTTACAACACTGGTCAATCCAGAATTTAATCGCTTAGGTAAGGCATTTGCGAAAGAAACGGGTCTATCTTATATTGATTATATGACAGGACTCATTCAAGTTATTCAACATCACACGGATATGGAACCCATCGGTGAGAGTGGCGCATTACGCAAAATGGATGAAGAATATTTCAAACGAATTGAAGCCATTGAGTATTCGGTTAAATATGATGATGGGAAGAACTTTCATAACTTAGCAGAAGCTGACGCGGTCATTGTTGGTGTTTCAAGGACTTCTAAGACGCCGCTAAGCATGTATTTAGCGAATAAAGGTTACAAAGTAGCTAATATTCCGTTAGTCCCGGAATCACCCATTCCTGAAGAAGTATTTCAGCAGAAGAATTTAAAGGTATTTGGTTTAACGGCAAGTCCGACGTATATTATGAATATTAGAACGGAACGTATTAAAGTGCTTGGTTTATCTGGTCCAGGGCAATATAATGACTTAAAGCGTATTAAACAAGAACTAAGTTATGCTGAGGAAGTATTTAACAGACTTAATGCAACGGTAATTAATACTGAGTATAAATCGATAGAAGAATCTGCTTTCTATATTGAGAAGCATTTAAGAAAAAAGAAATAATATTACACCTTCCGGGACTTGATCCGGAAGGTTTTTTTGATGAATGTGAATCGACGTGTCACATCAATCATTAAATATGCTATTATAGTTGGAGGTTAAAAGGAGGTAATTATGAAACAAACAACAAATAAAGGCATCGGTTTCTTTCCAGCGCTCGCGCTCGTTATGGGAACGGTGATTGGATCGGGCGTTTTCTTTAAAATATCAAATACAACAGAGGTAACTGGTACTTCAGGTATGACGCTATTTGTCTGGTTACTAGGCGGTTTAATTACAATTTGTGCAGGCCTTACAGTAGCTGAGCTTGCTGCAGCGATTCCACGTAATGGTGGACTAACGACTTACATCGATTATACATATGGCAAGTTTAGCGGATTTTTAGCAGGATGGGCACAAAGCTTTATTTACTTTCCGGCGATGCTTGCAGCACAATCAATCGTATTTGCTGAACAAGTAAAGAATTTATTACATTTAGCACAAGGATGGTTATTCCCGGTTGCAGTATTAGCAATTATTTCGATATTGCTGATTAACTGCTTAGGTTCAAAAGCTGGAGGTATTCTTCAATCTGTAACGTTAGTGGTGAAATTAATACCAATTATTGCGATTGTCATCTTCGGATTGATGCATAAAGGAGATGTTGAAGTATCGTTTATTCCGACGACAGGGGATACAGGCATTAACTTCTTCACAGCACTTGGAGCAGGGTTACTTGCTACGATGTTCGCCTATGATGGATGGATTCATGTAGGGAATATTGCCGGGGAAATGAAAAATCCAAAAAGAGATTTACCGTTAGCTATTACACTCGGGTTAGGATTAGTGACAGTGATTTACTTATTAATCAACGCAGCGTTTTTATTTACGCATCCAATTGATGAGTTGAAAGGTAATTTAAATGCAGCAACACAAACTGCACAATTATTATTTGGTGCGTCAGGTGGTAAATTAATTACAATCGGTATTATGGTATCGGTATATGGTGCATTAAACGGTTATATGATGACAGGCATGCGTTTACCTGAAGCAATGGCAAAGCAAGGTTTATTGCCATTTAAAGAGACGTTTATGAAATTAACTCGCAGTGGTGCACCGTGGATGAGTGGTGTGATTCAAGTTGTTATTGCAGTTGTGATGGTATCACTCGGTGCGTTTGATTCAATCACTAATATGCTCGTATTTGTGATTTGGGCATTTTATTGTATGGCATTTTATGCTGTATTTGTATTACGTAAACGAGAGAAAGAATTGGTACGACCTTATAAAGTACCGTTATATCCAATTATTCCGCTTATTGCGATACTTGCCGGGATATTTGTTATGATTAATACATTATTCACGCAGTTTGGGCTGGCGTTAACAGGGATTGTTATTACTTTATTAGGTATTCCGATTTATTTATATCAAACTAAAAATACGCAATTATAAAATGTGCGCTCCCGCTTATAGGGGGCGCATTTTTATGGTGTGATGTGTTTATAACGTCGTATTTTTCGAAACGAAACCTAAAATCAAATGATCAACTTGAGTAACAATAGCGCTCAGCAGTTCATTTGCATGATTTCTTTTGGCAAGCATTGGTGCCTGGCCACACCACATATGAAGATTGTTAGTGTCACCCTGTTGCGCAGCTTGCTTTCGGATAGGCGTAGTTAAATCATTTTGTAGTGGATAAGGCAATGGAGTGCCAGTGGCTTCAATATGACGAATAAAGTCGTTTTCAATACCTCGTGCTGCTTTACCACTAAATACTTTAGTAATAGTTGTATCATCAGGCTTTGCCTTTAATATCGCGTCTTTATGCACAACAGGGGCTTTACTTTCATGTGATGTCAGAAATGCAGTTCCCATTTGTACGCCACTTGCACCTAAAGTAAGGGCAGCAAGAACACCACGTGCATCCATAATACCACCTGCAGCAACTACAGGAATCGTTAGGCTATCAGCAATTTGAGGAATGAGCGCCATGGAACCAATGCCACGTGCGTTTGTATATGTCCCTTTATGTCCACCAGCTTCATGGCCTTGGGCGACGACAATATCAATGCCTGCTTGCTCAATTGCTTGTGCTTCACGAACAGAACCCGCTGTTGCAATTGTTTTGATACCGTTTGATTTAAGGAGATTAATTATATCGGTAGATGGTAAACCGAAAGTAAAGCTAACAACAGGGACCTTCTTACGAATCAATAACTGAATTGCATCAATGAAGTGTTGTTTGGGATGATCTTTCACTTCGGCTGTCGTAATATTGTATTGTTGATAATAAGGCTCAAGCAATGTCTGCATTGCTTCAATCGCTGTATTGTCATAGTTAAATGGCTCAGGTACAAATAAATTGACGGCATAAGGTTTGTCGGTCAAGTGCTGCACTATATTTACTTCTTGCTCAAGCGTTTCTAAAGACATATAACCAGCACCAATCGTACCAAGCCCGCCTTCATTACATACTGATGCAACAAGTTCAGGCGTTGTACTGCCTGCCATGCCTGCTTGAATAATGGGGTAACGTATATTTAAATGTTCGGTTAGCTTTGTATGTTGCCACATATTCTTCACCTCGACGTTTACTTTAAATACAATATAACATAGTAGCAGTATTTTGTAAGAAAGACACACGCTTTTAAATTAGGCATTATTATTATATCGTGGTATATTTAATTTGAATAAACTATAAAAATTTGGAGGTCTATCATGACACAATTAATTCCTTACTTAGCGTTTGAAAGTGCAAAAGAAGCTTTAGCATATTACGAAGAGGTATTTGGTGCAACAGACGTAAATCGTTTACCAGTAGGAAAAGAGCAAGCAGGACAATTCGGAGTAGACCCAGAACAAGCAGATGAAATGACAATGCATTCAGAATTTAAAGTAGCTGGACACACACTTTATGCTGCAGATCGTTTTGGCAAAGCAGGAGATTTCAATAACAGTATTTCACTATCTATCAACTGGGATAAATCAAATGCTGAAGATACTGAGAAAATGACTGAGTTATTCAATAAAGTAGCAGCACATGCGGATACGAAAGTACACATGCCAATCGAAGAACAATTCTGGGGCGGCGTAATGGGTGCGTTAGACGACAAGTACGGTGTACACTGGATGTTTAACGGGAACTAAGCAATAGCATATAATTTCTAAAGATCAGGACAATGATATTGTCTTGGTCTTTTTCTATGTAAATAACGTATAATATGCATAGGTGAGGTGAGGAAATGGCATTAAGTATAATGTATCAACACGAGAATAAATTAGAACGCGCAGCAACGATTGAAGATCTACCAAAAGATGCGAGTTTTATTTGGTTTGACTTTGAAGGGGCGGACAAGGAAGAAAGTGCATTATTCAAGCAACACTTCAATATTAATGGACTTACAATAGAAGATGTTATTCATAGTAATTCAAGACCGAAATATAAGAATTATTCGGATTATGAGTATTTAGTGTATCAGAAGATAGAACCTGATACATTTGAAGCGGAAACTATTAATGTCCTTTTGAAAGATAACGTCTTTATTACTTATCATGCCGAAGATATAGAGGCAACGGATGAGATTGATGCACTAGCGAAAGAACTTGAAGAAAAGACACCAGATAATTTAACGCCACGTGTAGCTGCAATGATGTTACTGGATAAGATTGTTGATTTCTATACGGAAACAGTTGAAACAATAGAGAGTAAAGTAATTAGCTTTGAGAAGCGACATGCGAAAGATAAGCATCAGCACACGATAATGGATGATATATTTGATTTGAGGTCAAAGTTGATTCGAATTAAAGGGATTATTATACCGATGTCAGAACTTGTGGATGAACTGGAACGCAATAAGCCGCTTATTCAAACAGATGATGATCGTCATTATATCCATCACATTCAGGATCATATGATAAAGCAGAAGAATTTGATTCGAAATGCACAGGAATTAACGGACGAAATCAGAAGTAACTATGAATCGTATAATAATTATAAGATGAATCGTGTTATGCAAATTCTGACACTCGTTTCAACGGTATTCTTACCTTTAACACTGATTGCCGGGATTTACGGTATGAACTTTGAGTATATGCCAGAGTTGAAATGGAAATATGGCTATTTCACCGTGTTGATTGTTATGGCAATGATGCTTGTCGTGAGTTTAGTGTATTTTAAAAAGAAGAAGTGGTACTAATATGTTCCAATTATTTAAAAAGAAAAAAGAGCAACCATCTGTCGATGAATCAAGGATTGATTTAAGTGTACGAAAAGAACTTGAAAAAACATTCATCAAAAAACATGTGATGAATGAAAAAGCAGTGAACGCGATTGTTGAGATTTTTAGGAAGTATCCGCAAGAGATTATTTTAGTGACTAGCTTCTCAGATGCACCAACACATAATAAAGAAAACTTTATTATTAAAGTTGAAGATATTATTAATTTATCCTTTGTACAGCAAATTGAGTATATAGACTCATTATTATTAATTTATGACTGTGATTATCAACCTTTAATTTACTGGAAAATAATAAGTGGAGACCTATTTATTCATCCAAAATTTAAAGACATTGAAATTATAGAAGATAAATTTGAACTCACTGAAAACTATATGTGGGATGCATTCGACGTAGATGCCAAAGAGATCATTTATTTCGTAGATACTAAAATTAGGGGATATAAAACTATCAGTTGGTCAGCTTCATGGAATTCTCTTGAATTCTTTGACCTTATAGAAACATTTAATATTACAGGCGCAATATTAAATGAAGGGTATGAAGAAACAAATGAAATATTAGAAGAATATAATGTAGAATATGAAAAATATGATAGATTCATACTTATCAATAGAAATATTGATCCTGAATTCTTAATGAAATATTATAATATTAACGGAAATCAGGGGACAATTTGTGAAATGGCGCTGTTCGTTGACATGGAGGAGCCAGTTACAAAGGATATGATTAGTGGGAAGTATGTAGATATAAAAAATCATAAAACCATATTACCAATAGATGATTGAAGTGATATGCTTTGTTTCTTTAATTTTTAACACATCCAACGAGGTGTGTTATTTATTTTAGTCAAAAAAAATAAGCCCCTTGAGGGCTTATTTCTCAACATTAAATATTATAATTTAACGATGTTAGCAGCTTGAGGGCCACGTTGACCTTCTTCGATGTTGAATTCAACTGCTTGACCTTCTTCTAAAGTTTTGTAACCGTCTCCTTCGATAGCACTGAAGTGAGCGAATACGTCGTCTCCACCTTCAACTTCGATGAATCCAAAACCTTTTTCTGCGTTAAACCATTTAACTGTACCTTGTGTCATAATAATGACCTCCAAAAAATTATTAAATAATATCTAATGTTTTACATAAAGAAAACTTCACACATTACAAAAAGTATCGACTAAACACGATTACTCTTTGTAATATGTGAAGTACTTACGTTTGTTGCATATGTTCGATATATTTGTACTAAGTATATAATGGATATCTATTATTGTCAAACGATTATATTTTAGTGCATGGATCAATCACAATATAAAGACTGTAGGTATCACGTTTATAACTATAAAAATAATTATAAATTTATTTTATTATAATGAATATTGCAAGATTAATACATAATAATTTGGCGCTTATGAATAATGATAACTGAAAGATATACAAAAAAATAAGCCCCAAAAGGGACTTATCTTTCAACATTAAATATTATAATTTAACGATGTTAGCAGCTTGAGGTCCACGTTGACCTTCTTCGATGTTGAATTCAACTGCTTGACCTTCTTCTAAAGATTTGTAGCCTTCACCTTCGATAGCGCTGAAGTGAGCGAATACGTCGTCTCCACCTTCAACTTCGATGAAACCGAAACCTTTTTCTGCGTTAAACCATTTAACTGTACCTTGTGTCATAATAATGACCTCCAATAAATTATTAAATAATATCTAATGTTTCTTCTACAAAGAAAAATTCACATATTACAAAAAGTCTCGACTTAACACGATTACTTTTTGTAATATGTGAAGAAGCTTTGTTTGTTGCATATGTCCGATATATTTGACTTAATTATATAATGGATATTCCAATAAGTCAAACGCCTGTTCGGATATTATGATCACATTCTCATAATAAATCGCGTAGGTATCACTTATAAACAGAATAAAAAATATTTTTTATCAAAAAAAATAAGCCCCTTGAGGGCTTATTTTCCAACATTAAATATTATAATTTAACGATGTTAGCAGCTTGAGGTCCACGTTGACCTTCTTCGATATCGAATTCAACTGCTTGACCTTCTTCTAAAGTTTTGTAACCTTCACCTTGAATAGCGCTGAAGTGAGCGAATACGTCGTCTCCGCCTTCAACTTCGATGAATCCAAAACCTTTTTCTGCGTTAAACCATTTAACTGTACCTTGTGCCATTATGAATGACCTCCAAAAAATTATTAAATAATATCTAATGTTTTACTTAGAAAACACTTCCCATATTACAAAAGTGTTGTCTTACATTATTACGTTTTGTAAAAATGTGAAGAGCCTTAATAACTTGAATATGAACGATAATATTTGAATCAATTATATAATGTATCAACACGATTGTCTAGTATTTATAGTCAATTAGATACAAAATGAGTAAAAAAACGTCTTTTTTCATATGCAACGAGGCATAAAATGGGAGAATATATTGCTTGAAAGTACTTATTTCCAACGTTCTAATTTTTTAAGTTGCATCGGGTAGAAAGCTTTCATCATAAATTTAGCAACTGGATTGCCTTTTCCTTCAGTAATACCTTTCTTACCGCGTTCAAGCATTTCTTCTATCGTAATATCTGGATCGATATACTTTCCGTCTTTATAGCAATAACTACAGAACTTTAAGCTTTTGCTACCGTCAGCTTCAGTTCCTCTAACATCTTCTCCGTGTAAGTTCAGTGGCATCCCACAACTTTGACAAAACTTCTCCATATCCATTCTCCTTATACGTGCTGATCAAATAATAATGTATTACCGTCTAAATCTTTCACCATGAAATAACCAGGCCCTTCTGCGTTTTCAGCAGTAAGTGGTGTGATGAATTCATATCCTGCTGCTTCTAATTTCGCAGCAATTTCACGTACATCGGTACCTGGTACTTCTTCGCCTTTATTATTCCATTTCGGATTGAACGTCATCATAAATTCTTCGAACATCCCTTGGAATAAACCAATACGTGCTGCACCGTTGCTTAGTACAATCCAGTTTTGTGTGATGTCCCCACTAACTTGTTCAAATCCTAACGTTTCATAAAACTTTAAAGATGCATGAATATCTTTAACTGGTAGACTTACTGAGAAATTACCTAATTCCATATATATCGCTCCTTATCCAAAAAAGTATGCTGCAAGTGTCATAATCATAATACAAATCAATTTGTAACTTTCGTTGATTGCAATCAGTTTAAATGACTTCATTTCAAAGAAATAATTTTTAAGTGCTGAGAAGATTGAAATCAGAGCAATCGTGAATCCAGCACAGAAAATATTTAAATCAGTGTGTGATAATAAGAAAAATACAAGGAATGCTACGACAATTTCTAATAGGAATGTATAAATCATTTCTTTCATTCCATTGTTGGAATCATTAATTTGTTCTTCTGTGATACCGACTTCTTTTATCCAGGCATCTTTGAAAATAAAACCATACCATGCACCACCTATCATAAATGCGATAACGCCTGCAATAACTGCTGCTAATATACTCATTAATTTTTCTCCTTTAACGCTTCGTGTTTAACGCGTTCCATAAATTCGTTCACTACTTTTTGATTTTGCTTTTTAGGCATAACTTTTAACATTGCTTTACCAATTAAGTTGAGCCCTTTGTTTGAGCCGCTATAAATGAAGCGTGTTTCATACTCAGAAATCTTTTCTAGTAAATAATCTGCTTCGATATCAAACATGTTAGCCAGTTGAAAGCCGGATTTGTTATGTTTACGCGTAGGTGTATCTTCATGTTCTAAATCGGTTACGATATATTTCATGACTTTATTACCTTCTTTATATGATTGCTCATATGTTGAACCAACTACACCAGGTTTCTTTTCCAGCACTTTCATTTCAACGACTTGAGGCATGATGCGTTGAATATTCTCTAAATCGAATAAAGACCAGACTTTCTCGATATTCACAGGTAATATCATTTCTTCTTTCCAGGTTATCATAAAGACCTCCAAATAATGTGTTCAACTTAATCTTAAACGATATTGTGAAAATTAGCGAAAGAAAAGTGGAGAATTACATGTATAGGAATGGTTACGGTGGGTTAAATTTTACTAATAGAGTGTATCTGATTATACTAAAGATGTATTTTAAGTTGTGCAAAATTCAATTAAAAGGGGACGAAATCATGATTAAAGCGGTACAGTATTTTAATTTCCACAATGCTTTAGAGGTATTAAATTTTTACGAGCAACATTTAGGTGCGAAGATTATCAATAAAACAATGGGCGATGACGAAATGTTTAAAGATATGCCTGAAGAATACAAAATGCCAGAAGAAATCGCAAAGCAGTTTGTAATGAATGCTGAGTTTGAGATTTTAGGTGAACGTTTCATGGTAAGTGATACGATGGGACAACGTGAAGTGAATAATGAAGGTGCATCGGTTTGCTTTACTTTTGATGGTAGTAATGATGAAGACGTTAAACTTGCAACAGATTTCTTCAACAATGCAGTTGCTGCAGGTTGTAAAGTTGCGATGCCATTAGGTCCAACAGAATGGTCTAAATTATATGGTTACTTCAATGATCCGTTCGGCGTCACTTGGATGATTAATGCTTGTTAATTATGAATGTTATCCTTCTCCAAATTGGAGGAGGATTTTTATTCGGCCAAAAATCGCTGAATTTTAAGTTTTTTGAGTGAATGATTGCCGGTAAATCGAAAATACCGGCAAAGAAATCTGGAAATCAGCCCCGAATCCAAAATGATTGCCGGTAAATCGAAAATACCGGCAAAGAAATCTGGAAATCAGCTTCGAATCCAAAATGATTGCCGGTAAATCGAAAATACCGGCAAAGAAATCTAGAAAACAGCCCCGAATCCAAAATGATTGCCGGTAAATCGAAAATACCGGCAAAGAATATAAACTAAAGCATGCTCTAAATAAATGACAATTGTCATACCAAACTTATGACGTTTGTGAATTATAATTCCTCCTGAACTTCTGTTTAATATAGATAAGGAGGAGATAGAGATGATAACGATAAACAACTTAAATAAAGTTATAGGTAAGAAACATATTTTAACGGATATCAATATGCAGATTAACAAAGGTGATGTAATTGCATTAGTTGGTCCTAATGGAGCGGGTAAGTCGACGTTAATTGATTGTTTGTTAGGCAATAAGAAATTAACTTCAGGTGATATTGATGGGCAGGATTTGATACTGGATCATACAAAAACTAGTGTATTATATCAACAAACATACTTTACACCGAATATGAAGGTTTATCAGATCATTGAACTATTTCAGAATCTTTATCCGAATGTTTTGAATAAAGAAGAAATAAAAGCCATAACATTATTTGATGATGCATTATTAAACACTGAAGCGGATAAAGTTTCAGGTGGTCAAAAACGTATTTTAGATGTAGCTCTAACGTTGATTGGTCGTCCGGAATTTATTATTTTAGATGAACCAACAGTTGGTATGGATACTACGACGCGTAGACGTTTCTATGAACTGATTAAAGAATTAAAAGAAGCTGGTCGAACAATTCTATTCACATCTCATTATATTGAAGAGGTTGAAAGTTTGTCAGATCGTATAGTTGTATTACATAAAGGTGAAATCGTGCGTGATTCAACACCTCTTGCACTGCGCGAAGAATCAAGTCAGAAGCAAATTGTATTACCTAGGAAATATGATTATATTACGAAAGAACTTGCGGGTAAGGCTGAAGTAAAACTTGATGGTGAATATTTAATGATTCATACAGCCAATATTGATGTTGTTGTGGAATTATTGATGAAACATCAAATTAGCTTTGAACACGTAGAAATTACAAATGAATCATTACTTGACCGAGTATTTAAAGTTGTGGAGGAGGATCAACATGAAACAGTTTAAAGCAATGTTGAAGTACGAGATGATTGATATGAGCCAACGCAAAAGTGTATTTATCATGTCAGTACTGTTACCTGTTATTTTCTTTTTAGTCTTTGCAGCTTTAATGAAAACGCCGAAACCTGAGCAGTTAGATTTTTATATTCGTGACTACATGCTTTCAATGACGACGTTTAGTTTAACGAGCTTTGCAATATTCACGTTCCCAGTAGAAATGATTAATGACAAGAATAATGGATGGAGTCGTTCACTTTTTAGAACACCGCTTAATCCAATCATCTATTACTTATGCAAAGTGATTAAGATTGTTATTATGTTTATGATTTCAATTGTCATTGTATTTTTAGTAGGTCATTTTGTAAAAGATGTAGATATGAGTGCGCAAGAATGGATTATTAGTTATTTCGGTTTATTATTCGGTGGTATTATCTTTTTAACATTAGGCATTCTTCTATCTCAATTTAAGGATGCACAAAAGGTCAGCACACTCGGCAATATTTTATACCTTGGATTAGCAATGCTTGGTGGACTTTGGTTCCCGGTCGTGACATTCCCAGAATGGTTACAACCCATCGCAAAACTAACACCAACATATAATTTCAAAAATATTGCTGCAGGACAATTTGAAGAAAATTATCCATGGCACTCTATTGGGATTTTACTTATCTATGCGGTCATCTTTATAATGGTAAGTGTATGGATGAGAAGGAGATCGGAAGTGATTTAGTTGAAGTGGACCCATATCAATTTGATGCAATACGGCACATCATTGATATTTTTAATTTTTCCTATTACGAATATGATGCAAACAGCATCACTTGAATGGAAATTGTTAAAGCTCTTATGTATTATTCTGTATCTAGTATCGGTCATCTATATGATGAATAATAATAAAAATAAAAGGATATTCATTGCGTTTTGTATTGTGATATTAAGTATTACGGTATTTATTCATTTTTGCAATCCTGGTAATATTTTATTCTATCTGTTTCCAATTTCATATGTTCCGTATGCCTTAGGAAAGAATATCAATTCTTTATACGGTAGAATAACGCTGATTACATTGTTATTAAACTACGCTATAATATTTATTCAAAGTCCTTCATATGGCGTCGATTTATCACCACATATCCTATTCATCATCATGATGATGTTCTCGATGGATTACTTCGCAGAGCAATCACGCAAGCAATATGAGATGAATATTAAGAATGAAAAGCTTGCATTACTTTCATCACAAATTGAACGTAATCGAATCTCACAAGATTTGCATGACTCACTCGGACAAGTGTTTAGTACGCTTTCCGTGAAATCTGAGCTTGCGATGAAATTGGTGGAGAAACATCCTGATATGGCAAAAGATGAATTAAAAGAAATTCAATCATTATCACAGACCTCTTTATATAAAGTGAGAAGTATTATAGAAGATATTAAGTCTACAACGATTGATGATGAAGTGAATCATGTTGGCAAGATTTTGAACGATGCAGGTATTGCTTTCAAGCATAATGTTCAATATCAGGACGTAGGAGTATTGCAACAACATGAAATAAGTATGTTAATTAAAGAACTTATTAATAATGTTGTGAAGCATAGTAGTGCAACACAAGTGAAATTATCGGTGACACAGGTTAATCGTATGCTAAAGTTATCTGTAGAGGATAATGGACTTGGTTTATCAGCAAATGTTAGCTTAAAAAGTATTGAAGCACGTGTAAAAACGATGAATGGTTTTGTAGAAACAAGGAGTAAGGAACCAGGACTCGGTGTGTATGTCACAATTGAGGTGAAATCGTGAAGTTATTGCATGCAGAAGATCAAAGTATGTTACGTGAAGCAATGAAAAAGTTACTCATGATCAGTGGTGATTTTGATGAGATTGTCAGTGTTTCAAATGGTAGAGAGGCAATTGAAGTTATAGATAATACGTTTGATGTGGCTTTACTTGATATTGAAATGCCTGAAAAGAGTGGGTTAGAAGTTTTAGAATATATCAGGGAACAAAAGTTGAACATTAAAGTCATTATCGTGACCACTTTTAAACGACCAGGATACTTTGAACGCGCGATTAATTTAGATGTTGATGCATATGTATTGAAAGAACGTTCGGTGGATGAGTTGATTGAGACGATTGTATCAGTGATGAAGGGGAAGAAAGAGTATAGCCCAGAACTGATGCCGATGATGCTTTCGAAGAATCCTTTAACCGATAAAGAACAAGAAATTTTATCTTTAATTGGCGATGGATTAACGAGTAAAGAAATTAGTCAGAAGTTATTTTTGAGTGACGGTACTGTTCGTAATTATACGAGTATCATTCTAGAGAAACTTGGTGCAGACAATCGTGTACTCGCATGGAAGATGGCGAAAGAATTAGGTTTTATTGATTAAAGATCACAGAGGTGTGGTCTTTTTTTGAAGTAATTTGAGTTATTATAACTCGCTATAAACTAAATATAGACATCCATCTATATTCACGATATACTAAACACGAAATATAGATAACCATCTATGTAAAGGAGTGAAGCGATGGATTATGAACATTTAGCAAAGTTGCTGAAAGTATTGTCAGACAAGAATCGGTTAGAAATATTAGACTTACTGAGCTGTGGACCGTTATGTGCGTGTGATATTCTTACACATTTCGAATTCTCTCAACCGACGTTATCGCATCACATGAAACAATTGAAACAAAGCGGAATCGTCACAAGTTGGAAAGAAGGTACAAACGTTATGTACGCCAACAATTTAGAAGTCATCGAGCAATTCGTCAAACTACAAAATCAAATCTTTGTACCGCATCAACAATGTGTGTGCAAATCAAATAAGGAATAGGTGAATTATGATTACAGGCATTGCAATCGCAATATTTTTATTAACATTAACTTTAGTCATCTGGCAGCCGAAGAACTTATCAATCGGTTATTCAGCTGTAGGTGGCGCAATTCTTGCATTAATCTTTGGTGTCGTTGATTTCAATGACGTCATCGATGTAACAAACATCGTCTGGAATGCAACATTTACATTTATCGCAGTCATATTAATCTCGCTCATACTTGATGAAATTGGCTTCTTTGAATGGGCCGCATTACATATGACGCATCTTGCTAAAGGTAATACGTTTAAGATGTTCATTTATGTATGTATATTAGGTGCGATCGTTGCAGCATTTTTCGCAAATGATGGTGCGGCATTGATTTTGACACCGATCGTGCTTGCGATGGTACGAAACTTAAACTTTAATGAAAAGATGGTCTTCCCGTTTATTATCGCTTCAGGATTTATCGCAGATACGACGAGTTTACCATTAGTCGTAAGTAATTTAGTGAACATCGTTTCTGCAGATTATTTTGATTTATCATTTATGGAATACGCGCAACATATGTTTTTACCAAACATATTCAGTTTAATTGCGAGTATCACAGTGCTCTGGTTATACTTTAAGCGTAACGTGCCGAAGTCATATGATGAAAGTGCATTACGTGATCCGAAGTCAGCGATTAAAGACATGAGATTATTTAAGATGTCATGGGTTGTACTCGCTATTTTATTAGTAGGATATTTAGTGAGTGACTTTATTAACTTCCCGGTAAGTATCATTGCAGCGATTATCGCATTCATATTTATAATGTTTGCGAGACAGTCACCAGCAGTGAATACAGGAAAAGTGATTAAAGGCGCACCATGGGCGATTGTATTCTTCTCGATTGGGATGTATGTTGTCGTTTATGGATTGAAAAATGTAGGATTAACAAGTTTACTTGCAGGTGTGATTGATCACATCACACAGATGAATTTATTTGGTTCAATTATGGGGATGGGATTCTTATCTGCGATACTATCGTCAATTATGAATAACATGCCTACAGTATTAATCGACTCAATCGCGATTAAACAAAGCGCAGCAACTGGTATGATCCAGGATGCGTTAGTGTACGCAAATGTTATCGGATGTGACTTAGGACCAAAGATTACACCAATCGGAAGCTTAGCAACGTTGCTATGGTTACACGTATTAAGTGGTAAAGGTGTTAAGATTTCGTGGGGGACTTACTTTAAGACAGGGATTATCATTACAATCCCAGTATTATTTGCAACACTCGTAGGACTATACTTATCAATGATGATATTTGGATAAAAGGAGAATGATTATGACTAAAACTAAAACAATTTATTTCTTATGTACAGGGAACTCTTGCCGTTCACAAATCGCGGAAGGATTCGGTAAAAAATATTTACCGGAATGGAATGTATATTCTGCAGGGATTGAAACACACGGTGTGAATCCAAAAGCAATTGAAGCAATGAAAGAGGTTGGAATCGATATTTCTAATCATACGTCAGATTTAATTGATAAAGACATTTTAAATAACGCAGATTTAGTGGTTACATTATGTGATCATGCAAAAGATGTATGCCCTGTGACACCGAAACATGTACGTACTGAACACTGGGGCCTTGAAGATCCTGCTGGACAAGACTGGTCAGTATTCCAACGTGTGCGTGATGAAATCGGGGCACGTATTAAGCGCTTTGCGGAAACAGGAGAATAAGATGGAACTACCAAAGATCAGTCAACCAGCACACCGTGCACTGGCAAGCGTGAACATTAAAACATTAGAAGATGTAACGAAATTCAGTGAAGCAGAGTTACTCGCGCTACACGGATTCGGTCCGAAAGGGATACGTATTTTACGTGAAGTGATGGATAAACATGGAATGAAATTTAAAGTTGAGCAATAGTATATAGAGTAGCGCCCGGCTTGAGTGTGAACCAGGCGTAAACATAGGTAAACTGCACGGTTCAGCGACGAACCGTGCAGTTTACCTATATATTTGATTGCAGTTTCTGTTGACGTACAAGTAAAAAGATAACAATCATAACGATAGTTGTAATAATCGTTAAACTATGTGGTACTAGACGGAGCACAACCGCTACAATAAAGCCTACGATTAAAATCATCATGATTGATATGATCAATTGTCTATTTTTATGATGGTCATGGAAATACGGAAAATTAACGAAATAACCAATGAAATACAGTGTTAAACTTCCATACATAAGAACGATTTTAAACCAATCATTGATGTCGGGATTTTCACTTAATACCATCCCAGCATTAAACATACCAAGCGCTAGAAATATAATGATGTGCGAATGATATAATAAAAAACCTCGCGTCATTTGATGGTGATTCATGAATTGTTCTGTCTTTATCCAATACGTCCAGAATAGTAATACCACTATGGTGAACTGAAGTATTGTCATCGGATCAAAGTGGTGAATACTAAAGATAGAAGCAAGACCAATCATTACTTCACCGAACATAATAATTGTGAGTAAGCCATAGCGTTCAACAAGATGCGGCATATTAACGGGTGAAGCAGATAAGTGACGGTAGCCAGCGAGTGGACCAATCATACTAATACCGATTGCTAAGAAATAAACATAATAATGGATAGATAACGGTAAACATAACGCGATCAAACTCAGTATTCCAGCTGTAAGTGTTGTGATACTAAATACGTTACATACATTTTTATCTTCAATGTCTTCAGATGAGACGTTACGAATAAAATATTGAAGGCTAATGCTTAAAAATAATATGCCGGTACTTAGAACGAACGGGAAAAATGTTTTCTCGAAATCAGGGTATAAACTATTCGATAAATAAATGACAACAAACATATTGAACATCGTAAAACCTATATCACGAAGCGCCAATGTACCGAAGCGGTTTGTAAAGAATGTTTGATAAGACCATATTGTCGTGAAAATGAGCGTCATGATTAAATATTTTAAAAATAATTCAATCGATACACTTCCATGATGGACATGGAGAATGGTGTGAGCGATTTTAGAAATAGCGTACACAAATATTAAATCAAAAAATAATTCATTCAATTCGACTTTACGATCTGCCAAGTAACGCTGTTTTGTTAAATTTGACATGAGTCACCTCTTATACTGTTTGTTAGTATTTTATATGAAATATTTAAGTTGTGCATTATATATTTCATCGGAAGACGTCTATTTATTTATCGCGTGGCATATCAAATGTATTATCGTCACAAATAATATATAATAAATATAATGTTGAATGGAGGAATTACGATGAACAAATGGATTAAAAGAGGATTAGTTGTAGGCGCTTTAACAGTTGGTGCGGTACAAGGTGCGAAATATCTTGAACAGAATGAACAAGTGAAACGTCGTCTCAACGATTTAAAGAATATTAAAGAATATAATGATTTACGCAAAGCGATTATGGAAGTGATTCATGCTTTTAATAACAATAATACACCACGTTTAGAGCAACAGTTTCAAGAGAATGACTTTGTGACGGATCAAACTGGTGCCACAAATAATGTACAGGAAGAAACAATTGGCGAAGCGGTGAAACGTGTATTAGATACGCCTGTCGTAACGAATTTAATTGGTGACAAAGCAGATATCGATATGATGAAGCAGTTAATTGATGAAACGGCTGAAGTTGAGAAGTTAATTCGAGGTTGGTTTAAATAACAATGTAAGATTGGGGCGTATAAGTCTCAATCTTTTTTAGTATATTGGTTTCATACTAAAGCGTAATATCAGCAATTTTCGGGGGTGAACACATGTTTATCAAAAGTATTTCATCAAACTTTAAACAGCATCAAGGGACACCATATTACATGAAAATACCCGCTATAAAAGCATTAGAGCGCATTGATTTACATAAACCGGTAACAATTATCGTAGGTGAAAACGGTACTGGTAAATCAACTTTAATTGAAGCGATTGCGGTCAATTACGGGTTAAATCCTGAAGGTGGCGGTAAAAACTTTAACTTTGCGACAAAGCATTCACATGCGGGACTGTATGAAGAAATTAGACTTGGAAAGATAGGTGTTCCGAAAGATACTTTTTTCTTACGTGCGGAAGGATTTTATAATGTAGCGACTGAAATTGAACGACTCAATGAAGATGACGGGCTGTTACTTAACAGTTACGGTGGCAAAAGTTTGCACGACCAGTCTCATGGGGAATCATTTCTCGCATTGCTTAAATATCGTTTCAGAGCGAAAGGATTATATATATTAGACGAGCCGGAAAGTGCATTATCGCCAATGCGTCAAATGTCGATGATTGTAAGAATTAATGATTTAGTGAAACGTGGTGCGCAGTTCATCATTGCGACGCATTCACCGATTATAATGGCATACCCTGATGCAGATATTATTCAATTGAATGATCAAGGATATGAACGTATTGATTATAGAGAAACTGAACACTATATCGTGACGAAAGCATTTATCGATAAACCAGAAAAGATGATTGAGACTTTATTAGAGTAGTCTCAATCATCTTTTTTATTGTGAATCACGTTGCGAAATTGAACCACTTATTTCAACGGGCCATCTACATCTTTAAAGTTCTCAATGCCGAAAGGGAACACATTATCTTTAATATTGTTTTTCAGTTCTTGTAACGAAACTAAAGCGAAGTTTGTCAGCTGTAATGGGTATTGATATTTTTTAGAGCTTTCTAAAAATAAATCATTGTTTCGTAAAAACCATTGTCCGGTATTAGATTTGACGTAATCCATATCTAAATCAATATACGTGATATTACCATCCGCGTCTTTATGGCATGGCGTCGATATGTTACAGAAAATACTGACGGGTTTATCTTGTTCATCGATTGAAATTGATACGGTATAACCATGATATTTAGAAAGGAAATGCAGCGTTTTATAATCAATTTTATAGGCTTCATTTTTAATGTGATGCTTTAATAAAGTATTTTTATCGCATGCTATGAAATAGTAATGCGGCGTTTCAGAAAGTAAGGTCCCTTGTACTTCAACGTGAGGTCTGTCTGGATATTTATATGATTTAATATTAATAGCTTGCAATATCTTGACCTCCTTAAGTATTGTAGATTTATTATAATATGAAATCGTTTTCTATGCATTGATTTCAACAAATTCTTAAAAATAATGTCACAAACGCAAGCAATTTTACTATTATTTTATTTCCTTACATAATCTTTATAATGTTGTAACATGGTTGTACTGCTAATTCGATATGATAGAGATAATCATGTGAATGAGGTGAACTATGAAACGATTAATGGAAATATTTTTAGTCGCATTAAAGCTTGGCATAACAAGTTTTGGAGGACCTGTTGCACATTTAGGATACTTTCGTGCTGAATATGTAGAGAAACGCAATTGGTTAAGCGATAAAGTATATCAGGATTTAGTCAGTCTATGTCAATTCTTACCTGGACCTGCTTCGAGTCAAGTCGGCATCGGTATTGGGTTAATGCGTGGTGGTATATTAGGTGCGATTTGTGCATTTCTAGGATTTACTTTGCCTTCTGTGCTTGTGTTAATCAGTGCGGTCTATTTCATGAATGCGTTACAGATGAACTTAGATTTCTTAAAGGGACTGCTTATTGTGGCCATTGCAGTCGTGCTTCATGCACTTGTGGGTATGGGTAAGAACACATTGAACAATATCGCAGCATGGTGCATATTCATTGTCAGTTTCGTGATTGCACTTGTTATCCCTCAAGCTTACACTCAAATATTAATCATTTTATTATCTGGCATTGCAGGTATCTTCCTGTACAAAGTTGAAACTGAAAAAGCACACGCGATGCAAGTGAATGTATCAAAGCGACAAAGTATTGCTTCGCTCACATTATTGGTGATATTGACGGTATCGTTACCGGTTATTGCGCAAGCGTCTAATAATCATTGGTTACATATGATTGATAAATTATTCCGTGGCGGTTTGCTCGTATTTGGTGGTGGCCATGTCGTACTCCCATTACTACAAAGTGCGTTCGTACCAGAAATGATTGATTTAAAGACATTTTTAGCGGGATACGGATTGACGCAAGCGATGCCAGGACCCTTATTTACGTTTGGCTCATTTATCGGTGCAAGTTTATTTGGTATTACTGGTGGTATTGTCGCGATGATCGCTATCTTTTTACCGGCATTTTTACTGGTCATTGGAACGTTACCTTTTTTGGCGACTTTACGAGAGCATCGATTAATGAAACAAGCGTTGAAAGGTATAAATGCTGGTGTATTGGGCATACTCGCAGCAGCATGGGTTAATCCGATTATTATGCATACGGTGACACATTGGATGGATGTATTCTTAAGTGGCATACTATTCTGTTTGCTCTATTACTTTAAATGTCCGCCGTGGATAATCGTTTTATTAGGGTTATTGATTGGCGTATTATTTTACAGTTAAGCATGCAATTTAAATTGTGTGCTTCTTTTTTGTCATAGTAGTGAATTGAATAAAATGGTACAATGAACAAGTAATTGATACAGAAAAGGTGATGACATGCGATTTACCTGGGCTGACAGCCATCCATTAATGGCTGCATATTATGACAATGAGTGGGGTATTGAATCTCATGATGAAACATATCTCTTTGAAATGCTTGTACTTGAAGGTATGCAGGCAGGTTTGTCATGGTTAACGATATTAAAGCGAAGAGAAGGTATGCGTCAAGCGCTGGATCAATTTGATTATAAAAAGATTGCGCAATATGATGAGACAGCTTTCAATCGTTTAATGCAAACGGACGATATGATTAAAAATAAATTAAAGATTAATAGTATTATTTCAAATGCTCAGAAATTCATTGAAGTACAAAAAGAATTTGGTACTTTCGATCGATATATCTGGTCATTTACGAATAATGAACCCGTCGTTACATATTATGATGCAGAATCCGATGTACCGACAGATAATGCATTATCACAACGTATTAGTAAAGATTTGAAAAGCCGTGGATTTAAATTTGTAGGACCAGTCATTATATATGGTTATCTTGGTGCTATAGGTGTGATTCAAGACCGATTAAAGTAATGAGGTGAGTTATGGATAGCAAAGCGCTATTTAGTGAAAAAGTAGAACGATATCGTAATTCGAGGCCGAAATATGCATGTGGTTTAATGAATTATATGAAAGAAACATTTGATATTAATGAAACAACAACGATTGCAGATATTGGAGCAGGTACTGGGATATTTACGGAACTGTTATTAGATTTAGGTGCGAAAGTGATTGCGGTTGAACCGAATGCAGCAATGGTTGAGCAGTTACGTTTAGCGCTCTATTGTAAAGAGCTTGAAATACATGAACGCCCTGCGGAAAGTACTGAAATTGAGTCAAATACAGTAGATATTATTACTGCCGCACAAAGCTTTCATTGGTTCGATAAAGCGTTGTTTAAAGCTGAATGTAAGCGACTGTTAAACGGAAATGGACCAGTGTGTCTCATCTGGAATACGCGTGTTGTTGATGAACCTATCAATGTGAAGACAGCAGAAATATATACTGCGTTTTGTCCGGACTTTAAAGGCAGTGTAAGTTTTGCGGGTGGGGCCAATCATTCTGAGGAAGATATCGCTGAATTTTTTGAAGGCGAGTTTGAGAAGAAAGTTTATGAGTTTCCATTAACATATGATAAGCAAGGGTTTGTAGATCGTGCATTATCTGCATCGTATGCATTAGTTGAAGGGGATAAACATTTCGAAACGATGACGAAAGCATTTGAAGCATTATTTGATCGTTATGCAGAAGATGGCAAAGTCGTCGTTCCAAACAAATCAGTATTGTACTATGGGAATATTTAGTGAGAGATGAAGAAACACACCTAATATTGATGTTAGGTGTGTTTTTATGTTCGGTTGAAAAGAGCACGCGGCTGTAAAAAGAAAATACAACCGTATGCTATTTCCTATTTTTGATGTCGAGTGAGCTGCAAACTGTTGTTGCGGCTCAGTCACCCCTTTTTGTGTCCGAGTGAGCTGCAAACTGTTGTTGCGGCTCAGTCACCTCTATTTTGGATGTCGAGTGAGCTGCAAGCTGTTGTTGCGGCTCAGTCCCCCCTTTTTTTGTGTCCGAGTGAGCTGCAAACTGTTGTTGCGGCTCAGTCACCTCTATTTTGGATGTCGAGTGAGCTGCAAGCTGTTGTTGCGGCTCAGTCACCCCTTTTTTTGTGTCCGAGTGAGCTGCAAACCACTTTTGCAGCTCACTCACAAAAAAGAAGATATGAAAATAATCATATCTCCTTAAAGTCGACTAACCGCTTTGTCGATAGCCTCAAACGGCGTTTTCAATGCAGGACCTCGTCAAATTTCAGCAACACCATCGAAATCAAAGAAAGATTTCTCTGTGTTGCTTCCAATTTGTTCGGTCCTAAACGCATCGAAAACAGCCTCTCAAACGGCATCTCCAAAGCAGTCGCCTCGAAAACTGGAGAAAACCCATCTGAAATTAAAAAGCAATTTCTGATGGGTTTTCTCCAGTTTTTCTGCGACTAACCGCTTTGTCGATAGCCTCAAACGGCGTTTTCAATGCAGGACCTCGTCAAATTTCAGCAACACCATCGAAATCAAAGAACGATTTCTCTGTGTTGCTTCCAATTTGTTCGGTCCTAAACGCATCGAAAACAGCCTCTCCTAAGACTACCCACGTTTGATCGATAGTGCCAATACTAAACAAATCACTGCAAAGACGGTTGATAAATATGGGGCGATAGCTGGAGAGAATGCTTCTACAACGACACCACCGATTAATGCACCGAATCCAATACCAGCATTTAATGCTGACATGTTCCATGCCATAATACTGCTTGAATCTCCTTCAACTTGCTTAATAATCCCAATTTGAATAGCAGGGTTCGTTCCCCATTCAAAGATGTTCCATGCAAGCATAACAATCAATAACGCCGCATAAAATGGCAATGATATATTAAACAGTAATAACGATAACGTAAATATCGATAACGCAACAATTAACCATTTCTTACTTCCAAATCTATCTGCCATCATGCCTCCAAGACTTGTCCCTGCAATACTACCTAATCCGCAGACAAACAATAGTATTGAAACGTGTTGTAAAGTATACCCTTCATTAATCATCATCGGGCTAATATACGTAAAGACAATATAATTTGAAGCAAGGATAAAGAAAGTGATCCCAATATATTTTGCAGCTTCTTTCGGATAAAGTAATTTAGAATGTTTGTTTTTATTATCATCCGTTACTTTAATTTTATTTGGCAGTTGGAACATTAACATTGTCGTCGCAATAATACTTACAACTACGATCATACCGAAAGTAGCACGCCAGCCGAAAAGTTCACCAATTTTTGTGGCAAGTGGAACGCCAAAGACGTTTGCGCCACTAAATCCAATGTATACAAGGCCGAGCATTTTCCCGCGTTCTTCTGGCTTGCTTAATACTACGGTTAAAGCGAGTAATTTCACAACGATAATACTTGATGCAGCAGATGCGATAATACGTCCAATCACGATAATCGTAAAAGTATCGCCTAACGCATTAATCGTATTTCCGATAATAAAGATAATCATACTCGTTAACAGTACCCATTTTGGATTATATTTCTCAGTGAGTTTCACGAGGATAGGGCCGCAGATAGCAACCGTAAACGCATAAATAGTTACGAGTTGTCCTGTAAGCGATTGTTTTATATGAAGATCATCACTCATCAGTGTTAATATACCAGCTACAACAAGTTCAACCATCCCAACGACAAAGATACTAAGAATAAATGTAAATAATTTAAGACGTGTCATATGAAGTCCTTTCTTGTTATTAGTGTATTGAAATGATAACAGAAAAAATAAAAATGTACATTACAATGTTTAAAGGTGAATATTTATTATAAACCATATACAATAAAGTTGAGAGATAAATCTATTACAAATTTATAAACAACAAAAGGGGAATCATTATGGATTATAACGAAAAGATTGATAACGTATTTATGCTGTTTGAAGAGGATAATAAAGACGAGGCAATTAAATTATTACAGGAGATTGGTAATACAGTAAAGCAAGGTGATGCGCATTATTCTGATTACTTATTAAACGCTGCTTATATTTACGCTGCAGATAATCACTTTGATAAAGCGCGCGAAACTTTAAAGTCATTGCTTGAATCAGATGATGCTGAAGATCGTCAAATGGCGCATCATCAACTTGGCTTAGTAGAGCGAATGGATGCAGAATTTGACCAATCTATCGAACACTTTAAAGCAGAACAAGCGCTAATTAATGAACACTTTGCTGATGATACGATTAAACAATCGGTGAACTTATATGAGTTAGGTTACGTTCAATTATTAAATAGTCAATATGATGAAGGAAAAGCATCATTAGAAAGCTCTTTGAAACTGGCTGAACTATCAGAAGATGATTTAAGTATCGCTATTTCAAATCGTGCATTAGGTGAGTTATATGCTGCGCAGGAAGAAATGGATAAAGCGAAACAGTACTTTAATGAAGCGAAGCGCTATTTCCGTAAAGATGGCGATGAAATTGGCGTTGCAGAAATTGAAGCATTAGAAGCGGCAATATTCTAAAAATAGATTGTCAAAACATTAATAAAAGTACATAATGAGGATGAAATAGTTTTCATTTAGTGTTATAAGGAGTGATTGGCATGATTCAGGAACTAACAAAAGAAGAACTACAAGATGCAGTGGATCGTATTGCCGAGATTTACTTAACAAATTTCGATGATGCAAGAAGCCACAAAGAAATGGTTTCAAATATATTAAAGTATAGTGAAACACCTGGCTTTAAAGCGTTAATTAGTCATCAATTTGGTAATATTAATGGCTATTTATACGGCTATACGAGTGAAAGTAAACAATTTTACCGTGAATTATTAGACCGTTATTTAACAGCTGATGAAAAAGAGAAATTAAACGGTGCATTTGAAATTCTTTCAATTGCAGTGGATAAACGCAGCAAACATAGTGGCGTAGGTAGTAAGTTGTTAGAGGCTTTACCACCAGGAAAGTATTATTTAACAAGTGATGTGCACGATATTGTTGCAAACACATTCTACTATAAGACAGACTGGCAATTATTAAAAGGCAACTTGCATTTACACCCAAGTATTCCGAATAAGAACTTGTACTATAAAGAAGTGAAATAGGAAAAGGCTGGAGTGTTCTGGCACAAGCAACAACCGAACAAAACGTATAAATCGCTCGTTGATTTATAGTTTTTGTTCGGTTGTTGTCGTAGTGGCGACTTCTGTACCGCCGTATATTCTGTTAAACGTATGAGGGATAAAACATATGCCTTAACCTCACTTTTTTTCTATAAACATTCAAACACTTCTACAGATTGCAATGTATGTTTAATATCATCAGCAAACCATATACGATTCCAGTCATCCTGACTACGTTCGAATTGTGTACGGGTTTCGTAATCTTCGATGCTATTATAGAAGATATCAAGTGCAATCGTTGTCGTTGTTGCATCGGATTTTTTGTACATTTTAATACCGGTATTAGATACTTCTGAATTAAATTTAGAATCAGCAGACGCCTGGAATTTAGCCATTAATTCTGGAAGATATTCATTCGGTGTCGTGTAAGTAAAGACGACTTTTATCATTTGCCTACCTCAGTTTCTAGCTTCGCAATAACGATTTCTGAACCAAGCATCGGTGATTCCTGCTTTTCAGCATCAGATTTATTAGCACGTTGTTGGTGCGCTTTTTTGAAAGCATCACTTGTTTTCCACGCTTCGAAATCTTCTAATGTTTCCCACCATGTATTAACATGAAGTTCATCGTATTCTTCGAGGTTTTGAATAGACCATGTTTCAATTTTAGTGAAACCTTTTAATTTCGTAATATCGCCACCTTTAGTAAACATCGGTGCCATTTTTTCAGCGAATCCTTTTTTCATTTTTATTCTGTTTGTTACGATATACATCTTAACGCCCTCCTTTGTAGTTATCATTATAGTAACAAATTAAAGAATCAATGCGTTAGTGAAAGTACTTTTGTATATAGTGGATCCTGATAGGATTCAGATATATCGAGTGAGCGACAACCAATCAATATCGCTCACCCACAAACGAAACATAAACTACGAAACAAAAAAACCACACGCGTAAGCATGTGGTCGTCATATCAGATTACTTATTTAATTCGTTAATGATTTTTTTATCGTTGTGAGTGTAGATGATGTATTTTTTATCTTTAGTTTCTAAAAGGATACGGTTTGTTTTCCCGAAAGTTGATCCGATACGTACTACTTTCTCATCGTTGTTTTCGTCCGCACCAGCGTAAATGTTTGTATCTTCTTTCACGCTTAAAATATCTTCGTTCGGAATTGTGATGTCAGCAACACGCCATTTGATGTTTACTTCTTTGTCGTTCTTAGTAATTCTCATTGCCATTTTTAATACACATCCTTATCTATTTGATACCCTAAATATACCCCTTTTTTTCTCTACTTACAATTAAACAGATGTTATTTCACGAAAAAAAATGAATTTTACGTGATATGATTGAATTAACAAAAAACGCGCACCATATCCACACAATAAAGGAGAATTAATTTGAGTAAAAAATTTCAACTATACATTCTATTACTTGGCGTTATCGTTGTCGCATCAACATTGCGTGCACCTTTAACCGCAATCGGTCCGATGATTACTGAAATAGGTCAGGCATTGAACATTCCGAAATCTATGCTTGGTATGTTAACGACGATTCCACTCATCATGTTTGGTATCATCTCACCATTTGTGGCACGTCTTTCACGACGCCTCGGCATGAGTGTCGCATTAATGTTAGGTATGATTATTTTATTACTGGGGCTTGTGATTCGTATTATCCCAAATGTTTCAATGTTACTGGTGGGAACGATTTGTATTGGTATCGGCATTGCAATAGGTAATGTAATTCTGCCGAGTTTTGTAAAATGGCGTTTCCCGATGCAAATGGGACTCATGACTGGCGTATTTACTGCCACGATGAATTTAACAGCAGGTATTGGCGGAGGTGCAAGTGTACCATTAAGTAAGATTAATAATGGAGGCTATCAGTATTCATTAGGTTTCTGGATAATATTCAGTATTGCCGGCATATTATTATGGATGCCACAACTGAGATATAATCCGAAGCTACAAATTACCGAGGCGCGACGTCCGATTTATCGATCGAAACTTGCAATTGCCATCGCCTTAATGATGGGATTTCAATCCATGACTTTTTATTCAACAGTGACGTGGTTTCCGGATATTCTGATGTCGTATGGTATTAAACAGGAAGCAGCGGGTTATTATTTAATGTTGAATCAATTTGCACAGCTGCCGATGACGTTTATCATGCCTATTGTTGCAATGAAGATGAAAAGTCAACGACCACTTGTCTTCTTATTTACCGGGTTATATTTAATTGGCTTTACGGCGTTTCTATTGAATCACACATTATCGATTATTGTTGCCATGATTGCAACGGGCCTTGCTGGAGGTGCTGCATTTAGTTTATGTATGTTATTCTTTTCATTACGCGCAAAGACGACACAAGATGCGATTGAATTATCGGGTTTTAGCCAATCCGTTGGGTATTTTGTTGCAGCAATCGGTCCAATCTTAATGGGCTATTTACATGGTGTATTCAATAGTCATCTTCCAAGCTTTATTCTGTTCTTTATGATGACGATGACGATGTCTATATTTGCATTCATTTCTAGTAAGCATCAATATATTTTCGATTAATAAAAACTGCTCAATGCCTATTATGGCTTGAGCAGTTGCTTTCTTTTCATCGCTTTAAATTGTATATATTTACTGTAACTATATAGAATTAAGCCTGACCAGATACATAAGAACGTTATAAAGTCAGTTGCACTAAAGTGTTCACCAAATAAAAAGACACCTTGCAATAAGATTAACGTCGGTGAAATATATTGTAAAAACCCAATTAATGAAAGAGGGATTCTTTTAGCACCTGCTGTAAATAAAATAAGGGGGACAGCTGTTGCAACACCAGCAAATAAGATTAAGAAACTTGTATGATTTGCTCCGAAGTGGTTCTCACCAAGTTGTGCTAAGTAACCTATCCCGATTAAAGCTAATGGTAGTGTAATGATTGTTTCTAATGCGATGCTGTAAATGGCGTCAATATTGACATATTTCTTCATTAGGCCGTAAAGCGCAAAACTTGCAGCTAATACAATCGAAATGAAAGGGAATGTACCACTGCTTAACGTCATAAATAATACACCGATCGCTGCAAGAACAATTGCCAGAATTTCTAAAGTATTAAAGCGTTCTTTCATAAAGATAAAGCCAAGCGCAATACTCATCAGCGGGTTGATATAATAACCAAGACTTGCCTGAAGCACATGGTGGTTATTGATGGCCCAAATAAAGATACCCCAGTTTACCATAATGACGAGACTTGCTGCGATTAATGCAATTAATTCTTTCTTACGCCCGATTAAATATCGTGTATCGGCTATAAACTGTGGCCATTTCTTTAATAAGACAATTAGCACAACCATAAAGATGGCAGACCATAAGACGCGATGAAATAGTATTTCGTAAGGGTTAAATGTATTGACTGAACGCCAGTAAGTTGGCAGTATGCCCCACAGGAAATACGCACCGCCAGCATATAATATACCTTTTGAATTCTCCTGCATAACGTCACTCCTTCAATAAAGTAGTTATATCATACCAAATGACTATGTTATTTTGATAATGGGATGCTCAAGGTGTGACTTTTGATAAACGATACATATTGTACAAGCATGTGGTATAATATGTGCGATGTATGTATCGTATTTCATACATGTTAGGAGCGAAATAATGAAAAAATGGATATGTTTATTGCTAATGGCAATCGTTCTTATTGGATGTAGTAAAAGTGAAGAAGAAAAGCCAATCAAAAAAGACAAACAACCACAAGTTGAAGTAAAAGTGAAAACGAAAAAAGATGAAAAAACGAAAAAGAAGCAACAGACGAAAAGTACAGAAGATACAACACAACAAGCAACGACTGAACAAGCGAGTGTACCAACATCTGAGCAGGCAGTGAAGCATTATAATACAGATAATTATAATTTGGCGAGAAACTGTTTAGTAACGCCAGGGAAAGAAAAGACTGCGGAGTGCGAAGATATTATTCACACGCCGGAATATTCAAAAGCATGGAATAATTTAACGAGTGAAGGTTATATTTGTCAAAGCGGTCAATGTGATATGAAAGTACAACCGAAGACACAAGAACACTATAATCAACCAGTGAAGCCAGCAACAAATGAACAGAAAAGTGATGTGCCAATTGCAACGGAAGTGATTCCGGCTAATCCTGATAAATCGGTAGAGCATAAGACGCAGGTGACGACGGAACAACCACAGACGACTGAAGCGGTTGATCAGGCGACTACAAGCGCACCTGCGTTAAAGTCGACAGAGCAAAATGCGAAACAAGTGAATACTACAGAAGAGCAGCAGTAAGTGGTTAAGAAGAGTTGAACATGGTCACATTAAATGAAACAGTAAAGGACAGACCCGATGCTTACAATTAATGATATAAAAGCAGCATACGAACCACTTAAAAATAAATCTAACCAAAAGACAATGGAAAGTTATATGAAAAATAACTTTCCATTTTTAGGTATAAAGAAAAGCGAAACTGCGCCGATTATGAAAGTACTATTTAAATTAGGGTTACCTAAGACGAAAGATGAAACGAAAGCATTAGTTGATGATTGTTTTGAACAACCGGAACGTGAATATCATTATATCGGTATGATCATCTTAAATAAGAACGAAAAACAGTTTGATGTTACCGATTTAGATTATCTTAAACAGTTGATATTAACACATAGCTGGTGGGATTCAATTGATACGATTGCACCGAATATAGTTGGGCGAATCGTGTTAAGGGAACGTGAAGCGGGGGAAGCCGTGATGCGTCAATGGAATCAATCGGATAATTTCTGGTTACAGCGTGCGAGTTTGTTACATCAGTTAAAGTACAAAGCGCAGATGAATGAAGCGTTGCTTACTGAAATGATATTGCATACGAAAGATGAGCAGGAATTCTTTATACGTAAAGCAATCGGGTGGGTATTGCGTGAGTATTCAAAGACAAATGCTGAGTTTGTTACAACTTTTGTTGATACACACGCGTTATCACCGTTATCACAGAGAGAAGCGTTGAAATGGTTGGAAAGACAGTAGCGCTAGTGTATACACGAAGTGAAATAAGTATCCTAAACGAAAATTACTCAAAGCTTTAATGCTGAGTATTTTTCGTTTTTTGATTTAATTCTTTTTTGATTTCTTCAGGTGATTTTAATTCATGTGCGGGTTTTAATAAATTTGATATAGATTCTGCTTTCATAATTGTACCGTGAAACTGAAAATTATCTTCAGGTGAGGAAAAAGCAGAGAACTCAGCATCTTTGTTGCCATTTATATATCCATCAAATACATAATCACCCATAGGCCCCATCTCAACTTTAGTAAAGTCTACAGTCTTAATTGTATTAGGTTCTTTTGTGTTATGTTTAAGGTATAGAGTAATCAGTTCTTTTTGTCCTTTAATATAATCTTCTTTGTCTTTTTCTCGCTCATCGTATTTCATTTTGAAATAGACACCACCAGCAATAATACAAGCGCTTAAAATGACAATTATCAAAGCTAAAATTTTCTTTTTGGTCATTGTAACTACTCCTGAGAAAATGTGTTAGTTATTAAACCATTATATAACAAATAATACTAGTATTGTGAGTAGAAAAGCTTGAAACTTTGTGATTAAAAAATACTATTTGATAATATATCAAAAAAAACAAACTCAATTTTACTGAGTTTGGCTTTAACAGAAAGCTTTATATTAATGATCTTTCTTATTTTCTAATTCTTTTTTGATCTCTTCAAGTGATTTTAATTCATGAGCGGGTTTTAGTAGATTAGTTATTTTTTTATTTACTGACATAACTCCATCAAATTGATAATTTTTTTCTGGCGTAGAATATGCAACAAAGTCATAATTTTTGTTATCATTTATATATCCTTCAAAAACAACACTTCCCATCGGAGTATTTGAAACGTTAATGAACTTTACGGACTTAATAGTATTAGGTTCTTTGGTATTGTATTTAAGATAAAGTGTAATGCATTCTTGTTGTTCCTTATAGAAAATAGATTTTTGTTTTTCACTTTCATCGTATTTCATTTTGAAATAGACACCACCAGCAATAATACAAGCGCTTAAAATGACAATTATCAAAGCTAAAATTTTCTTTTTGGTCATTGTAACTACTCCTAATTGAATGTGCTAGTTTTGAGACTATTATATAACAAAAGAGGTTAGTATTGTGAGTGAAAGCTAGAAATCTTGTGATGCGTTTTTTATATGGAATTCTTTGTTACATTATATTAAAAAGCCAAACTCAACTTTACTGAGTTTGGCTTAGACTGATGGATCGATTTTAATGATTTTTCTTATTTTCTAATTCTTTCTTGATTTCTTCAGGGGTTTTCAATTCATGTGCAGGTTTTAATAACTTTTCTACACCATCAGTTGTCACCATTCCTCCATAAAATTGAAATTTATCTTCTGGTGAGGAAAAAGCAGAGAAGTCATCTTTTTTGTTACCATTTATATACCCATCAAATATAACATCACCCATGGGTCCTACTTCTACTTTGGTGAAATCTACATTCTTAATAGTATCTGGTTCTTTTGTATTATACTTAAGATAAAGGGTAATACGTTCTTTTTGTTCTTTATAATATACTTCTTTTTCCTTTTCTTGTACGTCATGTTTCATTTTGAAATAGACACCTCCTATAATTAAGAATATACTAAGAATAATACTAAAAATGACTAAAAAATTTCTTTTTATCAAAGTTACAACTCCTATTCGAGGTGGAATATGAATAATATATATAATAAGGATACTACATACGAATGAGTGTGTTAATGATGCAGTACGTAGTTGTAAAGTATCTGGACATTGGTACTGGTAATATTAGAATAAAAAATAAGAACACCACTTTAATTATAATGTAAAAGTGGTGTTCTTGTTATTTTAGAGACTAATGATTCTTTAGTCTCTATGATTTGAATGAGTTCATAGGGCGAAATAAAGGGGGTTATTTCATTTATTTAATACTCATTGACTTACATTGTTAGTATAATAACATGTGAAGCAGATTTCAATCTTTTTGTGATTGATTTCACAAAAACGTCAAATATGAAGGAGGTGTGGCAAATGACAGGGAAAACACATATTGCCCTCGGTGTATTAATTGGAACATCATACGGTATGTCACATGCATACGACATTAGTTCATTTGCAGGCATATTAGGAACAACTGCACTCTTTAGCATCGTGCCGGATATTTGCCATGCTGGCAGTAAACTCGGAAAGAAGATATGGCCCATTAGCACGTTAATTGCATTAATATTCGGGCATCGTACATTAACACATTCAATATTTTTTATGGCAATAACAAGCATCATATTAATCATATTAGATGTGAACCCGATATATATTACATGTGCGATATTGGGTATACTCAGCCATTTATTATTAGATATGTTAACGCCAAGAGGTGTGACTTTATTCTTTCCGATCGACAAGAAGGTTGTCTTTCCATTTACATTCAAGACAGGCGGCGTCATCGATATGTCACTAGCAACAACGTTTAGTGCATTAACGATGTATTTATTTTATATCGAAATGTTTCACAGAACATTAGTATGGCTCCACTAATCATGATAAAATATGAATAAATAATACATAAGAGGAGAATTTCACGCATGAAAGATAAATTAACACAATACGGTCATACAACTTTAGTATCACAACTCGAACAATTAGATGAAGCAGCACAATCGTTCGTACACAAAGCTTTAGCGTCACAAGATTTAGCAGCGATTAAGAAGTTATATGAGGATGTATACGTTAACCGTGAAGTGAAGTTACCACAAGGTCAAATTAAAGATGTTGAGACAATCATTAAGAGTGAAATGTCAGACGCAATGTTAAATACATATCGAGAACAAGGGTTAGCAGCAATCAAACAATTAAAAGTAGCACCTGTACTTATGGCAGGTGGTCAAGGGACACGTTTAGAACACCCAGGTCCTAAAGGGACTTTTGAGTTTGACGGAAAAAGTTTATTTGCGCTTCAAGCTGAGCAAATCATTGCGTACAATAAATTATTTGATATCAATATACCGTGGACAATCATGACAAGTGACATTAATCATGAAGAAACATTGGCTTATTTTGAAGCGAATGATTATTTTGGAATGCCGAAAGAGAATGTAACATTCTTTAAACAACCGAATATTGTCGCACTGAGTGAATCAGGTGAATTATTATTAAATGACGCACAACAGTTATTAACGACGCCTAATGGTAATGGCGGTATCTTTGAAGCGTTACACACATCAGGGATTAACGCACAGTTACAAGCGAAAGGCGTAGAATATTTATATATTAATAATATTGATAACGTCTTAGTGAAAGTGCTAGATCCAATTCTTTGTGGACTTGCGGTTGAAAGTAAATCAGATGTGACAACAAAGACGATTGCAGCGAAAGATAATGAGAGTGTCGGACGTGTAATCGAGGTTGAAGGTGTTAAGCAAGTGATGGAGTATACTGAATTGCCTGCTGGTGAAGAAAATACATATCGCAATGCGAATATCGGTATTCATATTTTCAAATTAGATTACTTAATTGAACATGCACAAAGTGAGTTGCCGTATCATTTAGCGATTAAACAGTTAGCTCAGCTTGATAAAGATTTAAATGTTGTGAAACAACCGACTTTAAAGTTTGAGAAGTTTTATTTCGATATATTCCGTTACGGCAAATCATTCAAAACGCTACAAGTTGAACGTTCAAGTGAATTTAGCCCGCTGAAAAATAAAGTGGGTAAAGATAGTATTGAAACAGCACGTCATGATTTAGAACGTAACAATTTGTTATAGGAGTGGTAACGTGAAATCTAAAACGAATATATATGTCATCGTTATGATGCTTGCTTTAGTAGGGATTAATTTATATTTAACTTATTACTATATTATAGGGCCAGGCCGTGGAGAAGTAAGCTGGATGGGCTTTGTTTCTTTATTTGCTGCGCTGATGCTGGCTGCACTCACATACAAATATTATCAGTCTCAAAAAGAAATCAATATGGATGATTTTAATTCGCATATCAAATCGGATAAAGATAGATTGTTGAAGTAGAGGCAGTTTTCAATGCGTTTAGGACCGAACAAACTGGAAGCAATCTCAAGAAATCGCATTTTGATTTTGAAGGGATTGGTGAAGTTTATCAGGCGTCTGCTCCTGAGGCGCCGTTTAGGCAGTCAAATGAGCGTTCAGACGCAAGTCGGCCTCATTACATAAAAAATATACATATAATTTTGAATTTGGACATAGGGCGTGTGATTATGAAGCAAAAATGGTTTTTACCTATATTTTTATCTTTAATCGTATTAGCACTTATCATCGCGAGTGGCGTTATTTTATACATGCATCAGCAGGATGAGAAAGAAACGATTCATATCGATGAGCGTATTAAGACGCATGTCCTGTCACTAGACGGTAAAGTTAAACAAAATTTAGCGACATATTTCCAAAAAGGAAATCAATCAGAACCTGTTGTGATGCATGTCAAACTAGGGGATAAAGTTCAAAAAGGGGATCCGTTATTTACATACAATGACAAAGTGTTATTCTCTAAAGAAAAGGAAACGGGTTTATCATTAGATAACAAGATGATTGAGAAAGAGCAGGTTGAAGGTCAAATCGCTGCGATGGAAGCGATGAAACAAGATGCAACTTATAATGACAAGGCATCAGAAATTGATGCGCAACTCAACTGGCTGGATTCAGAACTGACGAAAGCGGAGAATAACATCGATATACTGAAAGAAAAGCAGAAGCAAATTTCCGATCAAATTGACGCGTTAACCATTAAAGCGAGTATTGATGGGAAAGTTGCACAGCTGAATCAACAGCAAATCGATAAGTTCTCTCAGAAAGAACAAACAGAGCCGATTCTGGTGTTGTCGGATGATGCGTTTTTCGTAGAAGGAAATGCTAAGCGAGATCAAATTGAATTTCTTGAGACAGGTTTAAAGTTTGATGGGCAGCACAAGTTGAATAAGGAACAGGAGTATAGCGGTGCCATTGATAGCTTCGAACAATTGTCAGCTAATCCGGATGCAAAGACGCAATATTTCAATTACAAAGGTCACCTGGATTCAAGTGAAGGGTTATATGTCGGTGACGATATGTCTGTTAAAGTGCACTTATCTTATAAGAAGCATATATGGTTACCAGAACGCTATGTGAAGAAGAAATTAGTAACACATAAGAATAAACAGAAATTAACGACACCAGAAAAGACATACTACGTTAGAAAAGTATATGGTGATCAGGTGAATGAGGAGAAAGTAACGGTCGAACGTATCGTCAATGGTCAGTATCTCGTTACGGAAGGTTTAACGTCGATTGATGCCATTAAACCATTTAAATCGAAATAATATTAAAATTTATGATTGTTAATACGAATTAATGGGTAATTATTATTAAATATGTATGCAGTGATTACCGATGAGGGGGAACATAAATGAAATGGCAAGGTCGAGAAGGTAGTTCTAACGTCGAAGATGCTAGAGGATCAAGTGGTGGCTCGTTTAGCGGCGGTAGCCCAATGGTTATCGGCGGCGGAGGTATGGGATGCTTAGGTATTATTGTGATGATTATCTTCGTATTAATGGGGGGCAACCCTGCTGATTTAGGTGGTGTACTCGGTGGAGATTCATCACAACAACAAACTCAGGATAGTGGCAAGTCAACGAGCAGTACGCAAGACAATCCGTTTGAAACAGGCAACGTAAAGAAAGAAGCAGAACAAGTTGATACAAAGACTGAGAAATCATTAGATGAACGTGGTCAATTTGCTTCAGTTGTACTGAAAGATACGGAAGATGTATGGCATGAAATCTTTAAGAAATACAATCGTACATACACTGAACCGAAGTTATTATTATATACAGATGGTGTACGTTCAGGGTGTGGACAAGCGAGCAAACAAATGGGACCATTCTACTGTCCGACAGACCAGAAAGTCTATATCGATTTATCATTTATGGATGAGTTAGACAAGAAATTTAACGCACCTGGTGACTTTGCGATGGCTTATGTTATTGCGCATGAGGTAGGACATCATGTACAAAATGAACTCGGCATTTTACCGAAATTCCATCAGTTAAGAAATCAATTATCTGAAACAGAATATAATAAATATTCGGTAGCAGTTGAATTACAAGCCGATTATTTCGCGGGTGTATATGCGAAACATGCACAGGAAATGGGTTATACGGACGAAGGTGACTTAGAAGAAGCGATTAAAGCTGCTCAAGCAGTTGGAGATGATACGCTTCAGGAGAAAGCGCTTGGTCGTGTAAATCCGGATACGTTTACACATGGTTCAAGTGAAGATCGTATGAAATGGTTCAAAAAAGGTTACGAAGCTGGCGACTTTAGCCAAGGCGATACATTTAAAGCAATGGGATTAGAATTATAAGATTTGTAGTAATTCAGGTATACTAATATTGATTAGTATGCCTTTTTTTATAGGAGAGAATAAATCTTGAACTTTACGATAACGGTTTGATTTATACGATGAAGTATGAAGGGGAGCGCGTATTTGCAGTGTTTGTGAATGCACTTTAAAGCAGTTTATTACACGAATTGAAAATACTTTGCTAATCTAGGGGTAATCATATTAATATGAGTATGAGATAGATAAGGAGGCCAGATGATGAAGCCATTTAAATTTAATAAAGGATCGTTATTCACAATATTGTTTGTGTTATCGGTCGTATTAATTTCTGGCGGCGCCTTTATACTGATGCTAATATTCGGTATGTATGGTTTAAGTCGTATCCTTATCTATTTAAACCTTGCAGAGTTTACGTATAACGAGAATGTGATTGATAATAGCTTTTATTATGGGTCTTATATTGCAATGGGGTATTTCCTGCTCGTTGTGATTGAGTATATATTAGACGATGTAAAGCGAATGTATTCAGATAATAAATATTTTCAAGGATGGTATTTCCACATCCTGACCGTAGGATTATCAACGATTGTTTTTTATTTTGGTGTCCATATTAACTATCAACATATCAGAATTAACTTTTTAGTCATATTCATTGTGATTAGTGTGTTGTATTATTTAACGGAAATATTTTATCCAGACAGTAAAGATTTAAATAATGAAGAGGATTAAGGTGATATGATGAGAAAGATTATTGGACAGCATCACGCATCAGGGATTACGAAAGATGCTGCGGCGAACTTAGTGTTTTATACTGAAATTCTCGGTATGCGTTTAGTGAAGAAGACGGTCAATCAAGATGATCCGTCAATGTATCATTTATTTTATGCGGATGGTACAGGAAGTCCTGGTACGGATATGACATTTTTTGAAATTCCGAATGTCGGACAAACATATCGTGGGACGAATAGTATTACGCAAATTGCCTTGCGTGTGAAAAGTGATGAAGCGATTCGCTATTTTGAACAGCGCTTTGAGCAGTTTAATGTACAACATAGCGATGCAGTAGAAATTAACGGCAGATTAACGATTGAATTTGAAGACTTTGAAGGCCAGCGTTTAGCGTTAGTTTCAGATGCTAATAATCACGGTGTTGCATCAGGTACACCGTGGGACAAAAGTATAGTACCGGTTGAATTTGGGATTACAGGACTTGGTCCGTTTAAAATGGACGTTGAAGATGTTGAAGGATTTAGCGTAGTATTAACTGAAATATTCGGTTACACACAAACCGGTTCGTTTACACATCCCATTACAGCACAAACGATTATGACATTTCGTTCTGATTTAGGTGGTACAGGGGATGAGTTACAAGTCGTGCATAATACAAATGCACCGGAACGACCGGGTAAAGGGAGTATGCATCACATTGCATTACGTGTGAAAGATGAAGCGGAATTACAGGAGTGGGTAGAATTTATTAAAGAGAAACGTATACCATCAAGTGGTTTCGTAGATCGTCATTTCTTTAAATCGCTGTATATTAGAACACGTCAAGGTATATTAATTGAGCTTGCGACAGATGGGCCGGGCTTTGCGATTAATGAACCGATGGATGCGTTAGGTGAGACATTATCATTACCACCATTTTTAGAAGAAAAACGCGAGTGGATTGAACGACAAATTAAGCCGTTACCTAAAGTGAAAAGATTATAATTTTTGATGTTCTTTGCCGGTAATTTCGATTTACCGGCAATCATTTTGGATTCGGGGCCGATTTTCGGATTTCTTTGCCGGTATTTTCGGTTTACCGGCAATCATTTTGGATTCGGGGCCGATTTTCAGATTTCTTTGCCGGTAATTTCGATTTACCGGCAATCATTTTGGATTCGGGGTCGATTTCGGGATTTCTTTGCCGGTAATTTCGATTTACCGGCAATCATTTTGGATTCGGGGCCGATTTCCGGATTTCTTTGCCGGTAATTTCGATTTACCGGCAATCATTTTGGATTCGGGGTCGATTTCGGGATTTCTTTGCCGGTAATTTATCGGTCATCGTATTATGATTTCGTCATAATTCTGAAAATGATGGCCGATATTTTCGATATATCGGCCATCATTTTAGTTGCTCTATTAAATTTCTTTCTCGCAGTAAACAGAAACACTGCCCGGATTAACTTTGAACACGCCATTGCCATGTTCATCAATGACAACGCCTTCTTCAATTGTATCTGTATAGTCATACCACGTTTGCCCGGCTCGATCTTCACCAACGAACATTTGCTTTTCGGCAGGTTGTTCACTGTTGTTAATAATTACAGCGCAACCTGATTTATCTTTTGCAAACCCACGTCTTACCCAGCCGACAACATTCGGGTGATCGAAATAATCATCTTGTTGTCCGTAAGCTTTTAAATTACGTACGTACAGTAACGGATCAATCGCCATTTGTTTACTTTCAACAGGCTGGTCGCCACCAATACCGTAATAATCTCCGTAAAATACGCATGGGTATCCATCTTCACGTAATAAGATTAATGCGTATGCTGCTTGTTTAAACCAATCTTTAACAAATGATTCTAACGCTTCACCAGGTTGTGAGTCATGGTTATCGACAAATGTTACTGCATTCACTGGATTCTCTTTCACAAGTGTGCCATCAAATATTTGCCTTAAATCATAAGCGGCACCACCTTCTGAAGCGGCTTTTAAGTTAAAGTGTAAACGTACATCGAATAAATCGAGACTATAATCAGCGTCTTCAAGGAAGCTCTCGTTCACTTCTAAATCGGGATTCCAGAACTCACCAACGAAGTAGAAATCTTCTGACTGATGTTCGCGCATTGCATGAACGAAGTCACGAATGAAATAGCTTTCGATATGTTTTACAGCATCAAGACGCATACCATCTATCTTTAAAGTATCAATAAACCATTTACCCCAGTTAATCGTTTCTTCACGTACATCAGGATGTTGATAATCGACATTCGTAAACATTAAATAATCGAAGTTCCCTTTTTCCTGATCAACATTTTCATTCCAGTCTTTATTCTCACCTAAGATTTTAAAGATACCGGTACGTCCAGTGCGATGATCATAATCCGTGCCGTTAAAATGCGTATAGTTCCATTCGAATGCACTATACTTTTTATTACGTCCCGGGAAATAGAATTTGGTGAATGCATCGATATCAAAGGGTTCAGATATTTCATGTGTTCGGTCATTTGGATCTACTTCAACGACACGAACCGTTTCTGCTTCGTCTGCCCCCGCTTTATGGTTTAATACGACATCGGCATATACTTTGATATCGTGCGCATGCAACGCATCTATTGCAGCGATTAATTCTTCTTTTGTACCGTATTTCGTACGCACTTGTCCTTTTTGATCGAACTCACCTAAGTCATATAAGTCATAAACGCTATACCCTGTATTCATGACGTGATCTGCCTTTGTCGCAGGCGGTAACCATATCGCGTCGAACCCTTTTTCTTTAAGTATTGCAGCCTCATCCTTTAAGCGGTTCCAATGATTCCCGTCTCCGTTCGAATACCATTCAAAATATTGCATCATCGTATAATTTTTAGTCATGTTGTGCTCCTCTGTGAAATTATTTATCTTCTGTTTACCCATTAATCGCTTATTCATTCCATAACACTATTCATTATAGTCCTTTTATATGAATAAAGTCTTTAATAAGAAATTAATTTATACAAAGCAGTTATCTTTTGATAAACTATAACTATTAGAACAGTGAAGGGGCGTTTATTGTGTTAACTAAAGAACAAGCAATCGAACTTATCGGAAATTTAAATGATCCAATCGTTAATGTACCATTGAAAGAAACGGGCGGTGTTAAAGAAGTCACGATTAAGGAAGAGAAGCAACACGTTTCTGTTAAAGTGGCAATCGCTAAACTTGGTGGGCAGGAACAATTGGATTTACAAATGAAGATTGTTGAAGCATTAAAAGAAAACGGCGCGAACACTGTAGGACTGCGCTTCGAACAATTAGATGATGCAGCATTAGAACAGTTCCGTGGTATGGCAACTTCAGAGATTGAAAAGTTATTATCACAAAACAATGAAGTTGAATTTATTGCGATAGCATCGGGTAAAGGCGGCGTTGGTAAATCAACGGTTTCAGTGAACTTAGCGGTGGCATTAGCACGATTAGGTAAACGTGTCGGTTTAGTGGATGCGGATATTTATGGATTCAGTGTGCCGGATATGATGGGCATATCGGGGAAACCGGAAATTGAAGGTGAAAGAATAAAGCCGGTTGAACGATTTGGTGTGAAAGTCATTTCGATGGCATTTTTCGTAGAAGAGAATACGCCTGTTATCTGGCGTGGCCCGATGTTAGGTAAGATGATCAATAACTTCTTCCAGGAAGTGAACTGGGGCGAATTAGATTACATTTTATTAGACTTACCACCAGGTACGGGTGATGTTGCGCTTGATGTACATACGATGTTACCGAAGAGTAAAGAAATTATTGTAACGACGCCACATCCGACAGCAGCGTTTGTTGCAGCACGCGCAGGGGCGATGGCATTGCATACTGATCATGAAATTCTTGGTGTTGTTGAGAACATGTCATACTTCGAGAGTAAAGTGACGGGTGAGAAAGAATATGTATTTGGTAAAGGTGGCGGCGATAAGCTTGCATCAGAATTGAATACAGAATTGTTAGGTCAGTTACCATTAGCGCAACCAGACTGGACGGACGATGACTTTGCGCCATCAGTTTATGCTGAGGATCATGCATTAGGTCAAATCTATTTAAATATGGCTGAGCGCATCATTAATAAAACAGAAAAGAAATAATGAGGTATTGAAGTGACTTTAAAGAATTTATGGAAATTTTATGGCATAACGTTGTTGATTGGCCTTGTGTGTACGGTACTTGTCAGCTTTATATTTGGCTACGACAAGTTAACGGTTTATTTAGTCAAAGGTGAGTTCGGTGAATTTTTAGCAGCACTCATTTGGTTTATGGGGTACGGCTTATTAATCGCCTCAATTTCACAACTCGCATTTTTTGCGTATTTATTTATTCATCAAATGGGCCAAGGTATTTTCAAAAGTGGCTGGAACGCAATTCAAGTCGTCATCATTTTGTTTGCAATCATTGATTTAGTGTATTTCAGATATTTACGTTTTGGCCAACGTGATGGTGACATTTTGAAGTTTATCTGGATACCGATTGTGATTGTGTTATTTGGTAGTGCAGTCGCGATATATAAGAATAAACTTACAGGAAAGAATGTATTCATCCCGGCATTATTTTTTATGGTTGTAATGACAACGGTAGAACTGATTCCGTTTTTGAAAGTACAGGACATGATGTGGCTGTATTGTACGATTTTCAGTTTACTGTTATGTAATGCATTTCAGTTGTTATCGTTACCGAAATACAACCGCTTATCTTATGAAGAACGTAAAGCACGTAAGATTGCACGTGGTACTTGGGAAGAGCCTGTTACTGAGACGACGCCACCTGTAAAGAAACAAACACAGGTCGTTTCACATAAGAAGAAAAATAAAAAAAGAAAATAATGAGTAGAACAACATACAATCAGATAGACAAAAATAAATCAGATTAGACATACGTTTAATCTGATTTTTTAAATGGAGGATTTATATGAAACGAGGACTCATCAGCGCGCTCGTCATTATTATGTTTATGAGTGCAATTGAAACGTCAATTATTTCACTGGCAACACCGGCTATTGGTAAAGATTTAAATGCATCACAATCATTGGCGTTAATATTTACAACATACATGATTGCAATCGTGATGATTACGCCACTTGTTGGTGAATTGATGAAGCGATTGGGCGCGAAACGATTAATGTTAATAGGCGTTATAGTTTTTATTATTGGTAGTATGTTATCAGGATTATCATATACATTTCCGATGTTGTTAATGGCAAGATTAGTACAAGGTGCCGGAGCTGGCATCATGATGACGATGGGGAATATCATTCCGAAGATTGCATTTGAAATTCCGTATCGTTATAAAGTTATGGGGATTGTAGGCTCTGTCTGGGGCATTTCAAGTATTGTCGGACCGATTTTGGGTGGCGTGATATTAACATATTTGAATTGGAGTTATTTATTTTATGTCAATGTGCCATTAGCGCTACTGGCGATATACTTAGTTGTTAAATATTTTAAATTTGATGAAACAACACAACAAACACCGTTTGACTTTAAAGGGTTAATATTATTCTATGTATTTTTAGCGCTACTGTTATGTGCATTGCTCATTCATATGCACTGGATGATTCATTTAGTACTATTTGTAGTTGCGATTAGTATATTAGCGTTTTTCATTAAATACGAAAGTACGACTAGACATCCATTTATTCCGGTAACAGCATTCACAAAGACGATTAGTATTGTCATGGGAACGGATATGCTATACGCCATCATGATGATGGGGACGAATATCTTTCTGCCCATCTATTTACAAACGGAGAAAGGATTATCTCCATTATTAGCTGGACTCACGACGTTTACGATTTCGATATTCTGGCTCACATCTACATTTATTCTAAAACATATAGAAGCCATACTTTCGACGAAACGTGTTTATCAACTGAGTTTCTTCTATATGATAATTGGCAGTTTGATTATATTTATATTTGATTCGGCTATTGCAGTCACGATTGCCTCTGCATTTTTAGGATTATCGTTTGGGACAGTATTTACGAAGAACATCGTTACAATTCAGGAAAGTGCTAAGCCGCATCAACTCGGCACGATGATGAGTACGTATAGTTTATTAAAGTTTATCGGTTCGACGACAGGATCCATTATTATGTCAATTATTTATTATAACGGTAGCTTTAAATCAATCGATAATAATATGGTGTTTGGAATCGGAGCAGCGTTACTACTCATCATTATATATGAGTTGTTGTTTAAACCGAAACGTGTGTAAAAGAAAAACCTTCATTTCAGCTTATAGTGAGCTGAAGTGAAGGGCTTTTTATTGATATTAAAAAAACTTCAAAAAACTTTATAAAAAGTGTTGACGAAAACACTGCATCTTGATAAGATATAAAAGTCGCTGAAAACAAGCAGCACAACAAAATTACATCGAAAAAAACAAAATGAAAAAGTGTAAAACTAACACTTGAAACTTTGTTCTAAGCGCTGTAATATAATAAAGCAAGTTAAATTACTACTTGAGGAAATGTTTGAAAGAACATAATCAAGCGAGTGTAAAACTTCTTAAAAATAAGTGTTGCAAAGAGTTGAGAGTTATGTTAATATTAATTCTTGTAACGCGAAAAA